>CAVSUE010000001.1:0-2003787 GCA_963731265.1 uncultured Verrucomicrobiae bacterium
GGTCTGCTCCCCAAAAAATGGTCCAAAAATAATGCGAAAAATCCCATTCTAGAAGTTTTTAGAAACAAAGGGATTTTCGATGAAGAAAAGCAAATTTACGGAAGAGCAAATAGTTTTCGCTTTGAAACAGGCAGAAAACGGAACCATTATCGACGAAATTTGTCGCAAGCTTGGCATTTCGCAGGCAACATTTTACCAATGGAAGAAGAAATATGGTGGGCTGATGCCTTCCGAACTTCGACGGTTAAAACAATTGGAAGAGGAAAATCGTCGATTAAAGCAGCTTGTAGCTGATTTGAATCTAGACAAACACATGCTGCAAGAGGTGCTTTCAAAAAAGCTTTAAAGCCTGCTCTCCAACGAGAACTAGTCAAAGAGCTAGTTCTCGTTCATCGAGTGAGTGAAAGAAGAGCTTGTGCAGTGCTGCATATTCGCCGATCTGTGCACCGTTACAAGTCAATTCGAGGAGATCAGGCATTTTTAGTTAAACGGGTCAAAGAAATCGCATCAATCCGTGTACGCTATGGTTATCGTCGGATTCACACTTTGTTGCAGCGGGAAGGGTGGTCCGTGAACCACAAAAGAATCTACCGTCTGTATTGTAAGGAAAGCCTGCAAATGCGATTGAAAGTTCCAAGAAGAACAGTTAGTATTAAAACGAGAAGAGACCCAGTAATAGCCGGGAAAAAGAACGAATGTTGGAGTATGGATTTTGTTTCAGATGAGCTGTATAACGGACACCGAATTCGGTTTTTGACGATCGTGGACAATTTTACAAGGGAAAGCCCTGGGATCGGAGTGGGAGTTTCATGCAAAGGAACGGATGTAGTGCGTTTTTTAGAAGAAGCGATTAAAGAGCATGGCCGACCGGAAGCTATTAAAGTGGATAATGGGCCAGAATTTATTTCAAAGGAGCTTGATTTATGGGCTTACGGACAAGGGATTAAGCTAGATTTTTCCAGGCCGGGAAAGCCTACAGATAATGCTTTCATTGAGAGTTTTAATAGCAGGTTTCGCCAAGAATGCCTGAATCAGCACTGGGTTCCTGTCTCTAGAAGACGCACAGATGAAGGCAAAAGCATGGCGAATAGATTACAATGAGCAAAGGCCTCACAGTTCGTTAAAAAATGCAACACCCCGAGAGTTCGCTGAGGCGAGCAAGTGGCTCGCTTCCCCGCCCCTCGCCGAGCTATTTGGCGGCTATGCTCGGGGCTTCGGGGAGCTCGAAAACTTTAGTCCAAAACTGGAGTGTGTATAGGCTAAACTTTATCTCGAGAAATGGGCAATCTCAAGAAAAAATAACCCGATTTTTCGCATTTAGCCCGGACCAAAAAAGGGGGCAAGGTCAAAGCAAAGCAGATTATTGAGAAATGGAGATTGGATTACAATCTTGTGAGGCCGCATACAAGCCTTAATGGGTTGAGCCCTCAGCAATTTTTGAATAGCCTAAATGCACAAAATGAAGGTAAATTAACCGCGTAACCTCTATGGGCGAGTGGTCCGAATGGAGGGGCAAGGTCACCAGACGCCTTGAAAGTAACCATCGTTATGGACAATCTGAATACGCATTCACCCGCATCACTGTATAGCTATTTTGATCCACCTACAGCTAAACGAATTAGCGATAAGCTTGATATTCAATACACGCCAAAACACGGTAGTTGGTTAAACATGGCGGAAATAGAATTTAGCGCTCTATCCAGACAATGTCTTAACAAGAGAATACCTTCCCAAGAAAAACTCGTCCAAGAGGTCGAGGCTTGGGAAACTGCAAGAAATGAACATAAGGTTGGGTGTAATTTTGATGCAAGAGTGAAACTGAAAAAACTATATCCCACACTAGCCTAATGATTATTTTAAAAACTTTCTTTAAGAAGCACTAGGTGCGACAAAGCTTCATTTTGCCAGTCTTGCAAATCGTGTTGAAGATCTTCGGTAAAACCTGGACATTTGATGACAAGTAACAGCGTTGCAAAAATCCATCTGATCATGACATACATCCTCAATATCTTAAGAAGTATTGAAGAGTATTTAAATTTGAAACGATATGAGTTGTCAACAAAAAATTGTTGGCCTATCTGAACTTTGCTTATGCCACTTGTAGGAAGTTAGTGGTCATTTTTGGCCTGCTGGGTTGGATGGAAGCCTGAACTGATAGCCTGCAAACACTTTGAGGGTTCTTCTAAGTAATGAATACTCTAGGATTGCGAGGGTCTAATGCATCGTAATGGAAATTTTGTACGGCAGGGATCGGGCGTCTAGGATTGTAATTGTAGAAACGGCTGGTGTTTAAATTTTCTCGCACCCAATCAATGGGTGTAAAAACAAAAAAGAAGCGCTTTTGGTAGTTTCCTTGGGAATCTTTCAACATGGGAAGGCGTGAGTCGTATTCGATAAGAAAGTCTTCCGCTTTTACAATGTCTGCAGTATCGCCATTATTCCACATTCCAAAGCATTTTAAGACGTATTTTGTAATGATCCCAAAGAGGTGATTCTCGTAATAGGCGCGCTTGCATTCGATCGCTTTGCCAAGTCTTTGTTTGATTTCTGATAGGCGGTCGAGTTCCCATTGTCTTCCGGGAATAATGGCGCTTTGAGGGGATCCCTCTTGCAAAATAGGGTTCGTCTTTTCGACGATGCCGTAGGTCTTTTCGGCTAGCGCGACAAGGTTTACCAAAAAAGCCCCTTTTGCATAGCTCTGAATATTGGCATCGTTGGTATATTCGAAAAAGCGATCATAGTTGGCTTTTTCTTCATTAGAAATTCTCCCGAACACGGGCTGGTGTGTTGATATTGCCATAACTTTCCTTTTCGTTCGTTGAGTCAAAGCTCGACTTTGCAACTTTTTGGATCCGCCTGCCTCGCCTATTTACTCTCCGGCGTTCGACGCGTGGTCGAACGCCGGAGAGTAAATATTTCGAATCTTTCAAACCCAAAAAGCTACAAAGTCGAGCAACGGACTATCTTCAATCTTTCTTAAAAAAGCAAACTTTTAGAGCGCTCGGTAATCGATTTTCTCACCGTTCCCTAACTCGATGAGCCTAGAAGGATTGTAATTGTAAAAACGGGAAGTATCGAGTTGTGAATTGTCAAAATCTCTACGGACGCAATATTTCCCATAATTGGGATTCTGGGGAACCGAAATTTTAATCACAGGCCGTCGTGAATCCCAAAAGAGTAGAGCGTCCTCTGCTTCGATGACGTCTGAAGTATTTCCGTTATTCCACATACAAAAAAACATAAGAACGTATTTGGTGATAATCCCGAAAAAGTTATTATTATAATAACTTTTTTTCAGCACAATTGCTTTGCCTAGCCTTTCTTTGGCTTCAGATAGCCGATTGAGCTGCCATTGATCTTGGGTTCTTTGATCAGGGCTGATGTTAATTCGGGCATAATTGATCGCGTTTCTGACACTCGTAAAGAGATTAGCAAGCTCTGTTAGGCTGGTTCCGTTTGCGTAGTGATCAGGAGAATCTGCGAGTGCAAAAAATCTTTCACATCTTTGTTTCGCATATTCCGAAACTTCTGAGTAAGTAAGGGGTTGTGAAAGAAGAGAATTTGTTAATGCCGTCATTTAATTGCTCATAAAAATTATTCAAACAGTTTAGCAATTTAACAGCTTAAAAGCAATATAAAGAATGTTATTAAAGGTTTACAAAATAAATGACAATAGAAAACTTTATTATTAACCTCTCCGCTAATTCATCAAGGGAACCTCAGCACATGGGGTACAGGTTCACCTTACAATCGTTTCCTCGGAATCATCTTCCTTCTCGATCTTTTCCAATTCGGGCATGAGGGACAGGTCGATGAGGGGATGACGGCGGCGAGGTTGAAGGCGGGGCCTTTGCGGGGGTGCTTCCGGCAGTACCATTTCAAATTTGAACAAAGCATGGGCGATCTCTTGCCTGATGCGCGAGGTCAATGATTCGAAGAGAGCGAAGGCCTCGTGTTTGAATTCGAGGAGCGGATCTTTTTGGCCCACGGAACGGAGATGGACCTCTGTGCGCAGGTGATCGATATGGAGCAAATGTTCCTGCCAGATCCTGTCTATATTGCGGATAAGGAGGCTGCGGACGACTTCTCGTAAAATTTCTTCGGGATCCATCTTGGCCTGAGGTTGGTTGCCGAGATGCATTTGGGTATTAGAGATTTTTTCTCCCTCGTGGCTCATTTTTTGGTTAAAGGCCGTGACTACTTTACCGGAGGCAAGCTGTTCGATATCTTCGAGCTTGAGATAATCGTCGTCGAATTCTTTGGCATCGAAAGTCAAAGGGAAATGGGTGAGCAGCCATTGGCGGTAGCCTTCGGGATTCCAGCCGCCTTCGACGCCGCGAGAGGTGAAAAATTGATGGCTCATGCGGACGCAAAGCTCTTCGAGGATTTCACGGGCGAGAGAAAGAGTATCTTCGATGTGCAAGACTTCATTGCGGAATGAATAAACTTCTGCTCTTTGCTTGTTCATCACATCATCGTATTCCAGTGTATGTTTGCGGATGGTATAGTTGCGCTGTTCGACCCGTTTTTGGGCGGTCTCGATCGATTTGTTCAACACTTTTGCGGAGATCGCTTCGCCCTCGGGCGGACGGAAGCGTTGCAGAAATGTCGTGATCCGCGGCGAGGTGAATAGCCGCATCAGGGAATCTTCGAAAGAGACATAGAATTTGGAAGAGCCTGGATCGCCTTGGCGGGCGCAGCGGCCGCGGAGCTGCCTATCTATACGGCGGGATTGATGCCGTGTTGTTCCGATGACGTGAAGGCCGCCGAGATCTGCGATGCCGGATTTTAATTTGATGTCGGTCCCGCGCCCTGCCATATTGGTCGCTACAGTGATTGCGCTAGGGGATCCGGCTTGTGCGATGATCTCTGCCTCATGGGCGTGATTTTTGGCGTTGAGTACGGTGTGTTCGAGTTTATTTTGCTTGAGGATGCGCGAAAGTTTTTCGGACACTTCTACCGATTCGGTCCCGATCAGGATAGGACGCCCTTTCGTATGGATCAGCTGGATGTCTTTGAGAATCGCATTGTACTTTTCCCGTTCGGTCATGTAAATCTCATCATCATCATCCTTGCGCTGTCCTTTGCGATGCGTGGGGATGGCGAGCACTTCAAGCTTGTAGATCTCTTTGAATTCATTGGCTTCCGTCATCGCGGTTCCAGTCATTCCGGCAAGCTTGGTGTACATGCGGAAATAATTTTGCAAAGTGATAGTCGCATAAGTCTGCGTTTCGCCTTGAATGGCAACGCCTTCTTTGGCTTCGATGGCCTGGTGCAGGCCGTCCGAGAACCGGCGTCCGGGCTGCGGACGTCCCGTGTTCTCGTCGATGATGACAATTTTTTCTTCTGCAATGATGTAATCGACGTCTTTTTCCATCATCAGATGGGCGCGGAGCAATTGCCTTAAATTATGCGCGCGTTCTTTACGGCGGGAGTCTTCTTCGCGCAGAATGACTTTTTGCTGGAGCTTTTCCGTGTCGGAAAATTCCGGGTTTTGATCGATTTTGGCATATTCATGGCCTAAGTCGAGCATGACAAAGTCGTCGGAAGAGGCTTTGTCCTTGTTGTCTTCGACCCATCGTTGGATCCCTTTGTCCGTCAATTCGAATTCGCTGGCGCGCTCGTCGACGATGATAAATAATTCGGAAAGAACTTTCGCGCGCTCTTCTTTATTCTGATCGCCATAAAAATAGATGTCCCATTTTTCAATTTGGGCCCTTAGGGTGGGGTTTTCCCGAACGCGCTTTAAGATCTTATTATGCGGGGTTCCTTTGGCGACGAGCCAAAGCTTCCGCAGCGCTTCTTTTTCTTCAATTTCTTGTTCTTTGTTCAGATTTCTAGCCTGGAGCGTTTCGTCGAGGCTGCCTAATTTTTCTAGAACTTTGCGGGCATCGGTAGCGAGTTTATTGCTAAGATCGCGTTGATGGCGGACGAGGTTGCCCACATCGTCTTTGAGCTCGTCGTACATTTGCCGCGAAGCCCCCGAGGGGCCGGAAATGATCAGGGGAGTGCGCGCCTCATCGATGAGGGTCGAGTCGACCTCGTCAACAATGGCAAAATAGTGGCCGCGCTGGCACTGGTCTTCTTTGCTTTGAGCCATGGAATTGTCGCGCAGGTAGTCAAAACCAAATTCAGAGGCTGTTCCATAGAGAATGTCGGCCTCATAGACCGATTTGCGCAAATGATGCGGCGTAGAACTTGTCAACGCATTGACGGTGAGCCCGAGCATGCGGAAAATAGAGCCGATCCATTCGCAATCGCGCTGAACGAGGTAATCGTTCACAGTGACAAGGTGGACAGGTTTTTTTGTAAGAGCGTTGAGATAGAGGGGCATGGCAGCCGTCAGCGTTTTTCCTTCGCCGGTCTGCATCTCGGAGATCGCACCATAGTGCATAGCAATCCCGCCGAGGATTTGCACGTCATAGGGCACCATGTCCCACTTTTGGTCGTAGCCGGAAACGTGAACATCCGTCCCGCATAAACGGCGGCAAGCATTTTTGGCGACAGCATACGCCTCGGGAAGAAGGCGGTCTAAAGGTTCTCCCTTGTCGAGACGCTCTCGGAATTCAACCGTTTTATTTCGCAGCTCTTCTTCGGAAAGGGCTTGAAATTTCTCTTCCCAGCGGTTGACTTCGGAGACAAGCTTTCCGTATTTTTTCAGCAAGCGGCCTTGGGCTGTGCCAAAGACTTTTTTTAAAAATCCAAACATGGTGATTTCCTATGGAGAGAATGCTAGTAAGAGTTTGATTATATTACCTTTGCAATTTTTAGAACAGAGTTGAAAAAGATGTAGCCGGAAAAAAAGATCCAATTTTTTTTTAGTAAAACTCGAAGTGTTAAATTCTTAACGGGTTGTATGTTTTAAAAAAAATGCCATTCTGTTAATTTTTATTTAGAACATGGAAGGAGGCCAAATGTCCCTGAGCTTGATCCTGGTTTTAATCAAAAAATCCCTGACGGAAAAAAAGCGAAAAAAAGAAGCAACCGCATCTAAATCGTAATTCTCGACGAAAGCCATTTTGACAAGAATTTTTGGCTTCTCGTATGGTTGCTCTTCAGCACTCATTTAAACAAGCTTATGAAAATTACTATTTTACTCATTTTTTTGAGTTGTACAATCCTTTGCCATGCCGAAAATTCCACCCTTCAAGTACCTCAATCTTCCTTGCTCGATAGGGCTCATTCCGTGAAGGAAGACGAAGAGTTCAAAGTCATAGATCAGATGATCAATGCGACTTCAAAACAACTGGAAACCCAAAAACAAATGAAAGAACTGATGCTTCAGCTCAAACTGCAGCGTGAAGAATTTATCCAAGGGAACCAAACGCGATCCCATACGGGCAAAATGGTCCGCACGGCACGACAGATCTATGAGCTGATCTCTTCCAACCACCTTGAACATCTCTTTGCCAAAGATTATCTGGATGAGTTAACATTCTTTTCTTCTATTGCCGGCAAATCAGCTGTGACGAGGCCATGACGGACATTATTTTTCTAGACCGCCAGACGAAAAGAACGGAAAAAGAGAAGGTTTACGGCGAGTTTTTCATTAAGCTGTTTTACGGCGAGGGAGCTTTGCCTCGCCTTTTTTCCTTTCTCCTGCTCCCTTTCTTCGCGCGTATCCACTTTTTTTCCAAGCTCTACGGGTATTTTCAAAAAAGCTCAATGAGCCGGTCCAAAGTCAATCCGTTTGTTCAAACTTACCATGTCGACCCATCCGAATTCCTGGATCCGGTTGACACTTTTCCTTCTTTCAATGCCTTTTTTATTCGGAAGCTAAAACCCGAATGCCGTCCTATCTCAGCGCGAGAGGATGTTGCCGTTTTACCTGCCGATGCGCGTTATTTGGTCTTTCAGCAGATCGATCAAGCGGATGGATTTTGGGTGAAAGGAAAAAAATTTTCCCTCAGCGAGCTCTTAGGCGATAAGGCCCTTGCGAAAACCTACGAACAAGGAGCAATGGTCATCGCGCGCTTATGTCCCGTCGATTACCACCGTTTTCATTTTCCCTGCTCGTGCATTCCCGATCAAGCGCGCTTGATCAACGGCCCCTTATTTTCGGTCAATCCGATGGCCTTGAAGCGCCACATCGAGATCTTGTGCGAAAATAAACGGATGATCACGTCTTTAAAAACACAAAATTTCGGCTGCGTGCAATATATTGAAGTCGGCGCAACCTATGTCGGAAGCATCGAACAAACTTACTCTCCAGGTAAATCTCAAGCAAAAGGAGAAGAGAAGGGATATTTTTCTTTCGGCGGATCATGTTTGATCTTGCTTTTTGAGCCTAATAGAATTATTTTCGATCAAGATTTGATTGATGCATCTTCAAAAAAAATGGAGGTGCGCGGCCTTTTAGGTCAATCGTTGGGAAAAGTTTTTAAATGAGAGAAAAAGGTTATGCTTCAATTTTCCAAAATTCAGAATATCAAATGGGCCTTCGTTTGTTTTTTTGCCCTCTCTGCTTTCTTTCCTTTAGTCCAGGCAGCCATCCCGTCTTCATGCCCTAATCCCAGCGAGACGACAGGGTATTTAGGGAACTTGGGCACAACTTCGGGAAATTGCCAAACCCTCCCTCTTCCGCCGCTTGACGCTTTTGGTTCTCTTTCGGTGAATCAAAATGCTCCCTTGCAACAGGTCAACCGCTTGAATCCAAATCAGCTGCCGACGACAAATAATTTTCAGACCTTCCAAAATCCTTGCTGCATTTTCCCCACTGTTTGGGAGGCAACGGGTACTTTTGCTGTGAGTGCAGGAGCGGGGAGTAATTTAATGCGATGCGGTCCGTTCATGGTCGCAATGACACAGGTCGGCCCCGCTGCCCAAGCACCGCAATACAACTTTAACAATGGTGTGAATTTTGGAACGTCGATGGCACCCGTGGGCTTTCCCAACCTCGTCATCAACCCTCAGGGCACGATTTTTTTCAGCTCCGTGGAGACTAATAGTACAAGCAGTTACTTTACTGTCTCTACTAATATCGTCAACGCTCAAACCTGTCTTGTCACTTATACTCCCCCCGCGCCTTACTCTGGGGAGATTATCGATTACAATGTAATTGGGAATATTTTCCACGATGTCTATTACAATGGGATGACTCCTGCCTTAGCCACCAGCAATCCGATATTGTCAGATGGTACAGGTGTGATATTGACGGTGAGTACTGACGGCATAACTCAAGGCCCTCTTCAATCAGTCCCGTTCGGAGGCACTATAACAGGAAAAGCGTTTCAGTTTTTTACAGTCAGAAATACGGGGTTGGGAGTTTCTTCTTACATTCTTTACGCCGTCGATAGTGACGATAATGGGATCACATTTAGAGTCAGCACGAATGGGGCCGATCCGTTTTTCTTTACAGCCCTTAGTTCTTATACAGGTTTTCTCCGATTGGCGGCCCTCTCGACAAACGATCCAACTCCAATGGTGCCGGCGCCCCCATCGCCCCCTGCCGTTTGGACACAAGGGACTTATTTCATGCCGGAAAATATCAATGACGCTTCTGACTCTTCTCTAAACCCCCCCGCAACGTGCAGTGGCAGATACATTGCTAATTGTCCTATCGAACAAATCGGGTGTTGCGTAATCCCCGGCGAACCCAATTGGTGGAAAATAGTACAGGTCGATGCGATTGCCCCGACAGGGATGAGCTTTTGGATACAGTTCCCGACAAACGGGGTAAATCTACCACCTCCACCGCCTCCGTTGCCACCACCTCACTGGGCAGAATTATTCACATCCCTATCGAAAAAAGTCATTAATGGCCCTTGGTTGAATACCACAGGAACCGCCCAATACCCGACTTCCCAAGCTATGTCCATTATCCTGCCGGTTATTGCGATAGTGGATCCGGTCCAGGCGGGCAGTTGGTACACGGACTTCTTCAATCTTCGGACAAATCCTTCTCCTCCGCCCCCTCCGCCCCCTTCTCCTCCCTACACCGATGGAAGTGATTTTTCGACCAACTTTTTTCTTGTGCAATTCGACATGTTCATGGCACAGAATTTAGCCTCTCAGGTTCAGGCGTTTCAAGCTGCTTCCCGAACTTTGCCGAGTTATACGATTACATCTCCCGTGAATAACGTGAATGTTTACTTGGCGCATCGTCTCAGTATTCCCATCCAGGCGGATATCACGACGACTGCTAATACGATGGAATGGACATATACGCTTTCCCCCAATCTCCCTGCGGGGACCCCGAATAACACATTGGTCTGTTTTCCTTTTTGGAAATATTTGCAAGGCACAACGCCCGGTGTGGTCAATACGATTCCAGGAGGAGGGCAGCCTCTGCAAAACTTCATTTATAATGATACCATTAAAGGGACGCTTTACGCTGCGGAATGCAGCAGTGCCTCCAACTCTGTGACATTTTTAGAAGGGGGGGTACCGCCGTGGTATAGCCCCACGATTCCATTCGGTCTCTTCATTCCCGCCGACCTGACATTCACTCCAACGCAGATGAGTGCACTTGGTGCGGCATTGACTCAAATCGGCCAGCAAGTTGTCCCCCTCCCTTATTTTCCCGAAAATTTTCTCGACGCTGCCTACAACGGCGGGAAGACTTGTTATATGCTCGCTAAAACGGGACTTTATATTGCTTACTATTTGAAACAAGTGACGCCTGCCATGTCCGACGCGCAAATTAAGGCCGCGACTCAGGCTTATATCGACAATGCTAAGAGCTGCCTAACAGCGTATCTTGTGGGAAGAACGCCGGGCTCCTCATTTTTTGTGGCCGATCAGACAGCTGGGGGAATTTGTGTCAATGGGGCGGGCGGAGATGGCACGTATGCTAATGGTCCCAACTTACAGCAAAGTGTCGACAGCGGGGTCGATTTTGGAAATTACGTTTATAACGATCATCATTTTTTTGCTGGGTATTTTCTCCTCGCTGCAGCGATGGTAACGGAGTGGGATATTCTTTATAATTCGGGGTCGTTGTGGATCGATATTGGTGTTATGGGAGCAGACTCGCAAATGTATACAATTCGAAACATGGTCGACTTTCTCTGGAGAGATACCCATAATCCATTCACAAATAATCCTGCAGACCCAAGCGGCATTTATGATCCTGATCTTCCGTATGATCGGAATGGCTTCCCATGGGAAGGACATAGCATCGCGAACGGTCTGCAGTACCAGCCGAACTCCCTGGGAAGAAATCAGGAAAGCATCTCCGAAGATTTCAATTCGTGGCTGGGAATGAACGCGTATGCAAATCTCGTCCTGCAGGCTGCAGCATTAACAGGTTTAGAAATAACAACCTATCAAACTGTAGCCGATTTTAGCCTGATGAATTTGAAGATGACAGCAAGCTCGGGAATTCAATGGTATAAAAATCCGGCATATTGGATTGGACAGAATTTGTGGACCACCGATCCGACTTACTTGAGACCAGCGATTTACATTGGGCAGTTCACGCAAACAACAGTCACAAATGGAGAAGTCAACGACAGCTCGGCTCAGAACCAGACCTACTTTTAGCGAATGAACCCGGGCTTTTTAGACCGGGATCACCTACTCACCGCAGGGCACGATGTTCACATTGCCAGAAACGGTCACGTTTTCAGCGACGTTGTTCGAGAGATCATTGAGGTTGATGACAGAAGAGCCTCCGACAGTGGAGATATTCAAGTCGGTTGTTCCTGAAGCCGCCTGTGAATGGATCTGATTGTCTGAGACCGTAGCGCACAAGTTTCCTCTAGAGAAAAGATTCATTCCCACAGAGCCCGTTCCGCTTCCTGTGTAGACTGTGTTGTTGGTGACAACCGCTTTAAAGTTTGCGCCCGTTGGGAAATTAATTTGCGCAGTGATGCCAAATTGTTGGGGTGTGGTTGTCGGCGTCAAAACTGTATTGCCGTCGATGATGAGATTACCGCTATCTGGCGCGTTGTTGACACTGGCAACAATAGCTCCTTGGTCTGTCGAGCCTATTGTTCCCATGATGTTGCCAGCGTTGTCCAAGACAGTATTTTTCAGGATCTGTACGGTGGAATCGGGCATTCCGGTAGGATAAAAGATGCCGCGCAAACCAAAATTAGAAATGCTGTTGCAGGCGATTACTGCCTGCGCGGATGCAGTCGTTGGGTTTGTATTTGGCCCGAAAAAGATCCCTGTGCTTTTGAATCCGGAGATTGTATTATCAGAAATATTCGCATCCATAAATGTCCCATAGACGACACCAACAGCTATGCCTAGATTCAATGCTTTTGATACAGAATTGATCAACTGATTATATTTCACATCCACACCCCCCTGCCCGGCAATCCTAATGCCTGAATAATCCACACTTCCAAAGAAAGAGTTGTTGTTGATGTCTGCTCCAATGATCCCTGAAGAGCCGTCGATGCCGTAAAAGCCCGCTGACCTGACCATGATCTGAAATCCGGAGACTTCGTTACCATTCGCAAGTGTCACCACACTCCCTGGCGTATTGGTAATGACCGGAGAGCTGCCAGAAAAGGCAGGAATCTTAATGTTTCCTTTTGTTGTCGAAATTGTATGAGCAATGCCTGAGCCGAATAAATCTTGATTGTTTTGCAAAGCGATTCCCATGTCCATGCCGGTCGTTGTCCCGTCCCCTGGAAAAACATAAATGATGTCATTAGGCGCTGAAGCATATTCTGCCTCCAAAAGGGTGGGAAAAGGGCTTTCATAGGTGCCTTGGGAACTGCTCGTATTATCGACGAACCAGACCTTCCAGGGATCGCCTGTGGCTGGGTTGATCGCTTTTTGTTTGATATGTGTGCGTTTGACAACAGGAATTTCAAAACGGTAAGGAGCGAATGCCGCACGAGAAAAAGCGAGATCATTCTTAAATCGACATGACTTGTCTTTGTAGTGGAGTTTTTTGCCCAAGGGAAGATTGAGAGCGAGGGTTCCTTGCACAATGCTGCCAAAGAGATTGTCATAAGAATAGGAGGCTTCCAAAGAAATGTATTCCTTATAGCGTCCGAGAAAACGTGCTTTGCCTCCCCACGAAGAGGCATGGGCAGCGGAAAAATAATAAGGGCCAGCTCCGGCGTAGAAGTCGTATTTGGCGCTTTGAGTAATGTGCGCCCCGATTTCGGCATCGCCGCCCGTTAGCACGCGGAATTGCTTGTGTTTCAGCAAAATTTGATTTCCATGGAAAGAATCGAAGTCGTAGCCATAGCGACGGCTTCTATCAGTGCCCACAGGGAAATACCCATTCATCCGGTATTCCATTCGTTTACCGAGCAATTCAATGCCAGGACTAACCTGCTGTGGGGTGAGACGATGGGAGTGCTGTCTCACATCATAATAAATATAATATCCTACGACATGGTGAAGAGAAGAAAGCCATGTTCGTCCGCCAACCCCTACATTCCCTGCGAATTTCCCGTCATCGAACACATGGCCGCGAAGGTCTAAAAAGGGCATGAATCCCGTAGAGCGATTGTAACTCCCGAAACCTTCCAGAGTCGTATACCCGTTTGAATATCCAACTCCGCGCGCCTCCGTATGACGCAGTCCAATATGCATCGCACGATAAGGCGTTTCGCATTTGACTATATCTGGAGATTGAGAGTTCTGGTCAGCGAAGCTCATGTGGGAAATCACTAAAGAAATTGGAAACACGTAATTCAAATATCTCATTTTCCCTCAGAACTTCCGTTTATTTAAGCTCATCCGTAACTAGCGGAGGTATAAGCGTGTAGTTAATAAATATATTCATTGGCGTATACAAGAAAATGTCATCTTTTTGGTCCATAATTTGGTCAAAAATAAAAATATCCCCTGGATAGTAATCGATGTCCATGCCCATAGGAGACCAGACTCCCGCAAATCCTTTCCCATGAGGCCTAATTTTGTGTACCACAATGGGAGCGGGTGGCGCCGGCGGCGGCGAAGGGGGTGACGGAGGCGATGGAGGTGGTGGCGGAGATGGAGGTGGTGGCGGAGATGGAGGTGGTGGCGGAGATGGAGGTGGTGGTGGGGCGGGGGGAGGAGGCGGCGGAGGTGGAGGAGGCGGCGGAGTAATACAATCGCCGCAAGTTAAATCTGTATAGGTACCTGAGGGGGGGCCATCGAGGAAGTAAACGCAAAACTGATTGTGGATGGCTACAGTATCGGTCGCAGTGACGGATTCATCAAAAGTAATGTTACCCGATCCTGCATTGTAAAGGTCTATACCTGATGCCGAGACTGCGCCCGATATGTTGAGATCCTGGGCATAATCGACGACTAAATAACTCAGATCGGTCAAACTGGTGAGGTAGACTGTGCTTGCAGTGGAGCCGTCAATCCCTAATAAATTGTTGGGGGTGGGAAGCGGGCCGCTCTGAATTGCAGTCGAGAATATGTCGCCGCCCCTTAGAATGACGCCATTAAACCCAAGCGTCAAAGGTCCTGTGAGGGTAATGTCTCCCGGGGAGTCCGCTCCCGCTGCATTCAAATTCTGTGCAGGGAAAACGAGTGTGGGCAGATCTTGGGCTCCTCCCCCCATTCCAGCTCCGCCGGTAGCGAAAATAGGGCCGCGCAAAGCGGTTCCAGTAGCGGATTCGATATAAACATTTCCTCCCCCTCCCCCTGTTCCGGAAGTTCCTGGGAAAGCAGGGGTTCCCCCTGCATAGATTCCGAGCAAATTGATGGAGTTTGCATTTGAGATTAAAGTAACGTCTCCTCCTGACAATCCATTAGGAGCATTCGGATTGTTTGCTGTTGCAACCGAATTCAATTGCCGGCCTCCCGTAGTCGTAATCACGGATTTAATGACCACATTTTGACCTGCGGCAGGGACCAAGGCGCTCGTCAAAGGATTGGGATTTGGAGATGGCGGAGGGGCAGGAGGAGGCGGCGGAGGACCGAGGGGGGTCTGGACCAGGTAATAAAAATTAATGGCTCCGTCAGTCTCAATAAAGACAGGACCCCCATCAACAGGTGGAGATGGCGGCATCATCGCCATTTGGGCAACGGGTGCGCCAGAAGTGATCAACGGTCCATAAAATGAGGTGGTCCCTGTTCCGGCGCCCTGTGTGAAAGAACGGACGCGCATGTAATGGTAGGCTAGAGTAGGATTGTTTTGGAATTGAAGGGTGACGTTGTTAGCGGTTTCAATGAACAGATCTCCGATGGGAGATACTCCGACTGAATTATTAAAAAGAATATTTCCCGCAGCCCTTAATGTGAGATTTCGATTTGAAGAGTTCGTATCGCTATTGACAAATCCGTCGTAGGTGATATTGCCTCCGCTCGATGAGGTGAAGGAATTTCCATGCAGCGTAACCGAGGCGGAATTAAAATCGATGTCTCCAGTGGTTTTAATATCGGAAAAAACTTGAACGTCCTGTCCAGTGGCGTTCACCGTTAAAGTTCCTAAAGGCTGGGAATCCCCGACTGCTCCACCGAAAATCACCCCTGCCGAGCCAGAAACGTCGATCGTCAGGTTTTGATTAGTCGAAGGAGCGCTATCGACGGTGTTATTAAAATTGACCGTTGCTGTCATCGAACTAAGTGTCGTAGTCCCTTTAAGCTGAACAGCTCCCGAGAACGTTAAACCTCCCGTAGCACTAAAAGAACCATTGAGAAAGATTGTCCCTAAATTATTAGGAGCGGCGGCGCCGTTGACCGAGCTCAGCAAAACGGAAACATTAGGATTAGTAATATTTACAGTTGCAGGTGTGGTTCCTTGATTATCTCCTAATGCGATGAAGGTGTCGTTCATCGTGCTGGCATTTGCTCCGATGATGATCGTTGTCGGCCCGGTGACACTCTCTAAACAGCTAGCTGTTACAATATAGTTAGTTATGCCCAGGCAAGCTGGTGCAGGGGTAGCGCATGCACACCCGTCATTGAGAGAAGGAATAGTGGGGGCCATAGCCGTGCAAGTCAGAGTCATCGGAGTGTTATTCGCTGCGGTCGAGCTAATGGTCACGCTGCAGGGGTCGAGATCCCATTGGCCACCTTTACCATCGGTGGCGGATGCATCGATGCGTCCAGTAATGGCGCGGAAGAGATTTCCACTGGATGTTTCGATATATCCTCCGTTGCCTTCGATCGCTCCGCCGCGAGAGAATAATTTTGCATCAAAAATTGTCGCTTTTTCAGCCCAGAGGATGATTTCCCCCCCATCGCCTCTAATGATTGCATCGGTATGGATGGAGGTTTGTTCATCGCAAGCTGTGTACTGGGCAGTTGGATATAGCCCATCTCCGTGCTTGCCTCCTCCAACTAAAACTTTTCCGCCGCCAAACGGCCCCGAGGCGTTAATAGCAGCCCTTTCAAGAGAAATGACTTCGCCTTGAATCCAAACCTCTCCTCCTTTGGCAAACTCGGCAGATTGACTCGCGTCCAAATTGCCGCCGACGATGACCAAACTGTCTTTTTCACCGTAAAGGTGGATGTGTTTCGCTTTGGACACGCCTGCATGAAATAGGAGATGGGATTCAGGGGAACCCGATTCTAAAAAGCAGGGATCGGCTGCGATGGCCTCTTTTTCGCACTTCACGAATAAATGGCTCTCTTCGTGCCCCAAATAGATGCTGTCTGCTGTTGCCAAAACAATCTGTCCCTCCTCGGCCAATATGTTGCCGTTATGAAGGATCGATTTGCCGATTAGGGCGATCTGCTCTCCCACCAATGTTCCATAGAGCTCGATATTGCCTTTCACATCGAAAAAACGATCGATGTGAGCAAGAAAATCGGCGTCGCTCAAATGCCCGGCAGCGGCATAGAGTGCAGAAACGTTGACGACGGAATCAGGCCCGAACATGATCCCCGCGGGATTCATGAGGTAGACGATGCCATTCGAGAAGATCTTCCCATCGATGTGGCTGGCAATATCGCCGTTGACGCGATTGAGGATGCGATGGGAAGCTTCCCCCATTTGAAACCGCACCGTTTCATCGCTTTTCACGTCAAAGTGGCGGTAATTGAGGATCGCTTGATCGGAGGCTTGGATGAGTAGCTCATTGCCGGCGGACGACACATGAGCCGTGCCATGGGCCACGTCATGGACTTGGGGCAATGCAACCATGTGCGATGCAGCGCTTAGCATGGGGAGGGAAAAAACTAATCTCCAAAATCCTTTCTGCATCCTCTTCCTCATTAAAAGATAATCGTCGCAGAACCATAATACTGATTATGGTTCTTTTTGATGCCGTTCGCAGCCCGCAGAGCATGTCCGCCATCTGCTCGGATAAACACATTATGCCATATCACGAGCTCTAAACCCACTCCAACTCCCATGAGAAGGTGGTCTTTTTCGAATGAACGTCTTTGGTTCACCGTGGTTTCTCCGACATCGTAAAACGCTCTAAAAATCAGATCCCAGTCGGCTTGCCCTTTGGGTTTGTCGGGCACCCATCTAAATTTATTTGTACACGCGCGGGGATTTGGTTTAAAGGCCTGAGGCAAATGGAAGCGATATTCTAAGGAGCCCATGTAAAGATTATCTCCCGCGACAGTGGATTGGGGATAACCGCGGATGGTATAAAGCCCTCCCAATATTCCTTCCAATTCGGGGATGAGCCGTTGATTGAAGGCATTTTGCAGCTGTGAAACAAAGACGATCTCATTGGCAAGACGCTGCACTTTTTGACTGTCGTGGAACAAACTCTCAAGATAAAAACTTCCATACAAACCGGCTTGGACGATGGCCCAATTCGTGCTTAAACCCCGTCTTCCCAAATCATTCAGATTTTTTTTCACATTCCAAAACAGAGAACTAATCGTGCTTTGCACAGTCAAGGAGGCGATCAGTTTTGTCTCCCGCTTGAGCTGTATGAGTTTTAGCCCGACTTCCGGAAGAAGGAAATTCTTCGTCGCTGAAGAAAAAAGGAAATGCCCTCGATTGTGAATATGGCGATATTCCATCTGTCCGACAAAATCCAAAAACAGTTTCCCCCATTGGGCAATGTTGGTAATGAACTCCAAATTGCCGATTGCTTGGGTTCCCACGAACAGGTTTTGAGGGAGGGCAAATTCAGCGGACTCAAACCGAGAATAGCTTCCGAAAATTTTATAGCGTGTATCTATGGAATTGCCGAGGGGGGCTTCGTAAGAGGCGTCGAAGGTATAATATTTGTCAAAACTGTCGCTAGCGGCATCGCATTTAAAGATGTCGTCATTCCCCGTGAATTGCGTGTGGACAAATCCGGCGGCTTCCTGCCAACGATGAATCGGTTTTGGAACATTGTTGTTGGCATTAATGTAAAAATGCCAGGGGCGCTCTTCTGAGACGACGAAGTTTAAGTCAACCTCTCCAGGTACGCTAGTGGGCCCGATTTCCAGATCGATTCTTCGGTCGCGATATCGATTGAGGTTGTGTAAGTAATTGTTCAAAACTGACGAGTTGACCCAGCCTCCCGGATACCCTGAAGAAGGATCGGGAAGCGAAACAGGGAGATGGTCGCAGATCTTTTTGGTGAGTTTGCCATTTTTAGAATCCACATCGATCTTAGTGACCATCGGTGTAGAGATGATAATCTTTATTGCCTTATCGCCTTCTGTTCGAACGTCGGTCCCATTTTGTGTGATCTCGGTGGTGGGAATATAAATGAATGTCCAGTTATAGCCCAACCCATGGAATTTTTGGAAAAGCGCGGATAGAACGGCAGCCAACGCATCATCGGACATCTTTTTCAACTTGGGATAGTCATTTATCCTTGCAATGGTCGTGTGAATCCGCTGAATTCCCGGGCTTTTTTTCCCGTATAAGATCCCATTTTTTTCAAATAGGGAGATCTCAACCCGCTGTAGTTTGTCGAGAGGAATCTCTTCCGGATGCGACTGAGCGTATTCCAATTCGATGTGTGAAATGGAATAAATTTTCTCAGAAGAATCAGTTTCTTCATCTGCGAAAATCAGGATGGGCAGTATAAGCGCAAATAAATAAAGGCAGGATCGGCAAAGCTTCATCAAGGCCTAAAAATGAATAGTGTCTTCCCATTTACACTAATCGGATATTTTACTACAAATCGAACAATTTTCTATTTTGTGTCCTCGTGCTCTGCAAAATTTTCGCGCGAAATAAATGAGCTGCAAGTGCAATTTGTTCCACGAATTTTTAGGAAATAGGGCCTTGAGATCTTTTTCTGTCTGTTTGACATTTTTTCCCGAGCTTAAGCCCCATCTTTTTGCCAAACGATGAATATGGGTGTCGACGGGAAAGGCAGGCATGCCGAAAGCCTGGATCATCACGACGGACGCCGTTTTATGTCCCACGCCGGGGAGAGATTCCAGAGCGGAAAAAGAACAAGGAACTTTTCCCCCATATTTTTCGAGAAGGATGTGAGAGAGGTTCCAGATTGCCTTTGCTTTGGTGTTGCTCAGTCCGCAGGGGCGAATGATCGCCTTGATCTCTTCCATAGAAAGAGCGGTCATCTCTTTAGGCGTAGATGCCTTGGCGAAAAGCTGGGGCGTGACCAGATTCACGCGAACATCGGTGCTTTGAGCGGAAAGCAGCACGGCGATAAGCAAAGTATAAGGGTCCTTGTGCAAAAGAGGAATTTCAGGATCGGGAAAAAGATCGTTAAGGATTTTTTGAATCCATCGCGCTTTTTCTTTTTTTGTCATAGTGATCTACTTTCCTAAGAATTCCTTCGAAGCGGCGTTAAAATCTATGGAAAAATCCATCAAAAAGCAAATTTTTCCAATTTCAGATAGGCTCACTTCCCGACGCAGAATTTAGAGAATATTGCCGAAAGAATATCTTCAGTGATGTTGAGTCCGATGATTATCCCGAGCTCGCCGAGAACCTTTCTCATATCAGATGAGACGAATTCGGGAGAGATCTGTGTTTTTAACCCTTCGATCAGCGTTTGAAGAGCTTCGATCGCACAAATTAGCGCTTGATGGTGCCGCACACTCGTAATGATCACTTCGTCTTTTGAAGGGGGGCCTTTGCGCCAGATGAACTGGTCGATCTGTTGCCGCAGCTGATCGAGTCCGATTCCTTCTTTGGCGGAAACAGAGGCTGAATGGGGAAATTCCAGAAAGGGTACTGGGTCGTGTGTCAAATCGATTTTGTTCCAAACCAGCAACGTTTTTTCTTTCGGCGCCTGTGCAATCAGATGTTCCGATTCCCGACAAATGCCACGGGCGGCATCGAGAACTAGCAAGATAAGGTCTGCCTGCTGCAATGCTTCTTTTGAGCGGCGGATCCCTTCGCGCTCGATGATTTCTTCTGTTTCTCGAATGCCCGCTGTGTCGATCAAGCGAAAATGCAGCGCACCCAATTTCATCTCTTCTTCGATCAGATCGCGGGTGGTCCCAGGGATATTCGTGACGATGGCCCGCTCTTTGCCTAAAAGAGCGTTCATTAAAGAGGATTTGCCGACATTCGGTGGTCCTGCCAAACAGAGGGAGATGCCATGACTGGCAATTTTTCCGTCATGGAAAGTATCGTTAAGCTGCTGCAGCGCTTTCAAGACATCTGTCAATTGGGTGATCACTTCTTCCATCGAAGCGAATTCAAGGTCCTCTTCCGGAAAGTCCACCCATGCTTCCAAAATGGCGGCGATGTCGAGGAGTTTTTTTTGAAACGAGCAGATTAATGTGGAGAGCTTTCCTTGCAGTTGACATTCCGCCATCTGCAGGGCAAGCTCGCTTTTCGCTCCGATCAGCTGCTGCACCGCTTCTGCCTGAGCAAGATCGAGTTTGCCGTTGATGAAGGCTTTAAAAGTAAATTCCCCAGGCTGTGCCGGCCTTGCGCCGGCTTTCAAGATCGTATCGAGCACGCGTCGCGTGATCAGGGTCCCGCCGTGGCAATGGATCTCGATCGTATCTTCTCCCGTATATGATTTTGGGGCGAGCATCACCAAAGCGAGCGCCTCATCGACGACGTTCCCCTCTACATCGATAACATTGCCGAAATGGGCAGTATGCGTTTTGTAAGCGCGAATTGGGCCGGAGAAGATTTTTTCCGCAATGCCGACCGCATCATTTCCGGAAATGCGGACGATCGCCACCCCACCTTCTCC
Source organism: uncultured Verrucomicrobiae bacterium (assembly GCA_963731265.1). Classification (GTDB taxonomy): domain Bacteria; phylum Chlamydiota; class Chlamydiia; order Chlamydiales; family Rhabdochlamydiaceae; genus CAJCIW01. The sequence continues at coordinate 20,943 of CAVSUE010000001.1, forward strand.
GGGGGGAGTCGCGATGGCAGCAATCGTCTGTCCAGGCTGGTAGGGCCGGTGGTTGAATTCCATTTTTTTCTGTAAAATTTAAGGGTAAATCATAGCGGAAATACATTCCTATGACAAGGGAGTAAATGGCGTGAATTAAAATTTTTTATACAGAGCGCAAGGCGGCTGTGATCAACTTGGCGAGCTCCGGTTCGCCCTCGAACTTATTAAGGGCTGCCTTGATCGCCTTTTGGGCTTGAGTGCTGTTATAGCCCAGATGGATAAGGGCGGATAAGGCATCTGCCGCCGTCCCTCTCTCTTCTGGCTGAGGGAGAGTTGTGAGGGATTTCTCTAGCCCCTTTTTCATTTTATCGCGCATATCGACGATAAGCCGTTCCGCTGTTTTTTTCCCGATCCCGGGAATTTTGCAGATAAGCTGGGTATTTCCCTGACTGATGGCCGCTTGCAAATCGCGGGTTTCCATATGGCCGACCAAACATAGCGCTGTCTTGGGACCCACCCCGGAAACTTCGAGCAAGCTTTCAAAAAGATCCCGTTCTTGCTGCGTTAAAAAACCATAAAATTTTTGCGAATCTTCGCGGACGATGAATGAAATGTAAAAGACGACGAATGCCCCCAAAGCAGGCAATTTGGAAACATTGTTGAATGGGATCAGCAAGCTGTAGCCTATGCCATGCACTTCAACGACAGCTTTTGAGAAAGTAGTCTCGACCAAAGTTCCCTTTAAGTACTCATACATATTCTTTCCTGAAAATTGAGCGAGTTGGCATGGCAGATCGCCAATGCAAGCGCATCGGCAGCGTCTTCGGGCTCGGGAATGCTGGACAGGTTCAAGAGAATCTGCACCATTCTTTGCACTTGTTCTTTGCTGGCCGAACCATTGCCAACCACTGCGAGCTTCGCTTTCTTGGGCGCGTATTCGTAAATTGGAATGGACCTTCTCGCCGCTGCGAGTAGAACGACGCCGCGCGCCATCCCCAATTTCATCGCGCTTTGCACATTTTTATAAACGAATTGGGTTTCCACGGCAACTGCATTTGGCGCATACAGATCTAGCAGTTTGTCCAAACTTTCGAAAAGGGCGAGATAACGTTGCGCAGCAGAGCCATCGGTCGGCGGCCGAATGCAGCCGAAATCGATAGGTTCAAATTGAGGTCTGCTTCCGACTTTGATGACGCCGTACCCCGTGATGCGGGTTCCCGGATCAACGCCAAGAATGATGAGGTTTTTTTGTGATTGTGGTGTCATAAAAAAAAATTTGCTTTAAAAAAACGTGTGGCGATAATGGTCACTTTCAATCTTGCTCAGGGAGCCTTCGATGACAAAGCAAGCCCTATACAAAGTTCTCTTCTTCTTTTTAACCTTATCGGGAAATTTGATCCATGCGAACTTTGTTTATGTGACAAATTTCGATTCAGATAGTGTCTCTGTGATCAATACAACGACAAATACTGTCGTTGCGACAATCACAGTAGGTGTACATCCTACTAGCGTTGCGATCACGCCGAATGGCCAGTTTGCTTACGTGATAAATCAACAGTCCAACGATGTCTCTGTGATCGATACGTCAACCCATACGGTCGTTACAACGATTCCTGTAGGATCTATCCCCCAAGGCGTTGCTATCAGTCCTGATGGACAATTAGCCTATGTGACGAATAACAGTTCTAGCAGTATTTCAGTGGTAAATACATCAACAAATACAGTCAATTCGACAATTTCAGGGGGTTTTGACGGACCTGTTGGCATCGCGATCACTCCAGACGGCCGATTTGCTTATGTGGCAAATGAGTTATCAGACTATGTCGCGGTAGTCGATTTATCGACGAATCTTGTCACTGCCAGGGTCACGACAAGTGGGAGTCCCTTCGGAGTTGCCATTACCCCCGATGGCCGATTTGTTTATGGGGCAAATTACATAGGAAATACTGTTTCCGTGATCGATACATCCACCAATAGGGTAACAGCGGATATCATGTTGCCTCAAAATAATAGTCAAGAAGTCGCCATTACGCCGGATGGGCAATTTGCTTATGTGATAAGTTTTCTCAACGATCAGATTTATGTGATCAATACATCTACGAATAGTGTCACCGCAACCATTCCTGGCTCTTCGGGACCTTTTGGGGTTGCGATCACACCAGACGGTCGATTTGCTTATGTCACATCATATAGTAGTGCCTCTGTCTCCGTCATCGACACTTCAACGAATACGGCCGTCGCAACAGTCGGCGTTGAGAGCGGCCCTCTAGGAATTGCTATTACCCCTTCCATTGCGCTCGCGACCAATCTTCGAGGCCACCAAAAAAAGAATGACTTTGCTGTTATCTACGCGTTGTTTAATCGCCTACAGTGGCAACCCTCGTCTCCTTCTTTTGGACCGACAGTTTTAGGGTATTATGTTTACCGCAATGGCGTTCTGATCGCTACTTTAAGCGCCAATACTTTTGAATTTGTCGACCATAACGTCAAAAAAAATGCAAAAAATACTTACAGTGTCGTTGCCTTTGGTACACAAGATCAGCTAGGCACGCCGGCGACAATCTCAATAGATTAGCCGCCGCCTTTCTAAACCTAAAAGAGTGAGGTTTTGTTTTGAATGAGAAGCTCTGAAAAAAAAATTTGCTTTAAAAAATCATGTGACGATAATGGTCAATTTTAATCTTGCTCAAGGAGCCTTCGATGACAAAGCAAGTCTTATACCAAGTCCTCTTTTTCTTTTTAACTTTATCGGCAAATTTGACCCATGCGAACTTTGCTTATGTGACAAATTTCGCTTCAAATAGTGTTTCCGTGATCGATACAAGGACGAATACCGTCGTGGCGACAATCCCAGTAGGTACAGACCCTGCTGGAATTGCAATTACGCCGAATGGACAGTTTGCTTACGTGGCAAATGAAGCGTCTGACGATGTCTCTGTGATCGATACGTTAACCAATACAGTTGTTACAACAATATCTGATGGGGTTGGAGATCTCCCTCAAGGTGTTGCTATCAGTCCCAATGGACAATTAGCCTATGTGACGAATTACAATTCAAATAGTGTATCAGTGATCGATACATCACTAAATACAGTTATTGCGACAATTTCGTCCGGTTTTGTCGGGCCTGTTGGCATTTCAATCACACCAAACGGCCGATTTGCTTATGTGGCAAATAATTCATCTAACAATGTCTCGGTGGTCGATTTATCCACCAATATGGTCATTACCATGGTCACGACCGGCACGAATCCGTTCGGAGTTGCCATTACACCCGATGGGCAATTTGTTTATGTGGCAAATAGCCTAGGGACGAATGTTTCCGTGATCGCTACATCCACCAATATAGTGACAGCCAATATCACATTCAATGCACCTCAAGAAGTCGCGATTACGCCGGATGGCCAATTTGCTTATGTGACAAGTTTTTTCAACCACCAGGTGGCTGTGATCAATACGTCCACGAATATGGTCACCGGAATCATTCCCTTTACTAATCCTATGAATTTGGCCCCCTTTGCGATTGCGATCACCCCGGACGGCCAATTTGCTTATGTCACTGACTCATCAGCTGGGAGTGTCTCTGTCATCGATACGTCGACAAATACGATTGTCGCTACAGTGGGCGTTGGGAGCGGTCCTCAAGGGATTGCTATTACCCCTTCCATTGCGGCGGCGAAGAATCTCCGCGGCCACCAAAAAAAGAATGACTTTGCTGTTGTCTACGAGTTGTCTAATCGCCTGCAGTGGCAGCCCTCTTTTGCTCCTTTTGGACCGACGGTTTTAGGGTATTATGTTTACCGCAATGACGTTCTGATCGCTACTTTAAGCGCCAATACTTTTGAATTTGTGGACAATGACGTCAAGAAGAATGCAAAAAATAATTACAGCGTCGTTGCCTTTGGCGCTCAAGGACAGCTAGGCGCGCCGGCGACAATCACCATACATTAGAGTCTGTGCCAAACCCAAGTTACGTCGTTTTTTGCGCCTTTTCTTTTGGGCTTTGACTCGATTCCTTGGTCTAGTGTCCCGTTGCAAGAATTTTTGGAATAATTTCTGCGTCAAAGCCGCTATAATCCACGATCGCAAGTTGATTCGTATTGAATTAATACGGATCAACTTGCGAAGCCTGCGATCGTCGATTATAGCGAGCTTTCACGTTAGAAATTATCCGAAAAATTTTTGTAACGGGACACTAGTTAATTTAACTATGTCCTGCGGAATCGAATCAAAGCCCAAAAGAAATTCATCAAAAATCCAAGTAATAAGGGTCGTGGACAGACTCTTAGGGCCCGGCTTTCTAATTAAAAAAAATCCTAACGCCCCGATCGTTGCGTAGCCGCATCTTACAGGTATACAAAATCCTGTCCGCTTGGTATTTTTTTAGACAAAGGTTCAAAGGATCCTAATAACTGATTGACTTTACTATAAGGGGACGGTACTTTGAAAAAGGCTGGGAATTTGGTAATAAATTTTTTTAGGAATTTCGTCTTTGTCAATGGAATCTCTTCGTAGCTTAATGCCGCAGAATATCATTGTGCGCATGCCGAATTGGATCGGAGATCTGGTGATGGCTACGCCAATTCTTTCCGATTTAAGAAAAGCTTATCCGCAAGCACACATCACTGCGATGTGCCGCTCTCCCATATGCGAGCTATTGAAAGAAGATCCCGAGATCAATGAGCTGTTTTGTTTCAGCAAAGCCAGCGGTTTTAGCCGAAGAGAAGAAAAGCGGAACGTCATTGAAAAATTACGGAAAGGCAATTACGACCTAGGCATTCTGTTGACGCATTCTTTTTCTTCAGCATGGTGGTTTTGGCTGGGTAAAGTGCAAAATCGCCTCGGTTATGAGTGCAATGGGCGTAAACTTCTTTTGACTCAAAGCCTTTCTTTCCCTAAGAACATTCAGAACCAGCATCTTGTCGTCACGTATAAAATGCTTCTAGAACCTCTGGGCATTCCGGTCTCTAATACGCCGCCACGCCTTTATTTGTCGCCGAAAGAAATCCATGATTCCCGGGTGCTTCTGAAGCAGCATAAGATACCGGATGGCGCTCTCATCGTCGGCATTAATCCAGGGGCGACCTATGGATCGGCGAAATGTTGGCTGCCGGAACGGTTTCGAGAGGTGACCGAGCGGCTTTTGCGCGATAAAGATGTGTACGTTGTCTATTTTGGAGATCAGGCGACCGCTTCAGTTGTTAAAGAAATTTGCACCGGTTTACCGAAACGTGTCATCAATTTAGCTGGCATCACCTCACTTCGGGAACTGTCCAGCTTAATCAGCCAATGCGATGTGATTTTGACCAATGACAGCGGTCCGATGCACATTGCCGATGCTCTAGGGACGCCTATTGTGGCTCTTTTTGGGTCGACGAGCGAGGTAGTAACGGGACCCTACCGTTCAGGAACTCTCATCCATAAGCATGTTGAATGCTCTCCCTGCTATCAACGCACGTGCCCGATCGACTTTCGCTGCATGAAGCGGATTGAGGCTGATGAAGTGTATGAAGCGATCGTTAAAATCCTGCAGGCCAAACGTTCTAAATTACATATTATCGCGTAAAATGCTAAAGACTCTTTGGAAAAAATACGGATTCAATCCCTTCGATTCATTGTTAAAAAAAGCCGCCAATGCGGGGCGTCGCCGTTTTTTGATCTGCTGGAATCGGGGTCTTGGAGATATTCCTCTAGGCCTTTATGCATTGACGTTTCGTATCCGCCAGCATATTCCGGATGCGGAAGTGACGTTTGCTACACGGCCCGACCTCGCCGATGGTTTTAAAATGTTGGAGAAAGTCTCGGTCCTCATTGATCCTGAGTGGAAGCGGGGAGCTCCTTTCGATATCCAGGCAACTCTTGCCAAATCGGGTTTATCTTCTTCCGAGTTCGATGTGATATTGGAACGCCCTGATCCCACGCGATGGCTGATGTGGCAGATCGGCAAACTCGTTCCGAAACTTTGCTGGAATCCCGAGTGGGATGCGCTCCATGAGCGTTTTTCTTTAGATTCGAAGGAAACCTACATTGGCGTCCACGTTCAGACGGAAACCCAATATGCCTATGAAAAAAATTGGCCTACTTCACATTGGAAAGAATTTTTTCAAGCCGCTAGAGAAAAAGGGATGAACATCCTTCTTTTCGGCTTTGCTAAAAATTCAGTATTTGAAGGAGATCACATCGTCGATTTAAGAGGAAAAACCTCCTTTTTGGAAATGCTATCGATCATTAAAAACCGGTGCCGTTATCTCGTTGTCCCCGATTCAGGAGTCCTATCGATCACCTATTACATTGACGCCTCTTTCGATATTGATATCGTCTCTTTGTGGGCCGATCCACGGCAAGGCATTCTTCGGCAAAAAGTCCCTTCCCCTAATCCTCTTTTGCGCCACACGCCTCTCATCGCTAAAGATAAAGATCTGCGTACCATAGACGTGCAAACTGTGGCCCATTCCCTCTTCCAGGAGGCCCTATGTTAAAATCTTCTATCCAGGAGATGTTATTCCAACTCGGACAGCAGGAGCTTTCCATCGGATTAGAATCTCTTTCCTCTACTGCTCTTGAGAAGTTTTCTCTTCAATTGCAAAAATACTCTTCAGCGCTTTCTGTTTTACAAAAGGAGCTGCTGTTCCAGCCGAAAAAAACTTTCCCCAATGAGGTGAAGCCCTGTTCTCATTTTTCCTTGAGCGGGAATACTGAAGATAAAAAGATTGGGGATGAACTGGTGCGTCAAGGGAAAGTCGGCTGTTTAATCCTGGCCGGGGGGCAAGGAACACGCCTTGGTTTCGAAGGGCCCAAGGGGAGTTTTCCCGTCAGCCCAATTAAAAATAAAAGCCTGTTTCAACTCTTCTGCGAGCGCACAAAAGCTGCGAGCGTGTGGTTTGCATGTCCATTGCCCTTGTGCATTGTCACTTCTGCGTTGAACCATGTCGAAACGGTGAAGTTTTTTGAAGAGAATGCCTTTTTCGGACTTTCTCCTGGCCAAGTTTTCTTCATCATGCAAGACAATCTTCCATTCCTCGATAATCATGGGCATTGGATGTTAGAGCACCCAGGAAAAATTGCAGAAGGCCCTGACGGCAATGGCCATGCCCTCCGCTTATTTTTTTCATCAGGACTTTGGGAAAAGTGGAAAGATGCAGGAATTGAATTTCTCCATGTGATCTATGTCGATAACGCTTTGGCCGATCCATATGATGTCGAATTTGCCGGCTTTGCTGCACGCAGCCAGTCGGACGTTGCTTTAAAAGCTATCGAGCGCCTCTCTCGCGAAGAAAAAATGGGCGTTCTCATCGAATGCGAGGGAAAGCTAAAAGTCATCGAATACACAGAACTTCCCAGCGGCTTCTCCGAGTTTCCTTTTTCCAGCCCCGGCATGTTCTGTTTCTCGATGAAATTCATTGGGCATCTTTTTCAAGAGATGAACGTCGAGCTGCCTCTGCACCTCGCGCGAAAAAAAGCCCTTGTTCTGCTCGGCACGGCCAAAGGATTCGTCCAGGAAATCGCCCATGTCTGGAAATGCGAAAGATTCATTTTCGATTTCCTTGATTATGCACAGACAACTGCTGTTCTCGTTTCCTCGAGAGAAAAAATCTATGCACCCTTGAAAAACGCCACGGGTGAAAAAAGCGTCGACTCCGTGAAACAGGCGCTTCTGCTCCACGACCGCGAAATCTATCAAGCTCTGACAGGGACGATGCCTTCTGTAGCTTTCGAACTCGATCCTGCTTTTTATTATGCTAGCGAGGCTTTAAGAGAAAAGCTATCAAGCGTTCACTTGTCCGATCAGGATTATATTTCTTCTGTTTAATACATCAGAGACTGACAACAAAGCAGACTTCTTCGCTTTTTGGGAATTCGAAAATCGGTTCAAAAGAACCGAAAATCGACTAAAGCTGAGTTTGTGGTGAGTCTCTCAGCGTCCTAAGGCGTCACGATACTTTGCTCGTGGTTAAAATTATATTTTACAGCGCCTATTGCTTTGGATAATCCTGGACATATACTGGCTTTTGAGAAAATTAGTTCTTAATTGCGAAACATTATGGCAGCCCCAACAAATAATCGCCCCTCATTGCTTTTTGGTCCCGGGCCATTTCTCCACGAGGATATCGCGAGGGTCGGCTTTCACTACTTAACGGTTGTCGATGGAGGCCGATAAGCGTGGAACGCAGCTATGCAATTAGCCGGTATTTGGTTTACCAAGTGGCAGATTGGGGGGAGTTGAAAAATAAAGCCGGCAAACGGGTTAGAGAGGTGCTCAAAAATCGCAGACAAATAAAATCTCCGCACTTCGGCAATGAATTTTTCACTGTATTTTAAATTTTGTTGCCAAATTAAATGGAAGGACTGGCTATAACCGCTGAGATTGCTGATTTAGACAAGCCGACTAAATGAACGGTCCCGAGCTGGAAAACCTGAAGTTGTAATCCGGAACAATTTTTGTTAAGCTTGACTTAGAGACTACTGTTGAATTAAGGCTTCGTCGAGTTTTCGTAATTATTTTGGTCCAAATTGGGTTAAAAGAATCCAAAAAATCGATAACAGCCTCTTTATATATAGGATTGATGCATGCGGATTGCTTATTTAGGCGCTGGTACGTGGGGATTTTGTTTGGCTTCGCTTCTCGCTTCCAAGGGAAACGAGGTCGTTCTCTGGACAGCCAATCCTGAGTTTGCAAAAACTCTCAGTAAAAACAGGGAGCATCCTAAACTTCCCAAAGTCAAGGCGGACGATCGCGTCGAGTTCACTTCCGATTTGAAGCATGCGCTTGAGGGCGCTGAACTCCTCGTTGAATCGGTAACGTCCAAAGGCATCCGTCCCGTGTTCGAACAGGTACTCGCTCTAGGGGGCGTCAATTGCCCCATCGTCATCACTTCTAAAGGGATTGAACAAAATAGCGGGCTGCTTTTGCCCGAGGTCGTGGTTCAGGTTCTTGGGGAGCCGATGCGTAAAAATATCTGCTGCTTAAGCGGCCCAAGCCACGCCGAAGAAGTGATTCAAAAGCTGCCCACATCCGTTGTCGTCGCTTCCTACGATCCCCATTTGATGCGGCAGATCGTCGATATTTTCGGGACCCCTTTTTTTCGTGTTTATCCCAATGCCGACATGAACGGCGTCGCTTTCGGCGGGGCGATGAAGAATATCATCGCGATTGCTTGCGGGATTTCAGATGGCCTGGGATTCGGCGATAATACGAAAGCCGCATTGATGACGCGCGGCCTGCATGAGATCCGCAAGCTTTCCATCACAAAGGGAAGCAAGCAGGAAACTTTGAATGGGTTGTCCGGCATGGGAGATTTGTGCGTCACCTGCCTTTCGAAGCTAAGCCGAAATTATATGTTCGGCCGCCTGATCGCCGAAGGGGAGCAACCTCAATCCGCCCAAGAGAAGATCGGCATGGTCGTCGAAGGCGCATATACCTGTGTTTCCGCTTTGCAGCTCGCTCAAAAAAATCAGATCGATGTTCCCATCACCCAAGCGATTTATTCCATTCTTTATGAAGGCCTCAACCCGCGCGATGCGGTCAAATCGCTGCTTCAGCGAGCGATTAAAGAAGAACATTTGTAATTAAGAGGGTTAACCATGGCCTTGGAAGGGTTGAAGATCGTTACCGCTCAGGAAATGGTGCGGATCGAGAAAATGGCCTATGCGGATGGCGCTTCCGAACAGACTTTCATGGAGAATGCCGGTGATGCTGTGGCGATGGCTGCGGAACAATTTATTCATGAACATGGGCTTCCTAAAGTTGTCACGCTTCTTGTCGGCAAAGGCAATAATGGCGGCGATGCTTTTGCCGCGGGGGTCAAACTCATTCAAGAGGGTTATCAAGTGGCTGCCGTCCATATCTATCCTTTGGACCAATGCAGCAGTCTATGCAAAATGATGCATGACAAATTTCGGTCGCTGGGTGGCAGTGTTCGCAATACATGCGAATTTGGCTCTAAAGGGGTCATCCTCGATGGGCTTGTTGGGACAGGGTTTCATGGAAAAGCTGACCACGTTCTCGCTTTGGCTATCGAATCTGCTCATCGATCGAATCTGCCCATCCTAGCCATCGACATTCCTTCTGGAGTGAATGGCACTACAGGAGAAGTGGAATCTGTGGCCATCCATGCAACTGAAACGATTTTCCTGGGCCTGCCTAAAAGCGGGTTTTTCCTCAAAAATGGTTGGGACCACGTCGGCACATTGCGCTATGCGAGTTTTGGCCTCGCAGAAAAATACATCGCCCAAGCTAAATCATTCGCATGTTTGCTCAATGAAGAATCGATGTTGCTTCCACCCATAAAAAGGACACGGCACAAATACCAGGCAGGTTATGTGATTGCGATTGCAGGCTCGCCCGGAATGCCCGGCGCTGCTTTGCTCGCGAGCTATGCTGTATTGTGCGCAGGTGCAGGGATTGTCCGGTTGTTCCACCCTTTGGGCATGGAAGCGGAATTAAGTGGAGCCCCCTTTGAGGTGATTCGGGAAGGCTGGGATGGGAAAAATTTAAGTCCAATCCAAGAACAGGCCAAAAGAGCAAAAGCTATGCTGATTGGCCCTGGCATCGGAAGGACAATGAAAACAGAAAAAATGTTCAAAGCTGTTCTATCTGCCGTCAAACTTCCCATGGTCATCGACGCTGACGCGTTGTACCTTCTTTCTGAAAACCCTTCCTGGAAATTACCGCCGAATTCTGTGTTAACCCCGCATCTCGGAGAGATGGAGCTTCTTCTTTCTTCTTCCAAAAAGGGGAATGGAAAAAGCGAAATCGAAATGTGTCAAGCTTATGCAGAAGAAAAGAAAACCACGATTGTCCTTAAAGGCGCGCCCACGATCTTGTTTCATCCTGGAACTTCTCCGATCGTGATCGGCAGAGGGGATCCCGGAATGGCAACGGCTGGCTCGGGAGATGTACTGACAGGGATCATCGCCGCGATGATCGCCCAAGGACTCGGCTCTCGCCAGGCCGCGGCATTAGGAGTTTACCTCCACGGTCTGGCTGGAGAATCTGCAGCTTCACTCCTCACATCTTATAGCATGACGGCATCGGATTTAATCGATTTTCTGCCTACTGCTTTTAAGTCATTGATTATTAATAAGTAAGGCTAAAAATCAGCCTTAACAAACTGAATGTTAACGGCTTGATGTAGAAGTAAAAAACTGTTGAATTGTTCAATTATTTTTATTATAATTTTATATAATTTATAATTAAATATAATCTGGAGAACATATGTCGATTCTTAACATAAACAGTCTTAACAGTAATACTTCCTCTGAAGAAGTAAATTTAAATTCCCAACAGAGTAGCAATGAAACGCCGATTGGGATTATACAAGATGCAGTGGATAGAGCCTTTGCAAGATTAGGCATTCATTCCGGAAATGGGCTGCAACCCCAGTCAAGCAGTTATCAATCTTCAATTATCCCGCAATACAGCTATACAGAATTTCCATCAAATAGTACTCAGAGCGTTTCGTTCGCTCAGTCAACTGAAGAACAACAACTCGTGAACGAGCTCAATGAGATTAGAAACGCCTTTAGGCATCCAAGTTATCCAATGATGCAGCGGGGTTTGGTAGAACAAGTCTTTTATATTTTTCAGGTCCTGGGAGAAGGGCATCCTGTGCGCAACAATTTTTGGCTAAGCGTCGCCCAAGACGTTCCTCGTGCGATCCGAGCTGAATTTTTCTATTCCGGTATAGATAGTAGAATATGTATTTGTATACGTGAAGCATTCGGAACTGCAGTGCAAGCTCCACTTGGAACTCCTGCAGAAATAGGGGAGCTTGTAAATCTGATTAATGAGCGGGATCCCCAGACAAGCAGTTCTGAGCAGTTCCCATTTCCAAGCCAGTACGAACCCAATGGAATGTATGGAATGGGAGATCATTTTGAGTTCTTGAGGTGGTTTCGAACGGATAACAATACTCTTGCTCACGCCGCTTCTTTTTTGATTAGCAACCTTACTCATTTCTCCAGCAGTTTGGATGGTTTTGAACAAAGGCTTCAAGGTAATGATGGGGTTGTCGCTAACGCCATTTCTTTATTGAGTAGCAACCTTAGTGATTCGACCTCCACATCAACAACTCATTTATCTGCTTCTCTCCAGGCTTTCCGAGACGCAGTTCCAGATGATGTGCTTAAAAGTTTTGATGTCGAGTCGTTGCAAGAAGATTCTTCCTTAATCACTCTTTGGTTACAGAAACTTAAAACGGGTAAAGAATTTTCTGATCCTCAGATGCGGCCTCTTTTATGCACACGAGTACTTTCCATCTTGCTTTTCGCAACAAAAAATCCGGAATATTTGGAAAAACTTAAACCTATTCTCGTCGAAGCGACCGGAAGTTGTGTCGATAATGCCTCTCTAGGAGTGAATGATCTTGAAATAGAGAAAAAAATGATGGAATCGTCTGATTCTTCTCTTGAATATGTGATAAAACTTATTAAGGGATTTTTTAAAATCAATTACCTCAAAGAGTTCGGAGCCCGAATTGTGGCGGACCGTTATAAAAATCAACATATCGATGATGTCGAAGTTCAACTCGGTTTACAAGTTGCTCTCAAAGACGAACTCGATCTTCCGGTTGATGTTCAAGATATGGACTATTTATCCCATTCTACTCTAACGGAACAAGATTTCAGCAATGCCAAAAATGAAGTCGAAGCATCGTTGGCTAATAGCGATGTTTTGGCCGATTATTTTGTCGCACAAAAAACGTGGACAGATCGCATCGAGAAGGAATTTGTTCAAGAAAAAGTCGCTCTTTTAGGCTCACTCCAAAAAGAAATCGATGATCTGGACTCTAGAGCTGCTGATATGCTCAGTGGAGATTATAAAAACCAAGCGGAAGCAATAGCTAAAAAAGCGAATAAAATCAGCGCCGAATGGCTCAAGAGCAAGACCCTTGAACTGTTGAAACAATCTGTTTAAGCCGCAATCTATTTCTTAATAGACTGAATTTATACTAAAGCTCTTCGTATACATCCTTTCTGTGATATACAACGACAATTGTAACTATTTTTTCTTTTTCATTAATTTTATAGACGATGCTGTAGTCACCAACTCTTAGTCTCCGATGACCTTTCAGGCTATGACGGAGAGGCTTTCCAAAGCTAACGGGATCGATCTCGAGTCTATCTCTGATTGCCCTCCCAAGGGTCTTTTGTATTGCTTTGAGAAGAGCTTCGAATTGATCATGTGCATCTTGATCAATGAATTGTACTACAAACCTAGTGTTTTCCATAACTTGTCTGCGGAAACAGACGGCTTAACTTTTGCTCTTTTTTCGGCTTCTTCTGCTAATTTAGACAAATAAATATCCTCTCGCAATTCAAGAGCTTCTTCAACGAGTTCTTGTGTAATCTGAGAAAGGGATATTTCCCTTTCCCTTGATAAACGACTCAAAGCCTGAGCAGTTTTAGGCCTAAATGAAACGTTGATTCTTCGGTGTTTTGTTGGCATATTTAACCTCCTTTCAACTGTATACAGTGTTCACAAGTCTGATTAAGGATTTACTGAAAATTTATTCAGAAATTATCCCTTCTTCTTACGAGGAAAGGGAATAGAATAAAAAATGACAAGGGAATCGGCTCCTGGGTTTTTCCAAAGCATCCGCGCATTGGAAATGTGATTGAATTGCGCGCCAAGACGCGCTTGGTTATGAAAAACGTAGGCTAGTTCTCCAGCGGATCGGAAGTTGATGGGAAACCCTAGCCGTTTTCCATGGCCGTGATAATAAAGGCCTGGAGCAAAGCTCGGCGTGAAGACGATTTTTTTCCCAAGAAAAAGATCGAATGCTATACCCCCGCAAAGAAACATATTTCCGTCCGTTGCGACGAAATATGCCGCGAGCGGGCGCACGTGAAAGTACTTAGAGCTCCAGACGTCCCAGCGGTATTCCACTTGAATCAGGGGGCGCAGACGACTCTTGTCGACATCGAAAATTCCCGGCCCCACCATCAAGTGCGTGGGGGCAAGGTTTTTTCCCTCGCTCCAACCTCGCGCAAGACCGAATACCAGAAAAATTAGGATGATCCAGGTATACATGTCACTCCCATATCTCATGCACTATTCACCGTGGTATATTTTTTCTAATTCTGCAAGGATTTTTTGCCACCAGATGCGAGAAAACTCGCTCCCCCTAGTAGATGAATCTCGCCGTTTAAAAATGAAGGTCAGCGTGAAGAGAAAGAACTCTTACCGATCGATCTGAAGAATGGTAAAAAGCTTTCCTAAAAGGGAAGCTTTATTTGGTGATGATCCACAAACCAGTCTGTAAATTTTTTCAGCCCTTCCCGAAGGGAAGTTTTTGGCTGAAATCCTAAAATCTTTTGACTTTTCGAAATGTCTGCATAGGTGATGGGAACATCTCCTGGCGGCATCGGATGCATCATCAGGGAGGCTTTTTTCCCAAGGCAATCTTCTAGAATGGAAATGAATTCCAAGACACTGACGGGAGAACAATTGCCCAAATTGAATATCTCATTTGTTGCGCCGTAGTCGATAGCAGCCATTGTGCCTTTGACGATGTCATCGATGTAAGTGAAGTCGCGCATCAGCTTGCCTTCGCCAAAAACGGGAAGAGGCTCTTGATTGAGGATCGCTTTGGCAAAGGAATAATAGGCCATGTCGGGGCGTCCCCAGGGACCGTAGACGGTAAAAAATCGGAGGCCTGTGCAAGCAAGCCCATGCACGTGATGATAAGAGCTGGCGATCAGTTCATTGCAACGTTTTGTCGCGCCATAAAAACTGGCGGGCTTTTCGACGGGATCTGTTTCTGCGAAAGGAATTTTAGAATTCATTCCGTAAACAGAGGATGAAGAGGCATAAATGAGCTTGATGTGAGGAGATTGCCGCAGGGCTTCCAAAACCTGCACGAAACCGTTTAAGTTGCTATGCACATAGCTTTCGGGGGCTTTTAATGAATGGCGGACTCCCGCTTGCGCAGCCAAATGAACGAAATGTGTGATGGAATGTTTCTGCAATTCGTTTTTGATGCTGTTTTGGTCGACGACATCGCAGTCGATGACGGGGATTTCCATCTCTGCAAGGAGTTTTGTCCGCGCGCGTTTGAGTGAAGGATCATAATAGTCATTAAAGTTATCGCAGCCAAAAACAGCGTCGCCTCTCAACTTCAATGCGCGGGCAACATGAAACCCGATAAAACCGCCGATTCCTGAAATAAATATCCGTTTCATAGTATGTTGCCATATCTTTCGGGCACTTTTTGCAAATTTTGGCGCGTCCATAGGTGCCCCCAGCTATTGGACGCGGAAAAATTTTCAAAAATTGCCTCGAAATCTACGGCAATCTACTATAAACTGAGCACAAAACTCAGGTTACTAAAAAAATTACATCATATTTATCGAACAGCTGCTTATGCATGGTAACATTTCCCATTTTTTGAGGCCTCTTCAAAAAATTTTCTTGCTCCTGTTGCTTCTTGTGAGCTCCTGCACAAATCCGCCTTATCGCGGCGGCGATGTTCTCGGAGCTGACGAATTCGTTATGGATTCGTACAGGATTCGCGAGGGGAAATTTTCCATCTTGTCTATGGAGGGGAAAAATTTTGAAGACCTTCCTTCGGATTTATTGGAGGAATACGAAGATGTGATCAACAACGGGGATGTGCTGCAAATCGCTATCTATCACCCAAGCAGGACCGATCTGACCGAATCTGTCCAAAGGATCGGCCAGCTCATCGGATACCGCGTCAGTGAAGGAAAAATTTATCTTCCGGACCTGGAGCCCGTTGAAGTCGAAGGGTTAACTCTGCGCCAGGCCCAAGAGAAAATTGAGGCCCTTTATCGTCAGCAGATCAGAGATATCAATGTCTTTATCGCTTATAAAGACCGCATTTTAAGAAAAGTCGAGCTGGCGGGGCTCGTTCAGGTCCCCAATATACCTGTCGATGGGCGGCTGCGTCTTTTTGAAGCGCTTTCCATTGCGAAAGTTCCTTCCAATGCCAATCTTTTTAAAAGTTATGTGGTGCGCGATAACTCTCTTATTCCCGTCGATCTCTTTAAATTGATAAAAGAGGGCGATATGCAGCAAAACATCGTGATGCGTGGAGGGGATAAAGTCTATATAGCCGATCCCGCTGCTTCGACGCTGATGGTCCTCGGTGAAGTCACCAAAGAACGCGTCATCGATGTCCCCGACGGTTTCATGACTTTGCGAAAAGCACTCGCTGAAGCAGGAGGAATTTTGACTTCGGGAGACCGTTCCTATATTCAGGTCATCCGCGGCAATATCCTCCACCCAAAAATTTACACTTTGCATTGGAACCATGTGATACGCCTTCCCAACGACAGCATGCTGCTCATTCCAGGAGACATCGTTTACGTAGCGGCCAAACCGCTTTCTGAATGGAATCGGTTCGTGAATGATCTTTTGCCAACTTTCATTGCCCTGGATTTAATTAGTAAAGGAATCAAAGGTATAGGAATTGTGGTGCCGTGAACTCTGATGATTTGACTGTGATCACTCTCTCCGACGTTAAGCTGCTTTTTCGGCGCAACCTATCGAGGATTAAATGGGTCTCGATGATGGGCGCTCTTCTTTGCTTCACTCTCCTACTCCTCCGAGAACCTCACTATCATGCCGAAGCCACATTCAAACAAGGGGCGAAGTCGAATGAAATCGGATTGAGCCTGAAAGAAACCTACCAACAGTTATTCGTACCTCCATCCGAAGGAACGACTGTAGCGATTATGCAGTCAAATCAGGTGCTTAAAGGAGCGGTCGAAGCCCTGGCCTTGCAAGCGGTTTGTCATTCCGATTTAAGAATTGTGAGAGTGCTAAAAAGAATCCGCGACAATCTTTCTCTGGAGTTTGGGGGATCTCTTTCCGATTTAGACCCTTTTATATTCCGCCATGTTTCTTATCCAGGTGAAAGACCTCTGAAACTTTTTATAAAATTGGTTGAGGAAGGAAGATATCAGATATTCGATCAGAATAAAAACTTGCTAGGAGAAAGTAAAATTGGAGAACGGATTGTATTTTTAGGCACAAAACTCATACTCCAAAAAGCTCCCCATTCTGTAAAAGGCGGCAAATTATATCCTTTGACGCTTCAGCCATTAGCAGATGTTTCTGCGTTGCTGAGGAAAAAGTCTTTAAAAATTATTCCTCTCAAACAAGATAAGAACATTTTAAAACTCGAATTCACCTCCCGCAATCGTTTTTTAGCTGCTGATTTTCTCAACCAGTTGATGAAAAGCTATCAAACCTATTTAAAAAGGGAAAATGATGAGACCTGCCAAGTGCAGATCGACTATCTCCGTCAAAGACAGGAAGAGCTGACGCAATATTACGATGAAGCTTTGGTCGATCATGTAGAATACCTTAAAGAGAGTTTACAAAAAAATGGGTTCATCGGTGTCGCACAGGAAATGGAAATTCTTTCCGAGCCGAAAAATCACTACACATCCAGGCTTTTCGATATCGATCTTGAGCTTCGGCGGGTGTCCGCACAGGAACATAAAAAGAACTTTGAAGCGGTTTCTCCCTCTTTGCTTTTAGAGGTCGCCCAGGTCGGGGAGCAAGTCCGTGAAACAAAGCTCCTCCTCGAATGCCTGGAAAAACAAGAACAAATTCCCGCTTTGCCTTCCCTTTTGAAAGATCCGAAAAGCGCGATTGCGCTTTTAGTGAAGCAAATTGCCGATTCATCATCGGATAGGCCTTCTTCAATCCTTTTGGTCAGAGAGATGATCGGCCAGCTCCTGCAAAAAGGTAAAATTCTGGAAGAGAACCTCGACCTTCAAAAAAAGGAAGATCATGATTTTTCGGGGATCAAATTAGACACAGCCCAAGAACTTTTAGTCGGGTATACGCGCGAAAGGGACAATTTGCAGGCGCAATTAAGAGAATTAGTGTTTTTGCGCGATCAAATTTTTCATGCGGACTTTGAGGTAAGTTCTTTAGGAGGAGTCTTAAATGACAGCATCACCGCTGACTTGATTCAAAAGGCGGGGGCTGTCGCATTGCAGTTGAAAGACAGGGAGAACCGCAGCGAGCGGGAGCACAGCCGTCTCCAGGAAACCCTCCAAACGCAAAAGAATTTTTTATCCCAATACCTCCTTCAAACCATTGAGCTCAAAAAACTCAAAGCAAAATTATTGAGCGATAAGACCGATTCTTTGCGCCGCACTACAGCCGGCCTGTTAGAATCGGAAAAAGCATTGCTTACAGAAAAATTAACCGAATTGAATCAAAAAATGGGCGACCTTCCCGAAAAACTACGACGCGAGTCAGTGCTTGCGATGAGAAAGGAACTGGGATCCACGATGCTTCAAGCTGTCTCGCAAATTACCGAGACAAAAAATTTGAATCAGCATATCTTCCAAGCTAACTCAAAGCCTTTGGACTCGGCGTTGCCTCCTATGAGAATTCCTTCGCCAAAAATTCTTATCCTAACTGTAGTTTTCGGCCTAGCAGCAGCCCTGGCGTATTATGTTTATCTCTTCTGCAAAAATTTGCTGAAAGGTTTTCCTGTGACCGAGGAGAATTTAAAAGTCTCGGGTTTCCCCACCACCGGCTCTTTTTCCAAGCATTGCAATGCCAAGCTGCAGGAAATTTCATCTCAAGATTTGGAAACCATGCGCCGAATCGTCGAATTTCTCCTTTCTCAGCCTAAAAAGGGGGAAGGTTCTGTTGTGACATGCATAGGCGGAAAATATCCAAAATATACTTTGCCTCTAGCTGAATTGCTAGCGATGCGCGGCCTCAAAGTTCTCGCCATCGACTGCGTCTTTGATCAAGTCGTTCACGAAGACGATATGCCGGGACTTTGGCAATATTTGAATAATCCCTCCCTTGATCTGCCCATCAGGCACTCCCTGATGTTCGACCATTTGCCGAGCGGGGGAACAACGCGCCATGCGGCAGAATTCATCGGCAATGCAAAATTTACAGGATTTATTTCCCGCATCAAACAAAGGTACGACCTGATCCTATTATTTAGCAGCGCCGATGCCACGACCGCGGAAGGCCACGCCTTCCTTCCCATTTCCGACTCGGTGATCGTCACCGCCCAGCAGGAGCAAAAGGATGAGCTCCTCGTTTATCTCAATTGGGCCAATAAAAAAGAGGCCAACTGTGCTACTTTTGTCTACTCAGAGGAGTTTGGTTAAAAAAAACTCCCCCCTCTGTGATAATGGTGTGTAAAATTATTTTTATATGACAAAACCTCAAAAAATTCTCGTGACCGGCGGAGCAGGCTTTTTAGGCTCCCACCTTTGTGAAAAATTGCTGCAGCAAGAATATTCCGTTCTTTGCCTCGACAATTTTTTTACAGGCAGCAAAGACAACATTCTCCCTTTCATCGATCATCCTTTGTTCCAGCTCATCGAACACGATATCTGCTTTCCCATCGACCTCGATGTCGATGCTATTTACAATCTCGCCTGTCCGGCGTCCCCGATTCACTATCAGTTCGATCCCGTCAAGACGATCAAGACAAATGTCCATGGGGCGATCAACATGCTCGAGCTTGCCCACGCCAAAAAGGCGCGCATCCTGCAAGCCTCCACCAGCGAAGTCTACGGCGATCCTCATCAGCACCCCCAAACGGAAACCTACTGGGGAAACGTCAACCCGATTGGCATCCGTTCTTGTTATGACGAAGGAAAGCGTTGCGCAGAAACGCTATTTTTTGACTTCCATCGGCAGTTTGGCCTGCCCATTAAAGTCGCCCGAATCTTCAATACCTATGGACCTCGCATGCACCCCAATGACGGCCGCGTCGTCTCGAACTTCATCGTACAGGCGTTGAAAAATGAGGCCATCACGATCTACGGAGACGGAACCCAGACGCGCTCTTTCTGCTTTGTCGATGATCTGATCGAGGGGTTGATCTCATTGATGAACACCACAAAAGAATTGACCGGGCCTATCAACATCGGCAATCCCAACGAATTCACCATCTTGCAGCTTGCCGAACTCGTATTCGAGCTGACAGGTAAAAAACCCAACCTCGTTTTTTACCCGCTTCCGGGCGACGACCCCAAACAGCGCAAGCCCGACATCGCCCTCGCAAAGTCACAGCTTGGCTGGGAACCCAAGATCCAACTCAAAGAAGGCCTCAAAGCCACGATCGATTACTTCGACAAGTGTCTTTCTTCAAGTTCGAAAGGGTGACCTTCATTTAACCAGACCTAAATTTTCTAGCCTTCCTAAAAACAACAATTGAAATGTTGTATCTTTGAACAGTAAATTTGTTAATACAAATTTCTGTAAAAGGTGGGCCCATGAACAAACTGAAATCCTTCACCGCTTCATTGCTTCTTGCAACAACACCCACAATGTCCGCTTATCCTCAACAGGCAGTTCGCCATAGATCTTTTCTTGTACAGAAAGTTAACCAAGAGCAACAAATCGGCAAAGATTACGTTTTATCTTACGACGACATTCTCCGCCTGCTGGATGAAATTGAATCAGGTGAATTGAAAAAAAAATGCACTCTGGAAGTTAGAATGGTTCCGATATACTTATACCCGGAACGTTAGCAAAAATCGTTTCCAGAGGAATAAAAGGAACTCAAGAACTCAACGTAATTTATAGAGGTCTGAAAACTGCAGAAAAGACCTTCCTTCTTGAGTCAGCCACCAGTCTTGAAAGTGGTGCAAAAATTGCAGAAATTGTCCAGCTTGAAAAGAATATCTCTGAATGGTTAGGAGTAATTAATAGTAGTGCAAAAACATACGCATATGTGAAAATATGCTGTCATGAAGAACACATATTCTCCCGGTGAATTCGGATTATTAATCGGAAGGACGACAAAAACCCTGCAAAGATGGGATCGTAAGGGCATACTTAAAGCCCACCGTTCCATTACTGGACGGCGCTATTACACCCATGACCAATATGTGGAGACAACTGGACAAAAAGCCAAAAAACGACAGTTGGTCACTTATTGTCGAGTATCAAGTGCAGGTCAAAAAAAGGATTTGATTTCACAGAAAAATGCTGTAGAATCTTTCTGTTTGACAGCAGGGAAAATCATCGAAGAGAAGTTGGAAGATATCGGTTCGGGGCTAAACTACAAGCGGAAACATTTCGTACAATTGATGGAAATGGTAGAACGAGGTGAGGTATCTGAAATTGTAGTGGCCCATAAAGACAGGCTCGTCCGTTTTGGGTTCGAATGGTTCGAAAAATTCTGTAACGACCACGGAGTTTCCATTCTCGTTATGAATGCGGACTCTCTTTCACCCGAGCAAGAAATGACCAAAGATCTCCTATCAATTATTCATTGTTTTTCCAGTCGCTTATATGGCCTGAGAAAATACAAGAAGAAAATCATTGAAATGGCCAAAGACAATGAGAACTGTCAAGCGTAGGTCACTTCCACTCAACGGAAAAAAACAAACAGCTCTTGAAAGCTTATGCCAGGCATACACTGGTGAAAAACGGCTTTGGCTGCAACACTTCCAAGCCTGGGATTGTCAACCCTATTTAGGAAGGCCCCGAGCAATTCGGGATGAGAAAATCAAACAAGGCTATCGTTCACCCCACCAATTGCAGGCTCGTCATTGGAAACTTGCCCTTGATGACGCAGCTGAAACATGGGATAAATATTGGCAGTCCACTTTTGTTAAAGTCCGCTTAAAGATCTCCCATCGGAAAGCACTCTCCGAGACGGAGAGCCATTATGCCTATTGGCTTCTGAAAGGTTATTCCCAGTTTTCCGCCATGATGCAGGGGAAATGCCCGGAGCCGTCCTTTGCCATTGATGATCTCTCCCGGAGGCATATTGCAGGCTATGTGCGGAGGATCACCAGACTCTGCAAAGGAAAACCACCCACTGTAAAAAAAGCCAGAAGCGTCCGGTTCGATGCCAACTGTTACGATCTTTTCGAGCACAAAGGGCGTCAATACATCAAAATCATGTCTCTGATTCCCGGTAAGAGGATTTGTATCCCCTTTTCCGGCAAAGCGCCTATTTCAGGCACAATTACCCTTGTTTTGTCAGAAGGAAACGTCGACTTTCACATCCCTCAAGAATTAAAAAAGAAGAATCCTCCCAAGACATCTCCCGAAGCTGTTGACTTTGGATATACTGAAGTCATGACGGATACCCAAGGCATTCGTTATGGGACTCAATTTGGTACAATACTGACACAGGTATCAGAAAATCGGCACCAGAAAATGCAAAAACGTCACAAGCTGCATGCCATGGAAAAGAGACCGACAACTTCCAATCCCAAAAAGGCAAAATCCCTTCGAAAATATAATCTAGGCAAGCAAAAACACCATGCGGCTGCCAAACGACTCAGGGCCACATTGGAAAGAGAAATCAACACCTCAATCAACCAACTCATCCAAACGAAAAATCCCTCCCTCTTAATCACAGAAGACTTGCGCCATACTTTTAAGTATAACAAGTCTAAACAAATGAATAGAAGACTCTCCAGCTGGTTGAGAGGTAAACTACAAGATCGAATTGCTTTTAAAGCGTTGGCGGAAGGTTTCCGTCATGAGCAGGTCAATCCGGCCTACGGCTCTCAAAGCTGTCCCTTTTGCGAATTTGTGGATCATCGAAATCGCAAAAACGACCGCTTTCAATGTCTGCATTGTGGACATGAGGACATAGCGGACCGGATTGCCGCACTGAACTATGCCAGAAGATTTGGCGATCCTGAGATCGGACGGTATACGCCTTACCGTCAAGTAAAAACCATTCTTTTGGACAGGTTCCACCGCCGATTGGAAACGGGGCAACCCGTGACTGTTCCAGGCAGGACTCTAGAAACCGTAATGGGGATGTATCCACCGTCACCATCGAGACTAAGTCATAGCCGGAAGAGAGAAATCTCGCGAACCGGACGGTCAATCAGAGAGCGAAATTAAAAATAAACACGTTTGAACACGTTTTTAGGAACAGAAGGTGCTAAGCTTATTCGAAATGAAGTTGGGGATTCTGTTTTCATTTCAAAAGACGGATTGAGGTGTGTGAGGTTCGATTTTAATAAAACATATCCTCATAGTAATCCTCACGGTCACTTCGAAGTTAAAATTGAAGGTGAATGGGTAAAATCTGGACCGATCTACCCAATAGATGTACACCATAATTAGGCAAAAACGATGATAATTTATAATGTAGATACAGACAAAAAAGTAAATAAGATCATCCTTTATTTGACTTCTGATGAAGCACAGGAAATGAAAGGCTCTCTTGAATTAATTATAAAGAACAATGAAAAACACCATCATGAACATATTCCTGATAGAGAAGACTTTAAAAGAGAAATTACCATTTGTATATACAAAGAAGACAACTTATCAAGCTTTGACGAACGTTCAAAGAAACTCATTCTTAATGATGAATAAATTGAAGGAATTTCAAATTTCGAGGTTTTCTATGATCAAATTTATATTCATTTCGGCTTTTGCTTTTCTCGTTTTCTTCAACTCAGCAGTTGCGAATGCAAACAAGTACTTAAAAGGAATTTCAGAATTCGATGTTGTACTCATGTTTTTTACAGAAAATGATGAAACTCATCAGGCTCTATGGAAAGAAACTGTTTCTTCCCTAGAGAAAATTGGAACTGTGCATATCTCTGAAAAAGATATTAATCACGCTGAAATTTCATTGCCCTTTCTTTTATTGACTATCGATGGAAATGATAAACAAGGTTCGATAATAATTTTTGCTGAAGCAGAACTTCTCATCAATCGATCCAGAATCAGTACCAAGATTTGGGAATTGGATTTAAAGGATTCAGAGAAATCCGCTGAACCTTTCTTGACAGAAGAGGGTACAATTGGTTTTAGAAAAGTTAGGATACCCGAGGAAGAGATTAACCAGTCATTGCCCGAGAGAATGCTTGGACGATTTGTAAAAGAATACAAAATCGGCAATTCCGGAAGACCCGTATTTCACATCCAGAGAAAGGCCTGTAGTTTTGTGAGGGATCTCACTTCCCCGGAATAACATAAGCATTTCTGCCGTGCCTGCTTTTGATCTCGCGCCATTTCTTTACGATTTCGGTGGCGAGAGGCGCCGCCTCTTTACCGCCGGCTTCGCTGAAGCGGAGGTAGACGACGACGACGAGTTCGGGATTCTCCCAGGTTTGTTGCTCCTCTTCAGAAAAGGCGACTCCCCCGAACCAAATGTGGTTGTGGATTTTTGCGGTGGATTCTGAATCGATCGATTGCTTGTAGAGGATCTCCGCAGTGCCCGTTTTGCCGATCAATTGATCTTTCAGATCGTAGAAATTTTGCATCCATTCGGGGTTCTGGTGCAGGGCGCGGATGATTTGCGGCCGCGCAGTTCCTTTAGCCCCGTTGATCACCAGGTGCATTCCTTCGATGAGGGGTCCACGGATGTTACCTGGCATGGGCAATTCCCGTTTGATTTCCGGAGCGCTGTACCAGATGTAGGGATGGGTTCCATCCGCTTGAGTAGCGGAAAAGAGTGGGAAGTGAATTCCAATGGAGGCTAACTGATCTTTAAAAGGAAAAAGCGCTTGTTCGAAGGGATCGCGGTATTCCCGGAGTGGCTCTTTGCCCGCGATGACTTGGATCACTTTGGGTTTGAGGACTTTCCCTTTATTCGCAATCGCGCCGAGCATGACCGCGGTTTGTAAAGGGGTGACGACGAGGGAGTGCTGTCCGATCGCAAATGAGTATAATCCTGTTTTATTCAGCGTGACATCATCGGGAAGCGTGCCGGCGATTTCGCCGGGGAGCTCGATCCCCGTCTTTTCCCCAAAACCGAAGTCTCTCGACGTGGCCACGAGGTTCAAGGGGTCTTTCAAATATTCCCCTGCGAGGATCGAAAAATAGATGTTGCTCGATCGCTCAATCGCGCCGACGATATCGATTTTGCCGATGTTGGGGCGGCTTCGAGGGAGTTTTCCGCCTTTGTACATGCGGGTGATCGACTGTCCCTCGAGAGTGGAGCCCAGAATTTGATCATTGCTTCCAGGTTTAGAATGCCATTTCATGTTATCGATCAGCGTTAAGGGATTCGCATTCTGCATTTCTTTCAATTGCGCGCAACGCTCCAAAAGTCCTTGATAGGCGACAACGAGTTTGAAAACCGACCCTTGAGGGGTCGATTGGCGGAACGCCTGCGATCGCCCATACCCATATCCCGCAAGAGGATAGAAGGCGGCGGCGAGGTGTTTGCCTATTTGAGCTCCCTTCGTGTTGCGCAAACTTCGATAGCGGCCAAAAAGCGGGAATTTAAGTTCTTCAAAAGTGCGCATCGATTGGAGAAATTTCAATTGTTTTTCATGAGAAAGAGAGGCGATGGCGGCCTTTAATTTCTCTGCGTGTTTTTTTACCTTTTCAGGAGTTTCATCCCTTAAAAAGGTTTGTATAAGGGTAAAGCGATTTTCTTCCCAAAAAACTTTAAACAACTGTTTTTCTATTTGCTCAAGGTAGTCGGTGTAAGGTTTTGCATATTGCTTTTTCTGTTTCTCTTCTTTGCGTTTTGTTTTTAGGTATTCCTTAAAATTTTCGTTCCGCCAAGTCTGAAAATCGTGTTTGTGAAACCAGTTTTTAAAGTGCGCATGCAAATAGCTCTGCACGACAGCGAATGATTGATTGAGAAGGCGGTAGCCTGCCAAGGATAGCGGGCTAACGCTATCGAAAAGTTCCGGAGAAAACTGGTCCTTGTCGGCAAGAAGACGGCACAGGTCGACGATCAGTAATTTATCATCATTATTTTTCACCTGCTGCAAATAGGGATCGATTTTGCTTCTCAAGCTTAACGTTTCAGAGCTTTTTTGCTTTAGAGAAAGCTCGATATTCTTTCTCGCTTCGAGAGAGGGTAGATTTTTTGAAGAAATGTGCGGCGCAGCAGGATAAAGTGCTTCCAGCAACGCATTCATCTGACTTTGCCCGGAGATGAGGAGCAAGTTTTCCAATGTGGTCTGCAAGCTAATCGCATTGCCAAGAGTGGAAATTTTTTGTAGGGTTGAAAGGACTTCGCTTTGCGGAGGAAGAATCGCTTCAAGATATTTTTCCAAAGAAAGATCGATTGCCTCTTCATAAAAAGAAGCGGAGTTTTCCTTGTAACGTTCCCTTTCCAAAGGGCGCTTGCCATCCCAAATTTCTCCGATGTAAGTTTCATTCTCAAGCCATCTGCGAATACGCGCCTGTTTTTCTTCCCTGACATCGGGAATCCGCGAAGGGATGAAATCGTTCGGATCGATGCGAGGATAAGAGGCCAATGTCAGGATTTCGCCTGTTTTTGGGTCCAAAGCGACAATGGCGCCGCCCTTGATCCAAGGCGTGCTCAAGTCCGGACCTCCATCAGGGTGGCATGACTCGCGAATGGTTTCATTTTGAGCGAGAAGCTGTTCAGCAAATTCTTGAAGTTCTGAAGAAACCGAGAGCAAAAGGCGTTGCCCTGAAACCTCTTTGCGGGCCCCAGGAAGCTCGTGTAAAAAAATGCCCTTCGTATTGACTTCGTAGATTTTTTTACCCGCATAACCGCGTAAGTCCGCATCGAATGCACCTTCCACTCCTGATTTGCCAACGAGGTCGTTGATCCTGTACGCCTTTTCTTGCAAGGCCTTCCATCTTTCCCGCACTTCCAGAGGATTGTGGAAACCTTTTGGCAATACAGCCACCTCGCCCGATTCCCGCTTAGAGAGGTAGTCTTGCAGTGTTTTCAACTCTTCAGCGATGGAATAGTATTCTTTGTAGCTGATGGATCCCATGTAGCCGATCACATCGGACCCGATTTTTCCGAACGGATAATACCGCTTAGACCCTTTCTCGGTGACGACCCCCGCCCAATCCTTCTCAAGCATTTTGAGACGGTAATATTCCTGCTCTGTAAGATCTTCCTTCAAAATGAAAGGAGTGTGCGGGAAAAGCGAGGCCTTCGCATGAATGACGTCTTCTATGGCCTGAGAGTCCATCTGCAATTCTTTGGCGAGAAGTTCCGAAAGGTTTTTTATATATTCCGACCTCGCTTGAATGCGAACACGTTTTCCCTCCACATTCTTTTCCCATCTTACTGCAGGGATTTGACGGATGTCCGCGTAGCATACAGCGGCATTGTATTGAATTTTATTGAGGGCGAGAGGGATGTTGAATCTGTCCCGGACAGTCGCCCGTTCAACTTTTTCGATGACCGTGCGCCTCATGGGCCGGCGGGCTTTTTCCACATGCTCATCGTGTTGGACTACCGAGAGGTACCAGACCCGCACTAAAATTAATAATAGGCCTAAGATAATGATGTTTAAAACTCTGTTGGCCTTCTCGGGAATCGTGTAGTCCATTCGCACCTATGGAAATCCTCTCCATCATAAAAAAATCTGGTTTATAGTAAAGAGGTAAGATTAATTTATAATTTTAATTACACCTATTTTTCGCATTGATTTATACAAACTGATTTGTTTATATTAAACGCGTTTAAATTAACAAAAATTAGGTTTAAAATAATGTCAATAACACCAACAGCAAATAGTGCTCATTTGGGGAATACGAGCATGCAAACTGCTCCGACGCCGACGCAAACTCTTACAACTTTGGGCCTTTCTTCGGTTGAAGACTCCCTTTCTTCTCTTCCTGCGGAGAGCGGTGGCTTTTTCGGCGGTATCCTTGCGAAATTTACAGCTGGGTGGAACGCCCTTAAAGCGTTTTTTGCCCCTTTTTTCTTCACCCAAGAAAAGAAGGTCTCCCCTGACGAGGAACGCTGTGCCCATATCAAGGACCGATTGGATGGGATCAATACTGTCTCCTATGAAGAATGCCTGGACAAATTTTTCCACATTCAAAATCCGGTCCACAAACTCGAAGCGTTCAAAGCGATTCAAAATTCGACGCAAGCCTCCGCTCAGACCGTTAGAGCCTTCTACGGGCATTTGGCAGTTGATGTGCAAGGGCATATCAAACGGCATACCTGGGAAGCTAACGGCAATCGTGACGACGGGATGGGCCTTGCATATGGCGATTTCACGTTGTATTGGCATCCGAAACATGCCCATGTTTCTACAGCCATTGACAAGTGCATCGCTGAAGCAAAGGCGGGGAGCTAATTATTTACTGCCAAAACTTTATTTTTGGCAGTTTTTTTCTGCCTCCACAGTAAAGTAATTTTTTCATCTCTTGGAATTAAATTCTCCGTTTGTTAAAAATAGAGGTGATTTTAGAGAATGGTGTCGATTTAACGTTTCGTCGAGTTTCGGGATTATTTGGGCCGCTTTTCGATACCAGTCTCCTAGGCGCCTGTAGTTCAATGGTAGAACCGTAGCCTTCCAAGCTACTTGTGTCAGTTCGATTCTGATCAGGCGCTTTCCTCGCCTTTTTGCGTGAGGATCCAAACAAAATTTTAACCAAGACTGAAATTTCTCCGCCATTAAAGCTTAGGAGAGATGCCGTCGTCAAACTAAGAGGGACAAGGCTTGGCACAGACAGATGTCACCATTAAAGAATTACTAGAAAGCGGTGCGCATTTTGGGCACCAAAGACACCGTTGGAACCCGAAGATGAAACGTTTCATTTTCGAGGAGCGCAACGGAATTTACATTATCGACCTCGCAAAGACAATGCAGCAGATTCGCAATGCTGTCCAAGTAGTCAGAGAAATGGTCTCCAAACGCAAATCGATCCTTTTCGTCGGCACAAAGAAACAAGCGAAAACCGTCGTCAGAGAATGCGCTGAAGAATGCGGTGAATTTTACGTTTCTGAACGCTGGCTCGGCGGAACTTTGACAAATCTCTCCACCATTCGAAATTCCGTCAAAACGCTTGAGCGCATCGAAAAGAAAATCACAACAGGCGGCGATGGATTGACAAAAAAAGAGCTTTCCGTGCTCGGTAAAGAGCAGACCAAGCTCGACCGTAACCTTTCTGGCATCCGCGCCATGAGAAAATTGCCGGGCTTGCTGATCGCCGTCGATCCAAGCTGCGAGCATATCGCCGTGGCCGAAGCGAAAAAACTGGGAATCCCGGTGATGGCGCTTGTCGACACCAACTGCAATCCTGACCCTATCGACTTCGTCATTGCATGCAACGACGATGCCTTGAAGAGCATCAAACTCATCCTTCAGGCTCTCATGCAGGCAGTCATCGACCGCAAAAATGAGCTGAACGTGGGCGTCGCAAAAGGAGATGAGACGGAGCAAGGACAAGAAGGGCAAGAAGAAGATGAGCAATTCGAATTCGAAATCAAAGATAAAGAAGATCGCGATGGAGAAAAGCTATGAGCGGAAAAGTCAAAGCTGAAATGGTCAAAGAACTTCGTGATCGCAGCGGAGTGAGCATGGGAAAGTGCAAAGAAGCGCTCGACCAAGCCGGCGGCGACATGAACAAGGCCATCGACATTCTCCGCAAAACGGGGATGGCCTCTGCTGTCAAGAAGGAAGGGCGTGAGACTAATGAGGGTTTGATCGGTTCTGCGGAAGGACAAAATGCCATTGCTCTCATCGAAGTGAATGCAGAGACCGACTTCGTCACTCAGAATGAGAAATTCAAGCAATTTTTAAAGGACGTTGCCCAAGTGGCGGCTGATTCGTCGGCATCTTCCTTGGAAAGCTTAATGAAGCAGCCTAATCCGAAAGACGAATCCATCACCCTTGAACAATACCGTGCGCTTGTCATTCAAAGCTTAGGCGAGAACATTCAAGTAAAACGTCTTTCTGTTTTGCCCAAGAGTTCTGACATTTCGGTCGGGCTCTATTCTCATATGGGCGGAAAGATTGTCGTCGCTGTTTTGTTGTCCGGGGGCGCAGGCCAAGAAGCTCTTGCCCGAGATATCGCGATGCACGTCGCTGCGGAATCTCCCGAGTATCTCGGTCCTGAAGACGTTCCTGCGGATGTGCGCGCTAAAGAAGAAGAAATTGCCCGCAGCCAAATGAAAGGAAAACCGGAAAATATCATTGAAAAGATCGTCGAAGGGAAAGTCAAAGCATTCTGCGATGAAGTGTGCTTGACCTGCCAAAAGTATGTGAAAGACAATACTATCACAATCTCTCAGCTTCTTGAAAAAGAAAGCAAGCGATTGGGCAAACAAATTAGCATCAATGCTTTTCATCGCTGGAAAGTGGGAGGATAGTCCGCGTGCTCACCTCTCAAGCAGCTTACATACCGCGCGCAGGAAGGTTTTGTGAGTTTGGACTCTGCGAGGCAAAGCAAAATCGAAGCGATGCGGCCGAACGAGAAAGACAATTCCCGAATAGGGCTGCAACCATTAAAGGATGGTTGCAGGTCTCCTCGGAGTTCAAACTCCGAAGAGACTGGAACGGCTGAAGAGGAGGATCGATTTTGCAAAGCGGCAGCCAGTCCAAATTCACAAAACCTGACGGAGCGCGGTATAAGAGAGTCCTTCTGAAACTTTCAGGAGAAGCGCTGATGGGCGAGCAGAAATTTGGCGTTGAGCACCCAGCTTGTCAGCAGATAGCTCAAGCGATCAAAGAGGTCCACTGTCTTGGCGTCCAAATGGGAATTGTGGTCGGGGGCGGAAATATTTTCCGCGGCAGCCAGGCGGCCAGCTTCGGTTTTGCCCGAACGCCCGCCGACCATATTGGCATGTTGGCGACGACCATCAACGGTCTCGTCCTTCAGCAAACTTTGGCTAGTCTTGGGATAGAAAGCCGGGTCATGAGCGCCTTAAATATAGATCAGATCGTCGAGCCATTCCATTGGGGCCGCGCCCTGCATTCGCTGCAAAAGGGGATCCCCGTCATCTTCGTCGGAGGAACGGGCAATCCTTACTTTACGACCGATTCCGCAGCAGCCCTTCGCGCCAGTGAAATTCAAGCTGAAATTCTACTCAAAGCGACAAAAGTTGACGGCATTTTCAGCGAAGACCCAAAAAAAAATCCTCAAGCGATCAAATTCGACCGCCTCACTTACTCAGAAGTTCTCGCAAAGCAATTGAATGTGATGGACGCCACCGCGATCGCTTTGTGCCGCGAGAGCCAAATACCCATTTGTGTCTTTAATTTATTTGAACAGGGAGCGATGCTCAAAGCTGTTTGCGGACAGCCAAAAGGCTCGCTTGTCATGGGAGGTTAACAATGACTACAGTTACGGAACAGACAAAAGTGAAAATGCAAGCTGCGCTTGACCATTTTAAAACCGAGCTCAAAAATTTACGTTCCAACCGCGCGAATACGGCAATGCTCGATGGCGTCCTCGTCGAGGCTTATGGTTCGCAAATGCGCATCAAAGAACTTGCCAACGTCACAGTTCCCGAGCCCCGGCAAATCCTTATCAGCCCGTTTGATCCTCAGACTTCCGCTGCGATAGCAAAAGGTATTGAAAAAGCAAATTTGAATCTTCAGCCCGTTGTGGAAGGACAGGTCATCCGTATTAATGTCCCTCCCATGGATGAGTCCATGCGCAAGCAGATCGTCAAACAAGGTAAGCAAAAGGCCGAAGATTCCAAAATTGCCCTCCGTGACATCCGCCGTAAGAATAATGAACTTGTCCGCAAGCAAAAGGCCGATGGCCTGGTTACAGAAGACGTCATGAAAAAAGAAGAAAAGGGCATCCAGGAGCTCACAGATAAATTCTGCAAAGAAGTCGATGACCTTTTCACCGCGAAGGAAAAGGAGATTATGACGGTCTAGAGACCGATCTCGAATTAAGGCTTCGTCGATTTCCCGATTATTTTGGCCGCTTTTCGACTTTTTTTTGCGGGTGTAGTATATAAGGTAATACAACCCCCGCAAAAAAAGTCGAACATCGACTCAAAGGAACCCAAAAATAGACAGAAGATTAATCGACAACAGCCTCTTAGCGCTTGAAAATAAACAAAGGCGCTATATAGAATAGTGTCTCTTTTTTAAAGAAAGGGCCCCATCGTCTAGCCTGGCCTAGGACACCAGATTTTCATTCTGATAACAGGGGTTCGAATCCCCTTGGGGTCACATTTTACTACGTGTCCATTCGAGACTTTAGCTCAGTCGGTAGAGCATCTCACTTTTAATGAGAGGGTCGATGGTTCGAGTCCATCAAGTCTCAATCCCAAAAAAATACCCAGCCAAAGGCTGGGTTTTTTTTTGGGATTGAGACTTGAGTGAGCCACGGTGTGGCTCATGTATGGACTCGAAGTGAAGCGGCCTTGAGCCGCGAACCGGACGGGCTATCAAGCAATCCCAAAAAAATACCCAGCCAAAGGCTGGGTTTTTTTTTGGGATTGAGACTTGAGTGAGCCACGGTGTGGCTCATGTATGGACTCGAAGTGAAGCGGCCTTGAGCCGCGAACCGGACGGGCTATCAAGCAATCCCAAAAAATACCCAGCCAAAGGCTGGGTATTTTTTGGGATTGAGACTTGAGTGAGCCACGGTGTGGCTCATGTATGGACTCGAAGTGAAGCGGCCTTGAGCCGCGAACCGGACGGACTCCCAAGTCTCATTTTCTGTTACGAAGCCTCAATGATAATATCTTACTGAACGATTGCATATAATTATTTATTCACGCATAATCTTATCCAATCAATTCACAATTTTGCTGATTATTATGAGCTCAAGAATAGACTTTACAATCTCTATCCCACCTCAATACACACTGCCTGTCGCTTCTCCTGTAACCCTATCTCAAACAATTGCTTCTCGGCCAGTTTCTGACTCAATTCGTCAGCGTGAGCAAACCTCTCAAGGAATCACAGGTTGTTTGAGCCCAATTTGGAAAGCGATTGTCGATTTCTTAAACAAAATATGGGAATGCTTCTGTTGCAAAAAGAAGAGTGAAATACTTACTCCAGATGAAATTGAGCGGCGCCGGGTAGTGCAAGAACAAGAGCTTGCGGTCTGGCAGACCCAGATGGGAAGGAGTTTAAGAGTTAGTGCAAATAATGGAGATGTCAGTTTTGTTGATTTGAGCGGAAGAATCGCTCGGCCAGGATGTTGTTCCGCACTTCAAATGGAGAGGATTCCCCAAATCGGCCACTATACGGAAAATTACCCTGTATTAAGTCGGCTTATCGCAGTAAAACTCCCAGCAAGACAATTGCAGCGGTTTCCAGACGCGATAAAAAATGAATTGGCAAATGTTGGTCCAGATAACTTAGATCTCTATTTTATAGTTTGGGAGGATATTCCGAGAATGTTCGAAGATGCCGGACAACCTGGAAAGAGAAATTTAATCTACCATCCCATTGCTTTTCCTAATGCGCAAAGAGGGGAAACGCATTGCCAAGATATGCCTATGGGGATCTTTGAGACAGAGGGCATCGAAGAAGCGCGCGGATCTCCAAACCAAGCCCTTCCTTTTAATCGCTTTGGTTTGCAAAATGTGCATATTCATCCTCAAGATTTGCCGTTTGGCCAAGCGATGGCTATATCGCCAGACCATGCACGCTTTCATTTGCCTGCCGACAGAAGTTGGAGTACCTTCCATAGCGCATGCAAATTCCCCAACAATCGGGCAGCGGCTGTCTTTGGAGTTATCATAGATTCTGATAATCGCACCCAGGAATCGAATGTTCTACTGCGTCCACTTGGTCAAAATCAGATCACCTTACAAGAATATAAGACCGTGATTCAAAATAGTCAGCTGGATCCTAACTTGAAGCGTAAAATCGCCCATGTGCTGGATTTCTATACTGAAGGCCCTCAACACAACTGATCAGATCATTTGCAAACTCTTTCGACTGCAGCTCCCTGTTCGTAGACGAAATCTGCTTTCAGAACGGGGCTTTGCTCCCTTCCATTTGGCTGCGCCTTGCTGGCGCACCTTTGTTGAAGTAACGGGCTTTATCAATAAAGAGCCGAGTAGATTGTGGTAAGAGAGGAATAGGATAGCAACGGACGAGGGTCAAGCCTCCTAAATGTTTAAAAATGAGGCGCTTGTGATTTTTTCTGCCATTGTAATTTTGCATAATAGGAAGCAGAGGTTGTGTATTTTTAACGCTATTTCACTCCTCCCAAGCAAAGCTATTTTCTTTTTGGCTACGGGGTACTCGAAAATCGACTTGGCTTAAGGCAACTTACCCGGAAGCATATTGGGTGGACCTGTTAGATCCTGAATTATTCAGATTATTGTCAGCAGGCCCTGAAAGACTTCGTCTCTTACTTGAAGAGACCCCGAATAAAAAAATTGTGGTGATTGACGAAGTGCAAAAAATTCCCGAGCTGCTCAACGTTGTCCATAGTCTGATTGAAGAAAAAAGAGGGTAGCAGATTATTCTGACAGGCTCCAGTTCAAGGAAGCTCAAGCAACAAGGGGTGAATTTGTTAGCAGGCAGGGCCCTTCTAAAGCATATGCCCCCCTTTTTTGCAGGGGAGCTAGGAAGTTCGTTTGATTTAGCCAAGCATCTGCGTCATGGAATGCTATCTATTGTGATTGATTCTGAAGCGCCAGAAGAGGTCCTTCGCTGTTCCTAAAAACGTGTTCAAACGTGTTTATTTTTAATTTTGCTCTCTGATTGACCGTCCGGTTCGCGAGATTTCTCTCTTCCGGCTATGACGGGGTCTCGATGGAGACGGTGGACGCATCTCCATTACGGTTTCTAGAGTCCTGCCTGGAACAGTCACGGGTTGCCCCGTTTCCAATCGGCGATGAAACCTGTCCAAAAGAATGGTTTTTACTTGACGGTAAGGCGTATACCGTCCGATCTCAGGATCGCCAAATCTTCTGGCATAGTTCAGTGCGGCAATCCGGTCCGATATGTCCTCATGTCCACAATGCAGACATTGAAAGCGGTCGTTTTTGCGATTTCGATGATCCACAAATTCGCAAAAGGGACAGCTTTGAGAGCCGTAGGCCGGATTGACCTGCTCATGACGGAAACCTTCCGCCAACGCTTTAAAAGCAATTCGATCTTGTAGTTTACCTCTCAACCAGCTGGAGAGTCTTCTATTCATTTGTTTAGACTTGTCATACTTGAAAGTATGGCGCAAGTCTTCTGTGATTAAGAGGGAGGGATTTTTCGTTTGGATGAGTTGATTGATGGACGTGTTGATTTCTCTTTCCAATGTGGCCCTGAATCGTTTGGCAGCCGCATGGTGTTTTTGCTTGCCTAGATTATATTTTCTAAGGGATTTTGCCTTTTTGGGATTGGAAGTTGTCGGTTTCTTTTCCATGGCATGCAGCTTGTGACGTTTTTGCATTTTCTGGTGCCGATTTTCTGATACCTGTGTCAGTATTGTACCAAATTGAGTCCCATAACGAATGCCTTGGGTATCCGTCATGACTTCAGTATATCCAAAGTCAACAGCTTCGGGAGATGTCTTGGGAGGATTCTTCTTTTTTAATTCTTGAGGGATGTGAAAGTCGACGTTTCCTTCTGACAAAACAAGGGTAATTGTGCCTGAAATAGGCGCTTTGCCGGATAAGGGGATACAAATCCTCTTACCGGGAATCAGAGACATGATTTTGATGTACTGACGCCCTTTGTGCTCGAAAAGATCGTAACAGTTGGCATCGAACCGGACGCTTCTGGCTTTTTTTACAGTGGGTGGTTTTCCTTTGCAGAGTCTGGTGATCCTCCGCACATAGCCTGCAATATGCCTCCGGGAGAGATCATCAATGGGAAAGGACGGCTCCGGGCATTTCCCCTGCATCATGGCGGAAAACTGGGAATAACCTTTCAGAAGCCAATAGGCATAATGGCTCTCCGTCTCGGAGAGTGCTTTCCGATGGGAGATCTTTAAGCGGACTTTAACAAAAGTGGACTGCCAATATTTATCCCATGTTTCAGCTGCGTCATCAAGGGCAAGTTTCCAATGACGAGCCTGCAATTGGTTGGGTGAACGATAGCCTTGTTTGATTTTCTCATCGCGAATCGCTCGGGGCCTTCCTAAATAGGGTTGACAATCCCAGGCTTGGAAGTGTTGCAGCCAAAGCCGTTTTTCACCAGTGTATGCCTGGCATAAGCTTTCAAGAGTTGTTTGTTTTTTTCCGTTGAGTGGAAGTGACCTACGCTTGACAGTTCTCATTGTCTTTTGCCATTTAGATAATCTTTTTCTTGCAAAAAGATTCTACAGCATTTTTCTATGAGATCAAATCCTTTTTTTGACCTACGCTCAACGCTCTGCAATAAGTGACCAACTATCGATTTTTGGGTTTTAGCCCAGTTATCTGCACATACTGATCATGCGTATAACAACGCCGGTGGGCCTACGATCGTACCTTTATAGCATTTTCGTCGTCTGTCGGATTCACGAATCGAATTCATATGGAGAATATGTGTTCTTCATGACCGCATATTTTCACATATGCGTATGTTTTTGCACTACTATTAACTACTCTTATGTAGGCATCTATCTTAAGGAAGAGGTACAAGCGGAAGGGATTGTTCGCAATGTTGGGGATTTTGCTAGATTTTTGGAAGCGATGAGTTTTTCTCATGGGTCGCTGATTAATTCTTCAAATATTTCAAGGGAATGCCAATAGCACGGAAGACTGTCGATAGCTATTTATCCCTGTTAGGAGATTTACTCCTCTCCTTTCATTTGCAAGTTTTTCGAAAAAAAGCCAAAAGAAGCCTCATTCGTCATTCAAAATTCTATTTTTTTGATGCGGGTGTCTATAATTACATTCGACCTAAAAGTTTTTACGATGTCCAAAGTGAAACCGAGGGCGCTGCTCTCGAGAGATTAGTCGCTCACCACTTGAAGGGATGGGTTGATGCGCAATTAGAACAATACAGTCTTCACTTTTGGCAAACGACCTCTAATGTGGAAGTGGATTTTATTGTTATGGGTCCTGATTGTTTTTATGCTATTGAAGTGAAGAATGGAACAGTCATTCACCCAGGAGATCTCCGGGGGTTAGAGCTATTTAAAGAAGATTATCCGGAAGCGACTCCAATTTTGCTTTATCGAGGAAGCATAGAATCAAATAGAGAGGCATTCTTTGCTGCCCGGTAGATGAATTTCTTTTACAAATTAATCCGCAAAGGCTTCTTTAATCCTTTGGGTTTTGAAAAAATCCCAAATGAAATCGGTCGCATTGAAAAATCGGACATTATTGCCGGCAAATGGAATCGGCAACACATTACCCGCGCCCGCCCATTGATGGCCCAAGCCGTCAACAATAACGAATATCGCCTCGAGACTCTGTGGATTCGGCCCCCAAGTCGTGATAGTGACGCCTCGCTTTTTCGTCACCGTTTGCTGCGATTCGGCAAGCCCCAATAGGGGCAGCCATGGCTTAATCGAATCGATCATCGGCGCTTTCCAAAATTTTTCACCGCGTGCGTTTTTTCCTGTTCCGCCTTCCAGAGGATTCAGAGGGTCGGCCGATCCTGTAATCAACAACACCGACATGGGCCTTGCCGGTTTCGGATCTTTAATAAACAAAGGGCCTGACATGGGCGCAATCGCTGCAATCAAATCAGACAACTCGATTCCCGCCCGAAAGGACATTGAAGCTCCGCTCGAAAAACCGGTCACGTAAATCCGATGGGTATCCACCGAAAATCGCTGCGACACATCCTGGATGACATACTTTAAATAACCGATGTCGTCTGCGTGCGTCTGCCCGTTTTCCAATCCGTTGTTCCACACGTTGGGGTTGGATTTTGGATTTGAGGGCATTTTGACATCTAAGGGCATCGCTTCACCAAATGCGACAATGAACCGCTCTTTGTCAGACTTGCCAACCCATTGAAGATATTCAGCGGCGTCTTTGGCATTGCCTCCCCACCAATGAAGGACGATGACCAAAGGCATTGGCTGCGAAGATTTCGGCACGCTGACCAAATAGCGGCGTTGCATTTCCTGGATTTCAAAATCAAAGGTTTGCATTGCGAAAACCTGGCTAAATAAAAGACAAAAAATAGTGATCCATCTCATGCATGATGAAATGGCAAAAGTTTGATAAGAAGTCAACCGGCAAAAGCCTAAACTATGCTCATCGATTTTGGCAAAGTCGTAGCCTGTCAATAATCAACCAATCTACGCGGGGGGTACATTACATGCGATTCAATGTTCTTCAATGTCGGCACAAGCTTAAGATCTTGATTGTAATCAAGACTTATCATGGTTTTTGCGATGGCTTGAATATCGGGGTCTACTTGTTCTTTATCATCAATCAGGTGGTAAACTTGTAAAATCGATTTGGATTGGGGGTACCGCTCGTGTATTATGTTAAGACATTTTTCAACGAGTGCGATGGCTGCTTCCGGGTGGTACTGGCATAGGATTTCCAGGGCGCCGCATGTTGCAGTATAACAAGGGTAGGAAACTTCATACCCATTAGAGAGTGTAACTATTGGTGACATGCGGCCTCTCAAAATGAATTTTTCTGTTTTCGACCAGTTTATGTTGCAGCAAACATTTTTTGCAAATTCGGTTTTCTCCTTTCTTCGAGCTTGTCGATGACGATGGCCGATGCGACATTGTGAACCACGAGGCAGAGCATGTTTAGCGGCCAGCCACGGTACCATTTGCTGACGACTTTTCTCGATAATAGATGAGTAGGACTGATCTTTAGGGCTTGCTTTAAGGTATTTCCCATGTCGAATGGAGCTCCTATTAAGCTTACTACCAATCCGGATTTGACCCCAATGATTGTCAGTTCGCGAAGGGATAATTTTTCTTCGGGTTTTTTTTGAGCTCGATCGCGGAAATATTTCTGGGCGGTCAGAAATGTTGACCGATTCACGCTGAGTTTTGTCCAGTGGGTAGTAAAACCGGTCCAGCCATCTTGGTATACATTGCTGAAAGAAAAAGTGGATTTACCGGTAAATGCCGACGTAATTTTCATTCTTTCTAGTGGTGTGGAAACGGCAGCATCGATTGTGGCAATCGCAAGTCCCGTGAAAATTTCTCGACGGTAATCCGTGATGTGGTGACCCTCCAAAAAAAGGGGGAGGCCCGTCATCATCGGCCAGCTCCACAATTGTTTCAGACTTGTTCTTAATAAGTCGGCGGAAAGGCCCTGATAAAACGCTTTGGCTCCTTCTTGCCGAAATAATGTAAGGGCGAT
Organism: uncultured Verrucomicrobiae bacterium; assembly: GCA_963731265.1. Lineage (GTDB taxonomy): Bacteria > Chlamydiota > Chlamydiia > Chlamydiales > Rhabdochlamydiaceae > CAJCIW01. The sequence goes on from CAVSUE010000001.1 coordinate 59,756, forward strand.
CTGATAACATTTTTCAGACTTCCCGGAACATTGCTGGCGGATTTTGACTACTTCCAAGGGATAAATCAGCGAATGTACAGCAATGCCTCTTGCAACGCCCCAGAGACTGCTTTTGATCAAATGCAGGGAAGTGGAATTGTCTACATAGCTACTCATGAAATGTGCTCCTGAAGGATTTTAGAGTTGGTCTACGATTTTGTTGTTTGATTTTCGATGATTTTTTCTTTAGGATCTAATTCGGTGCCGCAGTACATAGTTAATTAACTAGGACAAGGCGCCGAATTAGATCCTAAAGAAAAAGGCGCGAAAAGAAATTAACAAAAATCCGTGGACAGACTCTTAGACTTTTGCGATGCAACAATGACCCAACAGCTAGCTATTGCTAAGGCCATCCAATACCAAGAAACGCTTGCGATCATTCCTGTTTTTTTAAAGCTCCAAAGAGCCAACGCTGCCGTCGGGCTTCCTAAAAGTTGTGAGCCGAGTGCATAGCCTAAAGAGATGACCCCATACCGGCAGTGGGAAGGAACGAGCTGCTGTGCCCAGGCGTGGAAAGGGGCAAAAAAAGCGACGCCAAAAACGACAAAGAGGGTTCTGACTCCGATGACACCTCGAAAAGAAGCTCCTTTTAAGGATAAAAACAAAGGGAGCGAGAGGGCAACGACTCCTAATGCGGCCGAAAGCATCAGTTTTTCCCTTTGAATTTTCGAAGAAAGATACCCGAAAAAAGGCAAAGCGCAAAAGTCAAAAATGAGCAAATAGGTATTGATCTGCAGGACTTCCGCTTTTGTCATAGAGGAGACCAAAGGGACAAACCCGTTCATCAAGATCAGCGCAATAGAATAAGTCGCATGGGCAAATCCTGAACAGATCACAATGGACAAAAGAGGCTTTCGATAGGAAGTGAAAATGTCTTTTAAGTTAGGAGAGAATTTCATCCTTGGCTTGACAGAAGCGGCAGAAAACCGAAAGAGGCAACCAAACAATCCGGTGATGCAGCCGCATAGATAAAGCCAACGCCAGCCGGGATCGATGACGTTGTACCGGCTTAATAAAAAAACTCCCAAGGATGCTAGAAGATGGCCACCCATGGAGGAGGCGCTGTAAAGACTACTGAGTAGATCGTGCCGTTTTTCCGATGCATTTTCCAAAAGAAAAATCGCGCCGCCCATGATTTCCCCTGCTGCTAAAAAATTTTGCAGGACTCTTCCCAAACAAAAGAAAATAGGGGCGAGAATGCCTGCCTGTAGAAAGGTCGGACTGAAGGCAATGCAGCCCGAGACGAAGGACATGCCCGCTAACGTGAGAAATAGGGCGTGCTTGCGCCCATAAACGTCCCCAATGTAGCCGAACACTAACGATCCAAGAGGGCGCGCAAGTATTCCTAAGGGGATCATGGCATAGGTCAATAGGAGCGCTGTGATGGGCTCTTGCTTAGGAAAAATCAAGGGAGCTAAAAATGCAGATAAGTACCCAAATAGAGCGGTATCATAGTGCTCAAAAAGATTGCCAACGCAGGCATTCCACATTTGTAAGCGTGAGGCAATTTTCATAGGTCCTCTAAGAGTTTGGCCTGAATGGCTCGGATTTTCTGGGCGGTGAGCAACGGATCCATTACGTCCATCAGACCTCCTGCCATTGCAATGCCATCGTCAAAACGGAGTTCTTTGTACACGGCTTCCGCCCGCTCTAGATGGATACCTCCAATGGCAACGATGCGATGAGAAGAAATGGCTCGTATGTTCCGTAGACCCTTCATGTCCCACAGTTGATCATTCCGGGGACAGGTTCGGTTAGATGCGGAAATTTTAACGCTGATGTAATCGACCTCGTTGGTCTGTGTAACCGCTACGACATCATCCATTGTTTTGACGGGTATGCCGATAATTCCCTTTTCTCCTAATCGCTTTCTTGCTTCCGAATAGGGAAAATTTTCCTCTAAATAGACGCCATGGGCACCGATGGCTTGCGCCACTTCAAGCGGATTTAAGGTATTGATAAAGAAAGAAGTTCCCTCAAGGATCCGCTTCAAACGGGCTGCTGTTTTTAAAATGACTTCGAAATTACTCTGATGATCGCGGAGTTGGACACAGGTGACGCCGCCTTTTACAGACTCCAAGATCCTCGAAAAAAATACTCCTTCATCTTGAAAAGAGGGACGATTGGCAACGAGATAAAGGGAAAGATCAAAACCAGGCCGTTCTTTTGGAAAGTGTAGACGGCTGCAAGGAAAAGCGCGGCGGCAGATCGCTGACATATCGTAACTCCTTGGTTGAAAAAAAATGAACCACCAGGGAGAAAAACGAGGATAGAAATGAAGTTGCTCATCCACACTTCCTACGCTGGCATTACCCAGATCAGGTGTATGAACCTATCAGCATCTTGCTGATAGCTTCAAAGGGTCTCTCTCAGCTAAGTTGCTTTTGAAGCAGACTTAGCACCCCTGGTGTTATTCCAAATAAGGTTACATGGCCTCGAAATTTATCGGCAAGTTTAAATGGATGCAAATCCTATTTTTTGTTATTAAGAAGTGAACATTTAAGAGAAAAAAAATGAGTCGGCTTTCAGAACTGTTAAGATGCATTCCTCTGATTTCTGTTTTTTTGGTTTTTCCAGCATTTTCCGATGACTATTCGGACGATAGCCTTGCAGAATTCTCAAGGATAAAGGAAGAACTTATCGAGCAGAAAAGAAGGCTCGTCGAAAAAGAAAAACAGCTTATCAAAAAAAACAGAGAACTGACGGAGAATGAAAAACAAATTTCTCAAGAGAGACAGCTCCGGATTGAACAACGTGAGCTTCGGGCTGCATTAGATGTGGAGAAAAAAAATGAAGACCAAGAGCTTTTCTCTTCATCAGATGTGCAGGAAGAAATTGAAGAACAAGAGGTTGTGTCTTCATTAGATGTGCAGGAAGAGCGGGACGAAACTCTTCTTGTGCAAGAAGATCAACAACAGGCACAACCGCAAGCTTCCCTGCCTTCTTCGCAGACTCATAAACGTCAAGCACGCGCCGAAGAATGTGGGTCGCCTTTCCGCATTATGCACGTCGGGGTGCGCCATACGGAAGCTCGCGGGGTGGGCTACAAGAAAGGTTACACGACTTTAGAAGGGTTCGGGATTTGGGATCGCGATAGCGCGATGATGCCATTCCTCGATGTGCGCGGCCATGTGTTCGATAATGGTAAATGGGCAGGCAATGTGGGAGCTGGGGCTAGAAGCTATCTCCGTTCGATCGACCATGTGCTTGGCGCTTATTTATACTACGATATTCGGCAAGGGAGCCACAGCCTCACTGCGCAGCAATTGAGCCCAGGCGTTGAACTTTTAGCAGACCGGATGGAGTATCGGATTAACGGCTATTTTCCTGTCGGGAATAAAAAAACTCGGAAATACGGTTTCGAATTTGCCGAATTTGACGGGAACGACATTATCCTGAAAAGCAAGCAACAGCGCGTGATGACGGGAGGGGATGCGGAAGTCGGCGCCCACCTAACTCAAAGTACAAAGTATGACATTTATGCTGGAGCAGGGCCTTATTACTTCACCTCGACTCATGAATCAGCCTGGGGAGGAAAAGTGAGATTGCTGGGGCGTTACAAGCAATACGTATCCCTGGAAGCTTCTTATTCTTACGATCATCTTTTTAAAAATGTTGTTCAAGGCACCGTTGCCCTGAATATTCCTTTTGGCAATAAGATGAGGCGAAAAGACGAAAAATGCACAGGAGGGATTCACCTCGCGCTCGCACGCGCGGCCTTTGCGCCCTATCGGTTTGAGATCCCTGTCATCAAAAAAGTTTCCCGAAAAGAAAAGGCGATCAATCCGGCCACAGATCGAGCGTGGACAGTATGGTTCGTCAATAATACCAGCAGTTCTTCCGGGACTTTTGAGAGCCCGTTCCCAACCTTGGCATTGGCGGAAAGTGCTTCTTCGGAAAATGATATCATCTATGTTTTCCCAGGAGATGGTACCACGACCGGGATGGATATCGGGATTACTTTGCAAAACTCACAATACTTATGGGGTTCGGGAAACTCGCATTCTCTCCAAACGACGAAAGGAAAAATCAAAATACCTTTCTTTACAAACTCTGCTCCCTCGATCACCAATACCGCTGGCGATGTTGTCGACTTGGCAAGTGGAAATGAAGTCTCAGGTTTCAATATTCTTGTCGGTACAGCTGGGTCTTCAGGAATTTTCGGCAGCATGGTAAAAATTGGGGCGACGATTACTGATAATTTGATCACAGGAAGTGTCGATCATAATGGAATTTTTGTTTTTCAAGGGAATGGCGAGTTCCTGGTTAAAAACAATCAGCTTGCGGCAACCGGATCGAATTTTCAGAGAGGCATCAGAATTAGATCAGATAATAACAGTTTTACTGATGTAACGATCTCAAATAATAATGTGAGAGGTTACAGCACCGGCATGGATTTTGGTGCTGAATTCGCTAATTTTTTAACCAATGGAAATTTGACTGTTACAGAAAATACCGTATCAAACTATGCGTTAATTGGCATAATTATGCGTTATGGATATGTTGGTGGAAATCTTAATTTTTCTCGAAATACAATTATCAACTATGATGGGTTTGAGTCGATTCTTTTGCGGATGCTCAATTCTAATCCTGTTAATTTTGGAAAATTTACTATCCAGGGTAATGATATCATCACATATTCACCGATAGCTCGTCCTGCTATTAGGGTTTCACTGGAGCGAGCGCCGGGCTCATTTCTGAAAGCCGATCTCCAAGGGAATAATGTGATCGTAGGGAACACAGCGGGTTCGATAGGCATCCTTGTCCAAGTGACTGCAGGAAATACGATCTGTGCCTCGATTACTGACAATCAGACCCCCTTACAATCACCCGGTACTACAACGGGTCTCGAAATCAGCGCACTGGGAAGTGGTGTGATCGATATCGATTCATTATCTGGTAATAGCGATGTTAGTCCGGTCATCATCGGGAATGTCAATTTCGTGCCGGCTGGAACGTGCGATTGACTACTACTTCTTTACCTCGATGAGAGTGCCGGTCACGGAAGTTTGTGTGAGCAGGCGCAACGCCTCGATGGCGACTTCTTCGGGTTCAAGGAGAATCGACGGATCTTCATCTGGAAAATTATCGCGTCGCATAGCCGTATTCGTGCGCTGAGGAATCAACGCATTGATAAGCAATTCAGGCCTTTCTTCGGCTAAGCCCTGGGTGAAATTCACGACAGCAGCTTTGGTGCTGGAATAGACAGCGTAATTTTTTCTTCCGCGCATATAACTTGACGATGCGATGTTGAGGATGTGCGCGCCTTGCTTGAGGTGTGCGCTTTTACAGGTATAAATCACGCTTGTCAAATTCGTGGCGATCATGCGTTCAATTTCTTCCGGCGAAAGCTCTTCAATCTTTTTGGTCTGCAAAAGTCCGATGCAGTTGATGAGGCCGTCGAGCGGGCCCATTTTGTCAAATGCCGCGCGAGCGGCCTGAAAAGAGGTGAGATCGACGGAATATTCCGGAGCGGTGCGCGAGAGGGGAATCGCTACGGCCCCCTGTTTTTCCAGAAGCGCGCAGATGGCTTTTCCAATCCCTCCCGTTCCTCCGGTCACTGCAAAACGTTTACCGGTCAAACAACCGTCTTCGGTAAGAGCGCCGGAAGAAAAAAGCTTTAATCGAAGAATCTGTTCTGCAAGTGACAGGTCCAATTCCGATGTGATTTTGATATTTTCTTCGCTTCCCGAGACGATGTGCACGGGATGTCCGCTGTTTAATACGAGAGAGCAATCGTCGGAATTGTCGAAAATCCCTTGGTTGCTGGCATTGAGATGGGCTTGCAGAATCAATGAATATTTAAAACTTTGAGGCGTTTGCCCTCGCAGATATTCGGAACGGTTAGGAATTGTGTCGATCACTTTTCTGTCGGTAGTATGGACAAGTGTATCCGCTGAAGGAATGCACGTGTCGACGGCGCCATATTCGATAGCTTTGGCAACGTTTTCCTTTATGATTTCTGCTGAAACAAATGGCCGCACGCCATCGTGGATCACGACGGTATTTGTTTTTTCACCGCAAGCTTGCAATCCTCGAAGGGAGGATTCTTGCCTTGTGGTCCCCCCTTCAATAATCACAATGGACGAATTTGAGTATGGCGCCAGGTCTTCTTTCACGGAAGGGATCCAGGGTGCGGGGCAGACGAGGACAATTTCCTGGAACAAACCTGTTTTGAGAAAAGTTTCAAGCGTGTGCAGATAAACTTTTTTCCCCGCGAGCCGAAGGAACTGCTTAGGGATTTCGCTGCCAAAACGAAGCCCTGTTCCCGCAAGAAGTAAAATAGCCTTTTGTATGTCTTGATTGAGCAAAATCACCCTGTTGCAGTAAATTAATTCGCTTGCCTAAGTAGCTCAGTTGGTAGAGCAGCGCATTCGTAATGCGGAGGTCGTCGGTTCGACTCCGGCCTTAGGCATATGGTAAAGAATACCCCTGGCTGGGTTTTTCAAAAATATATAAATTACTTTAGGACAAATATGGCATTTATCGCAGATCTGCTCAATTCTGCCCAATCATACATTTGGCCAATTCAACAAGCCTCGGTGCCAAAAGAAGTTTTTAAAGAAAGCCTTTTAAAATTAAGTGAATCGACTCTTTCTCCGGCACAATGCGTTAAAACATGTGTGGAAAGTGTTCTCCAGCCTGCCGACTGTGACCTTTCTAATGTCAGCCAGCAAGCGATCGACTCCCATATTCAGCATTTTTGTGAAGCTGTGCAGGCGACTCGTTATCTGGTGGTTTCTGAAGCTTCCGAACTCAAAGCGAATTTCAAACGGGATCTGGGCCGAGCGGTAGGCGAAAAATGGGCTGAGGCCATGGCCGAATCTTTTTATAGCATTACCTGCATCAGCGACGAGAAAGAAAAGGCTGTCGCTGCCCAGAAATGGACGCATCGTTATTTCCAGGGATTAGATTATTTGAGACGATGTGAATGCGAGTTTGGAACGACGATTACTGGAGAATTTGTCGCAAAGCATGCGCACATGACTTCAACCGCATTGTATGCTTATTCCCAACACATGATCCAAAACCGGATGCAAACGACGATGCGCCACTTGGAAAAAGACCCGGCTGAGTTTGAAAGAAGGGCGAAAGGGATCGAAGTTTCCGTTGAAAATGAATCGGGCAGTGTCGTCATCGACAAAGAGGTCCTACAATTCGCAAAGGACCTTGCCAGGGCCGTGATCATGTATTGGCCCGAATTGGAAGAAAACAAAAAGTTCTTAACAAATTGCATCTGGAAAGGATATACCATTAAGTCATTCGCGGAGTGGTCAATTTTGGATCCTGAAAGAGAAGGAATGTTCAAAACCTCTAACTCTTAGCTTCGATTTTTAAGACGGTTCCTTGCATGGTTTTATGCAAGAATTCGGCGCGCTTGCGGGCAATTTCCTGGGGGTCCGCTGTTTGCTGCTCCTTTAAGAGATGCAGAAGGTGGGCGCGACGGCATTGGAAGAAAAGGGTGTTGAGTTTATTTTCGGTAACGCCTTCGATCCAATCGAGATTAAGGCCGAGTTTCATCAAGCTCAAGGCGCCCATCGCTTCTTTTGTCTGTAATTGATAGGAATGCAAAAGTAGGCCAAAGGACCGGCTGACCTGATCTTTAATCTCGGCGTTGTTCTCATTTTTCAAATGGGAGCGCAAGGTCTTTTCCATCGCCATCAATTTCATCGCCATAGAATGGACGGATTGCAAAATGGCCTCCTCAGTGGTCCCAAGAGAAAAAGTGTTGGCGACGACCACGAGATCGCCGGCGATTTCGTCTAAATTTCCTCCCATGCCCGAGACGGTGACCTCTTCTTCTTTTTGTTTCGCCAAGGTTTCTTGAAGCTGATGGGAATGGATCAAAGCCGGTAAATGTAGAAAGGCTTGCACCGTAAGCCCCGTGCCGCAATAAGCTGGGTCTGATGTCAAATAACCGAATTTGGGGGAGAAGGAAAACTCAACAGCCGAGCCTATTGCTGTTTCGATTTCGTTCAATTTATTCCAAACCTTTTCCCAAGCCCCCACCGTGTCGATCATTTGCATTTGAAGATGGTCCTGGATATTGAGCTTGGCGAAAAAATTTCCTGTCTCATCGACGACGAATCCCTGTCCTGCAAGGGTGTTGTGAAACCCTTCCGTGCACAAGAAATGCTCAAACAAATACTCCTTGTCGAGGGCGCTGAGGTCTTCTGCCTTAAGAAGGACAGGCTGAACGAGCAAAGAAGATTGTAAAAGCGGATCCTTAAGCGTTGAAAAGGTCTGCTGAGATTGCCTGTCGTCCATTTTAGGCGGGAAATTGAATCTAGCTAGGTTGCGGTGCAACAGAAAAGAAGTGGCCAACCAAATGGGATTTCCCTCTTTTTCCCAAGGCGTATGTTCAAGGAGGAATTTAGGAAGTTTGATCTTTTCGGTCATTTCCGGTCGGTTTTGTTTCTTTTGTCAATGTTTGGATCTGATCGCGGATCCAGGCTGCCTGCTCATAATTTTCTTTTTTCAAGGCCTCGTTAAGCGCCTCGTTTAGAGCCGTTAAACGGCTCGATGTCGGAATGCTCAGCGGCTTATTGGGTGATTTTCCAATGTGCAAAGCCTGAATCTTTTTAGAGAGGATCTCTTTTTTGAGGCGGGAAGAGAGTTTACTCGCTGCACTCAATTCGGAAAGAAGGACATCTGAGAAAACAGCATAGCATTCACTGCATCCGAGGGGATTGCCCATTTTGATGGCTTCTAAAGTTGTCCTGCAATGGCCACAGCAAAGACCAGCCTCTGCTTCTGTAAGCCCTTCGCGAGGCGCCGTCGCCATCATTTGCCCATGGAGTCTTTGTTGCAGGACAGGGCACTCCGCGCACATTTCTGTGCAAATGATCGAGTTGTCGACTATCTCCTTATAGATGACCTTGATAGATTTTTTGCAATGGCTGCATTCAACCGGCCGCTCTGGCATGGAGATCTCCACAGGTCAGCTTTCGTGCTGTAAACCGGATACTAAAAGAGAAAATGGTAATTCTCAATAAATTTCTTTACAGAGGCGTTTCCGGAACGGTTTTACTCTGCGGGATAAAGAGGATGAGGAAGAAACCGAGGACGAGCAAGAGCCCGAGCAGCGCGAGGGTTGTGGCGAAAGGATCGACCGAAACAGTTTTTGCAAGAAGTCCAGCCCACGTTGCGCCCAAGTTTGCGAGGCACCACGCGCAGCCCATGAGCAGACCGGAAACAGTGCTTGGGCTTTCAGGGACAAGTTTATTTCCCCAAGAGACGATGACCGGGTTGATCGTCCCCATAAAACCACCCACGCAAGTTAAGAAAAGGACGGTTTTTTCAAGAGTGTGTTCCGGCTGGATCAAAAACGCATAGAGCAGAAGAAGGGTGGCAAAGATCGCGACCAAAAGGACCGGCTTGTGCCCATACCGGTCGCAGAGATAGCCTGCCGGGACCAAGACGATAGCGGCTCCCAGTACAAAACAAAGATGGCCACCTCCCATGCAGAGCCAGGTATGGCATTCTTTTGCGCGCATCAGGTCGGGAAGCAGGAACATGAAAGCCGTTAACAACGTAAAGTTGAAAACTTGAGTGGTGTAAAGCAATAAAAGTGCGCGTTTGGAGCGGAATAAAGGCTGAAGGAATTCTTTAAAAGAGAGACGCTGGTTCTCTTTTTGCTGCTGCATCGGGTAAAAGGAGATCAATAAAATCGCAAGCGCGACCGGAATTAAAAAAATAAGAGCATGCCCTCCGCAAAAGTCCAGCGCTTTAGTAAAAGCTAGTTGGGAAATGGCAAGGCCGAACGCCCCGCCTGAAGCAAATAATAAAATATTCCGTCCCTTCTTTTCTGAAAGAAGACCGGCAAAGCCTCCTGCTGCTGGATGGTAAGACCCCGAGCCGAGCATCAGCAATAAAAGCACGAAGAAAGAGATCAAAATACTATCAGTAAACGTAATCCATAAGACGCAGGAGGCAAGGATCAATCCTAAGATGATCACTTTTTTCCTAAAGCCCCGATCGGAAATATATCCAAAAAAAAGCTGAAGAATTTCTCCAAAAAATCCGCTTAGGCCCGCGATCAGGCCGGCTTTGGCAATGTCGATGCCGGCAATTGTCTTGTAAATCGGCCAAATCCCGGTGAAAAAATCGAGTAGGAGATGACTGCCCCAGAGAAGAAAAAGGCTCCTTCCTACTGTAGGACGGATTTGAAGTGGCATAAAAAAGAGAACAGATGTTGTTACCGTGATTATAGATAAGCATCCATATCGGCACAAGAATTCAAAATTGAAGTTCGTTATTGGACAAAAAAAGAGAAAGTTCCTATATTACAGAAATTGTTTTAACCAATTTTAAGAAGGAAACTCGCTATGAAAAAAACTGCTTTATTCTGCGCTCTTGTTCTTGCAGCAAGCGCTTCTCTTTGCGCTGCCCAAAAGGGGAACAGCAAATTTGGCCAAATGCAGGGGCAGCAAGAACAAATGCCCGATTGCACCCAATTGACGCCCGACGAGCAAAATTTTGCCAATCAGATGATGGACGTGAATAACAGGAACACGTTCTGCACACAGTTCACCCAGCAGCAAAGACAGCAGGCGATGCGAATGTTGGGACAACAGGACGACTCTGGCAATACAATGAACGCCGATCAGTCTGTCCAACAGGTGATGCAAAGGAATGGAATGTCCTCGATGACCGACCAGCAAAATGTTAGAGCGTCTTGCGCTAAATTGACATCCGACGAGCAAAATTTTGCCAATCAGATGATGGACATGAATAACAGAAACATGTTCTGCACGCAGTTCACCAAGCAGCAAAGACAGCAGGCGATGCGAATGATGGGACAACAGGACTCCGCGGGCAATACGATGAACGCCGACCAGTCTGTTCAACAGGTGATGCAAATGGGCGGAATGTCGCCGATGTCTAACCAGCAAAAAAGTAGAGCTTCCGGCGGCTGCCCCGTGAAGTAAATTTTCTATTATCATCTCCAAGAAGTTGAAAAACGGGAACTTAATGTCCCGTTTTTTTTTCACAAAATCAACTTCTCCACATTGTCAGCCTGGACAAAAAATTGGTTGAATCATACATTCGTTAACATGTTATACTTGGCTTCCGTCAGGTATAGAATAACTCAGGAGAAATATGAAAAAATCAATGATGATGCTTGCGCTCGCAACAATGGCTGCGAGCTTGACCTTAAACGCTGATGAAGCACAGGAATCACAAGTTGCTGCTACAGCTCAAAAAGCGCAAGAAAGTGCAGCAACAAAACTTTCTGTTGAAGAACAAGCTTTTGTTGCCAAGCTCACCGATCAAAATCGCAAACTCTTCAGCGATAAATTGTCTGCTGAGCAAAGAAAATCTGTCATGGTCGCAGTAAAAAATGGTGCCAATGCAGATGAAGCCGTTCAAAAATTGCTCGCTTCTAAAGAACTCAAAGAAGCACCAGCTGTTGTCAATGCTGAGAAAGCTAACGCTTCATCCCCAGCTGTTAAGTAATTTTTTTGTTGTGAAAGCCGTCTCATTGCGAGGCGGTTTTTTTTACGGACGCAATGTGACAGGGGTGAAATCGAGGTATAAAGTACCGCCAATTGGATGTGTTTCACCCGTCTTTTTTAAAGTCGTGCTAACTCGATCATAAAGCTTTTCTGCAATCTCATTACCTTGAATTTCGAAGACGCCGTGGTTGGGATCGAAAAAATACCCCAGCCGATCATCGATCTTGATAAAACTTGTTTGATGGAGGGGTAGGCCAAGAGCATAAGCCCCTGGTGGAATCGCTTTAATTTGGCAGATCATTTCAGAAGGATTGGCTTTCCATTCGGTCGGTGTGAATTTAATAAGCTCGCTTCTGAAGATCTCCCCCGCATCATTTTGTACGCCTATTTTAAGATTCAGCAACTTTCCTTTTGCCAACCAAACGGTTTGTAATAAGGTAGAATCCTTCCCGCCCCCAACTTTAAATTCGTGGGCTATCGCAGCGAGATGAGCTCTAGGGTCAGTGAATTGGTCTTTGGTTTTTAAGTACAAGTTTAAAAACCAATAGCTTTCACCTCGGCAAATGCCCTTGTAATGGCCAAAATGGATCGCAATCGCACCCCTATGGGGCGATATAGACCTCTTTCTTACCCTTTCATCATTCACCCTGCTTAAAGCAATGCGAGGGTGTTCATTAACCGTCCTGCCTTCCTGATTGGGATGATTGATCGATGTAGCAATTTTAAATAGCTTAGTCGTCTCTTCGGAGAGAGCGTCGAATCCGATGATCGCATGAATAGCCCAGTTTTTCATTTCCCTAGCAATATGCAGGTGACCACATAGTCTCAATCCTGCTGAAGTGATCTTTAATAAAATGGCGAAGGTCCAACGAAAGGGCGCGGAGGCAATTTGACAAATTTGCCATTGGTAAGCGAGCTTTGCATCGACAGGAACAGGAATTCCACCATAAGGCTTGTTTTTTTTGCTCAAAACTTGTCGAATCGCAGGAGACTGGTGAAAAAAGTTTTTGAGATTGGCATAAGAATGAAAAACCGATTCGTTGAAAACTCTCGTATCAGGCATAAAAAGCAGGAATAAAGTTAATTTCAAAAATTGTAGGGAAATTCTAGTTTATTTTCAACTTTTAAAGTTTCTATAAATTTAAGATTAATTTTTTCTAGGATAAAGCCGGATAGGTAAAGAAAAAGAAATGGATGGCGTTAAGGCCAAAATGGCAAAGAATACTCGCTTCGACTGATCGTGTGATTTGATAGATGAGCCCATAGATCACGCTGGCGATAAAGACGAGGCAAAGAAAAGGAAGATCTGCCACCCAGATGAGATGGAGGAGCGTAAAAAAAATTGAAGTCACGAAGATGCTTCCAAGGCCAGCCAGGGAGGTTTTCCCAAACCAGTTGAAGATTTCGCGCTGAATAAAACCTCGGAAAAAAGCTTCTTCGGGAATCGCCACGAGAATCAGGTTATCCAGCAGCCAGATGAGAGTAATCATTGGAATTTTTGGATCCCATCTAACAAGTTCGAAATGAAGCGAGATGGCCATAATGATGAGGATGCCGAGGATGCTCAACGGGATGGCTGTTTTCAAAACCTTGAACAGATCCAATTTGGACGAGATCAAAGGAATGCTCAACGCCAGCACAAACAGTCCAATGAAAGGTTTGTCGAAGTTCAGCCATAAATCATAAGGGTAAGCGCCTGGACTCAAGGAAAGATGGGATGCGATCTGCCAATTCTGGAATCCGGGAAGAAAATGAAAGGCCAGAGCAAGAGAAACGCCTGCGGCAATACAAAAAAGCAAGAACCGCGAGCTTTTTTGCAGATCCTTTTTTAAAAAAAAGTGGCAGAAGAATAAAATCAAAACAGGGATGAGCGACATCCAAGTCGCGATGCCGGTTGTGAAGGCGAGAATGTAGGCGATCAATAAAAAAGAGCCCCACAACCAACCACTTTTGCGCACCCATAAGCTGACAAAGCTCATCGCAAATGCAAAAAAGCAAAGCGAGGAGATGGGGCAGCGCCAAAACAGCGCATGTGTGAAAAAGCCTTCGGGCATAATGGTAATTAACTCAAAACCATCTAATATTAAACAATGATTCGAAAAAAACAAGGCGAAATAGAGTGGCTTGAATTTGAGCTGTTGGCAGAGATCCCAAATCTTGCGCATGGAATCTTCCTGCGTCATGGAGGAGTCAGCGAGGGGCCATTCCATTCTTTGAATCTTGGAGGTGGAAGCGGAGACAGCCCAGAACGCGTCGCGGAAAATCGGCGCCGCATTTTTGAAGCGTTCAACGTTGAGAAATGGATCGGTGGAAAACAGGTGCATGGCAATGAAGTTGCTTGGGTAGAACATGCGGATCAGAATGTCGGAGAATGCGATGCTTTGATCACGGACCGGCCCCATATCGGCCTAATGATCAAGCATGCCGATTGCCAGGTCGCTATTCTTTATGATCCTGAGCATCACGCTGTCGCGAACGTCCATTCAGGCTGGCGGGGAAATGTGAAAAACATCTATCTCGCCACAATCGAAAAAATGAAAAACGCTTTCGGCACACAACCCGAGAATCTCCTTGTCGGGATTACTCCGAGCTTGGGTCCTGAGCGCGCGGAATTTATTCACTACAAAGTCGAGCTTCCCGAAGAATTTTGGCCATTTCAGTTGCGCTCGCAGTATTTTGACTTATGGGCCATTGCACGAAGCCAGCTTGAGATGGCAGGAGTGCTCCCTCACCACATTGAAGTAGCAAGAATTTGCACGTATTCCAATGAACACGATTTTTTTTCCTGTCGACGACAGAAAAAAATACACGGCCGAAACGGCACCCTCGTCATGCTTAAGTGATTAGAAGCTATTTGCTAAACAGTTTCTTACAATTGTTCATCGAAAAAGTGAACAGACTTCTTCGCAATCTCTTCGTGAACATTTTTTCGATTGATCGAGGCGGGATCCGTGCAATATTTGGGATCCAGGAATCTTTTTCCTACAACAGTTGCCCGGCTTAAGAAGACATAATGGGTGGCATCGCCCGTAAAAATCTTTAAAGAGGCGCGGGCTATTTTTTGTGCAAATACTCTTGCATTATTTTCAATGGGTGCAATCAGGTCCTTCTCCGTAGCGAAGATGAAGACGGGGATTTGGATCGATTCAAGGCTGCTTGTGTCGAATAGCCAGCCTAATGCAGGAGCCATGAGGACCATCGCTGAGATGCGCCTGTCTTTAAATGAACCTTCCGCCTGTTTAAAATTGATCTTATCAAGGACATTCATCGAGACGAGATCGCCGATATCTTTCATGCAATTATCTTTGACCTTTTTGAGGTCATCGACATCGGCCGTTGCTCCTGCGACCCAAATGCCCGTTGCGCCGCCGAGGGAATACCCTGCAAAACCGATCTTGTTTTGATCGATGCGGTCTTTGAATTGGGAACAGCTGAGGAGTTGATTGAGGACAAAGGAAACATCTTTCGGTCTTTCCCAGGGTTGGGCGTAGTGTTCAGGAATTTTATTATTCCATGTGTTTCCATAATGGTCCATCGCAGCTACGATATATCCGTTTGCCGCAAGAACTTCCGCAAGCCAGGAAATGGTGTACCTGTCGCCTCCGCTTCCATGGGACAGTAGGATGAGAGGGTATTTCGACTTCTGATTACTTAAGGGCGCGTCTCGCGCTTCGTCGCACCGAAGCCAAAAGCCAGCGGAAGCCTGGGCAGGGGTCTCTTGGTCGACAGGATACCACACTTCAGTGATGATCGGCCTATTTCGGGACTGGTCGAAATAATTAAAGGTAGCGATGCCCGTTTTTTGCGGCTGAAGGGTAATTGTTTTAAAGACCCTGCTTAAATTTACCCCGCCGCTAAAAGGGATAAGAAGGATAATTAACGGAGTGGCGAGATAAAAAAGCCATTTTAGATGTTTTTTTCTCATAAGGGTCAATATATATAGATGCCTTATTTATCTACTAACAGGTCAATATTTTTTGTTAAATGAAAAAGAAAAACCCCTTGTCCGGATAAAGGTAGATCAATATGCTACGAAATTGATCCTGTTAAAAAAAAAATGAACATGGGGTGCGTCTGAGTGAAATTTTTATCCTTCCTCTGTCTTGTTCTATCCTTCTCATTTTTATCTGCAGAGAATCTCAAAGACCCTCAGAAAAAGACGCTATTGATTCTCTCGAGCACAGGAGGCGGCGGGCATATCGCGGCATCCAATACTTTGCAAAGCGTTGTGGGAGATGAATACAATTTTAAACTTGTCTATCCTATCAACGAGTTGCGCATTTGGGGCGTTCCTTCCTGCGAACAAGTTTACAATTCCATGCTTCGTCGTGGATGGATACGCTCCATGAATTTCATCGTTCGAAATCTGGTTCCCACCATTTTTCGATCCTACATGGGAAAATTAGAAAGGATTGTCGCCTCATATATCACCACTTATCAGCCCGACCTCCTCATTTCAGTTATCCCCTTTGTCAATTTTCCAGCATCCGAAGCGGCGCGGAAAGCTGGAGTTCCTTTTTTGGTCATTACGACGGACAATGATCTAAAAAATTGGGCTCTAGAGATTGAAAAAATCAAGCATTCCGCTTTCAAGATGACAATAGGCGCTGATCTGCCTACGACAAGAGGAATTTTACTGGAAAAAAATGTTCCGGAAGGAAGTATCGAGACGATAGGGCTTCCTCTTCGGCCGGATTTTATGAGCCAAAAAGATTCAAAAAAAATTCTTCGAGATTTAAACCTCCCATCTGACAAGGAAATCATTTTAATCATGATGGGCGCCGCCGGCGGCGACACAGCTTATGAATATGCTAAGAAAGTCGGAGATCTCGATCTCGGCGTTCATCTCGTTGTCGTTGCGGGGCGCAACAATAGGCTGAAAAGACAGCTTGAAAAAATCCAATTGAGCCCTTCCAATTCCATGACGGTTTTTGGTTTCACGGACAGGGTTTCCGATATTATGGCCGTCTCGGATCTGATCATCACTAAACCCGGTCCTGGGACAATCAATGAGGCCATTGCGATGAAATTGCCCATCCTTATCGATAACACCGATATCAGCTTATTTTGGGAGCGCGCCAATGTGGATTTTGTCTTAAAATATGGAGTAGGGCAAAAAATCAAGAAATTCAGACAGATTGAAGACTTGCTCGCTTCCTATTTGAAAGATAGTCAAGTCATCCACAATACAGAAGAATCGTTTGTCGATATTCCCTCCAATCAATTCCATTTGCGCATTCCGGTAATCATCAAAGAGTTGATCGCAACCAGGCCAACCCTGCTGCATAATCTCAACGAGGAATACGAATACGACGATCCTTCATTTCTTCAGAATGGCCTTGAAGCCGCATCCTTTGATGATCCGCGGGTGGCCAAAATATTCGATGACGGGCCATTTTCTGCAGACGGCGGGCCTTAAGTAATAGTGTCCGCATTGTCCATTCTTCCTTAAATAACGGCAGCCCATGACATAGACGCGTTTGTCGCCGCTTTCATGCACCTCAGACATGCGTCGATAAAACCCTAGAAATTGCGTATTCCAAAAATAAAATAGGCAACCTAAAAAACCTTTTGCTTCGGGAACAAGAATGTAATGGCAGCAATTGCCGCGTTTTAAACATTTCCCTTCTTTTTTAAAAGGGGGAGCAATGAGGAGCCGAGCTATTTTTTGAGCCGACAAGTCGAGAAGAATAAAAGGAAGCAAGATGACGCGAACTGGCCAGCGGACCCACCCGGGCAGCCACTGGCGAGGGATGCCGCCATGAGGTTCCGGAGGAGGCGCCTCGGCATCTTCGGCAAGAGCGAGAATTTCGTCCAAATTGTCAGGGTAAATTTTTAACATTATAGAAAGTATAACGTTGAGCACCATTATTGAAAAAGCTATAAGAGACTGACCACAAACTCAGCTTCTGTCGATTTTCGGGTTCTTTTGAGCCGCTTTTCGATTCTTTTTGCGGGGGTTGTATCCACTTGCGTATACTACCCCCGCAAAAAGAATCGAAAAGCGGCCAAAATAATCCCAAAAAGCGACGAAGCCTGGGTTTGTGGGCAGCCTCTAAATGCCCTAAACAATGTATAATTAGCATAAACTTAAAATTGGAAAAATATGAAAAAAATCTTTATTTGGCTCGCATTTCTCCTTCTGCCTTTTACTTCCCATTTGCGCGCTGAAATCATAGAAAAAGAGCACCCTGTGATGATCCTGGGAAGCGGCGTTGCCGCCCTGACTTCCGCCGTTTATCTGGCTCGGGCCGGGATTACGCCGATTGTGATCACGGGGCCGTCGATCGGAGGGACGATCACCCAATCCCACAATGTACAAAATTGGCCGGGCGAGATCTCCATTTCCGGCATTGAATTGGGAGATCGCGTCAAAAACCAGGCGGAACAAAATGGAGCGATTTTAATCCCGGAAGAGGTTGTTTCCGTCGATCTGTCCAAGCGTCCATTTATCGTCACAACAAAACCGCTTTACGGGTCGGTCGATCAAATCAAACAGTATAAAACGCATTCTGTCATTATAGCTCTTGGCGCAAAATCCAATCTTTTAAATATTCCCGGTGAAACGGGGGCCGATGGCTATTGGTCGCGCGGCGTCTATAGCTGCGCTGTTTGCGATGGGGCCCTATATAAAGGAAAAGCTGTAGCGGTAGCCGGTGGCGGCGATGCCGCATTGATCGAGGCGCAATACCTTTCCAACATCGCGGAAAAGGTCCACGTTTTCGTACGGCGCGACGTATTCCGTACTGTGGAGAAACAAAGAATGAAGGAAATCCTGTCGCGGCCAAATATTGAGGTCCATTTCAAAACAGTCATCAAAGAAGTCAGAGGGGACGGACAAAAAGCAACGGCTCTCATCGCCCATGATTCCGCCAAAAGCGAAGACCGCGAAGTTCCCGTGGATGCCCTGTTTCTGGCGATTGGTTCTAGACCCAATACAGAACTGTTCCAAGGACAGTTGGAACTCGATTCTCAAGGTTACATCACTCTCAGAAAGCATCAGCAAACTTCTGTAGAAGGTGTTTATGCTATCGGCGACGTATGCGACCCTGAGTTCAAACAAGCGATTTCTGCAGCGGGCGATGCCGCTAAAGCCGCATTGCAAGCGCAGCAGTATTTAGCTGCAACGCAAGCACCGACAAAATTGGAAACTCCCGCCATTGTCGAAAAAAAACTGGAAGGAGCGCAAGTTATTGAGATCGCTTCTAAAGAACAATTTTATCGTGAATTGAGTCATTCTACAGGACCGGTCTTTGTTGACTTTTACGCGACTTATTGCGGCCCTTGCCGGATGTTCAGTCCCATCTACGATGCTTGGGCGAAAGAGTATGGCGGTCAGATTAAGTTTTTGAAAGTGAATGCGGAATCCATGCGTGAACTGTTCGATAGATATCAAATACGGGGGATTCCCACATTGTTGATTTTGGATGAAAAGGGAAATATCATTCGCAGAATCATTGGGTTTAACGAAATTGCAGATGTGGAAAAGGAGCTTGAGAAGATTGGAGATAACCAGCCAACGGCAAAATTCTTCGGTGCTTAAAGACGATATGTTTCGATGCGAGCGAGCCAACCTGGTAGCCACCGCTCTTCGCCGCGTTCGGGAGGCGCGTTTTGAACTCTTCGCCTTAGGGCCGCTTTTGCTGATTCCGAAAAAGCAGAGAGCGGCTCTTTTGCATCGTCGGGCATTTCTTCAATGACCTGGCGCAAACCCCAGCCATATCCTCGGTAACGCTCTTTCGTCGAAACCCCATCCCCTTTGAAATGAAGATAGTCAATCAGCGCGTACTTCCCTTTCACGGTTCGAGCGATAGACGCGACTCTTTTTAATAATTTTTGCTGTTTTTCATTCGGCAAATCATCGAATAATCTGCAAATTTTCGATTCAAAACGTTGGACAATGAATGCGGCCTGCAAACCCACAGTTTGAGTGAGAAGCGTTCCAAGCTCTTTTTTCTCTTCTTGCAACTTCCCGTAAAACTCCTGTTTGGAATTCCAAGGACAACATTTTGAATGTTTGAGCCAGCTCGGCAGAGGGATGTTGTTTGAGCTTAAGAAAGCAAGCAGTTCGGGAAACGTTTCTTCGAAGGGGCCTTTTTCTCCCTTAGGATACCAAATGAAGTGCCCAATCCCTAATGAGGCAAAGTCTTCTCCCTCATTCCACCAAGTGAGTTTTTCGGGACGGCTGCCACATTCATTTTTATAGATTTTTTTTCCGATCTGATCAGCATCTTCCACACCGAATGTAAAGGTAGCTCCCAAAACAAGTGCTCTAATAAAAATAGGTACAATCCCTAAAATCATAATATATGATCCGAAATTTCCTTCATCTTACCATACTGCTTTTCTTTTGCCAGGGTTATACTCAGGAATGCGGATTTTTTGCAGACGCTTCCGGTCTTTATTGGCAAGCGCATGAAAATGGGCTCGCTTACGCAGTGAAAAGCCGATCCGTTGAGAACTTAGCCTCAAGCAAGATAAAAAACCCCGATTTTGATTGGGATTTTGGATTCAGAGTGGGAATAGGCTATTGCTTTTCCCATGAAGAGTGGAATCTTTTGCTCCAATTCACCTCTTTGCAGACCCATGCCACCAACGACACATATGGAGAAATTCTTTTTCCTTCGTGGCAAATACCCATGGATGGCGGACCCTTTTTTGCAGAACATGTGCACACGCATTGGCGACTGCATTTAGGCATCGTCGATCTGATGCTCAGGAAGTGTTATCCCGTTTCAAAAAGCTTCTCACTCACTCCCCAAGTTGGAATCCGCGCAGGCTCCATCCGGCAAAAATATTATATCGACTACATAGAAGGGAGCTTTGCAAGTTCTGGTGACGAGATCGTTCACATGAAGAATAAATTTTTTGGCATCGGGCCCAACGCCGGACTTCAAGTCGACTTGTCATTGGGAAAAGGGTTTGGATTGTTTGTGAAAAGTCTTTTCAGCGTGCTTTTTGGAGAATTCTTCTTGCACCAGAATGAATATTCCCGAGGCGGCGAGGAAAGAACGCTGGGAGTTCGAGATCTTTATTCTTCAGCGCCTCCGGTCATGGACTTTTCCGCGGGCGTATACTGGCAGCAACATTTTTCCGGGACACTAAAACGCATTGGGCTGGCGATTGCATGGGATGAACTTTTTTGTTTTTCCCAAAATCAACTCTTGCGTTTCACGAGCGCCGATTCCAAAGGCGTCTTTTTTTCCAATCAGGGCGATCTGATTGTTTCTGGAATTGAACTTGCCATGCGGTTCGATTTTTAATTTACTTCGTTTAGTATTATTTATAGATGTTTAATGCAACTACAGCAGTCGCAAATTCAGGCGAGTTTCTCGCAGCAACAGAGAACCAAACGCCGGCGATGATACCGACATAAGCGTTCCAATCATATTCGATCGCCGGTGCAATGCTCCACTGATCAGTTGAAGAGAAGCCGACTTTATTGGGCACCCCATGGTTAGAGCCTTTATTCCCTTTAAATCGGGTTTTATTGACGTGAAGATATTGTATGTCGCCCGCCAACGCCCAACGCTGCGACAACGTGAGCTCGAATCCAAACTGTCCCACTAAAGATTGGCCAGGATAAGTTTTTCCGGCGCAGTGATGTCCTCCGCCATAGACATTGAAGCCTCGCACATGAACAGGGGTTGGGAAAGTGTATTGCCAGTTCATACGGGCACCAAAGAAAATATGCCCTCCCCACCAATAAAGATGAGAGATGGTAAGACCAACACCCGGGGCCCAGCTTCCCGATCCGCCTATATCCGTTCCTTTCCTATCGGGGCTTAGATGCTGGTATTTTCCGAAAGGGAAATTTCCACGCAAAGCAAGTTTAATGGCTGGCCACCATGCTCCTTTTTTGTCACCCAAGATCTGATAATCGAATCCATAATCCATGTCGTTGAAAACCCAATGAGAAGCTCCTTTGATATGATTCCAAGACCAAGCAGGTGTAATAGTACAATCAAAACGGCCGCCCAACCCGTACTGAAGCGGAATCAGAGTTTGAGCGCTGTAAAAATTATGCGGGACATCGTGGGTATGCCAGCGATGGTCATAAACCCCAAAATTCGTGGCAATAAATTCATAAGGTTCGATGTTCCAGTGGCCTTTCGGAATGACGTGCCCCGAAGGCGTCAGCAACGGACCTGTCAGCCATGGCTCAGGTTCATTTTTTGTTGGCTTCATTTCTTTTGCGGCAATTTCTGTAGCGTGTAAAGAGCTCGACAAGGAAAAAACGGATGCAGCTAACAAGAAAGAAATAGCAAAAGACAACTGCGGACGCATAAAAAAACTCCAAAAGAGCAATTTTATCCATTCATCACTTTTTTTTTAAATGACAAAAGAAAAAAGAAGATTCACCAGGGAGACACAGAGAGAGAAGGTTGCAAAGAGCTAAAAGAAATCCCCCCGACACGGGGGGAGTAAAACTATTTCATGAGCTCTTGGGAAATCTCGATGCCGAGCTCGACCAGAACGAAAAGGATCAAAATCGAGAGAAATGCTCTTCCTCCCGGAACCATTGCTCTACCACCAGGAACTAAAGGATGGCGATCATATTTTTTGATGTATCTTCCTACCCAGACCATTACAGGAGGGAAAAGCCCAAACAAAATCGCGCAGCTAAAACCGCCGGCATAGCTTAAAGCGATGATGAAAATATGGGGGTAAGTCATGGCTACAAGCGTCGGAGGGACGAAGACCGCCAAACAAAGAACGACTTTTTTCCATCCCTTTTTTTGCACTTTCAAGCCATCCGCCAAAAAGTCGAGATAGGCCAAAGAAAGAGCGATGTAGGAGGTTGTCATCGTCAAGAAGGCGAAGCATTTCCCAATTGTATAAAGAACAGGGCTTCCAACCAGCTCTTTGAGGGGCATGACGGCATTCCATCCATTCTTCGCCGCTTGCATGAGACCATTGGGTCCTTCCGCCGGAACGATGCCCAAAATCAGCAGCTCCCAAATCAAGTAGGCGGCCAAAGGGATGCTGGTCCCCAAAATAATCGCCAAACGCACTTTTTTGACATTGCGGTCCATATAGGTCATCAATGTTGGAATGATGACCTGAAAAGTGAATGCCGTGAAAAGGACGGGAAGCGCCAGCCACGCTTTAGACCAGTTTGAGCGTGTGAGCAGCTGGATATCCACATGGGAATAGGAAAGAGCGATAAATAGGAGATAAGAAGTCACGACCCCGATCATCAAAGTGATGTTCAATCTGTCGACCCATCTTGTTCCCAGGTAGACGACGGGAGAAAAAATTGTCACGTAGATGGCCATGGACAGCCAGCTGGGCAAATGTGCTCCGGTTATTTCACTTAAAACCTGGCCTCCACCGACGACGTGTGCAATCATCACCGTTAGGAATAGAAAGAGGTAGACGATCCAACAAATACTTTTGCCGATGGGACCGAGCAAACGCTGCGACATCGTGATCAAATTGGAGTCTTTCGGCATCCAGGTGCAGACTTCCAAAAGCAAAAGGCCGGTGCAAAGCATGAAAAGCCAGCAGATAATATAGATGACAGCGGCGGGAAGGAAACCTCCTTCTCCGGTCGCGACAGGTAGTGCAAGCATTCCCACACCGACCATTGTCCCTGCAATTAATAAAGTTCCGCCTAAAACATGGCCTAATGAATGAAAAATATGCATGGCTTTCCTCTTAAAAACTAAACAAGGTAATAAAGATATATTGTTTCTAATTAATAAAACAAGAAAAACCTAGATAGGCTCATATGTGAATAAATTTCTTTAAACGCGCAATACTCTCTGATGGACATTCATCTCTCAATGAGCTATTATTTTTTTCAACAATTTAGGAAGAGCCATGGAGATTAAAGATCTTTCTCTGCCGGGCGTCAAGTTCATCCGCCCAAAAATTTTCCATGATGACCGCGGTTTTTTTCGCGAGACATTTCGCCGGCCTCTTTATCACCAGGTTGGTATCGACTGCGACTTTGTCCAGGATAACCACTCCTTCTCTAAAAAAGGGACGATCCGAGGGATGCATTTTCAACGCACGCCTGGCCAGGCAAAGCTCGTCACCGTTATGGAAGGAAAAATTTTCGATGTCTTCGTCGACATACGGCCGGACAGTCCGACTTTTGGCCAATGGGATGGTGTTTATTTAGACTCCTCTTTGGGCGAGCAAATCTTTGTTCCTGTTGGTTACGCGCATGGATTCTGCGTGGTCAGCGAGCATGCGCATGTCTGTTATAAAGTCAGCAATATTTATGATCCCAAGGAAGAGCGCAGTTTCCGCTTCGACGATCCTCTTGTAGGGATTCATTGGCCGCTGGATACACCGCTTATTTCGGATAGAGATCGAAACAGCCCACTCCTCAAAGAGGCAATCAGATGAAAATTTGGATCGTAGGCGCAGAAGGGATGCTCGGTTCCGCTTTGATGCAACGCTGTTTGAGACAGGAACTCGATGTGGAGGGAACCTCCCGCCGCGACGCGGACGTCACGAAGTTCGACCGTTTGACTGCCAAGGCGGAGCAGATCAAACCGACCCATATTATTAATTGCGCTGCTTATACAGATGTCGACAGTGCAGAAAAAGAGCCGGACGCCGCGTTTGCCGTCAATGCCCAAGGGGCGGAAAATGTCGCCCTCGCCGCCCGCGCTTGCGGTGCACGCCTCGTCCATATCTCCACCGACTACGTCTTTCATGGAACAGGAAAGGAGCCTTATCGGGAAGAGGATCTTTGCGCACCTGCAAACCAATACGGAAAAAGCAAATGGGAAGGGGAGAAAAAAGTTGCGGCGGCACTGCCAGAAGCCTGTATCCTTCGCACTTCATGGTTATTCGGATCAAAAGGGAAAAATTTAATTTCCTCTCTCATGAACTGGTTTCAGCAAAAAGAAGAGCTACAAGTCGTATTCGACCAGCGAGGAAGACCGACTTACTGCCATGATCTCGCATCCGCAGCGATCGCCTTATTAAATGCGCCAGGAGTTTTTCATTTCGCTAATGACGGCGAGAGATCCCGCTATCAAATAGCCATCGACCTACTGCAGGCCGCTAAAGAGCGCGGAATTGAACTCAGGTGCCAGCGAATCCTCCCTGTCTCGAGCGCAAAATTCCCCACCCCTGCCGCGCGCCCTTCCTATAGCGTCCTCGATACGAGCAAATTTTTTCATTTTACAAATATCAGACCGCGCCTTTGGGGCGAGGTTTTAAACGATTATTTACACACTTATGCATCGTCCTCTTAAACGCTTCCTTGTCACCGGCGGAGCAGGCTTCATCGGATCGGCTTTTATCCGTTACGGATTAAAGCAGATTGCTCCCTGCGAAAAAATCGTCAACTTGGACATCCTGACCTATGCTGCCGATTTGCGCAATCTCGCTTCCGTGGAAGGCGATTCCCGCTACCTGTTCGTCCAAGGGGACATCCGCAACGAGCCTCTCGTGGAAAGACTTTGCATTCAACATGATATAGATGCCATCGTCCATTTTGCAGCAGAGAGCCATGTCGACCGAAGCATTTCGGGTCCCCGCGCTTTTTATGAGACCAATGTCGGCGGAACAATTTCTCTCCTCGAAGTTGTGCGCCGCCAGCGCCATATTCATTTCCATCACATCTCGACAGATGAAGTTTATGGAACGCTTGCCCTGGATGGCGCCTTTTCGGAAAATTCTCCCTACCGCCCCAATTCTCCCTATTCCGCCTCGAAGGCCGCCTCCGATCATTTTGTCCGCGCTTATGCCCACACATACGGCCTTTCCACGACGATTTCACACTGCACAAACAATTACGGACCCTGCCAGAATGTCGAAAAATTTATTCCCCGGATGATTTCCGGCTGTTTCCACAAAGAGCCCCTCCCTCTCTACGGCCACGGAGCCAATGTCCGGGATTGGATCTTTGTCGATGACCATTCCGAAGCGATTTGGTCCATCCTCGAAAAGGCAACACCAGGCCAGGTTTACGATATCGGCGGCGAGTGCGAGCGGAGAAATATCGATCTTTTGAATTCCCTTGTCAAAGAGTTCGCAACGTTAAGGCAAGAAGATCCCCATCAACTCCTCTCCCTCGTCACGCATATCGATGATCGCCCCGGCCATGATTTTCGCTACGCGATCGATTGCAGCAAAATTAAACAGGAGATCGGCTGGCGGCCCTTGCATGACCTCTCTTCTGGACTTCGCAAAACAATAGCCTGGTATCTCGAAAATCCAGAAAGGATGAAACTCGCATGATCCACAATAAAAAAATCGCCTGCGTGATTCCGGCCCGATTAAAATCAACCCGTTTCCCTCGAAAAATGCTCTCCATGCTCAAAGATAAGCCCCTCCTCGAATGGGTCTGGGACAGCGCCCTCCAAGTTCCCTTCTTCGACGAGATTGTCTTCGCAATCGATGCCCCAGAGACAGCCGAGCTCATCCAAAGCTTCGGCGGAAAATACATCATGACCTCGGAAAGCTGCGCCAACGGAACAGAACGCCTCGTCGAGCTCTTGGAAAAAAATAGCATCGATGCCGACATTTGGGTGAATTGGCAGGGCGACGAGCCCTTCATCAACGAACAAATGATCCTCGACCTTCTCCAAAGCTGCGATGACGACACCTGCGATATATGGACGCTCAGAAAAAAAATCACCAACCCCGACGAAGCTACCAATCCCCAAATTGCGAAAGTCGTTTGCGACCACGAAGGGTACGTCTTATACTTCTCCCGCAGCCAAATTCCCTACTACCGCGATGCCACTCCCACGAAAACTTTCTACAAACACGTCGGCCTCTACGCCTTTACCCCCGCCTCCCTACGAAAAATCTCCCAACTGCCCGCTTGCGAAATCGAAAACGCTGAACAACTCGAACAACTCCGCTTTCTCTACCACCGCCTCCGCATCCGCGCCCACGAAACACAATTTGAAGTTTTCGGCATCGACCTTCCGGAGCACCTCGCTCTCGCCGAAGCCCGCATAAATCAAGAAATTTTGTCCTGATAAATTAAAAAAAAGCTTGACCAGGGCTTAACAAAAAGTTGAAAATTGGCATCGCCAACCATTTAAAGGAGGGCATTATGTCAATAGAGTTAGACGTCGAAGCCGCAAGCGCAGCAAGTTTTGTTGGTTTTGATTCCTTAGAAGACAAAGAAGAGTCACAAGTCACTCATTTTAACAAGATTTTTGTCTCACCGTTTTACTCAGTCCAATTCAGCAAGCAGGCAGCGTTGAATCACCAAACACAGGAGTCCCAAAAATCCAATACAGCCGTACTTAACCGGCTGAATGGCAACAGAAATGCCATCAAGGAAAGGAATAGTGCGGATTACTCTGCAAACAGGGATAGCGAGGGCAATTCGACTTTCAGTGGTAGTGTTAGTCATACTGAAACGAATGACAACGGTAGTTCTTGGAGCGTAGAGGCTTATGGCAATACAACTACTGACAGTCAAGGTAACACCTCATGGGAAACCGGAGTGGAAGGTTCAATTAAGTGGTAGTGAAAAAGTTGTCGCAAAAATTTATGCGAATTAAAAGAACACAAAACTATGTTTTTTTGAGTCTGGTCCTAGTGATACTAGGACCAGCTCTTTATCTTGTTTGGAATCATGTAGCAAGAAATTCATGTATAAAGGTCTCCGTTAAACTTTCAGATTGCAACACGCCGATTTTTGATGCGATTATTGAGGATAAAATTTGTCCGCTGTTACTTGACCTTGGATCAAAATTCTCCTTGACCTTAGATAGTGAGTTTCTCGGAAAAATTAATAAGCAAGAGATGGATTTAGTTAAATGGAGGGATTGGAAAGGGAATCCTAATGAAGCCAAGTCTTATCTTATTCCAAAAGTAGAAATTTGCGGACTTTTATGGTCAGATGTCATTGTGAAAGGGCAGAATCAAGAGCACAAGGCAGCTGGAGTTATATGGCATTCAGATCCACAGAAGCACAAGAACGACCGCATAGGGGCTATAGGATGCCCTCTGCTAAAAAAAACAAATCTTTGTTTGGATTTGTACCATCGAACTATTTATTTCTGTAACAGTCTGAAAATGCTCCAAAAAATGGTTGTATGTCCAAAGGATATGATTAAAGTGCCTTTTCGCTATGAAAACAACCATGTTATTGTTCAGGTAGAGTCTGATATTGGGAAACTCAATTTGGTGCTCGATACTGGGGCGACTATTTCGTTTGTAAAATCCCCCTTGAACCAGAAAATACCATTAGAAAAAGACAAAAGAGGGTTCGCTTCTTACTTTACTTCGCATCTTGCATTCGAGGGGAAGGATTTTGGAGAATTAAAAATTCATGTTCCCGATGCGTGTTGGAGTCCTCCTGAAATAGACGGCATTTTGGGTATGAATTTTTTAGAAAACCAGATTGTTTACATCGATTATCTTAATCGAGTTCTCTATATAGGAGATTGTCATTTTGAAAATGAATAAAATCTCGAGAAAGACGCAAAAGTATTTATTTTTTCTGGCAGGTATCATTGTTGTGCTAGCTTCGTCGACCTACTTGTATTGGGAGTATTCTTCAGATGCGTCATGCGTGAAGATTCCCGTGAAAATATCCCGATCAGATACGCCAATTATCAATGTGTACATTGAAGAAAAAAAATATCCAGTGAAATTTGAACTGGGTTCCTTCTCTTCTGCTTTAGATACAGAGCTATTGGACAAAATAAATAAGGTGCCAGGTGGTCCAGTTAGAAGGAGCGACGTGAGAGGGAATCCTTATGAGACTCAGTCTTTTTTGATATCTCAAATGAAAATTGGGGGCCTTGTATGGGCAAATGTTAAAGTCGGCGAAATAAATGCTCAAATACGATCAGGATCTTTTTATGGCAAATACAATGAGGCTCTTCTATATGAAGAAATGGGAGAAATAGGCAGTTCATTTCTTGAAAAAACAAATCTATGCTTAGATTATTATCATAGGGCTATTTATCGATGTAATAGTTTGAAAGTTCTACAAAAATTGAAAATATGTCCTAAAAATATGATTAAAATTCCATTTCAGATAAAAAAAGGGTTTATGGTAATTCAGCCGGAGACAGATTTTGGAAGACTTAATCTTGCTTTGAGTTCGAGTTCTTTTACTGTAGTTAGAACTTCTTTTGGAAAGGAGCTGACTCTTCAACAAGATTGGGGAGGCCTTCCCTTTGATACATCTACTCGTTTTATTCTTTCAGGAAATGATTTTGGAAAGTTGGATATTCATTTTCTTGATATCGATCCAAAAGTTCCAGAAGTAGATGGCATTTTGGGCATGAATTTTTTGGAGAACAATATACTCTACATCGATTACCCAAATCGATTTATTTATATAGCAGATTGTCATCCATGAGTACAAAAATCAATGGAAGAAAACTGAAGTGCATTAAAGGCTTAAAAATAGAAAACTTATGGAGGCTGCCATGCAGAAGATGACCGCATTGGCCGCATTATTATTGCTCGCCCGACCAGTTTGTTCCGAAACACTGCCTTCAAGCGTAGAAGATATCGAAGAAGGAATTACTTATCAGTATCCCTTTTCCTATGAGACTACCAATTCTTTTTTTGCTGAAGATGTGGATAAGCATGAGCCAAAGAAGGATTTTTCCAAAGATGAATCACCTTCAGCGTGGCATGGCACGTTGGGAAAAGGCAAACTTACTGTGGATGTAGAAAATACCGACTTTGCATCCCAATGCCAAGGGAAATGGGGCAAGATGCAGGGGGAAAATAAGCCCGAGGAGAAAAAGAAACCGCGTCGCAAGGACGATGAAGATGAAAAGAAAAAGAAGGATTATAATCCCAAGGTTTCAATTAAGTGGTCTACTAAGGAATGAGTTTTTTGATAATAGATGTTAGAATGACCGTATAAATGGGTTGGGACTAACTGGGCGGCGTAAAACCTCAAGAGCTACCTGGGGTTTTTCTATTTTCATCTGTCTTTACAAGTCCTAAAAAAGAATGGCGAACGATGTAACTCACAGAGTCTTAAAATGTGCATTCACTAGTAATTTCTTAAATGATAGTAATGCATACACAATCAAATAAGTGCAAACATTTCTATCAATCCTCTTGCAGAGTTAGTACAATTTTTCCACAATGCTGGCTGGATTCCATGAGTTTGTGTGCTTCGGAAGCCTTTGCAAGAGGAAAAGTGGCGGTTACGACTGGCTTTAGGGTCTTTTTCTCAAAAAGAAGCCAGACATTGGACAAGAGCTCTTGAGCGATCCGTGCTTTTGCTTCAGTAGACTGAGCTCGCAAAGTGGATCCTACAATGGTCAGGCGTTTCAAGAGCAGTCGTGCTAGATCGAAGCTCGTTGATGAGCTGTGCATACAAGCGATTTGGACGAGGCGCCCCTATTCCTTGAGGAACTTGAGGTTTTTCTCAAAATATTCCCCTCCAATGAGGACGACATCCAGGCCTCTATCTTTGAGGCAAGAGAAGAAGTCTTGCTCTTTGTAGTTAATTGCCTCCGCTTTGAGGTCTTTGCAGAAAATGGCTTTTCCCTGACTGCTCACTGTTGTTGCAACATGCGCGCCCATTGCTTTGGCAAGTTGAATAGCACGAACTGATGCGCTTGAGCCTCTATGGATGAGGATTGATTCGGGGGATTTAAGCCGAGTCCTCCTGAAAAGATTACCCTTTCTTACTAAACTTGGTTAGTAGAGCCAAGTTATATAATTTATTAGAACGATGGGTGGAGTTTTGGCTTTTGGATGAGTTCCGAGCTGTTACAAAAAAGCCAAAACTCCACGCATCGGGCCTCGCCGAAGGACGAGGAAAGTCGTGCCAGAGAAACCTTGAAAATTGCTGGATTTATCCAAACTCCAGAATGATGAAATGTGTTGCCAGGTAGAATGAATAGGTCTTCATTGTGTCGCAGGAGTGCCTTAAATATAAATGTGTATCAAAAAAAGAGAGAATGATTTAAATCCCAATGATGCCGACGTTAGGCTTTTGAACCGTTTTCAGACCAATTTTTGAATCATTTTTGGCACCCCATTAGGCAAAGGAAAATTTGTGAAAAATTTGTCATGGCTAAAACGATCTTTTTTCCTGATGAGTTTATGTTTTCTCGGTTTTGGGCCGGGTACGTCACGCTCTGTATTTCCGGCGTGTTCTTGTATTGTGTCGACATGCGCTGAGCAAACGCAAGCTCCCTGTTCCACTCCTCCGGGAAATTCGTACATTTTGCGATATTCTAGCTCTGGGGCGAGGGCGAAACTAACTTTTATCGGTAATACATTAGGTCTTAGTAAGGCATTGTGTGAAAATCAACCGGGAACGTCTGATGCAATTGGAGCATTTATTACAATTGATCCCACTCAACAGGTAGGCTCTTATCCCAGCCTAACAACAGGACCTGGCAGCCCAGCAGGAACCACAATTTCCTGGCAAAATAACAGCTCCTCTGCTGTTTACACTTTTCCAGCGGGCACAACGGTACTCCGAGCTGAATTGATTTGGGGAGGTAGCTATGGGTACTTTTGCGAGGATGCAGAGATAGGTGTCGATCCAAGTTGTATTCTAAACTATGCTAATGGCCCCATCTCTTTTACAACTCCCGATGGTGTTACTCATAGCGTGACCGCCGATCCGACCACAAGTGTTTTGCAGTCCCAAAATCCAGCAGCGAATGTACTATCTTTCTATTGCGCGGGATATTACACACGTTCTCAGGACGTATCAGCGCTATTTTCATCCCTTACAAATCTTAATGGGACCTATACCGTCGGTGGAGTGCCTGCGACCGTATCCCCTTTTGATGATACACATAATTGTGCCGGTTGGACCCTAGCAATCGTTTATACAGATCCAACTGAGAGCATTAACAATATAAGCATATTTGTCGGCAACCAAGAAGGAGATGAAGGATCTGAAGCCCAGATACCCGCTGCGGTGATTGGGTTTTGCACTCCATCCGAGGGTGATATGTTCGGCAAATTAATGGCCAGCGCTCTGGAAGGGGATCCCAACAAAACAGGGGACAAGCTGGAATTTGGATCGACAATATTGTCTTTGACACCTCAAAGCGGTCCTAACAATCTTATCGATAACTTCTTTGCGTCTCAAATTAATGGTGACAACGGTCAACTACTAAGTACGAGCGGTACTTTTTGCACATTGAATTCAGTTCCGCCCAACGTAGGTTTTGGAGTAAGACAAGGATACGATATCACCACCATCGATATTGCTCCCGCACTTCAACATAACCAAAATGAAGCCTATATTCTAGGCACAACGGTTGGAGATGATTACATGATCAATGCTTTGGGACTTCAGTTCACTGTGATGGCACCCGAAATACTTCCCATGAAACTTGTCGAGGGTCTCACGAGCAAGAATTCGCAAATTAATGATACCGTTGGTTTTTCCATCACAATTGACAATACAAGCCTTATAGATGCAAATAATGTCACATTGTCTGACATTTTAGAGACGGGTCTTACTTATGTTCAGGACACCTTTAAAGTGAATGGTGTTCCTTCGGGTAATCCTGATCTCACATCCGGATATAACCTTGGTACTATCCCCGGAATGACGACTTTCACCATTGACTTTCAAGCGAAGATTCTGAGTGAGCCTCCATCCGGAAATATGTTTGTTAATCAGGGAGTTGCAACCTTTAGTTATTTTGCATGTGACCCTACGACCGAACTGTTTGGCAGTAATGCGAGTAACGTTGTAACAATTTTCGTGACGGGTTCATTTACTCCCCCCACAAACTTCAACGGTGTCATTAAGAAATGCGAATTCTTAAACAGCAATATGTATTCGTTAAAGGCAAAGTGGAATCCATCGACCTCAGCCAATATAGTGTCCTATCGAATATACAGAAAAGAAAACCTGGTAGCAACGATTCCTGCAGCCGGGCCCTACGTCTTTGAAACATGTCTTAAATCAAAAAAAGAAGCGCGCGAATATTCAATTGTATCTGTTTCTTCCGATGAAATGGAAAGCGACGCCCTCAACATTAGCGTTACAAATGGATAAGAGAATTTTTAGCCTCATGTGCTTAGGTGCTCTTTATACCCAATCTATTGTAAGGGCTCAAGACAGTAGTCTCGCCGCTCCTGCAGTGTCACCACCTCTAACATCTGCAGAAGCTCGAACCGCTGCTTTTTTCCCCACGGCACATAAATTTAGGAAGATCTACGGAGATGTGGGGTTGAGTGTTCAGGCAGAAGTGGGACGAACATTTCAAAACCTCCAAAATCTCGGAGTGTGGGGAAATGGAGAGTGGATTTTTATGGATGGCAAACCCTACCGCTCTTGCGGTAGCACAGACATCAATATTTTCAACATCAGTTTTGGCCTTAAAGGCATCGGACATTTTTTTAATCAAACCCTCTCTTTATTTGGCGGCATTGGACCTGATGTAGGTCTTATTTATATCAAAAATACAATGAGATGCTGCAACAAATGTGATGTACCTAACATCAGACAACACAGATCGAGGGCAGCTCCTGGAGTCATTGTTAAAACAGGCGCTGAAGTCCGCTTCTCTCATTATTTCTATTTTAGTTTCTTTGCTGACTACCTTTATCTTCCGGTTCATTTCAGTCATAACGTCGATGTGGGGGGCGTTAAAGTCGGTGGAGGCTTCGGCGCCCGCTTTTAACCCAAGGATAGGAAATACAAGCGAGGTTGAGACCAAATCCAATCAGACACTTAAAATTTCAATGTGCTCATTTCGCGCAACCTGAATGGCCGTATCTGATGGCATTGTTTTCGCTTTCTGTAAGCAGAGGCTGAATGCCTTTCAAAATAATATCAAATTTTTTTGGTTCAAGACTCAAAATATCAAGTAGAAAAGCTTGTTTGTCATGTGTGTTCATATGAGGAAAGAGCGTTTCAATCATCCCGATCGTCTCTTCTGAGGTCATTTCTCGATAGGTTTGCGCTTCGACCTGCCGCAATTCTTGGTCTGAATAAAGGCTTTGTAACGTGGGTAAAATCTGTGTTTCTTCTTCGTGGAGATGCGCGAGGTTGTCTGCGACAAATTTGCGGTAGGCGAGGTAGAGGTGGTGGCCCTGTTCGATTTTTTTCTCGTTGGTGGATTGCAGAGGGATGTCGCGGAGGATTTCTTCAAGTTTTAAGAGTTGTTCGTCTTGTGCGATGTGTTCTTCTTCCACATGGGAGTAGATGGCGGGCGGGACGTTTTTTTGTTTAAGGAGCGTGTGGAGACGTTCGTTCTCGTATTGAGCGTGGCCTTTGAGCATGCTTACGAGAGCTTCAAAGGTTGTTTCTACTTGGTGGATTTGAGAGGGATCGCAAAAGTCGGTTTGAGCGATGAGGCGTTCGAGGTTGTTGAGTGCCGCGCTGACGTATTTGTGTTCACGATAAAACTGGTAACGCATTTTTCTTTCCTTTCAGATAGTTGGATAGTCCTTTTTGCAGCCAATCTTGAAGTGGGCCGGTTCCGCTTAATGCCCATTGGATGATGAGGCCGTGGCGGAGAGCATCGAGTTCCCAGGCGAGGTCATCGAGTTGTCCTTGTTCGAGCAGTTCTTTGATGCGTGCTCTGAGTTGTTCGAAAAGGTTTCTGGCGATAGGGTGCAGTTCGGGATCGATCATGTCGAGTTTAAGGAGCCCTAAACTGTTAGCAATATCTTGCCGGGTTCCAAACCCCTCGGGCAGGTCGCATAAAAGGGTGATGAGTTCCTCATCCCAGGGGAGTTCTTTCATTTTTAAATTGTTTAGTTCGGTTTTCATTTTTGCAGGGACATGCTTGGCGGCCTTGATGAGGAGAGCCTGTTTTGATCCGAAGCGCTGCATTAGGGTGGAAGGGGAGAGGCCGACGGCTTTACCTATGTCGGCTAGGGTAAAGGTTTCAGGACCTAATTCGCTAATGACGAGAAGAGCTTTTTCTAGGACAAGGGCATCGTTAATGGATTTTTTGGGAGGCATGAAATTTTCCTTTAGAGAGAATTGTAAATGAACGTTCATTTACATTCAAGGATTCTTATCCATTTGCCAGGCGTTTTGCCAATTGGCTGAAGATAAGAGCATGAATCGGATAAAGACTATACCAATAGAATCTACCCCAGACTCCATTGGGGCGGAAGGATGCCGTTTGCTTGAGGGTCCCACCTTTACCTTGGGGAATGATCTCAAATTCTAGCCACGCTTCACCTGGCAATTTCATTTCAGCATAGAGAAGAAGGCGATGATTTTTTTCATCTGCTAATAAAACGCGCCAGAAATCGAGAGCGTCTCCGACCTTAAGCCGCGTCGGATGAGTCCTGCCTCGGCGCAGTCCAATTCCTCCCACCAGTTTATCCAGAAAGCCCCGGAATTTCCAAGCCCAATTCATCGCCGGCCAACCCTGATCTCCGCCCAAAGCCCAAATCCGTTTTTGCAATTCTTCCACGGGACAAGAAAAAGGAATGGTGCGTCTATCGCTCAAGATGCCGAATTTTGGGACGTGCACATAAATGGAAAGATCTGGATTTAAAGTGGAACCGCTTAAGGTATCTTTCCAGCTTGAACGCATCCAATCTTCTTCGATACGACTGAAAGCGAGTTGTAGGGCCTCTTCATAAGTGAGGAGTTTTATAGGAAAAAGCTTTTGAATTTGATTCTCTTTGCAAATGGCATTATTGATCAGACTTTCGACAAGAAAATGGGCAAGTGAATAGCTCGTGCTGGTCACAAAATACAACCAATAGGAAGAGAGGCGTGGCGTAAGGAAGGGAACCGTAAAAATTTTTCGTCTCAAGCCTCGCATTTTGGCGAAATTCAATAGAAGGTCTTTGTAACTCATCACATCGGGGCCTCCAATCTCAAACGATTCACCGAAGCAAGCAGGGTTGCCCAAAACAACTGTTAAATAGGCTAGAACATCGCGGACGGCGATCGGTTGGGTTAACTGCTTAAGCCATTTTGGGGCAACCATAACAGGCAGTTTTTCAACCAGATCTCGAATAATTTCAAAGGAAGCACTTCCCGACCCGATGATGATTCCAGCCATCAAAATAGTCACAGGAACTTTTCCTTCTCGGAGGATTTCGCCTACCCTTTTTCTGGAGCTTAAATGATGCGAAAGTTGAGCTTCGTTTGACAGACCGCTCAAGTAGACGATTTGTTTCGCTTGTGTGTTTTCCAGCCGTTCTGCAAAATTTTTTGCCGAAGCAGCTTCCAATTCAGAAAATTTTTGCGAATAACTCATCGAATGGACTAGATAGTAAGCGACATCGATGTTAAAGGGAATTTTTAACAAGGAAGAAGGATTAAGTAGGTCAGCTTCAATGACATGAATTTGAGAGGTGGAAATTTCAATGCGAGAACGGCTTCTTACCAAGGCATATATTTCATGCCCATCGTCTACCAAGCGGGGAAGAAGGCGAGTTCCAATGTACCCGTTCGCGCCAGTAAGTAAAATTTTCATCCGTCCTCTGGCGGAAACCCGGCCCTTAAGGGCCGGGTATTTTCAAAAACAATGTTGGGCCGAGTACGAAGCTCGGCCCCAACTTAATCCCAGAAGGCCTGGGTTCACAGCCTTTCTTTTAATACCTGACAAAGAATTGTTGCAAGCATTGAGTAAATCGCTGGGGAGTGGTATCATTAAAGCCTAATTTTTAGGAAAAAATTTATTACTATGTCGACGGAAGAGCTGCTTAAGGAGCGTTCTGCTTATAAATACGGATTCGTGACTCCCATTGAAACCGAGGCTTTGCCGAAAGGTTTGAATGAGGGGGTTGTCAGGGCCATTTCTGAAAAGAAGAACGAGCCTTCGTTTTTACTTGATTTTCGGTTACGGGCCTATGCCAAATTTTTGGAGATGAAAGAGCCGGATTGGGCGAATCTGCGCTATCCGTCGATCGATTTACAGGAAATCTGCTACTACTCTGCGCCGAAGAAGAAGCAATCGCTGAATAGTTTGGAAGAGGTGGATCCAGAAATTATCAAGACGTTTGAGAAGCTGGGCATTCCATTGGATGAGCAAAAGCGACTCGCGAACGTGGCGATCGACGTGGTGTTTGATTCGGTTTCTTTGGGGACGACGTTTCAAAAAACGCTTCAGGAAGCGGGAGTGGTGC
The DNA here is from genome assembly GCA_963731265.1 of uncultured Verrucomicrobiae bacterium. GTDB lineage: Bacteria > Chlamydiota > Chlamydiia > Chlamydiales > Rhabdochlamydiaceae > CAJCIW01. The sequence continues at coordinate 96,250 of CAVSUE010000001.1, forward strand.
TGTGTCCGATTTCGGAAGCGGTCCATCAATTTCCCGAGCTGATTGAAAAGTATTTGGGAAGCGTGGTCCCGATTGGCGATAACTATTTTGCCGCGCTTAATTCTGCCGTTTTTTCGGATGGTTCTTTTGTGTATGTGCCCAAAGGGGTGCGCTGTCCGATCGAACTGTCTACCTATTTTAGGATTAACGACAAACAAAGCGGGCAATTTGAAAGGACGCTGATCATCGCCGAGGAAGGATCGTATGTCAGCTATTTGGAAGGGTGCACGGCTCCTGCATTTGATAATAACCAATTGCACGCGGCGGTTGTTGAGCTCGTCGCTATGGAGCGGGCTGAGATCAAGTATGCGACGGTGCAAAATTGGTATTCGGGCGATCCGAAGACGGGAGTGGGCGGAATTTATAATTTTGTCACGAAGCGCGGGCGGGCCCAGGGCTACCGTTCGAAGATCACCTGGACGCAAGTCGAGGCCGGCGCTGCGATCACATGGAAATACCCCAGCTGTATTTTGCAAGGGGATGAGTCTGTCGGCGAATTTTACTCTGTAGCGCTGACGACCGGAAAGATGCAAGCGGACACGGGAACGAAGATGATCCATTTGGGCAAAAAAACGCGTTCGACCATTGTGTCGAAGGGGATCTCAGCAGACAAATCGCACAACACTTATCGGGGGCTTGTCAAGATGGCTCCTCGAGCGGAAGGGGCGCGCAATTACACGCAGTGCGATTCGATGTTGGTCGGCAACTCTTGCTCTGCCAATACTTTCCCCTACATCGAAGTGGCCAATCAGACGGGACAGGTCGAGCATGAAGCTTCCACTTCGAAGATGAATGAGGAGCAGCTGTTTTATTTGCAATCGCGCGGAATATCGCGGGAAGATGCGGTCAATATGATCATCAGCGGGTTTTGTAAAGATGTGATCCGCGAACTTCCGTTGGAATTTGCTGTCGAGGCACAAAAACTCTTAGCGCTTAAGTTGGAAAACTCTGTTGGATAGGTTTAAAAAAATGTTAGAAATAAAAGAATTACAGGTCAATGTCGAAGGAAAGCCGATCTTAAAAGGATTAAATCTGAAGATCTGCCAAGGCGAGATCCATGCGCTGATGGGGCCTAATGGTGCAGGAAAATCGACTCTTGCGAAGGTCCTTGCGGGCGATCCTTCCTATGAAGTGGTGGGGGGGGGAATCTTATTTGAAAATCAGAACATTCTCGAAATGAGTCCTGAGGAAAGGGCGCATCTCGGATTATTCATGGGTTTTCAATATCCTATTGAAATTCCCGGGATCTCGAACGTTCAATTTTTGCATGCCGCTTACAATGCCAAACTCAAAGCCCATGGAAAGACTATTGCGACGGAAGAGGAGTTTCAAAAGATTCTCGATGAAAAGATGGCGCTTGTCGATGTGAAGAGCGAGTTTAAGCAGCGCAATCTCAACGAAGGCTTTTCCGGCGGAGAAAAAAAACGGAATGAAATTCTTCAGATGGCGGTCCTTGCGCCCAAGCTCGCGATTCTCGACGAAACGGATTCAGGATTGGACATCGATGCGATGCGCACTGTCGCCCAGGGTGTCAACACTTTGATGGGAACCGAAAATGCGCTACTCCTCATCACGCACTATCAGCGGCTGCTCGATTATATCCGCCCTGATTTTGTGCATGTCGTCATCGATGGCGCGATCGTGCAATCCGGTGGGCCGGAATTGGCCATGGAACTCGAACAAAAAGGGTATGACTGGTGCAAGAATTTTTAACACAACTCCATCAGCTCTTCCAAGCGAACGGTAATGCTTTTCGAGAAAAAAGCTGGGCAAGACTGCTCGAGCTTGGCCTTCCGACGAAATCCGATGAGGCGTTCCGCTATGTCCCATTAAGAGAACTTTACAAGGCTTCTTTTGGATTGTCCCCGTTTGCTCCGATGGAAAAGGAAAGTTTTGCCGATGCGATTCTTCCTGAGTGTGTTCATTCCTATTTGGTATTTGTCGATGGGCATTTTTCTCCGGTTTTAAGTGATCTTTCCGCTCTTCCGCCGCAAATCGTCTTGCTGCCTTTAGAAGAAGCGATGCGTTCGCACGGAAGTTTTTTGCAACAGCATTTGGCTCGCAGCCTTAAAGAAGAAAATGATCCTTTTGCCCTGCTAAATTTAGCGCTGCACCAAAAAGGCGTCTTCTTTTATCTTCCTCCCCATTTGCAGATGCCGTGCCCGGTTCAGGTCCTGCATCTTTTCAGCGGAAAGCAAGCGGTTGTCTCTTGCCCGCGTTTGCATTTAGTTCTCGGAGCGCAAAGCAAGCTGAGCTGTGTGACGACTTCGTATGGTCAGGGAACGCAGTTATTTGTTCCCGCGACTGAAATCACTCTGGAAGAAGGCGCGAAGCTGGAATGGATCCAGGCTGTCGAATGTCCTGCCGATTCGTGGCAATTAGAATCGGTGCGGGCTTCTTTGAAAAAGAATGCACGCCTTTGCGCAAGGAATTTTACCTTTGGCGCGAAAGCCGTCCGCCAAAGTTATCGGATCGTTCTCAAAGGAGAAGAGGCGAGCGCAGATCTCAATGGTTTGTGGGTGTTGAAAGGAAATCACACAGCGCACGTGCACGCCGTCGTTGAACACGAGGCTCCATCGACGCGCTCGATGCAGCTTTTTAAAGGGGTCCTCAGCGATGCAAGCCAATCGAGCTTTGAAGGCAAAATCCTCGTCCGAAAAGAGGCGCAAAAAACGCAAGCGTACCAGCTCAATAAGAATTTAATCCTCAGTCAGGGCGCGATTGCGAACAGCAAGCCGAATTTAGAAGTTTTTGCGGACGATGTTAAAGCTTCTCACGGCGCGACGGTATCCCAGTTGAACCCGGACCAACTTTTTTATTTGAGCACGCGCGGGATCGACCGGATCACAGCTCAACATCTTTTGGTCAGCGGTTTTTGTCGTGAAATGATCGAACCGATTCCTTATCATTCCCTTTTTCAGAGATTGGGGAGGAAATGGCTATGAATCATCTAAAAATTCGGCAAGAATTTCCCATGCTCCATCAGGTCATGCATGGCAAGCCCTTCATTTATTTGGATTCGGCTGCGACAGCCCAAAAGCCTCGCAGGGTGATTGAAACGATAAGTCGTTTTTATTCCGAGCAATATGGCACCGTGCATCGCTCCGTCTATGATTTTGCCAGCCAGGCAACCTCGCGCTACAACGAAGTGCGAAAAAAAGTGAAAGAATTTTTAAATGCGGTTTTTGAAGAAGAGATCGTTTTCACAAAAGGGACCACAGATGCGATCAATCTCGTCGCATCTTCTTTTGGGAAAGCCTTTTTACAGCCTGGCGATGAAATCCTCATCACGGAAATGGAGCATCATTCCAACATTGTTCCCTGGCAGATGATCTGCGAAGAAAGAGGGGCCCTCCTCAAAGCTGTTCCCATGAACGACCGGGGAGAACTGATCTTTGAAGCATTTGAACAATTGCTGACTGACCGGACAAAACTCGTCAGCGTCGCGCATATCGCTAATGCGACAGGAACGTTGAATCCCGTTAAGGAAATGATCCATTGCGCGCACGCGCGCGGGGCAAAAGTGTTGATTGATGGGGCGCAAAGCGCAGCCCATATGCCCGTCGATGTGCAAAAAATGAAAGCCGACTTTTTTGTGTTTTCAGGCCATAAGGCCTACGGCCCGACCGGCATCGGAGTCTTATATGGTAAACGCGCATTGCTTGAAAAGATGCCTCCTTACCAGGGAGGTGGAGATATGATCGATCAGGTGACGCTACAATCGTCAAGCTTTCAACATCCGCCGATGAAGTTCGAGGCGGGTACACCGATGATTGCCGAGGTGCTAGGGCTTGGCGAAGCGATCGATTTTATTGAATCTTTTGGCCGGCATCATATTGCTGCATGGGAACAGGGCCTTCTCGAATATGCGACGAAACGTTTAAAAGAGATCAAAGGATTGCGAATCATCGGCACAGCCCTCAAAAAAGGCGCGATCATCAGCTTCATCATCGATGATATTCATCCTTTAGATATCGGGACATTGCTCGACATTCGGGGCATAGCGGTGCGCACCGGCCAGCTTTGCGCCCAACCAGCGCTACAACGATTCCACCTTTCCTCGATGGTACGCGTCTCTTTTGGTATCTACAATACATTTGAAGAAATTGATACTTTGGTCGAAGCGCTTAAAGAAGTGATCCTTCTCCTGCGCCCTTCTCTTTCCTATTGAGAAAGAGCAGCATGCTTGCGCATGCTGCTCGTTGGAATTAGGAAGTGACCCCATCGTCTTGATCAATTGTGTCTGGATTTTCACTGCTCTCCGTCTCCGGTGTCCCATTTTTCGCCACTTCGGCCCTTTGAATGGTTTGCTCAAATCTCTCTTGGTCGTCGAATGCCTGTGGAACCAAGTTGTTGATAGCATTGAGACAACGACCTTGCAAGCTTGCGGGATTTATGGTTTCATGAGTGCCGTTATAATTATTTCCGGCTAAATCTATTCGTTGAAGATTTAAATCGTTATACAAAGAAATGGCGGCTATTGACTTAGCATCATAAATGCCCCCCTGCACAAGCTCGAATCCTTTTGACATTCCACCCTCTTTTTCTAGCTCTTGCCAGGCTGCATGAATTGTTCCATCCATCCCATTCGGACCTCTCAATTCTTTTAAAAGACCGTCCTGGCTCTTGAATTGGAAAGTATAAGGTTTCAATTCATCATTCATTCTCTTGAAATAGACCTTGAATTGTTGTTCAGGAGAAAAACTGCACAAAGCATTGTCCATGTTTTTAACATTGGGGAATAATTTATAAAGCTGAACTTCCCAAATAAAGTTTATTTTGGTTGCCGAGTAGCAGCATTTGCTAGTTTCTGCCAAATTCGCCACGTCTTTCGGATCCAGCAAAGAAATGACATAACAGGTGATAGGGTCTAAAGTGAATCGAGAGCCTGAGTCATTGTCCGCGCCAGTAAGACTATCCGCCATATTTGAACCCAACACTTTCTGACAGGTTAGGGTCATTTCCTGGTCGTCGGAAGGGACATAGGGTTTAATGATTGCATTCCGAAAGGGATTAGTCCATTTTCCATTTGAAGAAGGGTCATTGAAATCGATGCCAAAATTGTTTTCCAAATTGAGTTCAAAGGTAGCGGTTAATATTGAGCCTGTATTACCTACAGAAGCCCAGTTAGCTCCCACTGCAGTTGTAGCCATAATTTTCTCCTAAAATTTTTGTTATGCAATATTGCTTAATGGTTTTTTTTTGCTTGTAAAAGCGAATGTATTTTACTTTTCAATTACTTTTATTTCTACAAAAAATTTCCATTAATCTGAGATTTTCGCATTTAATAATTATGTTGTTTGATATATAATTTTAATTAAAAAATAATAGGGTAAAAGCATGACAAATGAAAATATTTTTTTACAATTAGACAGGAATTCAATATGTAAAATTTTTCTTGAAACTGGGAGAGTTTCCGGGCTTCCCACAGTTTGTCAAATCTTTAATGCGATTGTGAAAGAGAAAGCGGAGGGGTTGTATCAAGCGTTAGCGAATGAATTTGGAAAGACGTGTTTATCTCTCGCTTTGAAGGCGATCAACCTGAATGAGAAATCGGACGCAGCGAAGATCGATGGGTTATTTCATGCAGCCTGCGAAAATGTGTCGATCACCCCTCAAGCGCCAAGAGGCTATGACTTAAAAGCTATCAGGCAACACATGAAACCCTTATTGGTTGCCGAAAGCGTGGGAAAGCTATGGAAAGTTCTTCTGAAAACCGCTTCCCCGCAACTGAAGAGTTTAATGGGAAAGGTGCCCTTTGGGCAAGATCCTTTTGTCAATGCTGACCTCATCCGTCAATTCCTAAAGGAGAACCTTGCGGAAATTCAAAAGATCACCTCTCTCAATTTGATGACGCAGCAATTGAGCTATTTGCCGCCGGAGATCGGCCTGTTTACCGGATTGAAAAAGCTCGATATTTCCAATAATTCTCTCGCAGAACTGCCCGGAGAGATCGGCGCCCTCAAGGAGCTCACCGACTTTCGGATGAGCAATAATTCTCTAGTCTCTTTGCCTGCTGCAATTGGTCATTTGGACAAGATACAGAATTTTCAGTGTTCCGGCAATGGATTGACTCATTTTCCCGAGGGGATTTGCGCGATGAAAGGGCTGAGAACTCTAAATCTCTCCCGTAATCAAATCGATGCATTGCCTGATGAAATAGGGAATTTGCAAGCGTTGAACTACCTGTTTTTGGAATGCAACAAGATCTCTTCTTTACCGTCTTCGATAGCTGCAGCTCCTTACTTGATTGGCCTTTACCTGTTTGACAATCAGATTTCCCACCTTCCTGACTCGCTGTGCACATTGCGAAATTTACAATATTTAGCCGTACAGCATAATGCTTTAGAAGCTTTGCCCGACGGCATCGGGAACATCTCTTCCCTCCAGTCTCTTTTCGCCGATCACAATGCCTTGAAAGAGCTCCCGAACAGTCTTTGTTATCTAAAAAAATTAGGCCATCTTTCACTTGCGTCCAATCAATTATCGCAATTCCCTAAGGGGATGGAAAATTTAACGAAGCTCAAATTTTTGCACTATGCCGGCAATCCCATCTCAATATTTCCGGAAGGGATGGAAAAACTTCCCTTTTGGTCCACAGATCCAAACCTTTACCCTGGCATCCATCAAGGGGCCGAAAGAATGTTCTTAAATGTGAACATGACGCAAGCAGAATTTAATCAAACTTATTGGAAATTAGGCGAAAGAAAATGGAAAGAAGGGATCGACGGGAAAGATCAGGCGCATGGTCCGGAAGTCTACGATTTGGGATTGCATGGCAAATATACCGAACCTGGATTTTTAGAGGGGATCAAGAAGGGGTATCAATTTTTAGGATCTCAACCCAACCGGAAGATCGATGCGGAGTTTCATCTAAACCTACATAAAACCGCATGCGGCCACTTTGACGGAAAGAATACAAACACGTTGATGGGAAAAGAAAAGATCGGGAAGTTCCGAGATACTGGGGATATTATTTCAGCAACTTTTGCTGAACCGGATTATCTTTTCACGGATAGTGCGATCAATGAGTTTAACGAATTGAATGGAGAGCTGACATTAAACTTCGGCTCTTCTTTCCGCATTGGGGACCTCGTCCTCAATTCCAAATCACCCAGAAACGTGACGATTTATTATCACGGTTTTTCAAAACAGCAAGTCGAAATCGTGTATAACTATTTCCTCACCGAGTTTTATTACGATATCGGGCATTCCCAACAGGATGCACAAAAAATTCAGGCGGTAGCCAAGCTCATTCAGCGGTTGGAATGGCTCCATTCAGTGCGCGATGGATGCGGCAGGACGGATACGGCCCTCTTAAACTATCTCTTAACAATCTATGGATTCAATCCCGTGCTCTTAAGGTGCCCTTACGTGTCGAGCTGTAAGGGTCTGAGAGAATGGACGGACCTATTGATTCAAGGGATGGAAGCCTGGCGGAAAGAAGCTTCAGTATAAAAAAAACCCGGTGTTAACCGGGCTTTTTTTAAAGAATTCGATTAGAAATCAAAGCGTCCGCCAAAGGACCAGCCTTGCATAGACAGATCACCCTGATTGGCAAAGAATTTGCCGAAATTTGTGCCATCGCAGAAGATGGGGAATTGGTTTTGGTTGAAATAAACATGGTTCTCCCATCCCACTTGAAGACCTAGATGAAGACGGTCGCCGTTAAATTTCCAATCCCATCTTAAGCCCATCTGCAAATCTAGAATCGGATGTGCGATGCGCCGGAGGCGTTCTTTGACTTTAGCGTATTTCCCATTTGGGAGAGAAGTGGCAAAATCAGAAAAATTCGTAACGGGAGGCTTGTCGTTGTCCCGAAGTGTGATGTTATGGCGCCCATAGAGGATGGCTGCAGCGAGATCGCAGAAAATGCTCCATCCGGCTCCTAAACCCCATTGGGTGTCGATGCCGCTTTCTAGGCCGATTCCCCACCATCGGTCTTTGTAGTTAGTTTTCACTTGATTGGGTAAGGGAAGTCCAGGTCCAAAGTTCTTGAGTTTCGAATTGATGCTCTGTCTCAACCAATCCGCTCTGACTCCTCCGTGCGGACGCAAAGTCAGCCATCGGCTCACGAAAAACTCGCGCCCGAGATCGAGGTCGAGTTGATTGAAGTAAAGCTTCCATTTTCCTTCACCTTTGTGGGCAGCATTGTCGTGAGAAAGAGGATCTGGGGAAGGAACCATCGTGCCAAAAATGAATTTTTTGCTGCTTGAATGCAATGTTTTCTTGTGACTTCCCGTATTAAAATGCAGCCAAGTCAGATCGACATCCCACCCATCGTGGGGTATGACGGCTCCAATGCCAATGCGGCTTCCTACGTCCCATTTTCCGCGGAGATTTTCGATTCTCGCGTCCCTGAGGTTGTCTGAGGTTACTTTATTCACAACTGCGAGAGGCATGCCTTGTTCATTGACCGACCAATAAAGAAGGTCCCCAAACACACACAGGTCCGCGCCTCGCTTAATTGTCGGATTTGCAGGCGGATTCATCATGCCGCTAGCCGCTTTGCGCTGTTCCAGTGCACTCACGCGATTTTCCAAATTGCGAACTTGCGCATCGTTGTTAGCGGCGCTAAGCATGCTTGACAACACAGCAAGAGGAGCCGCTAACCCTAGCCATGTCTTCTTCAAATTCCATTGCATAAAATTCCTCAATACGAAAATGTTTTTCATTGTATGTACTCTAGAATTTATGGAGAGAGAAGAATTAAATCAAACGAAAAAAAAGTCATGACCCAATTGCAAAACTCAACGCCACCTGAAAATCGATGATTTTGGCGACCCCTTGCTCCGGTTCGCTGTTATCATCGGGCAGAGGTGCCAAAAGGGCGATTTTACGCGGCAAAGAGTTTTGTAATTGGCTCAATAGTTGAGGGTGTGAACGATTTTGTGCATATCGCTGAGCCAAAGCATGGTTTGTTTGGTCATCTGCTGGAGGATGAAAAACCATGCGGCGCAAAGCATGGCCAATCCGACTAACGATTTTAATGACATGCCTAAAAAGGCAATTTGCACCTGAGGCGCAAGACGGTTCGCAATCCCTAAGAACATCTCGGTCATCAAAATTGCGAGAAGAGAAGGTGCGGCGAGCTGAATGCCGACGGCCATTACCCGGTTGGTTACGCCCCACACAGTTTCCCAAAAAGGATGATGGAAGGTGAAAAATTGGATAGGTATCCAACCATCTGCAGGGATGATTGTGTAAGTATCGAAAAGAGCGTTGAAAAAATAGAAAGGTCCGTCGATTTGATAGAAAATGACGATGAGGACCATGTTATACAGAACGCCGAGATCGGAAGCTTGCGATTGAGAAAATGGATCGGTAATCTGCAACGAAGAGGAGCCGCGAAGAAAGTCGATCGTCACGCCTGCGGACTCAGCCATGTAAAACGGTATAGAGACAAAAAGAGCGAGAATAAAGCCGATAAATAGTTCTTTTACGCAAAGAATGATGAAGGTCATATTAAACCCGACCAACGTTTCGCTGGTGAGCGCTATATTAGGAAGGAAGATCACAGTCAAGGCGATGAGCAGGCCCATTTTAACGGGCGAAGGCGTTTTAGCGCCGAAGAACGGGGCCATGGCAATGACCGGTGCGATGCGCATCATTCCCAAAAGAAATAAAGTTATAGCGGAGATGGGCGCAAAGTTGGTCAGATGAGAGAAGAATGAAAGGTAGTTTTCAGTGGGTGACATCCTTTCTACGAACCTTAGTTTCGGATTTCTTTCATTGAACGCGCCAAAATTTGCAAAAAGTGCCTGGAAATCTACGGCAATCTACAATAAAATAAACCCACAACTCAGGTTTATGAAGACCATTTTGGGAAGTTGAGGAAAATATTGTTTGTAAATTGCATGATTTGCGCTGACAGCCATCCTCCCATCAGCAACAGTACGAAAATCACAGCGAAAAGTTTGACCATGAAAGAAAGCGTCTGTTCTTGAATCTGCGTGGCTGCTTGGAAAATGGCGACCATCAATCCGAGGAGTGTGCTGATCAAAATCGGAGGGCCGGAAAGAATGAGGATCAGCAGCAGGGCCTGATAGGAGAGCTGGTAAATCTCTGTAGCGTACATCTTTCCCCATTATTATCTAAATGATAGCACAAGTCCTTGAATGATCAAGGTCCAACCGTCGACCATGACGATAAGCAATAACTTGAGCGGAAGGGCTATGGTCAGCGGAGAGAGCATCATCATCCCCATCGCAAGCAAAATATTCGATGTCACAAGATCAATGACGAAAAAGGGCAGATAAATCAATACGCCAATTTCAAAAGCCGCCTTTAACTGCGTGGTGATGAAAGCCGGAACGAGAATGATAAAATCATTGACCTTTAGTTCTTTTCGGAATTCTTCGGGGAACGAGCGATAGGCGAGCTGATAAAAGCTCGTCATATGTTTTCCTAAAGTATTGCGTTGAAGAAAATCGCGCATAGGTTCTTTGGTGATGTCGATAACATTGACGACATACTGGGCGCTTTCGCTTGAGAAAACACCGTTTGTAGGCGCATTCTTCATATAACTTTCACCGGCTTTATACATAGAAAGCATTGTCGGAAACATGACGTAAATCGTCATTAACAGAGCGATCCCGCTTAATACGGCGTTGGGCGGGGATTGCTGAACGCCGAGAGCGTTACGCAAAAGCGAAAGCACGACGACGATTTTGATGTACGAGGTCAAAAGCATGATCGCAAAGGGAAGCAGTGCAAGCGCAGTGATCGCAGCGATTTCTTCGATCGCAGTCGGTGCAGGAAGGCCGCTCGATGTCGGATTGGACTCTACGAGGGCGGCGCCTGGGGCTGCAGCTTCTTGCGCAAAAAGCGCTTCCGAGCCGATCCCGAGAAGAACTATTGTGAGCAATAAAAAGAAAAGGATTTTGCGTTTTTGCATTCCAAAAAACCAGGTCCCAACACGGGTTGTTTCTGAATTTATTTCATTTGCTGGATTTTTCTCTATGAAAAAGAAAAGTAAATGGTCTGGAGAAAATAGTGAATTTTTGAAAGTGGGGTTCGCCATTTTAGTTTACTGGGAAAAACAAAGAGTGAAATTTTCATAACTTCCGAGTGGGAGCAATATAGTCTGTCTAGTGCCCCGTTGCCTCAGTCGATTGTAAGAAAGATTTTCTTTGCGAAAAATATATGAAAGGTTAATCTTTCCTTAAAGAATGAGATTCGTGTTCCTTAACCAAAAAAAGAGGTGTTTATGAAAAACGTAAAATTTATGCCAGTCGCTGCATCTTGTTTGATAGCGCTATTAGGCTTAGCGCATCCTAATGCGGGGTGGGCAAAGTCGGTAGAAGAAACGGTCAAAGGGTGGATTGAAAATGGCGGGGAAGCTCTTAAGAGAGGGACTGATGATCTTGGGCAAGATTTTGCCGTACTTCAAGAGTATCTCGATCATTATAATTGGAAAGGGCTCATCGAAGACAAGGCGACCTCCGGACCAGCCACGCTAAAACATCTAGAGCTTAATGAGCATTCTAGGGTGATTGTTGTGAAACCAGGAGAAAAAATAAAGGCTGAGGTTAAGTGCCTTTTAGACTCAGAAAAATGTTCTGCATTTGGCTTGTACCGAATCGTAGTAGGGATTAATGATGTGGGTCCTCAAGCTGTAGTTGGACATGAACTGGGGCTTGCTGCTGGAAAAACTAGAGAGAAGTTTACTCTAACAGCTCCAACTGAACCAGGGATGTACGAGATTCGATTTCGGCCTGTAGAGGCCCTTTTGAAAACAACGGCCCTCGACGCTTGGACTGACGAAGCAGGCAATCAACCCGATGGAAAAACAACGATTGGGATAATTTTTGTTAAACAATAAGACTCTCTAACTTCAAGGGAACAAAGGCCGGGAGATTCCTCCTGGCCTTTCTATGTTCTCTCAGAATCTTTACGGCACTCAAGTTTTTTGGGTATATTTTTCAAAGGCGGACTCAAGGGCGCGCCATTGGTTTTCTATGGAAGCGTTGATGATGCCGCTTTCGGTTTCGATGATGCATCCGCCCTGGGAGACGTCATTGCGCTCTTGGATGGTGAGCACTTGCACATGTTCCAGGATGCTTTTGATTTTGGGCTTCTGGGCTTCCAAGACTTCTTTGTCGGCTTTATTGACGTAGATGGTGAAGCGGTGGTTTTGCGTGATAGGGGCGAGCGTCTGAATGACGATTTCGACGATTGTTTCAGGATTTAGGCTTAATTGTTCTCCGACGATTTTTTTCGCTGCTTTGAGAGCGAGGGGGAGAATCTGTTTCTGAAGGTCCATGCGGAGCAAACGGATCTGTCTGTCGAAATGGATGAGATGCTCATTGAATTTTTGGAGCCCTTCGGCGAATCCCTCTTCCTGGGCTTTTTGTTTGAGCTGCGCGCACTCTTCTTCGATTTTCTTCTTGTAGTGGTCGGCATCTTCTTTTGCGCGTTCCAAGATTTCAAGGGCTCCCATCAAAGTGCTGAATTCTTCAGCGGGTATGACTTTTTCATCCTCGGCGGGGTGCACTTCACCTTGATAAATGAGCGAGAAAAATTTCATAGGTTTTGGGGGTTACTAGTTTTAAGGGCATTCATGAGTTCAATGACCTGCTCTCCTAAAAGAGAAGATGCGCTTGGATGATCGAGAGCCGTGCAAAGCTTTAGTAAAAGCTGTCCTTTTTCTGCATCGAGCCGGTGTGCGACATGCCATAATAGACCAGGATGGCGTCCATAAAGGGATTTGGCGATGCGATTGATCCCGCGCTGCAAAAGAAGGGAGCGAAGGGCATCTTTGTCACCTTGCCAGGCGACAAGGCCCATTTTTTTAAATGTCACGGCTTCTTTCTTATGCAGCAGGGTTTTCAAAAGGGTCGCTTGGGGCTTTGTCAGCAATGCATAGATTTGTTTGAGTTTTGACGTTTCGATGATATGCCGAATTTCTACGCTCAAATCATGCATGCTCAGCAATTCAATGAGAGAATCAAATTCTTCCAGGGAAATCTCAAGGAGGCCGTTCAAAGGGTCGTCGGGCAGGCAGGGAATGGGAAGTAAATCTTCCGGGGCGATCATCTCAAACAAGGCTTTCTTTAAGAAGCTCTTGCCGATTTCCGTCAGGCTGGGCAAAGCGTTAGAAAGCAGCAGAGATTGTTTTAGGCCTTTGATTTGATTGGGGGTCAAAGAAGCTAAAAAGAGTTTGATTTCATTTTCCGGGAGGGTCCTTAACAGGGGGGAAAACCAGGAATAATGGATAGAAGACAGTTCTTCTTCCGCGGGTTCCAAGCCTCTCCGCAAATCCTGCAAGGGCAAGGTGTGTTTTTGCAGCTCATCGAATAAACCTTGAGAAAGGCTCCCGATGAGAGAGCTTCGCTGATCGGTTGCAGCAGACTGCAAAAAAGAGTGCCATACGGTCAGGGCAGTGCTATCCATGGTTTTTTACTTTTTTTCTTCAGGAGGACGTCGCGCTTCATTTGATTCTTCTTCTTGTACAGGCAAAGGCTGCAAAAGCATCTTGAGGCCGCCCCGTTTTTTTAGGATAGGATAAAACTTCCAGAGCAACCATCCGACTAGGAGCGCTAAAACGATCGCGCAGACAATCAGGATGAAAAAGATCACGCGGAAGCGGCTGGCGGAGCTTTTGCTCATCACAATGGACCAGATACTGACGTATTCTTTAGTTTTAGGCTCTAAGGCTTCTGCCGAGGGCATTAGGGTAACGTCTGTAAATCTCGAGCGGTCGGAAATCACCGTGACATCATTGAGATCGAGGCCAGTCACGCTCCCCGCGACGAGGCGTTTGATCTTCGTGACGAGATGGCTATTGGGATCGTCGAGAATCCCCTGATGTTTGACATAGACGGCAGCCGTAATTTTTTGTAGCACGGGGGCTACTCCTCCAGGGGCAATGGGGCTGGTAGACTCAATAGGGAACGAGAGTTGGACATCAGCGTCGATGACTCCGTCGATTTTACGGATCATATTAGCAATCTGTTGGGCAAGGCCTGCTTGGTAACGGATCGTTTCTTGCTTATCGGAGGACATTAAGCCTGATTTAGCAAACAGATCGAGAAGAGTGGTCCCTTTTTTGCGGGGAAGGCCGTTTTGATTGAGGATGGCCATCGCATCCGTCGATCTTCCCTCTTCTACCGAGATACTGAATTTTGTGCCTTCTGTTGCAGCTCCGGGCGCCGCACTGACGGTAGCGACCTTTTGCGCGGAAATTCCTTTGCTCGCGAGGAAGACGACGATCTCATTGGCCTCCCGTTCGTCGACATCGGTAATGATCATCATGTTGTTTTCGCACCCCGCAAGGATCAATGCGCACAAAAGAGAAAATATGGAGAGTAAACGCCTAAGCGAGAAGGTATTTGATGTTGAAAGGGAATTTCCCATAGTCACTTCACTTGTTTGATAGGGACACAGAGACAGGCTCTTACCATAGTTATATCAGTTTGGTCAGCCTACGTCAAATTGAAACAAAATGTATTAGAGCTTACTGATCCAATCTGGGCCTTTGCCGAATTTTCTCAAGAGATAATCGCGGAAAGCGCATAGAATAGCGCGATTTTGTATGAGTTTGTTTTCTTTTTCTTTAATATTATTAAGTTTTAACACCTTGTAAATCAAGAGTTGAGATTTTTTGAGGAGCTGAATTTTTATTTTATGCAAAATTTCTGGTATTAAAATGCGAAAATAGAGGCTAGCTTTTTCTTGGGTTGAACAATTTTTCTCGATCCATAGCAACCGATTGCGCCACCAGTAGTAGGCGGAGTGCGGCTTTCCCCCGGTGAAGGAAGCTGAGACTTTATGCCAGACTTTCGCTTGGGGACAGGTGAGGACCTTGAAGCCGGCTATTCGAGCGCGAAAACAGTAATCTGACTCTTCCCAGATTAAAAAAAAGCGGGGATCAAAGCATCCAACGGCTTCAATAACGCTTTTTTTGATCATCATCCCTGCGCCGCACACGTAATCGAGTTCATCCGCTGTTTGCCATTGTTCCTCCGGGGTGTTCATTCCGGTAAACGCGAAGGTGCCGGTGCGGCTGTTCCACATGCCTCCGAGGTGGTCCAGTGTTTGCCGTTGATCGAAAAGGAGGATTTTTGCTCCTAGGATGCCGGCATCGGGATGGGCTTGGAATGTTTCCAGGAAGCGTTCGAGAATGTCGGCTGCGGCGACGGTATCGTTGTTTAAAAGAAAAAATAGGTCGGCGCCGCCCTGCAAGGCGACGCGGAGTCCGACGTTGTTCCCTTCGGCAAAGCCGAGATTTTCCGTATTTTGGATCAATGTGTGGTTAGGGAAATATTCGCGAATTACCGCTTGCGACCCGTCCGTTGAGCCGTTATCGACAACGATGACCTCGAAGTTCGAATAAGTTAATTTCCCAAGGGACTCTAAGCAGGCGAGGGTGTCCTGCTTGCCGTTCCAGTTTAAGATGATGATGGCGATTCTAGGATGGGCGCTTTTCATAAGCCTTCCACCCTGCCTGACGATACACCTTGGCTTGAGAACAGGGATCCTTTGATCCATAAATCCCTCTTCCGACGATGATCACATCGCTGCCGGCCTGGATGACGGATTCCGGAGTTTGGTATTGCTGGCCATGGATATCCTTACCACTGGAAAGTTGTACGCCCGGGGTCATATAAATCCAGCGCGGGTCGTTAGAAAGTTTTTTTAAAGAAATGAAGCCGATGACGAAATCGGGATGGTTTTCAGCCATTTTGACGGTCTGTTCTGTATAAGCGCCCTGTGCCATTGTTCCCTCGGAACTCATTTCGGCAAGTAAAAGCAATGCGCGCCCTTTTGCTAGGCCGACCTCTTTTAACCCTGAAATGATGCCGGGCCCCGGGACAGGATGGGCATTGACGATGTCCGCCCAATCGGCAATGTGGTAAATCCCCCCTCGGTATTGGTGAGCGACGGTGTTGCCGATATCGGCGAATTTGCGGTCTTCGAAAATGAGAAATTCGTGCTTTTCGGCGAGCCTGCGAAGTTCTTGGGTAACTTGGGGAGTGAAATCCTCGAGAATGTCGATGTGAGTCTTTAAAATGCAGATTTCTGGGCCAATGGCGTCGGCGAGTTCCAAAAGGGAGCGACTTGACGTGAGGTCAGCTGCAACGGATAGATTGGTCTGTTTGGCTTCCATCAGGGCAAAGAGTTTTTTCGCCGTGGGATTTTGGCACAGCGTTGAGCGCTGCTCATATGTTATTTTCATCCGTCCTCTGGCGGAAACCCGGCCCTTAAGGGTCGGGTATTTTCAAAAACAATGTTGGGCCGAGTACGAAACTCGGCCCCAACTTAATCCCAGGCCTTAAGCCCTGGGTTCATTTTGCAGGTAAGTAATTTCGCTTAAATATTTATAATGACCTTCAAGTTCTTTTGTGAAAGCTCCTTGAATTTCATTATAAATATTTCAGCTCACTTACTTATCGCTAAAAATTCGTTGGCTTCGCGAAAAGTGGTTTCATCAATTTTCTTTTCGTAAAAAAGGACTTTTAAAAGGTCGAGGATGGCGATCAGGCTATGCAGCTGAATGCCGTTTTCCTTGAGCCTTTCTTTTCCACCCTGTTCCCGATTCAAGACGATGACGGCATCTTCGACGTGCAATCCTTCTGCTTTGAGGGGGGCGACGGTCTCTAGAATGCTCGTGCCGGAGGTCACGACATCCTCGATAATGAGGCAAGTCTGTCCCTTTTCAAACTTGCCTTCGATCATTTTTTTTGTGCCGTAATCTTTTGCTTCTTTGCGGCGCATTAACATGGGGATGTCTTTGGCAAGGGAGATGGCTGTCGCGATGGGAAGGGCGGTGTAGGGCACACCGCAGATCAGATCGAAGGAAAGCAGGTCGAGGAATTTGCCGAGGGCGGCGCTGATTTTTTTTAGGAGGGACGGGTAAGAAATGATCAAGCGCAGGTCGATGTAGATGGGAGATTGGACCCCGCTTTTTAAAGTGAATGTGCCGAATTTGACCGCTTGGATCTCATATAGTTCTAAGATGATCGATTTAATTTCTGGGGTCATAGAGTTTAAAAGTGTGTTAACGGATTTTTGTTAATTGCTTTTTGCGCCTTTTTATTATGGCCTAACTCGACGCCTTGTCCTACTGAATTTAAGTATGTACTGCTGCGCCAAAAAAATCAAAATAACAAAATCCATTAACACACTCTAAAAGGTTTGGTGTTTTTCATGGTACCGAGCGGCCAGATAAGGATCCCACATCATCCCTGTTGCGGACATGGCGATGTCTGCGCCGGCATTGAGGAACTGAACAAAATGCTCGGGCAAGGTAATTCCGCCGACTCCGATCAATGTCAAATCGAGTTTTGCCTTTTTGTTGATCTGGGCGGCCCGTTCGACAAAATGCAAGGCGACTTCCCGGATGGGGCCGCCGCAGACGCCGCTCGTTGGGCGCTTGGGTCCAAGGGCAGGGCGGCCATGAGCGTCCATGACCGACATGCTGACTGTATTGATTCCCGAGATCGCTCTGATTCCCGCTTTTGCAGCAGCACAGAAAACATCTTGCATATGGACGTCGGAGGAGAACGTCCCGACTTTGATGATCAGGGGAGTGGGGCCAATCGCTTTGACGAGAGCATGGCCAAGTTCGAAAACTGTTGTCGGGGACATGTAGAGGCATCCCTCGCTCTTGTCGACATTGGGGCAGGAAAAATTCGCCTCGATGATTTTCGCTCCAGATTCTTTGGCCAAAAGAGCGGCTTTGATGAAGTCTTCGGTAAACGTGCTGCCTTCGCGCACTGTTCCCACGACGGAGACGACCATGACTTGTCCTTCTTGCAGAGAGGCATTGGCGCGGGCGATGTCTTCAAGAAGAAATTCAGGGCTTTTGGAGGGCATCCCAAAAGAGTTGGTCACCGCAAGGCCTTCGATATGAGGTGAAGGTAATGTGGCCAATGTCGCTGTCTGGGGCATTTTTTCGTTTTGGATGATCCCATGTGTGTCGATGAAGACCATATTGGGAAGGGGATGGGAAGGATGTTCGGCGCTCCGGATCGTTTTATAGATAGGAATGTCAAAGCCCAATTTTCCAGCAAGGGCGATCCAGTTCGCAGTTAGCAAAGGCCCTGCCGGGACTCCGATGGCGGAAGCCACAGGAAAACCCAAAAAATCGATCCATTTTTCTTTGGGAGGCAAAGTTCTTTTTGGAATGGGGCCAGTGAAAAAAGGGCCTTGTTCGGCATTTTCGAGATAGGTTTTATGAATGTCGTAAATGGGTGGCTCTTTCGGATACCAGGCGGGAAGATTAAAGGTCATAAACTTTTCCTTGGAGAATGGTAAACACGGGCCATCCTTGCAGTTCTTTGCCAGCGTAAGGACTCCATCCGCATCGGGTCTTGAGGGAATGCTCATCAATCACTCTCCTTTTTTTCATATCGACTAAAAGATAATCTTCATTGTCCGGCCATCGATAAATTTCTAGAATGCGCTGACGCATCAAACGCACGATCTGTTGTAGCGTGATTTTTCCTTGATTGCAAGCGTCAAGGAGCAAAGGGAGGGTCGTTTCGACGCCGGGGATGCCGGAAGGGGCCTTTCCATAGGGTTGATTTTTTTCTTCCAAAGTATGGGGCGCATGATCGGAACCGATGGTGTCAAGTAGCCCCTTTTGAATAGCCTGCCAGAGGGCCGCTGCGTCCTCTTTAGTGCGTAAGGGGGGATTCATCTGCACTTTTGTGCCGAGTCTTTCATAATCTTCGACACTCAAGAAAAGATGGTGGGGGGTTGTTTCGAAGGTGACTGGGACCCCGGTTATTTTGGCTTGTTCGATGAGCTGAACTTCCCGTTTTGTTCCCACATGCAAAATGTGAAGTCTCGTTTGATATGTTTGGGAGAGCTCGATGGCCTTCTGTGTGGCCCGCAGCGCGACCTCTTCATTTCTGATTTCCGAATGGGCACTTGGTTCCATTTTCCCTCGAAATTGCGCCATCCGTTCATGAATCAAAGCCTCATCTTCGGCGTGGACGGCGACCAGCAGATCATTCTCGGCGGCCAACTTGAAAACGGTTTTAAGGGACTCTTCGTCGTCCATCACTAAGCCCCCAGTGGAGGATCCCATGAACACCTTAACACCGACAATCTGGTCTTTGCAGCGGGAAATTTCTTCGAAATGATTTTTGTCGGCTCCGAGGTAAAGCCCAAAATGTAATGGAATGCCTGCTTTTTTCAATTGCTCCTCGATAAGCGCTTTTTTTTCCTGGAGCCGTTCCCATGTGATCGTAGGAGGAATGGTATTTGGCATATCGAAGACGGTCGTGATACCGCCATGAACGGCGGCTTTCGCGCCTGTATCCCAAGTTTCTTTGTGGGAAAGCCCCGGTATCCGGAAATGCACATGAGAATCGATCAATGCAGGAAGCAACGTAAGGCCATGGGCTGCGATCGTCCTTTCCTCTTCGGAAGGAATGCCCATGTCGATCGTCTTTCCGTCGTGTGTCCGCGCGCCTTTGATCTGTATCATAGGCAAAATTCTTTAATTTCACTGCGCTCAAAAATCTTTTCGCAATAATGGCAGCGCAATTCCACCTGTTGTTTATGTTCTTCAACATGAAAGAGCGTCTCAATCTGCTCGCAACGGGTGATGCAACGCAAGTTGGGACAAATGAGGAGACGGGCGACGGCCTTGGGAAGTTTTGCAGGGATCTTACTGGCAACTTTGTAATCTTTGATGATGCTGATGGTCGCTTGGGGTGCAAAGACAGCGATATCGTGCGCTTCTTTTTCCGTAAGGGCCCGATTTTCGATTTTGATCAAATCTTTAAAGTCTCTCGAAGAGCTGCTTAAATTGATACCCAGGGAAACTCGGTGTTTTCCTTGCAGAAGTTCCAGAAGCTGAAGAATGATCAAGGCGGAACCTGCAGGGATGTGGTCGATGACAGTTCCATCTTTGATGGCGGCGACGGAAAGAGTTTTAGCCATTTTTTTCTCCTAGACTGCGCCCAGCCCGTTTCCGCGAATTTTGACTGGCTGCGACTTTGCCCAATCGATCCTTCTCGTCAGCCGTTCCAATCTCTTCGGAGTTTGAACTCCGAGGAGACCTGCAACCATCCTTTAATGGTTGCAGCCCTATTCGGGAATTGTCTTCCTCGCTCGGCCGCTTCGTTTCGATTTGGCTTAGTCTCGCTGAGTCAAAATTTGCATAACTCGGCTGGGCGCAGTCTAAGACAAGAGACAGCAAAGCCATGCGGACATAAAGGCCGTTTTCCGACTGCTGAAAATAGTAGGCAAAAGGGGTTTTATCGATGCTGAGCTCGATTTCATTCACACGCGGCAATGGATGGAGGATTTTGAGATTTTTCTTCGCTTGTTTCAGCATGTCTTTCTTGAGGATGTACGTGTCTTTGCATTTTTCATAAATCGAGGCGTCGAGGCGCTCTTTTTGTAATCGCGTCATGTAAAGGATATCGACTTTGCCGAGGACTTCTTCCATGTTGCGATGGAACGAAAATTTGATTCCCTGTTTTTTGAGGAATCGGCTGATTTCATCCGGAAGCATCAGCTGTTCGGGGGATACAAAAAAAAGGCGCATGTCGAAATGGGTGCAAGCCACACTCAGCGAGTGGACCGTGCGTCCGAATTTTAGGTCCCCGACAAAAGCGAGGTTGAGCCCCTTGAGCTTCTTTTGACACTCCTTAATCGTGAAGAGATCGAGCAGAGTTTGTGTCGGATGTTGATTGGCCCCATCGCCGGCATTGATGACCGGTTTGGTCGTCGCTTCGCTCGCGGCGCGGGCTGCCCCCTCGCTCGGATGGCGCAACACAATCACGTCGGCATATGCGCCTATCACTTTCATGGAATCCTGGAGAGATTCCCCTTTTTTCGCCGAGCTCAATCCCGCGTCGTCAAAGCCGATAACGCTACCGCCAAGGCGGATCATCGCCGCCTCAAAAGAAAGCCGTGTCCTGGTCGACGGTTCGTAAAAGCAGGAGGCTAAAATTTTATGCCTCAAGAGTTCGTTGGGTGCCTTTTTTTTCATCTCCTCTGCACGTTTTAAGATGAGAAGAATTTCATCCTTTGTCAAATCGGCGATCGAGAGGAGGCTGCGTTGGTGAAGTGGGTTCATAAATGGTCGGGTTCATTTAAAGCGTATGTTCTCTAAATTAAGACCAATCAGGTATATTTTCCATGTTATTTAAGCTTGGATATTTGAAATCCAAGGCGGCGTGAAATTTTTTTACTTTTCGTTGCCTCTTAATGAGAAGAAACGAGGCGCCCCATAAACCAAAAGATGTTTAGGTCATGCGTAATTGGATACCGTATCCCTATCCATTAATAACAGAATCATTTGACGTTACTCTCCCAATTGAAAGAGCTTATGCAGGGTCCGTTCGGACTCGGGCAGGTCCTTTAAGGTTTGTTGGATACCTTCTCTGTTACGGCGCGTCCAAGCTGTATGAATGCCCCATTGATTTATGTAGAAATGCAACTTGGCGATTTGATGATTGCGATCTAGGATCTGGAACTGTCCGACAAGAGCATTTAATTCATTGACCAGTTCATTGTACTTAGCTGTCTTGAAGGCTTCTACAGTGAGCCTTGGCAAGCCATTACACTCCAGCACTATCGCATCGAATTTTGTTCGGAACACATCCAGCCTATTTTTAAAACCAATCCATGGACACTCTCCGTCATAAAGAGGAACGCCGCAGGTATTAGTTTCTTGAATTTTGCTTGTGATTGCTTGCGATATTTGATTAGAGAGATCCGATAATGCCTCTTGGCGCTGGTGTGCCTTTCTCTTTCCCGCATCATCTCTAAAATCCTCCTGTACTCCAGAATCTTCTTCGATCATCAGCATTTGAATGTCGGGAGAAAGAGAGCAAATGATCTTAAGATCCTCAGCCGATGTAATGCCTATTGTTTGCAAATATTGGGGTCTGCAACGCAGCTTTTCTGAAAATTCTTTCTGAGTCAAGATTCCAAGATGTTGGAGCAGTGGTTGTGAGGCTAAATTGGTGGACTGTTCTAATTCCCTCTCAGCGGCCAAATAATTTCGAATGGCCTGCGCTTTTTCTAAAGGAGTGGCGGACTGTCCGTGAGTGTCATGAAAAGCATGCTCAGAGCAACCCCAGTAGTCCTTTGTCAATCGAGACTTGATAATTCGGTAGAGCTCTCCATAAATTTTATCTCTGAGAGATTTTGGCAACCGTGAAAATCGCTCTATTCCCTCTGTCGTAGGCCTCCCTTGATCAGGGTGCTCAATCTTCCATGCAATTTCCTCAAAGATCGTATTCTTTTCTGCTCTAAAATCCCATATGTCAATCTCGGTGAAATTACCACCGCACATGAGTTGGCCATTAAAAAAAACAGGTGATGAATACAGAGTGGATCCAGTTGTAATACTGGCTGTGCAGGCAAGCGTTTTCAGGTCCCAGACCTTCATCGTATTTTCAGAACCCTTTGAAATGAGCATCCCATCGCCAATGATAAGAGACGTAACCCCCCCTGCATGCCGCCCCTCAAGGGTTGCTATGTGTGTACCAGATCTTAAGTTCCAAATCTTGATTGTGCCCTCATCAGAACCAGAAATGAGTTTCCCATCAAAAATGACAATAGACTTAACACATCCAATGCCCTCATATTCTTCATTTTTATTTATATATTCCAATGTATCTAGATCCCAAATCTTGATTCCAGCTTCGTTTTGATCATTGGCTGAAATGAGCTTCCTATCGATAATTGTAAACGGCGATTGCCCTTGAAGAGTCTTGATACAATTCCTCTTGGCTAAGTCCCAAATCATGATCCTTGGATCCGTCCCTGTAGCCACAGGGCGGGAGCCGGAAATGAGCATCCCATCGAAAATTTCAAGAGAGCTAATTGGGCTGTAGGGGGTGGCTGCTAGGTTTGCTATGTAGTTGCCCGAGTTTAAGTCCCAGATATCAATGTTGCCATAATGAGAACCTGAAATTAACTTATCATCGGAAATCACACAGGAAATAGAAATCCCCCTGCCCCCCTGGAAGGTGGCAGTGCGCGTCTTTGTTTTTAAATCCCAGACTTGGATTTGACAAGTGGGAGTGCTAATAAAAAGTTTTCCATCAAAAATCTTAAGGGGTACAGAAGGGCCAATATCTAATTGTAGCGGGGTACGCCGAGCGTATGCCCCTTTCTTAATCTTTGAAAGGGAGATAACCTCATTTAGAAAAACATTTCTAATCTCTTCAGTATTTTTAACTTTGTTTGAATCAATATGAGATAAATGAGTTTCAGCTAATTTAATCCAAAAAGAATCTTGCTCAGTGCATAGATTTGATTGTTTGCAGAGCAATCTAAATTGCGAGATGTCTGTAGTGTTCAGACGTATTAAAATTTCGTTGATTAATTCTGTCGGTAGCTGTAATAGCGGAGAATCTTGCTGTAGGAACGCATTTAGAGTAAGGGTGTTGTTATTTATAGGGGGTATTATTGGATTGGTCATGACTATCTATCCTTTTTACTTAATTAATAAATTTAATATGTGTATATTATATGAAAATTTCTTTATTAAGTCTATTAAATCAAGAATTATTATAATTATTTACGCATTAAATTAATTTTTTGTCAAAAAAACAACGAGATCGCAGCTAATAGTAGCGATTATTAAATATTTTGTATATTAATAGGAAAATTATAATTCAGAAGAGTTGATAAACGAATCAAACCGGACAGGAATCAAAACGATTTTTTCCTGAAAAATAGATGTTCAGAGCCGTATCGTAAATTTCTTGGACACCGATTTGCATGAGGCAAAACGGTTCGCGGCATTTTTTTCTCAGGCAGGGAGAGCAAGTCGGTTTTTTTGCGATAGGAAAGGCATTTGCGGCAAAATAGGGGCCGCAAAGTTGCGGATCTGTCGGAGAAAAAATGCCAATTGTCGGCGTCTTCATCGCAAACGCCATGTGCATGGGCCCGGTGTCGTTGGATATCATTAGGGCCATCCTTTTGATCAGCGCGGCCATTGGAAGCAACGGGAGGTCCGTGGCGGCAACGGCTCCTTCGATTTGAGACGCAACGGAGGCCACCAAAGTTTTTTCTGCGGGTGTTCCGGTAATGACTACGCGGCAGCCGAGGTTGTAAACGAGAAGATTGCCGAGCTCGATAAAGTGTGATACAGGCCATTGTTTAAATCCGTCCTTGGCGCCCGGGTGCAAGCCGATCAAAGGCAGATAAGAGGGAATATGACGATCAGACAGAAAATATTCGGCGATCTTTTCATCCTCCTGGCTTAAAAAAAGTTCCATCGAGGAATCAAGACTATGTGCACCTATCTGTGCAGCAATATCAAGTCGACGCTGAATTTCGTGGAACCCTTCATGGTCTAAGGCCTGGGTCAGAAGAAAATCCAAGCCTTTGTTGATTCCGTGGGTCCCAATGATTTCCGCGGCGCCCAGAATGGAGGCTAGGGGTAAAATGGGCCGCTGGGAAGTATGGAAATGAAGAACGTGGGTGATGCATCTTTTTTTAAGTTTCCAATAGAGCGGGAATAAATGGAATAGGACGGGGTTCTCGACGACGAATATTTCGTCGATGCGGGGGTTGTGCTGCAAGCACGCTTTCCCGATGGGGCTTGTGATAACGCCGATGTAGCTGGTAGGAAAACATTTGCGCAAGGCGCGGATCGCCGGGGTTCCCCACAACGTATCTCCAAGCCCTGTCGTAGAAAGAATGAGGAAGCGCTTTTCCTCTTCCAAATAGGGCCTCTTGGGTTTGAGAAGCTTGACAAGACTTTTGATCAGTTGATTTTTCAAAAACTCAAAGTCCCTTTTGTCATAATAAATTCTCTCCAGGAGAGCACCGGGAGTTTGTCCATTTTCAATTCCGTCAAAGATTGCAGAAAGATTTGTGCGATCTGCAAATTGGTGATCAGAGGAATGTGATGGTCGATGCTCAACCGTCGGATGGTAAAGCCGTCCGTTTTATGATTGGTGCCAAGGCCGCGCGGAATGTTGACGATAAGATCGATCTTGTGGTTTGCAATCAGCGTTGTCACGTTCGGTTCAATCTTTTCGCTGGCCTTATAGACGCAACGCGAGGCGATTCCATGCTGGCACAAAAAGTCATTGGTGCCTTCTGTGGCGTAGATTTCCCACCCTTGCGCTTCGAGCTTTTGCAGGTGTTCGAGCAATTTGATCTTCTGATCTCCCCCGATGCTGACCAAAATCCGTTTGCGGGGAATGGACTGTTCTGTCGATAGCCAGGATAAAAAAAAGGCTTCGAGAAGGTCATGGCCAAGGCAGGCGACTTCTCCTGTCGAGGCCATTTCGACATGGGCGACAGGGTTTGCGCCTTTAAGGCGATGGTAAGAAAATTGGGGCGTTTTGACCCCGACGTAATCGAGCTCCAGCGTCTCGTAAGGGGCAGGGGAAAATTGTCCGAGCATGACGCGCGTCGCGATCTCGATGAAATTATGGTTGGTCACTTTGCTCACGAAGGGGAAAGAGCGGGAAGAGCGCACGTTGCACTCGATAACCTGAATCGCGTTGTTTTTGGCGATAAACTGAATGTTGAAAGGACCTGTGATTTGCAGCGCCTTGACGATCTCGCGAGTGATTTTTTTTGTGCGGCGGATCGTTTCCAAATAGAGGCGCTGAGGAGGAAGAACGATCGTCGCATCACCGGAATGCACACCTGCATTCTCGACATGTTCGGTGATGGCCTCGATCACGATCTTTCCTTCTTTGGCGACTCCGTCGATCTCGAGTTCTTTAGCCTCGGTGATAAATTGAGACATGACGACGGGGTGGTCGGGAGAGATGCGCGTCGCCTCGGCCAGGAACCGTTCGAGTTCTTCATTCGAAGAGACGATGTTCATAGCGGCCCCTGACAGGACGTAAGAAGGGCGGATCAAGAGCGGGTACCCTTTTTTCTCTGCAAATTTTTTGGCGTTCTGCAAGCTCGTCACCGTTTGCCAAGCCGGCTGATCGACGCCCAGTTTGTTCAATAAAGAAGAGAATTTTTGCCTATCTTCAGCAGAATCGATCGAAGGGGCCGAGGTACCGAGCAAAGGGTATCCGTTTTGGTGCAAGGGCAACGCAAGATTGTTGGCGATTTGTCCGCCCACGGAAACGACAATCCCTTTCGGTTTTTCAAAATCGGCGATGTCCTGGACGCGCTCCAACGTCAATTCTTCGAAGTAGAGGCGGTCTGATTCGTCATAATCCGTGGAGACGGTCTCAGGATTGGAATTGATGATGATCGTCTCTTCTCCTAATTTGCGCAGCGTGCGGCACGTATTGACGGCGCACCAATCGAATTCGACCGATGAGCCGATGCAATAGGGTCCGGAACCGAGGACGATTGCAGGCTGGCGGGCGGATGGCTCTACGTCGTGGGTTTTGCCATGATAGGTCAGGTAGAGGTAATTTGTTTTAGCCTCGAATTCTCCTGCTAAAGTGTCGATTTGTTTGACGCAAGGGAGAACTCCGTGTTTGATGCGAAGATTCCGCACCTTTTCTGGTGGGAGGCGTTTAATTTTACCAATTGCTTTGTCCGAGAAACCTAATTTTTTCGTCTCTTTTAAGGTCGCTGCATCGAGCGGGGTGTTTTTTAATTTTTTCTCCCATTTGGCGAGCTTATCAATATGATGCAAAAACCAACGGTCAATCTGGCTGCGGCGATGAGCTTCTTGCACAGAACCGCCTTTTTTGAAAAATTGGTAAAGGGCGAACAAGCGACGGTCTGTCGCATGAGAGATTTCTTCTTTCACATCATCGATCTGATGGGGATAGTCCGTCAGCCCCGAGGCGCCCAGGTTAAGCATGCGCGCGGCTTTTTGAATCGCCTCGGGAAACGATCGCCCGATGGCCATGACCTCTCCGACGCTTTTCATTTCCGTGCCGATCCGTCTGTCGGCGGAGCGGAACTTATGAATGTCCCAGCGGGGGATTTTGATGACGACATAGTCGAGAGCAGGCTCGAAAAAGGCGACTGTTTTTTTAGTGACGGCATTTTTGATTTCTGCGAGGGAAAATCCCAAAGCGAGTTTAGCTGCGACAAAAGCGAGCGGATAGCCGGTGGCTTTCGAGGCCAGAGCGGACGAGCGGGAAAGGCGCGCATTCATTTCGATGACGCGGTAGTCCCCATTTTTGGGATTTAAAGCATATTGAATATTGCATTCGCCGACGATTTGAAAATGCCGGGTCGCCCGCAGGGCAATCTCTCTAAGCCCATGGTATTCTGCATTGGTCAGGGTTTGAGAAGGGGCGATGACGATGCTCTCCCCGGTATGAATTCCCATCGGATCCAGATTTTCCATGTTGCAGACAGTCACGGCATTGTCAAAGGCATCGCGGACGATTTCGTATTCGAGCTCCTTCCATCCCAATAAATACTCTTCGATCAAAATTTGAGGAGCTCCGCTTAAAGCTTCACCCGCGCGCTGCTGCATCTCTTCGCCATTTTTAACTTTTCCCGAACCAAGCCCACCCAAAGAAAATCCGGAACGCATCATGACCGGGTAACCAATTTTTTTGGCAGCGGCGAGGGCTTCTTTAACCGTCGACACCGCGATGCTTTTCGGGGATTTTATGCCGATAGAAGCAAGGCTTTTTTTGAAAAGGTCGCGGTCTTCCGTGAGACGTATCGCGGAAATCGGCGTCCCCAAGACTGCGACGTTGTATTTTTTAAAAATGCCGGCCGCATCGAGCTTTAAGCCAAGGTTCAGCGCTGTTTGACCGCCGAATCCGAGCAGAATGCCATCGGGTCTTTCTTTTTCAATGATCTTGGAGACGATCTCGACATTGAGAGGGCACAGGTAGACCTCGTCCGCATTGGCCGCATCCGTCTGAACGGTAGCGATGTTAGGGTTGATCAGGACCGTCCGGATTTTCTCTTCTTTGATCGCTTTGATAGCCTGAGTGCCGGAATAGTCGAATTCGCCGGCTTGCCCAATGCGAAGCCCTCCAGAACCGAGAATGAGAATTTTATTACCCTGAAATCGTTTCTTCATAATAATTTATAGAATTTTCCAAAAAGCCACAGATTGTCGACGGGACCGGGCGAAGCTTCCGGATGGAACTGCACAGCAAAAAAGGGGTGTGTCTTATGCGCGATTCCTTCCACGGAGGAATCATTGAGATTGCGGTAGGTCACTTCCCATCCTTTCGGCAATGTTTTTTCATCAATGGCATAACCATGATTTTGCGAGGTGAGGAAACAGCGGCCGTTTTCAAGATATTCGCAAGGTTGATTCTGTCCGCGGTGGCCATAAGGTAATTTAAACGTCTTCGCTCCAATAGCCAGAGCGAGCAGCTGAGCGCCTAGGCAAATACCGAAAACAGGTTTTTTTCTTTTGAGGGCCATCTGCAGAATGGCCACAGTCTCTTTGCAGACAATCGGATCCCCTGGACCGTTTGAAATAAAAATTCCATCGAATTTCTCTTCAGAATAATCGTAATTGAAGGGCACACGCTTAATCTTTATAGGAAATTCTAAAAGGGAGCGAATGATATTTTCTTTCATGCCGCAATCGACAGCGATAATCACTTTTTTCCCCTTGCCGTACTCTCGGACGGTTTTCGTGCAAACACTCGAGACGAGTTGGGTTTGATTGGGGTCGGGGAAACTATGCGGGTTTTTGTCTCCAACGACGATGGCGCCGAGAGCGACGCCCTGGGTCCGCAGCGATTTTGTTAATGCACGCGTGTCCACTTGGCAAATGTAAGGAACACCTTGGCTTTTCAGCCACTCGTCCAAAGAACTTACCGCTTGATGGTGGTCGTAGAAAGGGCTGATCTCGCTCATGACGACACCGCGAAGGTGGGCCTTCTCTGACTCCCAAAGTGCCTGCGGGGGAACGCCATAGTTGCCGATCAATGGAAAAGTGAATGTGAGAATTTGTCCGGCATAGGAAGGGTCGGTCAGAGATTCGACGTAACCGGTCATCCCTGTCGTAAAAACGACTTCGCCAAATGCATCCTCTTTGCACCATTCAGGGGATGCTCCCTCATAGATTTCACCGTTTTGGAGGACGAGCCTGGCAGGAATCAATTTATCCAGAGACAACATGAACCTATTCCAGAATTCGAAAAATTTGATCTTTGAAGGATTTTTTCACAGATCTTAATGCCGCTTCGCAGGACATAGCTGCAATGATCTTCCAGTGGATGATTGCAGGTCCCCTCAGAGCCAAAAAGCTCTTGAGGGGACTGTATTCCCAAGAAGCGGCATTAAAAGGTGTGGAAAAAGACACAAAAAGCATTTTTTCAAATTCTGGAATAGGTTCCACAGTCGTTTTCGTGATATTAACAAAAACGCTTGAATCAGTGGAGAAAAAAATATAAAAAAAAATCCCCGATTGACAAATTGAAATTTTTAGGCATAAGTATTTTGCAGGCAATTTTTAATTTATCCCTTATGCGCAAATTCAACCGCCTCATCCATTGAATGCTTCTTGTCGCTTCGCCTTCGTTCTTTGTTTGCCCTCAATATGGACATTCTTCGCCCCAGCAGATCAATTTCCAGGAAATCCCCTTTGCCAATTTCAATCTCACTTATGATGAGTTCTACGCTTGTTCGTGATATCGAAGAGGGAAGGATCGACAACCTGTCAGAACAAGAGCTCGAGAAAATTGGCCGTTTCCTCGCTTACCTTGCTCAAATCGGCTTGCTTCCAGGAGATTCTGCAGCGATTGCCAATTTAGAAAGTGACATCGCAGCCCTCTTCGAAGACGAAGAGGATTCCTACAATTTTTCCCCATATCGCGATTCTTCCTACGCATACATCATCCTGCGCTTTTGAATAGCGAGGACGATGCTATGGTCTTGCTCTGTAAACATAAACACAAAAAAGACAAGCATAAGCACAAAAAGAATATCGTTACTCACATCAAGGACTTCGTCAAAAAACATAAGAAAGCCATTATTATCGGAGCTGCTATCGTCATTGCAGCTGCTGCTGTGGTTGTCGCAGTCGCAGCTGCTTCCTCAGCAGCAGCCGGGGCTACCGCTGCAACTGCAGCAGTAGTTGCCTCAGCCCCAGCCCTTATACAGCCGGACAATAATGAGACCTCTTCTCCACCTTCAGACCCAAACAACATGCCCCCTGAAATGGCAGACGCTATCCAGACCCAAGTCTCTTCTTTCAAAGAGAAGAATCAGTTCTTCCAGTTTGCAGATCCAGCCTACGGGCAACAAGGCATTTCCTGGGAAGAAGACGGAAGGGTTGTAGGATCTCTGCTTGCCCATGATGGTTTCACTGCCCTTCGGGACAAGATGCTGTACCATTCAGGGTAGACCCAAGGGCCTCACGTCGGGCATCCGGAGATCGATAATAAGTTTTCCATCGATTATACATACTTGTTTACAAATCCCACTGAAGAAGTCAATTTTAACACCCTTTCCCCTCAGGTAAGAGGAGAAACAGCATTAACATTTGGATATTACGACCAGGCTGTCCATGATTTTGGAAGAGTCATTGAGACAAATCCAACGAATCCCATTCCCTAACACAAGCCCAAAAGACAAATCTCCTCTCTGTTTCCGAATTTAGCCTTGGCCTTGCAAAAGGGTTACTTCTATTTTTTGCTGACTTTGTGACACATCCCATTCAGACATCAGCACAATTGGTTGATGCTGCCACTAGCCTTAGTTAATTTGGTCCGCGATGATCAGTGGGGAGTGATTGCCAAGGGCCTATCTCCAGAAATGCATCAGCTCATCATTCAGTGGGAGAATCTCTCCTGGGAACAAAAAGGAGAGCTGGCAGGGTATGCTCTCGGAAAACATGGGACGGATATTTTCGCCCGCAAGCAGAAGGGTGAAATGCGCACAGGAACTCGCCGCGATTGCCAAAAACATCAAAATCGCTCAAAAAACTTTGCTCCTCGAAACTGCGGCAGAAATTGGAAGCATCGCCAAAATTGCTGAAATCATTCAAAGTAAAATGGTTACTATTGCTGAAAAATTAGGATTTAATGCTCGTGAAATTGCTCAGCTTGAGAATATTGGCAAAACAGAAGGGAGCATTGCCAAAAATATCCAAAACGCTGCTCAAGACACAAACTTTACAAATCATGCTTTACAGAGAGCTGTTGAAAGAGGAGTTTCGAGAGAATCGATTTTAGATGCTCTTGCATCGCCTTGAAAAGTTGAAGAGGTTAGAATTGATAATTTTGGGAGACCGAGCCAACGGTTTATAGGGCAAAAAGCAGAGGTTGTTATTAATCCAGAAACACAACGAGTCGTTTCTGTAAATCCGACTTCAACAAAAAAAACTGAAAAATTAAATAATGAGCTTAGTAATGTTAAAGATAGAGCTGAATAGAAAGGAATACACCTATCTTTGCCAAGGGTTATTTCTAGACGATAAATATAGAAAATTATTTTTTTCTAGTGAACAATATAATGATAAGTATTCATTAAAAATTCCTGAAGGTCAAGCAGATGAGATTCGAGATATATGCGGTGAACAATTACAAATAGCTGGTTTCGATGAAAAGTACGAATTGACTCCTAAAGGTAAAATTCTCGAATCTCTAATAGATAAGTTTTTTACTGGATAAAGTTCATTGCCTAAACAATGTTGCCCCAGTTAATTTAATATGATCGAAATAGAAAGAAAACAAATTGTGGAAGCATATATCAGAATGATAGATCACATCGCTGATAAAGGATACCAAAGGGGCGTGGATAAATGGAGAAGAAGCTGACTTCGATGAAGCCGTCTGTCTCTTTTTCGATATCGATCCTATTTTGGAAAATTACAAAGATTTTGGAATTACAGATGCTCAATATAAGCCATTGAAAAGTTGCGACATCAATTTAAAGCATTTTCTGATGAAAATGACTTTCCGGAAGAATTTATAGATACTCCAGAATGAGGCAAGATTATGAACTTGGCAAAAGATTTTTTAAATGCATTTAATTTTCAAAAAAAATAATTAGGAAGAATGGCGATGTTGCACGGTGGGGTGTAAACTTTTGGCATTGCCGGACTTTGATGCAAAAGCTCCCAGCCAGATTTGGTACGCCATGAATATAACCACAGAGATGTTCGAGGTCCTGCGTTTGGAAAATGTGCGCAACGGCGACGCGGCCTTGGTCCATGCTCGTGCTGGCAAGGGCAGGAAATCCAA
Organism: uncultured Verrucomicrobiae bacterium; assembly: GCA_963731265.1. Lineage (GTDB taxonomy): Bacteria > Chlamydiota > Chlamydiia > Chlamydiales > Rhabdochlamydiaceae > CAJCIW01. The sequence goes on from CAVSUE010000001.1 coordinate 128,325, forward strand.
TCACATCGCTAACTGCATAGATATGAGGAATATTCGTCCTGTATTGCGTATCGACGAACACTTGCTCTCTTGTGCCGAGATCGATGTCCACGTTGTCGCAGCGCAGCTCTTCCGTATTCCCGCTTCAGCGAACAAAAACATATGGACGGAAAGCATTTCTCCGCTTTTCAACAAGAGGAATACTTAGTAGCGATATCCAAGGCTGAGCGCCAAGTTTGCTCCATCCAAGCTTAATGTGCCATCCGATCCAAGGTTGCTAAAGTCATAAATTCGGTGTTGTTCTAAGCCTAATTTGATCGTTAGAAGCACCTCGCTCGCTACAGACCAAGCTTTATCCCAACGTAGTCCTATCGATCCGTCTGCACCGATTGTATTGAAACAATGTTTGATTGATCCCTTTCTGACATTTATAGTAGAGGAAAAGCTATCCGTATTGAATGTTTTGTTTTTAACACGCCCGTAATAAGAGACGACATCGAAGCTGGCATATAAGCTCCAGTGCCATCCCAAGTACCAGTCTGCTTCTAAACCAAGCTCGGGACCAAAACCCCAAAAATGTTCTTTGTCATTTTTAACAGTGTATATCGTATTGTCTGTTGTTAATGTTATGACCTGAACTTGAAGATTGGATTTTAATGATTGATGAGCAAGTAAGCCACGCACTCCGAAAAAAGGCTTAAAATAGAAGCACGGCGCTACAGAACAACGACGCCCAAAAAGCAAATCAAGTGTATCATATCTTATTTTCCAATGCCCGTGCTGCCTATCTTCATTAAACTTTGCATGCCCATCATAATGGGTCCAATCGGCTTCGAGGACAAAACAAGCAAATGCATAATCAATACCCACGCGATAGCCGGGCCTCCATTGCCAATTGGGCTCTTTATCGCTCTCCTTGACGACCGTCTTTGTAATGCCTTCAGCTTCCGATATCGTGATTTTTGTAGTTCCGAAAGCCGCCTCGAGCCCGCCCAATTCAGCTGTCCAATATAATAATTCACCCCTCAAGTTTATTTCCCTGCAGTAAGGTACGGGAATGCAATTAGGTCCAGAATAGGGCGAGAAGCGACATGTAGGTGGGCTACATGGAGAGGGGGCAAGATTTTGATTATACGAATCGTGATTCAAAATCTGCCCACTGGCTTCGTCAGTATTTTCACGTTTATACCAGAGCCAAGCAGTTGGCTCGCTTCTCGGCAAAATTGGCTTGCTGCTCTGGAGCGTGTTTTTGCACAGACCCTGTTCCTCTTGCAAAAGAACGATTTTACGCTGTGCAATTGTTCGCAGCGCTGATGGCTGTGCCTCCTGCAAATCTGAAGGTATCAGCTCACAAGAGGATGATTTCGAGATGCAATTTGAGGCATTTACTTGGAGTGTTACAAAAATCAATATGCCTAATATATACTGCTTCCACTTGAAAGTTAGGAAAATTTCCGCTTTAGCATCTTCAATTACGGCCGCCATCTGCGACGACCTTTTTGTTCGTTCATGTGCTTGAACAGGGGCTGCTTCAACAAACAAAAAATTAAAGCACTGAAATAGAAATTTTCGATAACTTTCAACTGTCAACAGTATAGATCTCGAGATTTTTTTGAGGTTGTTTGCCATACAGGTGATTATTCTCTTTTATGAAACTGTCATGCAGCATTTTTTTTCAATTTTTAAAATATAACGTTTGCTAAATTTAATTTCTTCTGCAAAGTATTTTAGAGTCGAGTTCTACACCGTGAAAACTGAAACGCCTTTGACCTAGGCAAAGAGAAGAAAATATGATTTTACGCATTCATATGATGACATTAGCACTTGGCAGCTTACCAGCTGCATTGTTTGCGGGCACTGATCGCGGAGATCGCGTGAGGCAGGAAGTCGTTATATCGAGTCCAGGAGGTCCATCGGGAGCAACCGGTCCTATCGGTCCAGCAGGAGCGACAGGAGCGACTGGAGCAATGGGTCCTATCGGCCCCGCAGGAGCAACAGGTGCGACTGGAGCAACCGGTCCTATCGGTCTAGCAGGTCCAGCAGGAGCGACAGGAGCAATTGGTCCTATGGGTCCAGCAGGAGCAACAGGAGCGACTGGAGCAACAGGAGCAATGGGTCCTATCGGCCCAGTGGGTCCAGCAGGTGCGACAGGAGCAACCGGTTCTATCGGCCCAGCAGGTGCGACAGGAGCGAGCGGAGTGATTGATTATGCAGATTTTTACGCATTGATGCCCACTGATAATATGGCAACTATTGCTGTAGGCGGGGCCGTACTTTTTCCAAATGATGGGCCTAGTAGTGCAGTCATTACTCGGATATCAACATCTCAAATTAAGTTGCCTGCAGTGGGAACTTATGAAGTCTTCTTTCAAGCAAGCATAGATGAACCTGGACAATTAGTTTTGGCTTTGGATGTTGGGGCCGGGCCTGTTGAACAAGGACAAACAGTAGTCGGACGAGCGACCGGAACCTCCCAAATAGTAGGTTCGGCTCTTATAACTACCACGATGCCCAATACATTACTCACGGTGCGTAATCCTGCCGTAAATGCTACGGCACTCACGCTAACTCCTCATGCCGGTTCTGCAATGAACCCAGTTTCGGCACATCTTGTTATAAAACAAATCAATTAAAAGAAAATAGCGAAGAAAAAAATCGCAGATGCTCTTTCAAGGTTTAACTTTGTGACCGGTGTAGTTGCTTAAACCGTCGTAGCCTGCATATTTATACAGCTCGTGAAGAGTGGGGAAATTAAAGACTTGGCCGATGAGATCGTTGAGGTTTTTCTTTTCTTCGACGAGCATGACGCCGTAATGGATAAGCTCTGTGGCGAGATGGCCGATCACATGCACCCCGAGGATGCGGAGCTCGTCGCGTGAGAAAATGAGTTTCAAAAATCCTGATTTCGCCCCGATAATTTTGCCTCGGGGCATGTCGCTATAGCGAGCTTTCCCGATGCAGTAATTTAAGTTGCGCTTGATCGCCTCTTCTTCGGTAATGCCGACCATAGAAACTTCCGGGACGGTATAAATTCCGTAGGGGAAATGGGAAGGTAAATGCTCGAGGTCTTGCGTTTGGAAAATGTGCGCGACGGCGACGCGGCCTTGGTCCATGCTCGTGCTGGCAAGGGCAGGAAATCCGATCACGTCGCCAACTGCATAGATGTGAGGAATATTCGTCCTGTATTGCGCATCGACGAACACTTGTTCTCTTGTGCCGAGATCGATGCCCACTTTGTCGCAGCGCAGCTCCTTCGTATTCCCGCTTCTTCCCGCAGCGAATAAAAACATGTCGACAGAGAGCATTTCTCCGCTTTTCAAGCGGACGGAGATCATTTCTTTTTCAGAATCGGCAGGTTGGATTTCCCCGATAGTTTTATTAAAGAGGATTTCCACATTGGCGGCCTGCATTTGATTGACGAGGTTTGTCGAAACCTCGTGATCGATGAAAGGAAGGATATGTTCCTTGTCGTTGACAAGATAGACTTTAGTTCCCATCGTCGCAAAAATTGTCGCGTATTCACAGCCGATCACCCCCGCCCCGACGATGCATAGAGAGCTGGGGAAGCGATGAATAAGCAAAATTGTATCTGAATCGTGAATGCGCTTGCCGTCAAAAGGAATGGATGGGGGATGATGAGGATAGGATCCCGTAGCGATAATGATGTATTCTGCCCAAATGAGCTCTTCTTTTTCTCCTTTGATCTTGATTGTATGCGGATCTTCAAAGATGGCAGTGCCGTGATAAATCGCGACCCCATGGCGAATGAGATTGTCATAGATTTCCTGAGCGGCCGAAGCGCTGACAAAATTTTTCCGGTACATGAAATCTTCAACAGAAGCTTCGTGTTCCAAGCCCCTTTCAATGCCGTAGAGTCCTTTCTCATATTTTCCCGATAAAAAAAGCGCTGTTTCCTTCAATGTTTTTGAAGGAAGCGTGCCTGTGACGACTTCCGCCCCGCCATAGACAGCTTCTTTTTCGATAATGGCCACCTTATGACCGAAATAGGCGGCTTTGACAGCGGCTTTTTCCCCTGCAGGACCTGTTCCAATGACGATCAGATCAAATTTTTGCACGAACATTAAACCTAGTGTTAAAAACTTGGTAATGTCATAAAAAAAATAAGAAAGCAACTCTATCAGGTTCAAATTGGAAACAAATATCCAGGTTCAAGCGGAAAGTTTGGCGAATAAAATCAAGCATTACCTCATCACGATGATGGGCGTGACGGTCGACGAAGCGAATTCTGAAGAGTTTTATCGAGCTTTTGCATTGACGATACGGGAAGAGCTGATGATCAATTGGACTGCCTGCACGCATACTTACAGGAAGAAACAGGCGAGAATGCTCTACTATTTTTGCATGGAATATATGCCCGGCCGTTTCTTTGGAAACAACGTGACGAACATCCATGCGACAGAGTTAGTCAAGCACGTGATGAAAATGTTGAAGCGCAATTTCGTCGAAGAGCAGCATTACGAACCTGATCCGGGGCTTGGAAACGGAGGGTTGGGAAGATTGGCGGCTTGCTTGCTCGATTCGTTGTCGACGCAGCAATACCCGGCCGTCGCTTACGGCCTCCGCTACCAATATGGAATTTTTGACCAGGAAATTTGGAATGGGATGCAGGTAGAACGGCCCGAGATCTGGCTTCTGCATGAAAACCCCTGGGAATACCGGCGCGACACTCATGCAACAACGGTATACTATGCAGGGAGAACAACCCCCGCTGTGAATAAGAAAGGAGTCGAAGTCCTGGATATTACCGACTACGAAGAGGTCAGGGCACTGGCCTATGATGTTCCGATCATCGGTTACAAAGAGAGCGGCGATTTCAATGTGAATACGCTGCGGTTATGGACGACGAAAGAATCTCCCCGCAACTTCCAGCTGCAGCGCTTCAATGCGGGGCTTCTCGATCAAGCTGCGGAAAACACCTCTTTGACCGACGTCCTTTATCCCAACGATAACCACGAGACGGGAAAGAGGATACGCTTGAAGCAGGAATTTTTACTCGTTTCCGCTTCTTTGCAAGATATCATCCGTCATCATCTCCACAGCTATCCTGACTTGAGTGATTTTGCCGACAAAGTGCGCATTCATATTAATGATACGCACCCTGCTTTGACAATCGCAGAGCTTGTGCGGCTAATGATCCGCGAACATGAATTCGGATGGGAAGAAGCCTGGGAAGTCGTCAAAACCTGCTGCAATTACACGAATCACACAGTTTTACGGGAGTCGCTTGAAGAATGGAACCAGAACCGCATTAATTATTTGCTTCCGAGGCAATATCACATCATTGAGCGCCTCAACTTGGAATTTTGCAATGCCGTGCGCAAAAAATTTCCGGACGACGAAGAGCGTGTCCGAAGGATGTCGGTGATCCAGGACGGACAGGTGCGGATGGCTAATCTTGCTGTTATAGGTTCTCATCGCGTCAATGGCGTTGCTGCCTTGCATTCAGAAATTCTCAAACACGATATCTTTAAAGATTTCTACGAAATGCAGCCTGAAAAATTTCTCAATGTGACAAATGGTGTGACACAGCGGCGCTGGATTCTGCATATTAATCCTAAATTGGCTCATTTCATTTCCAAAAGAATAGGAAAAGAGTGGATTGTCAATTTTACGCATATACAAGAACTCGCTAAGTTCGCGGAAGATCCCGACAGCCATAAGGAATTTTTCGAGATCAAGCGGGAAAATAAGCTCGCTCTTATCGAATATATTCGGGAAAAAAATCCTCTGCGCAGTGTCGGTGGAAAAATCCTCGGCCATTATTCCACCCTTGATGAGTCGGCACTCTTTGACGTTCAAGTCAAGCGGATGCATGAGTATAAAAGGCAGTTCATGAACATCCTTCACGCGATCATGCTCTATTTTGAGCTCAAGGCTAACCCCGAGGCGCGAAAAATCAAGAGAATGATTTTGATTGCGGGGAAAGCGGCCCCTGGCTACGACATTGCAAAGAATATTATCCATTTGATTTGTTGCGTTGCCCGGAAGATCAATAACGACCCTGAAGTCAACAAAAAACTCAATCTCGTCTTTGTTGAAAACTATAATGTCTCACGAGCCGAATTGATCATCCCGGCTGCAGATCTATCTGAGCAAATATCCACGGCGGGCATGGAAGCTTCTGGGACAGGCAATATGAAACTGGCCATGAACGGCGCTCTCACTATCGGCACGGAAGACGGTGCGAATATCGAGATGCATCAACAGATCACAGACAAATGGTGGCCATTTGGTTTCGGGAAAACAGCGGAAGAAAATGCCAGGCTGCGTTCTTCCCGCACGTACAACCCCTGGGACATTTATATGCACTCTCCGGCCATTCATCAAGCTTTGGATTCTCTTAGAGACCGAACGTTTGCTGAGGACGATTTAGAACATCAAGTCAACAGCAGCCTTTACCACAATCTTTTGGAAAGCGTGAACGGAGACATGCCTGACCGCTATTTTGTGTTGAATGATCTGCAAAACTTTTACGAAGTGCAAAAAAAAGTGGAGGAATTTTACCTCGACCCAAAAAAATGGGCAACTTATGCCCTTCACAATATTGCGGCCATGGGAAAATTTTCGTCAGACGAATCGATCCACAACTATGCCAAACTCGTTTGGGACATCTCTATATGCCGCGTCGACAAAGAAGAGCTCGAAAAAGTGCGCGCGGAATACAGTGAACACGATAAATGCAGAATTCTTTAGTCCCCTGTTGCAGAAATTATCTATCGATTACTCAAAACCCCCACTTTCCTATAAGCTTTTGGTAGGAGCCGTCTTTTTTCATTTGGGCAAGGCCTGCATTGAACCCTTTGATGAGATCGGGGGCGGTGTTATGTTTGACAACCATTCGCAGTCCTTCGTCATTTAGTGGGGCTGTGGCAATTTTCAGTTCGCCTTCGTAGAGGTCGCGACAATAAGCTGTCGCGGACAAGCTATCGATCATCGCCCCGTCCACAACACCCAGAAGAATATCATTCAATGCTTTTGGGATAGAATCGTAGAAACGGATCAAGACGCCATTGCTTTTTTCCAAAATTTGATCATAGGTTGATCCTGCGATGACAGCGATCTCTTTGCCATCTAAATTTTTAAGCGAATCGATCTTAGATTGAGCGGGCACGACGAGGACCGGCCCGAGAGCTAGATAAATGTCGGAAAAATCAAACAGGTCTCGATTGAAAATGTAGGGTTGCATCGACGAGAGGATCGCCTCATATTGGCCTTTTTGCAGTCCTTCCATCAAATCATTCCCATTTACTGAGACTTTGACGAAAGGGATTTTTTCCAGCTTGCCGATTTCTGTAAGAAGGTTCGTGGAACAAGCGGTGACATTGTGAGCTCTTGTGCCCAAGTCCAAGGGGGACCAATAGGGATCCAATGCGACGCGGCGGCCGCCGTTGGAGCTTTTGCTGCAGCTGAGCAACGTGCAAAGAACTAATAGTAAAATTGAAATCTTCTTCATTAGAGTGCGGAAAATTGAGGATTGTGGGACCATGGTATCTCCTTTTTATTTAGAGCACTATGAAAAAAACTGCCTATTTGGTCGTCAATTTTGGAGGCCCGAGGAATTTACAGGAGATCGAGGAATTTTTAATTGAGCTCCTTACGGACCAGGAAGTTCTGCGCACCCCCTTCCCTGCATTTCTTCATCGCTTTCTATTTACACGCGTCGCCAAAAAAAGAAGCAAGAAAATTGCTCCGGACTACGCGCTGATCGGGGGAAAATCCCCCATTCACGAGGATACGGAAGCCATTGCACACCAGGTTGGCGCTATTCTCGGGGAAAAAGTGATTGTTTTTCATCGGTATTTGCCCGAGACCCACCCAGACTTTGTCGAAAAGATCGAAAGTTTAAAGGCTATATCGGAAATCCGCGTCTTTCCCATGTTTCCGCAATTCAGTTATGCGACAACGGGCAGTATAGCTTTATGGTTCTCCAAGCATTTGTCCTTGTCCGCTGTAAACAAATTATCATGGATAAAATCGTATCAGGGGCATCCTTTGTATATTGCCGCCTTCGAACGGCTCATTCGGGATTGTTTAACAGAAATGGGCTTAAGAGAAGAGGAGACGGCTCTTCTGTTTTCTGCTCATGGGGTACCTCAGAATTTTGTCGATACCGGAGACAGTTACGAGAAAGAATGTGTGGCGAGTTTTCAATTGCTGAAAAATTGTTTCCCTAAAGCAGTCGCCAAACTGTCCTATCAATCCCAGTTTGGGAAAGAAGAGTGGATTCGTCCTTATACGGCGGATGTCTGTGAAGCAACAACGGAATGGGCGCAAGGAAGAAATAATGCCCTCGTTGTCCCCTTAAGCTTCACTTCCGATCATATTGAAACTCTGTATGAGATTGAACATCTCTATCTTCCTTTAATACGCAAAACAGGAATGCGGGCCTTTCGATGCCCGGCCCTGAACCGAAGGGAGCAATGGATCAGGTCCATTGCCCGCATCTTCGAAGAGGGCCACGGAGTGGCAAATTCAAAATTGATTAGAAAACGTTAGCCCCGTTAGGCGATAAAAATAGAGCGTAAAGCATAGAAAAGGAGGATGCTCATCGCCGCGCTCGCTGGGAGAGTGATGATCCAGGAAAGCGCAATATCGCGGAGCATCGTGAGATTAAGGGCGCGCATTCCGCGAGCAAGACCGACTCCAAGAACAGCTCCGACGAGGCAGTGAGTGGTAGAGATCGGCAATCCGAGTTTAGAAGCGACCAATATCGTTGTGGCAGCACCAAACTCCGCGCAAAATCCCCGGGTCGGAGTGAGCTCTGTGATCTTTTTCCCGATCGTTTCAATCACACGCCATCCCCAAGTTGCCAGCCCCACGACAATTCCAAGGCCCCCAAATGCCAAGAGCCAAGGGGGAACGGTGGTGACATCGGAGATCATCCCATTTTTGATCACATCGAGCACGGCGGCGACGGGGCCGATCGCGTTTGCGACATCGTTAGCGCCGTGTGCGAATGCAACAAAACAAGCGGTTAATATTTGCAAATACACAAACATTCTTTCCACAGTGCGGTATTCGGACGCGCGATCAGATAAGCTTGTCTCTTGGCGGACTTTATTCGAGAGAGCGCGCACTTCGTGGAGAACGTGGCTGACCTTGTCGTGGGTCTCATCAAAAGAAGCGACCTGAACCCGCTGCAAATGTTTGATTGCCTTTTCCAGGCTGACAACTGTTTGGGGCAAATAGCGCGAAGGAGGGCGGTTCTCCACAGTGGGAAGAGGAACTCTCCGGACGAAAAGAAAAGATATCGCAGAGGCAGCAATGCCGATGACGATAGAAATGCCAAGCGCTTCGGAAAAAGCGATGTGGAGATGGAGATTTTGCAGGCCGTTAAACATCAAACTGAGAGCAAACGTCGTGAAAACAATAAAAACGAGGAGAGGCAGGAATTTTTTTGTAGCTTCCGTGGGGTTCATCGCATAGAGAATATTCCGCTGCAGGATATTGAAGATTAAATAGGAGATAATGGCCGAAATAGCAGGAGAGACAATCCAGCTCAGTGCAATGGATCCCACTTCGCCCCATTGAATCGCATCCATTCCTCCGACGACCCCGCCAAAACCCAAAATCGCTCCAACGATGGCATGGGTCGTAGAAACCGGCCAGCCAAAATAGGAAGCGATTTGCAGCCACACGCCCGTTCCAAGCAAAGCTGCGCACATTCCCAGTATAAGAACGATTGGCTCGGTGATGAACATGTCGGTATCAATAAGCCCGCGCTGCACGGTCTCCGAGACGTTGGCCCCGACAAAAAATGCGCCGCTGAATTCAAAAATGGCGGCCACGATGACAGCTCTTTTCAAAGTCAAAGCGCCGGAACCGACCGAAGTGCCCATCGCATTGGAAACATCGTTCGCGCCGATATTCCATGCCATATAGAAACCGACGACGAGCACTAGAATTTTTAAAATGACTGCGGTTTCCATTCCTTAAGAGTGTGCTATTTACCTGAGTTTTGAGTTCATTTCATAGCATCCTTTGAATGCGTCGAAATCTTCGGCATCTACAGAGCCAGTTACAAAACTCCGGTTATTTGAGTTCCAAAATCATTCGAATGCGGTTGGCGAGCCGTTCGGAAAGATGGGAAATTTCGCCAACTTCCTCAATGAGGCGCATCCAAAGAAAAAAAGCCGGTGTCGTCAACGTGTCACCGTAGGTAAAAAGTTGTTTCATCAGTTCCCGACGCATTTTGTCCGCTTCATGTTCTTTATTGGCCGTTTGTTCGACCATCGCCTTGACTTTTTCAGCTTCGATCCCTCCGAAAGATGATTCCAGAAGTTCATCGATCTCCTCGATGATTTGTTTCGCGTCGAGAAACACAAGCTCGCTTTTCTTAAAAAAAGCGATCAGGTCGTCGGTAAAGCTGCGAAAACTTTCTACGGGGCGCAATGTGAGGAGAATGCCGACTTCCTCAGCTTTGTCGGCGATACTGTCCTGGACGGACAAAATTTCTAGAAAGTGGGCGCGATCCATAGGGAGGAAGATGCTTTTTGGCAAATGGTTCCGAATGTCATTCTTCGTCAAGTCAGCTTCGTGCTCCATGCGCGAGAGATCGGCGACAAGCTTTTCGATTCTTTCCATGTCCATTTTGGAAAGCGCTTTAAAAATGTCAGATAATCTTTCCACGCACAAAGCCACTTTCTTCATGTGGCTTTGCAGGGGAGCAAATGGGGATTTTCCAAAGAGTCTGGCAATATTGAGCATGATGAAGTCGTTTAGTAGAGCAAATCGACATTCTAGGCTGTTGGCCTATTTCGTTCAAAGATTTTGAAAAATGACTTTTTTTTCAGTTTCGGTCAATTCACGGAAACCACCTTCAGGAAGAGGACCCAGTCGGAGGCCTCCGATGCGAATACGGGAAAGTTCGACGACATCGAGACCTGCATTTTGCACGAGCAGACGCACTTCTCTTTTTTTCCCTTCTTTGACAACGACCTTTAAAGTGCCTTTGCGTACTTTTTCGACTTTAACAGGTCTGACCAAGCCGTCCTCGATGTAAGTTCCCTTGGAAATCGCTTTCAGATGAACGTCCGTGATTTCTTGTGAAGTTTTGACAAGATATTCTTTTGAGATATTCGACGAAGGATGGATCACTTTATTGGCAAAGTTACCGTCATTGGTGACGAGGAGGAGACCTGTGGTGTCGCGGTCGAGCCTGCCAATTGTGAAAACGCGAAGATCAAGATGGGCAAAAAGATCGATAACGAGTTTTTTAGAGCCGACACGAGTGTTTGAGCAAATGAAGCCGTGAGGTTTATTCAAGATATAGTAAACTTTCTTTTCCTCGCCTTGGATTGGTTCTTCATCGACAAGAATCGTGTCGGAATCCCAATTGACAAGGGTCTGGGGAACCTTGATAACGGTCCCATTTACTTTGACCCGGCCTTCAAAAATGATCTCCTCAGCAGCGCGGCGAGATGCGATGCCAGCGGCGGCAAGGGCTTTACTTAATCTTTTTTTCTTTTCCATGGAAGACATTTTAAAGGAGATCGATGATTACCGCAATGGTTTAAAATTTTTATTTGGTTTTTATTTTTTATCACAGATGGTAAACTTAGATTCTTAAACTAGGCGATCTATGAAAAAGAAATCTGCAAAATTAATTATGATGCGGCATGGGGAATCGGAGTGGAACCGGCTCAACCTCTTTACCGGTTGGGTTGATATCCCTTTAAGCGTCAAAGGCGTCGAAGAGTCAATCAAGGGGGGTAAAAGAATTGCCAATATCCCTGTCGATGTGATTTTTACTTCGACTCTCATCCGGGCGCAGATGACCGCGATGCTCGCCATGATGCACCATTCGAGCGGCAAGGTGCCGTGCGTGCAGCATCCCGATGGAGGCAAGCTGGAGGAATGGGCGCAAATTTATAGTGAATCGGTCAAAGAGAATTGCATTCCTGTATACAACTCCTGGGAATTGAATGAAAGAATGTACGGCCGGCTTCAGGGAATGAACAAGGAAGAAATGCGCGGAAAATTCGGAAACGAGCAAGTGCAGATTTGGCGGCGAAGTTTTGATGAGGCGCCTCCGGAAGGAGAAAGTTTAGCGATGACTGCTGCGCGCTCGATCCCTTATTTCAAAAACAGGATTCTTCCCCTGTTGAAAGAAGGAAAAAATGTGTTCATCTCCGCTCACGGCAATTCGCTGCGGTCGATTGTGATGTTCCTCGATAATTTGACAAAAGACGAAGTCGTGCATTTGGAGATGGCCACTGGAGATCCTCTTCTCTATACATTTGCCGGCGAGTCGTGGAGCAAAGATGGTATCTAGAGCATACCTGGATCACCACACGGTGACCCGTCCTGTGCCATCGTCTGTTGAAGCGATGATCCCTTTTTTTACCGACCATTGGGGCTCCACTCTTGCCCCCCATCAAATGGGAGGAGAACTTCTGGCCGCATTGGATCAGGGAACGGAATCGATATTGAAAACGCTTGGAGCAAAGAAAGAAGACCGTTTTTATTTTTTTTCTTCCCAAGGGGATGCGATCACCCATCTTTACTATTCCCATTATTTTGAGAGCATCCGCCAAACAGGCAAAAACCATATTGTCACGACAAATATCGAAGAAGCCCCTGCTTTGATGTCGTTAAAACGATTAGAGGAATTGGGATGCAGCGGAAAAATCCTTTCCGTCAACGGACAAGGACAGATCACAAGAGAAATTTTGGACGAAGCCTTACGCCCGCGAACGTCTTTAGTGTCTCTTTGCTGGGCGAATGGATTGACCGGGGTCGTTCATCCTGTTGCTGATCTCGCGGAAGCTTGCAAGGCAAAAGGGGTTTGCCTGCATGTCGACGCCAGCTATACCATCGGCAAGCACTACTTTCGCTTTGAAGACTTGAATATCGATTACTTGTCTTTCGATGGAAGCCTTCTCCATGCACCGAAGGGAACAGCGGGACTGCTTGTCAAAGAAAAAGCGGTCTTTTCTTATCCTTTGGCAGCCATGATGGGTTTTCCCGTGGGAGGAATAGCCGCTTTGGCCGCAGCTTTGGAAGAAAACGATCAGATGTTTGATTATTTGTGTTTGGAAACAGTCAGGCTGCGCGATAAATTCGAAAAAGGGGTTCAAGAAGGTTTTCCCGGAGCACGCATTTTGTTTCGCGACGCGGAAAGACTGCCCAATTGCAGCGCCATAGCTTTTCCTGGAGTTTCCAGTGATGCGTTATTGTTCCTGCTCAACCGTAAAGGGGTTTACGCTTCTGTTGGCGGAGGCCATTGTCAGAAGCTTTCCCACGTTCTTGTCGCTTGCGGAGTCGATGAGACCTCAGCTCAATGCGCGTTAAGCTTCAGCCTTTCTTTTGAAACTAAAGAAGAAGAGATCGACTATGCCATCAAGGCCGTCGTTGAAAGCGCGCGCAAACTGCAAGGGTTAAGCGCTCACATGATGGAGATCTCATGAGCCATCGCAAATTCACGCTCTCTTTTCCCTGGTCCCGCTATAGTAAAAAGCTCGCACAGAAAATTGAAAATCCCCGTCATGGAGGATTTTTTTCAGCAGAAGAAGCCAAGGAGCGGGGCATGCGTCTGGCGATGGGCAAACAAGGGAGCCCCGAAGATGGCAATATCATCGGCCTATATCTTCTCGTCGATGAGAGCGATGGGATCATTGCTGATGCGAAATTCCAGATTTTCGGCCATTCAGCATTGATTGGAGCTGCGGAAGCGGCCTGCGAAATCCTCATCCGCAAAAATTACGATCAGGCGATGCGATTGACCGCGGATTTGATCGACAAGCAAGTGCGGGATAAAAAGGATACAGCAGCATTTCCCGAAGAAACGAATGCCTACCTCAATCTCGTCCTGGATGCCATCGAACAGGCCGCTGAACAATGTCTCGATATTCCTTTTGCGGAAAATTATGTTCCCACGCCTCTTGAATCAAAAGGAGAAAGCGGAGCGGGGTATCCGGGTTGGGATGCTTTAAACCGAGAGCAAAAAATCGCCGTGATCGAAGAGGTCATCGCAACCGAGATCCGTCCTTACATCGAATTAGATGCAGGCGGTGTGCAGATCGTCGATCTCGTCAACGACCGGGAGCTCATCATTGCCTATGAAGGCGCCTGCACATCCTGCCATTCGGCCACCGGCGCCACTCTCCACGCGATCCAAGAAATTTTACGGGCCAAAGTCGACAAGAACCTACTCATCGTCCCCGACGCTTCATTCCTCAAAACCTAGAATGCTCTCCTGGTGCTCCATCAACCCCTCATTAGGGTTTGATGGGCACTGGTACCACGTTACAGAAAATTTTCAGATAAGTTCTAGCGTGAAAGCCCGCTAGAATCGACGACCGCAGGCTTCGGAAGTTGATTATAGCGGCTTTAACGCAGAAGTTATTACAAAAGTTTTTTGAAACGGGGCACTAGGCTTATATTTCTTTTTCGTCTATCTCTTGGGGAAAGAGTTCAATGATGCAACATCCATCCCAATCAGAGGAGTCGATTCAGCACATCCGTCATTATTGGATAGGAATTGGTTATTTTCTGGTTGCCTGCCTATTATTTACTATAATGACATTGCTTGCGCGCCTTGCAAGCAAAGAAGTTTCTTTAGGCTCCATTTTATTTTTCCAAAATATCGTAGGGCTAGCTACCGTGCTGCCTTGGCTCGGCAAGCATGGTTGGAGACTTGTGCAGACTAAAAGATTTGGTCTGATTTTTTTCAGAACCTTGGTGAGTCTTGTGGCTATCTTCTTGAGTTTTCTTGCTGTGCAACGCACATCTTTAGTAGATACGATACTCTTCAACAATGCTTCTCCTCTTTGGATTCCGTTTGTCGTTCTGATTTGGCGCAAAATCCCGATTCAGCATCGCATGTGGCCGGGCATAATTGCCGGATTTATTGGGATCCTTCTCGTGTTGCAACCGGGGAAAGAAATTATTCAGATCGGAGCTCTTTTTGCCCTTGGCGCAGGCGTTCTTGGAAGTATAAATATGGTTTCTCTGCGATTACTTTCTTATACAGAACGAAATCATACTGTGATGTTTTACTACTTTTTGATTTGCGCATTGATTTGCATGCCATTTCTCTTCACAAGTTGGCCCAAGGGAAACTGGATTTTATGGGGAGAGATCATGGCAATTGGCGTGTCTTTTGCCTTGGGACAGTGGGCTTTTGTTCGATCCTTCCATTTTGCAAAGGCTTCTCAGCTGGGACCTTTTTGTTACTCTGCAGTTGTTTATTCTGTTCTCCTGGATTGGGCCTTCTATGGTCAGATACCTAATCTTTTAGCATGGATAGGAATAGGCCTAATTTGCTCCGGAGGCGTTTGGGCTATCAACCTATCCGCAAAGCCATGAGGATTTTCTTTCTCTTTCTTTTGCCGCCTTTCTAATCTTTTTTTCGACAACGTGTTTCTCGCATGGCCTCAAAAAAATAGTGCGGATTATAAACGCGCTCAAAAATCGAAGAGAAATAAAACCTCACCACTTTGCGGATAGGTTGCTACACTTATCACGTCCCGTTACTCAATGAATAGAATTTCTTCGTGGATCGTTTGCCAGTAACCTAGAGGAATTTCAGCGCCCAGGACCTGTATGACATGGGATGCGAGGAGCGTTCCAATACATGCACATGTGTGTACAGGCTTTTCGGTGAGATAACCATGGAGAAAGCCACTGATGAAAAGGTCACCGGCTCCAATCGTATCGATAAGATTCACGGAGATGGCAGGGCACCGCCACTGGCTGGTTCCCTCCTGGACGTAACATCCATTTTCTCCCATGGTCACAACAGAAACAGCGCATTGATCCCCCAGTAAGGCAGAAGCTTCTTTAGGGGGAAGACCCGTCAACGTCAATGCTTCTTCCTGATTGGCAAAAATAACATCTATGCAGCCCGTTTTCAGCAATTCCCAGATGAACTCTTTATTGGCGCGCACAACTTCAAAAGAAGAAAGGTCTAAAGAGATCGTCGCGTGCTGTTGCCTCGCGAACGAAATGGCATCGAGGACGAGTTTGCGATGCATAAGCTGATACCCTTCGAGATGAAAATGGGAAATTCCTTTAAATGGATCCTGTTTGAGCTGCATTTTGCCATTTTCTTTGGATGCGCCCAAAAAGGTGCGCATCGTTCTTTCTCCATTGGGAGTCACCATGCAAGCGGACTTGCCGGTAGGAGTGCAGGATTTTTGCAATGTCAAAATGATTCCCTCATCTTGCAAGCTTTTCAAAAAGAATTCGCCTGCTTCATCATTTCCGATTGTCGTGATCAATGCGCACACATGGCCAAGCCGGCTTAATCCTTTGATCGTATTCACCGCGGAAGCTCCAGGCCGTATCATCGGCTCCGATCCGCTTTCCTGGATGATTTTTCCGAAAAGGCGGTCATCGACAAGTTCCGAGCCCCCTTTCTTTCCTGGAATGGAAGAAATAAACTCTTCATCGACATACAAAACATGGTCGACAATCGAATCGCTGATTGTCAAAACTTCAACAGCATGGATCGAATTTAAGGAAAAAAGAATACAGAGAAAAGAATAGATCAGTCGCATCATGGCTCGCTTCGGGTTGTTTAGTACCCTGAGTTTTGGATTCATTTACTAGTATCTTGTCATATCTTTCGGGCCTTTTTGCAAATTTTGGCGCGTGCATAGGTGCCTCTAGCTATTGAACGCGCCAAAATTCACAAAAATTGCCTCGAAATCTACGGCACTCTACTATAAACCGGACCCAAAACCTCAGGTTAAGAATCATTTTCGGTTTATACTGCGAACGGAGAGCATCTTAACTGTTTGCGGCCATCATAGCGGCCACCTTCGAACAATCCGTGCGGTTCGCTTCGCTCACCTGCTCTCCCTACCAAGGTCCGCCCGGACCTTCTCGTGTTTCCGCAGCCTCGGCGGTACTGATTCCATATCGCCCTCCTCACGACCGTTTAAATCTGAGCCACTCTGAGACCGTCAAAAGTCAAGAATTTCTCCGCTCGCAGTATAGTTCGCCTGCGTTCAAAGTGGCGACTTGCCCATCGGGCAAAAGTAAATTTAATCTACCATCGGGATTAATTGAATGGCAAATTCCTTTTATCATTTTTAGGCCGTCATTGCAGGAAATCGTTTCTCCTTTGTAGGCCAGGCAGCTTTCGTACAGCGGGCGAAAGGGTTCAAACCCTTTTGTTTCTAAAAGATCGAGGTCCTTGAGAAATTGTTTAAGTACGGGCTCAAGAATTTGTTCGAGAGTCCACGTTTGGCCGCTCAGCTGCGCAAGAGATGTTGCCGGCTGGTCGATCGTCTCCAGCAGCTCTTGCGACATGTTGACATTGATGCCGATCCCGAGTGCAACGCCGATCCTGTCCTCAAAAGACACCGTTTCACATAAGATACCGGCCACTTTTTTCCCTTCCAATAGAAGATCGTTCGGCCATTTGATCTTCGGACAAAACCCTTTTTTCTTAAGGACGCTAATGCAAGATAAAGACAGGATCTGGCCGAGGTTGATTAGATAAAGGCAATCGCGCGGAAGACAAAAAAACAGCGTGGCATAAATATTCTGTCCTTTTGGGGAGATCCATTTCCGAAAAAATCGACCCCGTCCGGAAGTCTGTTCCAAGGCCGTCACGCAAGTCAGCTGGTTGGGATCAAGCGTGGCAGCATTTTTCTTAGTCCACGTATTTGTGGAGTCGATCGTATCAAAATGGATGTAGTAAATATTTTTTAAACAACCCATAGGAACTCTAAAAAATTTGAACTTAACTCCAAGTTGGGGACCAAGTATAATGCAAATAAAATTACAATCCATCTTTTTATTTGAGCAGAGGGGGATCGAGTAGAGCATGTGGGATCATCGCTATCTTAGCCGCATCGATTTTAGGACTATTCCGATCTTGCTGATACTCATGTTCATCAGTATTCTGGTCATCGCTTCTACGACTTTGGACCCTGCGGAAATCGGGGAAGAAACTCTTTTTACTCCAGTGGCGAAAAGTCAGATCCGTTGGTTTGCCATGGGGTGGGTGGTCTATCTTTTTTTTGCAGGCTTAGATTATCGGAAGCTCAAAGAATGGACCTGGTTTCTCTATTTTGGGACCCTGCTGCTGCTCATCGGACTTTTTTTTGTTCCCTCTATACAAAACGTCCATCGCTGGTATCGGATTCCAGGGGTCAATTTTGCCTTTCAACCTTCTGAATACGCAAAACTGATCGTCGTGATGACCTTGAGCCTTTATCTTGAAAATAAGGGCAGGGAAACCTATCGGAAAAGAGCCACATTGGGTTCCCTGCTGATCGTTTTTGTTCCCTTTTTGCTCATCCTGAAACAACCCGATCTTGGCACTGCCCTCGTGCTCTATCCGATCGCTCTCGTGATGTTTTATTTTGGCGGAATCAAAAAAAAAGTCATTACTGTGATGAGCATAATGGCCCTGGGCGGCCTTATCTTTGTCAGCATGATGTTTTTGGGCTTTATCTCTCATGATGATTTCCGCCCGTATGCGACCAAAGTCATTAAAGAGTATCAGTATGAACGGCTTAATCCCCATACTTACCACCAGGAAGCTTCGCAGACTGCGATCTCTCTTGGCGGACTCACTGGAAGCGGGTGGCATAAAAGCGAATTTACCGGGCATCAATGGCTTCCGGCCGCCCATACCGATTCGGTTTTTGCCGCCTTTGGGGAGGAATTTGGGCTTATAGGAGTTTTTTTATTAATGCTCTTTTTCTTCGGTTTGCTTTATTTTAGTTTTCAGGTGACGGCAGTGGCCAATGACCGCTTTGGGCGGCTCCTTTCTGCAGGGATTACGACCTATCTGGCGATGCATATGATCGCGAGTATGGGAATGATGTGTGGCTTTCTCCCAATCACCGGGGTTCCGCTCATATTGATCACTTATGGGGGGTCCTCAGTTTTATCGACGATGACTGCTTTGGGAATTTTACAAAGTATTTATAGCAGAAGGTTTATGTTTTAATGGCTAACCAACATCCATTTTTATTGACTCCCAGTTCTTGGCTTGGCCAAGGAAAAATTCAGCTGAACATGGTCGCGGAAGAGCTTGCTTTTTTCACACGGTGGAATAGCACCAATCCTGACGGCGAGGGCCGCATCGAATGCATTCAAGAGATTCAAGTCAAAGGCCTCTCCGATGTGATGCATAACGAATTTTTAATTTACAATGTGGGCACCAGCGGTGAATTTACCATCGATTTAGAAAATCAGGCTTTGGGCCGCGTCACTGGGACCGGCCTCATCAATGAGAAAGTTATCGCATGGGAATTTCGCATCATCGACATAGGCTTTGAAGGATTTGAACTTTACGAAAAGCAAGATGATAACAATTACCTCATGCGCGCCGAATATGCGACAAGCGATCAATTCCGCACATTAATTCAAGGAAGGGTATGGAAGCAAACAAGTTAACCGGCCCGTTGCTCTTATCTCTTTTGCTATTTCTCGCAAGCTGCTTTTCTCGCCCAGCGCTCATGACTTATGCAAATTACGACAGCGTTCAATCCGGAGAACCGATTTCAACGGTCAAATCGGAAGTCGGGGAGCCTTATTCAGTCCATAATAAAAAAGACGGCACTCAAGAATATGAATATATTGAGCGCATCGATGTAGGCAACAACATCGCTGCCGAGAATCATTATTTTCTGATTGTCCGGGACGGTAAGGTTGTCGGCAAATACATGAAAAGGGAACGCCCCCCGGCCTACGACCTCATCTACCAAGACGAGCCGAATTATCCGTCGTATCCGGGCTCAAGCCTCACGCCTTAAGAGAGAATCTAAACTATTTTTCCTGAAAAAAACATAGGAGATCTTTACGATCTCCTATGACATGAAAGCGGTTAAGCTTTGATTTTGATGTCGACGCCAGCAGCGACAGGGAGGACTTTCAACTTGTCGATTGTGTCGGGGGTGGGGTTGAGGATGTCGAGCATGCGGATATGCGTGCGGATCTCAAATTGCTCGCGCGACTTTTTGTCGACGTGAGGAGACCGCAGAACGGTGTAGATCTCTCTTTTTGTGGGAAGAGGGATCGGGCCGGCAATCCGGGCGCCCGTGCGCTTGGCTGTTTCGACAATATCAACGGCCGCGCGATCGAGGACGCGCTGGTCGTAGCCTTTAAGTCGAATGCGGATTTTTTGTTTTGACTGTTTGCCCATATTTCTAATGTGCCTTCATTATTTTTTTGTAATTTCATCTTGAATTTTTTGGGGGACCCGCTCGAAGTGAGAAGGTTCCATGACATAGTTTGCACGGCCGGAGCTCAGCGAGCGCAGTTGCGTGGAATAGCCGAACATTTCGCTTAAGGGGACTTCGGATTCAACGATGACGACGGTTTTTTGCGTCGTCTGGTTCATGATCTTGCCACGGCGCCGGTTGATATCGCCGATCACATCTCCCATGAACTGTTCGGGAGTCGTGACCACGACTTTCATGATCGGTTCGAGGATGATCGGGTGACATTTGCGCGCAGCTTCTTTTACGGCCATCGATCCGCAGATCTTAAACGCCATTTCGCTGGAGTCGACTTCATGGTAGGAACCATAGACGATCGAGACTTTGACATCGACAAGGTTATAGCCGGCCAAAACGCCTGTCGCCAAACCTTCTATAATCCCCTTGATTGTCGGGGTGATGAACTCTTTTGGAATAACGCCACCAACGATTTTGCTGACGACCTCATTGCCTTTGCCTTTTTCATTCGGCTCGATCTCGACAACGACGTGCGCATATTGGCCGCGCCCGCCGGATTGTTTGACGTATTTCGTCTCATTTTTGCCGGGAACGGTGATCGTCTCTTTATAGGCGACCTCTGGTTTACCGACATTGGCTTCGACGCTAAACTCGCGGAACATCCTGTCGCGTAGGATCTCCAAGTGAAGCTCGCCCATACCGGCGATGATGGTCTGTCCTGTTTCTTCATTGGTGAATACGCGGAAAGTCGGATCTTCTTCAGAAAGTGCGCTGAGCGCAAGCGATAATTTCTCACGGTCGGCTTTCGACTTCGGCTCGATCGCCATCGAGATCACAGGCTCTGGGAAATCCATTTTCTCAAGCAGAAGCGGGGAGTCTTCAGCGCAGAGGGTATCACCAGTGCTCGTGTATTTTAAACCGATGCAAGCGGCAATATCGCCCGTGAAAAACTCGTCGCGGTCTTTACGCTGGTTGGCGTGCATCTCGAGCAGGCGGGACACGCGCTCATCCTTGTCTTTTGTTGTATTGACGAGACTGACACCTTTTCTGAGTGTTCCGGAATAGATGCGAACGAATGTCAATCTGCCGACATAAGGGTCGGACATGATCTTAAATGCTAAAGCGGCGAGCGGTGCATCGTCGCGGGGTTCGAGTTCCATCGGTTCGTTGTTGGAATAGTTGATTCCTTTGATCATCCCTCTATCGAGAGGAGAAGGCATCCATGCGACGATCGCATCGAGAAGCGGCTGAATCCCTTTGTTTTTGAAGGCTGTTCCGCAAAGGACGGGGTTGATCTTGTTTGTGCAAACCGCTCTGCGTATAACCGCATGGATCTCGTCTTCCGTGATGGTGTCCGGCTTCTCGAGCACTTTCATCATGAAATCATCGTTGCTGTCATCGGCGGTTGCGATCTCTTCGAGCATTTGCTGGCGCAGCTCCTTGCAGCGGGCGAGGAGGTCTTCAGGAATTTCTGTTGTCTCGTATTTTGCTCCCATCGTCTCGTCCAGGAAGAGATACGCTTTCATCGTAATGAGGTCGACCATCCCTTTGAACTCGGACTCTGAGCCGACTGGACAGTGGACGATGACGGCATTGGCGCCGAGTTTTTCTTTCATCGAATTGACGGCCATAAAATAGTCAGCCCCCACGCGGTCCATCTTATTGATGAACGCGATTCGCGGGACATTATAACGCTCTGCTTGGCGCCAGACTGTCTCGGATTGCGGCTGCACGCCGGCGACAGCGTCGAACACGGCGACCGCACCGTCGAGGACGCGCAAGGATCGCTCGACTTCAATTGTGAAGTCGACGTGGCCTGGGGTGTCGATGATGTTGATTTTGTGGGTTTCCCCTTTGCGTCCTTTCCAGTACACGGTGGTAGAAGCGGAGGTGATTGTGATCCCCCTTTCCCGCTCTTGCTCCATGAAGTCCATGGTAGCAGCACCTTCGTGCACTTCGCCGATGCGATGCAATTTTCCGGAATAAAAGAGGATCCTTTCCGTTGTTGTCGTTTTGCCCGCATCGATGTGGGCCATGATGCCGACGTTCCGGACATTATCTAACTCGTCTGTCTCTGGTCGTTTACCCATACAATTTCCCTCTTACCATTTGTAGTGCGCGAAGGCGCGGTTTGCTTCCGCCATGCGGTGGGTATCGTCTTTCTTTTTGATCGTCGCTCCTTGGTTGTTGAAGCAATCAATCAATTCTGTGGCCAAAGCTTCTTCCATGGGACGGCCGGCTTTTTCACGCGAATACTTGATGATCCATTGCATCGCCATCGCTGTGCGGCGGTCGGCGGCAATTTCGACGGGAACTTGATATGTTGCGCCCCCGATACGTCGAGATTTGACTTCAAGAGCGGGTTTGGCGTTTTCGAGCGCTTGCTCAAAGGCGGCTAAAGGGTCTTCTGCTTTGATTTTCTTGGCAAACTTTTCCATGGCATTATACACAATGCGGCGGGCGGTCGATTTTTTGCCGCTGATCATGAGTTTGTTGATAAACTTCGTTAAAACATAGCTGTTGTAAAGAGGATCTGGCTCCGCTTCTCTTTTCACAGCTCGTCTTCTTCTTGACATGACTTATTCCTCTTTCATTTTTTGGTGGTCCTTAACCTGTAATGCTGAGCAATGCTTGTGGGGGTAGTGGATCTACACGTCGCATTGTGCTAGCATACCTGTTGCGGCACACCCATTTTTTTTATATCCACTTCATTTGGGCCATGGGTCTTCAACTCCACGCCCGGCCCGCGATTGACCCTTCTTACAAATGAAAGAGCAATGGTGAGCCAGGATATCTATCTTTAGATATCCTACTATTACTTAGGACGTTTTGCCCCGTATTTGGATCTTGATTTTTTACGGTCTTTGACGGCAGCGCAGTCTAAAGATCCGCGGACGATATGGTAACGAACGCCAGGAAGATCTTTCACACGGCCGCCTCTGACGAGAACGATGCTGTGCTCCTGCAGGTTATGGCCTTCACCGCCGATATAGGCGATGACTTCCTGACCATTAGAAAGGCGTACCCATGCTACTTTTCGCAGCGCGGAATTCGGCTTCTTCGGTGTTTTTGTTTTGACTTGCAGGCATACACCCCGTTTATGTGGGCATTGCTGCAGGGCCGGAGATTTCTTTCTTTTCACTTTCGGTCTACGGCCAAAGCGTACTAATTGGCTAATTGTCGGCATTTTCGCCTTTCTCCTTGCATAAGGTTCTTATAAAGACATTTGAGGAATATAACGTGCATAGAGAATTTATTGCGATAAAAATAAATTTTTAAAAATTGAGATATCGGGTAAATAAAGAAAAGGGGGGCATCGATGTTTTCTTTTCGACTATTTAGAACTTTCCTGTTGCCGATTGTTGGGTTTTTCCTCTTTGGTTTTCAAAGCGGCGGATTTCAGCTAAGAAAGCAAGACGTTAGGAAGGCGATGGCGGATATGCTCGGCTATCATGTCGAGTATAAAGAATTTTCTCCACTTATAGCAAAGCGCTCTCTTAAAATTTTCATTGAACAGTTTGATCCCGATAAGGTTTATCTTCTCGCTAGCGAAACCAAGCCTTATTTAGAGCCCAGAGATGACAAAATCAGGACGATCATCCAAAATTACTATCAGGACGATCTTTCAGAATATGAAAAAATCAATGCCATCATCCAAAACGCCATTGTCAGAGCCCAGGGCTACAGAAAAGAGCTTCAATCAGAGCTCATCGGAAATGCAGAAGAGCCCGAGTTGGGGGGCGGCGGCGGCTATGTCGACTATCCGCGCAGCGAAAAAGAGTTAAAAGACCGGATCCGAAGACAGCTTCAGCGGGTCCTTTGGGTCGAAAAGCACGCGAGCAATTTGGCTGTGTTGGCGCCTGAGCAACGTAAAAAAATATTTACTCTCTGGGAGAGGCGTTTTGTCCGTTTAGAAAATACTTATTTAACAGACGTCAAAACCGACCACTTTTTGTGTATGCATGTTCTCAAGGCGCTTGCCAAAAGCCTCGACGCCCATACCTCCTATTACAGTCCTGAGGAAGCCCACGAAATGCGCACCAGCCTGGAAAAACAATTTGACGGGATTGGAGTCGTCTTGCGCGAAAGCATCGAAGGCGTTGTGATCCATGATATGATCAAAGGGGGGCCGGCCCAACGGAGCGGAAAAATCAACCCGGGCGATCTCTTGGTCGAGGTTGATGGTCAAAATGTGATAAATGTCCCTTATGAGGACGTATTGAAACAGCTTCAGGGAAATGGCAAAGGCAGAATTCTCCTCGGCCTGCGGCGCAGTGACGTTGGAGCATCCCAAATTATTCGCATAGAGCTCAAGCGGGAAAGGATCGTGATGCAGGACGATCGTGTTAACTATTCTTTTGAGCCATTCGGGAATGGAATCATCGGTAAAATCAATCTTCCTTCCTTTTATGAAAGCAGCGATGGGTCCAATTGTGAAATCGAAATGCGGGAAGCGATCAGGGCCCTCAAAAAGCAAGGAAACCTCATTGGCCTCGTCCTCGATATGCGGGAAAATTCTGGTGGATTTCTCAATCAGGCTGTCAAAGTTGCCGGACTATTCGTCTCGAGCGGAATTATCGTCATCTCAAAATACGCCCATGGAGAAACTCAGTATCTGCGAGATCTCGATGGCCGCAGCTACTATGCCGGCCCCCTTGTCATCCTCACTTCCAAAGGTTCTGCATCGGCAGCAGAAATTGTCGCCCAAGCCCTTCAAGATTATGGAACAGGGATTGTCGTCGGCGATGAACGCACCTACGGCAAAGGCACAATCCAATACCAAACCGTCACAGACTCCGGAGCAACTTCTTTTTTTAAGGTCACCGTCGGACGTTATTACACCGTTTCAGGACGGTCAACTCAGATCGATGGCGTCCAGGCAGATCTCGTTGTTCCCACCTCCTACTCCGGTCTTGCGATTGGTGAACGCTATTTAGAGTACCCATTGAAAAACGACCGCATTCCCTCGGCCTACGTCGATCCGTTGGTCGATGTCGATCCCAGAAATAAACAGTGGTTTCAGAGAAACTATCTGCCTACTCTGCAAAAAAAACTCTCTCTTTGGACCCAAATGCTGCCCAGACTTCAAGCGAATAGCAGTTACCGCCTTAAACAAAATAAAGATTTTACCCTCTACCTGAAAGCAATTGAGGAAGAAAAGAACGTCCGTGCTTTCAAACAGACGAGCCAACAGAATTGGGGCCTCGATGACCTGCAAATGATCGAAGCCGTGAACATCGTCAAAGACATGGCCATCATCAAACCGACCCGTCAAGAAACCGCTTTTATCCAAAAGTCATTGCCTTAAATCTATCGACTTTCTATCTTATTGTACTTGTCCCATAGTGTCATTTTCTTTTGGCCAGATAGCTCAGTCGGTAGAGCAGAGGACTGAAAATCCTTGTGTCGCTGGTTCGATTCCAGTTCTGGCCATTTTTCGAAGAAAAATAAGCCAGAAAAAAAGCCACCTGCGTGGCTTTTGTCTGAAATCGAAGTGAAGCGCGATGCAGCGCGCGAACCGGCTTTCAGGACGACGACGCACGCAAGTAGCGCATCGCCTGAAAGGATTCCAGTTCTGGCCAAATTTTCGCAGAAAATTTTGCCAGAAAAAAAGCCACCTGCTTTGATCAAGATGCTGAAAATTCAACATATAAGTTAAAGCAGCCCCTTATAGATATCCAAAAAAACATCGATCGGACGCCCGATGATGATTGGTTCTATTATGTTATAGGTAGTGAGAGGACAGTGCCTCTATGAAATTAATACGATGCTCTAAAGTGGATAAGGTCAGGTGGTCCCAAACGTCAAGACAGAAAATTGCATAATTTAAGCTAGCGACCTCTGTTTATACAATTCAAGTTCAGAAGCCCCATCCAACAGCCCTCGGGTTTGCAAAGGGCAGACAGCCCTTTGCTGGGGTCCGACAAGGGGCAAAGCCCCTTGCCTTCTGTGCGCTTGACACGGTTGTCTATTTTCCAAAATAAACCTCCGCCGTGTCCGATAATCGAGTCCTTGATGCGGTCGTTTCTCGTTGTAAAATTTGAAGTACGTCTGAAGTCCCTGCCGGACTTCCTTCAGGCTTTCATATCCTTTCGGATAAATTTCTTCGTATTTCACGCTCCTCCAGAGCCTTTCTACGAACACATTGTCCAAGGCCCTTCCCTTGCCATCCATGCTTATTTTGATCCCGTCATCCTCTAACCGTCCAGTGAATTGGCGACTTGTAAATTGCACTCCCTGATCCGTGTTAAAAATCTCAGGCCTCTTTTTCAGGAGACCTCTCTCTAAAGCTTCTATGCAAAAGGCAGCATCGAGAAGATTCGATAGCTCCCACTCGATCACATATCGGCTAAACCAATCGATAATCGCAAACAAATACCCGAATCCAGCGATTAGGGGAATATACGTGATATCGCCCGCCCAGGCTTGATCAGGATGGTCAACCTTCAGACCTCTCAGCAGATACGGGAATTTCTTGTGGTGCTTATTCGCCGCACTCAAGTTCGGCTTGGGGTAAATCGCTTCCAGCCCCATTGTCTGCATCGCAGTCCTAACCCTCTTTTGCCCCACTAAAAAACCGCGCTTTCTCATCTCTACCGTCATCCGCCTCCTTCCGTAATACGGATGCTCGAGATATTCCTCGTCAATCGCACGCATGAGCAGAAGGTCTTCTTCTGTAGGTTTTCGCGGATCATAGTATATCCCTGACCGGCTGATTCCCAGAAGCCCGCATTGTCTTACGAGAGAAAATTGCTGGTTGCGTTCAATGAGGGCTCGTCGCTGATTCAGCTCAAAGCTCCCAATTTTTTTTAAGCCACTCGATCTCCATCTTAAGGCGTCCAATCTGGGTGGCAGTCTTTTCTCCTTTGAGAATCTCAATCACCGCCTTGAGTTTGAACTCCGGTGAATATTGCTTTTTCGTTTTGGCCATGCTGGCCCCCTTTTTGTTGGAGGTACTAGCTTAAACACCTGTCCAAATTTCTGGGACCATTATACTTTGAATTTGCTCTGTTTTGAGTTATACTGTCGCCTTTTTGAATCAGGAGTAACGATAATGATTTTTCTATTTTTGCTTGCTTTGCCATTTTCTCATGATTTGTGGTTGTCTCAATTTGAAGATCAAGATCGACAAGCGGCCACTGAATTAGTCGATCGGGTTGATTACTTTTCGTATGAACGAGTTTGTGAAGATTTAAAAGCCCTTCATTGTAAAGTGGCCCCTAAGGTAGAAGGTCATACAGTTGTATATTCAAAAGCTTATGTAGCTAAAAGCGGAGACTTGATTTCCTATTTTTATCGGACTTCAAATAAGATTCCATCTATCCTATTTAAGAATCTTTCAGATCATGTCGAGGATAAATCTAATAAAGTCCTTGTTCTTCTGGAGGATTATGTTGGAACGGGTACTCAGTTTTTATACCGCGTTTATGCTAAAGAAAAATATGAGCTGTTTAATCAGTACAATAAAGTGTATCTAGCTACTCTTGTTGCAAACACAAGCTCCATTCGAAAATTTGATCTTATTCGCTCTGGACAATACGAACTTTTAGCTGATGAATTTATTTTTTTTCTAGATAGACCCAAAGATGAAGAAACTCGTAATAATATGATTAAAATGCTCAAAAGAATTCCTCCTGAAAAACTTGAGCTTATTTACCTTCATGAAGAAAAACCATTGTCAGACACCCTTGATCCCTCAGAGAGTCTTAAGATTTCAGCTCTTATTGATAAATATGGCAAATACTCAATGGAAACAAATTTTTTCAAAGGATTAACGATGGATAGTTACGGGCACACAGCTTTCTTCTATAGTTGCCCAAACAATCTTCCAGCCATTTTATGGGATTCAAATTTAAAACAGTTAAATGGTCAAAACTGGACTCCTCTTCTTAAACGAACAGAAGACATCAGTATTTATGAAAGGGCTCAAAATCTTCCTATGGAACAGCAGGTAAGGCAATAATTGCTCGCACCAAATTCATGCATAATTTTGAATTGCCTACGGCTATTGGATTTCCTGGTACATATCATGATGTTGGACGTATCCAGTTCCTGGGGGCGACATTCGGCGAACACCTTTGGAACGCAAGAGATCGGAAATCGATTTGTTCTTTTCAGAAATAGCGACCTGATAGGGCGTTAATCTGCTTTTATCTGCAGAGTGAAGATCAGCTCCTAGATCAATCATACGTTTAACTAGTTCTAGTTTTTTGCGAGGGTCTAATCTGGCTTTAATTAACAATTGCAGGGGGCGATGCCCATTTAAAGAAGTGTCATTTACGTTAGCGCCCCTATTTAGGATTTTAGTCACGGCTTGAACTAATTCCTCTCCTCTTGTCTTGATCAAAACTTCTCCTAAACAGAGCAATGGCTCTACGAGGTTAATACGATCCTCTAGTTCGGTCAAGGTGCTCAGTATCTCATCAAAAGTGACAGGCTCGTTAAGATACATATCGCGCATCAACTGGTAATCTCGTCGCAATTCAGGTAATCTTTCATCCCTTGGAACAAGACGAAATGTTCCAGGCTTGGCTTGAACATAGTTTGCTGATGGGTCACAAAAGAACAGATTTTTCCATGAAACAACCCTGTCTCGAAGGTCGTCATAATCAATAGCTTTGATTGCCTCTGAATGATTTGCCAGTGCGGCAGTATCAGCATAGTGGCGGGAGAATCTATCTCGCATTGGTTTATCGAGAGGTCGATGATACTCTGCGTGTAGGATCGTAGCTTTTTCCCAGAAAGTTCTCTCAATCTCTAGAGCTATGACTTTACATTGCCAATCGGGAAGTGCTGTAGGGAAAATCTCGGCAATCCAGGGTCGTATTGGATAGCGTCCAGTGGGTTGTTGATCAGTTAAAGAGCCGAACTCGAGTTTTACAGAACGCCTGATGTAGGCAAGCCCTGTTGGTAGCGATGATGGATAGTGAAAAAGAATTACTGGCGATTTGGTTTGGGGGTCTTTTAAAAATTCGAATCTTGCCTGCTCATGTTTTCCTAATACGCCCAATGCTGATGTATCTAACATCGACATGATCTGAGTTTGAACAGCATGCTCACATGCCTCTTCAGCTTTTCCCCGCCATTTGTCAGCTTGGCTGCGATTTGCAGCGGATTCAAGCAGCCCAAGAAAGGTTGGGGACAGCGAAAGATCGATATCTTCAGAAAATCGATTGATTGCGCCAAATATCTTTGATAGCGAGGTGCCTCCCTTAAATACAAGACTGTCGGCAAACCGTGACTCAAACAGAATCCCGAGTAACCAGCATACGAAAAAATCTTTTTCCATGATTACTGGAGAAATGTTTCTCTGAATAGCAGCTTGTTCAATATAGAGTCGTCGTTCGTCAGCAGGTAATTTTAAAAAGTCGAGTTTCACTTAATCCTCCGCAGCTAATTTCTTGAAAATGGAATGCATCCATTCTGGTGCAAATCGAATATCTTTAAGTAGGTCCTGCCTTGCATTCAGTGGGATAGTTCGCTTTAAATGTTCAATCCGTTCTGGGGTAATATGTTCTTTGCCTAATTCACGGAGAGCTTGAACTAGCAGTCCACTAAGTCGTCCTGCCATTGCCATATTTTTGGGAGTTGTTCTTCGTAGCTGAATGGTTGTCGTGCCAATTTTTACTGTTCGACTTGGCCCATCTGTTAGAAATACAACTTTGGCGGGGACCTGTTCAGATAGTCCTAGAATATTGGCTGCATAAGCACCTGTTGGTTGAATGCGGGTGCAATCTCTACCAACTAACGCCTCTGCTATCTTTTCTGGAGAGGGCAAGAGTTTTCCAAGCTTTGGATGAACTTTTGGAAAATCATATATTCCCCTTGCAAGGCGACGAATGGTTCCTTTGCGAACAAGGCGATGGAGAACAATATCGACAGCTTGCCGACTACCACAGCTCAAAAAGGTTGTTGGAACAAAAACAGCACCATGCCCCAGGCTGGATATAACCTTAAATATTTGATCATCAATGCTGTTAGGTTTTCTTTGATCTCTCTTCATGTAAGAAATAATGGCATGTTTTTCTTACAAGTGCAAGTGGTGATTCTGAGGGGAACTTAAGTGATTGAGAGTGAGTGGATTATTACATCTATTTGTAAGAAGTGTCGATATGTATTTCTTAGAAATACATTGAAAATGGTTAAATTTTAGTCAAATAATGGTATTTTTTCCAGCTCCGCTTCAAAGGGAAATGAAGAGGCTGCTATTTTGTCAGTGATATAGCTAATTTTAGAAGATTCTTCTGATAACCGGGCTTCCAAATAACGGATGAGATCGAGAAGCTCTTTTGAGGAAAGCGATTCGAGATTTCGCTTTTTTAGCTCGCTAAATGCGCTATTTAAAAGAGTTGTAAACCGCTCTAATCGTCCCATTCTCATGAAGTCATATCGCTCTAATAGCTCCTCGGCCGCTAAAAATTGCCGATGAGCAATCTCTTTTTCAAATTCTCTATTCCATTCAATGAGGATTGGTTTGGAAACATTGATTTCCTTGGAGATTTTAGCAAACGAGATTCCTTGTGCACGCATCTCAATGAATTTTTATTTTTCTTTAAAAATTTTCATCCGGCACCTGAGGAGGATTGGTTCTACTTCGTAGAAGGAGGTATGAAAGCCAGGTATATAGTCGTTTTTGCTTCATATCGCCCTACTTTTTCTTAAAAATGGCTCGGGAAGGGGGATTTTTCCTTCTATTACAACTGGATTAATAAAGGGCTCGAGTTCATAGATTTTTTTCATTCCATCGATAAATGGGTTCGATGTAAGATCGGTCAAGCCCAAATTTTCGCAGAAAATTTTGCCAGAAAAAAAGCCACCTACGTGGCTTTTGTCTGGAATCGAAGTGAGGCCTTCGCTCCTGGCATTCAGCCTAAAAATCTTCCCCTTCTGCATGAATATAGCTGTTTTCAAATCGTCTGTCGTAGCATCGATAGCGATTTGATGGATTTTTCCGTTATGGGTTTTGGATAGTCGTGCGGAGTTGTCGATTTCCCAGCGTTGAAATGCATACGACCCTTCAATTCAACCAGAGGGAGATTCTGTAGAGCTTTTCATTTCTTTTTGGAGGATCGATTCTGTTGGATCTACGGTATAAAGGAGTAGTTAATAGTAGTGCAAAAACATACGCATATGTGAAAATATGCGGTCATGAAGAACACATATTCTCCATATGAATTCGATTCGTGAATCCGACAGACGACGAAAATCCTATAAAGGTACGATCGTAAGGCCCACCGGCGTTGTTATACGCATGATCAGTATGTGCAGATAACTGGGCTAAAACCCAAAAATCGATAGTTGGTCACTTATTGCAGAGCGTTGAGCGTAGGTCAAAAAAAGGATTTGATCTCATACAAAAATGCTGTAGAATCTTTTTGCAAGAAAAAGATTATCTAAATGGCCAAAGACAATGAGAACGGTCAAGCGTAAAGCACTTCCACTTAACGCAAAAAAACAAAAAGATCTAGAAGACTTGTGCTGTGCGTATACTCTTGAAAAACAGCTTTGGCTCCAACATCTCCAGGCCTGGAAATGCCAACCCCTTTTAGGCAAACCCCGAGCAATTCGCGATGAGAAAATCAAACAAGGCTATCGTTCACCCAACCAATTGCAGGCTCGTCATTGGAAACTTGCCCTTGATGACGCAGCTGAAACATGGGATAAATATTGGCAGTCCACTTTTGTTAAAGTTCGGTTAAAGATCTCCCATCGGAAAGCACTCTCCGAGACGGAGAGCCATTATGCCTATTGGCTTCTGAAAGGTTATTCCCAGTTTTCCGCCATGATGCAGGGGAAATGCCCGGAGCCGTCCTTTGCCATTGATGATCTCTCCCGGAGGCATATTGCAGGCTATGTGCGGAGGATCACCAGACTCTGCAAAGGAAAACCACCCACTGTAAAAAAAGCCAGAAGCGTCCGGTTCGATGCCAACTGTTACGATCTTTTCGAGCACAAAGGGCGTCAGTACATCAAAATCATGTCCCTGATTCCCGGTAAGAGGATTTGTATCCCCTTATCCGGCAAAGCGCCTATTTCAGGCACAATTACCCTTGTTTTGTCAGAAGGAAACGTCGACTTTCACATCCCTCAAGAATTAAAAAAGAAGAATCCTCCCAAGACATCTCCCGAAGCTGTAGACTTTGGATATACTGAAGTCATGACGGATACCCAAGGCATTCGTTATGGGACTCAATTTGGTACAATACTGACACAGGTATCAGAAAATCGGCACCAGAAAATGCAAAAACGTCACAAGCTGCATGCCATGGAAAAGAAACCGACAACTTCCAATCCCAAAAAGGCAAAATCCCTTCGAAAATATAATCTAGGCAAGCAAAAACACCATGCGGCTGCCAAACGACTGAGGGCCACATTGGAAAGAGAAATCAACACGTCCATCAATCAACTCATCCAAACGAAAAATCCCTCCCTCTTAATCACAGAAGACTTGCGCCATACTTTCAAGTATGACAAGTCTAAACAAATGAATAGAAGACTCTCCAGCTGGTTGAGAGGTAAACTACAAGATCGAATTGCTTTTAAAGCGTTGGCGGAAGGTTTCCGTCATGAGCAGGTCAATCCGGCCTACGGCTCTCAAAGCTGTCCCTTTTGCGAATTTGTGGATCATCGAAATCGCAAAAACGACCGCTTTCAATGTCTGCATTGTGGACATGAGGACATATCGGATCGGATTGCCGCACTGAACTATGCCAGAAGATTTGGCGATCCTGAGATCGGGCGGTATACGCCTTACCGTCAAGTAAAAACCATTCTTTTGGACAGGTTTCATCGCCGATTGGAAACGGGGCAACCCGTGACTGTTCCAGGCAGGACTCTAGAAACCGTAATGGAGATGCGTCCACCGTCTCCATCGAGACCCCGTCATAGCCGGAAGAGAGAAATCTCGCGAACCGGACGGTCAATCAGAGAGCGAAATTAAAAATAAACACGTTTGAACACGTTTTTAGGAACAGTTTTTCCCACTCAGCAATCGACGTATTGCCTGTCTCGTCGCAGAATCTCTCGGCAGCTTGTTTTTTTATGGCATCTGTTGTTTGATAACGCAGGTTTGGCTTGTCTGTTTCTATGACCATTTTGACTAGTTGAGCGATCTCCTCAGGTTCTTGTGCAGTTAGAGAAATGGGATCTAAAAGACCCGCCATTTCAAAGAGCTTAGAATAGGGATCTTGCTCTTTAGGTAAATGGGAACCGTAAGGGGAAACAAAATCCAAGTCTGTCTTAACTGGACCGGGTTCGATAAGCGATACATCGATATTCCAAGGTTTTAAAGTAGCTGCCATTGTTTCAGAAATCCCCTCCAAGGCAAATTTCGATGCGGCATAGATGCTGATTGAGGGAAGGGGACGAAAACCGCTTCTAGAGCTGATCTGGATTATCTTGCCTTTCATCTGTTCTCGCATAAAAGGAAGTGCCGCCTGAGTCACTCGCATCGGGCCAAAAAAATTCACGTCGAATATTTTTTTTGCCTCATCAATAGTGACATTTTCAATGGATCCATACACCATGATTCCGGCATTATTTATCAAGACATCAAGGCGTCCTTCTCTCTCAATGATTGTTTTGATTGCTTGATTGACACTGTTTTGATCTGTCACATCTAATTCAACAATAAAATAGTGGTTTTCTTCCGGTTTAGATGTGTTTTCAGAAATGGATGATGATCGATGTCCTGCATAGACGATATATCCGCTTCTTGCAAGCAAGTCAGCAATGGCATGTCCTATACCTCGAGAAGCTCCTGTGATGAGGACAACGGGTCCTGCAAAACCCTTCGCTGTAAGAATTATTAAAAAGAGCAACAATCCAAATGTTCGAAATGTATTCATAACTTGCCTTTAGTGTAATTGGCATTCTAATTGAAAACCCCGATCAATATCCATTGCAATTTTTTGAGTTATTAGTTTTAGGATCGTATAACGGAGGAGCCGCATCCAATAAAATATATCGGAATTCCAACGGAGGGATTTTTTGACTCATTCTTCTTCAATGGATAGAAAAAAGATTGCTGGAAATACAGAGTCCAAGTAAAATCGGGTCGCTTGGGTTGTTTTTGCCCTGCAGGAGAATAATATGAACATTAAAAGATATGGAATGAGGCCGTCTCTGGCTCAATCCGATCTCTATCTTGATCCTTTGTCTATCTTTGTTCTTTCCGTCCATCATTCTTCTCATCATCATGAGCATCCAGCTCATTAATTTTCCCGTTTAATTTTTAGTTGTGTCCTTTTGAATTGAATTAATCTTTCAACCAGTTTTTTTATTCATTTCAAAATTAGACATTTAAGTTCAGTAAATTATTTTACAAAAGATTTTTTGCGCATTAGCGTGCGTAAAAATATTTAGGATTTTTCTATGAAACCAAAATCTATAGGAATTATAGGTGGAGCAGGTCCCTTAGCAGG
The DNA here is from genome assembly GCA_963731265.1 of uncultured Verrucomicrobiae bacterium. Classification (GTDB taxonomy): domain Bacteria; phylum Chlamydiota; class Chlamydiia; order Chlamydiales; family Rhabdochlamydiaceae; genus CAJCIW01. Next base: position 162,892 of record CAVSUE010000001.1, read on the forward strand.
AGCTTTTTTACTCAAGCGTATTCTTTCTCTTTCAGGGAAAGTGTATGGCTGCTACAGAGATGCCGACTTCCCGCAAGTATTTTTGATTAGCTTTCCTTTCTCGGAAATGCTTTCCCCCAATATGGATATTGCAAAGCTGCGAAAAGAGTTAAGTGGATGTCTAGAGCAACTGCGCAAAAACGGTGCTTCTGTTCTAGCAATCGCTTGCAACACCCTCCACGCATTCTTAGATGAAAAAGATGAATTAAGTGATTTAGTTCACTTGCCCCGTACGTTAGCAGAAGAGATGTCGCTATCTGATAAACCTTTAGTTTTTTGCACCTCAACGTCGGTGCAATTTGGGCTACACAAACAATATTTCCCCTGTATTTATCCTGATACTCAAACACAGCAGGAAGTGGATAGGATTATCGATCAAATTCTTAGGGGGGCTGATCAATCAGTCATTCTCGAGAAATTGGAAAAGTTACTTCTAGCACAAACAACACATACAGTCATTTTGGGATGTACAGAATTATCCCTCTTTTCTGCTCATTTATGTGTGCCGAATAAGTTAATTCTAGATCCATTAGAAGTGATGGCCAATAAAATATTGAAAAAAAGTTTTTTAAAATAACAGGAAATAATTATGTCTTTTATATCTGAAGCATCCTTGTTACGCCCAAGTTGGTTAGACATTCAGAAACCTAGGGAAAAAATCCAATTGCGAATTTTCTCTGAGCCTTCTTCACCCGAGCTGATTGTGAAACAATTGGCTTCGATAGAAGGCCCCGTTGATGTTTATTTTTGGTATGAAGGCTCTCTATGCTTGCCACAATCTGGTGCAGTGTTTATGAAGGAACAGTTTTTTAATCCGCTTTATAAATTAAAGGGGGATGTCAAACTGTGTCTTTACTCACTTAGAGCTTGGGATTTCAAAAGAAACATCAATACTATTGCATCTTCAACACCACTTGGGGAGGTTATCAATCGTATTAATGCAGCAGCTATTGAATGCATCTATTCTTCTTCTTTTTTCCGATACTGTACGCAGGTTTCGGCAGAAAGCGATCTATATGCATTTATAAGAGATGAATTACCAAAAAAAGAATGGCTTTTTAAACTTTCAGCAACCCAGAAAAAAAGTGGCACTACAATAAGTGCTTTTTTTAATGAACGATCATCTCTGTTCGATTGCATTAAGGAATTGGATCTCTCTTCCGCCTATTCTCTCATGCAATATGTGGAAGGATATTATTTAATTCAAGAATCCGTAAAGAAAGGATTGCTGAATGGACAAAAGAGGATTGAAATTGCTTTTGTATTGCCGAATGATGAAAGCAAGTATTATGCAGATCTGCCGAAAGATATTGAAAAAATGCTCCAATTGGATTTTGGGAAAGATCTAATTGGTGTCGAAGTCAATATTTCATTTCAGTTTTTCCAATATGGAGACTCCATAACTTCCAGGCCTTATATCGATAAGCGACGTAAGGCTCTTAAAGTAGAATCAGGAGAAATTGGATCTTATTTCGATTATCTCTCTTCACAATCATTTTCTCAAGAACAACCAAGAATGCCATTCTTTACCCCTCGAGATGTCATTCACAATCTAAATGGATGGTATTAATATGAATATCTCAATATTTGTTTCCATGCTTTTTTGCCTTCAGTTTTTTTATTGGCTTGTGGGTCGACGTGCCTCGAGAAATTTAAAAGGAAAGGAAGACTACTTCTTAGCGGGGAAAAGCATTCGGCTTTTCCCCTTGATGATGACTTTTCTTGCTACCCAAGTAGGAGGGGGAGTAATCCTTGGAGCTGCAGATGAAGCCTATCAATTTGGTTGGCCAGTCCTACTTTATCCAATGGGAGCAGCTTTGGGTTTGATTTTACTTGGTTCTGGCATTGGTAGTAAGTTAGCGGGATTTCAGGTTTCCACCGTGGCTCAAATTTTTGAGGTCGCTTACGGTTCTGGGAGACTAAGAAAGATAGTCTCTGCTCTTTCGGTAATCTCTTTATTTATGATTCTGGTCGCCCAAATTATAGCCTCGAATAAGTTTTTAGTAAGTTTAGGATTTAACAATATCCCCTTGTTCATCTTATTTTGGTCTATTGTGATTATCTATACAACTCAAGGAGGTTTAAGAGCCGTTATCTCTACTGACATGGTTCAAGCGGCCTTTTTCTCGAGCATTTTTCTGCTATGTTTTGGTTTTGTTCTTTTCTTTGAACCCACTATCTCACTTATGCAAATACCACACCTGGAAAGTTTTGCCAATGTCTCATCAAAATTATGTGGATGGCTATTAATGCCGCTTCTTTTCATGGTGATAGAACAAGATATGGGACAACGCTGCTTTGCGGGAGCTTCGCCTCGGATAGTCTCAAAGGCTTCTTTTTTAGCAGGGGTTTGTACAATGGTTATTTGCGTAGTGCCTGTATTTTTTGGTTCTTTGGCAAATGTCACAGATCTTGAAGTGTCTCAAGGGAGCAGTGTTTTAATGGCAATGATTGCAAAGACAACCAATCCCTGGATAACTGCCTTAGTCGGGTGTGCTGTTCTCGCTGCAATCATTTCTACTGCCACTTCCCTTATTAATGCAATAAGTTCAAATTTATCGAGTGATTTTAAACTCTCTTTTCTTCAAAACGTAGATTCTATGAAGGCAGTAAAAGGAATTACGTGCATAATCTCAATTGGAGCCATATTTTTTGCATTCTATTTCGATAACATTGTCGATTTGTTAATTCAAAGCTATGAGCTTTCAGTCAGCTGTCTGTTTGTCCCTGTGATAATGGCCTTATTCAAAAGAAAAGGAAACTTTATCTCTGCTTGCACCGCTATCATTTTAGGTGCCATAGGCTTTGTTCTATTCCGAATCTACCCCATTGATTTCCCCAAAGAGATCCTCAGTCTCTTGTTATCGATGCTGGGATATGGTGTCGGAGAAGTTGTAAGCAAATATCGTTTAGAAGCAGCATAGGAGATGTTTATGCAAGGCAAAATTGCTACTTTTCTCGAGCTCCAAGCCATTCCTTATCGAGACAATAAGGAGAGTTTGATCCTTCTAGCCTCAACAGTTCTCTCTGAATACCGCAGAGAAAATTCTGGCGTACAGTCTGTTTTAGTAAGAGAGTTTGTATCTCGTAAATTACAAAACATTCAAAAACAACTGAGGCCCAACATGAAGCTTCTTGTAGTAGAGGGTTATCGTAGTTTAACTTATCAAGAAGCTTATTTCCTAAAAGAACTTCACAATCAGCTCGAAGAAAAACCCTCTTGGACCTTAGAGGCTATCTTAGAGCGGACGCATCAATTTGTAGCGCTTCCAAGTGTAGCTGGGCATCCTACTGGTGGAGCCATCGATCTCACAATTATCTGCGATGGCAAAGAAGTAGATATGGGTGGGAAAATTGCAGATTTCAGCGTGCCTGATCTACTTTCCACCTACTCGCAACAAATAACAATAGAACAATCTAATTGGAGAATTTTTCTACATGATCTGATGGTAGCAGAAGGCTTTGCTCCTTTCTATGGAGAGTGGTGGCATTTTTCTTATGGAGACAGAGAGTGGGCAGCATTTTATGAGCAACCTGCTGCCATTTATTCACCTATTTTTAACTAAAATTGAAATAGGGGAAAGGAAACCCGAAAACAGGTTCAAACTTTAGAAATAGCCTCAGTAATTTAAATGCTATTTTTGAATTTTCCCTGATATGCTCTGCTCTCCTTATTCTATGATTTAAAGGAGTAAACAACTCCTTCCATTAGGAAGGAGTTGTTTACATGAGTTAAATTTGATCGAAAAGGAATGTATTTACGTTTTTACAGTTAATCCATCTTCTTTGTATTTTTGTTTAAGTTTCTCGATTTCGATTTTGAAATAGCTGACTGCTTTTTCCATTTCTCCGTTTTTCCATTTAACTTTAGCATTATTACCTGGTTCATTAGCCGTTTTTGCCATCATGTCAAAATTAAGACCAGGCACAGGACTGTCGAGTTTTATCCCATCAATGTATTCAGCTTCTGGATTGCCTCTACCTATGATGTGGGTATGCAAAAAGCTTGGCTCCTCTAGTTTTCCTCCGTAGGTTATTCCTGATTCTTTTTCAAACCGATGGGAATTATTACCAGCCTTAACGTCTGGACAATTGGAACTTTTTGACGATAAACTTCCTCTTCGATGGCAAATGAAAGCCCTCTTTGCTCAACTCGTGTGTAGTCTCTATTAATCGTTGATCGCATCTCTTCATTTTTTATGAATCGTGCGATGGAACGATAGCCCCGCTTATCTGTGGGATTCATGTATATGGCATATTCGCAATCTTTATAGGATGCGAGGGCTACAACTTTAGGATCAGTTAACGTATATGGTTGTAAAGCCCAAATTGTCTGAGGGGTAAACGCCTTCGTAGTAAATTCTACTTTTACATGCATCTACTGACATTGTTACCTCCTTTTTTTTAGGAACAAGTTTGTTAAAAAATTAACTTTAATCTGGCGGTTGATTTTCTTTATTGTCTAATTTTAGAACAAAATATAAAAATCTGCAACAGATTCATTTATTATTTTATTTGCGGCTGAAGTTTTAGTAATCAATGTGTTATAAGCTCCCTATAAGGATTCCAGTTCTTGCCATCTTGACAGGAGGTCAAATAACGGTATATACTGGTATATACCAAACGAAAAGGAAAAACCCATGTTTATCCACGCTATCTGTTCAGCTTTAGAAAAAGCTGAAGTTCCCTATGCCATCGTCGGAGGATATGCAGTTGCATTGCATGGGGCCGTTAGAGGGACCGTCGATGTGGATGTCGTCATTGAATGGTCGTTGAAAAACCTCCAGGCCACAGAGAAAGCATTGAAACAAATCGGACTGGTCTCTCTGATTCCGATCATTGCGGAGAACTTGTTTCATTTTAGAGAGGAATACATCCAAAACCGTAATTTAATCGCATGGAATTTCTACGACCCCTCCAACCCGCTTAATCAAGTCGATATCATTATCGATTACGATCTAAAAAACGCACATGCGAAGACCATTAAAAATTCCTTGGGTGCTATCCGGATTTTGTCGTTAAACGATCTGATAGCAATGAAAAAAGCATCAGGTCGACCTCAAGATCTAGAGGATGTAAAAGCACTGAGTAATCTATGAAAAAAACCATTCAATATTTCACCAAAGAATATCTCGAGCGTTGCAAGGGGATGACCTCGGATCAAATTATCGAATTTCTTGAAAATTACCGAATGCTCTTCTCGTCTGTCCCAGAGAAAAGTCAATTGATCAGCCTTAAGATTGAGCCATCGCTTCTTAAAGCTTTCAAGAGGAGAGCTGAATTGGAAGGCACTCCCTACCAGACTCAAATCAAAAAGCTAATGAGAGAATGGGTGAAATGACTCAAAAGTTTTTTTCAAATTTAACTCTATTCTTTAACTTGAGCCAAAATAGCATCATGATCATCGAAGTGATGATGAAAATGACAGGCATCGTGAGGGGAGTTCGGGTGCCGAGCACCCCTGCAAGAAATGTGCCGATAACACCCCCGATAGAGTTGATAAAGAGAATCGTGGCAGAAGCATTCGATTTATCTTCCGCGTCAGACAAAGCCTGCACGGAAGCAAACGTATAAAGAAGGGCGTCACCAAACTGAATGAGAGTTTGAGGAATAAAAAGCGTCCATTCATCGATCCATTTTGCCCAAAAAGCAATTCCCATCATGAGTGCGCCGATGAAAATGATGACGATTCCTATCAAGGCTCCTTTTAAAGGAGATGTGCGATATGCCAGGTAAGCGGTAAATAATGAACCTCCCGCAATCCCAAAGGCCGGGACCAAATAGAAAGTTCCATAGGCTGCTGGCGACATTCCTGCAAAATGGTGGGCAATGAAGGGGGCTTCCTGGGAAAAAACAAAAATCACAGCTGTTGTCAGCCCCATGAGACAACTCCAGAGGAGCAGAGAAGGATTTGAAAATTGGTGCGCGTAGCCTTTAATCATTTTTCTTAACCTTAGAGCATCAAGGTCTTTTTCCTTGATCGTTTCAGGAAGACAGAGGCAGCTCAGCGTAAATAGAATGGAGAAAATGAGGAAAAACCAAAAACCTCCCCGCCAACCATAATGAGGAGTGAGAAACCCGCTAATGGCCGTACCTATTCCGGGTAAAATGGCATAAACAAACATGGAGTAGGAGAAGAGTTTTGTCGCTTTGGGGCCTGTGTGAAGGTCCGCGATCATGGTGTAACCGATTTTTAATGTGACGGTGCATCCGAGCGCTTGTATCAATCGGCTGAGGCAGACAAGGGCATAGCTGTTAGAGATGAGGATCAACGCAGTGCCGAGAATAGAAATGAAAAGGCCCAGGAAAAGAATCTTTTTCCTCCCGTATCGATTGGCGAGCGGGCCATAAGGCAGTCGTCCAAAAGCGGTTCCTAAAAGGAAAAGCGTCATCATCCATTGGGCTGCAGAATCGGAGAGGTGGAATTGCTTCGAAAGTTCGGGATAGGCAGGTGTGAACACGACGGCAGCCAAAGACAAATAGGAGAATAAAATCATCAAAACGATGATTTGCGGAAATTGAAAGAGTTTTTGCATAACTGGCCGTGTTGCTATATACCAGAGAGAATGCATTTCTGCACGGCAATTGGAGAATGATGCGAAGAATCGGTTCCGACCTCTTTTTAGTTCTTCTGCTCATTTGCTTGAGTTTCGGCTTTTCCACTTATTTGCACCAATTCTTCGGGCCGTTGCATGAAAAAGTCGACATCGACCTTTCTTTTTGGCATTTGCCGCAGTACACTTTTTTCTCTTTTTCCCGAGGGTTTTGCGCCTATGTGGTATCGCTGATCTTTGCAATCGCCGTCGGTTTTTTGGCCGCCAAGGATAAATTTGCAGAGAGAGTGCTCATCCCGCTCGTCGATATTTTGCAAAGCATTCCTTTTTTAGGTTTTTTGCCGGGCTTTGTCCTCCTATTCCTGTCGATTTTTCATCGCAGCAATGTGGGATTAGAACTTGCTGCCATTCTGCTCATGTTCACAGCCCAAGTGTGGAACATGGTCTTTGGTGTTTATCATTCTATTCGTACCGTTCCTCTGGAAAAAAATGAATATGCCACAGCTTATCGGTTTACTACTTCTCAGCGGCTACGCTGGATCGAGCTTCCTTGTACGGTGCAAAGCTTGGCCTGGAACAGCATCATGAGCATGGCCGGCGCCTGGTTTTTATTGATGGTCAATGAGGCTTTTAAATTGGGAGGCAGGGATTTTCGGCTGCCTGGACTCGGCTCTTACATGAGTGTGGCTGCAGGCAAACAGGATGTTCCGGCCATGGCCGGGGCTATTGTCGCGATGATCCTGCTGATCGTATTCATCGATCAATTTCTCTGGAGGCCGCTTGTGTTTTGGTCACAGAAGTTTCGCATGGAGGAAACAAGCCCGCCGCTTCAAACCGAATCTTGGTTTTTAAATGTTTTGAAAACTTCATATTTAATCGGCTTCGTAATTGCGCTATTTCACCGTTTAGGCCAATGGGTCCAAAACAGGAAAAAGAAAAAGAGGGGGAACTTTCCTTTTACACTGAAGGCGATCAGCAAGATCGTTGTCATCTCTCTTCTCGTCCTTCTCGCTATTGGCGGTGTGTTTGTTTTTAATCTTGTGAAGAATGTCGGTGTGGATCAGTGGCTGCTGCTTGGCAAACTGCTTGCTTTGACCTTTTGCAGGGTGTTGATCTGCGTTTTCATTAGTGTCGTTGTAATGCTGCCGCTAGGCATCGCTGCCTGTGCTTCGAAAAAAAGGGAGCGCTTGCTGCAGCCGATCTTACAGATCGCCGCTTCTTTTCCCGCAACTTTGCTTTTTCCCATTTTTATCCTGATTTTTGTCCTTTGCAAAATTCCCTTAGGGATTGGCAGTGTCGTCCTCATGCTCATGGGAACCCAATGGTATGTTTTATTCAATGTGATCGCCGGGGCACGAGCGATTCCTTCCGATTTAAGAGAAATGACAACCAGTTTTCAATTTTCTGGCAGGAACCGCTTTTGGTCTTTGCAGTTGCCAGCGATCACTCCGTATTTGATCACGGGCGCTCTGGCTGCTTCAGGAGGCGCCTGGAACGCGAGCATTGTTGCCGAATACGTCACTTACAAAAACCAGGTTTGGACGACGCCGGGAATTGGCTCGGCAATCAGCATGGCTGCCCAAAACAATGATTATCCTCTTTTGGCGGCCAGCATTCTTGTCATGATGGTGGTTGTTGTGCTGATCAATTTTCAAGTTTGGTTAAGACTGTATCATTATTCTGAAAAACGGTTTGCACTGAATGTCTAATCATCAAGCGCCACTTTTTGAAGCGAAACAAATCTGCGAAGATTTCCCCTTGTCGCATGATCAAACATTACACGTTTTGGAAAAGATCGATATGGCCGTTTATCCCAATGAGGTCGTTGCGATCATCGGCCCCTCCGGCTGTGGAAAATCGACCCTTTTGCGGATTTTTGCTGGGTTGATTTCCCCGACGAAAGGTGAAATCTTTTACCAAGGGAAAGAACTTCAAGGGCTCATGCCGGAAAGCTCGATCGTCTTTCAAAGTTTCGCGCTTCTTCCCTGGATGAGTGTCAAACAAAACATCGAGATTGTTTTAAAGGCTGCCCATTTTTCTGTAGAGGAAATGGAAAAGAAGACTCAAGAGGCAATTGCCATGATTGGGCTTTCCGGCTTTGAAGATGCTTATCCGAAGGAGCTTTCCGGAGGGATGAAACAGCGCGTCGGCATTGCGCGGGCGCTCGTGCGCAACCCTAAAATCCTGTTCATGGATGAGCCCTTCAGCGAGCTCGATGCTTTTACAGCAGAAGTACTGCGGGAGGAAGTGATAAAAATTTGGGCGAACAAAGAACTGAGTTTAAGTTCGATAGTCCTCGTCTCTCATGATGTGCATGAAGTGGCATTTATGGCTGATAGGATCTTCGTTCTGGGATCGAAGCCGGCAACAGTGCATGCTGTGATCGAAAACCAAATGGCAAGGCCGAGAGTTTACCATTCTCCTGATTTCTTGCACTTGGTCGAACAACTCCACGACACTTATGGCCGCGTCGAGGTCCCGGCGGCAAAGGGTGTGCGCAAAAAAGAAAAAATCGGCCCGCTCCTGCCGGCAACGCAGGATCAAATTCTCGGTCTTTTGCGCTACTTGACTTCGCGCGGCGGCTCAAACGATATTTTTAAAATCGGTGCGGAAAGTCGCCAGCATTTTGATAAAGTGGCGATCGTCTTGCATGCTGCCGAACTCCTGGATTTTATCGAAATTGTTCATAGGACGGCGTCCTTGACCAAAAAAGGGAAAGAATTTTTGCAGGGGAATGGAGAGATAAGGTACCGAATCTGGAAAGAGCAGTTGCTTGCGATCCCGATTTTCATCAAAGTCTGCGATCTATTGAAAAAAGCTCCTAGCCAAACGCTGGGCAGAGATCAGCTGCTCGCTTTTTTGAACAAAGAACTTCCCTATCAAAACCCCAGCGAACAGCTGCATGCGCTCGTTCGCTGGGGCCACTATGGGCAGCTGTTCGTCTACCACAAAAAGAGCAAACAACTCTCGCTTAACTCACCGTGATGGATTGACCTTTTGCATCGTAAGCTTGACCGCCCATTGCTTGGACCATGCGTGCAAACGGTTTAAAATTCCCTTCGGGATTATGCTTCTTGCCATCATTCATGTCTTCCATGACGGCAAATCCGACGTACTTGAAGCACCCATTGAATTCTTTCCCGTACACATCCATAAACAATTCGACCAGATGTGCAGGTGGATTAGCAAAAGCCCCGCATCCTAAAGCGCCTAAAATCACCGTATCATGGGCGTTATTATAGGCACATTGATAGATCGTTCGAATCTTCTCAATGGTCCATTTCAACTCCTCGCCCTGTAATTTAGGATGATTGGGGTCGGAGTAGTCGAGGTTCGGTTTGTCATAAGCCGCAAAGGTCGCAACAGCAACCGGCATGGGCTCATCATAAAATTGATAATCGTTCTTCATTCCCATGCGGATAATGGGGGTTTGCGGAGTGTAGAGACCCCCAGCAGGGCCTGCAGTTTTGTGAAGGGGATAAAATTGCCGGAGTTGTTCTTCGTGCTTTGTATCTACAGCAGGAGCGAGCCCAAGGCATCGGGAAAGTTCTTCTTCCTGCGTGCCTCTGGCCTTAAGGTAGCAACCGCCAAATGCATAAGAGTTAGCTAAATTCAATACGAGCACATTCCCCCCATGAAAACTCAAGTCATAGGCCATCTCGACGCAGTTTTGCGCACGCACTTCAAACTTCGTATGCGCGAAACGGGGTTGTTTGGGTCCCGGGCTAGCCTCTCGATAAAGTCGGGTGTGCGTCGTAGAAAATTTGAGGTAATCTCTTAAATCATGTTTTTGGCCATCACGGGAGACGTATTCCCCCTTTTTGAACAGCCCCACAGTCTCGTTCGCAACTTCCACGCATCGCCGGTCCAAGCGTTGGATATTTTGTTCCCTCATGAATTGAGTATTGGCCAGACGCTCGACCAATTCTTGTGATATTAAATGAACGGCCTCTGCATTGTGCTGGCAATTGAAATTGAACTGCGAATTCGGATGGAGATTATGAAAGGCTACATAGCCGAAATCATCGCGTGCGATGCGGCTAAGATGATTTTCTTTTGTTGGGCGGCCATAGAGTTCCCAAATTTTTCCATAAATGCAATCAACCAGCTTCGGGTACACACGTGCAAACTCTTCAAACTTGATAAAAGCTTCTTGCGTATTATTTTGACGGAACAGATTGCCGATCTCTTGCAATCGCGTGATCGGATGGGAGTAAACGCTTTCGATGGCTTCAGCTCTTTCGGTGTCGAGAGCAGAAAAAAACAGCTCTTTTCTGTCGACATGTTGGGGAGAGCCTTTTAATTGCCATAAATTTAAAAATACGGATTCGGAAACATCCGGAAATTCCGTTTCAAAAGCCTTAAAACCCGCAAGGCCCTCTTGGGAATGGTGCGCTTTGAATTGTTCGGCCATTTGCAGGAGTTTTACTTGCGCATCGACCGGGTTGGGAATTTGAGGAACAAGCCGTTGCATCTTATTGAAAATGCCGCTCAGCTGCTTCTGAACGACCTCATACGTTTTGTCGGTGCCGATGTGCCCTTTCTCGATTTGTTCAAATTTAAATTTACAGTCCCGGCATTTTGCTAAGAAATTAGCATATTCTGCAGGGTTGCTTTTCAAGAGCTCCTTTTTTTCCTTGAATTCTTGTTTCAGAGACAAAGGATGGTAAAGAATATTTTTAGATGTTGCGGTTGTAACTTGAGCCACGTTTGATACCTCTGTATAGAGTGAATTATTGAACTTCTATTCTAGTATTGCATTAGTTTAAAGACAATTGTAATAAATTAATTTAACTTGAATCTAATTAATTAATTCTCTATTATAGTATATAAAAAAATTTGCTGAGGGATCATTATGGCAACGTCAATTTCGAATAAATCCTTAACAAGTGAGCCAGCGTGGCTCGACTGGAACAACCGTCCAGAAAGCCTCAAAAGCGAGGTTAACACTTCTTATGAGAAACTGACACAATTTTCTGAAAGCTCCTGGAAGACCTTTAACGGCCTCAATTTTTATGGGATTTGCGGAGTCGACGAACTCAAATTGTTAAAAAAAACTATATTAGACGCCTACCCTGATCGAAAAGAGTTCTATGTCTTGGATATCGGCGCCGGGAATTTTCAATGGGGCAAAGCCGTTGCCGGTTTCATTGAAAAACAAACTGACCTTCCCAACGATATTAAAGTCCACATCGTGGGTATAAGGGGCGAAAGCTATTGGGGCGAGCGTGTCGTTGAAACAGACCGTTGCAAAATCTACAACTTCGGAGCTTTTAAAGTTGAAGAGCTGTTTGCCAAATTCAAGGAAAAGGGGCTGGATCTTGAAAAAAAAGTGGATATCGCCATTTCCCATTGGTGCTTCCGCCATTTGAACGATGGCGTTGGAACATTGGTGCAAACGTTCAATTTATTGAGCCCAAAAACCGGCTATTTCCTAGTGGACGGGTTCTTTTTCTTACTCAATGAGGGCCGAATGGAAGATTATGATACCAATAGGTTGTTGACCCAGCTTTTCTTAGATACTAAAGCCCCATTTTTGACGCGATCTTGCAATAATATGCGTTCCTTAGATCACTTTATTCTGAGAAGACCGGATGAAAACCCTTGCCGGCTTCCGATGAGCTACATCGGCAACTCTTATCCTGGAGATGGATGGCAAATCGGATCTGAAAATGTCACCCACTTTAAACGGGAACCTCAGCCGGAAGATGAGGACAAGTTTCGTATGTATGCTGGTGAACCAGGTATTGTGACCGGCAACAAGGCGATGTATGAGCGACTCAAACAAGATGGAGTGCTAGACAGCAGGGGTTTAACCTGGATGCCTATGCATGCAAAAGACAATCATTTGATGCGGCCTGCGCTCCATCAAGTTGTGATATACGATGATGTAGATGCAGTCGAAAAGCTATTGGAAGAACGGCATGATATCAATGAATCGGATACCAACGGATGCACGCCCCTACATCTCGCCATCCAGAATAAATGCTTTAAGGTATTTCAACTTCTCTTGAAACGAGGGGCCAAAATCGATCTTTGCAACGGGGAAAAACGCTCAGCATTAAATGAAGCTGCCTTTTCGGACACAGAGGGAGTATTTCTACAGGCTTTAATCGATGCCGGCGCACCGGTAAATCCTGAGCGGTTCTACGGAATAAAACTTCCTCTTAAATCTGCCATTGAGGCTAAAAATTTCAAAGCTGTGGAAATCTTGATTAAAAATGGCGTAAAAATTTCCGAAGATGATCAGCGAGCCCTTGAAGATCCTGCTTTTGTGACCCTTCGCCAGAACGGCACCCTCCCTTCCAAAGACAACGAAAACGGCTTCGAGCAAGTTTTTCGCTGGATCAAAGAAGGCAATTGCGTCCTTCTTCATTACAATGGCAGCGCAGGAATCCTGTACGATTATCCCAATGAACAGAATACAAACCCAAAACTCATCCTGTGCGATATTAACCCTGACACGAATCTTTTAGCGGAAGGGGAATGGCCCTCCTTTTTAGAAGGTAAAGGTTACAAACCTGCCCCTAAAGAAAAAACCGACGTAAAATTTAAAGTCGTCGAACGCTATCATTTTGGTTATAACAGGTAAGAGGGTATTATGAGTTTAACTGTTGTCTCTAAGACGCCTGTCTATCTCGATTGGAGGGAACGGCCGGAAGAGCTGAAATCCGCAATCAACACTTCGTTTCAGAAGCTGGCAACACTGTCAGAAAGCGGATGGGGTGTATATAATGGCGATGATTCTTATAGGATTTGCGGAGTCAATGAACTCAAGTTGTTGAAAAAAACTATAGTGGACGCCTACCCCCATCGAAAAGACTTCTATGTCTTGGATATCGGCGCAGGAAATTTTCAATGGAACACGGGTGTTGCTGATTTCATTGAAAAACAAACAGACCTTCCCAAGGATATTAAAGTCCACATCGTCGGTGTAAGGGGAGAAAGCTATTGGGGCCAACGTTTCATTGAAACAGAGCGGTGCAAAATCTACAACTTCGGAGCTTTTAAAGTTGAAGAGCTATTCGCCAAGTTCAAGGGAGAGGGGCTGGATCTTGAAAATAAAGTGGATGTCGCCATTTCCCATTGGTGCTTCCGCCATTTGAACGATTCTGTTGGAACGTTCCTGCAAACGGTCAATTTATTGCGCCCAAAAACCGGCTATTTCCTAGTGGACGGGTTCTTTTTCTTACGGAATGAGGAGGAAATGGGCGACGTCGGTGACTTCAACCTATCCATAACCCGGCTTTTTTTAGATACAAAAGCTCCATTTTTGACGCAATATTTTGATCAGTGCCGTTCATTAAATCACTTTATTCTCCGAAGACCCGATGAAAACCGTTGCCGGATCCCGATGAGCTACAGCGGCAGCTCTCATCCTGTAAAGCGATGGCAAATCGGATCTGAAAATGTCACACGCTTTAAACGGGAACTTCAACCGGATGATCGGGAAGAGTTTCGTATATATAATGGTGAACTAAGTGTTGTGACTGGCGACAAGGCGATGTATGAGCAGCTCAAACAAAATGGTCTGCTAGAGTCAAGGGATTTAACCTGGAAGCCCATGCATGCAAAACAGGATCATCTGATGCAGCCTCCGCTCCATCAAGTTGTGATACGCGACGATGTGGATGCTGTGGAAGAGCTGTTGAAAAAAGGGGATGATATCAATGAATCGGATACCAGCGGATGCACGCCTCTACATCTGGCCATCCAGAATAAATGCTTTAAGGTATTTCAACTTCTCCTCGACCGAGGGGCGAACATCGATCTTTGCAATGGGAAAAAACGCGCAGCATTAAATGAAGCTGCCTTTTGGGACAGAGAGGGGGTATTTGTACAGGCTTTGATCGATGCCGGTGCTCCGGTAAATCCTGAGTGGTTCTACGGAATAAGAAGTCCGCTTACGTCTGCCATTCAAGCTAAAAATTACACAGCTGTGGAAATCTTAATTAAAAATGGCGTAGAAGTTTCCGAAGATGATCATCAAGACCTTCGAGATCCTGCTTTTGTGACTCTTCGGCAGAAAGGCCTCATCCCTTCCAAAAAAGGCAATGCAAGCGGCTTCGCGCAAGTTTTTCGCTGGATCGAAGAGGGTAATTGCGTTCTCCTTCATTACAATGGCAGCGAAGAAATCCTGTACAATCATCCCCATGAGCAGAATACAACCCCAAAACTCATCATGTGCGATATCAACCCTAGCACCCGTCTTTTAGCAGAAGGGGAATGGCCCACCTTTTTAGAACTCAAAGGTTACAAACCTGTCCCTTGCAATAAAGAAAACACCGACGTCAAATTCAAAGTCGTCGAACACTATCAATTTGGTTATAACAGTTAAGACAGTTTTATTTTCTCGCTTCAATTTTTTGTTTTGTTGAAAAGGCCGTGGCAAAGCTGCGGCTTTAACTAAAGATGCTGAAGCAGAAATTTTTCTAACTTTCAATTGGAAGCAGTATATAACTTGTGCGCAATGCATTCGCTGTTTATCCTTTTTGCCGAAAGAAACATGGATGTATCACATGAGTACAAATACCGTATCCTTACCTTCTGCCGCACAAACAGCCTTGCTCGATTGGAGTCAACGTCCGGAATCCCTTAAATCCGCCATTGATAAGTATCATGCAAAGGAAAGCGAATTTACTGAAAGCTATAGTAATCCTATTAGTGACAAAAGCCACGGTGTTTGCAATATCAACGAATTCACTTTGGTGAAAAAGTTGATCCTGCAGGCCTATCCGGCCCAAAAAGAGTTTAACGTGTTGGAAGTTGGTGCTCGAAGATTTGCATGGTGCCAGGCACTTGCCGATTTTATTGAAAAACAAACCGATCTTCCCCAGGATATTAAAGTCCATATCATCGGGATTAGAAATGAAAAATACTTGGGGGAGCGAGTTGTTGAAACAGATCGCTGCAAAATCTCCAGGTTGGGGGCTTTCCATGTCGAAGAGCTTTTTGCCAAGTTCAAAGAAGAGAAACTTGATTTAGAAAATAAAGTGGATATGGCCATTTCCCATTGGAGTATTCGTGATAGGTATGACCCCGTGGGAACAGTCCTCCAAACCATCCATTTACTTCGGCCTAAAAGCGGCTATCTATTGGTCGATGGGTTCTTTTTCCTATGCAACGATGAGCAGATGAATGGAAAGAATCCCAATGCTCCCAATATCCGATTGACTCAGCTTTTCTTGGATCTGAAGGCTCCATTTGTGACCAAATACGTTGACATCCAGCGTTCATTGAACCACTTTATCTTGAAGAGGCCGGATGAAAATCCTTGCCGTTTACCTATGAGTTATTTGGATACTTGTGAAGTTGACGGACATGCTTGGCGTATTGATTCTCACACCGTCACCCGCTTTAAAAGAGACTCTCTACCCACAGATGAAGATTTCTATGTGCCTTCAAAGTTTAATGCTTTCCATGGCGATAAGTCACTGTTCGAGTGGCTAAGAAAAAGCGATGTTTTTCATTGTGAAAGTGATTACTGGCAGCCGCTCCAACCAAAAGATGATCATCTGAAAATGCCACCTTTGCATCAAGCTGTTGCGGGGGGCGATCTCGTTCAAATTGAGAAACTGCTTGATGAAGGACATGATGTTGATGAATCGTGCACTTTTGGAACCAAGGGAGACAATCCTCTCCATATAGCGATTTCTAAGGTGCCTAATGGGGACAAATACTATGACGTATTTGAAGCTCTCATGAAACGAGGTCCTAATCTTAATCTTTTCAATTCCCTCGGGCGCGCGCCTTTGCATGAAGCTGTCAGCCTCAAAGATCCTCGAGCGATGCAAGCGCTGATTGGAGCGGGGGCAAATGTCAATGCTAAGGCTTGGGGTAACCCTTCTCCCCTTGATGTGGCCATTCAAGTGAAGAATAACACGGCCATAGAACTATTGACTAAAAGTGGGGCAACAATTTCCGAACAAAATAAAAAGGATCTAACAAAAGCTGGTTATTTTAACCTTCACGTCAAAATGCGTTTGACGGCGATGGTGAAGGTGTAGCGACGAGTAACTTTAGCGCCTCTTTTAGGGGCGCTAATCCTTCCCCGCGTATGGCGGAAATAGGAAAGAGCGTTTCTTTGGGGAATGGGTAATTCTGGTAGAAGTTCTTCAAATGCTCTTCAGCGCCCTCCTGATCGATTTTATTCAAAGCGACGAGAAAAGGCCGGTCGAGCATTGCGGGCTGATAGGTCTTGATTTCATTCTGCAGCACGTTAAAGTCGTCGAGGGGATCTCTCCCTTCAAAACCGGACACATCAATCACGAAGAGAAGAACGGAGGAGCGTTCGATATGCCTTAAAAAGGCAAGCCCGAGCCCTTTGTTCAGATGCGCGTTTTCAATGATCCCGGGGATATCGGCGACAAGGACGCGTGTACGATCGGGATATTGGATATAGCTTAAATTAGGGTGGAGCGTTGTGAAGGGATAAGCGCCGATTTTGACCTGGACGTATGTGATCTTCGACATGAGCGTCGACTTGCCGGCGTTGGGTATGCCGATCATGCCCACATCGGCGATCAATTTAAGCTCGAGCTCGATTTCGCGTGTCTCGCCTTCCGTGCCGGGCGTGCAGATGTTGGGAGCCTGATGCGTAGGAGACTTGAAGCAGTGGTTCCCTTTCCCCCCTTTTCCGCCCTTACAAATCAAAAATTCTTGATGGATGTCGGTAAAATCGAAGAGCACCTCGCCGGTAGCTGCGTCTTTAACCAGCGTTCCGCAGGGGAGGGTCAAAACGAGGTCTTTTCCATGGCGCCCTTTCTGTAAATTTCCTCCGCCCGGCATGCCGTTTTCAGCGTTAATGAGGCGTCGGTTCCTAAAGCTTTCCAGAGAAGGGACATGGGTGTCGGTTTTAAAGACAATGGACCCACCCTTGCCGCCGTTGCCGCCGACAGGCCCGCCCTTGGGAACGAATTTTTCCCTTCTCCAGGCGACAACGCCATTTCCGCCTTTGCCGGCACGAAGAGTGATTTTGACAGAGTCGACAAACATTTTTAATCCTAAAATAAAAAGCCCCTGAAATTTCAATAGTCAGGGGCACTAATCACAAAAACGAATAGTATTACGCTTGCGGGAGCACGGCGACGTAGGTGCGGTTGGTTTTGCGGTACGTGACGATGCCATCGATGAGAGCGTAGAGACTATCATCGCGGCCGACGCCGACATTCTTGCAAGGACGCCATTTCGTTCCCCGTTGTCTAACCAGGATGCTGCCTGCGGTGACTATCTGTCCGCCTGTCGCTTTGATTCCTAGGCGTTGTGCTTTAGAATCGCGGCCGTTGCGGGTTGACCCCTGACCTTTCTTATGTGCCATATTGCATTCTCCTTAACCTATGATCTCTATAATTTTCACACGGGCATAGCGTTGCCGATGGCCGACTTTGCGGCGGAAAGGCTTGCGCTGTTTGTATTTGAAGGCGATTTCTTTTGGGCCTTTGACTTCCTGCATCAGCTCGGCTTGAACCGAAGATTTCGCCACACGGGGATTGCCGATTTTGACAGATCCCGCATTATTGACAAAGAGCACATTGGTAAATTCGACTTTTTCGCCGGCTTTTGCATCA
Organism: uncultured Verrucomicrobiae bacterium; assembly: GCA_963731265.1. Lineage (GTDB taxonomy): Bacteria > Chlamydiota > Chlamydiia > Chlamydiales > Rhabdochlamydiaceae > CAJCIW01. Next base: position 181,052 of record CAVSUE010000001.1, read on the forward strand.
AGCAGTTCGACGTCGATAATATCGTCTTTTTCGATCCGGTATTGTTTTCCGCCAGTTTCAATAATCGCGTACATTGGACCTCCTCGAATGTTGTCGCATCATTGCATGGTCATGCATGCTTTCCTACAGAGGAAAGAGAGCATAATATGGGAAGGTGAGATTCAAAGTCAAATCCTAAATCCATCTTTTGTCCCCCCACTTTTTTGAAATCTCATTCTTTATAATTTTTTTACATTACTGAAAATTAGCGATTTGAATGTAAAATTAAATAAAAATAATTTGATTAATAATTAAATTATAACTATTATGAGAATTAACTGGTTCATTGAAAGGCTCTGGAGATGTGTGCGGAGGAAGGATGAAACCCTTTAATAAACGGTTGAACAAGCGTAAAGCGTCTAAAGTGACGCTCAAGGTCCACCGTAAGAACAGTCATCCGCCTCTCCAAGATGAGATCAAAGAGGCGACGGATGGAGTGACTTCCGTACGTCCGGAAGATGTCAAGATTCATCAACATTATTAATTCATAGGAGTGGTTATGCGTACTAAAAGAAAGAAAAAAATGTCCAAAGTGAAAAAAGCAACGAAAGGGTCTACTCATGGAGCCTGGAAAAGCTTTTGGAATCGCTATTGCAATATGTAATTTTAATAAGCGAGGCGGCCCTTCCGAAACAGACTTAAAACATAGAAGACCGCTGCGACGAGCGATATGGTCGCGCCTGGCGGCCAGTTAAGTTCATAGGATAGGTACATTCCAAATAACGTAAAGAAAACGCCCAACAGGATGGCAATTCCCATCATGCGTACGAGCGTGGACGTAAACGTTCCTGCGATCGCTGCGGGGATGGCCAGCATGGTGATGACTAGGATGGCCCCGACGACTTGAATCAGAAGCACGACGGCGATGGCCACGAGGCAGAGGAGGAGAAGGTATAGCGTGTGGACAGGCACTTTTTGCAAGCGCGCTTGCGTTTCATCGAAGCAAATGGCTAAAAAGCGGCGGTAGAAAATCGCCACTGCCCCAGCGATCAGAACATCCAGAGAAATCAGAAGGATAAGATCGCTTTGGCTCACCCAGAGAATATTTCCAAATAAAAAATTCGTCAGCTCGACATTGTATCCCGGAGTTAAGGCGATAAAGATTACGCCGATTGACATCCCTGTCGCCCAGATGGCGGCGATCACCGTATCTTCCCTTTCTTTATATTTCAGATGTATCCAGCCCATCAACACCGCGGAGAGCAGCCCCGCGGCTAATGCCCCTTGAAGAGGGGTCAGGAAATCCAGCCCATAGGTGCGCCTTAGCCACAAACAAACCCCCATCCCTCCCAAGACCGAATGGGCGATGCTGCCGCTCATAGACACGATCCTTTTGACGACAACAAACGATCCGATGATCCCGCTGGCAAAGGATGCGGCAAAGCCTGCCGCGAGGGCCATGAGCAAAAACGGATTTTGCAAGAGAACCTGAAAAAAAGTCATAAGGAAAAATGTCGCTTGGACGTTAAAGGAGTATGGTAAAGGCCCAGGGCAAAATGCTCGCAGACTTCTTTGGCTTTTAAGGCCGTCACTTGGCGTTGAACGCAGAGCAGCTTTCCAGCTTTGTCCACAATAGTTTGCAAATCGTGCGTTACCATGAGGATCGTCATCGTTTGGTTCAATTCCAAAAGTTGTGCATAAATGCTTTTCTCAGCTTCGATATCGACATTGGCAGTGGGCTCATCGAGAAGTAAGACGCTCGGTCCATCCGCAATCGCTCTTGCGATCAGCGTACGCTGCGCTTCTCCCCCTGAAAGAGTCCCAAACGAAGCCTTGGCCTTGTGGGGAAGGCCGACCCGCTCTAATGCACACAAGGCTTTGAGCTTGGCATCGGGAGGATAAGTCCCTCGCCACGACAGTTTTCCGAGCATCCCCATCATCACGACTTCCAGGACGGAAATGGGAAAATCGCGGTCAAAATGCATCGCCTGAGGGACATAACCAATCAGGTGCCGCATTTCCTCCGGAGAATGGTCAAATATGAGGACTTTGCCCTTTTGAGGAACAAGAAGCCCCATGATCAATTTAAGCAGGGTGGTCTTTCCGCCTCCGTTGGGCCCGAAAATGGCGACAAATTCGCCGCTAAAAATGTCCACATTGACATTTTCCAGGGCAGGCATGCTGTCGTATTGAAAGCAGAGGTTCTCAATGGAAATGACTTTTTTCATAAAGTGAGTTCGCTTAAATATTTACAATGACCTTCAAGTTCTTTTCGCGATCTTTCACTATTTCAGCTCACTACTTACTCTGCAATCACCTTAGCGATGGCCAATAAATTTTCGGAGTAATTTTCAGCATAAGGGTCGACGCTATGCGTCGGCAAGTGTAGGCTTCGAGCGATGAGTTCCGCCCCTTTATTGCTGTATTGCGGCTCCGTAAGAACAGCCTGGACCGCATAACGTTTAGCCTTGTCGAGAATTTCTGTCACATGCTGCGGAAGCGGCTCCTTGCCTTCCATCTCGATAGAGAGCTGGATCAAATGATAATCCTGGCAAAAATACCCAAAAGCGGGATGGGATACCAAAATAGCTTTTCCATGCAAAGGTTCTAACAATCGGGTGATTTCACTGTCCAAACGATCCAACTCGCTTAACAAGGCTTGCAAATTCGTCTCAAAAAACGTTTGCCGCTCAGGCATCAGCGCCACGAGGGCCGCACCAATTTTCTGCGCCTGCGCCTTGGCTAGTTTTGGGCTTAGCCAAACATGCAAATCCTTGCCTTCGTCGTGGCCGTGATGGCAATGCGCGTGTTCCGTGACGAGTTCATCCTCTTCGCAAAGAGAAAGCAGATGGATTCCTTTTGTGATGTCGACGACTTGAATCGGGTTTTTGACGTCTTTGAAAAATTGAAGCGCTCTTTTATCGAATGCTTCCCCCAAATAAATCCATAGAGCGGCATTTTGATGGCGCTGCACATCTTTCGGAGCTGCTTCGTAAATATGCGGGTTGGCTCCGGCGGGGACAAGCGTCTCGATGTCCACCGCGTCTTTTGCGATTTTTTTAACCAAATAGACATAAGGCGGAACGCTGACCAGGACGGTAGGCTTTCCGCTCTTCGTTGGATTTTTGCTCTCACAAGAAAAACAGAAAACAAAAATAAAAACAGACAATACGTAGCGAATCATTTTTTTAAACACCGAGAATTTTTGCCTATCAATTTGACTGTCTATGACTATATTTGCAAGGGAATCTTAGAGTAAGGGGAAATATTTTTTTAATTGGTTATATTGCTTCATTTATGTATAATACTCGCAAATTTTATATTTAAATCTCGAGGTTAATTATGGGAGTTCCATTAACGACATTAACGCAGAGGCCAGTTCAACATAATACGTTCAGTTTCGGGGGAGATGACACTAGCCTAGGCAAGTCGGGCCTTTTCGGAACGATTGTCGAATGGGATCGGAATGCAAGAAACGATACTTTCAAAACCAACGTCGTTTACTTTGTGAAAAAAGCTTTTGAATTTCTGGATAAGTTTTGTTTAGGAACCTGCTTGTTTGGCAGCGCAGGGCTCACAGGAAAATTAGAAGAATGCGAGTACTATCAGACCGGATTGACGCGTAATGCCGAAGCCCGGATGAAAATCGTTACTTCCTTAGGCGGAGAAGCCAATTGCAGAATGATTCCCGTCGTTCAGCTCAATCCTGCCGATTTCACTGATTATCTCAAACTCCAGGACAACTATTTCCGTTCAGGTCAATGGGCTGTTCAAGGAGAAGACCCCGCTGGGCGTAAATTCATTGCTATGAGAGTAGCCAAGCGAAGTAATGGCGAGGTCCACATTTTCACAGCGCATCAACGGCTTCGTGAGACTTGCATTACACGCTGGAGTTGTGATGGAAGCACGTGGACAACGAATATTGATAATGATTCTCAGATGGTCCAAGTAGGCACTGATCACACAACCCGTTTCATCGATGAAATTCGAGCCAACCGCCACGAACGATTTACAATTGCACCTAAACCGTAAGGTAAGATGACTAACGATCAAGATTTCAAATGTCCGTGCTCCAGCGGAAAAGCTTACCGCGACTGCTGCAGCCTCTATCATCAAGGCAAAGAGGCTGAAAACGCGCTCATCCTCATGCGCTCCCGCTACTGTGCCTACGCTCTCAATAACGTCGAATACATCGTCCGCACGACCCATCCAAGGCATCCAGCCGTCTCTCAAAATCTCCAGCAATGGAAAGAAGAGATCATGCAATTTGCGATGCATACCGATTTTGAAAGTCTCGAAATCCTCTATTTTCAAGAACATGGCGATCAAGCGACGGTGATCTTCATCGCTCATTTGATGCATAATGGGGAAGATGCGAGCTTCACTGAACGCAGTTACTTTGCCAAAAGTGAAGGGAAATGGCTCTACGTCAACGGCGATGTCTTCATAGGCGAGGATCGCGGGATTAAACAATAAATTTAACCTTGAGGGGAATAGGTCGGTTAAGTACTATTCAACCGCTGTTTCTTACGGAGGAGTGTCCGAGTGGCCGATGGAGCACGCTTGGAAAGCGTGTAAACGTGAAAACGTTTCGTGAGTTCGAATCTCACCTCCTCCGATCAAACGAAAAGGGCCCATCCGGGCCTTTTTTCGTGGTGGGTTGCGAAGTAGCTCACCAATGTGAACCATATCTAACATTAACTCATTCAATGACCTCTCTTCCTAAAGATCCGAACGGTTGTCCTTTTCTTATTCTTGCTCCGATGGAAGGGGTAGGGGACCGGTGTTTTCGCAAGGCGATGGCCTCCATCGGGGGATTTGATGAAGCGGTGAGAGACTTTCTTCGGGTTCCAAAGAATGCTCATGTGAAAAGTTTGGCAGTAGAATATTGTGCCGATGAAATCGCGCCGATCCCCTTAGCCGCTCAGCTGATGGGGTCTGATCCCGATTTGATGGGAGAGATGGCCCAGGAGATGGAAAATCGGGGAGCTCCACGGATTGATTTGAACTGTGGATGTCCGTCTAATACCGTAACGGGGCGAGGGGCCGGCTCCAGCCTGCTAAAAGATCCCGAGTTTCTGTACCAAGTGGCTAAATCGATCGTTAAGGCTGTTTCTATTCCTGTTACGGTGAAAATGCGTTCAGGCTATGAAGATACCACTTTATTTAAAGAAAATTTGCTGGCTGGCCAAGAGAGCGGCGCTCACTACATCACCCTGCATCCACGCACAAAGGTCGATGGATATGGACCTCCTGCCAGATGGGATTTAATCGCCGAAGCGAAATCAATCCTTAAAATCCCTCTCGTTGGAAATGGCGATATTCTGAACGTGCAAAACGCCCTGGATATGTTAAAGACGACAAAATGCGATGCCCTCATGATTGGAAGGGGGAGCGTCATCAATCCGTTTATTTTCCATGAGATTCGGGCCCACTTTTCGAGGAAGCCCTACGTTCCCGAATGGAACGATCTCAAGCGCTACCTGGATGTCTATGTAGCAGAAATCCCCGAGGGAGTGTCTATGCGAGTAAGGGTGAACAAACTGAAGCAATTATTTAGTTTTCTGTTCAAAGGTAACGCAGAATTGTTAAATAAGCGCTCAGCCATTCTCACCTCGCAGCCTTCCGATCTGCACTCATTTTTGGACTTTGCGATCCCTCTGCTGAACGAGGGCTGGCCCTTTTCTTCATCCGTCCTCCGGCGGAAACCCGGCCCTTAAGGGCCGGGTACGAAGCTCGGCCCCAACTTAATCCCAGGCCTTAAGGCCTGGGTTCACGAAGAAGAAAGAATGTCTGTAGTGAGTGCGCAGGCAGTAATTTTTTCAGAAAGAGGGAACGTTGCTGTTCCAGGATAAATCACATAGAGGTGATCTAACTTCAAATCTGCGCAGGCAATCCGCATCGATGGAGTGATTTTAGGTGCATCGGAATATTTAAATTCATATCCGATCCTCTTCCCATTTTTGAAAATCAGCAAATCTAATTCTGCTTTTGATTGCGTTCCCCAAAAGTAACACTCTTCCGAAGTGGCTCCGGTTTGCCGGATAATTTCTTCCAAAGCAAACCCCTCCCAAAACGACCCCATTTTAGGATACGTATCCATTTCAGTCTGGTTTCGAATGCCAATCAAAGCATGTAGGATGCCGCTGTCGCGAAAATAGATTTTGGGGGATTTGATTTGTCTTTTCTCTAAATTTTCATACCAGGGAAGAAGAATGCGAATCATAAAAGTTCCAGACAAAATATCGAGATATTTTCGAACCATGTGATCGGAAATGCCCAGAGATTTTCCCAGTTCACTGGCATTGAATAGTTGACCGTGATAGTGCGCGAGCATCAACCAAAATCGCCTCATTTGCCGAGCGGGGATCTGGAATCCCAAATTCGGAATGTCTCTTTCGAGAAAGGTAGCGATATACGATTGGCGCCAAAGAAAGCTGTCCTCGTCATTTTTGGCCAAATAAGAAAGTGGGAATCCGCCCCGAAGCCACAGGATATCAGGCTCGTGATCCACTTCGTCGAGAGAAAATGGCATCAATTCCATATATCCGATTCTGCCTGCTAAAGTCTCAGAAGATTGGCGGATCAGATCTGTGGAAGCGCTCCCTAAAATGAGAAATTTTTGTTTTTTTTGTTTGTCGTCGATGAGCACGCGAATGACAGGGAATAACTCGGGGGCTCTCTGAATCTCATCGATGATAATGAGTTTGTCAGGTAGCTTAGATAGGGTGAGCATGGGATTTTCAAGTCTGGCTAAATCCAGAGGGTTTTCAAGATCGAAAAAGTGAAAGCTTTTCGGGCTGTCTTCCTCAAGAAACATCTTTGCCAGGGTCGTTTTTCCGACTTGACGGGGACCTAAGATTGCACAGGCAGGATGAACGCCGAACTGCATCCTAATGTGTTTTAGGTACTTAAGTCTTTCCATTTTCCATTCCTTGTATTTTCTGAATCTGATTTAGATTTTACAAGGTGTTTTTTAAGCAGGCAAGTTTATTTTAACAACTGATCCAGGTGTTGCCAGCGAAGGTAGAGCTGTTCGATTTGCGTTTCGGCCAGAGCGATGGCGGTGCAGATTTCCGAGAGGCGCAGCGAGTTCTGTGCCATGTCGGGCTCTCCCAACTGACGATTAAGCGTTCCCACTTCTTCTTCCAGTTTTAGGATCTTTCCTTCGATCTGTTCATATTCTTTTTTTTCTGCATAGGAGAGTTTAGCTTTAGGAGCGGGGGACTCTTTTTTCTTTTCTTTGGACGTTTCTTGAGGGGCGGGCGTTTTTAGAGAAGCTTCCCATTGGGCGTAATCGGCATAGAGAGTTGTCTTCTCAGGGTCTCCCAGGGTCAGGAGCGTATTGCAGATCCGGTCGAGCATGCACCGATCGTGTGTGATCAGGACAACGGCTCCAGGAAAATCGAGGAGGCTTTCCTCTAAGGTTTCCAAAGTGGGGATGTCGAGATCATTAGTGGGTTCATCGAGGAGCAAAAGATCGGCAGGCTGCAACATGAGATGAGCGATCGAAATCCGCGCTCGCTCACCACCTGAAAGCTTGCTGATCGACATGTCGAGAAGGTCTGGCGAAAACAGAAACCGCTTACACCATCCATTGACATGGACCTGCTGGCCTCGGAAAAGGACAAAGTCCCCATTTGGAGAGAGCGCTTGGCGTAAAGAGATCCCATCCGGAAGCTGGGAGCGGTGTTGGTCAAAATAGACGATTTGGAGGGGATCGGCTTTCTTGATGGTCCCTTGATCGGGCGAGATTTCGCCGGCGAGCAGGCGTAGCAGTGTGGTTTTTCCTGATCCGTTTGGGCCCATCAGGCCGATCCGTGTGCCGGGCGAGAGGGTGAAATCCAGGCGGCGGAAAAGCGTGCGGCTACCCACTTCTTTGGAGAGGTTTTTCGCCACAAGGAGTTTGCGCGTTTCCCGCTCTGTAGAAGCAAAATCGATATCTGTCCGTTTTTGCCGATTTCTTTCTTGGACATCGGAAAGGCCTTGTAGAAGTTCATGGGCCTCGCCTACGCGTGATTTGGATTTGGATGTGCGAGCCTTTGGTGACTGGCGGAGCCACTCCGTTTCCCTGCGGGCTTTTGAAGCTAGCGAGCGCTCCTGTGAGAGTTGCCCTGCCAAAAAATCTTCCTTGAGTGAGAGGAACTCGGCGTAGTCGCCTTGAATGGCAAATACCCCTTTCGGATAGGCGCGGTCGAGTTCGATAATCCGATTGGTGGCGTGTTGGAGAAAATACCGATCATGACTGACAAGTAGATACGAAGGAGCTTCTTGGGAGAGAAATTTCTCTAGCCAGAGGATCCCCTCTAGATCGAGATGGTTAGTCGGTTCATCGAGAAGGAGCAGCTCAGGAGAGGAAATCAGTTCCTGGGCGATGCTCAGCCGTTTTTTCCACCCTCCTGAAAGTAACTTGGCAGAAGGTTCTGTTCCTTTGAATCCCAATTTGCTCAGCCACGTTTCAGCGAGCCTTTCTTTCTCGTAGTCGGGGGTTTCAAGATCGTTCTCAAGGGCTTTGATAAGAATAGATTTAGGGGATGCATCGGGAAACTCACACGATTGGGGGACGTATCCAATCTTCAAATTGCGCCTGGGAGAAAGAATCCCTTCATCCGCTTTTTCGATCCCTGCCAGGATTTTCAAAAGAGTCGATTTTCCCGAGCCGTTTGGTCCGATCAGACCGATCCGGTCCCCAGAGAAAATGCTGATCGATAAATCCCGAAAAAGCAGGCGGGTGGTGAACGATTTACTTAGAGACTGGCAGTTAAAAAGCAGGGTCATTTGATCAGTATAACTCACCTTTGCAAATTTTGCGAGAGCAGGTTATTATACTATGTTATGTATAAAAGTAAAAAACTTAATTTTAAGCCTTTATTTGGGTTGTCTTCAAGACATCTTCAGATGATTACCGCTGCTTATATTCCAAAAGGAAAACCTCCTGCTTCACAGCAATGGTTAGTAGACATTGGCAATGGGGACAAGCTCTCGTGCGAAGTCTCTGTCCCATGCGGCTGGCAAGAGGACAATAAAACAATTGTTATGATCCATGGATTAGGCGGGAGTCATGAGTCCAACTACATGGTCAGAATGGCTCGAAAACTGCATAAAAAGGGAAATAAAGTCGTAAGGATAAATTTACGGGGCTGCGGATCTGGAAAGGGGTTGTCGAAACTGCCTTATCATGCAGGAAATAGTGATGATATATTAAAGGTCCTCCAGGCTTTAAAAGAAAAAACTCCTCATTCAGAAATTTATTTGGTCGGGTTTTCCCTGGGAGCTAACACGGCATTAAAATTAGCGGGCGAACTTGGTCCTGACAGTGAAAAGCTCGTCAAAACATTTATAGCGATATGTCCCCCTTTTGATCTTCAACACACAGTTCGCTTGATAGAGAAAAAAATTCACATTTTTTATCGTCGATACTTCCTCAAACATATCTCCAAGCAATCCACACCATGGACCTCGGAAAAATTCCATTCTCTCTACAAATTTGATGACAAAATCACAGGTCCTTCATGGGGATATGCTGGAGCTGATGACTATTATCAAAAATGCAGTAGTAAGCATTTTTTAAGTACAATCGGCGTGACAACTCATATTCTCTCCGCTGAGGATGATCCTTTTATATCGGTAGATTCGCTAAAAAATATTTCAATTTCAGACCACGTTCACTTATGGACAACAAGGTGCGGCAGCCATATGGGATTTTTAGGTAGAACGGAAATCCAATGGTTGGACCGTTTACTTCTGGGCTGGATCGAGTAACAATTTCACTCTATTTTCAAATTTAGATTAATTATTAATTAATTAACGTTCTTGTTATAATTATTCTCTAAAAAATAGAGGTTCTATTATGCCAATAGATTTCACGCTTACAATCCCGCCGCATCTAATACCGGCATCCTCGCAAACTAGCCAGCCATCTAAAATGCCAGGAAAATTGGAAGATCCATTGTATATCCGGGTGTGGCATGCCTATGTTCGATTTTGTTCTTATGAGAAGGAAGATTCATTTCCAAAAAAATTGATTTGCTCCGTGGCGGGTTTTCCTCTCCAATTGGGTGAGGCTATTCTGTGTTTGATCATGCGGTTAGGGCTGATGAAGCGCAGCGAGCAAATGGATCTCATGGCAGGCGTATCTTATCGGACCAAGATCATGCAGGAAACCTTGGCAACGCTCAAAGAAGGGAGCTATACTTCTGCAGATGGTATTCGCCACAGTTTGAACTTGGGGTCGGCTGCAAGGGGGGTCAAAGTCGTTCTTTCCGGCGGACACGTACGCCAAAGGCCGGGAAGCGAGAGAACGGAAATTTCAGTGAAGAATCAGGACTGTCTTTATGCTGCTGCGGACTTGCACGCAAAAGGTCTCAATCCTATCGTTCTTGACATGGCCAGCAATGGACATTTTGGAGGGGGATATCTTTCCGGAGCCAGGGCTCAAGAGGAGGAGTGCTGCCGACGTTCCGGTCTTTGCCTTCCTCTCGACACTCAACAAGGCATTCAGCAAACCAACTTCTATCCATTGAATAATCACTCCGCATCCGCCGGCCTCTATGTTCCTCACATTCCTATCATCCGCGCTGCCTCCGACCAGGAGTATCGCTTTATGAATCACCCCTTTGAGGTCGCTTTTGGAGTCATTGCCGCCATCAATCAACCACCTGTTGAGACAGTGGGAGGCAAGCTTCGCCTCACTCCTGAAGCTGCTGGGAACACACGGGAAAAAATCCGCACCTTCTTGCAAATGGCTTATGAAATGGGACACAGGTCGGTTGTTTTTGGAGCTTTGGGCTGCGGGGCGTTCCGCAATCCTCCTGATCATGTGGCAGAAATTGCCTTCGATGTGATCACAAAAGAGTTCGCCCATTGTTTTAAAGAAATTGTGGTCCCTATCATCGAAGACCATAACTCTAAACTCTCTCACAATCTCGAAGGGAATTTTAAGCCATTCGCAAGACGGGTGACCGCCGCCGGTGGAAAAGCCTTCGACGCCAATGGGCAAGAGATTTTCGCGAGTTGAAATCAATGTTTAGTAAAATGCCTCTTCCACCGCTTGTGAAAATGTTTTTCCCTCATTCATTAACATGACAAATTTAGAAAAAACATTAGTGGCCTCGTCGATCTTTCTCCCAAACATTTCCCCAAATCGCTAGGTGACAATTGGCTGGCTGCGATTTTGCCATATCGATCCTCGTCGCTCGCCTTGCTCTCCAGCAATGGTCTCGCTCCTGCGGAATGCGTTGCTTCGATCTGGCTTCATCTCGCTCAGCCAATTATTGCCACCTGTTGATCTCTCTGGTTAATAATGCCTGTTTCTGCTATAGTGAGCCCTATGTACTTAGTTGAACATTTATCGACGACCGTCCGTTTCTCCACGACCACCGGCCTCCGCCGGTAATATCTCCTTTTTCCTCTCAATTTTTTCCCAAACTTAAAATTAACCTTCGTGGAGATCTGTTATGTTTCACAAAATGCCATTTATTTTATTAGGCGTGATCCTTTGCTCTTCGTTATTGAACCCGTTGATTCCCGAGCACGTGCAGTCGATGTGTTTCGCTGCTGCCCTCTCGATCAAATCGCTCATTATGTTCGTTTTGCCGTTTGTGATTTTTGGACTGCTTTTTAAGACTGCCGTCCAATTGTCAAAGTCCGCGACGCGGATGCTCGTTTATTTATTGGCAGCTATCTGCTGCTCTAATTTTTTGTCGACGGTGATCAGTTACAATTTCGGCCTGCTGGTCCATCATTTTGATCTGGCGATTGTGATGCCGCAGGAGCAAGCGGGATTGCAGCCGGCTTGGAACTTTCATTTGCCAAAATGGGTTTCCAATTCCCATGCGATGTTTGCGGGCATGATTTTGGGAATTGTGTTTTCACTGGCCAAGAAAGACCTCGCGGAAAAATTGGTCAAACCTCTCGAAAAATGGGTCCATTTCCTTTTGCGGGGAATTCTGATCGCCATGCCGCTCTTCATTGCGGGTTTTGCCCTTAAACTTTCTCATGACGGAGTGATCGTTGGCATTTTACGTGACTACGCACAGATTTTTCTTGTTGTCGCTTTGGCTGTGTTCTCTTATATTGCGTTGCTTTATTGGTCGGCTAATCGTTTTAGTGTGTTCAAAGCAGCAGGCAGTATCAAAAATATGTTGCCCGCCGGGATTGCGGGTTTTGGTTCGATGTCGAGCGCTGCGGCGATGCCGCTGACGATTGTCGGAGCAGAAAAAAATTCTCCCCACCCCGAGGTGGCGCGCGCAGTTGTTCCTGCGACAGTCAACATCCATCTGATCGGCGATTGTTTTGCTATTCCCATCTTTGCATTTGCTGTGTTGAAAAATTTTGGGTTTGCGCAGCCTGATTTTTTTGTTTACCTGCTCTTTGCTTTTTATTTTGTGATGGCCAAATTCTCGGTTGCGGCAATTCCCGGCGGCGGGATCATCGTGATGCTCCCGATATTGGAGAGTTGCCTCGGGTTTAATGCAGAAATGATGTCGCTCATGACGGCCCTTTATATTCTTTTTGATCCGGTCATCACTTGCGCTAACGTGCTAGGCAATGGGGCTTTTGCCCTGCATTTCAGCCGTGTGTTTGGAAAAAAATACACAAAATGTTAAAAAATAAATTGAATTTATGATATGTGAAGGTGAATAACTGCTTTCAAAAAAAACTTAAAGTGTATAGAAAAGCATCAGAAATTATAAAATTTCCGGACCATAGAGGATCACCCGATGCGCTGCCCATTTTGCAACCATGAGGAATCAAAAGTCACAGATTCAAGGAACGTCACGGAGAGCAATTCTGTCAGGCGGCGCCGTGAATGTTTGAAATGTCTGCGCCGTTTCACCACATTTGAAACGATCGATTTGACAATCCAAGTGCAAAAACGAGATGGACGTTATGAAGATTTTAGACAGGACAAATTAATTCGGGGATTGGACGCTGCATGTCGGCATACGCGAATTAGCCACGATCAGGTGCGAGCGCTCGCTTATCAGATCACTTCCGAGCTGATGGAAAAACAGGTGAGGGAAATCAAGACCTCTGAGCTTGGCGAAACGGTTATGAAGCATTTACAGGCCTTGGACACGATCGCCTACATTCGCTTTGCGTGTGTCTATCGCCGCTTTAAAGACGTCGATGAACTCATGGATGCGATTGAGAATATCAATCCCAAGGATGGAATAGATTTGCAATTTGAACTTTCAAATAAGGGGTAGGAACAACAAATGACATTAAAAAAGGCAGATGTTGCTCGGTTTAGAAAACGGTTGGAAGAGATGCGGGACCAAATGAGCAATTTGATCCGCGATACAACCGAGGATGCCAAAACAACAGATGAGACCAAAGGCTATTCTCAGCATCAAGCCGATGAAGGCACCGATGATTTTAACCGCACCATTTCACTAGAAGTGACCAGCAAAGAATTCGGTATCCTTCGTCAAATCGAACGCGCAATAGACAAGATCGACGATGGCACATATGGGATCTGCGACATTACCGGAGAAGAGATTCCGGAGGCACGTCTGGAAGCGATTCCCTACGCGACGATGACCGTCAAAGCGCAAGAAAAGCTCGAGAAAGGCCTGCTATAAAATGAATTGGAAAAAAGCCTTTATTTTTATCGCATTTGCTCTTTCCATTTTTATGGCTGATGCTTTCTTAAAGGCTTATATCCATTATCAAATTCCTCTGATTAATGCTTCGCAGCCCATCTATCCCTACGGAGGGATCGCCGTTTTCCGCGGATGGCATGGGATCGATTTTTCTATTGTCCATGTTGCCAATAAAGGGGCGGCATGGGGAGTCTTTTCTTCTTTTCAGCAATATCTTCTCTATGCTCGCCTGGTGATCATCGGCGGTTTGTTCAGTTATCTCTTTTTTGTCAAAGCGACCAGCTACCGCAAATTTTCCCTGATGTTGGTTGCCACAGGAGCCTTTGGAAATGTCCTCGATTATTTTATCTATGGACATGTCGTCGATATGTTCTATTTTATTTTTTGGGGCCATTCTTATCCTGTCTTCAACATCGCGGACAGCTCTATTTTTGTAGGTATCGTTCTTTTGCTGGCAGAATCTTTACTCGGTAAAATCAGACGCACTCAGCCTTCTAAGAAGCTGTCCTAAAAACCGCAATTTCGAATCTTCGGCGCGCTTTCGCGATCTTTTTTTCCGCCTCGCTCAGCCATATCACCCTCCGGATATTGCCTTCGCTCGGCGTCAAAAAATCTCATCGAAAGCTCATCCGAATCTCCCGGATCGTGGTTTTAGGACAGCTTCTAAAGAAGCTGTTTACAAAGTGAGGTTCAGTCGATTTTCGAATTCTTTTTGCGGGGGTTGTATCAACTTGCGCATACTATCCCGCAAAAAGAATCGAAAAGCCGCCAAAATACTCCACAAACTCGACGAACCCTCCCTTTGTAGACATCCTCTAAGGCAAAGGCATGTTTTTAAGCTGAGTTTCGAGTTTCTTTCATAGAAATCTACGGCAATCTACTATAAAATGAACCTGAAACTCAGGTTGTTATGCAAACTCCGATCCGCGTCAGCTCGCCAAAACTGGAAGGCATCCTGCAGGTTTCCAAGTGGATCAAGATGCAGGTTTTATTAGATGCGGCAGAAATGCAGGAACTGCTGAATACGTTGGGCAATGTTTATTTTGTCGTCGTCAGCGAGCCAGTTAAAGCCCAAGAAGAGATTATCAGCAAAGAGAGTTTTCTTCAGAAATACACCGATTACATTTCCCTTTTAAAACAGGGACAAATGCCTACGCCAGAAGAATTCCGGAGGCTTTTTTCCTGCGCCTTATCGTCAACGCTGGCTGTCTTTTATGCGATCGCTGCAGGAAATGAGAAATTTTTGATCAAACCCGTGAAACCCGTGATCCAATTGCAGGCCCATCATTTCTTTTATTCTGATCTCGATGGCAAATTCCATCCCATGGTCCTCAGCCCGGAGAGCATTTCTTGGGGACTGCAAATTTCTTATCCGCAGCTCTACCAGGATCCGACGACGCGGCAGGTCGGCAAAATTATCGATTCGGTGGATTTTCCAAATACTGCTCGTTTTACTCAGCTTCTTCGATGGATGCGAAGCAATACTCTTCCAACGCCTTTTCACGTCAAAGGCGCGCGTATCAACGCGCCGATCCGCATCGGCAAAAAATCTCTTGCTTGGATCAAAAATCATCCTCAGTTAAAACAGAAGGGCATCGAAGTTATTCACCTGGCAAAGCAATGATCATCGAACTCATCTCGATCGGAGACGAAATTCTCCGAGGAGCCATCGTCAATACGAATACGGCATTCATCAGCCGCCATTTGATCCTTGCAGGATATCCCGTTGCACGTCAAACGGCGCTTCCCGATGCGGAAAAAGCCCTTGGCAACGGCTTTCGGGAAGCTTTGCAACGTGCGGACATCATCATCGCTACTGGAGGGCTCGGCCCTACGCTCGACGATCGCACGCGAGAAGTTGCGGCTGAACTTTTTCACTCCGATTTTTATTTTGATCATGCCATTGCCGATGACATCAAGAGGCGCTTTGCAAAAGTGAGTGTGCAAGTGGAAAACCAGGCGACTGTTCCCTCGAAAGCGAAAACTTTTCCCAACCGCATGGGGACCGCCCCGGGCCTCATTTTTTCTGAAGGCGGCAAAACATTGATCCTCATGCCCGGGGTTCCGAAAGAAATGGAGCCTATGTTTCTTGAGCAGGTCCTCCCTGCGATCCAACAAAACTATCCTGTCAAAGACAAGAAAAATGCAGCGCAGCTTTTCTTTTGCCTCGTCCATGAAGGTTTGATCGATCCCCATTTGCGCGCTCTTAGCGAGCGTTATCCCACCGTTGAAGCAGGTATTTATCCTGCGTATGGCACACTTAGTGTTTCCTTGCGTTCCTCTGACAAAAAGCAGCTCGAAGCTTTTGAAAAAGAGCTTTCGCAGCAGTTCAGCAATTATCACTACACCTCTAAAAACGGAAAAATCGAAGAGGCCGTCCAGGATTGGTTTATTAAGAATAAAAAAACCTTGGCCTTTGCCGAATCGTGCACCGGCGGCATGCTTTCGATGCATGCGACTTCTATTCCCGGGGCATCCGAATATTTCTTAGGCGCATTTGTCGTCTATTCCAATGGGATGAAAGAGCAGGTCTTGGGTGTTTCCAAAAAAACGCTCGATTCTCAAGGCGCAGTCAACGAACAGATCGTTCGAGAAATGTTAGAAGGCGTTTTTAAAAAGAGCACGGCCGACTTTGCGATAGCTGTCTCCGGCATCGCAGGGCCCTCCGGTGGAACCGAACAAAAACCTGTTGGCACGATCTGCGCTGCCATCGGCGAACGTGGAAAATCCCCGGATGTCGGCACGTTTCCAGCTTTCGGCAACCGACAGACAATTACGCTGTCGACGTCGCAAAAACTTCTTGGCGCTCTTTGGAGAAAAGTGGAAAAGGGGATTCCTGCGTTTCCTTTATTGCCTTAACAGAAATTGATTGTACTGGTGATTTCTTGGCACGACCCCCGTTCCGCCCAAACTCCCGCGAACTTCCATCGCAATGCGACCAAGCCAATTTTGTCCTGATCCATTATGGTCATCCCCCCAAAATGCATCTCTTCCCCTGATAGGAAGATGTTCGACGAGATAGGCGCTGCCCGTGGCTAGCAAGAGGTTTCTAAGGTCAGGATTTTGAGTAAATTTGGCGTTGAGGACCATACGCATGATGTGGAGATTGTCGGCGCGCCATTGGGCCTGTTGGGCAGGCGTCCAATTTCGGCTGAGCTCTCGTCCTAATCGCCATGCGGCTTCGCCATGGAGATTTTGAAACCGTTGCATGATTCCCAGATTCGGCCCGAACTTAGCTGCTTGGAACGCTGCCTCTGCGCATTGAAAGTGCATGTTCCAAAGGCGAATTGTGCAGGGATGAAAGTTGCCTAAAAAAGCCGTTAACGCATTTTCTTCCGCTTTATAGAACCAGATGAACTGGTCGCGCGTAGCGACGTGGGAGATTTGTTGGATTGATGTGTTTGCAGAACCCGTACGTGTAGGGAGACGCGGGATTTGTTGTGTGGATGCGCTGGCAGAATCCGTAAATATAAAAAAACAGCAAAGTAAAGATTTAAAACATTTGACTACGGCTTCCCAAAGGGAGCTCACCGAAAATCCATCTTGGGCTCTCTGAGTCAATCTCAGAGTGTCCACACTCTTTTGTTGCAGCTGAACAGGGACATTCGGCGCTGTTAAAGTAAAATTTAAATGGGTGTTTTGCCCTCTATGAATAGGTGTTGTCATATGAATTGCCTCAGTAAGTGAGTTTCAAAGTATTGTGCCATTGTTTGGTTCAAATAATCGAGAAAATCTGCTAAAATCTCTCTCATGAAAGAAAAATATTTGCTTCTTGACAGCGGAAATCTGCAAAAATTAGAACAATTCGGCGAGTATGTGATCGCACGTCCTTGTTCTCAAGCTCTTTGGCGCCCTGCTCTTTCCGAGGCAGAATGGGATCGCGCGGATGCCTTTTTTTCGCGAGATGGGGGGAACAGCTGGAATTTCAAAAAGAAATTACCCGAATGTTGGTTTTCTGAAATCGAGGGGGTCCGTTTTAAAATTTCTCTTACTGATTTCGGTCATCTCGGTGTGTTCCCCGAGCATAGTCTGCTTTGGAAATCGATGAAGGGAGCAATCTGCTCCCGCCCTACCCCCGTTCAAATTCTCAATCTTTTTGCCTATTCCGGCGGGGCGAGTTTAGCCGCGGCTCAAGCCGGGGCCCGCGTCTGCCATGTGGATGCCTCGAAAGGGATGGTCTCCTGGGCACGCGAAAATGCCGGACACAATCAACTTTCTGAAGCCCCCATCCGCTGGATTGTCGATGATGCGGTGAAATTTTTAAGACGCGAGATCAAGCGCGGCACGCGGTATGAGGGGATCATCCTCGATCCGCCAAGTTTTGGCCGCGGCAGCAAAGGAGAAGTTTTCAAAATTGAGCGCGATATCCAGGAATTGCTTGAGCTTTGCCGCGAGCTGCTCTCTGAAAAGCCTCTTTTTCTCTATTTCACAACGCATACGCCCGGCATGAGTCCCATCGTCATGGGCCATCTGATGCAGCAAACGATGCAAAATAAACGGGGCCGTATAGAAACAGGCGAGATGATTTTGCCTTCCGAAAGCGGAAAACACATTCCCAGCGGCAGCTTCGTCAAATGGGTTGCTCATGATGCCTGAAGCCATTACTAGCTTGCAAAATCCCAAGGTCAAAAAAGCCGTCAAATTGGTCGACCGCAAAGAACGCAATACGACAGGTCTTTTTCTTATCGAAGGCTATCGCGAACTGAGACGCGCGGCGGATAGCGGAGTCGAGATGACAACTTTATTCATCTGCCAGCAATTTTTTCTCGGCACCAATGAAAATGCCTTGATCGACCACGTAAAAAACCAAGGCGCCGAAATTGTAGTCTGCGAGCCTCATGTCTTTCAAAAGCTTTCCTACCGCGACCGTCCCGACGGGCTTCTCGCCATCGCCAAGCAAATGCAGCGCTCTTTGCACGATCTGAAAGTTCACCTGGGTTCCAAAAAAAATCCTTTTTTGATTGTTGCCGAAGCCATTGAAAAGCCAGGCAATCTCGGCACGATCTTGCGCTCCGCCGATGCAGCGGGCATCGACGGCGTCATCGTCTGCGACCGCTGTACCGATATTTATAATCCCAACGTCGTCCGCGCGAGTGTGGGTACACTTTTCACCATTCCCGTGGTTGAGGCTTCGAGCTCGGAAACTCTAAATTGGCTCAAAGAAATCAACGTTAAGATCATCGCTGCTACGCCTTCTGCTCAGCAAGAGTTTACACACGCCAGCCTTAACGGCGGCATAGCCATTGCTGTTGGCACCGAGCAATTGGGCCTTTCAGAGCAGTGGATGAAGGCTGCCGACCTGCAAGTCCGCATCCCGATGCACGGCGTCGCCGATTCCCTCAATGTCGCCACAGCGACGACCCTACTGCTTTACGAAGCGTTAAGGCAGAGAAAATGAAAATCATTTACTGCGATAACCATCTTCTCATCGCTTCCAAGCCTGCAGGAATCAGCACTCAGCCGCATCAAGAAGGGGAAACAAATTTGCTCGATCAGTGTAAAGCCTGGCTGAAAAAAGAATTCCAAAAGCCGGGCAAAGTTTTCCTCGAACCTATTCATCGACTCGACAAACCCGTCAGCGGTCTGGTGCTATTCGCAAGAACAAGCAAAGCCCTTTCCCGCCTTCAAGAATCCATGCGCGAGCAAAAGATCGAAAAAACCTATTTCGCTTGGCTGGAGGGAAATTTGCCGCAAGCAGAAGAGACTTTAGAACACTATCTGTTCCATGATGAACATAAAGCAAGAGTTGTGAATCCATCCCACCCTGAAGCAAAACTCGCCCGTCTGCATTATATGCAAATCGATCAGATTAATGGGAGAACCCTTGTCGAAATTCGCCTAGAAACGGGCCGCTATCACCAAATCCGCGCGCAGTTTGCCGCGATCGGCTGCCCCATTTTAGACGATGCCAAATATGGAAGTTCTTCGAAAAAGGAGCAAATCGCGCTGCACCATGGAAAGTTGAGATTCCAGCATCCTGTGACCAAAGAATGGGTTTGTTTTGAGTCCGATTTTCTAATAGTGCACCGATAGTGTTGATGCGGGCTGAGAATTGTTTCTGATTAACGATTATCCGGTTGATAATATTTGTGATTTCTGTAATTTCCACAAAGTCGCGCCTCCGGTGGATTCTCGTAATTACATACCGGGCAAATCCATCCCCTTTTTTCTTCTTTTCCCTTTGAAATATAGATTCCCTCATCATCCGAAAAAAGTCCAGAAACGGGCATTGTATTATTATCTACGTTTAGATAGATCCCATTGTTGTAGATGCCGATTGCTTCGGATTGATGTAGGTTTTGTCTCCCTTTTGAGCTATAAAGCAACTGTATTCTTTTTCTGAGAGGCATTGATAACCGTTTTCATGAGCAAACGCGCTAAGTGCAAATACTATGAGAAAAAGAAAAAGGGAAAAAAGATGACGAGCTTTCATAAAATTACCCCGAGTTTTAGGATTTGGAACAAAAAACTAATTTTCCTTTGTGTTGTTAGTATCCTAACAACAGTGGCGAGTGTAGTGTTCTGGAAAAATAAAACGAAAGAAAATTTTAAAAAACTTCATGATATAAAAGCAAAGCTTGCGCAGATTCCCGAAGATGAAAAAAGGGATCTCGAGTTTTTTTTCATCAATTAATGTATCGGTCTACTTTCGTCTACACTCTTTTTGGCGATAAACCAATGTCTTTTGAAGATTTCTTTAAAGAAGAATGCGTCTGGAAGCATTATATGCATGCCTTCATCGGTATTGGTTATGGTTTAGATTTGTGTGCTTATCAAAGAGGATGGAAAGTTTGGAAAAAATATGAAACACTTTTTCCTCTGAAGAAATTTCTTTTTATTCAACAAGAGTATTCCGATTCTAAGCATACTCCAGCTCCTTTAGGACACGTTGCTGTTATTCTCATTCACAAAAACAATTTTCTTTCGATCGTAAAAAAGCACTCGAGTGATTTTAAAAAAATATTAGGAGAAAATTTCAATCCTCATGAATTCTTAAAGGATATTAATCTTAGCAAGTATTTCTTCTTTGAAAAAAAAATAAGAAGACATTTTGCCCTTTTTGGCATTTTATTAGGATATGGTAGAGAAAACTCATGGTGTTTTTACGAATTGAGTAAGTTGAGATATAAAATGGAAAGAGATCCCTCGCTCCGTGAAGAATTTGAAATTGCTCAAACTAGATTTTCCTCTTTCCCTTTGAAAAGACCTAATTTCGACTTAGAATATCCAATTTCCTCACCCATGTTTATGTGTCTCCCTGAATCCAAGGAAACCAAAGAATTGAAAAAAAAGTATTGCAAACAACGAAAAGAGATTTGTGACAAGTACCAAAAAGGAGATTTTTTGGAAATTACTCTATTAAAATTAACGGAAGAATAAAGGTGTCATTCTGACTAGGAGATCAGGATGAAAAGGGACGTGCCCAAAAAATGATCCATAGTTTTTTTGTTATCTCGGCGGATCGCTTTTTTTTATCCAACCCCCCCCTCTCGATTTTTCAATCTGGTTACAGTTGTTTTGATGGAGCTGGCGAAGCCACATTTGGATCTGTGGTTTTATCCAAGAAGAATTGTGTCATTTTGTAGATATACGGCCGTCGGATTCGGAGATGGCAGCCTCGAGGGGCTCGATGGAGTAGGTGGCTTCAATGAGGATTATGATTCAGCTCTGTTTTCGCCTTGTTCTTTCAAATAGTTAAAGATCGCTTGGGCCCATTGTTCATCTGTAGGAATCATTTCGAGTGAAGTCGGGGCCATATCCTGAAATCCCTCCAGCGAGTTGGATTTAATAATTTTGTAAAGCTGCTCATTGATTTTATTTTTGGCGGATTCCGGCATCCTTGAAAATCGCTCGATGGGTTTTTCATAAGCATCGGAGTCTCCGTTAAACTGGCTAGCAATTTCCTTAAAAATCGCGTTCTCCTTTGCCGTAAAATCATACATCTGGATCGCTTTTATACTTGAAAGAAGGCTGGAAAAGAGCTTTCCATTGGCAAAGGTAAGCGATGCCAGAGTGCCGCTGACTTCTGTGGAAAGGGTGGCTGTGCAAGTGGGCGGGTTCGTGTTCAGATCCCAGATCTTGATCGAAAGGTCATGAGACCTAGAAAAAAGCTTCCCATGCCCAATGACGAGAGATATAACCCCATCCTGATGACCTTCAAGTGTTGCTGTACAGATCGGTGGATTTATATTCGCGTCCCAAATTTTGATGACCCCATTGCTAAATCCAGAAAAGAGCTTGCCATTGGCATAAGTGAGCGACTTAATGTTTCCGTTTTGTGCATCATATTTAAGGGTAGAGAAGGAAGGTGGGGCCGTATTCAGATCCCAGATCTTAATTTCATTAGAGCTAGAAGGGCATGAAAAGAGCTTCCCATCAGCAAAGATAAGCGATCCTAGGACGCCCGTGTACCCTCCAGTAAGGGTATCAGTGCAGATGGGTGGACTCGTGTTCAGATCCCAAATCTTGATCGTGTTGTCAAGAGATCCAGAAAAAAGTTTCCTGTCGCCAACGGCAAGTGATCCCACAGTGCCTGTATGGCCTGTCAATGTTGCTACGCACGTAGGTTGTGTCGTGTTCAGATCCCAAATCTTGATCGTCTTGTCTAAAGAGCCTGAATAAAGCGTCCTATTGGCAATAGCGAGAGAAACAACTTTTCCTGTATGTCCTTCAAGGATCATTGTGCATGTTGGCAGTTCCGCCGTGAGATCCCAAATCTTGATCGTTTTATCGTCTGAGCATGAAAAAAGACTCTCTTGATCACTTATCATCAGACCGACCCTTTCTGGGGGGCCTTCAAGTAGGCGGGAAGCATAGGCTCCTTTTACAAGGTTTGAATGAACAATCTTATCGAGTATGGCAAAATTCCAGGTGGCAATCGTATTATCCTCAGAGGCCGAAATGAGGTTATCGTCGGCATAAACAAGCGATGTCACCGAATGGGAATGCCCTTTGAAGCTGGCTGTGCATGTGAGGTTGCTAAGTTCATGGATCATGATCATCCCATCGGAGTGCCCTGAGATGAGCATCCCTTCGGCAACGACAAGCGACGTGATCGCTGTTTTAAGCTCTATCGATCCTGTGCTGACGAGGGTCTTAAGATCTCTGATTTTGATTGTTTTGTCCAGAGAAGCGGAAATCATTTTTCCGTCGACAACGACAAAGGAGGTCACTCTGTCTGTGTGATCTTGAAAAGCGTGTTTTTCAACGGCTTGGCTGAGATCCCAAATAACGATGATCCCATTCTGCAAGCCTATGATCAGCAATTTATCAATAGGGATGATGGATGTAATCGCTGATTCGTTTACTAGGGATGTAAATATAGCGGTGGATCGATCCCAGATCTTGACTTGTCCGTCCATAGAGCTCGAAAAGATTACTCCATTTGCAACGACAAGAGAAGTGACGTCATCGGTATGACTATATGCGTGAGAGTAAATGTGCTTCATGCAACCATCCTTCCATGGATGAAAAACCGTTACTCCGCCTTGCTGGAAGCCTAAAATGGGCTTTCCCTCATAATTGGCAATGGAAGTAATATAGTCTGTTGCAAACTCAGTCTCCCTTATGCAGGCGTAGCTATTTAGATCCCAAAGCTTGAGTGTTTTATCCTTAGAGCTTGAGAAGAGCTCCCCATTAATGATTGCAAGAGAAGTTACCGCATCTTGATGCGCATAAAGCTTTTCGGATGCACATAACCCTTTTGCAAGATTTGAACGAAGAATATGAAGTTTTTTGTAAGTGTCATGGAAGTTCTCGACCTTTCTGGAATCCATATGTGGAAAACGGGCCATTAATAGCGGCTTCCATAAAGAATTGGTCTCAGAGAGTTGATTGCATTCTTTGCTGAGCAATTTACATGCCCTAACATCCTGTGTATTCAGATTGGCCAAGATGCCGATAATCAGTTCTCTCGGGAGATCCATGAGCTGAACATCTTGCTGTGCGACAGTGCCTGGCGCAACGAAGCCAGATTGCCGCTGGGCTGTGATAGGTGTAGTCATAACTCACTCGACTTCACATAAAAGTTTTTTGGTGGATGATGCGATTAGAATTTATTAATAGACAAGAATACAAAATTAGATGTTAAATCTAAATCATTAAATTATATCCAATCAGATAGGGTGTGTTTCTAGAACGAGGTATTGATTATGTCGGTGATTCCATTCGATGGCGGCGGGTCTTTTGTTGTCCGATCTCTTCCTGTAAAACAAGATCAACCCGGTCTTGTGGATGATTTAGGACGTACAAGGGAAGATCGTAAGTTCTTAAAGCGGTTTGAAAGCATTTTTTTAGCTGCAGGTGCGGGAGATTTGGACAAATGTCAGAAAATTGTTAGTAAGGGATTTTGCGATTTGAATGCTTTTAGCGTGGGGAGATTCGCTACTGGTTCCGGAAAATCCTTGGATCGTATTAGTCCTTTAGGAATTGCAGAGCGTCATGGACATCAAAATGTTGTGAGTTTTTTTAAATCCCAAATGAACCAGGGGCTAAAGTCCATAGCCAAGGTCGAGCGGGAAATATCCGATAAAAAGCTTCAGGCCTCATTCAATGGTTTCCAAACACAAAGTTCCTTTAGCGGATATGGATATCACCAACAACTTAGCCAGAGTAAATATTTTGGAAATCTTAGCGAGGAAGATAGAAAGCTATATGAGAGTTCAATGTTTTCATATAGCTGCTTAAGTCCAATGCATTTGCACAACATTACCCTTGCTGCGATAGCATCTCCCTATACGGATGATGAGTTGGAAGAAAACCTTCAAAATATCACGAATTTAGAGGAGAACGCTGAGAAAATTGTATCTCTTAAAAATTTAATCGAGCAGCCTTTCAAGTGTAAATATGACAACAGGAAAAAGGTGGAAATTATGGCATTGCTAGAGTACCTGGAAATGCATCATCATTGATAACTGGTCAGTCTGCAAGCAACAATGTCCCGCCTTGTTTTGCCAATTAGCGTTTTTCCCTATGCACGGGGCGATTTTTCATCAATCCCCAAGCGATAAGAATCCGAACAACGGGAACCGGCGCTGCGCTCAGATTGATGTTGAAGAAGCGTCCAGGAAAGCCTCGGGTTGCTGCGCATTGAGAATTGGTTCCGACTGCGATTTCCGAGGTTTTTAATCGATTTAAAAATGGTAGCCAAGACCGCCGCCAAATGAAAATCCGCTAAGATTAGCTTTGTGGGGACAAGTCACCCTATGGGAATCAGGGCTTACTTTGATTAGGGAGTAATTAGTAAAAAAATCCATAAATATATTTTTCGGTAGATCTATGATCACGCCTGTTTTAAATATTCCTCCGACACCCCAATGGACGATCTTCTTTTTCACGAAACTCGCATGATCATGGATATGCATGTAAGTTGCTAGAATTCCTGCCCCAACATAGGGATGGAAACGATGGATATTGAAAATGTATTTTAATCCTAAATCGACGGGGATTTGTAGAATATCCGTTTTATATCTGCAAGATTCACTGTGCCCTTTGCTATAGAGAGCGTTGACACCTGTCCAAGCATACAGATTGCGGTAAACTCTCCAATCGATTTCAAGACCGTAGAGTCCTGAACCCGAGTAGATTTTTCTATACCGGTGATTTGTGGGATAAAAATACGCAGCTTTCAATTCAAAGAAGAAAGGGCCTAGCGTATTTTCTGATTCCTGTTTTGAATGACTCACCGCTTTATTCGAATTGTATGGTTGTTCGATTGCAACCAACTGTGCATGCATTTCCTGAGGCCCGAGAAAAGCAATAACCGCTGAATAGATCACTATCCAAAACCAAACTTTTATGTTCATCAAATTCCCTGGGTTAAAATAAGGGGAGTAGACTGATTTCCAATGTTGTCTTCAGATATAATATAGTAAGTATAGCTCTTTTTTTTGCAGCTCGTCAGATTGTCTATAAATTCCAATTTCGACATCGCATCTACAACTCCTGCAAGATTTGTTAGGGCTGGATCCCGATAAATCAAATATCTTGCTGGAGGCTCTCCTGTAGTTGGGGGATTCCAATAAATCACATTGCTCAATTGACTTTGAGTCAAGAACTTGCATTTTTTTCTGACGACCTCTGCATTCGAAGGCGGAAACAGCACATTGGGAGGGGGGGGAGGAGGAGGTAGCAGAGCTAGCCCAAAGACAACAAGAAAATTATCATCGTCGATAGGTGGGTAAGAGACTTCCAGCGAAGGGTATGTTGTCACGAAGTTTAGTACTGCGCTCTCAGGATTATTGACGACAAGTTGAGTCTGTTCAGGGTCAATCTTTACGTTATCAGCGCCGGAAAACATACTTAGAGAGATTGCGTCGATAACGGTATTGGATGCTGTGTCAACGACAGAAAGATACCCATCTTCTGCTACGTTATTGCTTGTAACATAGACGATGCTGCCATCAGAAGAAATAGTAAGGCCCTGAACTGTATTGTTATTTGGTGTAATAATTGGAATAGTGGCTAGTACCAAGTCTGTTGCAACATCAATGACTTGAATAGATCTATAGAAGCTACCGTTTGCGACATAGACTTTTGATCCATCGGGAGCGATAACGATTCCAGTGGTCGTAGGAACGGAAGGATAAGGTGCTGCGGCGATTGCGATCTGAGATACCATATTATTAGTCGTATCTAGGACATCTATGAAAGAACTACTCAAGTTATCAATAGCCACCATATAGACTTTAGTTCCGTCCGGGGTAATAACCATTTGATTAACAATATCGGGTGTGGGGACTGTATTGAGAACCATATCCGTGGTCGTGTCTATGATCGTAACAGAAGGCATAGCAGAAGGCATAGCAGAAGTTCCGCCTGTGACATAAGCCCGAGACCCATCCGGTTAAATTGAAATCACTCCAGCAGCAGTCAGTGAAAGTGAAATCGTATTGGTAACTAAATTTGTTGCAGGGTCAATAACACTTACAGAAGGTGAATTTGCATTCAAGCAATACAATTTTGATCCATCGGGAGTTATTGCCATCCAGATAGGGTAGCCGCCAACAAAAATGTTTGTAACAATTTGGTCGGAGTAGACGTCGATAACAGAAACGTACCCTTGTCCCGTTCCTGATTGCATGCCAACCGCTACATAGACACGAGTCATATCAGGAGAAGCCAATTCAAAATTAATTACATCGTCCATCACCATTGAAATAGTGATGGGATTCAGTGGATCCATTGTTGCCATGTCGTAGACGGCAACGGTCGCGGAGTCTACCAATGCAACATAGGCTTTGCTAGCAAAAATCGTTGAATTAAAGCCTATAACCAATATAAGCAAGGCAACGAACGGCGAAGAGAACAACCAACCCATGGAACCACCTTTGAAGGTTAAAAGAACAAAAGTTAGCCTAACTTTAAAAAAGGCGCAACTACAATTAAAAAAATGCCTGGTGATGGGTTATTCTACCCCTCAAATAGGTGACAAATAGGTTGCTGCGGCTTTGCCAAATCGATCCGAGGGAGGAATCCTTCGTTTTCAACAATGTTATTCCTCGCTCGGATCGATTTGGCTGTGCCTCGCCATCGCTCTTTGCCACCTATTTGAGTAGTGGGGTAATAAACAAATCCGTTTAAGTAGGCGGCGCTCACTCAGATCACTTTTTTTCATAAAATCTTGCTCTTTGTCCCCTCTTAAGATTTTTCAGCGTTTTTCCCTATGCACCGGACGATTTTTCATCAATCTCCATGCAATCAGAATCCCCACAGCTGTCACAGCTGCCGCGCTCAGATTGATGTTGAAGAAGGCGTCGAGGAAAGCGTTTTTTGCAGATTGGAAGACGTAGTAAGTCTCTGACTTATTCAAACTGTGCAAATGGCCTACTGCCGCGGGTGACCGGGAAAGAAGCCCTTCTAATTCATTAGGGTTGAGAGATTTTGTCGATTCATTATCGGCAAGAGATCGGGTTAATTTGCCGAGATAGATCGATGAATACAGGGTACCGAAAAGGGCAAGGCCTACTGTCGAGCTGAATTGCCGCAAAGTGGATGTGATGCCAGAGGCGACCCCTCTTTTTTCGGCGGGCACCTCATTCATCATTCCCACATAGCTAGGGGTGAAGATCATGCTGACTCCGCATCCAAAAAGCAACAAGGTCGGCATGAGGATTCCAACGGTCTCAAGGCGCATGAAGATGGAAAACCAAACGAGAGAAAAACACATCATGGCAAATCCAATCATGACGGGGATCCTTGGGCCGACCCTGTCCACGAGAAAGCCGCCGAGAGGGGCTGAAAACAAGACGGGAAGATTGGCCATGAAAGCATAGAGGCCGGCTTTCGAGGGTGAGAACCCCAAAATATTTTGGAAATAGATCGCCCAAAAAACAGTGACCATGATCACCAGCTGATTGCAAAAGACGGCGCTGGAACTGGCAACAAAGGATTTTTTTTTCATTAATTCGAAATCTAAAATCGAAGCATGGGGTTTGTGTTTGCGTTGAAAAAGAGCAATCAGAGAGAAAATGCCTATAAGCAAAAGGAGGAGAACCGTTACCGAGCTCCATCCCCATTCTTGCACTTGCATCAAAGCGACGACAAAAGATGTGATGCCAGTGGCAAGGATGCCGAAGCCTCTGATATCGAAGGCGTGCGGTTTTCCGGGCATGGGCGGCACGCTGAAATAGGTCAGGATAAGACCTATTGCTGCAATGGGGATATTGATCCAGAACACATAATGCCAGCTTAGATAAGTGGTCAAGGCGCCGCCGATCAGGGGTCCCAAAGCGAGAAAAATCGATCCGACGCTCACGTAAAGGCCAAGCGCCTTCCCCCGTTGATGCGGAGGAAAATGGGAGACGATGATCGCTTGCGTTGCGGGCAGGAGCAAACTGCCACCAATGCCTTGCAATCCGCGGCTCATAATCAATGTCCACTCCGATGAGCTGAGCCCGCATAAGGCCGAAGCGAAGGCGAAAATCGCCACGCCTAAACAAAATGTTCTTCTAAGGCCGAAGATATCACCCAGTTTCCCGCCTGCCAAGACTAGAGCGGAAAGAACAAGAGTGTAAGCGTTGATGATCCATTGCAGGCCTAAATTGGAAGCCCCAAGTTCCCGCTGCAAAGTGGGTAAGACGACGGGAAGGACAGTGATATCCACGAAGATCATCGAGATCGTCGTTGTCATCGCTGCCAAGATCCACCATTTACGATTATTTTCTGTAACCATGAGCCTATCTCAGTAAAAGTTTCATGTCGATTTTCGGGTTCTTTTGAGCCGCTTTTCGATTCTTTTGCTGGGGGTTATATCAACTTGGGTATATTACCCCCAGCAAAAGAATCGAAAAGCGGCCAAAAATAATCCCGAAAATCGACGAAACATTTTACTGAGATACCGAAATGAACTCGAAATTTGATTTTTTGCTGCGTCGTGCAGCCACTGCATTTAAGCCCGCCTGCATCGCGCAACTTGTTCAAGTTGCGTTGCTTCGGCGCCGGCGCTGCCTGGCTCAAAATTCATTTCGCTATAGGTTCAAAATTAAGGATTTGAAGTTTCAATTTGAACCAGATCGTTACAAAATTTGTGACCATTATACGTAAAAAGATGAGAGATCGACTCCCCCTTGTATGTTCTCTCGATGGCTTCGGCAATGAGAGGGGCGACGGAAAGCTGAGTAATATTTGGCGGCAATTTCGTCCGAGTTGGAATCGTATCCGTCACGATGAGTTCTGTGAGGCACGAGTCAGCAATGCGCTCAAGGGCCGGTCCGGAAAAAACGGGATGCGTGATGCAAGCGAAAACCCGGTTTGCGCCGGCATTTTTTAATTCCAGGGCAGCTTGGACAAGTGTTCCTGCCGTGTCGCAAATATCGTCGACAATAATGGCATCGCAGCCATAGACATCGCCGACAAGATTCATTTTTTCAATGACTCCAGCGCCAGCTCTTTGTTTGATAATCACAGCAAGACCGGCATCGATCCCATGCCAGCCAAGGCCTTCAATAAATTTTTTCGCGCGGTCCACGCCTCCGGCGTCAGGAGAGACAACGACAGGATGCATCAAGTCGTTTTTCATTGAAAAATAACGGACGAAGATCGGCGCTGCGAATAAATTGTCGACGGTAGCTTCATGAAAGAAACCTTGAATTTGTCCGCAATGTAAATCCACGCAGAGGATGCTGTCTGCACCGGCGAGTTCGAAGAGCATCGCAATATCCGAGGCGGAAATCGGT
The DNA here is from genome assembly GCA_963731265.1 of uncultured Verrucomicrobiae bacterium. GTDB lineage: Bacteria > Chlamydiota > Chlamydiia > Chlamydiales > Rhabdochlamydiaceae > CAJCIW01. Next base: position 210,813 of record CAVSUE010000001.1, read on the forward strand.
ACACGGCTTTCTGTTTTACGGTCTTGCCGAGCATAACCGTAATAAGGAATGACGGCGGTGATATTTCCAGCGTCGGAGCGCTTCATGGTCCGAATCAGCAAAAAAAGTTCCATCAGATTGTCGTTGACGCTTCTCTTGTCTGTGGAACACATCGATTGAATCAGATAGACATCGGAGTTGCGGACATTTTCTTCTACTTTGATTTTGATTTCCCCATCATTAAAGCGGGAGATTAAAACCGGACTTAGCTTCATTCCTAAACATTTGGCGATCGATTCTGAGAGCCGTGGATTGGCATTTCCTGAAAAGAGTTTATACCCTTTTTCCTCCACCGCACAAAGAGATACAGAGCATAATAGAAAGAGGAAAGTGAGGAAGTGTTGCATATGTTTGGTTAAAATTAACTCTGCAATTTGGACAGTGTTCAATGCGGCTCCCTTCAACAGCTGGTCCCCGACGACCCACAGATCCAAGGTATTGGGAAAAGATAAATCCTTACGGATGCGGCCGCAAAAGACATCGTCTTGGCCGCTTGCATCGGAAGGCATAGGAAAACGATTCTGTTTGCGATCTTCTAAAATCCTCAGACCAGGCGCTTTGCCCAAGACCTCGTACGCTTCTTCGACACTGACGGGTTGGTTAAAAGTGATATTGAGCGCTTCGGAATGAGCGCGGAGAACGGGAACGCGCACGCAGGTGGCATGGATCCAGATTTGGTCGTCATTCAAAATTTTTCGCGTTTCGTGAAGCATCTTCAGCTCTTCTTCGGCGTAGCCATTGTCGTCGATCGGAGAATCATGAGGAAAAAGATTGAAGGCGTAAGGGTGCGGCATGACGCTCCTGACAAAAGGGCGTTTTTCGAGCTGTGCCCGCGTTTCTTCTTCGAGTTCTTTCATCGCTTGGAAACCCGCTCCGCTTGCCGCTTGATAAGTGGCAGCGACAATCCGCACGATTTTGAATTGGCGATGCAGGGGAGCCGCTGCCATCAGCATGATCGCCGCACTGCAGTTGGGGCTGGAAATGAGAAAATGATCGTCGCGCAGAGCTTCAGGATTAATTTCAGGAATGATTAAAGGAACATCCGGGTCCATACGGAAAGCCGAGCTGTTGTCGATGACTTTGACGCCCTTCTTGATAGCTATAGGCGCCCATTCGCGCGCAACTTTGCGGCCCGCGCTGAAAATCGCCATATCGATGTCTTGAAACGCTTGTTCCGACAGTTCCTGGATAGGGAGGGTTTTCCCCCGAAAAGAAAGTTTTTTACCGCACGAACGCGCGGAAGCAAAAAGGCTCAGTTCGTCGATGGGGAAATTTCGTTTCTCAAGAACCTGGAGCAATTCCGCGCCTACAGCTCCCGTAGCCCCTACTATTGCTAATTTAATTTGCTTCATGAGTGGGACGGATAATAGGTAACTTGTTGATTAATTACAACCGAAGTTGAAAATAAACGTAACCAGATGTATAGTAATGGTTGGTGGTTTTTATGCGACACGAGATTGAAAATGCTGTCACTGACGTCATCCGGGCTGCAGAATTTCTGCGAGATCCCCTTTCTCTGGATTTTATAGATACGGCCAGTGCATGGATTGCGGAGTGTTTTCAAGCGGGAGGAAAAATTCTTCTCGCAGGTAACGGTGGAAGTTTATGCGATGCGATGCATTTTGCTGAAGAGCTCACCGGCGTCTTTCGTAAAAAACGAAAAGCTCTTCCGGCTATCGTCCTTTCCGATCCGGGGCACATGACATGCATTGGAAACGATTTGGGATTCGACGAAATTTTTTCACGTGGCATTGAGGCATTCGGCCGCCCCGAGGATATCGCCATTCTTCTTACGACGAGCGGCAATTCTTCAAATATTGTCAAAGCCGCTGTCTGTGCGAAAAGGATGGGACTTAAAACGATCGCCTTTTTAGGTAAAAATGGGGGAAGACTGCAAAAAAGATGCGACCTCGAATGGATCGTTCCCGGCTTCGGTTATTCCGACAGAATTCAGGAAACCCATATGGCAGCGATTCACATTATCATTGAAATTATTGAAAAACGGCTTTTCCCTATTCCTGTCCTGGAAGAAGTAAGCTGCTGATTTTGTGGGCTTTACATTCAGGTCGCTCAAATTCTGGATCTGTGCTAAAATTCCCATCTATGGATTTAGAACGCTCAATACTTAAAATCATCCGCGGGGAAAAAAGGGCCCCTCTTGTCAAGGCGGGACTGGCGGCCTTAAGCGCAATTTATCGGTCGGTGCTCGCCGCTAGAAATTTTGCCTACGATCGAGGATGGACTCCTTCTATCCGTTTGCCCGTGCCCGTCATCAGCATCGGGAATATTGTCGTCGGAGGAACGGGAAAAACCCCGCTCGTGCATTTGTTAGCCTCGCAGTTGCAAGATCAGGTCTCGCTCGCCATTTTGACTCGGGGCTTTCGTTCGAAGATCGAAAAGTCGGGAAAAAGCCGGCTCATTTCTTCCGGGAACGGACCTCTTTGTTCGCCGCAAGAATGCGGCGATGAGCCCTATTTTCTTGCGCAAAAGATGAAAGCGGCCATTTGGGTAGGCCCGGACCGGGTTCGGTCAGGACAATTAGCCATTGAGCAAGGCGCGCAATGTCTTCTTTTGGATGATGGGATGCAGCACCGACGCTTAAAACGAGATTTTGAGATTGTCGTCATTGATGGCCTGGATCCTTTCTCAAAGGGGCGATTTTTGCCATGGGGCTTGCTTCGCGATTCCCCAAAGCGGCTGCGATCCGCCGATTTGATCGTGTTCACTCACGTGAAAGACCTGGAACATTACGATCAATTGCAAAAGCAAATCTCTCCCTATTCCGATGCACCTTCAACCGCCGTTCAAATTGCAGTGGTCAATGAGAGGACAATCGCTCGAAAAGTAGGCATTTTCTGCGGCATTGGCAAACCCGAACGTTTCGTACAGACTGTGCGTGACTTAAAATGCGAAATTGTCAACACTCTTTTTCTCAAGGATCATGAGCCCATACAGAATAGCCGACTCCAGAAATTTGCAAAGGATTGCCGCAGTCAAGGGGCAGAAGCGCTGTTGTGCACGGAAAAAGATTACGTGAAATTATACCCCGCGGAGGAAGGTTTTGTGAATTTGGACTCTGCGAGGCAAAGCAAAATCCAAGCGAAGCGTTCCGAACGAGCGAGACCATTGCTGGATAGCAAGGGGAGCGAGAAGGATCGATTTTGCAAAGCCGCAGCCAGTCCAAATTCGCAAAACCTGACGGAGCGCGGTATAGGCCCGGACCCCTCTCTATGCTTGAAGATAGAGTCTGTGGAAATTCGCTTGCAGATCATCGCAGGCAAAGAGCATTGGGAAGGTCTTGTAATAAAACTTTTGGATAGGATTATCAAATGAGTGAAGACATCAAAGTATTATTGCCCAAGCTTGGTGAGAGCATTCACAGCGCAACGATTGTCCAATGGTTTAAAAAAATCGGCGATCCGGTCAGCCTCGACGAACCGCTTTTGGAGGTTTCCACCGACAAAGTCAATAGTGAAATTCCTTCACCGGCAGCGGGCGTTCTTAAAGAAATCCACGCCAATCCCGAACAAGAATTGCAAGTCGGCGCATTGATCGCCGTGATCGGTCTAGAGCTAAGTTCTGAATCTCGAGAAGAAGGACGCGGCAGAATTACTGAACCGCAGAAGGCGCCATCTGGCTCTGAAGAAGATCAAAATATGAAAGATTTCTTCTCTCCTGCTTTGCTTCGCCTCGCCCGCGAAAAAGGGATCGGCCTTCAAGAGTTGGAAAAAATTCCCGGGACAGGGGCGGGCGGAAGATTGACCAAACAAGATCTTGAAGCCTACTTGGAAAAGCGGCTTTCACCCGTTAAAGCTTGCCCTGCAAAAGCAATCGGAACTCCCGTTTCATCGGGTTATGATGTCGAGCGCTTGAAAATGACAGGAATGCGCAAAGCGATCGCTGACAATATAGTCCGTTCTTTTTATGAAGCTCCCCATGCTTCTCTCGTTACTGAGGTCGACGTTACTGCGATCATTCAATTGATCCAAAAAGAAAAGGAAGAGTTTTTGAAAAGGCATGGATTCAAGCTGACGATCACCGCTTTTGTCGCCCGCGCAATAGCGAAAGCTCTTCAACAGTATCCCTTGATCAATTCTTCCCTTGAAGGCGACACGATCCTTCTCAAACGCTATCTCAATTTGGGGATTGCCGTCAGCGTCGAACAAGGCCTGCTCGTTCCCGTCGTCAAACATTGCCAGCGCCTCGGCATCACGGAAATCGCCAAAGCGATCAGTGATTTGTCCGTCAAAGCGCGCAGCGGCAAACTCACCCTCGATGACGTCAGTGAAGGGACAATCTCTTTGACGAATTTTGGAATGACAGGGGTCCAAATCGGCATTCCTATCATCCGTTACCCTGAAGTCGCTATTGTCGGCGTCGGAGCAACCTATAAAAAAGTCGTTCCATTGGATAATGACCTTTTAGCGATTCGTTCGATGATGCATGTCTCGCTGACTTTCGACCATCGCGTGCTCGATGGGATGTATGGTTGCGGCTTTTTGGGAGCCTTAAAAAAACACCTCGAAGAGGAGATCAAAATTGATTAAAAAACTCATCGCTTTTCTATGCCTTTCCTCATGCTTGTTTGCAAAAGAAAAACAATTTCTCTTCGTCGGCTTTGACGCCGCTGAGACCCACATTTGGGCTCAAGTTTTAAAATCGTGGGAAGGAGCTCCTGAATCGCAGCTATTGACGATGGCCACGGCGACCAAAGTCGCAATGGAAGCTTCGCTCCAACCCATCACAGTCGAGAGTTTAGGAGTTTCCTGCCCCATCCATCAACGGCTCTATGAATTGAGCGCTGCCGAACTGGAAAAGATCAATCAAATTCCTGCATCCGTCCTTGTCACTGGAATGTACTCGGCACCTGAAAGGCAGATTGCTGAAGTTTTTCAAAAAAAGGGAAGCCGCGTCATCGCTGTCTGGGACAATTTCTCCACCTACGATAAACTTCCTCGAGATCTCGTCGCCAATGTCGAAAAGATCATGGCGGCTTCCGATGCGGTCCTCGTTCCCTCGCAGCATATCGCCGATGATTTAAACACCCGTTTTAAAACTGATAAGGCCATTGCTCTTGGGCAGCCTACCCTCGATGCATGGAAAGATCAAGTGGCGCAAGTCGACAAATTGGCGGCCCTGGCAAAAACGCCATTTAGTCGTGACAAGCCCATTTTAACTTACATCAGCGGTTATCAAGAAAAAGGAAATGGATACAGAGAGTCTTTTACGCTATTTGTGAAAAGCTTGAAGGAGCTTAAAGTTCCTGTGCAAGTCATTGTGCAACTCCATCCTCGTTCCGATGGCAAACTGGAAAAAGAAATTTTAGATCGGTTTTGCCAGAAAAATCACCGTTATTTTATCTCAGATGGAAAACAGCTCTCTACTTACGAAGCCGTTGCTCTCTGCGATCTAGGGATTACACATCGTTCCATTGTGGCCATCCAAGCTCTTTTTTCCGGAAAACGGTTCATGCACATCGATATTCCGGGCACACCATTTTCTCACTTTGCTATTGAAAAGAAACTGATCGTCCAATGCTTAACAGCAGAAGATGCAACACACTACTTGTCTGAGCATTTACACGATGAGATCGATCTATCGAACCTGTACGAAAAAAGTGGGATTGTCCCATTTGCCACGAAACAGTACCGTTCTTTTTTATCTATGAAAATGCCGGAGCGCCATCAAAATGATAAAGATTTTCCGAGCCGGTGACGTCGTAGCCGGTGTTCTGTATTTCTTGCAAGATTTTCAAGACTTCCGATTGCGTCACCGTGGATGATTTGTCCTTATGCATGAAACGAAGGCGCCATTGATCAATGCAAAAAGTTTCAGGATGCCCGTCAGGCCAAACTCGGGCTCCGCGATTGCTGATCATTTGCAAAGATAGAGGAGCCCACTGTTTTGTCGTTGCGATCTTCAGAAAACCCTCAGCGGAATCTTGAGAGTAGACGAAAACATCCACGCCCACCAGTTCCCTTTTGACAGGATGGCCTGCTGGAGGCGGATGCAAAGCGGTAATTTTTTTTGAAGCTTGATAGGAAATACTGGACAGATGCTGGGGTTTTTGTCCTAAGCATTTGACAACAGCATCCGCAAATTCTTTCGTTCCGACTTTTTCTTTGCTCACGCCCTCTTTGAAAATATCGTAAGTGTGGATACCCATCTCAATCGCTCGGAGCCAGGCATTATGAATTCTTTCCGCGATTGCCCCTTCTCCAAGGTAGACCAGCATCATCACGCTGGCTAAAAGCAGCCCGGAGGGGTTGGCGAGGTTTTGACGAGCGCGTCGGGGAGCAGATCCATGGATCGCTTCAAACATGGCTCCTCGATTTCCAATATTTGCTGAACCCGCAATCCCTACCGATCCCGATATTTGCGCAGCGACATCCGAAAGAATATCGCCGTACAGGTTAGGCATGACGAGGACGTCGAAGATCTCCGGCGTGTCCGCCAATTTTGCCGCGCCGATATCGACAATCCAATGCTCGTTTGCAATATCCGCATATTCTTTTGCGATCTCATCGAAGACCTTATGGAATAGCCCGTCGGAAATTTTCATGATGTTGTCTTTGATAAAGCAAGTGACCTTTTTGCGGCCGTATTGGCGCGCATATTCAAAGGCATACCGAACGATTTTTTCTGAGCCTGGGCGGGAAATGATCTTGAGCGATTTATAGACATCGGGCGTCTGCCGGTATTCGATACCTGCGTAGAGGTCCTCTTCATTTTCTCTGACGATCACCACATCCATTCCAGGGTGTTTAGTAGCGACAAAAGGCGCGTAGGCAACGCAAGGACGAATGTTCGCGTAGAGGCCCATCGTCGTCCTCACAGTGACATTTAGGCTCTTAAAGCCGCCGCCCTGCGGCGTCGTGATCGGTGCTTTGAGAAAAGCTTTCGTGTTCCGAATTGTCTCCCAGGATTTAGGCTCAATCCCAGTTAAAACTCCTTTCGAATAGAGTTTTTCCCCAATTTCAATCACGTGATACTCGAGCGCTGCTCCCGCTTCCTTCAAGACATGCAGAACAGCCGCCATGATCTCCGGACCAATCCCATCCCCATAAGCCACTGCGATCGGAATTTTCGATAAAGACATGACCCTCTCCCTTTCAAACACCCTCTAATCAATAAAGACTGCCGATGTATATTTCAAGATGGATCAAGGTTTCGATTCACAATTGACACATGAAAAAATGTTTATTCGTTCTGATGGGCTTGATAACCTGGGATAAAATAAATTCTACGAAGTTATTGCCCAATTCAAACTGACGCAAAAATCCTGATCGCTTATAATCCTAGCAAGTACAGAACTATAATTTTTTTTTCACATGCTCTCCGAATTGCTAAAAGCGCAACAACACTACATCGACCACTACTTTGAAAACCTCGATTTATCCGAAGTGGAAAAAGTCGTGCAGGAATGCCTTTGCACCAAAGGGCTGATCGTCTTTACCGGTGTCGGAAAGAGCGGCATCATCGCCGAAAAAATTGCCATGACGATGATTTCCACAGGGACAAAAGCGCTTTATCTTCCTCCGACAAATTTTTTGCATGGCGATATCGGCATCCTTTCGGAAAACGATCTCTTTGTGCTCATGAGCCGGAGCGGGGAGACCGAAGAATTGCTCAATTTGATCCCGTTTGCCAAAAAACGGAATGCCCGTTTGTTGGCCATCGTCTCCAATTCCGGCAGCCGCCTGGCCAAACATTGCGATTTGTCCGTCCATCTTCCCTTTGAAAAAGAACTTTGTCCTTTTGATCTCGCGCCGACAACTTCGACCGCCGTCCAGCTTCTTTTTGGCGATTTGCTGGCCATTGCATTGATGCGCTCCAAAGGATTTGATCTGTCCGCCTATGCGTTCAACCATCCTTCCGGCACGATCGGGAAAAAGATGTCTGTCACCGTCGAAGAACTCATGTTTAAAGACGAACACCTTCCCCTGGCCGCCCCTGGAGCCCGTTTGTCTGATGTTCTCGCTGAGCTCACAAATAAAAAATTAGGCGGTTTGATCGTCATCGATGAAAGCGGCAACTTTCTTGGCGTTTTCACGGACGGCGACTTGCGTCGGGCCTTGCAGAATCAAGGACCCGCTGTCTTGGAAAAGCAGATCGGTGATCTGATGACTGTGAATGCCCTGACTATCGAAAAAGGCAAACTGGCTTGGGAAGCCCTGAAGATCATGCAGAAAGATCCCAAGAAATTTGTCATGGTCCTCCCTGTCCTCGATCAGGGTAAAGCTGTTGGCTTTTTACGCATGCATGACATCGTCCAAGCCGGGATTTCCTGATGTCTTGGGCCGGAGGGGTAGTACTCGTCCTGCTATTCTTGAGCGCGATCACCTCCAAACTCGTCAAATCTCTCCCCAGAGATTTGATCTTTGCCATCGCTTCTTTGCTGACACCCTTATTCGGGATTGTTCCTTCCGGGCAAATTTGCCAGGCTTTTGCCAATCAGGTCATGCTCGCTGTCATTGGCTTCTGGATATTTACAAAATCATTGCATAGGTTTTCCCATTGGAAAACTTTTCGGGGAGAATTTCCATTGCCCTTGCTCTTGGAGATTTTCAGCGCCTATCTTTTTTTCTTCGCTATTAAAAACAGCGGTCTTGCAGGATTGTCCTCTTTGTTTTTGCAAGGCTATTCTCCCTTGATTTTGCTTACGTTGTGCTTTCTCGCCCCCCAAATTTTTTCATTTTTCATGCCCCTTCCTGTCGTGTTCGCCGTTTTATTTTCATTTTTCTCTGGCACTACTCTCTTTTTTGCCGCCGGGGCAACCATTGCCCTTTCGTTAGTCCTCAACCTTTTCTTTTTTCGTCGGCGCAGTTCCTTCTTGTTTTTTTTGACGCGCTAAAAAACAATCATAAAAATAGGAAACGGAGTATCGACTATGGAGTTCGCCACAAATTGGCATTGTTTTTTTATCATTCTCGTCTTCGCTCTCGGGTACACGGCCATTATTTTGGAGCACTACATCAAAGTGCATAAATCCGCAGTGGCCTTGCTCATTGCGGTTTTATGCTGGGCGATTTATCTCGGCTGTTCGAAGGCTCCTCCAAGCGAGGGATTAGAAATCCTAGGCCACCATGTCTCTGAGGTTTCGCAAATTATTTTCTTTCTTATGGGCGCTATGGCCCTTGTAGAACTGATCGATTCCCATCGAGGATTCAAAATCATTACGGATCGGATTACGACTAAATCCCATCGCAAAATGCTCTGGATCGTCGCCTTTGTCGCCTTTTTTCTTTCCGCTGTCCTCGACAATTTGACGACGACAATTCTCATGGTCTCCCTTTTACGCAAACTTGTTCCTCATAAGCAGGAGCGCTTTTTGCTGTGCTGTGTCGTTGTGATTGCAGCAAATGCGGGAGGAGCCTGGACACCGATCGGCGATGTGACGACGACGATGCTCTGGATTAATGGCCAATTGACAACGATCGGCGTCATGAAGTCGCTCTTTATCCCTTCTATTATTTCTCTTCTTATTCCATTAGCTTGGTATTCCTTTCGGACAAAAGGAAAAATTTCGGACCATGCCCTGCACAAGGCTGATAACAAGGCCATGCCTGGGGCAAGAGTCGTTTTTTGTTTTGGAGTAGGAGGGCTCATTTTTGTCCCCATTTTTAAGGCCCTCACCGGGCTTCCTCCGTTCATGGGAGTCATTTTGGCCCTTTCAGTCCTTTGGCTTATCACCGACCTCATGCATTTTCCCTTCAAAGGGAGGGAACAGCTGCGCGTTCCGCATGTTTTGACACGCGTCGATACTTCCGGGGTCCTCTTTTTCCTGGGGATACTTCTCTGCGTCGATGCCCTCCAGGCGGCCGGGTTCCTTCAAGTTCTCGCCGACTGGATGGATACCGTCTTTCGAAACGAAGCGGTGATTGCGACCCTGATAGGCTTCTTTTCAGCAATCATCGATAACGTCCCGCTCGTTGCCGCCACGATGGGAATGTATCCCCTCGAGATGTACCCCACAGATGCTTCCTTTTGGCATATGATCGCCTATGCGGCCGGTACCGGGGGGAGCATCCTGATCATCGGTTCTGCGGCAGGCGTCGCTCTGATGGGCCTGGAAAAGATCGATTTCATTGCCTATGCAAAAAAAGCCTCCCTGCCCGTGACCATCGGCTACCTTGCAGGAATGGGAATTTACCTGTTATTTAGAGCCTGATTTTGGGTCCTCTGTCTCGCCCATAGCTGCTCTAGCTATGGGCTTCACCATTCGGTCGCTTCGCTTCCATCTGGCTTTGCCAGGCTTAGAGCTCATTATTCATGGGAAAAAGTTATTTTAAATTCGGGATTTAGAAAATTTTTCTGAAACCATTTGCTGAAAATTCAGCACATTATGTATGTTCTATCATTCCTTATGAAAAAATCGTTCGCGGTTCTTCAAAAGGAATAGAATCAACGAGATTGGTTCATCTATTTTAACAACAGAAATGAAGTGACGTGCAAGCAAAATAGAGCTTGTGCGGATAAGTGAGTAAGAACTTACTTATTTGCCTGTAAATTTTTATTTGAGATAATTTTAAGGCAAATTGTCAAAGATTTTTTCTTTGAGAATTTGATCTTGGTTCAGATTGAATGCTGGCAGCGTGGATGAGGCATGCAAGTCGAACGAAGCTCTAGGGCAACTTGGAGCTTAGTGGCGGAAGGGTTAGTAATACATGAATAACTTGCCTTTTACCTGGGGATAACGGCTGGAAACGGCCGCTAATACCGAATGAGGTGGTTGGGGGAAACCTTGGCCTATCAAAGTAGGGGACCTTGAAAGAGGCCTTGCGGTAGAAGAGAGGTTCATGGGATATCAGCTAGTTGGTGTGGTAAAGGCGCACCAAGGCTAAGACGTCTAGGCGGATTGAGAGATTGACCGCCAACATTGGGACTGAGATACTGCCCAGACTCCTACGGGAGGCTGCAGTCGAGGATCTTTCGCAATGGGCGCAAGCCTGACGAAGCGACGCTGCGTGAGCGATGAAGGCCTTCGGGTCGTAAAGCTCTTTCGCGCAAGAACAAGGAAATGGTGTGAATAACATCGTAACTTGAGGGTACTGCGTAAAGAAGCACCGGCTAACTCCGTGCCAGCAGCTGCGGTAATACGGAGAGTGCAAGCATTAATCGGAATTATTGGGCGTAAAGGGCGCGTAGGCGGGACGATAAGTCAGATGTGAAATTCCGAAGCTCAACTTCGGAGCTGCATTTGAAACTATCATTCTAGAGGATTGACGGAGAAAACGGAATTCCACGTGTAGCGGTGAAATGCGTAGATATGTGGAAGAACACCTGTGGCGAAAGCGGTTTTCTAGTTTATACCTGACGCTGAGGCGCGAGAGCAAGGGGAGCAAACAGGATTAGATACCCTGGTAGTCCTTGCCGTAAACGATGTATACTTGATGTAGTTAGGCTCAACCCTGACTGTGTCGAAGCTAACGCGATAAGTATACCGCCTGGGGAGTACGCTCGCAAGGGTGAAACTCAAAAGAATTGACGGGGGCCCGCACAAGCAGTGGAGCATGTGGTTTAATTCGATGCAACGCGAAGAACCTTACCCAGGCTCGAAATATAGAGGACGATATCAGAGATGATATTTTCCGCAAGGACTTCTACATAGGTGCTGCATGGCTGTCGTCAGCTCGTGCCGTGAGGTGTTGGGTTAAGTCCCGCAACGAGCGCAACCCTTATCATTAGTTGCCAACATTTAAGGTGGGGACTCTAATGAGACTGCCTGGGTTAACCAGGAGGAAGGTGAGGATGACGTCAAGTCCGCATGGCCTTTATGTCTGGGGCTACACACGTGCTACAATGGTCGGTACAGAAGGCAGCAAGACCGTAAGGTGGAGCAAATCCGTAAAGCCGATCACAGTTCAGATTGTAGTCTGCAACTCGACTACATGAAGTTGGAATTGCTAGTAATGACGTGTCAGCAACAACGTCGTGAATACGTTCCCGGGCCTTGTACACACCGCCCGTCACATCATGGGAGTTGGTTTTACCCGAAGTCGCTGACTCAACCGCAAGGGGAGAGGCGCCTAAGGTAAGGCTGATGACTGGGATGAAGTCGTAACAAGGTAGCCCTATCGGAAGGTGGGGCTGGATCACCTCCTTTAAAGGACAAACTACTCACAGTAGTCCTTGAAGGTTGAGACAAGCTTTATTTTGCCCACGTCACTTCTTTTCTGTTGTTAAAATGCTATCTTGAAAGTCGAATAGAGTCAAAAAAAGAAATTAATCTCAAATAAAGAAGCGACCAATAAAATAGATAAAGTGTGTAACAACACGGAAGTCTTAAAATGTGGTAAATTCAGTATAATAACTGGATACAATTCACTGATGAAGATTGGCGCTTGAGAACGAAAATGTTTTAAGAAGAACACGGCGAATATAAGAAAAGCGTAACAGCAACAGTAAAAATTTTTTCTGTGATCAAGCTGTTAAGGGCTGTTGGTGGATGCCTTGGTATCGATAGGCGAAGAAGGACGCGAAACCTGCGAAAAGCTTCGGAGAGCCGGAAAAGGCGTAGACCCGGAGATGTCCGAATGGGGAAACCCGATGGAAGTTATGCTCCATCATCTGTAGCTGAATACATAGGCTACGGAGGCGAGACCTGCCGAAGTGACACATCTCAGTAGGCAGAGGAAAAGAAATCTATAAGAGATTCCCATAGTAGCGGCGAGCGAAGTGGGAAGAGCCCAAACCAGGAATTTTATTCTTGGGGTTGTAGGGCCAGTCATAAAGTTAACGTAGACCTAGCAGAACGGCATGGGAAGGCCGGCGACACAGGGTGAGAGCCCCGTAAGCGAAAGGGAAGCGTTGGCGAGATTGGTACCTGAGTAAGACCGGCCACGGGAAATCCGGTCTGAATCTGGGGGGACCACCCTCCAAGGCTAAATACTCATCGATAACCGATAGTGAACCAGTACCGCGAGGGAAAGGTGAAAAGAACCCCTGTTAGGGGAGTGAAATAGAACCTGAAACCAGCAGCTTACAAACGGTCGGAGGCCTATGCTCCTTTTAGGAGAATGGCTGACGGCGTGCCTTTTGCATGATGAGCCAGCGAGTTAAGCTATATGGCAAGGTTAAGGAACTACGTTCCGGAGCCAAAGCGAAAGCGAGTGTGAATAGCGCGATTTAGTCATATGGCTTAGACACGAAACCAAGTGATCTATCCATGACCAGGATGAAGCTCGGGTAACACCGAGTGGAGGTCCGAACTAGTGTCTGTTGAAAAAGCCTTGGATGAGTTGTGGATAGGGGTGAAAGGCCAATCAAACTTGGAGATATCTTGTTCTCTCCGAAATAACTTTAGGGTTAACCTCAGCGAAACCGACTCGGGGGTAGAGCACTGGATCCACAAGGGAGGCTACCGCCTTACCGAAGGGAACCAAACTCCGAATACCGGGAAGGTCGCTGGGAGATAGACTGTGGGGGATAAGCTTCATAGTCAAAAGGGGAACAGCCCAGATCGTCGATTAAGGCCCCAAATTCTATGCTAAGTGAGTAAGGAAGTGAAGTTTCAAAGACAGTTGGGATGTTGGCTTAGAGGCAGCCATCATTTAAAGAGTGCGTAACAGCTCACCAATCGAGAGACTTTGCGCCGATAATAGACGGGACTAAAGCATAGAGCCGAAATCACGGGTGTGCAGCAATGCACGCGGTAGGAGAGCGTAGTATTAGCGGAGAAGACGTACCGTAAGGAGCGTTGGAGCGAATACTAGTGAGGATGCATGGCATGAGTAAACGATAAAGGAAGTGAAAATCTTCCTCGCCGAAAACCTAAGGTTTCCAGGGTAAAGCTCGTCTTCCCTGGGTTAGCCGGACCCTAAGTCGAGGCTGAAAAGCGTAGATGATGGGAAGCAGGTTAAACATTCCTGCGCCACCGTAAGACTATGACAACGGGATGACAAAGTAAGTTAAGCGTGCGGACGATTGGAAATGTCCGTGACTGTTATGAGACCGGCCTGTAGGAAAATCCGCAGGCGCAAAGTTAGGTAACAGCCAAGGGGAACCCTCGGGGGAACCGAAGACGTAGCGCGATGCTTTCAAGAAATAATCTCTAGTCGTCGAAGGTGACCGTACCAAAACCGACACAGGTGGGTGTGAAGAATATTCTCAGGCGCGCGAGATAACTCTCGTTAAGGAACTCTGCAAATTACCCTCGTAACTTCGGAAGAAGAGGGGCCGGAAATCGTGATTACCTTCGCGGTGAGAGCGGAATCCGGCCGAAGAGAAATGGCCCAGGCGACTGTTTAACAAAAACACAGCACTATGCAAAGTCGTCTAAGACGACGTATATGGTGTGAAGCCTGCCCAATGCCAAAAGGTCAAAAGGAGATGTTAGTCGCAAGGCAAAGCATTGAATTTAAGCCCTGGTGAATGGCGGCCGTAACTATAACGGTCCTAAGGTAGCGAAATTCCTTGTCGGGTAAGTTCCGACCTGCACGAATGGCCTAACGATCTGGGCACTGTCTCAACGGGAGACTCGGTGAAATTGTAGTAGCGGTGAAGATGCCGTTTACCCGCAACAAGACGGAAAGACCCCGTGAACCTTTACTGTACTCTGATATTGGCTTCTGACTTTCCATGTGTAGGATAACTGGGAGACATTGAAACGGGCTCGTTAGGGCCTGTGGAGTCAACGTTGAAATACCAGTCTTGGAGAGTCGGAAATCTAACGATTATCTCATGAAACTGGGAATCGGACAATGTCAGACGGGCAGTTTGACTGGGGCGGTATCCTCCCAAAAAGTAACGGAGGAGTCCAAAGCTAGCCTCATCGTGGTTGGCAATCACGAAATGAGCGTAAAGGTATAAGGCTGGTTAACTGCGAGACCAACAAGTCAAGCAGGTACGAAAGTAGGGCTTAGTGATCCGGCGGTTGAAAGTGGAATCGCCGTCGCTTAACGGATAAAAGGTACTCCGGGGATAACAGGCTTATCGCCACCAAGAGTTCATATCGACGTGGCGGTTTGGCACCTCGATGTCGACTCATCGCATCCTGGGGCTGGAGAAGGTCCCAAGGGTTTGGCTGTTCGCCAATTAAAGCGGTACGCGAGTTGGGTTCAAAACGTCGTGAGACAGTTTGGTCCCTATCTGTTGTGGGCGCAGGATATTTGAGAAGAGCTGCTTCTAGTACGAGAGGACCGAAGTGGACGAACCAATGGTGTGCTGGTTGTACTGCCAAGTGCATAGCCAGGTAGCTATGTTCGGAAAGGATAAGCGTTGAAAGCATCTAAACGCCAAGCCTCCTTCAAGATAAGATATCCCTATGAGACCCCCGGAAGATGACCGGGTTGATAGGTTGGGTGTGTAAGCACAGTAATGTGTTGAGCTAACCAATACTAATAAGTCCATTGGCTTGATCACTTTATTTTTCATCAACGACATGGAGATCTTAAGAACGTGTCATTGATGGCGCTGTTAAATCCGTGCATAGGAAGGTTTTGTAAATCAAGACCCGACGAAGCGCGGTCATATCGCCAGTGTGAAACTTAAAGCAAATCTCAAGCGTCAATTTTCATGAGTGAAAGTCTTTTAAGACTCTATCGACAATCAAGTTTTCTTGGTGGCAATAGAGAAGGGGAAATACCTGATCCCATCCCGAACTCAGAAGTCAAGCCCTTCCTCGCCGATGGTACTGTACGCAAGAGTATGGAAGAGTAGGTCGCCGCCAAGTTTTTTTCCCGCCTCAGCTAGCGCAAGCTCGCTGAGGCTTTTTTTTTAGTAATGCGCTACTGAAAGCTTGGTGAATCAAGTTTTAGCTCGCCATTCCCCGCATTTCCTTCTATTGTTCCCTGATCAGGAATTATTCCTTCTCTAAGCAAGGCTCTATTTAATCCCCAACTTCCACATGTTTGCGCAGTAAAGATTTACTGCGTCGTCATTAAGGCGGACTCTAGTAAGGACTTTTTCCCTTAATTGAATCCGTATGGGTTTTTTGTTGTCTGATGTATTTTCCGTACTCTTTTTATTCATCTTTGTATTTTTATTCTCTTGAATTTCACTTATTAGTGCCGCCTTTATCACCTTCGGCATATGATAAACTCCACCCAGTACCGCTTTACATAAATTATACCCGAGCCGCGGAGTGCTTTTGTATCCGACTGTTGGTGCAAGTAAGATATCCTTAAACGCCTGAGCGCATTTGTAGACCAGAATCCCCAAGAAGGTTACATCAACTTTTAAACCTTGGGAAGAAAACTCTTCTAGGCCCTCGACATATTTGCCTGCATTTAAGGACAAACCCACAAGCAGGCTTTTACCTATAACCTTAATTGTCTGTACAGCAAAAGCTGTGATATATACAGCAAGGCGGCCTACAGAATCAGCCCTTCCAATTGACCACCTGCAGAATCGGTTGTCCAAAATATTTGTTGAGGTTTGATCAACGGGACGATTAAATGAAGTAGCGGATCTAATAATGCTCATACATTTCTCCTTTTATTTTTATTATATCATAATGATAATTTTAAATGCAAACTTTATATAAATTTATTAAAAACAGTTGAAAATCAATAGTTTGTGCTTTGGGCTATTTTATAATGTCGCGAATTAATCTTTATTTAGGCTTAATTATTCAATTAACTTTACAGCTTTGTTTTTTCTAGTAGCAGTGCGTGGAGTTAGGAGCTTAAGTAGCTAAATGTTAAGAAATTACGTGCAAAATATCTAATGCCACTTATAAAGAGGTCAGTGTTCAGGCTTTATTGGAAAGGAAACGGGCTGAAATTGGGATGGAACCTTCTGTCTACGGATCGCTTCTTCATAAGAAATGTGGATGATTTTTTTGATGATATTGAGATCCAAATCTTTATCGCAGTCTTGTCTTCTGGGCAGAAAAAATTGAAATGATGTCTTGAAATAACCGTTATTTATTATGCTGTTCTCAGAAAAAACATCCTCGCCTAAGCAAGAAAACATTGTATCTATAGCGTTTTTTTCCGTTTCAGAAAGTTCTTCAAACAGCTGGTTCGATTGAGCTTTTAGATATTCATGAATTTTTTTAGCGCTTCTGTCTGATAAAGAATGCATGATTGAAAATAACTTTGGACGATTGGTTTGGCTTGCCTCCTGTTCGCAGCCAATACTATTTAGATTTAACGCTGAAAATAGCGGCTCGTGAGTTGCGGAATGCAACCGGTATTTTTCTCTTATAAACGCTAAGTATTCTGATGCGTTTTCACAATTTTCTAATTCATTTGCGTTTTCAAAAATTGCCTTGGACACAAATTCTGTTATTTGTTGATTTAATGCGGCTTGGAGGACGTCTAACATGCTTTTAATTCTTGGAGTATGGCAAAAGTGACTGATCGAAGATAGGATTTGAGACAAATGGTCTAATGCACGAGCAGAATTTTTAAGATATTTTTTTTCGAATTTTCGTATTCGTTCGTGTATATTATCGACGTCGTCCGGAGAGGTGATTATCTTGAGGCCTTTTGGTGTTTGCGGGGCTTGGCAAATGTCCTTATTAAAGGCCTTCTTTATTCCATTGTTAAATGTATCCTCGAAATTCCGAAGCGTTTGATCATCGTCAAACAGGCTTTCGTAACTCCTTTGTCTCAGAAAAGGGTCTATCGAGTCCAACTCTCTCTGTATTTGGGAAGGTATTTTGCCTGTGGGTGTGGTGCCAAAATATTTCTGATAAATTTTCTCGTCTATTTGGGCTTCTGTTAAAACGAAAATTTTTGAAAGGACTCGATTTAATTTTCGAAAATCTTCTTTCGAAGTGTAGAGCTCCTTTTTTGCAGCTTTGTGTACCTCGTTGAAAATGGAGATTCTTTCATTGCCTAGTTGTGAAATACACAAACAAGCTGGCGTTGTGCCGTTCAGTTTTTTTTTGATTTCTTCTTCGTTTTTTAGGATATATCGAATTTCGTAAAGATCGTAAGAAAGAAACCTTGTTTGTAAATCTTTGTTCCTTTTCTCAATCTTTTCTGGGTCACTCGTTGGGTCGGAGATGGAGAGTGCTGCTGCATCTGTGAGTAGGTAGCCAAACGTATCGGCTTTTTGAGCATGTAAGCGATCTCTCAGTATGCTTTTGATGGCCTCCTTTTGGAAGCTTCCCAGAAATCCAGTTTGCCATTGAAGATTTTTAAAAACTTTATTTACGGCTTCATCCAAATCAGATGTTCGCAGGTTGTCTGTCTCGAGCTGATCAATTTGTTCATGGATTTTAGATCCGCAAAATAATTTAATTATGAATGCCATATTACTTCTTTTATTTGGCTCTATTATATCATTTTAAATGTTTAATAATTGCTATATTCATTTTTTTTTAAAATATTTAGGTATAATTAACAGAGAATGAAGGACTTGGATATACAGAAGGAGATATGAAAAGGCCAAGAAGCATAACCTCTTGGCTTTAAGAGCATTAAAACTGCGATAAGAGCTTTACAAGCGCGCTATGGGGAGCGCTTGTCACGTTCTTGCCCATAGGGAGCAGGATATCTCCAGGATGAATGACATAGCCGGGGCTAATCTTCTTTTTTAAATCATTCTCTAGCGTGAGGATGCTTTCGGCCATGGCCGGCTTCGGCGTGGAAGAGGTCTTAACTTCAATGGGGATGATTTTTCCTTGCTCTTCGATCAGGAGATCCACTTCAATTCCTGAAGAAGTGCGCCAGAAGCAAATTTGAGGATCGATCCCTTGATTGGATAGTCTTTTGAAAATCTCGGAAAAGACAAAAGTCTCAAAAACGGCTCCGGCCATAGGTCCCGAAGCCAAATGTTCCGGATCACGAAGGCCAGTCAAATAGCATAGTGTGCCGACATCCAAAAAATAGACTTTAGGGGTCTTCACGAGGCGTTTGTTAATATTTGCGAAATAAGGCCGAAGGATAATGATTTGATAGGTGGCCTCCAAAACCCCTAACCACGATTTGGCCGTATTGACGGAAACCCCGATATACTTGGCGACATCAGAAATCTGAAAAAGTTGGCCGCTTCTTAATGCCCCCGAACGCAAGAAGATTTGAAATTGGGTCAAATCTCCGATTTGCCGGAGATTGCGAATATCTCTTTCTAGATAAGTCTGAATATAACTGCTCTGCCAAAGTCCCGCATCTTTTTCTGGATGTTCGCATAGTTCTGGATAGCATCCGCGGAGCATCAATTGCCAAAACTCCACCAAAGGAAGTTTGGGACGATCCTCGCCACCACTAGGACTTGCCCAGGCAAAAGGATTTTCCGCTCTTCCAATCATTTCAATATGTGAAAGGGGGAGAAGTCTCAGCCTGGCAGCTCTTCCCGCTAAGCTTTCGTTGACTTGTTGCAAAAGAAGGAGATTTTGCGAGCCAGTCAAGACCGTAGGTGTTCCTATTTTCGTCGGTTTTTTCCTTAATATAAAAGAGCACATCAGGAGCATATTGAATCTCATCGAAAATCACTGGCGGCGGATAAAGTTCGATAAAGCCTCTTGGATCAGCTAGTCTGACATCAGGGGGTTCCAATGAAATGTATTTGTAGCTCTTGAAAGGTGCTTGAGGAGAGTGGTTTTGCCTGCTTGCCGCGGCCCTGTTAAAACAACTGCTGGAAATTGTTGGGCAGTTTTTTTTAGAACAGGCTCTAAAGATCTGGGGATATAATCAGTCATATCCTGCAATTTTGCATTTTGAATGCAAAATTGCAGGAAGAGAGTTTTTCCAGAAAATTAAAAAATTTTATATATGCTGGGGCAAGAAAAAAGCCAAGAAGCGAACCTCTTGGCTTTGAGAGCATTAGAAAATATTAATGTTCACGACGGGAGCGGAAAGGACGGTCTCCACCACGGAAGCCGCCACGTTCTCCACCACCACCACCGCGATCGTCTCTGCGAGGAGCGCGTGGTTGTTCAGGGCGAGCGTCGTTGACGATGAGGGTACGGCCATTGAGAGCTTTACCGTTCAATCCTTCGACAGCTTTTCTAGCATCATCACCATTTTCCATCTCAACAAAGCCGAAGCCTTTTGACATGCCGGTGAATTTGTCTGTAACAATCCGAACGGAAGCGATCGGACCAAAGGCAGAAAACAGTTCGTGGAGCTCTTCTTCAGTTGTGCTGAATGGAAGGCTTCCAACATACAGTTTTTTATTTGCAGCTTGATTCATATTTCTCCAATAATAGAAATGTACTTAGCTCGTTGATGTTGAGGGGGTTGGGAAGAATCATTTTTTGTTCGCAACTCCTAACTAGGAGCTAAGTCGTTTGTAGTTAAAACAACGTTGACTCGGGATCTGGTCACCACCGGAACAAAAAACTGCACGCTGGGACAAAACACGGGAAACGTTCGAGTTATTGTTCAAGACCATTGCCTTTAAACTTTAACTTACATTTAAGTTATCAAATCGGGGAATGGATGTCCACCGAAAACCTCCTGTTTCCAAAAAAGATTAAAATAATTATTACTAGATGGAATACCGAAATGAGCTTAAAAGTTGGGAGTTGGGCAAGCAGACGCCCTGAATTTGAGCCAGGCTTTGCCGGCGGCGCGAAGCAGCACAACTTAAATAAGTTGTGCGATGCAGGCGGGCTCAAATGCAGTGGCTGCTCGACGACGGCAAAAATCAACTTTTGAGCTCATTTCGGTATATTGCTAAGAGGGATTTTTATGCTTCATGTGCGGATTTTGACGTTATGCGTGGCGATTCTTGGATCGGTGTTGGGTTTTTGCGATGAGCAGAATCTATGGCTGATCGAGCAAGATTTTGTCAAATTCGGCAAAAAGGAGGTCTATGAAAAACTGAAGAAGGAAATGCTGAGCGAACAGTTCGGGCCTTTTTCCGCCTATGCTATGCAGGAACAGGACTCGATGCAATACATCTATTTGATTCCTGTTAAGGATTTTAACGGGCTCGGCGATTTCATAGGCAAAAAAATGGAACTTGAGGATGGGTTAAGTGCAGAGGAACGCCTTCCCTATGTCAGCACGTTGAATTTTACGATGCAAAATTTGATGCGATTTTTGCCTGATTGCTCGTATGTCCCTCAAACTGGAGAGAATTTGGCCGCATTTCGTTGTTTGTATTTTTATGTGTATAGCATTGTACCGGGCAATGAAACGGTTTTCGAAGCGCAACTGCATAAAATTGCAGAGGAGCAAGCAAACGCGGAGGGCCATTGCATCCGTTGCTGGAAGATCGTGATCGGCGGGGATGTGCCTAAATATGCCGTAGCCGTTTTTGGCTTTGATGAGAAGCGAGTGAAAAAGGATGCGGAGGATCTCGAATTAATCACTCCCCCCTTGAAAAATTTACTGCGTTCTCAAAAACAAGGGGGCGCCGTCTTAAGGAAAGATCTCTCTAAACAGATGCGTTAATTGTATAGCGTGGGATGTTGAGGAGGGGCCACTCCTCATTGTGCGTATAAGCGCGGAGAAGTTCCATGATGCGGTTCGTGCGGGGACCTACTTTGCCGTCTGCGATGGGAAGCGAATCGATCTGAATGACAGGCATGACTTCTTTGTTGCTCGAGGTGACAAAGGCTTCTTGCATATCTTTGATCTCTTCGTATTTGAGTGGATGCAGTTGGATCGGAAAGTGAGGAGCGCATAGCTTCAAGACAACTTCGCGAGTGATGCCGATCAGCACTTCGTCGGAGCAGCAGGTATAGAGGACATCGTTTTTAAAGGCGAAAAAATTGCTGGTCGTCGCTTCTAAAATTTCGTCGCGCGCGTTGACGTAAAGGACTTCTTGCGCGTCGGATGCTTTTCCTTGCTGCATCGCCATGATGGCGGGAGTGTAGTGGGTGGTCTTGCTCATGGGGAGGCTGCGATTTAGGCGGGTCGTAACGACTTTAATCCCGTTCGCGAAAAAATCCTTGGGATAAGTGTAAAGAGGATAGGCAAAGACAATTAAATTTCCTTCCGGATTGGGCGTGAACTGGTCTTTGCTGATACCGCCCGTCACGAGAATTTTAATGCTGGATTCACCCCTATGATGGGCGGTTTTGACGCTATGAAGAACGATCTCTTGAATCTCGGGCAGTGATTTTGGCAGGGCGAGGCCAATTTGTTCGGAAGAGTATTTGAGGCGCAGCAAATGATCCCAGAGATGAAAAGGGCGGCCATTGTAGGTGCGCAAGTAGTCAAAGATGCTGAAGCCTCTCAGAATAGAAAGATCGAGAATCGAAATTTTGGCGTCTTCTTCTTTTACGTATGTTCCGTTAATATAGTACATGATCGTTTTCCTTGTCCCAAATTCCACTTTAACACAAAACAGTCTCTTGAACCTATCCCAGAAGTGGAAAAGCATGCTTTTTGAGTCTTGTTCCACACCTTTTAATGCCGCTTCTTGGCCTAGTGCCCCGTTTCAAAAATCAAATTTTTCGAATTCTGAGATAGGTTCTTTGATCATTTAAAAAATAACTTGCACGTTTTTTTCCAACCACATATTTATTTATCTATGGCTTTGAAAGAAACGATAACTACGATGCGACAACACCTCAACGACCTTTCTCAAAACTTGGAAAAGGCGACGGGAGGCAATCGAGCGGCCGCGCAAAGAGTGCGCACGGGAACGATTCAATTTTCAAAAATCGCTAAACTGTTCCGGAAGGAATCGGTCGACGCGGAAAAGAAACCCAAAAAAAAGCGGAAAATCCGCCAAGTCATATGAACTTTTCTCCCCTTTCTTTCATTGTTTTTTTATATTAAGCTTCTTCTGTTATGGGAAGTAAAGTTTCTATTTGTATTGATCATTTTAATCGACGGGGGTGGGGCGTAGGCCATTGCGACCATCCGGGCAAAGTGGAACTGATAGGTACCCTCCCGGGCGATGAGGTCTTGGCGGAGCTCCATCGTAGAAGACGGGGGAAATCGCGCGGCACTGTGTCCGAAATTGTCCGCGCCTCATCTTTGCGTGTTGAGCCTCGTTGTCCCCACGTTCCTCATTGCGGAGGATGCACCTGGCAGCAAATGCAGTACTCCGTCCAACTTGAAGAGAAGGAGCGCAGGGTAAAGGCGGCGTTTGCTGAGCTTATCGCTGCACACCAGCCTGAATGCAAGCCGATCATTGCTTGCGACGAGCCTTGGGGCTATCGCAACAAGATGGAGTTTTCTTTTTCTCAAAATCGGGCAGGCGAGCGTTTTTTGGGATTGATCCTTGCAGGGACCAGGGGCCACGTGCTCAATTTGAAGGAATGCCATCTTGTCTCGGACTGGTTTATGCCCCTGCTGAAAAACGTGCGGGTGTGGTGGGAGCAAAGCGGACTTGCCGCTTACCGGATGAACGACACGGGTACGCTCAGAACGCTGATTGTGCGAGAAGGCAAAAGGACCGGCGACAAGCTTGTCATGTTGACTGTTTCCGGCAATCCCGCTTTTGCACTTTCTAAAATAGAGCTCAGCCGGTTCATCGATACTGTCAAGGCCTCTGTTCGGGAAGAAGAATGGCCCAGGCTGAGTATTTTTTTACGCGTGCAGCAGATACTCAAAGGGAGCCCGACACAATTTTTTGAGATGCACCTGCATGGCCCTGACCATTTATTGGAAAAAATGCAGATTGAGGGCCAAAGAGAGCTGGTGTTTAAGATCAGTCCGACCTCTTTTTTTCAGCCGAATACCTTTCAGGCGGAGAAACTTTATTCCGAAGCTTTGAAGATGGTCTCTTTTCCTAAAAAACATGTCCTGGACCTCTATGCAGGCACGGCAACTTTGGGGATCGCGATGGCCATGCAGGCGGAAAAAGTCACTGCCATCGAGATTAACCCTCATGCGTGCTTTGACGCGGAAAGCAATAAAGAATTGAATCAGCTCCGTAATTTGGAGATTTTATGCGGAGATGTCGGCAAAAAACTCGAAGAAATACGTAAGAGGCCGGATTTTGTTCCCCCAGATTTGATCGTCGTCGATCCCCCCCGGACAGGATTGGATCCATCGGCATTGGACCATCTTAAATCTTTGCGGCCTAAAGAAATCCTTTATGTCTCCTGCAATTATGAGACCCAGGCCGCTAATGTTCAAGAAATCGGTAAAGCAGGGTATCGTTTGGCCCAAATCCTGCCATTAGATCAGTTTCCCCACACTCCCCATATAGAAAATATTTGTTTGCTTGATTTCAGGTAGGTTTTCCGGCAACCTAGAGAAAGTTTCACTTTTAAATAAATTTTTTCTTTTTTTAAGGATGGCATACATGAAAAAACTAGTTTCTTTTCTCGCGAGCGGAACTTTTTTAACGGCTGCATTGCCGCTTTTTGCCGAAGAAGGCGAAGCAGCTCCAAGCGCTGGCGGCGGTAACATGATTCAGACAGTGATCATGATCGCAGTCGCCCTTGTGTTCTTTTATTTTATCCTCTGGCGACCAGAGCAAAAAAGACGCAAACAAATGGAAAAAGTGCGCAGCTCGCTCAAAAAAGGCGACCGCATCACGGCCATGGGTATCATTGGCACCGTTGTCAAAGTCCAGGAAAATACGATCATTGTTTCTCTCTACGACGGGGCAAAAATGGAAATTTTGAAAGCAGCGATCACAGATGTGCAATCTTCTGCTGAAGAAAAAGCGGAAAAATCTGTAGAAGTAAGCGAAAAGAGCTAAATTATTTCTATCTTTCAGAAAAAAAGCCGGTCAAGAGGCCGGCTTGTTTTTTTGCTGCTCTTCGAGTTGTTTTTGTTCTTGAAATCGTTGAAAAATCAGCTGTATTTGCTCCATTTGCTGACGGTAGTGGTGGCGATGGTACTCGGCGATTCTGTCGAGCGTCACCCGACTGATGGCAATGCTGCGTTCCTGATTAGTTACGCTTAAATGATCCTGGCCTGCAAAGGCATGGGCAGGTCCCCGGTAGTCGTCGCCTTTGGGTTGAATGAATTCCAATTGCGTGAAAACGGCATTTTGATCTTCTTCAGGTAATTGATAGAATCTCCGCAGAAGTTCTTCGGGAGGTTTTTTCCCTTCGATATTGGCAAAATCACTGGCCAGCGTATGCATGAGTAAATGGCGGATCGCGTGAGCGCGGCAAAGGTTCGAAGCAGAATCGAGGACGGTGCTGCCTTCAAACAGTTTTTGACCAATTGGCCAAGGATCGTGGGCTCCAAGCGGATCGATGAGGAGATAGGTTTGATAATAGATGGCATTGCGGATGTTTTCGGGCATGGCCATGAACTGCTCTTTCAGGTCGCCCGAATAATATTGAGATCCGGAAAACTGTTCGGAAGAAAGGGCTTCCGATAAGCGGATCAACTCGTCGTGTTCTACGGGAAGGATGGAGGTTTTTGCTTCAGGAAGGCGCGGTTTTAGGGTTTCATTTTCAGCGCTGACCGCTGCGAGGCGTTGTTCCAATTCGGCGTTTTTTGTTTGGAGTTCTTCCAGCTGTTCCTGGTGAACTTCGGGTTGCACTGGGGTTGCGTCCAAGTCGACTTCAGATTCCACAGACTCAGCAGTTGGTGTTCCTTGAGGAGATTCTGATGGGTGTCTTCTCCTGCTTTCAGGAATGGGGCGGGAGTCAGACCGTTCACGTTCTCTTCTTCGCTGATGATGGTGAGTTCTTCCGCGCAAAGGAGAAGCGTTTCGGTCTCCATCATTTTCATGCAAATGGTCTCGATAAATGGCATTCGCTTTTTTAAGAATGCCCTCATTGATCCGTTCAACTTCAATATCATCCACGTCGATTGCCTCAGCATCGCCGATGGTTCGGCCTCTTTGGTCCACCTTTTGGACGGTGATTCGATCGCCGGTAATGCGGATCCTGACATTGACTGTTTCATGGGAATCGCCGGAAGGTAGAAAGTCTTGGAACCTGGTTTGAAAAAGCGGAGACGCGACGAGTTCATCGATCTTCTCTGCCATGGAATCGCAAAGAGCCTCTCGGTGCGTTCGGCAAAGGCCGAGCTCACGCGACCTGCCATTATAAATGTGAACATTCCTAATTTCAGAAGTCATATTAACCTAAATAATCATTGATTGTTGTTAATAATTATACTATATAGTTAATAAATAATCAAAAGTAGGATGATTTAAAAATTTTAATTATGTATAATAATTTATTTAATATAAAGAAAGTCGTGTCTGGCGTCAAAAAATGAAGGGTGGTAGAGTGGCTTTAAACAGCTAATCCCTCTTTTAAAATTTTTCTTCACAGGGCGGCATTCGTGCGTAAACTATTATTTCTAATTTTTACTTGCGCTGCAGCACTATCCCATGCGCGGGAGCCTTCGATTATCTATCTGACCTGGATGCATGATCCTACAACGACGATGACGGTGCATTGGCATACTGCGGACGAAGACTGTGTTTCAGCTGTTCTTTACCGAAAAATGGGGGATTCCGAATGGGAGAAAAAAGAAGGGATTTATAGCCCGCTGCCAAAAACACCCTTTTTGGTCCACACCGTGGAAATCGATGAATTGGAACCGAATGCCGACTATCAATTCCGCATTGTCGGGCAAGATAAAATCCAACGGTTTCGAACCCTTCCTGACATGCTTTCCAGGCCTGTACGCTTCGTTGTTGGCGGGGATGCTTATTTTTATCTTTCCACATTGCAAAGAATGAATGCGGAGATCGCCGCGCGGAATCCGGATTTTGTGGTGGTCGGAGGAGATATTGCTTATACGAATGGCCGGCGGGCAGTCTACAAGGGAAAGGATTGGGAAATCACCCGGTGGCGCACTTTTTTGAAAGAATGGAAAACTCGGATGATTGATTCCGATGGCAGGATGATCCCCATGGTTCCCGTCATTGGAAACCATGATATTAAGCCGACAACACTTTCAACATCGACGGCTACCCATCTTCTCTTTTATGAATTGTTTGCTACCCCGGAAAAAGGGGTTCCGTACCGAGTCCTGGATGCAGGGAATTATTTGAGCCTGTTCCTACTCGATTCGGGGCATAGTTTCCACATTGAAGGGCAGCAAACAAAATGGCTGCAAAAAACCCTTTCTGAACGGGAAAATATGTTCTATAAGATGGCCGCCTACCATATCGCCGCCTTTCCATCGGTTTATCCTTTCCGGGGACATGGGCCGAAGAAACTTCGCGCTCAATGGAATCCCCTTTTTGAAAGATACCATTTGAACGTCGCCTTTGAGCATCACAACCATGCGTATAAGCGGACCTTTCCCATGAAAGGGAATAAGATCGATCCCGATGGCGTGGTCTATATGGGAGATGGTTCCTGGGGAGTGACTCCGAGAAAGCCCAAAAAATTATGGTATCTGGAAAAGATCGCACAGGCAAACGCGGTCTGTCTGATCACTTTAACGCCTCAAAAGGGTACAGTTGAGGCGCTGACCATTCAAGGGAAAATCATCGATTCCGTCGAAACCTTCCCCATGAATCCGCTCGTGGTTTTGAATGAAACCCGATTACTTCAGTACTAGGTAGAATCGACAATTAAGTTAGCCATGTCCAAATTGCTCCTACAAAAACCATAGCTAAGAAATGGATTCCTTTTTTTTCATATCTCGTTCCTATCCGTCTAAATCTTTTCAGCCGATTAAAGAATCTCTCAATTAAGTTCCGTCTTTTGTATAGCCATTCAGGATATTGCCTTTGGTAATAACAACATTGCCTCACAGGATCACTGCTATTGAACCTATACTTTCTATGGCCTTATCAACTTTTCCTGCGTCATACCCTTTGTCTCCTATTACGTATTTTGCACTCTTTCCCGAAACTAGTCCTACAGCCTCCTGAACATCATGTACTCCTCCTGTTAGTTTAAAATCTATCGGCCGTCCATGTGCATCCACTACGCAGTGAATTTTAGTTGTTAATCCACCTCTGGCGTGCCCCAAAGCCTCGAGAGTCTTTTTTTTACTCTTGTGGTCTGTTGATGCGCTTTCACAATCGTAATATCAATCATGATGTATTCATTCTTAGCATCTTTTGTCAGTACTTTTAAAACCTGCTCCTTAGCCCACATTGAAAATCGTTTATGCGTGCTTTTCCAATTTCCATAGCATTCAGGAAGATCACACCATCTAGCCCCACTTCTTAAAATCCATAAAACCGCATTCACAAAAAGTCTGTTATCCTTTGCCGTTACACCACAGGTTTCTTTTCTTCCGGGAAGAAAATCGCGGATTTTCTCTTATTGCTGATCTGAAAGCTCGTATTTAGACTTGGAGATTCCCACCCCTGTTTGGGGGTAAATATTTTAATGAAAAATTTTTAATTGTCGATTCTACCTAGTGTTCCATTGTCTGAGCGTGTAGTTAACTCTTTCCATGTCAGATGTTTTACTCGAATCTTTTTCTTTATATAAAAATAAATTCTTAGTTTAATTTTAATTATATTTGTATATACTCGCTATTTCGATTTAAAAAAAACAAGTTATTTTATATAATTAAATGCAAAAAGGATAAACTTATGACTCAAAGCAGCACCGTAATGAACAATGTCTTCTGGGGTTTAAATGAAGATTGGTGGAAACAGATTTATGATGGAAAATATCATCAATTTGGGTGCGAAGTTTTTGATAAGGGGTTACATGGGAATAATAAAGAACCTGGCTTCTATAGTAGTATCAAAAGGGCTAGCGAATATGCTTCACAGCAAATGGGTAACCTTCTAACCATTGAATGTTACAAAAGAATTCATCAACTTGCATGTGAGCATTTTCTTTATGTAGAACGAAATGCAATCAATGTCGATAAAAATGATATTGATAAATTTCGAAACACATACTGTTCCTGTTTTAGAAATCTTATGAAAGATAATTATGAATATGAAAATTCAGAGCAATCTGAAAAGAGAAGGCAGAGCTTCGTTCTGTTAAATCAGATTCGATGGGACCTTTTATTAAGAGATGGGATAGAGACCAAAATGGGATCCAAAGAAGAATTGAATCGACTGCCGCCTGAAATTAGGGAGCGCATATTTCAAAAATTCACTAATGCTGATTTTTTCACCAAAAAAATGGACGTCGTGGGATTCTTCGAAAAAGGAAATCTCTGCTATGAAGAAGCCCTTGAATCCATGGAAAAAGTAAAAGAACAGTTATCCTCCTCTCAAATAGAACGGAATCTTCCAAAACCTCTTGTCTCGTTAAAAATTGATGCTACAGGTGAGGAGAAGTTAGTTTTTGTTAATTACAATTATCAAAACCCTATTGAGATAGAAGAAGCGCTACATAAGCTCATAAATGATTATAATGAGAAAATAAGAGGGATTAATTCGGATCCTTATCAGAGGAATGTTGAAGAAAATGAGCTTGCACTGAAGTGTATTGCAGAGCTTTTTCAAAATCTTGAATGGCTTCACCCTTATTTCGATGGTCAAGGACGAACAGACTTAGTCCTATTAGCAAAACTTCTTACTGAGAATGGATTTAACCCTTGCATTCTGTATTTTCCCTATTTCTCAACTTTCGAACCCTTGGAAAAATGGGTTTCTTATATCAAAGAGGGGATGGAGGCCTGGAAAAAGGAACTTAAAGCATCCACTTTTGACTCGAATTTCGGACATCAGTAAACACACAATTAAAAATAAGGAAAATCGACAAGCACTACCCATGATTGCAAAAATAAGCTCACGAATTTTTTCCATTAGACACTAACTTCGTTAACAGAGCATTAGAGCGGGCGACGAATTGGGACAAGGCCGCAGGTTCGAGTTCGCGCTGAGAAAGCAGGGACAGCTCGTACAAATGATGCACCATCTCTGTGGCTAAAGCGGGGTCTTTTTCTTTCAGGCCGTAAATGGATTGGACAAGAGGATTGTTCGTGTTGACCACAAATGTGCGTTTAGTCCCAAAATGCAGCGGCAGCGGTTGCTGGGCCAGTGCCATCGATTCACGCAGGCGGCGCATCTCTTCGTCAACGACGAGAAGGGCGGGAACGGAATCGGTATTCAAGCTTTTCGCTTCTACAGACAGGTTGTCGAGTCCCAGTTTCGAGCGGATAAAGTCAGCGATTTTAAAACTCTCTGTGCGGCCATCTGCATCCAGAAGAGTTTTTTCACGCGACGCGTCGACAATGGCTTCGTCGATTGCGCCATCGATCCGTTGGAATTTGACGCCATCGATTTTGTCTTCCAAAAAGCTGATCAAAGGAGTGTCGACAACAGAAGAAGCAGCCAATATTTCGATTCCTTTTTGCTTATAAAGGTCTAAAATATGGCCTTGCTGGTCCTCTGAACTATAGAAGATCTTACCCTTGTATTCCTCTTTGTGCCTTTCAAGATATTCAGGGATTGTCGTCCAGTCGCCATTTAAATTTTTCCAGATGAGAAAATCTTTAGAGCGTTCGTAGAATTTATCATCCTGGAGAATGCCGAGCTTGATGATCATTTCGATGTCTGGCCAAGCTTTCAGAAATTTTTCCCGTTCGGAAACATGGAGAGAAGAAAGGCGGTCGGACACTTTTTTCGAAATATGCTGGGAGAGTTGGCGCACCGTGCGGTCCATTTGCAACGTGCTGCGGGATACGTTGAGTGGGATGTCCGGGCTGTCTATAGCGCCTCTTAAGATCATCAAATAATCGGGAATCAGGTCTTTGCAGTGGTCGGAGACAAAGACGCGATTGCAGAACAATTTGATCGTGTTGTGATTCCAATCAAAGCGTTTGGTGATTTTAGGGAAATAGAGGATCCCTTTGAGATGAAAAGGGTAATCGACATTGAGGTGGATCCAAAAAATGGGATCCGGGTCGAGAGGATAAAGGGAGTGATAGAATTCGAGATATTCTGCATCGCTGCATTCCGAAGAGTTTTTCAACCAAAGGGGCTGCTTCTTGTTGATCTGCGATCCATTGAGATAGATGGGAAAAGGTAAAAAAGCACAGTAGTGCTGCAAGATTGATCGAAGACGGCTTTCTTCCAAGAACTCGTCATTGTCTTTGCTGATGAAAAGGGTGATCTCTGTGCCGCGAGTCGTTCGCTGCCCTTTGTCCAATGTGTATGAGACCGATCCATCGCAAGTCCACAGCGCAGCCTCAGCGCCGTTTCTATAAGAAAGAGTGTCAATGGTCACATTTTCTGCAACCATATATGAGGAGTAAAAGCCCAAGCCAAAGTGGCCGATGATTTGATCTTTTTCGTTCTGCGAGCTGTATTTTCCAATGAATTCTTCGGCGCCAGAAAAAGCGACTTGCGCAATGTATTTTTCCACTTCTTCAGCAGTCATCCCAATTCCGTTGTCCGTAAAAGTCAGCGTCCGGCCATGTTTGTCGATTTTCAGATCGATGCGGAACTCCTCATCAGGTGTCGTCAATTCTCCATGGTCGCGCAAGACGCGGCACTTTTGAATCGCATCGCAAGCATTGGAAATGAGTTCGCGGACGAAGATGTCCTTGTCGGAGTAAAGCCATTTTTTTATGATCGGCAGAATGTTCTCAGTATGGATTTTCAAAGTGCCCGATGTCATGAAGCCTCCCTGCGGAATTTATAGGTAGATTACTTGATAGGGAGTATTCCATGCAAACTGGCATAAATTTCAAAAAATAATTATCACTTCTGACCATCTGCATCTCAAAATCCTGAAAACCACTTGTGGATAGCTTCATCCGGTTTTAAAATATGTTGAATTCAAATTTCTTATTGATCTATAAAAAAATCATTCTAAGGTAAGCCCATAAATTTGCAAGTTTGTCGGCGAATGCGGCCAGTTTAAAGTCACTGGCCTCTGGAATTGTCCCTAAATCAACTTTTGGAGAGCGGCGATGGCATCAACTTTTACATTCAAAAAAGCAATTCAATCCTTACTGTACTATTCTATCTGTTCAGCAGCCGTACCGCTTTTTAGTATGGATCGGCAAGTTACGACAACAGCGGATGATGGCAGCACAGGATCATTGCGACAGGTGATTAATGCTACAAATGGAAGTGGAGGCGCTCCCGGTGATACGATTACTTTTACAGTTGGTGGCACGATTACCTTAGCGTCGCCTCTAACCCCGATTACTCAGCAGAACGTCGTTATGAATACAAATGGCAACGCAATTACATTAAATGGAGGGGGCACTTATTCGGGTCTTTTTATTTGGCCAACTGCGCAAAGCTTTATTCTTAATAACACGGTAAATGGATCTTTCACTTCACTAAATACCGCTTCTATCGGAGGAAGTGGAGGAACTAATGCAGGTGGAGCTCTTGGGGCAGGTGGAGGGATTTTTGTTCCAGCAGCTACTGAGGTTACAATCCAAGGCATCACTTTAACAAACTGCAAGGCGACAGGAGGAGCGGGTGGACCTCCCAATTCCGGCGGAGGAGGCTTCCTCGGTGGTGGTGGCGGTATGAGTTCTTCCTTTGGTGGAACAGTGACCGGGGGTACCGCAGGAGGCGGCGGTGGCGGTGGATTTGGGATGGCGTCCGGCGGCGGTGGAAGCGGGGACAGCGGCGGCGGCGGTGGCGGCATTGGAGTTGGCAATAGTGGAGGAAATTCCCTGGGGGGGACTGTGGAAGGTGCCGGAGGAGGATCGGATGCAGGCGCTGGGGGTAATGCACCGGCCCTTATAGCTGGTAACGGATCAACCGGAACCTCAGGCTCGGGAGGAGGAGGCGGCGGCGGGGTAAATGATGGTGGCGCAAGCGGAACCGGTAGCAGTGGAGGCGGGGGGGCTATTGGAGGCTTTCTGGTGGCAAATTTTGGTGGTAATGGGGGCCCAATTTTAGGGGGCTTCGGAGGTGCAAATCCGGGTACTACGGGTACTTCTGGAGGCGGAGGGGGAGGCGTAGGCGGCGGCGGCGGCGGAACGGGCGGGAATGGAGGTGCTGGCGGATATTCCGGCGGTGGCGGCGGGGGTGGAGAAGTAGCAGCTGCTGTCCAAACAACCGGAGGTGCTGGAGGTTTTGGGGGTGGAGGAGGAGCCGGCTCCAATCAAGGTGGCGCTGGAGGATTTGGTGGAGGCGGTGGTAGTTACACAACGATGCCAGGTACAGCGGGAGCCGGAGGAGGAAACTTTGGCGGACACGGTGGCAGTAGTCCTGGCCTGGGCGGTGGCGGTGGCGGTGGTGCTGGATTGGGAGGAGCCATTTTCATTGATCAGACTGGTTACCTTACGGTGAGGGGTCTTATAATCAGTGGTAGCACTATTTCTGGGGGTGCCGCTGGGGACCTTGCTTCTGGTTCTCTGCCCGGAGAGGCGTCTGGTATTGATATCTTCATTAGGGCGACCGGAACGATGAATTTCGCCCAGTCTAATACGGTGACTCTTTCCAGTTCCAACTCAATTAATAGCGATACGGCCACAGGCGGAGGGGCAGGCGGAATAGTGATGAGCGGAACTGGAATATTAGTTTTTGGAGCTCAAAATTTCTATGCAGGTAGTACCGATTTCGAGGGAGGGACGACACAAGTTTCTGCGGATAATCAGCTTGGCCTATCACAAAACCCTCTATATTTCGGAACTTATCAGGGAAATGGAACTTTAGAAATAACTGCTAATGGTTTTTCATCAGCTCGTTCAGTGCAGTTAGGAACATTTGGGGGAACAATAGAGACAGACCCCTCCGTTACGGCCACATTTAGCGGCCCGATTACTAATTATATGTCACAAACTGGAGCGTTAACAAAATCTGGGACGGGAACACTTGTTCTTTCTGATGCTAGCAATACCTATAGTGGTGGAACGAACTTCACCGCGGGCACGGTTCAGATTTCCAGCCCAGGAGATCTAGGAAACTCCTCTGGTGTCCTTACTTTTACGAATGCAGCTATTCTCGAGTTTACAGCTGGTTTTGCTACGAATACTCTGTCATCCCCCATTACATTAGGGGGCTCAGGGACCGGCTCCGGAGGAACTCTACAAACTGATACGGGGGTGACTGCGACCCTTAGCGGAGCGATCACGGGAAATGGTCAGCTCACTAAACAAGGAACAGGAACACTTACTTTATCTGGCACATCGAACACCTACCACGGACAAACAAATCTTCTTGTCGGAACCGTTGCCTCTGCAGCGTCTAATAATTTATCTCCGAACTCTGTCGTATCTTTCTCAGGGGCGAGTGCAGGAGCTTCCCTGAATGTTACCGCAGGATCTGGTACAACAAATACAATTGGTGGTCTAACCGGAGGCACAGCTTCGATTGGCAGTGTTATGTTGGGAGCCAACATATTGGCTTTAAACACCTCCACGAGCCTGTCTTATGGAGGGAGTATAACGGGATCAACGGGCGGAATCACTAAGACTGGAGGAGGCACCCAAACTCTCACAGGCACTGCTAACGTTTACTCAGGGCTCACGACAATTAACCAAGGGACTCTTGCAGCAGGAGCGACAAATGCTTTGTCTGCCACCTCCATTGTGACTTTCTCGGCGAGTGATCCAACAGCTACACTCACTATCTCCGGATTTAATAATACAGTGGCGGGCCTTGCAGGAGGCGGCGTTTCGGCGGGGACTGTTAACTTGGGCGCCAACACATTAACTATCAACAACACGACCGCATCTTCTTTTGCGGGTGCTATCTCTGGAACAGGCGGAATCACTAAAACAGGTACAGCCCCCCAAACTTTCACGGGCGTCGGTCGCAACATCTACCAAGGAGTCACGACAATTGACGCGGGAACCCTTACTGCAGGTGCGATGAATGCGTTATCTCCCAATTCCATTGTTACCTTGTTAAATGTTGCAGGAGCTACCCTCAATATCACAGCTAATAACCAAATTGCCGGCCTTTCTGGAGGAGGAACAACAGGAGGCAATGTTACCACAAGCGGTATATTGACTTTAGGCAACAATAGGACAGCGACCTCTTATGCCGGCGCTATCACTGGGACAGGGGGCATTACAAAAACAGCGACCCAAAGCCAAACTCTAACGGGCTCTAATCTTAACACTTATTCAGGAACCACGACAATTAGTCAGGGAACGCTTGTAGCAGGGGGAGGCGATGTTCTGTCTCCAAATTCCATTGTTGCTTTCACAAACAATTCAGGTACACTGGACATGTCAGGAATGGGTGACAGTAACACAATTGCAGGCCTTTCAGGCCCAGGAGGCAATGTTTTGTTGGGCGCCAATACATTGAGTTTGGAGAATACGACCAACACTTCTTATGGCGGCGGTATCACTGGGGCGGGCGGGGTCACTCTTGCAACATCAACCATGTCTATCTCCCAAACTCTAACAGGCGGGGGGCGTAACACCTACTCAGGACCCACGATAATCAATTTGGGAACTCTTACTGGAGCGGGAGGGAATGCCTTGTCTCCCAACTCGATTGTTCTCTTGTCAAATACTCCAGGAGCTACACTTAACATCCTGGAGGATAACCAAATTGCCGGTCTTTCTATAGGCGGAACAGCAGGAGGCAATGTGACCCTGACTCGCACATTGACTTTAGGCAACAACACGACCGCGACCTCTTATGCCGGCGCTATCACTGGAACGGGCGGGATCACTAAAGTAGGAACAGCTACCCAAACTCTAACGGGGGGCGGTCTTAACACCTACACAGGATTCACGACAATCAATGCGGGAACTCTTCAAGCAGGCGCAACAAATGCCTTGGCGGGCAGTTCGGTTGTTTCCTTTGCAAACGTTTCGGGGGCTACGCTCAATATTACAGGGTACGATAACGCAGTTGGCAATATTTCAGGGGGCGGGTCTACAGGAGGTAATATCATTTTAGGAGCGAATACTTTAACATTTGGTGCCAATACTTCACCGACCTTCTATGCTGGATCGATCAGTGGCACGGGAGATATTACTAAAGTAGGCTCAGGCAGCACGTCTCTTTCCGGAAACAATACTTTTACAGGTCAAGTAATGATTTCAGGAGGAACGTTAGCCATTGATGAGATCAGCGCGATAGACACTAGCGCTGGCGTGACCGATAATGCAATTCTCGCCTTCAATTTTCCTGGAGCTGGGACTTATAGTAATGACATCGTCGGATCAGGGGAGGTTATCAAAAACCAGCCTTCCGGCGTCCTGACTCTGACAGGAACAAACGACTTCGGTCCTTTTGTGATCAATAGTGGAACGGTGTACATCAATGGTGGAGGGACGACAACGACTGAGACGACGATTGAGCCGGGAGCTCTCTTGCGGGGCAACGGGCCTCTAGCAGGCGCTACCATCACCAATTATGGAACCGTTTACCCAGGAAATTCGATTGGGACTTTAGATCTGATAGGCTCTTACATTGAAGCTTCCGGATCCACTTTGGAAATTGAATTGAGCCCTCAACCTGGAGTTACAGATCTCTTAAATATTGCAGGCACAATGACTATCGACCCCAATGCCACTCTTTTTTTGATGCCAGACCCAGGAATGTACGCAGCGACAAGTGTTTATCAGATCGTGGCGACAACAGGGGGTGTAACGGGAGCATTTGATAACGTTGTCGGCAACAATTTCGGCCTGGTTAAGTTTAATGTGGATTATAGAAACAATGGGATTTTCCTCGAGGCTGCGTTCTCAACTTTTGTTAGCGCTGCCGCCCCTGGAAATCCTACAAGCGTAGCTACTTATCTCGACACATTGACCCCACCTCCCGGTTCCGATCTTGCCTTTGTTTTCAATATTTTAAGGACTCTTGGCCCCACGCAGTACAATGCAGCTTTGGATCAGCTCGATCCTGCTCCTTATAAAGGTTTGAGTGTTGCGCAACAAGAAAACGTATTTAGACTCGGCAACGGCCTTACTCATCATCTCGATGATTTCATCAACACAGCTTGCCGAAGAGATGTCGATCGGAGAAAAAACTTCGAACTATGGGCCGATGTGTTTGGAGATTGGTCAAAACAGCATAGCCAACACGGTCACTTAGGCTACCACTCCAAAGGAGGGGGAGCTCTTCTTGGGGGAGATTACTCATTTACCAACAACTTTCTCTTAGGATTGGCAGGAGGATATACCTACAGTGATGTACACTCGAGCGAATCACGTGCGAAGGGTCATATTAATAGCTACTACGGAGCCCTCTATACTTTGCTACATGGCCATCATTTGTTCCTGGATTTAGCTTTTATCGGTGGTTATGATCAATTTGATGAGTCTCGCAAAATCAAATTTTCTTCCATTTACGTCGGAGGCATCGATCGAAGGGCGCATACAGACCATCATGGCTGGAATGTTGACGGTCACGCAGGCGCAGGAGTGATTATCGATCAATGGAAGGCCCTTGAAATACGCCCGTTCATTTCTTTTGATTATTTGTTCCTACACGAAGATGGATTTAAAGAGAGCGGAGCGAAAAGCCTCAATCTTGAAGTGCGTCATTCCGATTACTCCATGCTGAGAAGCGAAGCCGGTATCAATTTGGCAAGGTGCTTTAGAGGCAAACATGGATTGGTGATCCCCGAGGTTGGCTTCAGTGTCATTCGTGAAAATCGATTCTCCGGAAGACACTATCGCTCGAACCTTGTCGGTGAACCCGGTTCGTTTGTTGTCAGTGGCCTATATCCTGATCGAACCTTATACCATCCAGCGGCCGGGCTCACTGGCGCATTTTGCGACGACAGGCTAGCCTTCTCTGTCTACTATGATGGAGAATTTGGACATCACTATTCCGATAACGCAGGAACAGCAGAACTCTCATGGAGATTTTAAGAACCGAATAAATGGCAGTCTCTTCTTGCAAAAGAGCAATTCTTTGCTCTTTTGCAAGTCTCCGCAGCCTCTGCCTCTGCGCCCGCTGCACATCTGAAATTGCCATTCGCCAACTTATGCATCTCACATGGGCTCAAAAATCGAAGACAAATAAAGCCGCAGAACTTTGTAGATAGGGTCATTCGGTTTTAAAAATGTTGAATTAAAATTTCTTATTGATCTATAAAAAAATCATTCGATGGTAAACCCATAAATATGCGGGTTTACCAGCGAATGCCGGCAAGTTTATTAACTCGGCTGTCAAAACGTGACAAGATACGCCAGCTAGGCAAAGCCGCTGCAAGCAGATTGTCACCTTTTGACAGCTTATGATAATAAAGTCATTGGCCGAAGGAATGGCCCCTAAATCAACTTTTGGAGAGCAGCGATGGCATCAATTTTTACATTCAAAAAAGCAGTTCAATCCTTACTTTACTATTCTATCTGTTCAGCAGCCGTGCCGCTTTTTAGTGCGGATCATTCTGTTACGAATAACAATGATAGTGGGGCAGGATCGTTGCGAGCGGCTATTACTGCTGCAAATGCTGGTGCTGCCGGTGATACGATTACTTTTAATTTAAGTAGTTCGCCTTCTGGCATGATTACATTGCTGTCGCCATTAACTCCGATTATTCAGCAAGGGGTAACCATGAGTACAAATGGTTTCAATGTTATATTGAATGGAGGTGTCGCGAATGTACCCACTTTTTCTGGTCTTTTTATTTGGCCCACTGCGGGAAGCTTTACTCTTAATACCGCTGCAGGAGGAACCTTTTCTTCAGAATATACCGCTTCTATCGGAGGAAATGGAGGAACTAATGCTGGAGGAGGTCTGGGAGCAGGAGGAGGTATTTTTGTTCCTCAAAATACTTCAGTCGGGATTCAGGGAATTACTTTCACAAATTGCCAGGCACTAGGAGGATTCGGCGGAGCTCCCAATTCCGGCGGAGGAGGTTTTCTCGGAGGTGGGGGTGGCATGAATCAAGGAAATGGCGGGGTTGTGACCGGAGGAACCGCAGGCGGAGGCGGGGGCGGGGGGTTTGCTGCAAATGGTGGTGGTGGGTCTGGAGATGGTGGTGCTGGCGGTGGCGGAGTGGGCGTTGGCAATGTGGGGGGAGATACCTCCCCCGGATCTGTAGAAGGAGGCGGTGGAGGATCGGATAAAGGCGCTGGGGGGGATTCAATCGGAGGCGCCCAAGGTGGTAATGGAAATACCGGAACGAAAGGTACCGGAGGACTGGGGGGTATCGCTGGCATTGGAATGAATCCAAATGGGGGAAATGGAACGGGCACAAGTGGAGGCGGGGGAGCTGCTGAAAATTCTCAACCAGCAACTGGCGGAACTGGAGGTTTGGGGGGACACGGAGGAACTACTTTAAGCGCTTTATCTTCTGGAGCTGGCGGGGGGGGCGTTGGTGGCGGCGGCGGTGGAACCGGGGGTAATGGAGGTGCTGGCGGATATGCCGGCGGTGGGGGTGGGGGTGGCGAAGTTGGAGCAACATCTTCTCAAACAACCGGAGGGGCTGGAGGTTTCGGCGGTGGAGGAGGAGCCGGCTCCAATCAAGGTGGCGCTGGAGGATTTGGTGGTGGCGGTAGTAGTTACACAACGACCCCAGGTACAGCTGGTGCGGCGGGGTTCTCTGGTGGATACGGCTCCTCTACTCCTAACGGAGGGGGTGGCGGCGGGGCCGGATTGGGAGGAGCCATTTTCATTGATCAAGGGGGTACACTTACCGTATCAAATTTCCTTAATATAACTAATAGCTTCGCTGAAGGGGCCGCAGGTGGGGGCACAGGGGGACCTGGATCTTCGGCGGGCACGGATATCTTCATCAGGAAGAGCGGGACGATGAATTTCGGAATCAATCAGCCTAATTCATACACTGTTTCCAATCCCATTGAGAGCGATGCTAACGGCGTAGGCGGAGGGACAGGCGGAATAGTGATGAGCGGAACTGGAATATTAGTTCTTGCTACCCCCAATTCCTATGCAGGTAGTACCGATTTCGAGGGTGGAACGACACAAGTTTCTGCGGATAACCAGCTAGGCCTATCACAAAACCCTTTAGTTTTCGGAACTTCTGGAAATGGGACTTTAGAATTAACATCTACTTTCACTTTTCCCACAACTCGTACCGTGACAATCAATGGAGCGGGAGGAACAATACAGACCGATCCCTCCGTAACGACTACAGTTAGCGGCCCCATTTCCGGAACTGGAGCGTTAACAAAATCTGGGACGGGAACACTTGTTCTTTCTGATGCTAGCAATACCTATAGTGGCGGAACGAATTTCACGGCGGGCACGGTTCAGATTTCCAACCCAGCAGATTTAGGTAGCTCCGCTGGAGTCCTTACTTTTACGAATGCCGCTACTCTCGAGTTTTTAGCGGGATTCTCTCCCACCACTTTGGCATCCCCCATTTCCTTAGGCAGTGGAGGAGGAACTCTACAAACTGATACGGGTGTGACTGCGACCCTAAGCGGTGCAATCACGGGAAATGGTCAGCTCACTAAACAAGGAACAGGAACACTTACTTTATCTGGCACATCGAACACCTACCACGGACAAACAAATCTTCTTGTCGGAACCGTTGCCTCTGCAGCGTCTAATAATTTATCTCCGAACTCTGTCGTATCTTTCTCAGGGGCGAGTGCAGGAGCTTCCCTGAATGTTACCGCAGGATCTGGTACAACAAATACAATTGGTGGTCTAACCGGAGGCACAGCTTCGATTGGCAGTGTTATGTTGGGAGCCAACATATTGGCTTTAAACACCTCCACGAGCCTGTCTTATGGAGGGAGTATAACGGGATCAACGGGCGGAATCACTAAGACTGGAGGAGGCACCCAAACTCTCACAGGCACTGCTAACGTTTACTCAGGGCTCACGACAATTAACCAAGGGACTCTTGCAGCAGGAGCGACAAATGCTTTGTCTGCCACCTCCATTGTGACTTTCTCGGCGAGTGATCCAACAGCTACACTCACTATCTCCGGATTTAATAATACAGTGGCGGGCCTTGCAGGAGGCGGCGTTTCGGCGGGGACTGTTAACTTGGGCGCCAACACATTAACTATCAACAACACGACCGCATCTTCTTTTGCGGGTGCTATCTCTGGAACAGGCGGAATCACTAAAACAGGTACAGCCCCCCAAACTTTCACGGGCGTCGGTCGCAACATCTACCAAGGAGTCACGACAATTGACGCGGGAACCCTTACTGCAGGTGCGATGAATGCGTTATCTCCCAATTCCATTGTTACCTTGTTAAATGTTGCAGGAGCTACCCTCAATATCACAGCTAATAACCAAATTGCCGGCCTTTCTGGAGGAGGAACAACAGGAGGCAATGTTACCACAAGCGGTATATTGACTTTAGGCAACAATAGGACAGCGACCTCTTATGCCGGCGCTATCACTGGGACAGGGGGCATTACAAAAACAGCGACCCAAAGCCAAACTCTAACGGGCTCTAATCTTAACACTTATTCAGGAACCACGACAATTAGTCAGGGAACGCTTGTAGCAGGGGGAGGCGATGTTCTGTCTCCAAATTCCATTGTTGCTTTCACAAACAATTCAGGTACACTGGACATGTCAGGAATGGGTGACAGTAACACAATTGCAGGCCTTTCAGGCCCAGGAGGCAATGTTTTGTTGGGCGCCAATACATTGAGTTTGGAGAATACGACCAACACTTCTTATGGC
The DNA here is from genome assembly GCA_963731265.1 of uncultured Verrucomicrobiae bacterium. Taxonomy (GTDB): domain Bacteria; phylum Chlamydiota; class Chlamydiia; order Chlamydiales; family Rhabdochlamydiaceae; genus CAJCIW01. Next base: position 252,018 of record CAVSUE010000001.1, read on the forward strand.
GGCGGTATCACTGGGGCGGGCGGGGTCACTCTTGCAACATCAACCATGTCTATCTCCCAAACTCTAACAGGCGGGGGGCGTAACACCTACTCAGGACCCACGATAATCAATTTGGGAACTCTTACTGGAGCGGGAGGGAATGCCTTGTCTCCCAACTCGATTGTTCTCTTGTCAAATACTCCAGGAGCTACACTTAACATCCTGGAGGATAACCAAATTGCCGGTCTTTCTATAGGCGGAACAGCAGGAGGCAATGTGACCCTGACTCGCACATTGACTTTAGGCAACAACACGACCGCGACCTCTTATGCCGGCGCTATCACTGGAACGGGCGGGATCACTAAAGTAGGAACAGCTACCCAAACTCTAACGGGGGGCGGTCTTAACACCTACACAGGATTCACGACAATCAATGCGGGAACTCTTCAAGCAGGCGCAACAAATGCCTTGGCGGGCAGTTCGGTTGTTTCCTTTGCAAACGTTTCGGGGGCTACGCTCAATATTACAGGGTACGATAACGCAGTTGGCAATATTTCAGGGGGCGGGTCTACAGGAGGTAATATCATTTTAGGAGCGAATACTTTAACATTTGGTGCCAATACTTCACCGACCTTCTATGCTGGATCGATCAGTGGCACGGGAGATATTACTAAAGTAGGCTCAGGCAGCACGTCTCTTTCCGGAAACAATACTTTTACAGGTCAAGTAATGATTTCAGGAGGAACGTTAGCCATTGATGAGATCAGCGCGATAGACACTAGCGCTGGCGTGACCGATAATGCAATTCTCGCCTTCAATTTTCCTGGAGCTGGGACTTATAGTAATGACATCGTCGGATCAGGGGAGGTTATCAAAAACCAGCCTTCCGGCGTCCTGACTCTGACAGGAACAAACGACTTCGGTCCTTTTGTGATCAATAGTGGAACGGTGTACATCAATGGTGGAGGGACGACAACGACTGAGACGACGATTGAGCCGGGAGCTCTCTTGCGGGGCAACGGGCCTCTAGCAGGCGCTACCATCACCAATTATGGAACCGTTTACCCAGGAAATTCGATTGGGACTTTAGATCTGATAGGCTCTTACATTGAAGCTTCCGGATCCACTTTGGAAATTGAATTGAGCCCTCAACCTGGAGTTACAGATCTCTTAAATATTGCAGGCACAATGACTATCGACCCCAATGCCACTCTTTTTTTGATGCCAGACCCAGGAATGTACGCAGCGACAAGTGTTTATCAGATCGTGGCGACAACAGGGGGTGTAACGGGAGCATTTGATAACGTTGTCGGCAACAATTTCGGCCTGGTTAAGTTTAATGTGGATTATAGAAACAATGGGATTTTCCTCGAGGCTGCGTTCTCAACTTTTGTTAGCGCTGCCGCCCCTGGAAATCCTACAAGCGTAGCTACTTATCTCGACACATTGACCCCACCTCCCGGTTCCGATCTTGCCTTTGTTTTCAATATTTTAAGGACTCTTGGCCCCACGCAGTACAATGCAGCTTTGGATCAGCTCGATCCTGCTCCTTATAAAGGTTTGAGTGTTGCGCAACAAGAAAACGTATTTAGACTCGGCAACGGCCTTACTCATCATCTCGATGATTTCATCAACACAGCTTGCCGAAGAGATGTCGATCGGAGAAAAAACTTCGAACTATGGGCCGATGTGTTTGGAGATTGGTCAAAACAGCATAGCCAACACGGTCACTTAGGCTACCACTCCAAAGGAGGGGGAGCTCTTCTTGGGGGAGATTACTCATTTACCAACAACTTTCTCTTAGGATTGGCAGGAGGATATACCTACAGTGATGTACACTCGAGCGAATCACGTGCGAAGGGTCATATTAATAGCTACTACGGAGCCCTCTATACTTTGCTACATGGCCATCATTTGTTCCTGGATTTAGCTTTTATCGGTGGTTATGATCAATTTGATGAGTCTCGCAAAATCAAATTTTCTTCCATTTACGTCGGAGGCATCGATCGAAGGGCGCATACAGACCATCATGGCTGGAATGTTGACGGTCACGCAGGCGCAGGAGTGATTATCGATCAATGGAAGGCCCTTGAAATACGCCCGTTCATTTCTTTTGATTATTTGTTCCTACACGAAGATGGATTTAAAGAGAGCGGAGCGAAAAGCCTCAATCTTGAAGTGCGTCATTCCGATTACTCCATGCTGAGAAGCGAAGCCGGTATCAATTTGGCAAGGTGCTTTAGAGGCAAACATGGATTGGTGATCCCCGAGGTTGGCTTCAGTGTCATTCGTGAAAATCGATTCTCCGGAAGACACTATCGCTCGAACCTTGTCGGTGAACCCGGTTCGTTTGTTGTCAGTGGCCTATATCCTGATCGCACCTTATACCATCCAGCGGCCGGGCTCACTGGCGCATTTTGCGACGACAGGCTAGCCTTCTCTGTCTACTATGATGGAGAATTTGGACATCACTATTCCGATAACGCAGGAACAGCAGAACTCTCATGGAGATTTTAAGAACCGAATAAATGGCAGTCTCTTCTTGCAAAAGAGCAATTCTTTGCTCTTTTGCAAGTCTCCACAGCCGATCTAATTGACTCTGTACGCATTTCAAGTTGACAATACCCGATCAGAAACTTCGAGGGGAAATAGTTAAAAATTTTTTTAATCGCCTCTTATATTTCATAACATATTGAAAATCATAATTTTATTTATTTAATTGAAATAATTAACTGATTTTAGTTATAATTTTATTAAAATAAATTAGGTTTATTATGATGATTTTAGTTCGTTATTCAGTTGAGCCGAGGGTGTTTCATCATCCAGTCTCTTTGTATCGAGTTTCCCCGCACCGTTTTTTTGTGCGGCCATTTGATCTTTTTACTCAGCGAGATGTTCCTTCCTTGCTTCTTAGAAGAAATCTAATGAACTATCACACTGCAGAGCTTTCTTCGGTGCTGATGCGCCCTCATCAAATGAACTATTTCCCTTTATTCCGCGGTCATTTTTCTCCTCCACCTCGAAGCCGCGCAGAGGTTCACGATCCCCAAGCTGACTTGAGAAGGGCATACGGAATTTCAGAGAATGAAGACCTCTATGGCGGAATTGTTCAACGGACAAATGAGAATCGACACGCTAATGCGGTCAAAAAGAATACCGATGGCGGCACTTATCTCAAGTCCGTCGTCGAAAACCACCTGCAATCTTTATCGGATAAAGACAAAGCAGAATTTAAAAAGAAAGTTGGAGAAAGTGACCCGGAAATCTTTATTGAAGTTCCTCGCCTCGCTGTAAAAAAGGCCATCTCTTCTACTACAGCGTTGACGAAGAGCAATACGCCTCTTTTTATGCACAAGCACTTAGACCAGCTCGAGCAATTGCGTAAAAAACAAAATCAGCTTCAGCAGCAAGAACTTTGGAAGCAATGTTGCGACATCGCGACATCTCTTGCTCGGGAATCCGACTGCATTGCCAGTATGCAAAAGGCGTTATCCACATCGTGATTCAAAGGGCTTCCTCGGCATCTACATTTTCCAGCTGAGTGCATAGAGAATGTGCTTGCACATTCCCTGTCCTCTTGCGAAAGAGCGATTCAACGCCCTTTTGAAGTATCCGCAGCAGCAAGGGCTGCGCCTGCTGCAAATTCTAAGTCTGCCTACGATCACGCTTGGCTTTGATTCGATTGTCTAGTTCATTCTGTCCTGCGGAAGCAACTCAAAGCCAAAAGCAAAAACTATCAAAATCAAAATAACCGTGATCGTACACAGACTCTATCTTTCAAAAAACAGCAGCAATCGCGTATTCTGCGGATAGAGGGAACTCCTATGCGCATTCTTGTCGCTCAAATCAATCCGATTGTCGGAGATTTTGAAGGCAATACTCGAAAAATTATTCAAGCTTTGGACCATGGCCGGACGAAACAAGCCGACATCGTTGTCTTCTCCGAGCTCGTCCTATGCGGGTATCCTCCCGAGGATCTGCTTCTGCATTCCTCTTTCATCGAAGCCAATCAACACTTTTTAGAGAAAATCGTTCAAGCTTCTTCACGGCTGATGGCCGTCGTCGGCGTCGTCAGGCGCAATCCTGCGAAGCGCGAGAAACTGATCTTCAATAGCGCTGCGATCATTTCCGATGGAAAGCTGCTGGGTTTTGAAGATAAGCAATTACTGCCGACGTACGATGTTTTTGATGAGCGTCGTTATTTTGAACCGGGGATCTCCACAAAAATTTGGGAGCTGAAAGGAAAAAAAATCGGCGTGATGATCTGCGAAGACATTTGGCAGCACGCGGGAATTGTCAGCGATACGGATTATGCGAATGATCCTGTCCTCGACTTCAAATCGCTGAAACCCGATGTTGTCTTCAATATTTCTTCCTCGCCTTATCAATTCCAAAAACCGAGCACTCGCGTCAAAGTCTGTGCCAAGTGCGCGACGACGTTGAAATGTCCTGTCATTTTATGCTGTCAGGTGGGAGCGAATGATCAGCTCGTTTTTGACGGCTATAGTCTTTATGTCAATTCCAAAGGGGAGCTTGTGCGAACCGCGAAAGGGTTTGAAGAAGATGAAATGCTCATCGACCTTGACCAGCCCGCTCATCCTTCCGCGTTTTCTTACGACCCCCTGCATGATCTCTATCAAGCTCTTGTTCTGGGAGTGCGCGATTATTTTCATAAGCAAGGCTTCAAGAAAGGTTGTTTTGGATTGTCGGGGGGGATCGATTCCGCTCTCGTCGCCTGCATTGCCGTCGAGGCGCTGGGCAAAGAAAACGTGCTCGGGGTCACAATGCCTTCCCGCTACAGTTCTAAGGGGAGCGTCACAGATTCTGAAGTTTTAGCACGCCGGTTAGGAATCGAACTTCAGCAAATCCCTATCGAAAAACCTTTTCAAGCCTTTCTCGATTTGCTTGAACCTTGCTTTAAAGGTAAACCGCAAGATATTACCGAAGAGAACATGCAAGCGCGGATCCGAGGAATGATCTTGATGGCGATCTCGAATAAGCATGGCTACATCGTCATGAGCACAGGGAACAAGAGCGAAATAGCGCTTGGCTATTGTACTCTTTACGGAGATATGGCAGGCGGGCTCGGGGTCATTTCCGATGTGACCAAGCAACAGGTGTATGCTCTGGCGCGGTGGATCAATCGGAATCAAGAGCTCATTCCGCAGTCCATCATTGACAAGGTGCCTTCCGCAGAACTCCGGGCCCATCAGAAAGATACAGATTCACTACCGGAATACGACACCGTCGACAAAGTCCTCCAAGGCTATGTCGAGGATTATTTGACGCCTGATGAAATTGCGAAGAAACACACCATTCCTATTGAAATTGTCCTCGATTTGATCCATCGCATCCATCGTGCCGAATACAAGCGACGGCAAGCGCCTCCTGGAATTCGAGTAAGTAAGAAGGCTTTCCGCGTGGGAAGGAGTTATCCGATTGTTCAGAGCTGGATGTGATGGGAATCGTGTGTGATTTCCTTTAGAACTTTGCAAAGCATCGAAAGATTGAGCTTTCCGGTGTTCGTATTTTGCGGGCTGGGGTGGTAGCAAGTATAGACGGTGGGAAACCCTTCGATGAGATGTTTTTCGCCATGGCAAAAGCGGTTCGGGATTTTAGGCCCCCCTTGAGTTTTGACGTAATGCAAATATGCCTTAAAGGCAAATCCGCCAAGTGCAAGGACGGCTGTGATGTTTTTCAATAAAGCAAACTCAGCGAGCAAGTAGGGAAAACAATTTTTTTGCTCCAGGGGAGTTGGCCGATTGTCAGGAGGAACGCATTTAACCGCAGCAGTCATGTAGCAGCCATGCAATTTGAGGCCGTCATCGATTCTTTCCGATGTTGATTGGTTAGCAAAGCCTTCTTGGTGCAGTCCTTGAAATAAAAACCGCGCGGAGGCATCTCCGGTGAAAATCCTGCCTGTGCGGTTGCCGCCTTGAGCAGAAGGGGCAAGTCCCAAAATCAACAGATAAGCATGGGGATCGCCGAATCCAGGCACTGGCCTTTTCCAATAGGCACATTGTCCCTTCTCTGGAACGTTTTCTCGAAACTTAACAAGCCGAGGGCACAATCGGCATTCCGTCACACAGGCGTTGAGCGCCTTAAAGGATTGGTACATCAACTTTCCTGCCATATCATCGGAAGGATATTTTTCAGCTCGGTTTCACCCATTTTAAGCATCATGAGGCGGTCAAAACCCACAGCCACGCCACAACAATCGGGAAGCCCGGTTTCTAAAGCCTCTAAGAACAGTTCATCGACTTTGAGGGCATCTTTGCCGGCTTGCACTCTGGCTTGATTGGAAGCTTGGAGGCGCCTGCGCTGTTCAGCGGCATCGGTCAGTTCGTGATACCCATTTGCCAGTTCGATGCCGCGATAATACACTTCGAAACGGCAGGCGACATGTTCCCTATCGGGAAGGCAAACCGTTTTGGAAAGAGCGGCCTGGGTTGCTGGAAAATGGCTTAAGACGAACAATTCGTTAATTCCTAATTGAGGCTCGGTGAGAAAACTGACAAGCAGCTGTAACAGAGTATCTCTATCCCATTCTTTTGCATCTGCAGGAAGGTCAAGGCCGCCCCTTTTCGCACAGTCAAGCAGCTCGGAAAAAGAGGCTGTTAAGTAATCGATAGCAAGAAAATCTTTAAGCGTTTGCCGGTAGCTTAGTGTCCGTTGCGGGAGATCGCCGAGAAAGAGTTGGATAAAGGCAATCGTCTCTTCAATCATTTCGGGGAAGCTCATTCCTATCCGGTACCATTCCACCATGGTAAATTCAGGATTATGCAGCGGCCCGATCTCTCCGTCCCGGAAAACATGGCTGATCTGATAAATATCGGGAGCGCCAGCAGCGAGCAGCCGCTTCATGCCATATTCCGGCGACGTGTGCAAATAACCTGTCTGGTCATTTTTAAGGGACACTTTCATGACGTCGATATGAAGATCGACCGGCGCGCTTTGCGAAAGCGCAGGGCAATCGACTTCCATCACATTTCTTTCGGCAAAAAATGCGCGCGCTTTTTGAAGCATGCGTGCGCGCTCTTGCAGGAATGAAATTTTACTGATTTCAGACGCGGGAAACGTATTCACCTGTTCGCGTGTCCACTTTGATGATTTGCCCTTCTTCGATGAAGATAGGAACTTGGATTTTTGCCCCGCTTTCGGTCAATGCTGGCTTCAAGACGCGCCCTGAAGTATCGCCGCGCAATCCCGGAGCGGTCTCGATGACCTTCATCTCCATGAAAGTGGGAGGCACGACTTCGATGGGCAAGCCCTTGTAGAAGACAATCGCATAGGCGATCTCTTCCATCAGCCATTGCATCCGGTCTTCCACGATCGAATTGGGCACCGTGAGCTGCTCGAACGATTCATCGTGCATAAACACAACGCCGTCACTTTCTTTGTAGAGAAGGCGCATCTTTTTCTCTTCGACGTCCGCAGCGCCGACCTTCTCGCCGGACTTGAAGGTTTTTTCCACAACACGGCCTGTTAAAAGATGTTTTAATTTAATGCGGTTGAAAGGCTGCCCTTTGCCAGGCTTGACAAATTCATTGCTGACCACAGTGTAGGGCTCCCCTTCAACCTCGACTTTGTACCCGCCTCTTATATCGCCCGTGCTATATTGCGCCATGCTGCTATTCCTTTTAGGATAAAAAGCACAATTCTGATGGGAGAGAATTTAAAAAGCAAGCCTTCGAAGATGGGCCCAAGCGGCACAATGACAATAATTTATTTTAACGGCCTCTGGGCTGAGTGTTCCCGGAGAAAAAACGGTCGATCATTTGCTGGATTCGGTTGCGCTCCGCGGACAGGCCTGACAGGTTATCGCGGAATTGTTGGTTATTGACTTGCAAGCTGGAGACCGCATCCCGCAAGGAAGCGTCGAATTGGTTTCTGAGCTGAACGAGGGCCCGATGAATGGCCTCGAAATTGGCGCGCTCTTGGGCGTATTGAATTTGAAGAGCATGCAGTTGAGAAGTGGCCTGCGCGGTCTGTTGATGAAGAGCGGAGAGCTCTTGAATCCTTTCGTGAACGCGATTGTCAGCGCGCAGTTCCGCCAAATACCCTCTGAGTTGTTCGAGCTGTTGTCCGATTCCCTGCTGTTGGGACGCGAGGTGGTTGCCGATCTGCTCGCAGAGGGAGCGGGAAGCCTGGATCTGTTGATCGAGCACTCTTAGACTTTGATCGAATCCTCGGACGTTGTGGTGCAAATGAGAATTTTCCTGTTGAAAACGGACAATCTCTTCCCGGATTTTCTCAGCGCTTTCGCGGAGCTGAGTGACCTGGAGCGTCAACAGGGTGACTTGCTGCGTGAGCCGTGTATTGGTTTGACGAAAGGCCTCATTCGTCGCCTGAAGGTCGCGGTTGGTCGCTCGAAATGCTTCATTTGTGCGCTGTAATTCCCGAATGCTCTGCGAAAGGCGCTCGTTTTCTCTCTCTAAATTTTGAGCGACGTGTTCTAATCGATCTTTAGTCTCTCTTAATTTTTTTACCGTTTCTTCCAAATCGGTTAAAGTCTCAAAGCGGCGCATGTAAAAGGCCCCAATCCCGGAAGCGAGAGCGACAATGGCAAATGCTGCGCATAGGATGGGCGATGAGTTAAGACAAGTGATCACGCAGCATGAGATGGCAATGATCGTGCTGCAGTCCATCAGGATCACTTTCCAATTGCTTGTCACACGATCGATGAGAGGGGAGACGTAGCTCTTGAATTTTTCCAAAGGATGGAAATTGAACAGAGGGCAAAAATATGCCGTCTGATGACATACATGCTTGAGAGGAGACCAGGCTTCCATAGGACCTCCGAAAGGGTAAAAAAAGAATAGGATTATAAGAATATTTACGCAATTTTTTTTGCAATTGTTGAACATTGAATTGAATTGGGATATGATGAGAGGTTAAGAGACTGACCACAAACTCAGCTTCTGTCGCTTTCCGAATTCTTTTTGCGGGGGTTGTATTAAATGCGTATGCTACCCCGCAAAAAGAATCGAAAAGCAGCCAAAATAATCCCAAGAGCGACGAAGGCTGGGTTTGTGGTCAGTCTCTAAGGGAGCAAAAAATGGCCGGAGAAGTTACTGAAGCGCAATTCGCGAAGGACACCCTGGAACGTTATTCGGGATGCCTAATCGCGGATTTTCACTCTAATCTTTTGCTCACCAATTTTCCGCGCTATGTCGATTATTTCGCCAAAACGCGCAATATCAAAGTGATCGAAGGCTCGATGTTCAAAGTCGCCCATTGCGCCAAGGACGATGTGAGCATTCTCGATTTCAAAATCGGATCGCCCGCTGCTGCCCTGGTTGTCGATCTCTGCTCTTTCATGCCCATCAAAACCAGTCTTCTCTTAGGCATGTGCGGAGGATTGCGGCGGCGCTACCAAATCGGGGATTACCTCGTTCCTGTGGCTAGCATCCGCGGCGAGGGGACCTCCGACTTTTACTTTCCTTCCGAAGTTCCTGCCCTTTCGAATTTTTTGATGCAGAAGGCTGTGACCGAAATCCTCGAGGTGCAAAAGGCTGTTTATCACATTGGGATCACTTATACGACTAACATGCGTTTTTGGGAGTTCAACGAAGAATTCAAAAGCCGGTTGAAAGCCACCAAGGCGCAAGCGATCGAGATGGAATGCGCGACTCTATTTGCAGCGAGCTACAAACGCAAATTCACTTTGGGCGCGCTTTTGCTTGTTTCAGATCTCCCCCTAAACGCGGATGGCATTAAGACCAAGCGCAGTTCTGAATCTGTTTACGATCGGTACATGGCCGATCATGTAGAAAAGGGGGTGGCCATCTTAAAAACTGCTCGAAACATGCAAGAGCAGCATATTAAAGGCGCCTACCATCGCAATATCGGCATGGGCTCGCCGAAGTCTTAAAGTCTTATGGAGAGTTTGAGCAGAAATTCACCTTACCGGGAAGGCGATCTTTCGCCTTTTTATCTGCGTCTGCGTTGTAAATTCTCATCTTTTACTTATCTTCTTTTATTAGCTTTATCGATCTTTGATTGAGGTTTTCTAGATTTTTTTCATCGTACAAACAGACAGTGATTTCTTTTTGATAATCAGCGCTTGATAAGTGAGAATGTTGTAGTTTTGGGTTGTCTAATAATTGATTTAAATAACCTCGTAATTGTACAGCCTCTTCTTTAGTTAAGAAGATACTAACATTGTCTAGTTTTTTATCAGATTCATCATCTAAAATTCTCAAAATTTCACCTCCTATTTATGTGGAACATCGATCGGATATACTCTACTGATTTCTTGCCATTCACCATCAACAAGGTGCTCAAGATGTAAGTGGGGACTTTCATGAGGAGCTGGTCTGTTAAAATCAAATCGCACTTTCCTTAGCCCATCTTTAGAAAGAAAAACGGGGTCTCCCGCTTTATTGCGGATAAATTGCGTGCCTTCTCCTAGCCAGTTAGAAATCTGTTTTTCTAAGTGAACAACTTCTGCGATTTTTGCCCCGCTCTCAAGGCCAGCTGCTGATTCAAGAAGAAAAGTTTTGACCTTGCCCCCTTTTTTGGTCCGGGCTAAATGCGAAAAATCGGGTTATTTTTTCTTGAGATTGCCCATTTCTCGAGATAAAGTTTAGCCTATACACACTCCAGTTTTGGACTAAAGTTTTCGAGCTCCCCGAAGCCCCGAGCATAGCCGCCAAATAGCTCGGCGAGGGGCGGGGAAGCGAGCCACTTGCTCGCCTCAGCGAACTCTCGGGGTGTTGCATTTTTTAACGAACTGTGAGGCCTTTGCTCATTGTAATCTATTCGCCATGCTTTGCCTTCATCTGTGCGTCTTCTAGAGACAGGAACCCAGTGCTGATTCAGGCATTCTTGGCGAAACCTGCTATTAAAACTCTCAATGAAAGCATTATCTGTAGGCTTTCCCGGCCTGGAAAAATCTAGCTTAATCCCTTGTCCGTAAGCCCATAAATCAAGCTCCTTTGAAATAAATTCTGGCCCATTATCCACTTTAATAGCTTCCGGTCGGCCATGCTCTTTAATCGCTTCTTCTAAAAAACGCACTACATCCGTTCCTTTGCATGAAACTCCCACTCCGATCCCAGGGCTTTCCCTTGTAAAATTGTCCACGATCGTCAAAAACCGAATTCGGTGTCCGTTATACAGCTCATCTGAAACAAAATCCATACTCCAACATTCGTTCTTTTTCCCGGCTATTACTGGGTCTCTTCTCGTTTTAATATTAACTGTTCTTCTTGGAACTTTCAATCGCATTTGCAGGCTTTCCTTACAATACAGACGGTAGATTCTTTTGTGGTTCACGGACCACCCTTCCCGCTGCAACAAAGTGTGAATCCGACGATAACCATAGCGTACACGGATTGATGCGATTTCTTTGACCCGTTTAACTAAAAATGCCTGATCTCCTCGAATTGACTTGTAACGGTGCACAGATCGGCCAATATGCAGCACTGCACAAGCTCTTCTTTCGCTCACTCGATGAACGAGAACTAGCTCTTTGACTAGTTCTCGTTGGAGAGCAGGCTTTAAAGCTTTTTTGAAAGCACCTCTTGCAGCATGTATTTGTCTAGATTCAAATCAGCTACAAGCTGCTTTAATCGACGATTTTCCTCTTCCAATTGTTTTAACCGTCGAAGTTCGGAAGGCATCAGCCCACCATATTTCTTCTTCCATTGGTAAAATGTTGCCTGCGAAATGCCAAGCTTGCGACAAATTTCGTCGATAATGGTTCCGTTTTCTGCCTGTTTCAAAGCGAAAACTATTTGCTCTTCCGTAAATTTGCTTTTCTTCATCGAAAATCCCTTTGTTTCTAAAAACTTCTAGAATGGGATTTTTCGCATTATTTTTGGACCATTTTTTGGGGAGCAGACCATTCATCGAATTCTTGTTCGATAGCGCTTTTGTGTTATTTTTCTTACTATGATTTTCAAGGCCGGGGAGATGTTCGATTACAAATTGTCGGAGACTGATTCCCTCTTTGGCAGCTAACATTTTGTGCTGGTTGCGGGAAGTCGATTGCCAGTCGAATAGTTTCCTGCTTTTCCTTACTTGGCATCGATTTTACTCCTCATTCTGAATCTGATGGTGCCGTATTGCCTTAAATAAGACGACTGTCACTGGAATGTCTACAAAACGCTTGAATTTTTTATATCTTTTGTTTATTTATAAGTAATAATGAGATGTTATCATGTCTAAAATATTGATATTGTCAATTTTTCTCATAATTAGTGCTCTCGCTTTAAATGCAGATCTCCCTTGGGATAATGCCTACCAACAGTTTTTGTTGAAAAAGGTGGGAGAAAAACTTCCTGAGATAAGCAACTACCCTATTTTCCAATACCCCAATAAAAATCATGATAAAGCTATGGCTTTTGAAAATGGAAAAATACTTCTTTTTGGTTATGGAAGCCTCATGAGCCCAGATCTCGCTCGTAATAAAAAATGTATTAAACAAGAAAACCTGATTACATTGCGTCCGGCGATTTCTTTCGGAATGAAGCGGCTATTTAATATAAGAGCTACCGTTTTAAAGACACTTACTTCAAAAACCCTAGAACCAAAAGAAAGATGTTTTCTCAACCTCATTCCTACTACAGATTATCATTGCGTCACCAATGGGATCGTTGTAGAAGTCGATCAGGAAGATTTAACCCGATTAGTCGCTCGAGAAGTTGGTTACGACCTTGTGCCAGTATTTGTAGCTTCTTGGGAAGATGCAATCAAGCAAAGCGATGCGATAAAAATCGAGATTGCCTATACGTTCAGTGCATCCGTCGAACTGCGCGATCATGTCTCTTACACATCCAACGAGTTGTATCCCATTCGTTGGTATGCCTCTATAGTCGATGAAGCAGCAAAGTTTTATGGCCCTCTTTTTTGGAACACATACCAAAAAACCACTTGGCTGGCGGACGGCACCACTCTAATCACCGATTGGCACGGCACTTTTGATGCTCCTCTCAATATTAAGGAATGAGCTGGCATAGGCCCTGCAAAATCTAAATAGTTCGAAAGAGCTTCAGGCAGAAATTTCCTTGTGAGAGGGGAATAGTGTATTCGCTGTTCATTTTCATCGCCAATGAACCGCCTCCAACAGCGCAGGTCCATTTTTCGTGGAGCGCCCAGTTTGCTTGATAGGTATATCGAATCGACCGTTGGAGAGGATGGGCCGCTGTTGAACCATTGGCTTTTTTCTCAATGACATTGAGCACAGGAGAAGACCAAGTGAACGATTCCCTACAGTCTAAGTTGAGGCGTGGAGATGGATCAATTTCATTGTCTGAATAATCGAAAATAAATTCCTGTGATCCGATGTCATATTCTAGACAGAGTTTCTTTCGGTCGATTGTGAATCGGATCTCCCTCAGAAGCCCCAGTTCAAGTTTTTGCAAATTCATGCGATTTAATTCGGGAGGTAAGGGAAAAGTAGAATTATTCAGGATGATCGGAGAATATTGGCATCTTGATGGGTCCTGCTCAGTCAATTCTAAAGCAGGAGAGATTGCCATGGCTTTGTATAGCTCTAAATTGATCGGATTGAAGTGATAAAACTCTATGGGTTTCCAATGAAAAAAGGCGCTTATGAAATTAGCGACTTTCACGAGAGCTGTCGTCAATAAACTTCTCTCATTTGCCTTTTCGAATTCTTTGTTTAAACTGTTCAAATTGTTTTCAAGCGTAGTAGCACCGGCTTGGCCGGTAGCGTGGATTTCTCGTTTGAGCAAGTGTAAATCGGGACTTAATGGATTTTGAACCTGCACTTCGAGTTCTTTTAAGCGTCGATGGGCGGCAATCAGGTTTTGATCTTGTGAGAAAGGAAACCCCCGTTTTAGACGCTCAAAAAAGGAATAAGTCACAAAGTCAACTTTTCCTTGATTGTCGACATGGGCTTGAATATTTTTTTCATTCCAAAATTCAAAAAATGAAATCGTCGAATACTTTAAGCCTCCATCGGGTAATTTTTCGATATCCAATCCTTTAAGAAACAGCCTCTGATGATAGAATTCTTTTGCAAAGACAGCACTTGTAGCCATGGAGATACTCTATATTATTTTTTTGTTTTGAGCCCGAAACCTTCGATGAGAGCGGCAATCACTTGCTTTTCTAATTCATCGGGCTTCTTTGTTTTTGGCAGGGGCAGGGTTTTTTTCACGAGGGTTTTGCCACTTTGCCGCTCTGCGGTAAAGGTGACGTTCTCGAATTTCAGCAGGGTAAAGTGGTGCGAAGAGGCGAATAGGCGCAGGCGAGTGAGGTGGTAAAGCCACAACACTTGAGGGGGATAGGGGCCGAAACGGTCTTTGAGCTCGGCGAGGATGGCGTCCACCTCATCTGTAGAAATGGATTCGCCGAGGCGATGATAGATCTCCATGCGCAGCGATGTCTCATTGATGTAGGCTTCGGGAAGGCTTGCGTCGAAGGAAAATTCCATCTTGGCTTCGGTAAAGGAAGGGGCGCTTTTGTTCTTGAGGGCGTCGATCGCTTTTTTGAGCAATTTGCAGTAAAGATGAAAGCCGATGGAGGAGATCTGGCCGGACTGCTGCGTGCCGAGGATGTCGCCGGCGCCGCGGATCTCGAGATCTCGCATGGCGATTTTCATGCCTGCTCCAAATCCGGAGGATTCGGTGAGGGCATGGAGGCGTCTTCGTGTGAGTTCGGGGAGCTCGCGGGCTTTGGGGACGAGAAAATAAGCGTAAGCGGGGCGGTTCCACCGTCCGACGCGGCCGCGCATTTGATAAAGGTCTGCGAGGCCGAATGTGTCAGCGCGGTCGATGAGGATCGTGTTGGCATTGGGAATGTCGATCCCGTTTTCGATAATTGTTGTAGCGACGAGGACATCTGCTTGCCCACTTTTAAAGGCATGGAAGACGGAATCGAGCTCGTCGGCTGACATTTGGCCGTGGCCTGTGACAACGCGTGCTTCAGGAAGCAAGCTTTGGATTTCTTCTGTGATGCGGAAAATCGTCTCGACGCGATTATGGATGAAAAAGGCTTGCCCGTCGCGTGAAAGCTCTCGTAGGAGGGCATTTTTGATCAATTGCGCATCCCGTTCGGCAATCATCGACTTGATCGGCAGACGGTCCTGAGGGGGAGTATTGATGACGGAAATTTCCTTAGCTCCGATGAGTGACAAATAAAGTGTGCGGGGAATCGGCGTTGCGGAGAGCGTGAGGCAGTCGACGCCTGTCTTGATCCGTTTCAAATGCTCTTTCGCGCGAACGCCAAAACGCTGTTCTTCGTCGATGATGAGCAAACCCAGATCTTTAAAGACCACGTCTTTGCTGATCAGACGATGGGTCCCTATCAAGATGTCGACTTGGCCATTCGCCGTTTTCTTCAATGTGTCGGTGATTTCGCGGCTGGAGCGGAAGCGGGAGACGACGCCGACCTGGATAGGAAAATTGGCCATGCGGGCGGAGAATGTTTCATGATGTTGCATAGCCAGCACGGTGGTCGGGACGAGGACGGCAACTTGTTTCTTTCCGTCGACGACGGCTTTGAAAGCCGCGCGCATGGCGACCTCGGTTTTCCCGTAGCCGACATCGCCGCAAATCAATCTGTCCATCGCTTTCGTCGATTGCATGTCTTCTTTGATCGTGGCAATCGCATTGAGCTGATCGTCCGTTTCGACAAAGGGAAAATCGGATTCGAATTCCTGGACCTCCGACGAATCCGGTTGAAATTGAAAGCCGCCGTGCACAGCGCGTTCCGCATACATGCGGATCAATTGGTCTGCATAGCCGATGATCGCTTGCTGGGCGGCGACGCGTGTCTTTTGCCAGCGGTTTGAGCCGAGTTGGCTTAGCGTCGGGATTTCTTCTTTAGCGCCGATATAGCGGCTCACGAGGTGCGATTGGGAAACAGGAACGTAGAGCTTGCTGTTGTCCGCATATTCGAGAAGCATGTACTCGGTCGGCGTGCCCACATGGTTCGGCCGTTTATCAATTCCTAAGTATTTGGCGATGCCGTTGTGAAAATGCACGACGACGTCGCCTGCCACCAGTTCATGGAAATCGGATGCCGGAGTGTGGTAGGTGTTGCGCCATTTTTGACGGCGAGGTTTTAGCCGATGATTGAGTTCCGTCATCGGGACAATAGCGATTTGAGCGTCTTCCAAAACAAATCCGCTCGATAGATAGCCGATGTGATACTCTGTATTCATTGGGAGAGAAATTTGATCGGACTGTACCCTGGACACAAAGGCGTTTTTTTCCGATTCTGTGGAGCAGATGAAATGCACTTCGAGCTCGGTTTTGCTAAAACGATTTAACGCATGAAGAACCTCTTCTTGCGTTGAAGCAGCTTTATTTTCAGAAAGAGAAAAAAAGTCGGCAACGGGAATGAACGGATGCAAGCACCGCTTACTTTTGATCTCGCGGTCTAAAATTTGAAAAGTCAATGGCTGTAAAGGATCTTTGCCGCTGTAAAAAGCCCGTCCGACTTTTTTTTCCATGTGAACTTCCGATAATTCTTCCATCCGTTCTGCCGTCCAAAAAAGGCGGTGTAACGATTCGGTCTGCGTGAAGAAATCTTCAAACGATACAAAAAAGGAACTATTCCCCCCGAGTAAATTTTTCAAGGCCACCCAATGGTCCTCAATCGCCAGTAGATCGTTGAAAATGATCACGGTCTCTTTGCCGAGATAATCTAGGAGAGTGCAAAGCGTCTTGTCTTTTTGGAGCAACGCCGTTTCGGAGGCGGGGGGGAGAAGGAATTCATTGGCCTTAGCAATGGATTTTTGCGAGACAGAATCGAAGGTGCGGATCTGCTCGATGTCGTCGCCGAAAAATTCAACGCGGTAAGGATCCAGAGAAGAAGGGGGAAATATGTCGAGAATGCCGCCCCGCAACGCGTATTCCCCTTTGTCGGATACAACGGGTCCGCGCCGATAGCCTAAACTGGAAAGAAGCGCGGGGAGCGAAGCAAATGCAAGAGCAGTTCCTTTTTTCCAAATCGCCGTTTGAGGTTTAAGGCTTTTGGGCGTTGGAAGTTTTTGCAAAACGGCTTGCAGAGGCGCCAAGACGACATGGGGTGAAGAAGCGGTCATTAAAGCATGTAGGACTTGCAACCGCTTGCCGACGAGATCGGGGCTGGGAGCGATTTCTTCACCGGGCAAAGTTTCCCAAGATGGGAAATCAACTAATGCGGGGAGGGGAAAAAAGCTCAAATCTTCATATAAGCGGTCGTCCGTGCTGCCGCCGATGACGAGAATATTTTTGCCGGTTGCCTTGGCGATCAGCCAAATGAGCGCTGCTTTAGGCCCTTCCCAAAGCTCTTCGATTAATAACGAGGGTTCTTGCCGAACAATTTCTAAAAATTGCGCGAGGTTGGCACTTTTTAAAAGCGTCTGGTTCAAATCTTCGTGGCGAGCCATTGTCGTGCTTTATCCAACGCTTCTGATAGTTTTTCAGGGTTTTTTCCGCCCGCCTGGGCCGATTCCGGCTTTCCGCCGCCGCTTCCTCCAATCGTTGGAGCAATCTCTTTGATCAGCTGTACGGCCTGAAGCCCTTTTTGGATAAGGTCTTGAGACACGCGAGCGAGAAGTTGGCAGCGGCTGTCGCCCTTCATCCCGAGGAGGACAACTCCTGAGCGCAGGCCGACGATCAAATCTTCCGCAAGTTCCGGCAGAAGCTCTGATTCAACGGAGACAATTTCTGCGATGCACGAGACAGAGCCTATTTTTTCCGCTTTAGAGAGCAAATCTTTTGCGAGTTGCTTTGTAGAAGCTTTCTTAAATTGTTTGAGCTCGTGCGAAAGAAGTTTATTCTCTTCGAGAAGAGATGTCGTGCGTTCGAACAATCTAGCGGGCGATACTTTCAATAGCTCGGCGGCTTTTTCTGCATTGTCTTCATTTTCGTAAGTGAATTTTTCCGCTTCTTTGCCTGTCACGGCCTCTATGCGGCGAACGCCTGCGGAAATGCTGCCTTCTTTGACGATCCTGATCAAGCCGATTGTGCAGACATTGTTTGTATGCGTGCCGCCGCAGAGCTCTTTGGAAAATTCGATATCGATCACCCGGACTTTAGAGCCGTATTTCTCTCCGAAAAACTGTTTGATCTCAGGATGGCGCTGAGCCTCTTCGTAGGAGAGTTCATACGCTTTTACGGGAACCCCTTCGCGGATTTTTTCGTTAACGAGGATTTCAATCTGTCTGATTTCTTCTTTCGAGAGCGCTTTGTGGTGATTGAAATCGAAGCGGAGACGTCCGGTCTCCACGAGAGAGCCTGCTTGGCGGATGTGAGGTCCGAGAACTTTTTGCAAGGCCCAATGCAAAAGGTGAGTGGCAGTATGGTTGTTGCAAATTTCTTGGCGCCGTTTTGCGTCGACTTCGGCGTTAATCGGCTCGCCGAGGATCAAAACGCCCTGTTCCATCCGGCCGATGTGGACAATTACTCCAGTGTAAGGCATGTGGCAATCATTGACTTTGAACCGCCCTTTTTGGTGTGTCAACACTCCTGTGTCTCCGATTTGTCCCCCTTTCTCTGCATAAAACGACGTGCGGTCGAGAATCACCATGCCCTCTTGCCCTTCATGGATAGATTCGACAAATTTCCCATCGACGACGAGCGCCATAATGGTTCCTTCAGCGCTTGTCTTCTGATAGCCTAAAAATTCGGAGGCGCCGTGTTTCTCCACATAGTTTTTAAATAAACTTTCCTCGACTTCCTGCACATGGACGGTTTGAGCGCTGCGCGATCTTTCTTTTGCTTGTTCTTCGAGAAGTTCATAAGCGTCGAGGTTGACTTGCAGTCCTGTATCCTTCGCAATGAGCACAATCTCTTCAATCGGAAACCCATAAGTATCCTTAAGCTTGAAAGCATCGGCGCCCGTGATCTGCTTTTGCGGGTTTTTGTGAGCCTGGTCGATGATACTATTCAAAATATTTCCGCCGCGCTTGAGCGTGCGGATAAATGCTTCTTCTTCGAGGGTGATCACCTCGGCAATACGAGCTTGGGAAGCGACGAGCTCCGGGTAATCGGGCCCCATCGTTTCAATGAGCCTCGGCAATACCTTTGCCAAAAAGGGCTCTTGCATGCCGAGCATGCGGCCATAACGGACAGCTCTCCGCAACAATTTTCGTAAAATATACCCCCGTTCCACATTGCTCGGCTGAGCGCCGTCGGCCATCGCAAAAGATAGGGATCGAATGTGATCGGCAATCACATGAAAAGCAGGGGCCAGTTGTTGATCCGCAGGATTGTATTTTTTTCCGCTCATGTTTTCGATTTGCGCAATGAGACCGCGGAGAACATCTGTCCCAAAAAGAGTATCGACATCCATCTTGAGTGCGGCGACACGCTCTAACCCGGCGCCCGTATCAATCGACTGCTTAGGGAGCACCGCCATTTTTCCGACCGCGTCGCGGTTAAACTGCATGAAGACGAGGTTCCAAAATTCAAGAAAACGGGTGCCTTCGAGATCATCTTTAGGGGAGGTGGCATCCCCATATTTCAGACCGCGGTCGTAATAGAGCTCGGAACAAGGGCCGCAGGGGCCGGTATCGCCCATCGCCCAAAAGTTATCTTTTTCATCCATACGGACGATCTTTTTTTCAGGGACGATCTGTTTCCACAGTTCAAACGCCTCGTCATCTTCCCGAAATACTGTGATCCAAATTTTTTCTGCATCAAAACCGAAGATCTTCGTCGATACTTCCCAAGCAAAGGCAATCGCTTCCTTTTTAAAATAATTTCCGAATGAGAAATTACCGAGCATTTCAAAAAAAGTGAGATGGCGCGCCGTATGGCCGACATTGTCCAGGTCGTTATGTTTGCCGCCGACGCGGATGCATTTTTGCGATGTCGCCGCGCGCGCGTAGTCCCGGTTGCTTCTGCCCAGAAAAACATCTTTGAACTGGTTCATTCCCGCGTTCGTGAATAGCAAAGTGGGGTCATCATGCGGCACGACGGAAGAGGAGGCGACGACAGTGTGGCCATGTTCTTTAAAATATTTGAGAAAGTTGCGGCGGATCTCTTGTGAAATCATATCAATTCCTGAAAATCGAGAATGAGAATAGGAGGATACCATAAGGAGAGAGCGATTGTCAAAAGATCAGGATTAAAAAAATATTTTTAACACGTTCCCTCGGAAATTTTGTTGAGAAAGGATATTTTAATCTGTTTAATTTAAAACCGAAACACCCTTTGCTAGGAAAAGGGTGTTTCGGTTACATCTCATAAACTATGGAAAAAAGATTAGGAAATAAAGGTCTCCTTCTTCTGCTTTTATGCGCTTTGTCTTGGGGCCCGGCTTATTTATTCATCAAAATCGCAGTCCCTGAAATTCCTCCGCCAACCCTTGTTTTTCTTCGTGCAGGCATCGCATGGTTGATTCTTTATTCCATTTGTATTTTCCAGAAAAAGGGGGCGTTCAATTGGAAAGAGTATTGGAAGCAGTACGTCATTCTAGGCATTACATTCAACGCCATTCCCTTCTACCTCGTCAGCTTTGGTGAGCTCTATATTTCCAGTTCCCTTGCGGGTGTTCTCTATAGTTTCACTTTAATTTTTACTGCGATCCTAGCCCATTATTTTGGAAGGCATGACCCCTTAACAAAAAATAAAATCATTGGAATTTGTTTGGGGATGGCCGGTCTTGCGACGATTTACTTGCCGATCGTTTTGCATGAAAATATAAAAAGTGGAGTTGGAGCATTGATGGTCATCATTGCCTGTTTGAGCACCAGCATTGGGACAGTCTACGCTCGAACACATCTCCAAAAAGTCTCCGGGATGACTTTGTTAACAGGGCAGCTAGCTGTAGCAACGGCGATTTTTTTTCCATTCGCTTTGTGGATCGATCGGCCTTACAACTTGGCAATTCCCTCCTTTCCCTCAATCATCGGAATCATCGGACTGTCTGTGATTTGCACAGTTGCTGCTTATCTATTGTATTACAAGACGATCCAGCTTTGCGGACCGACTTATGCGACTTTTTCTCTACTATTGCTGCCTCTCGTTGCGATGATTTTAGGTTTCTTCATACTCGATGAGCAGCTCACTTGGAATATTTGGGTGGGGACTCCGCTTATTTTGATGGGGGTTTTAGCTGTGAATCCAATTTTTAACAAAAAATTGTAGCTCATCAGAACCTCATTCCATTGCAAAGCTTCTAAATATTGTCTTTTCTCTGTATGATTCTCTTTTAAAAAAATGTTGAGGGAGTCAGTCACATGGACGCAGAGTTAAAGAAGCATTTGAGCAAAATCGCCAACACCATCCGCGAGCTTTCGATGGAAGCGGTCCAAAAGGCCAATTCGGGGCATCCGGGTTTGCCGATGGGCTGCGCTGAATTCGGAGCCTATCTCTATGGCATTCTGCTTCGCCATAATCCCAAGAATCCGAAATGGCTGAACCGCGATCGGTTTGTTCTTTCGGCCGGCCACGGCTCGATGCTCCTGTATTCTCTGCTGCATTTATCGGGGTTTGGCCTGTCGATGGACGAAATCAAGCGATTCCGGCAGATCCATTCCAAGACGCCTGGCCACCCGGAATACCATGTGACTGCCGGAGTGGAAGCGACGACAGGTCCATTGGGGCAGGGAGTCGGCAATGCTGTCGGGCAGGCTCTCGGGTTGAAAATGCTGGGCGCCCGCTTTAATGGCGACGAGTTTACCCTCTTCAACAGCAAAGTGTACTGTTTGGCCGGCGACGGTTGCATGATGGAAGGGGTGTCGTCAGAGGCCTCTTCGCTGGCGGGACATTTGGGACTGGACAATTTGGTGCTCATCTACGATGCGAATAAGGTCACCCTGGACGGATTTCTAGCCGAATCGGGCTCTGAGGACACGAAGCTTCGCTATTTGGCATATAATTGGGACGTCTTCGAGTTAGACGGCTATGATTTCGAACAGATGGACAAAATTTTCATGCATATCCGCGACAATCAGACGAAGCCGACTCTTGTCATTATGCACACCATCATTGGGAAAGGCTCTCCCAATAAATCAGGAACCCACAAAGTGCATGGAGCGCCCCTTGGCGTCGAAGAGGTCGAGGCAACGAAAAAAGCGCTTGGACTTCCCGAAGAAGAATTTTATGTGCCGCAATCCGTCTATACTTTTTTTGAGCAGAAGCTCGCCAAAGATACGGTCTTGGAACAAAAGTGGAAGGACATGTATCGCCGTTTCATGGAAGGCAAGCCCGATTTGGCAAAAACATTCACGGAGATGGTGGAAAAGAAACTTCCCGACAATCTCGAAGAACAGCTCAGAAAAGTCGAAATCAAGAGTCCGATGGCCACGCGTAGTTCTTCGCAAGCGGTCTTGGATAAACTGGGGGAACTTCTTCCCCAGCTGATAGGGGGATCGGCTGACCTTTCCGAATCAGATAAGACATGGATGAAAAAATATCCGCCGATTTCCAAAGGAAATTTTACCGGACGCAACATCAAATTCGGCATCCGCGAGTTCGGCATGGCAACAGCGGCAGCTGGCCTGGCTGAGACGGACATGATCGTGCCTTTCATTGGGACTTTTTTGACATTTTCCGACTACATGCGCAATGCGGTGCGATTGGCCGCTCTTTCAAAAATTCAAGTGATTTACCAGTATACGCATGATTCGATCTTTTTAGGCGAGGACGGACCAACCCATCAGCCGATCGAACATCTTGCGGCGTTGCGCGCCATGCCCAATCTTCACGTCATTCGTCCTGCAGATAGTTGGGAAGTGAAAATGGCTTGGATTGCCGCCTTGCGCTATCGCGGCCCTACAGCGATTGTGCTCTGTCGTCAGAACCTTCCGGAAATTCCCACTTGCAACGTTCCCTATGATCAAGGCATGGCTAAAGGAGCCTACATCGTAAAAAAAGAATCCGGAAAGGCGGATTTTGCGTTGATGGCAACAGGATCGGAAGTTTCTCTAGCCATGGACGTTGCTGCTGCTTTGGAGAAAATCGGCAAACATGCCCGTGTGATTTCGATGCCCTGTTGGGAGCTTTTCGAACAGCAAAGCGATGATTACATACGATCGATCGTCGGAGGAGATTTGGGGCGGCGTGTCAGCATTGAGGCTGCGGTCAGCTTCGGCTGGTCTAAGTGGATCGGTCCTGAAGGGATTGCAATTTGCATGGACACTTTTGGGGAATCAGCGCCGATCAGCGATCTGGCGGCCGAGTACGGATTTACCGTCGACTCAATTTTGGACAGACTATTAACCTGAGTTTTCATAGTATCTTGCCAGACCTTTTGGGCGCTTTTTGCAAATTTTGCCGCGTCCATAGGTGCCTCCAGCTATTGAACGCGCCAAAATTTGCAAAAATCACCTCGAAATCTAGGGCCAATCTACTATAAAATGAACCCAAAACTCAGGTTCTTACATGAATCATCTACTCCTAAAAGCCCTTGGGTGCGAACAAGTCGCGCGTCCGCCCGTTTGGCTCATGCGCCAGGCGGGACGCTACATGCCCCAGTATCGCGCAATTCGAGTAAAACACTCCCTTTGGGACATGTTCCATCGGCCCGAACTTGCCGCGGCAGTCACAAAACTACCCCTTGAGCTCCTAGGCGTCGATGCCGCGATTTTATTTTCCGACATCCTCGTCATTGCGGAAGCTGTAGGGTTGTCTGTCCAGTTCCCAGAAAAAGGGGGGCCGCGCATAGAGCCGACGATCAAAACGGCTTCCCAAGTTGCTTCCCTTGTGTATATCCCCGTCGAACAATCGCTTTCCTATGTTTTTGAAACCATCAAACGGGTTAAGCGGGAGATCGATGTTCCTCTCATTGGTTTTTGCGGTGGCCCGTTTACGGTGGCGAGTTATTGTCTTGATACGATCAACCACGCGGCATTTGAACAGACAAAACGGTGGATTAAAGAAGACCCTGCCACTTTACATCAGCTCTTAACAACTCTTACACATGCGACCATTGCGTATCTAAAAGCGCAAATCGACGCAGGGGTGGATGTGATACAAATTTTCGATTCCTGGGCTAATATTTTGGACGATGATGCGTTTGCTGTTTTTTCGATTGCCTACTTAAAGCAAATCCTCGAGGCCCTGAAGCCAACCGGTATTCCCGTGATCCTCTTTTGCCGCGACTCCAGCTTGCGTGCGGAAAGTTTGGCCGAGATCAAGCCTGCCGGGATCAGTTTCGATTGGCACCTTCCCATGCACGAGTTGCGCCAAAAAGTGCCGATGCCGATCGCCGTGCAAGGAAATTTCAATCCTGAATTCCTTAAATTGCCGAAAGAAGAAATTTCCAATGAAGTTGAAAAAGTTATCTCCTCTATGCAAGATGAGCGTGGCTTCATCGTCAATCTCGGACACGGAGTGACGCCAGATATTCCTCTTGAAAATGTCCAGCATTTTGTTAAGGTTGTAAAAAACTGCAATGCATGAGGTTTGAGCATGTTTGTCCGATTTCTTTCTCTCCTTTTACTCCTCTCCCATTCGATTTTCGCTGAATATCAAAAAGTGGTCGTCATTGGAGCAGGGCTCGCAGGTTTGACAACGGCCCTTCGCTTGCAGCAGCTAACGGGACAACCTGTAGAAGTTTACGAAGCGCGCGAAAGGCCGGGGGGAAGAATTCTGACCGCCTATTTTTACGATTCGTATGAAGAGCTCGGAGCGAAATTTCTGTGCGTGACGGAAGCCGTCCGGCTGAAAGCCCTGATTCGGGAAATGGGATTAGAAATTGAAACCACGATGAGAACGGTCTCCGATCGAAAATATGTCTACCAAGGGAAGGTAGCGCCCTATTATTCCCCGTTTCTCAACACTCCCGCTTCCGACCAATCGACGTATGATCAACTTAAAGAAGCGGCGGCCGAGGGGAAGAATTTAGGCGCCGTTTTGGATGCTTTTTTCCCGAAACAGACCATCCCGCGCCATTTGGCAGAAATTCGGATGCGCGGACTCGAAGGGAAGGATACAAAGGAGTTATCTACCGCTTATGTCGACAATTTTTGGGATTACTACAATCGGTGCAGCTTGATCGCGCATGGAGAAGATCACTTCCATATTCACCAGGAGAGCATCAAAGGAGGGAACAGCCTTCTTCCGGAAAACTTGACTAAACGGATGAAAGATCATGTGCATTTCGGCCAGCCCTTGCGGAAAATTTCTCTGACCCACGATCGAAAATATCTTTTGGAATTCCCGAATAACAAAACAGTCACAGCGGATTATCTTGTCCTGGCCATTCCCTGTTCGACTCTGCGGGATGTTCAGATAGAAAAGGGAATTATCCCTGCTGATCAATGGAAAGCCATTAAAGCATTGCAGTACGGTACAAATGGACACATTTTGCTGGGTGTGAAATTGGGCAATGACAGCTCCGAATATTCCGTCACCGAAGATGCGCTCGTGTGGTTCAATAGCGACCGGAAAATTTTGACGCTCGCCTATGGAGGCAAGCCGGGAGTTTTTGATTCCCACTCTTCAGAAGGTGTCAATAAACGTATCCACGAAGAGATGGCGGCGCTGAAACTTCTTTTCCCGTCTATTACCTATTCGGGGAGGAAACGGGCCGTCAGTTGGGCGATGGAAGAATTTTCAAAGGGGAGCAACAGCAGCTGGGGCCCGGATCAGTTTGATCTCTACAATGAAAAAATGGAGATGATGGGGGAGACGGTCCGGAAGGTCTTCCGTCCCGTTCAAAACCGCCTCTTTTTTGCCGGCGAACATGCCGCCATCGATCATCCTGCGACGATGGAAGGGGCTGTAGAGTCGGGTGAATCGACAGCGCGGATTGTGGCCCAGATTGTCTCCCCTCCCGCAAAAGAAAAAGAAACTACAGGTCCAGGCTCTTGATTATTATTCAGAAACTGTTAATATGAATGAATATTATGTTTTTTATAGGAGCAACAATTATGAATCCGCAAGAACCGTTAAGACGGCTTTCCTCCTCACCCGCTTTTTTCAAATCTTTGAAACATAAGTCTCTCAAAGCTGCTTTCAAGCGAAAGTAACCTTCTTTTTTTGTAATTACTTTTTTTTAATTTCTAGCTTTTTCGTGGAGAATTATGTTTCATTCTATTTTTGATTGTTTGTCTTACATCGATGCGTTTTTTTGGAGCTATCTCGGTTTTTCCTGCATTGCTCTTTTAGGTTGTTATTTCACCATTAAATCCAATTTTTTTCAAATCCGCGCTTTGCCGGCGGCCCTAAAGACATTTTGGGGCTTTATGAAAAACAAGTCTTCGGTAGGGGTAGGAACCCACCCCCTCAAAGTCTTTTTTTCTTCGGTCGGCGGGATGATCGGCGTAGGCAATATTGCCGGTATTGTCACAGCTTTGCAAATCGGCGGCCCCGGGGCCTTATTTTGGGTGTGGATGGCGGCTTTTTTAGGATCGTTGATCAAATACTCAGAAGTTTTTTTAGGGCTGAAATACCGCGTCGCGAACGAGAAAGGCGGATACGATGGAGGTTCGATCCATTTATTGCGCCGGGCTTTTCAAAAAAAATGGATTGGCACGGCGGCTTGCGTGCTCATGTGCATCTATGCTGCTGAGGTGTATCAATTTTCCGTCTTGTCGCATTGCATTGCGACAAATTGGCAAATTGAACATATCCTCGTCGTCGTTGCTTTGCTCATTTTAATTCTTTACACCGTACTCGGGGGAATTAAAAGGGTCGGAAAAATTTGTTCCTGGCTGATGCCGTTTTTCACAGGTATTTATCTTTTGATGGGCTTTTACGTGATCGGGCATCACCTTCCCGAGCTTCCTGCGTTACTAGGAGAAGTGCTCTCTTCGGCTTTTACAGGGAGCGCCGGACTCGGAGGTTTTGTTGGGAGCACGATGATGCTTGCCATGCAGCAGGGAATATCCCGTTCTGTCTATTCATCTGATATTGGAATTGGGTACGATTCCATCATTCAAAGCGAAACCAGCGCGGTGCAGATTGTCCAACAGGCTCGCTTGTCCATGCTAGGCGTCTTTATCGATAATTTGGTCTGCACTTGCACGCTTTTGATCGCATTGACTTCAGGATTTTGGAATGCAAGCCCGATGATCGACTCGGCCATGGTCATTCAAAAAGCCCTCGATGTCCATTTCCCGTGGCAGTCTGTGTTCATGCCGATCTTTATCTTCGTCCTTGTGTACACCACAATGATTTCCTATTTGTTCGCAGGTGTCAAATGCGCTCGCTTTCTGCATCCGCTCTATGGGGAGAAAGTGTACCTTTTCTTTGCGGCCGCATTCTTGTTCTTTTTTTCTTTCTTCGACCCGTCGAAGGCGTTGCTCACGATGTCGCTTGCAGGATGCGCTCTTGTCTGCCTCAATTTGACAGGCATATTCCGCTTACGCCACGAGGTCTCTTTCGAATTAGAAGAGGAAAGCCCCTTGCTGTCCGAGTTTGAACAGGGATAAATTTTTGTTTCCCCTATCACCATTTTGCTACAGGCGGCATCGAGCAAAGGATCGCTTCGGGATTCCCTCCGGAAAGAAAACCAAATTTAGTTCCGCGGTCATAAAGCAGGTTGAATTCCACATAATGCGCCCGCGCGTGCAGTTGTTTCTCCTTTTGTTCAGGAGTAAAAGGCATTAGGATGCGGCGATCATAAATGGGGAGGATCGTCTCTAAAAACGTATCTCCAACGCGCTTCCATAAAGCAAAATCCTTTTCAAAATTTCCCGTCCGGTAGTGATCGAAAAAAATTCCGCCGACACCGCGCTCTTTTTGCCGATGAGGTAGATAAAAGTATTCCTTCGCGTTTTGCGAAAATGCGGGGTAGATCTCTTCTCCGAAAGGATCGAGCGCTTTTTTTGCGGTTTGATGAAAATGCAAAGTGTCTTCTTCATAGGCAAAGCCCATAGGCGTTAAATCATAGCCTCCGCCAAACCAGCTCTTTTCCTCGGTCTCGATGTAGCGGATATTGAAGTGGACTGTCGGAGCATGAGGATTGAACATGTGCGTGATGAGACTGACCCCCGTGGCAAAAAATGGACCTCCCGCATCAGCCATTGGGAATTGATCGCCACTGACGCCCGACCAATTGACGGCGGCCTTTTCGAATAGAGTGCCGCGCACCACCGCCATTTCTCCGCCGCCTTTACCCTTCTTATAATCCCATTTTTTACGCTCAAAACTTTTAGAAGGCTCATAATTTCCAAATGCTGCGATGATTTTTTCGCGCAATTCTTTTAGATACATCTCAATCTCATCTTTCAATTTATTCCTTTGAACCATAAACTCTTCCTCTAGCGGGTTAATAACCTGAGCTTTGGGTCCATTTTAGAGTAGATTGCGGTAGATTTCGAGGTGATTTTTGCAAATTTCGGCGCGTACAATAGCTGGAGGCCCTATGGACGCGCCAAAATTTGCAAAAAGTGCCCGAAAGATGCGGCAAGATGCTGTGAAAGGAACTCAAAGCTCAGGTTAATAGGTTAAAAATGATGCAAAAAAAACAGGTTACCATTTTAGGGGCTGGGATATCAGGTTTGTCGGCCGCGTGGTATTTGACTCGAACAGGGCTTCCTCTCGAGATCACCATTCTGGAAAAAAGTTCTCGCGCAGGCGGATGGATGCATACCGATCATACGACAGGTTTTCATTTTGAAAAAGGGCCGCGCACTTTTAAAGTGGATAAATGTCCTTCGACTCTGCGCCTGATCGCCGAGTTAGGGCTTCAAGGAGAGTTGATTTGGTCGGATGCAAAACCCCATCACCGTTACCTGTGGCATGATGGAGAATTGCATCGATTTCCCACAAATCCATTTTCTTTTTTGGTTTCACCAATTACCAAAGGTTTTCTGAAAGCATTGATGACGGAATGGAGAAAGCCGGTTAAATTAACCGACGAAACAGTTTGGGAATTTGTCTTAAGAAGGTTTAATTACGATGTCGCCCGTCTTTTTTTTGATCCGATGGTGGTGGGCATCTTTGGCGGCGATATCCGCAAGATTTCCGTCCGGGCCTGTTTTCCGAAATTGAAACGTTGGGAAGAAACTTATGGATCGGTGACAAAAGGCTTTTTTGCAGAAATGAAGGCAAAAAAAGGGTTATCCCCCTTTTCTAAAGATGTAGAAGGATTACCTCTCTCGGCAATTTTTTCTTTCCAGTCGGGAATCGAGCAGCTTCCGCAGTCCATCGTCAATCAAATCCCTGCTAAGGTATGTTACCAGCAGCAGGCGAAGGAAATTTTCCTGGAAGACGGCCGTGTTGGAGTGAAAACGGAAAAAGGACAGTTTTTCAGCGATTTTCTTTTCTGCGCCCTTCCGGCGGCTGAAACAGGACGTCTATTTGAAAACCTCGCCCCGGAGATCTCAAAAGAATTTTCAAAGATTCCTTGTCTGGGCGTGGATATTGTCAATTGCGCCTATGATGGCCAAGTTCTGCCGGTCCAAGGGTTCGGATATTTGACGGCGACACACGCGCATGAAGACGTCTTGGGCGTCATCTTTGATTCTTCCGTCTTTCCCCTGCACAATCGATCAAATCAGGAAACCCGGCTGACGATCAAGTTAGAAGAAACGGGCCGCAGTGAGGAAAAAACAATCGAAGCAGCCCTTAAGGGACTCCGCCGCCATCTCGGCATTTCCCAGATTCCAAAATGCGTCTCGTTTATACGAACCGTGATCCCTCAATACGGCGTCGGACATCTCGAAAAAATGGCAGAACTGAAAAATCACTTATGCTTAAAACTCCCCCAATTTCAACTCGTGGGAAATTATTTGGAAGGGATCAGCGTGAATAGTTGCGTGGAGCGAGCGAAAAGAGCTGTGGAAGAGTGGGAAAAAAGGATAGGCGATGGCTCCTCTTGATCTTATCGAAGCTTTAAAAAATCTTCTTAAAAGCAGAAAAGCCACAACGCAAGACGCTATTTGCTCATCGCTTGAGAAACAAGGGTATGACATCAATCAAACAAAAGCGTCTAGGTTACTTAGAAAAGTTGGAGCCATCAAGGTAATCAACGCGAAAGGAGAGACCGTCTATTCTCTTCCTCGCGAGCCCGCTCCGCCTTCGATGGATACCCCTATTAGGGATTTGATCCTCGATATCACATCCAATGAAACAATGGTCGTCATTTTTACAAGTCCCGGCTCCGCTTCCATGGTGGCACGCGTTCTCGATTATCATCAACTCTCTACAGAAGTTCTAGGGACAATCGCCGGGGACGACACGGTTTTTGTTGCTCCTAAGACGATTAAAAACACCCACAAACTGGCCGAACAGATTAAAAAGCTCCTGAAAGACTGAATATTTATTCAGATTTTCGGTAGCCAACCCTGTGATTCTTAGAAAATTATGCTTTTATTTGCGTAAATATGCTATCTTAGTGCATAATATTCAGCATTATGTGCCAATTGTTGATTAAAAATTCAGTCCCCTCTTCTTGTTTATTCCTTCGGCGCCCTCTCGGGCGCAGCTAATCTCTTTTTTCTCATGTAAATTTTTTTTAAATCAATAAACATCAAGGAATAAACATATGTCTACTATAACCCCTTTCCAAGCAGGGCCTTTTCCAAACAACGATATTTTGCATTACGGCTTGCAATTTATTGATATTGCTGACATTGCCTCTTCCGCTCTGGTCTGCAAGGCATGGGAAGCCGCCGTGCAATACCATCACATTTGGCTGCAACTGTTCGCCAATGAAAAAATCCCCCGTATCGAGGGAAGAACAACAACAGCGAAGGAAGACTTCAGGTTTATGCGATCCATCACCTACAGCGCACAAAAAAGCGGCTGGATGGGAAAGTTTGTCGGTGTTGTGCCGAAAATCAGCGCAAATGTCTTCGAACTCTTGAAGACGGCAATGGATCCCTATGAACCTGACAAAAAAATGAGCGAAACGTTTGTGATTGTTGTTGAGCCTACAAACTTCCATGTCCCTTATCATGCAGGTTTGTTCGACGACCTTGTCAAAAAGGGTGACTTCGATACAAAAAGTGAAGAGGTTGGCAGCTTCAAGAAAAACGGAATACTGATCCCTTATTCGCTTAAAAATTTGAAAATTCTTGCTGGATATGCAGCTGCCAAAAAAGGGAAGGGGCCTGTTTTCAACCACGCGTATCTCGGGGCTGAGAATTTGCAAAAGATCCTGGACCAATGCAGTGCAATTGCCAAAACAGTTCGTGTGTCCATCATGCGCATCGAAGTTCCTCCACAAAGCTGCAATGAATCGTATGATCAACAAAAAGGACTCCTTGAAGAAAAGGGACTCGAGATGGTCTCGTTGTGTACTCGATTTTACTTTAATTTGGGTAAGCACATCTGCCGCGACAAGCAAGCAGAGTCTTCATCGATCTTTTCTCAGACATCCGATGAAGTCGAACTCGGCGAGAATCTTTCTCCCGTAGTGATTTCTGAGCCTGGCTTCCCTGGGGGAATCTGCTTCCATTTCTCAAAGTCTGCTTTGGAGGAGGTTGGCGCCGCCTCGGTCGTTAGGGGACCCGGCCATTAGGGATCGGTAGAACGATCTTTTTCTGCGGTGCGGCTAGCGAGGCGCACCGCAAAAAAATCTTGTCTTTCTGGAAAATCAGGCGAGATGATACGCTCTCTATTATGAAGCATTTGAATTTCTTTTATACCTACTCTGCCGCATCCGCCTTCTCAGCACCGCAAAGGTGCTGTAATTAGTTTTTTCTCCCTAATTTATAAAACCGTCCAGAAGAACTAAAAAAAGGAATTTGTATGGATGTAAAAGGGCTGCTTGAAAGTTTTAACCATTATTTCACACTTGGGGCCGTTTTCCCGGCCATCCTTGCCGTCGGACTCTATCTCACGCTGAAGCTGCGCTTTGTGCAAGTTTCGCAGCTCAAAAAAAGCTTTAGCAGCTTGACGAGCAAAAATCTCGAGGGCAAAGGGAATATCAGCCGTTTTGCCGTGCTCTCCACGGTGTTGGCGGGAAATTTTGGGACGGGGAATATTTCCGGGATGGCTGTGGCCCTTGCCTCAGGGGGCCCTGGTGCGCTGGTATGGATGTGGGTCATGGCTTTCTTTGGGGCGGCCATTCAGTATGCAAGCTGCATTTTGGGCATCTCCTATCGCCGCAAAATGCAAAATAATGAATATGCAGGCGGTCCGATGTATTATTTGCGCGACGGCCTGGGCTATAAAAAATTAGCTATGCTCTTTTGCGTCTTTGCGATTTTTGGGGCGGTCACCGTCGGTAATTTTGCTCAGATCAATTCAATCGTGCTGCCCCTGCAAAAAATAGGTTTTAATCCACTGTACACGAGTCTTGTCATTGCCGCGATGGTCGGCTTTGTCATCTTGGGTGGGATCAAACGGCTATCGAATTTCGCTTCCTTGATCGTTCCTTTTAAAGCCCTTCTTTATTTGGGGACCGCTGCAGTGATCATCGGCATGAACTACGATCGAGTGGGGGATGCTTTGGGCCTGATGGTCCGCCATGCATTTGGCTTTTCCGCTGCTGCCGGCGGGATCATGGGATTCAGCGTTGTAAAAATGATCACCACAGGTTTTGACAGGGGGCTATTTGCCACCGATGCAGGGACGGGGATCGTGCCCATTCTGCAGGCCAATGCCCGGTCCGATCACCCCGTCATGGATGGGATTGCGACCCTTGTCGCGCCGCTCATGGTCATGATTGTTTGCACGGCGACCGGCCTCGTGCTCATTTTGACGGGGGCTTGGTTGGATCCCGGCCTGCAAAGCACGAACATGGTCACATTTGCTTTTTCGAAAGGCCTAGGCACGCCTGTGGGCGGCTATATCGTCATCATCGCTCTCGTTTTTTTTGCGTATACGACGATTTTGGCTTGGTCATATTGCGGCGAAAAAGCTTTAGAATTTCTAGTCGGTCCCGACAAACGAAAATGGTTTCGCTACACCTACATCGCCCTTGTGCCGATCGGAAGCGTGATGCGCGTCGATATGATCTGGACGCTGGCGGACATTGCGATCACATTGATGCTGTTCATCAACATCATCGGGGTGATGGGCCTTTCCAGGCAGGTCATCAATTCGAGCAGAGAGTTTAAGGCATCGTTGCCGGTAGAAGGCACATAATCTGTTTACTTTCTTAGAAGGATCGGATGAACGGAGTCTTTGAGCATTTCATTGTATACATAGCCAAGTTTTTTTAAAGCCGCGGCATGGGGATCATGAGATCCTGCCCGGAACATCGTTTTTTCCGTCGCATACACGATCATGAAAAAATTAAGCCCGCAGGTTGCAAACAGATGAGGCCAAGGCAGAGAAAAGGAGGAAGAAATAAAAAGGGCGCTGCCGCTTTTAAGAGGCATGGGGAAAAAAGTGGGAGGAGAGGGGAGGTCTTCGAGTGGTAAAATCAGCCCGCCTGCAAGAGGGCTGAGACAAGAAATCTCTTGAAGAGTGGAAGGAACATCGTACGGCGACGCTGCCGCGCAATTGAACATGGAGAAATATTGGTCAAAGCCATAACGAAGGGGAAGCGTTTGAAAAAGTTCAGAGGCCACCGTAGCAAAAGCATTTTTATGGGTAATTTTTTTGATTTCTTCGTTTTCTCGCCAAAGATCGTAGCCAGCGTAGTAGATGTCAGGAGCTGTCTTAGCTTTCAGTTTGGACGGAGAAAATTTTAGCCGCTTGGAAATCGTCTCTTCGGCGTTTTTCTTGAGAGAGCTCACTTGATCGGCAGGAAGAATATTTTCGAATTCAATGTAATTGTTTTTCTTAAAAAATTCTCGATGATCAGCAGTAATGGCAAAACGCATAGAAGAACCTATCCCAGAATTCGAAAGATTTGATTTTTGAAGGATTTTTTCACAGATTTTAATGCCGATTCGCAGGACATAGTTGACCAACTAGGCCAAGAAGCGGCATTAAAAGGTGGGGAAAAAGACTCAAAAAGCATGTTTTTCCAATTCTGGGATAGGTTCAAGCTACAAATGGTGAAAACGTTCAAGAGCTAGAGTTGTTTTATCCTGGGTTGTAAAAGCAGAGAGTCGAACATAGCCTTCTCCCTGCGATCCAAATCCTCTTCCAGGTATGGATATCAGATGACATCTTTTCAAGAGGAGATCAAAAAAATCCCAGGAAGACGTTCCTTGCGGCGTTTTACACCAAATGTAAGGAGAGTCGATCCCGCCGTAACAAGTGAATCCCAGTTTCTTAAGACCTTCTTTCAGGCGCGTGGCCTGTTCGAGATACAAGGCAATTTGCGCTCGAGTTTCTTTTTGACCTTCTTTTGTATAGACAGCTTCTGCTCCCCGCTGAATCGGGTACGCCACCCCATTGAATTTCGTCGCTTGGCGCCGGTCCCAATAAGGATGAAGGGATAAAAATTTGCGCCCAACCTGACCTTTAACGGTTTTGGGAAGGATTGTATAGGCACAGCGCAGGCCGGTAAATCCCGCCGTTTTCGAAAAGCTGCGGAATTCAATTGCGCATTCTTTTGCTCCGGGGAGTTCATAAATGCTGCGGGGAACATCGGCAGAAGTAATAAATGCTTCGTAAGCATTATCGATGAGAAGAAGCGCTTTTTCACGAAGCGCATAATCGACCCACCGCTGCAGTTCGCTCCGGTTCATCGCCATCCCTGTCGGATTGTTGGGAGAGCAAAGGTAGACGAGATCGCAATGCTCGGGTGGCGGCAAAGGGGCAAATCGATTTTCCGGAAGGCAGGGTAAAGAGATAATTTTTTTTCTTCCGGAGAGAATGGTCGAATCTAAATAAGCAGGGTAGGTGGGATCGGTAATTCCAACCACACTAGAAAGACTGAATAGATCCAGGATATTGACGGTATCGCTGTTTGTTCCTTCGGAAATAAAGATCTCATCCGGAGTCATGCCGAAGGGAGAAAATTCATTTTTCGCAATGGCCTCGCGCAAAAAAAGATACCCATTATGCGGACCATATCCCTTCATCCCTTTTTCCGTTGTCATTTCCATAACGCTGTCAGTGATCGCCTTGGCGATCGAGGGCGCCAAAGGAAGAGCGACATCGCCGACGCCGAAATTCAGAATTTGAACATCAGGATGTCCTTTTTTTAACTCGGCGAGCTTTTGGTCGATGATCGGAAAGATGTATTCGCGCTTTAATTGCTTAAAGTGAGGATTTAATTTAACCATAGAGTTTCCTCGGCTTTACAACTTTTTGGGCCCGCCTGCCTCGCCTATTTACTCTCGGCCGTTCGACCGATGGTCGAACTGGGAGTTATTTAAAACAGGAAGGGGTTTTTAACCCCTTCCTGTTTTAAATAACTCCCCCGAGAGCAAATATTTCGAGGCCTTCGGGCCCAAAAAGTTGCAAAGTCGAGGTTCCGAGTATGTGCAGAGGGTTGAATGATGTAAAGCATATAAAATAGTTATTTTTAACTCGACTTTGTAACCTTTTGGGCCGGTAACTCACCTCCATACAGAAACGGATTTGGGTAGTCCGCAACATGTAATGGGATTGTATTTGTGGAATATTTTTTTAAGGTGTAAGTTGAAAATTTGATTATCTAAAAAGTATCGGATAGATCGATGGCTAACAAATCTCTGTCGGCTTGGGTTCGGTCGCTCATCTATTTTTCTGTTTTCTCATCTAGCGTATCGCTTTACAGCGTGACTTATACGGTCATCAATAACAACAACATGGGGGCAGGTTCACTGCGTCAGGCTATCCTCGATGCGAATGGCGGACCTACAGGGGCGATCATCCAATTTATGGGAGGATTGGGTACGCAAACGATCACGTTGATGAGTTCATTGCCGCAACTGGGATCAAATATTGTGACGATTGACGCCAATGGGAATAATGTCACCCTATACGGCGCCAATTTGTGGCAGGAATTCTTCGTATCGCCAGCTCCGACGACGCTTACGATTAACGGTAATTTCATATTGTCTGGAACTTCCATTGGGGGCAATGGCGGCGGCACGGGAGGCAATGGCGGTGGCGGCGCTTTGGGAGCCGGCGGCGGATTGTTCGTCGGTCAAGGAACAACCGTTAGTTTGACGGGGCCTTCTTTTGCAAACTGCCACGCGATAGGAGGAGATGGGGGCGCACAGACTGTTGCAGGAACTGGCGGCGGCGGCGGCGGCGGCATGGACCAGTCAAATGGGGCAGATCCTGCCGGCGCTAACGGAGGGGCGGGCGGTGGCCCAAATGGGGGTTCGGGAGGATCCGGTATTGGCGGAAATGGGGGGTTTGCGAGCGGCGGCGGCGGCGGCGGTTCCGGGAATAATGGCGGGATGGGAGGCTTTGGCGGAGGCGGCGGCGGCGCCGGAAGCGGGGCAGCCGGAGGGAGAGGGGGACTTGGTGGCGCCAGCGGGGGAGGATACACTTCAGCCAGTTCAGTATTTGCTGGAGGCATCGGGGGTACTGGGACGGCAACGGGAAATGGTGGGGGAGGCGGGGCAGGATTAGGGGGCGCTATTTTTGTTCAGAATGGAGGAACGCTTAACATTGGAGATCCGTCTACAACGCCTCTTTTTTCCGGCAATACTGTTACGATGGGGACAGGCGGGGCCGGATTTATGGGTGGAGGATCGGGCACGGTAGGGAGTGCTTTCAGCACCGATCTTTTTTTAATGTCCTCGGGATCGATCGTGTTTATGAACTCGGGTTCGATCACAGTTTCTTCCAATATTGTGAGTGATGGAGGACAAGGAGGAGGGAGCACCACATCCGGTGGGATCACGATGTCAGGCACAGGGACGCTCGCATTAAGCGGAACAAATACCTATACAGGAACGACATTGTTAAATTCAGGGACCACGGTGATTTCCGGCGATCAAAGCCTTGGAAGAGCCTCAAATCCTTTGCAATTTAATGGGGGGACGATGGAAATTACAACATCCATGTCTTCCTATACCCGCCCTATTTCTTTCACCGGGGCCGGGACGATCAATGTAGATTCTGGTGCAACTGCATTATTCTCAGGCTCTGTATCGGGAGGCGGGGCGATCACAGTGGGTGGACCCGGGACTTTGGTTTTAGCCGGGACTAATACATTCACAAGCACGGTGACGATTACGCCCACAGGGAATCTTCAGTTCAATTCGCAAGCAAGTTTTCCCACAGCTACAAATGTCGTAGCAAATGGCACTTTGATCTTCGGGAACATTCCTGGAACCACGATCACCTCTACAGGGATGATCAGCGGAAGCGGAGAGTTGTCTGTAGTGAACGGCGGGACAGTGATCCTTTCCGGAACGAATAGTTATGCAGGAGACACGACGATCACTTTGGGCACCCTGCAGATTGAGGGGATGAGTAGCCTGTCAGGAATGAACATCATCGATAATGGTTTACTTGTCTTTGATAATACTGCTGCATCGATCACCTCCCCGCAAAATATTTCCGGCACAGGAAGTTTGACGGTTCAGGGTGGAATGCCTGTCATTCTGACAGGGACAAACACTTATCAGGGGACAACGACGATCACCTCTGGAACATTGCAAATCAATGATGCCGTGAGTTTCCCTACATTGAACATGAACACGGTCGTCAACGATGGCTCTTTTGTTTTCAACAATTCCGGGATAGCGACGGTTGCTGCATCGATCAGCGGCAGCGGGTCATTGACCATGCAAGGCTCTGGGACATTGATTCTCGCAGGAAATAATAGTTATGCAGGCACAACGACGATCGAACCGGGAAGTACTTTGCAAATCAATTCCACACTCAATGGCCTTCCTCCCTCTAACATGGTGATGAATAACGGTGCTCTTGTCTTAAACAATTCCGGAATAGAGACATATTCAGCGAATATTTCCGGAAGCGGCACGTTGTCGGTAACAGGAAACGGCATCGCCATTCTTGCGGGTATGAATGATTACATGGGAATAACGACGATCGCTATGGGCTCGACGCTGCAAATCAATACGGTGAACAGTATCCCAAATAATGCCGCATTTACGGTCATGGACAATGGGAATTTAAATTTTAACATTTCGGGAGGAACTTATACTTTTGCCTCCTTGATCACCGGATCGGGAGCCGTCAATCAGATTGGTACTGCTGCACTTACTCTTTCCAATCCTGGAAATAATTTTACTGGAGGGCTGACGATTTCCAATGGGGCGATTCTCACTTTTACAGGAACGGCGAATCTAGGTTCCCCTACTTCAACGTTGACTTTGAATGACGGAATATTAGATGTCCCATTAGGCACGCCCTCCTTCACTTCCATGCATCCCATCTCTTTGGCTAGCGGCGGAGGAACGATCGATATCGAGGATATGGCAACCACAGTGACCCAAACCGGCAATATCACGGGTGCTGGCGGTTTGGATCTGCCCGGACCTGGGACTCTAATCTTATCGGGGGACAATACGTATGCCGGCACAACGACAAATGCAGGTGTTTTACAGATCAACAACACCGATAGCTTTCCGGTGGGAAGCAGTGTCATCAACAACGGATCCTTGATTTTCAATCAATCGGGTACGGCAAGTTTGACGGGAGGCATCACCGGTCCCGGAACCTTGACAATGCAGGGCGCGGGAACGCTCGAGTTATCGGGTTTTGACAACTATTCCGGAACGACGACAATCTCTTCGGGAACATTGCAGATTAATGCTTTCAATAGTCTTGCTGTCACTGGCGATGTCATCAACAATAGCACTATCCTTTTCACGAATACGGGAACGGCAAGTGTTGGCGCATTGATTAGCGGGAGTGGATCCATCTCTCTGAACAGTAATGGAACTCTGGCATTGTCGAATACCAGCAACAGTTACATGGGCGGAACATTTGTCTCCGATAACGGAATCTTGCAAGTGACAAATGACGGACAACTTGGGATGGCGGGAACCCCCATCACATTGAATAGCGGGACATTGGACGTCCCCACAGGCATATTGACATTGACCTCTTCCCGTCCGATCACACTGAATGGACCAGGAATCGTTTCTGTCGATGATCCTGCGGGCGTCGTGACATTGGCCGGAAATATCACGGGTGAAGGATCGTTGACGAAACAGGGATCGGGGGAATTAATCTTGCAAGGGAGCAACTCCTATATGGGAGCAACGACGATCAGCGGGGGCGCTTTGCAAATTAATACAGCCAACAGTTTGCCTTCCGCTCCTTATATTTATAACCAGGGATCTTTAATCCTTAATTTTACCGGGACCCAAACTATTTCAGGGAACGTCAGCGGCACGGGATCTATCATTTTTGCTAGCAATACGACGCTACTCCTCCAAAATACAGGGAATAGTTACTCCGGAGGCACTAACATTTCCCATCATGGCATTGTCGAAATCACCAGTGGGTTCCAACTCGGCAGTACAAACTCGCTTTTAACACTCAATAGCGGGACATTGGAAATCCGTTTTGGCTCCCCTTTTGAAGTTTTCGTCACCCAGCCCATTTTTCTGAGCGGGCCTGGAACCGGTACTATCGCTGTCGATGATCCGAGCGTCACTGCGTACTTGCAAGGAAGCATCACAGGGCCCGGTTCTTTGATCACCCAAGGCCCGGGAACCGTGATCATTACGGGGAGTAATTCCTATATAGGGACAACAACGATCTCCTCGGGAACTTTGGAAATCGATTCTGCGAATAGTCTTCCCCCAGGAAGCAATGTGGTCGACAACGGTACATTAACCTTTAGTCTTCCCGGAAGGGCCATCGTTTCAAATGCCATTAGCGGCTCGGGAGGGCTGGACGTGATCGGCTTAGGTACTTTGATCCTTGCCGGAACAAATAATTACATGGGGGCAACGACGATCGCTCATGGAGCGACTTTGCAAATCAATTCTTCCGCAAGCTTGCCTACTGGAACGATGATCACGGATAACGGTACTCTTGCGTTCAATATTCCCGGGACCGCGACGATCGGACAGACGATTGACGGCAGCGGAGGGGTGACTCAAATGGGGACAGGGACCCTCGTCTTAAGCGGGGCCAACGGTTACACGGGAACGACGACAATTTCTTCAGGGACGCTTCAGATCAACACCGTTGGCGCTTTACCTGCAGGCTCTAGTGTTGTCGACAATGGGACCTTAAATATCAATACGACAGGAACAAATACGTTGAGCGGCCTCATCAGCGGCAGCGGTTCTGTGAACCTCATCAATAGCGGCACGCTTATCCTAAGCAACACCCAAAACAGCTACTCCGGAGGGACGGCGGTATCGAACAATGGGATCCTTCAAATCACAACTGCTGGACAGATTGGCAATGCCTTTTCATTGTTGACGTTGAACTCTGGCACGTTGGACATTCCGATTGGAACAACATCTTTATTATTGAAAAATCCCGTGAATTTGGCGGGAGTGGGAATTTTCTCTACCGACGATCCCCTCAGCCAGATCACATTGCAAGGCAATATGACAGGTCCGGGCGCACTCACAAAACAGGGGCCGGGTACTTTGATTCTTTCCGGAAATAACAACTACGCCGGTCCGACTACCATTTCGGCAGGAACACTGCAAATCAATGCTCTGACAGCAATTTCCATGACAGGCAGCATCGTCGACAATGGCCTACTCGTTTTCAATCAGTCGGGAACGGCAACCTTTTCAGGAATGATAAGCGGCAGCGGAGGATTGACCATGCAAGGGCCGGGGACGCTCATCCTTTCCGGCATGAATACATACATGGGGCCAACGACGATTTCTACGGGCACCTTGCAAATTAATGCGGCAAACAGTTTGCCTGCGGGAACTGCGTTGACCGACAATGGCATTTTGAATTTTAACATTCCCGGTTCGTTCACTTTCAATGGGCTCATTTCAGGCACAGGATTCATCAACCAGATCAGCAGCGGAACGCTGTTTCTCTCCAACGGGGGCAATAGTTATTCGGGTGGAACCAGTGTGACTTCAAATGGAACGATCCAATGGACGAGCGATGGACAATTAGGATCTGGCCTTTTTACATTCAATAACGGCACATTGGATATTCCCGCGGGCACACTGGCTCTGACATCTTCTCGCCCCTTTTATTTAAGGGGAGCGGGGATCATTTCTGTCGATGACCCATCAGGCGTCGTCACTTTGCAAGGAAATATCTACGGGCCCAGCACTCTCACCGCTCAAGGCCCAGGAAGGCTGGTCCTCTCAGGAAATAATGGTTTCGCGGGACCTCTGACCATCAGCGGCTCCACCACTGTCCAAGCGAATAGTCCAAATGCCATTCCTACAACGGCCAATGTGATAGATAACGGAGCGTTGATTTTCAGCAATTCTGGTACGGCGATCCTTTCTGGAAATATCACAGGGG
Source organism: uncultured Verrucomicrobiae bacterium (assembly GCA_963731265.1). Classification (GTDB taxonomy): domain Bacteria; phylum Chlamydiota; class Chlamydiia; order Chlamydiales; family Rhabdochlamydiaceae; genus CAJCIW01. The sequence continues at coordinate 293,027 of CAVSUE010000001.1, forward strand.
CAGGAACATTGGGTGTCCAAGGACCCGGCACTGTCGTCTTGAACGGGACAAACACCTACGCCGGAGCCACCTCTGTGACAGCCGGCATCCTCATAGTCGATGGATCTGTTACCTCGCCGATCACTGTCACAGGCTCCGGAATTCTGGAAGGAACGGGAACCGTAGTGAATGCCGTCATTCAAGGAGGAATTGCGCCTGGGAACAGCATTGGAACTCTACATGGCACCAACTTTACGCTCGCGTCCAGTATGACGTACTTCCTGGAATTAAATAATACGACCTCCGATTTGATCGCTGCAACAGGTTCCGTGACGATCGATGGGGGAAACCTCGACCTCGTTCCGTTTGGATTGACAGCACCAGCAGTTCCCTTCTACACCATCATCACAGCTCCGACCGTGACGACTAATGCTCCTTTTACACTTGTCAATCCTTTCACCCGCTTTAACTTTTCCGTGCAATACGACCCCACCCAAGTTCTGCTGGTTTTGAAGGGTGCGCCTATTCCTTTCAGTGGCATTATTCCGAGTGGAAATGCAAACGCATCCTCTGTTGCAGGATGTTTCGACGCACTGTCTTCTGAAAATCTTCCCGATCTCGTCGTCATTACGGGGATCCTTAACCTTCAGAACCCAAACCAGCTTGCCAAGTCCTTCAACCAAATGCAACCCGGTAATGGCAATGCGTTCGCTTTAGGTCAGGAAAATGTGGCAGAGCGGATTCGACAAATCTATACGGACCATTCTTTCAAACTACGCAGAGAATCCTGTCGGGAACCACAAGGTTGGCATCTTTGGGCGACTCCTTTCATGCAATGGACCGATCAGAGTGGCCCCGGCAGTCTGAAAGGATATAAAGAAAAATTTACAGGTGTGACGGTGGCTGCTGATTGCCTCTTTGATCAGCATTGGGGAATGACGGGTGGCTTTTCTTACGCAAACGGAGATATCGGCATTGTGGACGGCCGCTCTTCGGGCGATTTTGTCACCTACGCAGGGTCGTTGGCCGCACAAGGAAGTGTTGCCGGCTTTTTTGCCGATGCCCTATTTGGTTATTTATATAACCGCGCCCATGTGACAAGGCATATGAGTTTCAAGGTCTCAACTCCCTTTCTCTCTGCTTCGGTCAAACGAAAGGCATGGCACAACCAATACGCCAATGAAATCTTGACTCATTTGGGTTTAGGATATGATATTAAAATCAAATCCAGCGACGCTCATTTTGTGAATATCTATCCATTTGCCAATGGAGACTATATTTACATCAAAGAGGACGGATACAAAGAAAAAGGAGCACATGGCCTGGATTTAAGGGTCTACGGCAAAGAATATGATCTTCTACGGCCCGAAGGCGGTCTAGGCCTCTCTTACCAAGGGTGTATTAACGGTGCGAATCTCACCCTTGACGTCGCGGGGTCTTATGTTTATGAATTCAGATTTTTAGGAAAAAGAACCAAGGCCAGATTCGAAGACGGCAACGCATGCAGGTTTACTGTCAAAGGGTTAAGGCCCAATCAAGGACTTGTCTGTCCAGCTGCAAGCTTTGGTATGGGATCTATCAAACATGGGCTTTCGCTTCAACTGGGATATCATGGAGAATTTGGCAAACACTTCCATTTAAATGCAGCGGAGATAGAACTTGCAAAAGCTTTTTAGAAGTGACTGGTATTGGGGTTTGATTTTATTGACGGCTCCTCTGAATACATGGGGAGCTTATCCTACTCCTAATATGATTCTGAATGGGGCATTTACATTGGACGGAGCCGGGGCGACGATCGATGCCTCCACTCTTCCTGCCACGACAGGTTATTTTCTCATGAGCGGGATGTTATCAATGAGCAACGTCACTTTTCAAAATTTCTCAACAGTCGGCGGTATCGGAAGCGGTGGCGGCGCTGCCCTGGGAGGCACCTTATTCATCAATAGCGGCACAACTGTCACCCTTAACAATGTCAATTTTTATGGCAGCTCTGCGATTGGCGGGCAAGGAGGATCGGGAAGCCTGGGAGGCGTTCTGAACAATCTTTTTGTTCCTACGATGGACGGAACCAATGGGCAAAATGGGGGAAATGCAAGTGTCCTTAGCCCTTACACTAATTATGGAAACGGAAGTGAAGGCGGCAACGGAAGTACTGGCGGGGATGGTGTCAACGGCTTTGGGGGGAATGGAGGATCAGGCGGTAACGGTGGAGATGGCGCACCGACAAGTGTGCAAACGCTATTTGCTTTGGCAGAGCAGGCAAAGGCAGCATATGACCTGTCTTCTGCGACAACGGAAGACGCCCTGTTGGCTACTGAAATTTCTGGCGCTGCAATCGCGGCCAACGCTGCTTTGGTCTTTAATGCCGATCCCGCTCTCCTCGGCTATCCTGCAGCAGTATCTCTTGCGGAAGATCTTATCATTGGCGCATTAGGGACGATCGCAGCAAAGGTGGGCACCGATATCGGGGCATCAGCGGCCCTTGTAGCTGCGACGACCGCCTTTGAGGTTGCGTCGACAATCACTGCTTATCAAGTTTCCGGGACCTCTGGAATAGGCGGGAATGGTGGAAACGGTAATGTCGGAGGGGCCGGCAGTTTTGGATTTGGGGGAGGCAGCGGAGGAAACGGGGGAAATGGAGGCGATGCTGTCGCCACATCTGTTGCTTTCGGCGGTCTCGCGGGTAATGGAGGTAAAGGGGGGGACGGAGGATTTGGAGGCGGCGGAGGATTAGGCGGAACTGCGGGCATGCACGGAGCCGACGGGACGGGGGCAGGCGCCCCTTTCAACGGATTCCTCCCAGCCTCGGAGGGCCCTGGGGGATTAGGAGGATTCGGAGCCGGGATGGGGAGCACCGGAAATGGAACTCTCAACGGCCAAGGGGGAAGTGGCGGCTCAGGATTCGGAGGAGCTATTTACCTGGGCGGTGGGTCGACTTTGACAATTTCAGGAAACTCCTCTTTTTGTGGCAATGCGGTGCAAGGGGGGGATAGTCTGAACGGCGGCACTTCGGGAGCGTATGCAGGGACAGATATTTTCATGAGAACAGGCTCAACGCTGACATTGGACCCGGGCGCTGGGAATACGATTTCTTTTTTGGGATCGATTGCCGATGATTCTGGGACGACTCTGGGAACTACTGACAGCACTGGAGCGGGAGCGGGCCTTACGGTGCTTTCAGGACTTGTGGTTTTCGACGGCACTAACACTTATTCGGGGCAAACATTGGTCATTGGGGGTGTGTTACAAGCAGAAGATGGCGTGGGGATCAATCCGATCAGCAACATCAACTTGTCTGGAGGAGTTTTTCAAGGGCACGGTACTCTTGAGCGTTTTTTAGGCACAGGTCCCAATAAGCTGCAATTTGCAGGAGGTGGTGTGTCGAGTGGATTTTCTTCAGCTGAGGGAAATTTTGAGGTCACTCTTAATTGCGGTGAAACTCTGATCTGGAACACCACCCCTTTTTTCCTGACCAATGGCGCGAATTTGCTTTTGGGCTCTACAAGCGCTGCCGACAATGCGACATTGACCAATAATATCGATCTTGGTGGGGCTTCTCGCACGATTCTGGCGACTGGCAATGCGGGCAACACCAATCAGTCCATCTTGAGCGGCGTCCTTTCCGATGGGTCGCTCATCTTCGGCGATCTTACCCACACGGGAACAGTCGTCTTGAGCGGTGCCAGCACATATACAGGTACCACAGAAATAGCCGGGGGAACGCTTCTGTTGACGGGGAGTTTGGCAAGTCCAAATGTCAGTGTGGATGCTGGAGCAACATTGCAAGTCACCAATTCCGGTCTGATCAATACAACGGCTTTGACGGTGAATGGGACCTTCAATCTGACTGCAAACGATCAAATCGCAACACTTTCAGGTTCTGGAACCATCAACCTCAATGGCGGGACATTGACGCTCAACAGTGGGGCCTTTTCGGGAGTGGTCGCAGGGGTCAGCGGGCTCACAAAAGTGACGCCGGGGACGCTGACCCTGTCCGGAGCAAATACTTATACGGGGACGACTGCGCTCGAAGACGGAACGCTATTATTGACCGGAACACTGCAGAGCCAGATCATCAACATCTCTCCTGGTGCGGTATTCAATAACACAAGCGCAGGATTGAGCAGCACGACTGCAATAACTGACAACGGTTCACTCTTGATGGGGGGCAATCAAACGATTGGATCTCTTTTTGGCAACGGAGTCGTCTCCCTGAATGCGACGACAATGACAGTTGGAAGCGGCGATTTTGCAGGAGACATTTCGGGAAACGCCGCCTCAGGTCTTATCAAAAATACTGCGGGGACATTGACCCTTTCGGGGAACAATACCTATACGGGCACTACAGAGGTCGCCGCAGGTTCCTTAATTTTGCAGGGAACGCTAGCTAGCCCTACTGTCAATGTCGACCTGACAGGCACATTGGAGGATGTTAATGGAGGCCTGGTCAGTGCGGCCGTTCTGACAGACAATGGGCTTTTTATCCTCGATGCAGACAATACTATTGCGACATTGAACGGAAGCGGGGCGGTCAACCTTAATGGCGGCACATTGACTGTCGGCAACGGAGTGTTTTCCGGACCGATCACAGGCACCAATCCAACTAGCGGCATCACAAAAGTGACCGCGGGAACGCTGACGCTCTCTGGAGTGAGCACCTATGTCGGGCCTACAATGGTCAATGGAGGAACACTTTTGCTCACGGGTGTTCTTGCCAGCCAAACTGTCAATATCGCTGCAGGGGCCACCTTGCAGGATCAAAGTGGAGGCCTGTCCAATCTTGCCACTGTAACCAACAACGGCACACTTGTTCTTGACAGCGACAATACGATCGCCGCCCTCATCAATTCAGGAACGATCAATGGAGTCAATACTCTGACTGCGGCTACCTACTTACTCCAAAACGGATCCATCATCAATGCCAATCTGGGGACCGGCACCTTGACAACGACGGGCACCGTTAATCTTAACGGAACAAGCGCCGCTTCTATTGTGAACGTGTCCTTGGGAAGCACCTTTAACCTTAATGGCAACCAACGTTTGAGCAGCGGGGCCAATGTCAATGTGGCCGGGACATTGAATGTCAATGGACCCGCGCAAACGATCAATACTCTTAACGGGACCGGTAGCGTTTTTGCAAGCGCATTTCAGATTCAAAATGGAGGGACCTTTTCGGGTCAGTTCAGTACGACGGCATTCGTTGTCGGAGGAGGCGTTCTCAATTTTAATGGGGCCACTTCATTTACGGAGTCGGTAACGATCGATAACGGAGCAGAGTGGAGTCTCACAAACGGCACCGTGGCGCAGAATGCCGTCGATGTGGTTGTGCAAGCAGGCGGCATTTTAAATGTCGCGAGTGGAGCTAATCTCACCACAGGCAATAATCTGATCAACAACGGGCTTGTGCAACTCGATACGACGGGTTCCATTAAAGCCGTTGACATCATCACTGGAGGAGGTTCAACGATCATTGTCCCGGACAGTTCCAAACTCACTTACACTCTTTTGACGGGAAATGGGACCATCAACAGTCTTGGCAATACCTTTGTCAACTTGGCGACTGTCGGCGGGAATTTGACATTTCTCAATAATTTTACAAACGAGGGAGTGTTAAGTCCAGGGACTTCCCCAGGTCTGACCACCATTTTAGGCAATTACAATGAGGCAGGCGAATACCTCATTGAAATCGATAATACTGTGCCCATTCTAGGCTACGATCAAGTCCGTGTCGGGGGCTCGGCTAATTTACTTCCTTCCAGTGATTTTAACGTTCAGATGACAAGTACCGCCCTGGTTATCGGAAACGTTTTTCAAGTCATCGCCAATGGCAGTGGCGCTCCGATCTTTGTGAGCGGAACATTGGGAAGTCTGACTCTCGAGGTCGATATGCTTCCCGCTAACCCCAGTGCGATCCTCTTCGATAATGCCACCGGCCAAATCATTGTAACAGGGATCAATCCATTTACTCCTGTCGTCCCTGGCCAAAATCCCTTTTTCACCATTGGCTGCAATGCCAATCAGAATGCAGCCGCGAAGGCCATTTTTGAAGCAGCATTGTTTGGAACCGATGAGATCAGTACGAACACAGTCGCAGGGCAGCTAGCCAAGGCAATCCTTCAGGGAAATTTTTGTGATAATCTCGCATTTTTTACTCCCACCTTTTACGGCGCTTTTGCAGATTTCGCTTTTGCTGGTGATCGCGCCCTGGCTAACCAAATCTGGGATCGGGTGTCCGTCTTTGCTAACTCGCCGAAAAATTGCTGCCCTCGCATCACTGCCTTCACTGGCTATCTTCAAACAGATGCTAGGAAGATCCACAAAGTCAACCTCGTGCGCCGCGATCTCTTCGGCGGCGTCGATTACTCCACTTGCCGAGGTTTTTCTGTCGGCGCAGCTATTTCTGATGTGATGGGAGATCTCAAATCGACACAGAGCTTGGGCAAAGGAGACATCGATGGGATTGCCGGCCTTGTGTATTTGCGCAAAAATCTGGGAGCCTACCTGATGACTTATGGAACGGTCTCCGGATCGACTCTCGTCAATCATGTCCGCCGCCCTACCATAGGCGGCCATGTCAAAAGCCGCGGCACACTTGCCTCGGTCACAGGCAATTTGGCCCTGCTCTATAAGGGATGGACACGAAAATGGTTTTCCTTTTCTCCAAGGGCCAATCTCATGTATTCCCAAGCCTACGTGAACCATTTCAAAGAGAAGGGAGAGATGGCAGCTCTGCATGGCAGCGATTTTAATGCCAATTTTCTCACAGGCGAATTAGGCTTTTCTGCATTGTTCTCGACTTTGGATTTTTCTCTCGAGGCAATTGCCGGCGTGGAGCATCCTTTCTTTTCGAACCGTGACGATTTGGATATTTATGTTGTGTCCAGTCCCTCTATTGAATATTCGCTCGATCTTCCTCATGCAGCAAAGACGCGCTTCAATGGAGGACTCAATTTGGGCTTCCGCATAGGCAAGATTGCAAGTCTTTACGGCAGCTACAAAGTCATTACAGGTGGAGACTGGGACCATCAGTTTGATGCAGGGCTGCGCATTTGCTTGTAATAGGTCATAGTTTTTAAAATAATCATTTACCTCTCCCTGGTCTTGATTATCTTTTGAGACTCAGCGATAATCCTATTTACAAACTTGAAAAAGCCATGAGCCCTATTGAAGAATTGATTGCCCAGATTCCGTCCATTGAGGAAAAACTCAAGTATACGTTTAAAAATAAACAGCTTCTCGTGCTGGCGTTTGTTCATCGTTCTTTTTTTAACGAGCACCGAGACCTCGTCCAACACCATAACGAACGGATGGAGTTTCTCGGAGACTCCGTGCTTGGGCTGATCATCTCCGATTATCTGTATGTCCAGCTTCCCGCGGAATCGGAAGGTTTTCTTTCTCATTTGCGATCGCACATCGTGGAGGCGGGCAGCTGTGCGCAGCTGCTGGGCAAATTGGGGATTGCCCACCATGTTCTGCTCGGGAAAGGCGAAAGGCTGAACGACGGGCGCGGGCGCGAGACGATCTTGGCCGATCTTTTCGAGGCCTTGATCGGGGCCATTTATCTCGATTCCGATATCGCATCGGTCAAGAAATTTTTCTTTGAGCACTTTTCAGAAAAAATCGAAGAGCATTTGAGAAAGCCTTTGCGGAACTGGAAAGCAGAGCTGCAGGATTATTCTCAGAAGAAATACCAAAAGCCGCCTGCTTATAAAATTCTAAAAGAGTCCGGACCCGACCATAGCAAAGTTTTTCATGTGATCGCATACATCGACGAAACGGAGGCAGGCGAGGGGAGTGGGTCATCAAAAAAAGAAGCGGAAGCCGCCGCCGCCGAAGATGCGCTGAAAAAACTTGGGGTGATGCAAAATGTCTAAGCAGAAAGTCCTTTGGAGTTGTACGGATTGCGGACATCGCCAAACCAAATGGACAGGCAGCTGCACCGTCTGCCAAAAGTGGAATACTTTTGAGCAGGAGATCGAGATTGAAGAGAAAGGCAAACGGTTCGAGTCGATTAAAAAAGAATCAGCAAAACCGGTCCGCGTCAAAGAGATCACCACACATGAGTTTCGACGGATCTCGACAAAGATGCCGGAATTCGATCGGCTCCTCGGCGGGGGCATTGTCTCAGGATCGCTCACATTGATCGGGGGCGATCCGGGGATCGGCAAATCGACACTGATGCTGCAGTTGGCCCAAAGTCTTGCCGAGCAAGGCCTCACCGTCCTCTACATATGCGGCGAAGAATCGGTCGAACAAACCTCCCTCCGCGCGAGTCGTCTTCGTGTGGGCGATGACCGTCTCTACCTTCTAAGCGAAACCCATTTTTCCAACATCAAAGCGCAAGTCGATCACCTCAAGCCTGACGCGATGATCGTCGATTCGATTCAGATTGTATACAAAAGCGAACTCCCTTCCTCCCCCGGCTCTGTCAGCCAGGTAAGAGAACTGGCGATGGAATTCATGCACATTGCCAAGGGGATGGGCATTGCCACGTTTTTAATCGGCCATGTGACGAAATCGGGCGAGATCGCAGGACCGCGCGTGCTGGAGCACATTGTCGATACCGTTTTGGATTTTGAGGGAGATAAACAGCATGGCTACCGTTTGCTCCGCTCGGTAAAAAATCGATTTGGCCCGACCGATGATATCGCTCTGTTCCAAATGGGAAAAGAGGGTCTTTCCGAAGTGAGCAATCCTTCGGTCATTTTCTTGGAAGAACGGCTCAAGGAAGTAGCAGGGTCGGTCATTATCCCTACCGTAGAAGGTTCGCGAGCTCTTTTGATCGAAGTGCAGGCGCTAGTGGCCGCATCCTCCTTTTCCACCTCGACACGCAAATCGACCGGCCTCGATCCAAACCGGCTCGCTCTTTTGCTTGCCGTTTTGGAAAAGAAAATGGGCTACAAGCTGTATAATTGCGATGTATTCGTCTCTGTGGCCGGCGGCCTAAAAATTTCCGAGCCGGCCATCGATCTCGGCGTCCTGATGGCGATCGGCTCTTCCTTTTGCAACCGCCCCATCGATCCGGAGACTGTTGTCCTCGGCGAGGTGGGCTTAAGCGGAGAAGTGCGCGGAGTTCCTCGGATCGAGAACCGGATTCGCGAAGCGATCCACATGGGCTTTCGGCGCTGCTTGTGCCCCAAGCGCAATTTAAAAGGGATCTCCCCCGATCTTTCCCACAAGATTACCCTCATCGGCGTCGATGTCGTCGAGGAGGCCATCCGTGAACTCCTTAACTAATATTGTCGTAGGCGCGCGCGGATCGCCGCTTGCCCGTGTGCAGTGCGACGAAGTTTTGGAAGAATTGAGGCAATTCCATCCGCATGTCTTCTTTCATCCGGTCTGGGTTGAAACAACGGGAGATAAAGATTTGAAAACCTCTTTGCGCACATTGGAAAAGACCGATTTTTTTACAAAAGAGATCGATGCGCTGCAACTGTCTGGTGGCTGCCGCATCACCATTCATTCTGCAAAAGATCTTCCCGAACCGCTTCCGAGCGGATTGGTCCTCGCCGCTTTGACAAAAGGCGTGGATTCTTCCGATTCGCTTGTTTTGCGCGACGGAGAAACCCTCGAAAATCTTCCCTTGAAAGCGAGAATCGGCACATCGAGCACCCGGCGCGAAAAAAATATCCACAACGTGCGAGAAGATCTTGTGTGTGTCGACGTTCGCGGAAATATCCAAACTCGGCTATCCCTTCTCGATCAAGGCGTAATCGATGCCCTCATCATCGCCGAGGCGGCTCTGATCCGGTTAAAGCTCACGCACCTCAATCGTGTTTTTCTGCCCGGTGAAATCGCTGCCTTGCAAGGCCAGCTCGCCGTGATTGCGCGAGAGGACGATGAAGAGATGCTCAAGCTTTTCGAATGCATAGATAGGAGGCAAAGATGAAGACGACATTATACCTTGGGACGGATCCCACTCACTATGAAAGCCAAGGGCATGGCAATGGGCATTTGATTCATTACCCCGTGATTAAAATTGTTCCACGCCCCTTCGATGATCCCGAAATCAAACAAGCTTATGCGCAACTCGAGCAATACACCCATTTGATCTTTACGAGCAAAAATGCCGTCAAAGTTTTTAAAACCTCTGAAGATCTGAAGAACAAAATCATCATCGCCATAGGCAAAGTCACTGCCGCACACCTTTCGATGCGGGGATTGCCACCGCAGCATGTCGCTGTCGACGAAAGACAGGAAGGTGTTGTGGAACTGTTAAAGAGATTGGATTTGGGCGATGCGTATTTTTTCCTGCCTCGCTCTTCCCTCTCGAGGCCGGTCATTGTTCAATTTTTTAAAGAAAAACAGATTCGGTTCCACGCTTGCGATCTTTACGATACCGTTGCGCAAGACCTGGAGCCAAAACCCGATTTAGACAGCATCGACGAGATCGTCTTTACGAGCCCTTCGACAGTGGAAGCTTTCTTGAAAATTTTTGGAGTTTTGCCCAAAGACAAAAAGCTGATCACCATCGGGCCTATTACGTCGGAAGCGGTAAAGAACCGACTCTAATTTGCCCACGGGTTTTCATCGAGTTCCTCTCCGGTGACAAAGCAACGATCATGCTGACAAGAGTGTTATTGGCAATGTGTGCCGCGATCGAAGCTCCAATGCCAAACTGCGCACTTAAGAATCCATAAACAAGACCACCTACTGTAGCGCTGATCGCCTGAATATAGGAGTTCTTATGAGGATTCAAATAATGGAGAGCTCCGAAAATAACAGAAGTCGCCGCAATAGACACGGCGACCGCGACGCTCAATGGAGTTCCAACCAACGCGACTGCTGCCGCAGGAAACAGGATCTGAATGGTGCGCGTCACCAAAGGCTGCATGATCCCCCGGAAAACCCCTTCCTCTCCAAGGGGAGCGAACACGGAGACTTCGAGTAAAGCATCGCGTAAAGCTTGCCGATATTTGCTGTTTTTTTCTTCTTTTCGAGGAAGAATTCCACAACGATCGAGAAGGGTAAAACCGATCACACTCAACACGAGGTCACCTGCGCCTACGGCGAGTCCAAGGCCGAAGTAGGGGATAAAAATAGCTCCTACGGCAATCGCTGCGATCGTAGGGATCAAAAAAAGATATTTACGCGGATTGATCTCGAGTTCGACGACATTGTCAGTTCTGCTTTTGCTCTCCTGAGAACTCATTGTTATCGCAGAAGTGCTCATCATTTAAACCGTGGCAGGGGCCGTTTGAGATGTTGGTACCGGATGTTTCTGGCGGAAGAGCTGGGTGATGGTTACCACGAGAGTATTATTGAGAATATGCGCAGCAATGGCGGCGCCAATACCAAATTGCGCGGCTAGAAGACCCAAAACAATGGCACTAATTGTTGCGGCGACCGCTTGAAGATGCGCATTGGGGTGGGGATTAAATAAATGCAACAATCCGAAAATCGCAGCAGTGGCGACGATCGAGACTGTCATTGCAATGCTGAGAGGCGTTCCTAGAAATGCAGCAGCAGTTGCTGGGATGATCAACACCACACATCTTGCAATTACAGGCATTACTCCGCCGCGAAAGAGAGCTTCCTCGAACACCGGGAACCCTAGGGTCGTCAAAATAGGCCATTCTTGATCAAACTTTGCATACTCGCTTGGTGTTTCTTCCTTTTTCACAATGCCTAAAGCTTCTAGAGCAGGGGCGATGACGGAAGCCGCCCCAAATATTCCCGCCCCTGCAGCCATGCCGATGGCAAAGTTAGGGATGAAGAAAGCGCCGAGGGCAAGAGCTCCGATGGTCGGAACGAGATACAGCCACTTTTCCGGCTTGGACAGATTTTCCTGAAGGGTCTGAAGAGTAGACTGCGTGTTTCCGCTTAGGGTTGTTGAACTGACTCCTGCCGTTGTCATATTTTTTCTCGATTAATGGATTTGAGTGAGGGGTTGACCGTGTTCGTCGATCACACTGGCCCCAACGGCAAGAGCCCGTCTTGCAAACGGCCTAAAGTTCCCTTCAGGGTTATGTGGGAGCCTCGCATTGTGGTCATCGAGGACCGAGATCACGATCTCTTTAAAACAGTGGGCAAATTCATTTGCGATCACATCCATAGCGATTTCAGCGATGTGGTCGGGAGGATTGCGGAAGGCCCCGCAAGCAAGGGCGCCAAAGACAACAGACTGGTGTCCTTTTTGGCGGGCCATTTCAAAGAAACAACGGATTTTTTCGCGCGTTGCGGCAGCTTCCGCAGGGAAAAGGCGCTCTCTGCCTGTAGAGTTGTCCAAAGGCGGATGATTGCAGCCGGCGAAAATGCCAAAAGCGGCTTCAAACGGCTGATTCAAATACTGGTACCCTTTGTCGTAGTCTGCGCGGAAGATCGGTACGTGGGGAATGTAAACTCCTGCTCCCGGCGAATGTCCGCTCAAAGGATAGAAATTGCGTCTCTGCAAGCCATACTGGGTGTCGCCAGCAAAACAGAGGCCCGACCTGCGGCAGCAATCTTCCTCTTGCGCCCGAGCTCCGGTCAAATAGCCTCCGCCAAAGTGCCTATCGCTGGCCATGTCTAAGATCATGGGATTCAACCCTCTGGCATGAAGATCGGCAGCGGCATACAGGCAATCCTGATTTTTAACGATGATGCGCGTAGGTTCAACTCCGGGCCGTTGGCAAACATTACCCGCCGACAACAAGAGAGTGGCGTTTTGAGCAGCACGAGAGAGATCGAGCGCATGCTGTGTTCCGTCCGGAGCATTGTAATTCCCTGCTCTTAAGTGACCGAGCGTTTGGTTCATGATTTGGACGCGGTAATTTTGTTGAGCTGCCAAATCGTTGAGAGGGATATTAGGAGGGAAGCCAACAATGACTTCCTGCCTTTTGTCCCTTTGCAGGATGCCAATTATCAGGAGGGCCGAAGCGCCAAAGCTCCCCGCCGAAACTAAGCCGAGAAGCACGGCCAAAGGAACCGAAGCAGTAACGGCGATGGCTCCCGCAGCTGTTGCAACGCCTAAAGCGGCAAACGCGACGACAGTGACGATCTCCGTTATTTTAAGATACTGTTGGAGCCAACGAGAAGCTTGGACATCCTGGTTGGAAGAAGATGAAATGGCTGATGTCATGTTTTTTGTAAAAAATTTAATTAAAAAGTTTGCATATCATACCACAATAAAGGCAAACCACACAAGAAATGTTGAATCCAAAAAATGTATAAATATTAATAAAAAATTAATTATTACACAAAGGATGTTAAGCTCTAAATTAATATAAATTAAGAATCATAAATAATGACATTTAAATTAAAATGATATAAAATAATATCCAAGTAAATGGGAGTAATTATGTCATTACCGTCAACGCCGCAATCACCTGCAATTCACTTTGATTTCTGGACAAAATCCTCATCGAATAGTCCCGTATTCTCTCAAAATCAGAATAGTTTAATTCGTTCTCATAAAAATGAAGTAAAACTAAATCCTGCGGACTACTTTTATTCCATTTGTCCTCTTTTGTCTACCCTTGATGCCGATGAAAAAACCCACTTGAGACCAAAAGTCAGTTCTCCTCTAAAGACCACGCCAGCTGAAAAAACTGATATCGAGGAAAAAAGGAAAAATAAAGAAGCCATAAAAGAAGAAGATTGCAAGAACAACAGAGAAAAATACATCAAATACAAACTTGACAAAATGATTTTGTCAGACGATATTGCAGTTTCACTTCCAGATCACAGAGCTCAATATCTTAAAAATAAAATTGAAGGAATCGTGGCGCTACAAAGGATAAATGCATATCTGGGGAATGAATTAAGTAAAGACGCTAATAATATTGATGGGCTCACATTGGTTTTGATTCTTGAAATGATGAAGGGCTTAGCAAAAAACTATATAGACAATGATGAGGAAAAATTAAAGAGTGTTATTTGGCTTTTGATAGAGAGCGACCCTGTAAAATTCAAATCATGTATCAATCTAATCTATTCAAAGTGCTCTCAGAAATGCAATGGTCACACTAAATTAAAAGAGAAAGGGGATGTTAAAAAATTAGTAACACGCCTCGCAAAAAAAGAAGTTGATCTTAAATTTGTGAAGGAAGAAATTTCATCAAAATATAGCCATATTTTCAAGGATTTCATGGAGTCGGAGTCCGTTTTAAATCAACTTGGTGGAACAGTATTTTCAATGCTGTCCGAAACGGAGAAAACGGAGAAGCTTGTAAATGTAAGGAGTAGCATCTCTACTGAACGCATTGCGCTTCAAGATCGATTAAATGCATCGATCGAGGCTTATCTTCATAATTTTAACGGAATCCCAGATCTCTATACATCCATCTTTGATGATGTTGGAGTGACTGGCGTTTGTTACGAATTCCCCATACAATTGATAGAGGATTTAAGCGAGGAGGCCAAGCAAAGTCTCAATGGTGTTGCGATAAAACAAGGGAAAAATTTGAAAATCGATGAGCAGAGCTATGATCCATTTGAGATCGACTTGAGTAGCGTCTCTGCAAGCCAGGCCACTGAAATACATGCTACCGACGCCTTCAAAAAAGAATGCCAGCTAAGGTTGGAAACGATTTCAAAAAACTGGGACCGCAATCGATTATTGATTTTCTCTGTTGCGCCGCGAATGATGAATGAAGAGCTTGCAGAAGAAATTCGAGATTCATTGAAAATGCTATTAAAACCCCGTAATGATGATAATTTCAACGAAATTGATGAAATTGTACTAGAAGAAGCATTGAATAAGATTTCATCACAAAATGTGTCGATGTTCCACAGGATCGAACAATATTTCAGTGCAAATAAGGATCTTATTAAAAATAGTGCTGTCCATAAAGTTTTTTCAAATGAGACCTCGCTAAAGATGATTAATGCTCTTGTCAAGGAGCAAAAGAAACATGTCTTCGAAAGATTCGCAAGTCTCAATGCTATTTACGAAGGGTTTGCACGCGATGCGAATTTTATTATAGAGAGTGCCGAGGCCCTCAAGACTGGAGCTGGCGCGCATGTTCGCAATATCCTGTGCAGCATACTTCAAGACAGCCATAAAGCAGAAAAATCCCAGACGGTAGCCGATAATCACCATGCTGACTACATCATGGGAAATCGAAAAAAAGACACTGACTTATACGATAGTTTACAACAAGCTTCTGAAAATCTCTATGAGATTCTTTTGTTGCCCGATGAACACGGATTTAGAAAAGACTGGTTTGACCATGCACATACGTTTCCATTTCCAGCGGTAATGAATTGGAAAATGCCCAAGTTGAAGGAATTAATTGGAAAAGAAGGTTATTCGGTAGATACTTTGCCTGCTTTTGATAAATATAATGAATTGAGGGCGCCGATATTAAAAAATGGATTTCAAAAATTTAAAGAAGAGATGAAGCAAAATAAAAGCGATGCTTTTAAAGAACAGATTGATGCACTTTCAAAAGTTCATGCAAATGATGTGCCTCAATTTGTTTTTGGTTCTTTAAACACATTGTCAACAGTCTATTTATATCTATTGTCGGAAACGGAACACTTGCCAGCGTTCATCAATAAACAAGTGGATGCCATTTCTGAGTGGAGTTTGGGTAAAAATATAAACTACAAAGTGCATATTAAAGATTCAATTATCTCCATGATCAAGAGCAGTCCATCCACTGGTCAGGGAAAAACACTCAATGACAATTTCAAATCATACATCCCAAGAACTTTAGAGAAGGCAAAACAAAAAGAACAGGAATGGGTTGATCATGCGCAGAAAGGCACAGACAATGGCCTCCTTTACAAAGTATTGCAAATTTTTGCTTTACAAGCAAAGCAAGCGGCTTTGACAGCGACATGATTAATTTGAATGGTAGATAAATATGGGAATTGTTCTAATATCTCGTTCATATAACTGGAATAACATATGACAGTAACATCTGCAACAATCCACCCTGGGCATACCCCCACTCTGCAGACAGCCCAAGCTCCGGTCGCTCTGGCGCCCGCATTTTTTGGACGCTTTGAATTAGATGCGTCTATTCAAGATTCTTTTAACTTGAGAACGTTTAAAGAATTGATGGCTGAACAAGCCCAAGCGGAAATGCCCTATTACGTTGTTGCTTCTAGAGATGCATTAGGGAGTATCCGTTTTTTTGACGGCCCCTCGCTCATGCAATCCTACTTTGCGTTTGGTAATACAGAATCCCCATTCAGCAGAGAGTGGTTTACTGACGCCAAAATTTACAAGATTGATCCGAATGGGCAACGTTTAGAGGAGTTTTGTAATTTTTTTGACTTGCCTGAAAACGATCAACACTATGCAAAATTCCTGCAGGCAGCGAATCTAAGTGTGGCGCCTGAACGGCGGGGCGCTACGCGCTTTTATGTAGGTGGGTATTATGAGTTCAAAGGAACGGAACCCAATCACCTGCAGCAAGCAGAATTTTGGTATAAAAAAGCAGCCGAAGACGCTTACTTTGCAGCAAATCTTGCTTTTGGGGGGTGGTACGAGCTGGGGACTTATTATCCGAAATCTCCTGACAATGCCCTTGAACAATACAAGAAGGCCTTTAGTCTGATTCCGCAAAATCTTTACGCAGAGACAGCAAAGCAGATCGAAGCGAAAATTCACCTCTTAAGTGCGCAACGCATCAAAGTATAACTATTTCCAAAAATAGCTTTGAAAAGTATGATCTTTTTCACAATCTGTGAGAAGGAGATTTTCGCATGTCCAGTTCTACCCCTTATAAGCTTCCCGAGCTTCCTTATGATTTTTCCGCATTGGAGCCTGTTATTTCCGCTGAAATCATGCAGCTTCACTATTCGAAACACCACCAGGGCTATGTCACTAACCTCAATGCTGCTTTAGAAAAATATCGCGATGCTGAAGCAAAAGGAGACATTGCGGCGATGATCGGACTGCAGCAAGCGATCAAGTTCAATGGCGGAGGCCATGTCAACCACTCGATTTTTTGGACGAATCTTGCCCCTATAGGCAAAGGGGGAGGCGAACTACCCAAAGGAGAATTGGACAAAGCCCTTCAGGCTGAATTTGGTTCTCTAGACGCCTTCGTAGAAAAGCTCAGCGCCGCCGCTGTCGCCGTGCAAGGATCGGGATGGGGATGGCTTGGCTACAATAAAGCGGGGGGAAAGCTCCTCATCGCCACGTGTTGCAATCAAGACCCTCTCAGCACCCTCGGATTCGTCCCCTTGCTGGGCATCGATGTTTGGGAGCATGCCTACTATTTACAGTACAAGAACGTGCGGGCTGACTACGTGAAAAATATTTGGAAAATCGTCTATTGGAAAAATGTTGAAGAGCGGTACTCTCAAGCGAAAAAGTAGATAGACTGCTTCCACTTGAAAGTTATGAAAATTTCTGCTTTAGCATCCTCACTTGCGGCCGTGGTTTTGTCACGGCCTTTTTGTTCGTTACCATCGACCAGGTGCGGGCACATGGCCAAATAAAAAATTGAAATTTTCTGTCACTTTTAACTGTCAGCAGTACAGGAAAAAATTTTATTTACCAGCTTGCGGTATTCTTTATTGAAGATTGGGCTTTTTTGTGGTATACTGGCACTCTAAAAACGGATGTTTATGGGATTATTTTCGCGGAATAAACCAAAAATTAAAGTACAGTCGACGAAAAAAGACGGCTATAGCGGATGGGTCAAATGCACGCATTGCAATGAAATGGTGCATGCTAATGAGCTGCAGCAAAACCTGCATTGCTGTCCGAAATGCAATTACCATTACCGTTTGTCCGCCACGCAGCGTATTCAGCTGCTTGCCGATGCCGAAACATTTAAAGAAATGTTCAGCGAGTACCAATCGGTCGACCCACTTCAGTTCGTCGATACGGAATCGTATGTCAAACGTCTGGAGAATGCCCGGAAAAATTCTAACCGCGACGAAGGGGCGATGGTGGGCCATTGCCAAATTGCAGGCAAACAAGTGGCCCTGGCTGTCCTCGATTTTTCTTTTATGGCGGGATCGATGGGATCTGTAGTGGGAGAACGCCTGACTTCGATCATCGAATACGCCATCGCAAAAAAATTTCCTCTCATCATCGTCTCTGCTTCCGGCGGGGCGCGGATGCAAGAGTCTGCCCTTTCTTTAATGCAAATGGCCAAAACATCCGCAGCTTTAGCAAAATTGCACGAAAGAGGTATTCCTTACATTTCCGTGATGACCAATCCGACAACAGGCGGCGTCACTGCTTCATTTGCCTCGCTTGGCGATGTGATCATCGCAGAGCCTGACGCGTTGATCGGCTTTGCAGGGCCCCGCATCGTTGAACAAACAATGCGGCAAAAACTTCCTCCGGGAGCTCAGCGTTCCGAATTTTTACTGGAAAGAGGAATGATCGATTGCATTGTTAATCGGCATCAATTAAAAGAGAAATTGTTCCAATTATTGGAGTTCCTGACAGGCAATGAACGAGAGTACCAAGAGCCCTCGTCCTATCGAGTCCTCTATGGGCAATCTCTCGGAAAATTGCCGCAAAAGCTCCAAGAGTTATTGGCCTTAGCAGAAACAAAGTAGGGTGGTCCGCAACATGTAAGGACCAGCCAAAAGAGACTATCCAATGGACGAGATCGACATTCCGGTTCTTGCCGATGATCCCAGTTACCTTCCTGTCTACGCCTCGGCGTTCGCCGCCGGTGCCGACGTCAAAGCGTGCATCCCCGAACAAATCCTTATCGAACCGGGCGCCTCTGCGCTGATTCCTACCGGTTTGCGTATGGCGATCCCGGCAGGATTCGAGATTCAAGTCCGGCCGCGAAGCGGACTGGCCTTAAAAAATCAGATCACCGTTTTGAATACGCCAGGCACCATCGATGCCGATTATCGAGGAGAAATCTGTGTCATCTTGATCAATCATGGAAAAAATGTTTTCGCGGTGACTCCCGGCATGCGCATTGCCCAGATCGTGTTTGCCCGCGTAGAACGGGGAAATTTTAAACTTGAAGAGTCATTAGTATCAACTTCACGCGGAGAGGGCGGTTTTGGCCATACTGGCACGCATTAATCATCAGATCGTCGATAGCATTACCGATCTAAAAAAACTCTTTAAAAAAGGAGAAAGTGTGGCGATCTCCAATTATTTGGATGAACGTCTCGTCCTATTTTTAAATGCGGACACCCGTGACGAAGCGCTCGATCAGTTGGTCAGTCTTTTAGCAAAATCGGGGAAACTCAAAGATTCCTACGTTTTCCATGACGCCATATTGGAACGTGAAAAAATTGTCTCGACAGGCATTGGGCTTGGCGTTGCCATCCCCCATGCGAAACTTCAAGGTTACGACAAATTTTTTATCGCTATCGGAATCCAGACAAAAAAAGGGATCGAATGGAATGCTCTCGACAATTCTCCTGTGCGTTTGATCTTCATGATCGGCGGGCCGGAAAACAAGCAGACCGAATATTTAAAAATTTTATCCCATCTTACGATGGCGATCAAAAATGAAGAGAGGCGGAAAAAACTGCTAAAGACATATGATGCAAAAGATGTCATAGCCCTATTCGCTGGATGTTAATTTATGGATCTTAAGATCAAAGATGTCGCTGAATTGCTCAATGTCTCCGAGACGACCATCCGCCGCTGGCTCTCGGATGGAAAAATCCCCGCTTACCGCATCAATCACCAATACCGTTTCAGCCGTATTGAAATTGAAAATTGGATGATGGGCTGCAAGCTCAAATCCCCGGAAACGGGATTTTCCCCCTTCCACGAGACCCAAATTTATCCGCCTCTGGAAGCCGGCACTCAACCGCAAGAGACCTCTTCCCGCGGCGGCATGCACCATTTTTGCCTTTATAGGGCCATCCATCAAGGGGATGTCTTTTCCAACATTCCGGGAAAAACAAAAGAAGAATTGATTCGCTGGACGACAAAAGCCGCTTCCCAAAAGCTCGGCGTCGATGCCGAAGTCCTCTCGGAGCTGTTGCTAGACCGCGAAAGAATGATGCCTACCGCGCTTAATAATGGGATTGCAGTCCCTCATACAAGAGATTTTTTGCGCAAAGGCCCACTCGACATGGTCTTCGTCGCTTATCCAAGTGATCCCCTAGACTATGGCGCCCTCGACGGCAAGCCCGTCCATACGCTTTTCTTCTTATTTGCCAGCAACGACAAAGGCCATTTACAGCTGCTTGCCAAGCTTGCTCATTTGGGCGACAACCCAAAAGCGCTGGAATTTTTGATGGCCAAGCCCGATAAAATGACTCTTCTCGATTTTGTCCGCAGCTGGGAAGGGCAAGTCCGTACAGTTGCATAGATATTTAGCTATTCTGAAATTCGGATTAGTTTTATCATTTACTGCGGTGAATTTTTCAGAAACACACTTTAACAGGATGTATGGCAAAAGGACTATTTATCAAGAAATCGATCAAGACACTGCTCGATGAAGCTCAACAAAGTCAGCATGCGATGAAGCGCTCTTTGGGGGCGACAACTCTCACAGCGATGGGAATTGGCGCGATAATCGGCGCCGGGATCTTTGTCCTCACCGGACAGGCTGCCGCAGAATACGCCGGCCCTGCGATTCTCCTCTCATTTATTCTCGCCGCTCTCATCTGCGTCTTTGCCGCACTCTGTTATGCCGAGTTCGCTTCTTTGATTCCGATTTCCGGCAGTGCTTATACCTATGCCTACGCGACGATGGGAGAGTTCACTGCATGGATCATCGGGTGGGGTCTGACAATGGAATACATGTTTTCCGCGTCAACGGTCTCTGTCGGATGGTCAGGATATTTTGTCAGCTTGCTCAAAGATTTTGGCATCACAATTCCGGCTCAATTTGCCAGTGCTCCAATCAACTATGAAGTCGGAGCCGGCTGGACGCAGACAGGCGCTATCATCAACCTACCCGCGATTTTGATCGTAGCCTTGATGGGGACTCTCGTTGCGGTGGGTATTAAGGCTGCTGCGAGTTTCAATAATGTGATGGTGATCATTAAGCTTTCCGTTATCGCGCTTTTCATTGCTTGCGGGGTGGCTTACATCAATTCGGACAATTTGACACCTTTTGTCCCGAGCAATACTGGAACTTTCGGTCAATTCGGTTTTAGCGGGATTCTTCGAGGAGCAGGGGTGGTTTTCTTCGCTTTCATCGGTTTTGACGCTCTTTCGACAATGGCCCAGGAATGTCGCAATCCGCAAAAGCATATGCCTATAGGGATGCTTGGATCGCTCGGGATCTCTACAATTGCCTATATTATTGTTGGGATTGTTCTTCTTGGCCTCGTGAGCTATACAATGCTCAATGTCCCCGATCCGATCGCCGTGGCTGTCAACGCCCTTGGCCCCAAATTTCTGTGGCTGCGTTTCGTGATTAAAATTGCCATTTTAGCCGGTCTGACATCCGTCGTCCTCGTCATGCTTTTGGGACAGGCCCGCATTTTCTACACAATGTCCAAAGACGGCCTCTTGCCAAAACCTTTTGCCAAGATCAGCCCGAGGTTCCATACGCCTTTTTTCTCTACCGTCGTCGTGTCAATTTTCTGCTTTTTTCTTGCGGGGATTTTCCCAGTCGGGATCTTGGGACAGTTGACCTGCATGGGCGCCCTTCTCGCTTTTGCCATCGTCTGCTTTGGCATTCTCGTGCTACGCTACAAACAGCCGACGCTGCACCGACCCTTCAAAACGCCATTTGTGCCTTGGGTTCCTCTTGCCGGGACCGTCGCATGCGTGATCCAAATGATTTGCCTCCCCGCAGTGACCTGGGGTCAATTTTTGATTTGGATGATGCTTGGCTGCGTCATCTATTTTGGCTACAGCATTAAGCACAGCAAAGCGCGCTTAGTCCCCGCCAAAAAGAAATAAAGAGTTGAATTCACCCCCCCGTTCACTACGCTGACTAAAGACACAGAGAGCACAGTTGATCCCCCTTCTTGTACTTCCTGCAAGAAGGGGCGATCTGACGACGGCTCAACCTTCCTATGTTCACTCTCTTCGATCCACAGATTAAGCCAAAAGTATTTGTCAGATTTTGATAAACAAAACTCACTACATTGAATTTTTCCCATAAAGAGAAAGACACATGTGGTTGACAAATTTTTTTTAAAAATGCTTTATCAGAGGAAACTCAGAGAAGCTTATGAAACTGTTTATTACCATTCTTATGTTCATTGGCAGCTACTATTTGGGAATTCTTTTACATGAATGGGGACACGGAACTGTTGCCTGGCTGCTTGGATATAAAGCGAACCCATTTGATGTCGATTATGGAGGATGGCTTCTGTTACAGGTCGACGAAAACGTTCCTTACGGTCGGATTTTAGCAGCTCATCAAGGTCTCAATGCTGCGCTTATTGGGATTGCAGGACTGTCAGTGAGCATCGTCCTCTTTATCATGTCTTGGATTAGCTTAATTAAGATCCAGCATGGCTTTTGGATGTACTCGTTTTTTTATTGGTTTGCCGTTGTAAACATGGTACCAATCTTTCAATATCTCACTGTTCAAACGTTTTCAGTGCAAGGGGATGTGGGAAGATTCACACATGGTCTCGACATTTCGCCTTGGTGGGTCTTTGTGCCAGGAACGGCTTTTGTCTGCATAGCTCTCTATCAGTTTTTTAGGCATCTAGTCCCAAAAACATATGCTATTTTGTCTATCAAAGCGCTGGGGGTGCAGCGTATTTTTTTGTTAGTGAGCCTGGGCTGCATGTTTTTATTGATCTATCTTCAGGGATATAACCCACTTTCTGATCCGGGGATGCCTCTAGCCGGTAAGATTCTTGCGCTCTTTTCTCTTTTCCTCGTCCCCGCTCTCTTTTTCCTTTGCAATCCTTCTAATAGTTGGGTGAAAAGAGAAATTACTATGTATGCGAGAGGTAATACCCATTCTCGAAAATAAGTTGCATTTCAGCTGCGTCAAAGAAGCACCCCCCTCTGACTTTTATCCACTAGACGCGAGAAAACTGGGTCCCTTTAGGGCCGAGATGAATCGCGCCGTTTCGTCTATATCATTGTGAGGGTGATTGCTGATTTTCAATGTATTGTCGGATGATAGAAATTGGAGCACCTTCCACAAGATCCGACAACATAACTAGGCGACCAGAGAATTTTTCCCCAAAGCGCCTGGTGAACAGAAGGATACCCTTGTTCCTAAGAAGACGTGATGATACACCCTTTTGGGAATTCACAAGTTTTGAAACAGATGTTTTTGGAGGATAACTGACAAGGGAGTGCACATGATCTTGCTCGCCATCGAATTCTATAAGCGTTGACTCAAACTCTTTACATACGCTTGTGACTATCAACTTCAATTCACGCATCACTTGTTCCGTGAATCCTTTCCTTCGATACTTTGTAAAAAAGGCCAAGTGTACGTGCATTGCAAATACGCATGTTCTTCCATGCCTCAAATCCATTGACTTTTTCATAGGCCAAAATTACCATAGTGCGATGCTTTTGAAAAAGGGATTTAAATATCGACTTGACCCCACAACAAGTCGTAGGCAACTATTCGCCCAGTATGCTGGGGCTTCTCGTTTTCTTTACAATCGAGGGCTTGAGCAAAGGAAGACAGCCTATGAAAAAGAAGGGAAATCGATCAAACATTACGATCAAAACAACGAACTCGTATCCCTTAAGAAGCAAGAAAGCACTCAATGGTTAAAAGACATTCATTCACAGGTTCTCCAACAAGCCCTTCAAAATTTAGAGAGAGCTTTTCAAAACTTCTTCCAAAACGTAAAATTAGGTAAAAAGCCAGGATTTCCACGCTTCAAATGCAAAGGAGTTCGGGATAATTTCCGCTATCCACAAGGTGTTAAAGTCGAAGCAGACAACGTTTATTTACCCAAAATCGGATGGACAAGATTCCACAAGTCGCGCGAGATAGAAGGAACGATCAAACAGACAGCCATTACTCGAGAGGGAGAGCACTGGTACATCGCCTTTTCCACAGAATATGAAATTCCAGATCCGCCAGCCGTCCCCATACAAGATGAAAAAGCCGTAGGCATTGACATGGGATTAACACGGTTTGCCACCATGGCATCGGGGAGTAACAACAAGTCCACGTATGTGTCCAATCCCCGCTTCTTAGCTAAATATTTACCTCGACTCCGTGTCTTATCCAGACGACTTTCGAAAAAAGTCAAATTTAGTAAAAATTGGTTAAAGGCTAAAAAACAACTCGCTAAACTGCATGCCAAAATCAAGCATTGCAGAGAACATTTTGCACACAAACTATCGACAAATGTAGGCAAGAGCCACGACATCATTTGTGTAGAGGGACTCAAAATTGCAAATCTCATCGAGAAAGGGACAAAAAGTATGTCCCGAGCCATAGCCGATGCAAGTTGGCGCCACTTTTTAAGATGCCTTGAATACAAAGCAAAGGCACTGGGAAAACACTTTGTGGAAACGTCGCAGTACTTTCCCAGTACGCAAACATGCAGCGGTTGCAGATGTAAGAAAAAAATGAAATTAAGCGATCGTTACTATCGATGTCCCAATTGTTCACTGGTCATTGACCGGGACCTCAATAGCGCGATCCTTGAAAAGGCCGTTGGGATGACGGTCTTAAAAGCTTGTGGAGCGACTCCTTAAGGAGAGCGATGAAGCAAGAATCCCTCGACTTTAGGCGAGGGAGGTTCAAAAATCTGTGTGTGAACTTCTTTATTCAGCCGAGGCGGCATTCTTCGGAATAGAGCTGCGTCTCGTTCTGCCAATGGGCAAGAAGAGCAACAGGCCTAAAAAGATCCAGCCCATCAAGAAAAAGCAATCGTTGATGCCTAAAATATCTGCTTGCTGATTAAGGGCGGCATTCATTTGCGCTAAAGCTTTTTTCCCGTGAAGGCCGAGGGCATGGAGTTGGTCGAGATAAGACTGAGTTTGTGGAGAGAATTGAGTCAGGTTTTCTCCGACAGTCGCATGATGGTATGCGCTTCGACGTATCCAAAGGGTGGTAAATACAGAAGTGCCGACGCCACCGACCATCGCCCGCACAAAATGGAAAATGCCTGTCGCGCTGGCCATTTTTTGGTTGGGCACTTCTTGCAAGCATAAAGCAAAGAGGGGAGTGATAAAGAAAATCAGGGCGCAGCCTAGCAAAAAACGGGAAAAGCCAATGTGCCAAATGTCGACATCGGTATCGAAAAAGGAGGAAGCAAAGCAGGAAACCGCAAAGAGGGAAAAACAGATCCCCAGCATCAGGGTGTGGCCGTATTTAGTGAGCAGCTTTGTCGCCATTTGGGTAAAAAATAAGGGCGCTAGCCCAATCGGCGCGACGGCGAGCCCTGCCCAGATTGACGTGTAATTCATGCTTGTCTGCAGCCATAAAGGCACGAGCACAACGGACCCGAAATAAATCGCATAAGAGATCGCAATGTAAAACACCGAAAGTGCATAAGTGCGGATCTTGAAAAGTTTCATCTCGATCAGAGGGT
The DNA here is from genome assembly GCA_963731265.1 of uncultured Verrucomicrobiae bacterium. Classification (GTDB taxonomy): domain Bacteria; phylum Chlamydiota; class Chlamydiia; order Chlamydiales; family Rhabdochlamydiaceae; genus CAJCIW01. The sequence continues at coordinate 318,320 of CAVSUE010000001.1, forward strand.
TCGTTGTCGTCAAACTCCAAACGATCAGCAACGTAAAAGAGATGAAGGAAATCACGCCCATGGAAAGCATCAGGTCGGACCTAAACCAGTCATACTGTTCTCCTTTATCGAGGAGAAATTGCAGGCAGGTTACTCCCATGGCAAGCAAGATTAATCCTACCCAATCGATGGGAAGGCGTTCGATTGGGGTCTCTCGTTCTTTCAAGAAAAACCAAAGAATCGCTGCACTCCCGATTCCAACGGGAATGTTGATGTAGAAGATCCAGGGCCATACGTAGTCATATGAAATCCATCCGCCGAGGATCGGGCCTAAAATGGGCGCGGTGATGACGATCGTGCTCCAAAAGGCCAGGACAGCATTTTTTTTCTCGGGAGGGTTGTTCAGCACGATCAATGTTTGGCTTAAGGGAATCAGTGGGCCTGCGCTAAACCCTTGCAAAAAACGGGAGATGATGAGCATTTGAAAATCGATGGCAGAGCCGCATGTCCATGAAAAAAAGGTAAAGAGCAGCAAGGAAATGCAAATCAATTTGACGGCACCAATCCGTTTTGTCAACCATCCAGTGATGGGCAGAGCGATCGAGTTGCCGACCGCAAAAGAGGTAATCACATAAGTTCCTTGATCCGTGCTGACGCCAAGGTCTCCTGAAATATACGGAATGGAGACGTTGGCAATCGAATAATCGAGTACGATCATGAACGTCGCTGCAGCGAGCGCGAACATCACAAAATATCGAATCATTCCCGTGAGGGGATTCATTCGGGCCCCGCGCTCATGTCTTCGATAAAGGCAAAAGAGAGATTGGCTTCGATCACCTGGACGATCAACTCTTCAGCTCCCTGTTCTTGCGTCTTGAAAACGTCTGTCTGGTAAAGCGGGCCAGCCGGCCGTTCGCAGGGGAAAAATGGTTTATCGGTCTCAGTGACGTTCACATTAGCTTCCATAGAAAGGCCAAGCCGCAAGGGGTATTTTTTGATCTGGTTTTGATCGAGGACGATCCGAACGGGGATTCTTTGTACGATTTTGATCCAGTTCCCTGTGGCATTTTGCGGGGGAAGCACGGAAAAGACGCTCCCTGTTCCGCCGCCGATGCCGGCGATCTTGCCTTGAAATTTGACTTTTCCGCCATAGATGTCCGATGTCACGACCGCAGGCTGTCCTACCCGCATTTTTGTGAGCTGCACTTCTTTAAAATTGGCATTAACCCACATCTGGTCCAAAGGAATGATCGCCATCAGCGGTTCCCCTTCGGTCACCCTTTCTCCCACTTGCACTGTGCGCTGGGCGACAAGACCAGTCACAGGGGATTTAATCGTGCATCGCTGATAAGCCACATAAGTATCACGGACCTGATTTTTTGCGCTGTCGACAAGAGGATGCGTGTCCAGGGTTGTGTTTTCCACCTGAGCGACAGAAGCAATGTATTGATGTTCTGCCGCGATCAGATCGGCAAACCCTACCTGCAGGGCAGCTACCGCATGTTCATAATCTTCTCGAGAAACACCGCCTTCATCGACTAAATTCTTGCGGTGCTCATAATCTTGCGCGGCTTTGATGAATTCCGCTTTGGCGCTTGCAATGGCAGCCTCGTATTGTTTGGCCTGCTCGAACATCTGCATGACATCGCGGACTGCTTTCCCAAGATCAGCGATGGTTTTTCCCAAGGCAATTTTGGCATCGGTTTTATCGAGTTCGACCAAAATTCTCCCTTGTTGAACAAAATCGGCGTCCATGACTGAAAAAGAAACGACGATCCCTGGGACTTGCGGCGTTACAACGACATTGTTCCCATCGACATAAGCGTCAGTTGTGTACTCATGAAAGCGTCCATAAAGCAACCAATAGGCTAGCCAAATGGCGCCAAGAATCGCAAAAATTAGCAAAGTAATGATAATCGCTTTGTTGCGTTTACGGTTGTTTTTTGGTTCGCTCTTTTGTTCTTCGGTAACTTTTGTTTGTTCCTTTGGCGGAATTGTGTATTGCGGAATTGGGATTTTGGCAGGAAGGTTTTTTTCTTTCTTTCCATTGCTTTGCGATGTCATGCCGCCCCCTTTCCTGCTTTGATCGGGGCAGAGTGATACCCGCCGCCTAAAGCTTTAACGAGTTTCAGCACGGCCAATAAATAATCTCTTTCCAGACCGAACAATTGAAAACGGTATGCGTGTAATTGATCTTCCCTCTCGAGGACTGTAAGAATAGTGGCAATCCCGTGTTGATAGCGCAAAAATTGCAATTCGAGTTCTTCCTGGACGGTTTCCAGGGTGCTGATTTGGCAATTCAAGACATCGAAGGATGCTATTAATGTGGAGATTTGGTCCGCGACCTCTTTTGCCGCATGGAGAAGCAATTCATTGTAACGGTAGGTTTCTTCATTGAATACCGCGACTTTATTTTTCAAATTGGCCTTCAGTTTACCTGCGGTGAAAATGGGGAGGTGGACGGCGGGAACTAAAGAGCCTTGTCTACTGCTCCAGAGAAAGAGTTTGCTGAAACCTAAACTTTCCAGACCGGCGAGGGCCATGAGATTGACGCGAGGGTAAAAATCCGCTTGCGCCGCCCCGATTTCAGCCGCGGCAGCTTCGACACGCCAGATCTGCGCGGTCAAATCGGGGCGGCGAGCGAGTAGGTCGCTCGAGAGGTCCGATGGAATGACAAAAGAGCGCTCAAAAAGGGCAGTCATGGGCTTGGGAGCGATGTCTACATCCGGACCGACGCCGACAAGCACGCTCAACGTATGCCGGTCGAGGGCGATCTCATTTTCCAGCTGGAGCAGGGATTGCTCCGCCTCATAAATTTTTTGCTCTCTTTCTAACGGAGGCGAGGCGGAGTCGAGCCCAAATTCGCTGCGCGAAACGTCTAATTCAAAAAGGAGGTTCCGATCTTCCAACCGGTCGTGAAGGATAGTGCTTTGAATCAGTTTAATCTGCAGTTCGATATAGGTTTGAGCAATAAGGGTCGTTAGCATCAACGTGGCCTGTATTGCTTCTGCACGCTCTGCTCTAGCCAGGTCAAGGGCGGCTTTGTAAAGGTTGCGATTTTTTCCAAAAAAGTCGATCTCATAGTTGAAATTCAGCGTGAGATCGATTTGATTGTCAGTGGCCGGAATGGGAGGAGATCCAGGAGGAATCGAAAAATAAGAACGGTCGAAACCATTTTTACTGAAGTAATTCCATTGTTCTAAATATTCCAGATCGAGCCGGGGAAAAAGGGCAGCGCGTTCTCTCCTGGCTAGGTTTTCTGCCTCAGCAACTTTAACCAAGGCTTTGTTCAGCGTAGGGCTTTCTTTCAACGCAAGCTCGATGATCTCATTCAATTGCGGATCTTCGAACATTTCCCACCAACGCTGCGTGGGCCAGCCTCCTTGTTCAAAGAACTCTCGCGCTAGAGCTATTCCCGAAGATTGATGGAGAGAGATCGAAGAGGAGAGTTGCGCCTTTTCGCTGTCGGATACTTTTCCACAACCAGTCAAAATAAAAAGAAATATAACGAGTATTTTTAAATAATTAAAACCCATAACTCAACAGTTCAATTTTGGCGTCTATTCTTACAAATAGATTAAAATTGATTTAGAATCACCAAAAAAGAAATGGAATTACCTCGTAATTACTGAATAATTCCGCCGCCAAGGCATCGTTCGCCTACATAGAACACAATCGATTGGCGGGGAGTAATGGCTCGCTGCGGGGCAGTAAAGCTCACGAAAGCATGGCCATTTTCGATCTTTTCTATGCAGCAGGGCTGTTCGGGCTGGCGGTAGCGCACTTTAGCTAAGCATGGAAATGGGAAAGAGGCAGGCGCTTCTCCGGAAACCCAGCTTAGGGGCGCGGCGGTCAGTTCGCTTTTATAGAGAGAGGGATGATCTTTGCCTTGTTCAAGAATGATGACGTTGCGCGCAATGTCCTTGCCGACAACAAACCAGGCTTCGCCGGGCCCCCCGATTTTCAACCCTTTGCGTTGCCCGATCGTATAAAAGGCAATCCCGTCATGCTGTCCTACGGTTTCCCCTTTCAAGTTTTCGAATTTTCCTGGATTATGGCCGAGGTAGCGGCCCGTGAATTCTTTAAAATCTCGTTTGCCGATGAAACAAATCCCCGTGCTGTCTTTTTTTTCCGAAGTGGCCAAACGATGCTCTTTAGCGATTTTCCGCACCTCGGATTTATGCAAATGGCCGATGGGAAACAACACTTTCTTAAGCAAAGGCGAGGACAGGGTGTAAAGAAAGTAGGATTGGTCTTTATTCGGGTCTGTTCCTTTTAACAATTCGGATGCGTCGTTCTTTCGGCAATAGTGGCCGGTTGCCAAATAGTCCGCGCCAAGCCCGAGCGCTTTTTCGAGGAACGCTTTAAACTTGATTTCACGGTTGCAGAGGATATCCGGATTGGGAGTGAAACCCGCTTCGAGCTCGGAGAGAAAATGGGAGAAAACCTGTTCTTGATATTCTTTGACAAAATTGACCGTGTAATAGGGAATGTCAAGCTGTGTGCAGACCTTCACGACATCGTCGAAATCGCGCGCTGAAGTGCACAACCCGTTTTGTTCTTGCTCTTCCCAATTTTTCATGAACATGCCAATGACGCGATAGCCCTGTTGCTTTAACAAAAGAGCGGTCACGGAAGAGTCGACTCCTCCGGACATGCCGACGACGACAGTTTTGTTGCTCATATAAAAATCAATTTTCCAAAAAAAGAGATTATACTGAGAAATTGGATTTATTAAAAGGACAGATAGGTTGAATGTTCTTCCGACTCATCAACAATTAATTTTGCCGTTTCTGCTATTAATGCAGCAAAGTCGGTTTGGAAATAATAACTAACCGCTTCGGGCTTGGGCTGCAAAATCACGGCATTTGTTTGCTTTACATAGCTTTGAATAAAACCTCGGCCGATTTTTCCATGGGTCAGATTCGGGTCATTATCGAATAAAGGCTTAGAGTTTTCGTTTTCTTTATAAACGTGCAGTTCACCTACCACTAACGCTTTTCTGCCTTTTTGATTTAATGCCGCTAGCAGGGAAATTTGTCTTTCTATGAAAGTCGAATCGACAATTTGAAATAGCAGCTTATTGTTAAATCGGATCTTTTCACCTTCAATAATGTTTTTTTTGAGCTCCTTTTTCGCGATTTCTTTGCTTTTTGTTTTTTTGTCAGAATCCAAGAATTGTTTTAATGAAATCCTGTACTGGTTCAAATTGTTTTTGGAAAATTCTAGAGTATTAAATAGTTTCGCGACTTCATCGATTTTAAAATCTTTCGTTTGACCTACTGATTGTATCCCTTTAGCAAAAATCTCTTCTATAGTTCCAAGGTCCCATCCTTCAACGATTAAATCATTATTGAGCCAAAGGCCTTCTTTTGCACTATCGTCGAGCAACGCCCCAAGAGGGTGGCTCTCGGCATAAACCTTGGACTCCGGATCTTTAAAATATGAATTCAAGAATAAAGAATGCATCCTTTGCGTTCCTAAAGAACCATGGTCGTCTGCTAAAATAAAATTCTCAACTTCTTCCAGTTTGTTCAAGTCAACTCGATCGCCCTTAAACAAGACTGTGTAATTATCGTTAATAAATTGTGTTATCGACATGTGAATATCTATTATTAAATAATATAGTATTGTACCAAATTTCAAATTTTAGTCCATTAATAAAAACATCTTGCTTTAGAATGGTTCCCCTTCAGTTTTAATCTAATACGCTAATTGTAAGTAACTTAAATAAAACTGTATATTATAAATCATTTATTATAAGTAACTTGCATTATATATAAATATATATATATTTTTAATATTATATTAATTATAATAAATAACACTCGAGAGAAATTAATATCTCGAATAATAAGGAAGGTAATTATGACTGGTATAGTTTCTTATGTAAAAACCCAACCGTTAGCGCTTGGTTATATCGATGGCGTTCAAGGTCCTGGGGATCTCCCGGCAGAACTATGGGCAAAGACAATTGAAGAACTTTGGGCAAACACCACTGATTCAATTACTGTCGCGAGACAAAATTTAATTCAAGCGGCGAAAGCTGTTAGGGCAGTGGGTCAAACATGTTCTTATCTGTACAGGCTAGCACATGAACTGCCCCAAGTTGACCGCATTCTTGAACTTGCTCTCAAGTCAACGTTTCCCAGATGGATCAGAAACCCTCAAGATGAAATGTCCACAAAACTTATAGCTTATGGCGGTAAGGTCCTTCAAGAAAAGCGAGATAGCTTTCACGTCTAAGCGGGTTCCTTGAAACTATAAAGCCCCTCCAGAGGAAGGGCTTTTTTTTGCGCAAAAATAAAATCCCCATTTCTGCTAACCTCCCTCATGTCCAATTTTAAAAAACAGGAATGAATGGCTGTCAGGCAGTGTATCGATCGCATTCATGAGTGGCGTTCTTGGGATTTAGAACCGTATCATCATTCCAAGTTAGGCCGTCTGGCTTATTTGGAAAGTAAAATTCCTGATTTTCTGAGTAACATGCAGATTGCGCCCGAGAGAGCCCAGCTGATCTGCTCCATATGCGATGAGCGGATGGAACGGGTTGTCGCAAGAACTCTGAGATCCGTGGACTCGAATACTGTCCTAAAATCACTCGAACTAAAAAAGCAAAAGCTCTCGGATTTCCTGGAAAAAATGGACAAGGAGACTTTCGAGGCGCTTCCCGGCGAAATGCAGCATCTATTCTTGCGTGCCCTGCGGATTCATCAGGTCTCTACGCAAGAAAATCCATTTCCGATTCTCCAGGAGATTCAAACTCCTGTGATTTTTCTTAAAGGAAAAACGCTTGGCGAGCAAATGGTGCATTTTTATGAGATGATTCACGTTCTGGAAATCCAGAAAAACACGGTTCAACGATTACAGGAGATTCAGGACAAAAATTTGCATGAACAGAAGGAAGTTCTTCAGGGAATGCATAAAATGAAAGAGATCGAAGAATTCGATCGGTTGACTTTGCTTTATACGAAGATTGATCTGCAATCCTGGAATGAACTGGTCCAACACGCATCGCCAAGGGTACAGGAATGGCTCACGATCCTGAAAGCGGAAGCCGTAAAGAGAGAGCAGTTCCATTCGGATGGCCGCTTTTTATATCAATGGCGTGGGGCTCATCCGGATGTCGATACAACCCGTTTTCAAGTCTTCGCTCCTCACGCCCGTCAAGTCAAATTAGTCCTCACGGCCTATGGAAAACAGGAACATTGCCTTTCGATGGAGCGAAAAGGATTTGGCGTGTTCGAAGTCCGCACCCACCAGGCCTTTACGGGAAGGACCTATCGCTATTTGATCGAAGATTGCCATGGCCACTGGAAAGCGCGGACGGACCCATTTGGACTGGCAGTCCTAGAAACGAACAATGGTGTTGAGTCTGTTGTTTCAGACCGGGCAAGCTATACCTGGAATGATCAAGGTTGGATGGATAAACGTCAACGAAGCCACCCTTCCCAAAAGCCTCTTTCGATTTATGAGCTCCATGTCGATTCATGGAAAAAAAAGCATGGCCGTCCTATGGCTTTTCGAGAACTTGCCCACGAAATCGTCTCCTATCAGAAAAAAATTCCTTTCACTCACATCCAATTATATGGCGTTCTCGATAACAAAAATGATTTTTCTTGGGGCTATCAGGTCGATCATTTCTTTGCTCCCAATCGTAGGCTCGGCAACGCCGATGATTTCAAATTTTTGGTCGACCTTTTCCATCAAAACCACATAGGCGTCATCATCGATTGGATTCCCACCCATTATAAGCATGAACACAACGGGGACCGCTCTCAGTCGCTGCATGATTACGATGGAACAAATCTCTTCGGTGGGGAATCCTGTTATTGGGGAACGATGTTCTTCGATTTCAACAAACCTGAGACGAGACGTCTTCTTCTTGCAAGCGCATTATATTGGTTTGAAGAGATGCATGTGGACGGCCTGCGCGTGGATGCAGTGAGTCCTATGATCCGCAGAAACGGGTCCGAACAAGGGTCGGCCATCGAATTTTTAAAGGAATTGAATTACATTGTGCACGAACGGTATCCGGGCGTTATCATGCTCGCCGAAGATACGGATGGGGTTGTCCAAGTCGCAAGGGGGGGATTAGGTTTTGATGCTAAACTAGGAGTGCATCAGCAATCTAGGACGCGGAACTATTTCCGGACGCCCTATGCGGAACGCAGCTGGAAAGAACATCATTACGAAAAGCTTCTTCTTAACCTGGGTGAAATGGGACAGGAACACTGGATGGTTTCCCATTCTCATGACGACTCCGCTGGAGGAGCCCCGCATAGGCATTCTACGGTTTACGGATCGCTGCCTACTGCAGACACGTGGCAAAAATTCGCTGATATGCGTCTTTTTCACGCCTGGAATCTTCTGACGCCCGGCTTCGGCCACGCCATTCATATGGGGGATGAAATTGGACAGAGATGGCCTTGGAACGAACGTTTGAGATCCGACGAGGGGGCCGTGGAATGGCATCTTTTAGACCATCACCCCGAAAACTTTTTTCACCGTGGCTTACAAGAATGCGTGGGCGATCTTCATCGTATGTACCGCTCCCGCCAAGCTTTTTGGAAACAGCGCGGACAAGGGTATCAGCTCATTTCACAGGATGCCCACAATCGAGTCATCGGATTTCATCGCTTGGATCGTGAAGGGCAAAGGCTTGCCGTCTTTTTTAATTTTTCTCCGACCGGCTATATGGAATATGATTTCCCCTTGCCGTCTTTACAAGAAGATCCCGAATTATGTTGGGTCAAAGGAGCCAAAGAAATCTTCAATACCGATGGAGTCCAATACGGAGGTACAGGACAATTTAGAAACACTTGGGCCGGGATTGTTAAGGATCCCAGGGGGAATCCTACCCATTTTCATTTTGCCTTTCCTCCATTGTCCGTTCTGGTCTTTGAAGAGACTTGGTATTAATTGAGTTCTTCCTGGAGGATATTCGTTAAAAGTTCTAGATCGTCAGCGACATGGTTTTCTGCCCATGATGGCCCGCCTTTCTTAGAATCGTGTGACTGATTGTAGATTCTTTTGTAAATGAGATTTCTGTTTCCACGTTCAAGCATCAGTAAAAAGTTATTCACTTGCTCAGCTCTTTCCGCCTTTTCCAGAAGTGGAAATGCATCGCTAAAAACCAGCTTCATGATTTCATCTCGAACCAGCGATGTAACAAGATCGTCTTTTACTTCCTGTTCTTTATCAATAAGCGGAGAAAAGTCGAGGCTGTATTCTGCGAATCGATGGTTTGTGGATGGCATGTCCTCAAAAACTAAAGGGATTGTTTTCAGCAGAGGGTCTTCGACAATGGGTGTTGCGAATTTGTGCGTTTGGCGCGATGCCGCCAACAGAATGGCTTGAATTTTTAATTCTACCGCTTTTTGATCTTCGGTATTCAATGGAAAATAATGTGTCCCGAAATTCGGAAGGCGGGGACATCCGCTCAACTCCCAAAAAGCAAAATAGACGGCTCCTTTTTCCTCTTCTGACAATGTTTGATGGAAAGCTTCGAGTCCCGCGTGGGGATCTTTCTTGAAAAGCTCTGCGCATTTCATCATGTTGAGAATATTATCGCCTTTGACCAGAGACTGCGCTTGAAATAAGAGCTCGAACTGGGAACCGACAAGCAAGTATTCCAAACGTTTGCAAAAATTGAGCACCGCTTCCGCGCGCCGTGGATTCCCGCAATGATAATTTTGATCGAGGCCAGGCTCATTTTCAAAAGATGCCCTGCCGAAATCTCCGTGAATGCCGTTCGGAGAACCAAAAGAAATCCAGGCCTCTCGATAAATTCCATGCTGAAAAGCTAGAGGCAATTGATGAAACGTGTGCATTGCCGTCGATTCGTTTTTTTCAAAAGCCTCGATGGTGAGAGCAAATGTCTTCTGGATCGCATGGGGAACTTTTGTGATTCGATGTAAATGTTCATTTAAATCGGGGCAAGACCGCATGGATTCGAGGAGAGCGTTGCTGATCGGATGGTTGTAGTCGAAAATCACGACTCTTTTCGTGATGGCGATCCGATCGTCTTTTTTTGTCACGGACCAATCAATGCCAAAGGGTGTCCCTGGAAGGGCGCGAAAATGGGAATTGTCTGGAGAATAGAGCATATCCCCGGGTTTGACATTCCTGAGATCTTGCGGGGCATGGACATGAACTTTCATCGGACTGATCCGATTCAACGCAAGGGCGCCGGCTTCGGCAGAATTTTCATAGCCGAGTTCCGGGAAAAGGCCTACATCGATATCGAACGAAATATCGGAATTCGGAGTGTGTTCAGGTCCCGGAAGGGCATGCCGATGTGCCCACGAATGCGATGAATGATTGAGAGAGCGATTAAAGCCATAGAATCTTCCATCAACTGCGGTCCATAAGAGATCGACCTGTTTACCTTCCAAAGACCCGGCTTCTTTGAGCATACGTTTAGGGACGAATTCTAATCCTTTGGGGTCGAGACGCACGCAGGAGATGTTGGGGCCTATCTGATGATAAGTGGTCACCGTTGGGAACCCCATTTTGCCATAAGCCGGACAGATGGGCGAAGGGACGGCATCTTGGATGAGGTTGAGATAGAGGGTGTCCGTTAGGCCTTTGATAGGAATATGATGAACGAGTTGGACGCGCAGTTTGAGCAGTTCGCCTAACATCTGCTTTTGCTCTTCGGGCGGCATCGGCGTTTGGAGAATGCCCCGTGCGATCCGGTCTATTTCGATGTCCGTCGCTGTCGGATCAACAAACTCAGTCTCAGCGAGTTGTTGTTTAAGCGTTTGAATTTGACTTTGAAAAGTTAATTTTGATGCCATAATGAAATTTCCTTAATTAATGTACTAATAATAGCAAATAATTAAGAAATTATCAAATCATTAAATCAAAAAAATAACTTTACTTTTTCTGCTCAGAGGGGCCGGAAAGCGCGAGGTTGCTTTTGCTCTTTTCGGGAGGGGGCTCTTGTTCAGTGAACAATAATTTATCCCCTTCTACCGAGACATGCCAATAGCCGCCTTTCCCAGGATTGAGAAGCAGTTTTTCCGCGAGAGGATCCTCGAGAAATTGTTCGATGACGCGGCGCAAAGGGCGCGCGCCCATTTCAGGCTGGAAGCCTTTCGAGACGAGAAACTCTTTGGCCTTCTCGTCGAGGTCCAGGTTGATGTTTTTTCGCTGGATGCGGGTTTTGACTTTTTTGACCTCGAGTTCGATCACTTGGAACAGATGCGGACGATCGAGAGGTTTGAAGATTACGATGCCGTCGAGGCGGTTGATGAACTCGGGCTTGAAAGCTTTTTTGACCGAGCCTTCGATCTTCTCTTGCATCGCTTTGAAATCGAGCATCCCTTCCTGAACGCCGAAGCCAACCTCTGTAGAGCGCCGGATAAGATCGGCACCGAGGTTGGAGGTCATGATGATGATGGTATTGCGGAAATCGATTCTGCGGCCAAATGAGTCTGTCAGGCGCCCCTCTTCGAGGATTTGCAGGAGAAGGTTCATCACATCGGGATGCGCTTTTTCGACTTCGTCGAAAAGGACGACGCAATAAGGGCGCTGGCGCACTTGTTCGGTGAGCTGGCCGCCTTCTTCATGGCCGACGTAGCCGGGAGGCGATCCCGTCATGCGGCTGATGGCAAATTTCTCCATGTATTCCGACATGTCGACTTGGATCAGCGCATCCTCGCCGCCGAACATCTGGACAGCGAGCTGTTTGGCAAGGAGCGTTTTGCCGACTCCTGTCGGACCCAGGAAAAGGAATGCACCGATGGGGCGGTTCGGATCTTTGATATCAGCGCGGCTGCGACGGATAGCTCGGCATACGGTACCGACAGCATCGTCTTGTCCGATGATATTCTCTTTAAGAGCTTCTTCCATTTTGAGCACTTTTGACGTTTCGCCTTCGGTAAGCCGAGTGAGAGGAATGCCTGTCTGCTTGGCGACGATGTGAGCGACCTCTTCTTCATCGACAATCACCTGATGCTCGTCTTTTTTGCTTTCCCATTCCGCACGGATGTGTTGGAGCTTATCCCTCAGATTTTTTTCATTGTCGCGTAGCTTTGCCGCTTTTTCGTATTCTTGTTTGCCGATCGCTTCTTCTTTCAATGTTCGCATTTCTTCAATATCGGATTCGAATTTGGTAATATCCTGAGGCTGATGCATCATAGCTATGCGCGCTTTTGCGCCTGCTTCGTCGAGCAGATCGATCGCTTTATCGGGCAGGAAACGGCCTGTGATATACCGGTCGGAAAGATAAACCGCTGACTTCAGAGCCGCATCGGTGTAAATGCACTTATGGTGTTCTTCGTATTTTGGCTTAAGGCCCATTAAAATTGCTGTCGTCTCGTCTAAGGAAGGAGGAGCGACGAGGATCTTTTGGAACCTTCGCTCTAAAGCGGCGTCTTTTTCGATGTGTTTGCGGTACTCGTCGATCGTGGTCGCGCCGATGCACTGGATCTCTCCGCGAGAAAGGGCCGGCTTCAAAATATTGGAGGCATCGATCGCGCCTTCAGCAGCGCCCGCTCCGACAATGGTATGCAACTCATCGATGAAAAGAAGGATATTCCCGTTCTTTTTGATTTCATCCATCACGGCTTTGATGCGCTCTTCGAACTGGCCGCGGTATTTTGTACCGGCGATCATCAATGTCAAGTCGAGAGAGATCAGCTTCTTCTTAGCGAGATGGTCCGGCACATCGCCTTTCACAATCGCTTGGGCAAGGCCTTCGACAATGGCTGTCTTGCCGACTCCTGCCTCTCCAATCAAGACCGGATTGTTTTTTCTGCGGCGGCAGAGGATCAAAATGAGCCGTTCGACTTCTTCTTTGCGGCCGATCACCGGATCGAGTTTCCCTTCGCGGCAAAGTTCCGTCAGATCGTGGCCATAAGCTTTAAGAGCAGGCGTTTTATCGCCGGCAATTCCTCCCCGTTCCTGGGCTTTAGAATGAGGCGGAGAGGGAGCAGGGCCACCTGACGAACCCATCGGAGGAAGCTGCAAATTGAACGTTTCGAGTTCCTTGAGAATCTCTTTGCGGATGTCTTTGAGATTGATGTTGAGGTTTTCCAAAACCTGAGCGGCCACCCCGTCCGTTTGGCGGAGCAGGGCAAGCAAAAGATGTTCTGTGCCCACATAATTGTGATTGAGGCTAGCAGCCTCTTCATTTGCAAATTCAAAAACTTTTTTAACTTTTCCTGTAAGCGCAGGATCGCCATACACTTGAATTTCCGGCCCGAATCCGACGAGGCGTTCAATTTCCGCTCGCACGGTTTCGTAATCGAGATTGAAGTTGCGCAGCACATTGACGGCGATGCCTTGGCCCAGCTTGAGAAGACCGAGGAGGACATGTTCAGTACCCAAATAATTATGATTGAGTCGCTGGGCTTCTTTTTTAGCGAGCTTGATGACCTGTTTGGCGCGATTGGTGAATTTGTCGAACATATGTTATCCCCCGATAAGCCCTCTTTATGAATTGTAAGCGCTTTTCTCTTTTTTGGCAAACTTGCACATATTTGTTAAATCATATTTTTAAATATTGCAACGATTTGAGAGTTAAGTGTTTAATTTTACCAAATGGAAGATGCCATGAAAATTGAAAGAGAAAGAGAGAAGGAAAACATTGCCAAAGTGCCTTCAGGGGCCCTTTTTGAGCACTATGAGGGGAAAAAGTATAAAATCTTAAGTGTTGGCAGGCATACCGAAACGTTGGAGATGTGCGTCGTCTATGAGGCTCTCTATGACTCGAAAGAGTTTGGCGATCACGCGATTTGGATCCGTCCGCTCGAGATGTTTTTGGAAAACGTCATCGTCAATGGGGAACAAAAGCCTCGGTTTAAATCACTATGACTGAGTGGGAATTGATTGACACGGGCTGCAAAAGCGCAGATGAGAATATGCGTTTGGACGGCGAGCTTCTCGAAAAAGCGGATGCCTTTTCACGACCTGTCCTTCATCTTTATGAATGGGAAGGGGATAGCGCTACCTATGGCTATTTCACGAAACCAGCGGATTTCTTAAATCTCGACCAGGTAGACAAACTCTCCTTGCAGGTTGCCCGCCGTCCGACAGGAGGTGGCATCGTGTTTCATATGTGGGACATGGCCTTCTCAGTAATGGTCCCTGCATCGTGCTGTGAATTTTCTTCGAATACTCTCGATAATTATGCTTTTGTAAACAGTGCCGTCTTAAATGCTGTGAAAGAATTTCTTGGCAGAGAGGCCCCCCTTGGATTGACCCGGGAAGATTATTCCCCTTGGGATGCCCACTGTATGCAATTTTGCATGGCCAAACCGACAAAATATGATTTGATGTGGGAAGGGAAAAAAATTGCCGGAGCTGCTCAAAGAAGAACCCGTTTAGGATTTTTGCATCAGGGGACAATCGCTCTCGTCCTTCCTCCCTCTGAATATCTGGAAAAAGTCCTACTTCCCAAAACCCAGGTGCAAAAAGCGATGTTTGCACATACCTGCCCTCTGCTGGGCAAGAGCGCAGGAGCTGAAGAAGTCCACCGCACCAAGCAACGGCTCCGCGAGCTTTTGGCTACACATTTAAGCCTCTCATCGATAAAATTAGCGTCATTATGACAAAAAACCAAACGGCGATTCAGCCGACTCGTGAAGAAAATTATCCAGAATGGTTTCAGGCTGTTGTCCGCGCCGGTGATTTGGCCGAACATTCTCCCGTTCGGGGTTGTATGGTGATCAAGCCCTGGGGGTATGCGATTTGGGAAAACATGCAGCGGATCCTGGACGGCATGTTCAAGGCGACAGGTCATTCGAACGCTTACTTCCCCTTGTTCATCCCCTTAAGTTTTCTCGAAAAAGAAGCGACGCATGTGGAAGGATTCGCAAAGGAATGCGCCGTGGTGACGCATCATCGTCTTGAAAAAGGGAAAGACGGCAAACTCGTTCCTGCAGGTGAGCTCGAAGAGCCGTTGATTGTCCGTCCCACTTCGGAGACGATCATAGGGGCGATGTACGCAAAATGGGTTGAATCGTACCGCGATCTTCCGATCCTCATCAACCAATGGGCCAACGTGGTACGTTGGGAAATGAGAACGCGGATGTTTTTACGGACGACGGAATTTCTCTGGCAAGAAGGGCACACAGCGCATGCGACAGAGACCGAAGCGCGCGAAGAGACGATGCGCATGCTCGAAACTTATACGAATTTTGTCGAAAAATATCTAGCGATTCCCGTGATCAAAGGAGAGAAAACTCCCGGAGAAAAATTTCCAGGTGCAGTGAATACTTATACACTGGAGACAATGGCGCAGGACCGTAAAGCCCTTCAAGGGTGTACTTCCCATTTCTTAGGGCAGAATTTTGCAAAAGCCTCGGATATCAAATTCCGCGATGTCGATGGCGAAGTGCGCCATGCTTGGACAACATCCTGGGGCGCCACGACGCGCTTGATCGGCGCCATGGTCATGTCCCACAGCGACGATGATGGGCTCATCCTGCCTCCCCGAGTTGCTTCATCGCACATTGTCATTCTTCCCATCATCCACAAAGAAGAGACGAAAACAGAGGTTTTGTCCCATTGTCATGCCCTGGCGGGCCAGCTCCGCCATCTTCATTATGAAGGGCGCGGCTTAAATGTGATCGTCGATGAGCGCGACATGCGCGGCGGTGATAAAATGTGGTCCTGGATCAAAAAAGGCGTTCCTATACGCATAGAAGTCGGCCCTCGCGATATTGCGGCCAACAAGCTTCCCGTTGCAAGACGCGATCGAGGCCACAAAGAGATTACCCATCAATCCAAAGAAGAGCTTCTTTCCACAGTTCTAGGGCAGCTCGAAGATATCCAGCAAAATTTGTTTAACCGGGCGAAGAAATTTCGCGACAGCCACATCCAAAAAATCGATTCAAAAGAAGAGTTTTACGCTTATTTCACCCCTAAAAATTTGGAGAATCCTGAAATCCATGGGGGGTTTGCCCTGTCCCATTGGGGTGAGGATGCTGCCATTGAAGAAAAAATTAAGCAAGATTTAAGCGTCACCATTCGCTGCATCCCCTTAGAAGGCCCGGGGGAAGAGGGGAACTGCCCATTTTCAGGCAAGAAAAGCTCACGTCGGGTCATTTACGCCAAAGCCTATTAGGCTTTCATAGTAAGTAGTTTGCGTTTGTAATTGCTTTTAAACAAAAAGTTTATTATAATTATCGTTATTATAATTGTAGGTTAAATTATGACTGCTTGTTGTCCTGCATCCGCCCATCTAAAACCGCTAAACCCCATGGATGCCTCTTTGCTCTATGTCCAGGAAAATAGCCAATTGTTGTCGCTTCCCATCGAGGTACAGGCTATCATCGCTTCTCGTCTAGCTAGTCGGACAGATTTGGAATCTGGAAGAGAAATTGCCAGTTTTTCGCGGGTATGTAAACTGACAGACGCTATGGCCGAGCGGCCCGAACTCGCTCAAGTTATTGCAGAAGCAAAAAAAGTGAAAGAAATGAAGGCCGAAGCAAGAGCAGCGAGCAATCCGCACCTCCCATAAATTTTTTCCTCGACAGTTCAAGTCAACGTTCTCTATAATTTGACAAAGAACCTATCCCCAGCAAAAAGCTTCAGTCGATTTTTGGGTTCTTTTTGAGCCGCTTTTCGATCCAAATTCGGGGTGGTAATATACGAAGGTTGATATTACCCCCGAATTTGGATCGAAAAGCGGCTCAAATAATCCCGAAAATGGACGAAAATTTTGGTGGGATAGGCTCAAAGGTAGATAACCATGCTCAATTTCTTACGTAAACATCAGCGTATTTTTTTTATCTTCATCACGGCGACTATCGCCATTTCTTTCTGCTTTTTTGGAACGTACAGCACTTTCAACCGGCCGCAAGAAATTCCCGACAGGGAGGTCATTCGAGGTGCTGCGGGAACTCCAATCATGCAGCAGGAGCTTGCAGGGCTCTGCCGTTTGATTGAAAGCTCCCCATTAGAGCGCACGTCCAAGGAGAGAGGGGCAATGCCGAACTTCCTAAATGACGGCGTGATCGAAAAAGATTTTTTGGCAAGCGGCCTAGCCGTGATGCTGTCCAGGGGTTACTTCGATGAGATCCGCCCCGATCTCGATGAGCGTATCAAAAAAATTCATCGTTATCGCCCTTACGTTCACCCTTCCTCCTCCCAAATCAGTGCCGAAAAAGCATGGGGCCGTTTTGCTCCCCCCTATTTGGAGCATTTCCGCATGCTCAAAGAAAAAAGCCATCAGCCGACATCGGAAACGCTTGCCTTAATGTCCCAACTCTATCTCGATCAAGCGAACTTGCCGCCCGATATTTTAAAGCAAATTTTAGAGATGCAGCAGAATCAACTGTCTGTTCCGCCCGATCCTCTCCTTGCGCAATCGGATCTTGCCTTATTCGGATTCAAGAGTTTGGAGGATTGGTTTGGCCCAAGGTTTGTCTCTCTGATTGGGCTATTCATTATGAATGCCGCTCAAATCGCTGAAGCAAATGGCTACGACGTGAAAGCAGAAGAAATTCGTTCTGACCTTTTTCAAAATATTTACTCCGGCTATGGGCAATTTTCCCAGAAAGGCTCTTTAAAAGCAGAGGAAGCGAATCAATATTACCAAATGAAAATGCGCAGTTTGGGGATGGATGAGACGATGCTCTTGAGCACCTGGAAAAAAGTCATGCTCTTCCGCCGTTTATTTGACGACGGGAGCAGCAGCATTTTGATGGATCCCCTAGCGTTCCAGCAGTTTGATGCTTACGCAAAAGAAAATGCACGTATCTCCCTCTATCAATTACCCTCTTCGCTTGAGCTCGGCGATTTTCGGTCGATGCTTAAATTTCAGGTCTATCTTGAAACAATTGCCGCTGATCCTTCCCATTTAAGAACAGACTTGCTTATTCCGACAGAATTTGCGTCTTTAGAGCAAATAGAAAAAAGAGCTCCCGAACTTGTCGAACGCTCGGTCGAGATAGAGTGGAGCGAGGTCAGCAAAGACAATCTAAGCCAGTCGATCAGCGTGAAAGAAACTTGGGGCTGGGAATCAAGTGGTGAACATTGGGAAAAACTGAAGTCGCACTTTCCCGAGCTTGCCTCCATCAAAGCAAGTTCAGAAGAGGAGCGTATGGCAGCATTAGAAAAATTGGATCAGAAATTGCGCTTGAAAATCGATCAATTCGCACGTGCCCAAATGATCGATGCCCAGTCCGGCAAGATCCAGTTAGCTTTAGAAGCTGTGCCGGTCAAGGCTGCGACGGTTAGTCTAAAAATGAAAGGGACAGTTTTTCCATTGACGGGCCTCAAAGACGGTTCCGAACTGGCTCACCTCTTAGGCTCAGCTACGTTAAAAGGAGAGCCAGAAAATACTTCGAACAAGTTGCTGAGTTGTTATTCTCCCGATAAAGAACACTATTATCGTATCCAAGTGTTGAGCCGCGATGGCGATAAGAAAATTCTCACTTTCGCCCAAGCTTCGAAAGATGGGACTTTGGACACTCTTCTTGACAAGCGGCTTGAGCAATTCTATCCGGATGCCCGTAAACGGCATTCTCATGCCTTTCAGCAAGAAGATGGACATTATAAATCTTTTAAAGATACGAAAGATCTCGTGGGGAAATACGCGTTTGCAGATTTATTGCGAAACATTGAAGACAACTACCGCGCTCAATTCGGATCCCTTCCGGGGGAAGGGGGAAACCTTCCTTTGATTTTTTATAGCAATGCGCGTTTAGCGACTTATATGAATGAAGTTCAACACAGGCTTAAGTCCAATCCTGAAGATCTTTCTTGGATTAGGACGAATGACCCCGCCGACTCGATCGGTTTGTCTTCTCAATGGAAGCTTGAAAAAACAGATAAAACAGTAGAACGGCAGACAGACCTCCCTTTTTCGAAAGACGAGATGTTTGCTTTAGCTCCCCAGGAATGGTCTCCTGTCAAAATGGGAGAGAGAGGCGCTCTTGCCTTTTATTATGTGCATGAAAAAGGGCATTCCACAGCCATGCCTCTGGAATCCGTGGAAATGGGCCATCAAATCCTTTCTTTCGATGCAAAAAGGGATATGATGCTCGGCATTTTACACAAAATCCGAGAACAAAAGTCGATCGATCTCTCAAAGGTGATTGCAGAGGAACGCCTTGAATAGTGAAGTTTTAGAACGGCTTCCGCCGCTCAGGCCCTTAGATTTTTTTTCCGTTCAAGGAGATCTTCGCTATTCCAAATCTGCCCCGTCGACGAAATTAATGCGGAGCCGTTATCTGTTGGCGAATACCTCCGAATGGTTAGGGGAGGAGCATTTTGCCGAGATTGCAGCCGCCTGGAATGAATCAGGCCTGTTCATCGATGTTTTTGTCGACAAGCCTTTCGAAGAGGCCCTTTATCCCCGCTTTGACGACGGCGACGCTGTCGAGCTTTTCTTCGATACACGCGATCTTAAAACAGCAGGATTCGCCACTAGGTTCACCCATCAATTTCTTTTTCTGCCGCAAGCCGTCCAAGGAGTCCAAGTCCAAGAGTTGACGCATTTTCGGACTGAAGACACCCATCCGCATTGCGATCCCGCCGATTTACAAGTCTCGACAGAATTCACAAAAAAAAATTACGAGATGCAGATTTTTATACCAGCCCATTGTCTGCTCGGCTATGACCCTGCCTCTTTCGACCGCATCGGTTTCACGTATCGCATTCATCGTTATAAAGGAACACCGCAGCATTTTTCTTTAAGCTCCCAGCATTTTTCACTTGAACAACATCCCCGACTTTGGGCAAGTTTTAAATTTATTCAGTAAGAGTGGGTCATTGAAGTCTTCAACGACACACAAATTGGTGAGGTTAGCGATGAAATTCACAGATTCGCACGAATGGATCCACGTGGAAGACGAGATCGGCACTGTTGGGATTACCCACCATGCCCAAAAAGAGCTGGGTGAAGTTGTCTTCATTGAGCTGCCTGCAGTCGGCAAGCGCGTTAAAGCCGGACAAGAAGTCGCCGTCCTCGAGTCGACGAAAGCCGCCGCCGATATTTATTCCCCCGTATCCGGGGAAATTGTCGAAATCAACCAAAAACTCGGCGATTTCATCCATCACATCAATTCCTCCGCTGAAACTGAAGGCTGGCTCTTCAAGCTCAAGTTGTCCGACCATTCCGAGACGGACAAGCTCCTCGACCGCGAAGAATATGCCGCTTTAGTACAGTGACATTTTCTGCAAAAGCAAAAAGGGCAGATTTTATTTTTTTGCGCTTTCGCCTCTGTTTTTCCGTAGTTGAAATTATGTTTATTACTCCTAATTTGTTAAATAAATATTTTCAATTGAAATAATCTAAAAAAGGAAACACCACATTATGGCAGCACCAACAAATAATAACCCCTCAGTGCTTTTTGGCGCAGGACCATTTCCGCAGGACGATATTGCGCAAGTTTGCTTTCATTCGTTAACACTTACCGATGCAGGCCGATTTTCTCAAGTTTGTAAAGCATGGAATGCGGCCATGCAATCCGCCGGCATTTGGTTGACCCTATTCGATGTCGAAAAAATTCCTCGCATTGAAGGACGGCTTGCCACAGCCCAGGAAGACTTAAGATTTATGCTTCCCCGTACATATAGCGCCCGAAAAATGGCCTGCCTGGGAAAATTCGTTGGTCTGGTGCCAATGATCAGCGAAAAAGCGTTCGAAATGTTCAAAACTGCAATGGACGCTTATGAATCCAACAAAAAATTTAGCGAGACGTTTCCTTTCATTGTTGAGCCCATCGAAATTTATAGAGACTACAATGAATCTCTATTAAAAGACCTCCTTGCAAATGGGGATTTTGATGCCGAAGCCCCAGAGAATATAAATCCTCTAGAAAACGGATTGAGGATTCCCTATTCGCTTAAAAACTTAAAAATCCTTGCCGAGCATCCACTCACTAAGAAAGGGGAGAGGCGTATTTTCTCGTTCTTTCATCCTCAGGCATTAAAACAATGCAGCACGATTGCTAAGGCAGTCAAAGTGATCATGATGCGAAAGGAAGTTCCTGAGCAAAGCCGAAACTTGACCTATTCAGATCAAAAAGAACGTCTGAAAGAAAAAGGACTCATGCTGGTCCCTCTATGCACTCGAGGATATTTTGATGTCCTGGAGATTCTGAATAATAATACTTGTCCGGACAACCAAAAGCCTCGATTGACATATTCACGCAGCTCTAATGAAATTAACATCGGTAATGTTAAATATCCATTGGCCATTGGGGGCTTCGCACTCAGCGCCGGCGTCGACGTATTCAGCATTTTTGGCAGCCACGCGCGTGGCTTCTTGGGCGCGGCCCCTGGGGTTCCCGAGGAAGTTTTGCGGCCATTGTCCACTGGGATGTTATAAAATTTTGTAATGTTGTATGTCCTGTGAGCATTACCGTTGTTCTTTATTTTTTTTGTGGGAATCTGCGATAAGTGAAGGTTGAAAATCACAACCGTTCAGTGAGATGCCGCAGGATTTACGTCGTAGAAAAAAATCGAAGAAAGCTTGGTTTGTTTTAGGATTCCTCTGTTTAGGAGCGCTTGTTTTTCATAAGCCTCTTGCGCTGCTCGGATGCAAAGCAGCTCTGCATCGCTTGTTTCCCCATGGCCTGTCTTATGAAAAAATGCAGTGGGAAGAAGGGGCCATCGCGATTTCGGGTCTGCAAGTTAAAGAACCTGACTCCCAACTGACAATCGATCGTATTGAGCTCAAACTGGCGGGCGCCTTTCCGAAATTCCAACCCAAGATCACTATTTCCCATCCTCAGATTCTCATCTCTTCAGCAAGGGGAAAACGCTCTCTGCCTTTTCTTTACCGTTCCCGTTTTATTGAGCCTCGCTGGGAGATCAAGAACGGCGTGCTTCAGCTTCCCACCGGGGGGCGTTTCTATTTTTCCATGGCGCCGGGAGCCGAACCGGAATCGATCGGCCATCTTGTTTTTTCTTATGATCCCAGTCCATTAGTTCCCCCTATGTTCACAGCGGATTTGGCGCTGATTGAAAAAAGCCTGGTAGTGGGATTCAAGCTGGAGGAAAGCGATTTGAGCCGGTTGCTTCCGCTTTCTGCATTGCTGGTTCAGAAAATCCCAAGGGAGTGGGAAAACGCCGGTGGAGAAGTGGAGCTTGAGGGCTTGCTTTACTTAGACGAATCGATGCAATTTAAAGAACTACATTGCCGCGGCGGGGGCAAAGAAATCACATTTTCAGACTCGTCCATGGGAATCGATGTGCACTGCGATGAGATCCAAGGCGCATTTTCTTATCCAATAGCGGAAGTTTCTTTCGAATTAAAAAACGGGAATTTTTTTGTCGGGGCGCCCATTGTCCCAGAAGAATTGCGCATAGAGGATCTAAATGGAACTCTTCGTTTTGAGCCCCAAAAAGAACCGGAATTGGTTTTAAAAGGAATTCTGTTCCTGCAGGATCAAAAAATGGCTTTCGATTGCCAGGGGAAAGGGGGGACGCAGGAAGACAAAACTTTCTGGTCTGAAATTGCACTCAACTGCGCCCCGGACATGCGAAGCGTCATTTCGCTCTGCAGCCATTCTGAGGGCGATGTCAGCTTGCATTTGCAAGTCGAGAATGCCGACGGGCAGCAGCTGGATTTTCTTCGCTCATGGGCTCGAATTCCGGGGCGGTGTTTGGAGGTGGATGCCGCATTTGCCGCAACGCTTCTTTACAAAGACGACCAGTGGCAACGGCTTTCTTTGGACAGCTGCCGTTTAGACCATCTGCGCTGGTTTCTTCCTGAACAGAAGACAACTTTATTTTTCAAGCAAATCACAGGGGATTGCGCGTTGACTAAAACGGACGCGAAAAATTGGGACCTTCAAGATCTGCATCTGCAAGGGGACGAAGGCCGCTATTCCGACCCACAGATGAACCTCGACTCTTTATCAGCAAACATTCACGTTGAAAACTCTATCCTCCAGCCCTCTTACATGAAAGGAAAGAACGGCCAGCTCGATGGAGAAATTGCTTTTTTAGGACCGCTGGGGGAATGTTTTGCCACGATCAAAGTTCAAGGAGACGGTAAAAGTTTAGCCGCAGGGGTATTGCCTGAAATGGAAAAACTGGATTCTATGCCTGTGGATTTGGAATTGACAGTGAACAAGGACGCTGAGTCTGTGACGCTCTTTGCAAAAGGCACTCTGTTTAATGAACCTGTCAACGGAACGGCTCTTTTTTCTTATTCAAAGGGAAATTTCCCTTCTTTCTTTTTCAAAGAGGCGGAATTTCAGGCTGAACTGACGGCGGCGAGTTACGGTTTATGGCTTCCGATGCTTCTGCCCGGAATGGACGTGGCAGGCCGTTTCCAATGCGCCGCTGTGATCAACTCTGAAAATGCGGCGATTGAGGTCTTTAGCAACGAAATTTCTATTCAGCATCCTCAGGCACGGCTCGAGCTCGCAGATAAAACGATGCATTTTGTTTATGACAGAGCCAAAAAAGAGTGGGGCGGCGAGATCCCGCTCGATGGAGGTAAACTGACCTATCGAGAGCTCGATCTCGCTTTTGAAAATCTCGAAGGATCGTTCCAACTCGAAGCTAACCACTTGATGGCTCCGTCGTTCTATGCCGAATGCAATAGCTTGGCATTGCGAGGAAAAATGGACTTTTCTTTACAGGGAGGCCAAATATCGCTTTCGACTTCCCAAATGGCCGGAAGAGTGGAGAATTTGTTTTCCGTTCTCGCACATTTTCCTTCTTTGCCTAAACTGGAATATCCATTGGATGGAGAGTTTTCCAGTGGGCAGAATGGGCTTGTGCTCAAAACGTCAATGGAAAGAGCAGAGTGGAGCTTCAAAGCCCACTTCGATCATCTGAAATTTCCAATCAACGCCTGTACGTCAGTGACGGAGGGCCGCTGCGACTTGTTCTACGATTCCAAAAATCAACACTTGTCCCTTGAAAAGGGGGAAGGCGTGTGGCGGCTTGTGGACGGAACCCCGTTAACTTTACAGCTCAAACATTTTTCGACAGAAATAGCAGAAAATCCTCATTTAGATTTTGCCTTCAAAATTTTCGACAGGAAAAAGGAATTCGCTCATTTCGAAGGGCAAGCGATGCGTAACGGATCATCTCAATGGGAAATCGCTTTCAAAAAGGATGCCACATTTTTCGGTGGGACGCAGCTCAATATCACGCGTTATCAATTAGATGAACAGATGAAGCTCGCCTCCTTTGAAATGCAGCCTATCCTCAAATGCGAGGAGTTGCATGTCACTGCGGCCTTTTTGCAAAATGCCGGTTTTCTTTCGAAAACCTTTTCCTCTAAAAATTTACAGGAGTGGCAATTTGCGGGCACCTTGCAGACCCGCCTGTATTCCGAAAGCGCGGAAAAAGGGTTTTCCTTTCACGCCGAAAGCCGCGATTTGAAAGTCCGCGGCTCGGCCTGGCCTTTCTTCGAGCTTAAAGCACATAAAATCGGAGAGAATTGGCTCATCGAACATTTGGAAGGCGGTGGTTTGACGCTGAAAGGAGCTTTCATCGTCGATGGTGAAGAAGTGTCTATGCAAAAATTCGAAGGAAAGTGGCAAGGCATCGAATGCAAGGGCAGCGGGCAGTTCAGGATGGACCGCAAGCAATTGTCCTGCACATTTGAATCGATTAGAGGGGAGATGGGCGCTTTAGCCAAAATCGATCCTTCGTTGAAAGGAAATTTTGCCGCGGGGGTTGTCATGACAGGCGATTTCTCCCGAATTCCCTGCATACTTTCCGGCGAAGCGAATCTCTTCGTCGATCTTCAAGCGCCCCTTTCCTTTTCGGCGAGAAATAAAAAAACCACCCTCTTTACTTATAACTCAATCGACGGCCTTATTTGCCAAGGCATGGAATTGCAGCTCAAAGATAAAGGCAATGGTGCCAGCCTTGGCGAAATCAAAGCCGACAGAGTTGTACTCCCCAAACAGGGAAATGTCAAAATAGAGCAACTGCAGTTTTCCTTGGCTCCGGCTATGATGGCTAGGTGCGTCGATGCAAAACTCGTGCCCCCAATGTTAAAAGACCTCAGCTGGGAAGGGAATTTGGAAGGAAACGGAGAATGCACAGTCAACAGCATGTTGCAGACATCGCTCAAACCGGGACGTTACGGTTTTGGCGGCAAAGATGCGTCTTTTGAGCAACTGCAGCTGCGCTATGAAAAAAATGTGCTTTCCATCCGCGGAAAAACGATCATATGGGAAAGCCCGTTCTGGGCTGCATTGCAGATGGACCTTTCTAAAGAGCCCTTCGGTGCTCTTAAACTTTACGATCATCCGAAGGCAGAAGGCTTAAAAATCTCCTTTAGCACGAACAACGGAAAACCGATTTTCGAGAAGATCCAGGGCAGTTGTTATGGCATTGATTGCGCCCTGGAAAAGAATGATAGGCGCAAAGCGCCGCTTGCGTCAATCTTATCGGGCAGCATCGCGGTCGATGCTAATTTTCTTCCTAAAAAGTTGAAAGAAAGCGCGAAGTCGTTAAAAATCGGCAACGGGTATCGTTGGCAAGGGGATTTAATTATCCACCAAGAGAGCAAGCGGGGATTTCAAGCCAATGGAACACTCTCCGGCCAGGCATTTGAGTTGCTGGGTTACCAATTCCGCTATTTGCAGGCAAACCTGGAAGCAACCGCGGAACGCATTCAATTCAATGAATTAAAAATCGATGATCCTTGCGGCGTCATCGGCATAAAAAAAATGGAACTTACAAAAAAAGAAAAGTGGCATCTCACCATTCCGCACATTTTCGTGCGCAATCTTCAGCCTAGCCTTATGCAAAAAATCGGCGGCGACTCGAAAGCCGTCGTCAAACCTTTCATGATACAAAGCTTCACCCTCTCCGATGTCCAATGCGATCTCGGCGAGATCCCAACCCTAGAAGGTTTTGGCAAGCTCGCTTTTGTCAACCAGTTTAAAAAAGAGTCTTCGATCTTCGACGTTCCCTTAGAAATGATCAAAAAAATTGGCCTGGACCCAGGAATCTTAACCCCCGTGCAAGGGGAGTTAGAAGTCGAACTCCATGGGAATAAGTTATATCTCATGTCCTTGCAAAATTCTTTTAGCGAGGGCGGTCGCGCAGAATTTTATCTGGCGCCGGGCAAACAGCTGTCTTACATCGATTTCGACGGGAAAATCCATATCGATCTCAAGATGCATCAAGACGTGATGCTGAAAATCACGGAGCCGTTCACCTTGACGCTCCGAGGCAGTCTGGAAAAACCCCGTTATAGTCTTCAGTATTAAACGAGCCCTAGATCTATTTTATCCTCGCCTGTGTTTGCACTGCGATGACCTTCTCCCTCGGGAAAAAAACACGTTGTGCCCCGTTTGCCTGGAACAGATCTCCTTGATCGATCTGCATGGCCGCTGCCGCACCTGTTTTGCAGAATTTGGCAAAGGGAGGTGTGAAAGATGCGTGCATCGGTCTGTCGTCATCCACAAGCAGCTTGCAGCTTGCGAAGCCTTTGGCCCGGCTCAAACTTTGCTCAACGCCATCCATTCAGGCAGGCCTGAAAGCATTTCCGCAGCCGCCTCCTTGATGGCCTACCAATGGCTTGCATCCACGCGTCCGTTGCCCGACCTGCTGATCCCGCTCCCTTCTAGCTTTTGGCAAAAGCAGAAAATGGGATTCGACCCTCATCATATGCTGGCCTTAGAAATTGGCAAAGTCTTTTCGGCTCCTGTACATAGTGCCCTTCGCAAAGTCTTTGACCACAGCCATTTTCTCTC
Source organism: uncultured Verrucomicrobiae bacterium (assembly GCA_963731265.1). Lineage (GTDB taxonomy): Bacteria > Chlamydiota > Chlamydiia > Chlamydiales > Rhabdochlamydiaceae > CAJCIW01. Next base: position 344,941 of record CAVSUE010000001.1, read on the forward strand.
CCATGGCGAATTTCGTCATCGGATCCAAGTTTCTCACGGCCGCAGAGAAATCCTATGCGATAAACGAGTTTTACTTATCGCTCCGTCCTTGGACGATGCCATACTCCGGTCCATAGGGAACGAACTCAAAGCTTTTTTCCCCACGCAAGTCGATGCTCTCGCGTTTGCTGTTATTCAATAGTCTTCAATTTAAGAAAAATGAGGCGACTGATTCTTAAAACGAGAATTATTTAAACTCATCTCTATACTTTGAGGATCTCTTTTGGCATTCTTATTCCTAATCAAGTATTGGCACGCCATGTTTAGCCAAAAAATTAAACTTCCAAAAGTTTTTCTTTATAAATCATGGGTAGGTAAAATAGGCTCTGTTGCTGCAACCTTTATCAGCTTTTTTTCTGCCGATTTGATATTCCCTCAAGAGTGTTGCTAGTTATGACGGAGGGGGTTCAGAAGAAAAAATTCCTTTAGTTTCTCTTATAGTTATTTAGAGCTATCGCCTTGGGGGCACTTGCGTTTCCTATCATGTATGTTAAATAAATATAAAAGGAGTAAGGGTGGATAATCAATCACATTGAATGGAATAAGGGTCCTACACCCACATTTCTAATTATAGCACAGGGCAGTTGAGACACAACACTACTTTTTCTCGGTCATTTTTTAATTTTCTGGCTCTGAATAGGGATCTTCTTCTGAAGATTCGGCCGTTGATTCTTGGACAACATTCAAGATGCCAACGATGGAGACTCCTTCGTCGACACTGAGGAGTGGGGTAGTGATGTCGCCGCGGACTTCCGCTCTGCCGCGCAGGACAAGACGTTTTTTCACGATGATATCACCGGTGACTTTGCCTGAGATGAAAGCTTCTTCGAGATTGATGTTGGCTTTAACGGTGCCAGTGGGGCCGACGATTAATTTGCCGGAAGAGAGAAGTTCCCCTTCGAAGGTACCGTCGATCCGGATGAGCTTCTGAAAGGACATTGTCCCTTTTATCGAGACGCCGGCCGCAATGGTTGTCTCAGGTTCTTCTTTTTGAGCCTCTTCTTCAACGATATCAAAGGCATGCGGCTCGATGGCGTTCATCAAATCTGTCGTGAAGGGATTTGGGGGACGATTGGAAAGGTCTGAATAGATAGATGAGGAAGTATCATCTTTATCGAATGCGTTTTTACTGCTGAATTTCTTAAACATGTCCCTCTTCAGTTCTCGTATTTAACCTTCTTATAACAATGAATTGGAATCTAATCAATGTAATTGTAAAGACTGTAAATGGTTAATAAATATTTTATTATTGCCCACGTGTTTTTTGTAAATCGCTCTAATTCAGTTTGTTAGTAAACTCAAGGCAATGTACTTAAACATAGACTTTAACGCTTTTTTTAATTATAATTATATTAATTAAATTTAAAGGGTGATTTATGTCATTTAATTCCATTCCTAATGAAGTAATAGATAATATTTTAAGTTTTTCTCTAGAAAACAATTCAAACAGCGGCGATTTTTTGCCCGATTCCAATAGCTCCAATGTTTTCCAACACTTTGTTGCGACGCAATTGAACAAGCTTTCTAGATTTTGTGAGAACTCTGATTTGGCCTTATGTGGGCGGATCAGGCCGAAGATTGTCACAGTTCCCGATGAGCATGCGGATCGCATGGGTGTTTTTTCCAGGATCGTGAAAATCATGAAATCCTTTGGAGTCGATGCAGAAAGTAGAGTCCATACCTCTGAAGAGATTGTTCAATTCGCCCAATCTATCGAGGATAAAGCATTAACGACGATGTGGCCCAGGATTGTGGATGAAATTGAAAAACTTGATCCGTCCATGCATGTCAGCCGAGATTTAGAAGTTAAAAGGATTCGGTTGTTCCTTGCAAAGAATTCTGAGCACATCGAAGCTCTTCAACAGCTCGATCTAAAAAATCTCGATCTCTACTGCTTGCCGAAAGAGATAGGCCTTTTCACAGGCTTGGAAGTTTTGGAACTTAACGAAAACCAGCTGACCGCATTGCCTGCGGAGATAGGGAATCTTATCCATTTGCGAGAACTCGACATAAACTTCAATCGTCTTAAAACATTACCCGAAGAGATCGGTAATCTCGCTGCATTGCAAACATTGGAATTGCGTGAAAACCGGCTGCGTCGATTGCCCCTTGGATTCAAAGATCTTCTCAATTTAGAAACATTGAATCTGACTCAAAATCGTTTGGTAGAATGGCCCGTTGAAGCCGTTAACTTGAACAGTTTGCAATCTTTAAATCTAAGTTTGAACGGATTCACAGCATTGCCTGATGAAATCGCCACTTTTCAGAATTTGGAAACGTTAAACATTGCCTCAAATGAGATAACCGCATTGCCCGGCTGGATCGGGACGCTCGGCAATCTTCGAACTTTGAATGCTCGTTCTAATCAACTCACTGAATTGCCGACTGAGATCGGTACCCTTGCCAACGCTTTACGTGCTTTGACATTAGATTTCAATCAGATTGAAAGCTTACCGGTGGAGATTGGAAACCTTGTCAATCTGCAAGAATTAGCTGTGGCTAACAATATGCTAAAGACTTTGCCTGATACAATTGGAGGCCTTAACAATTTGATCGAGCTGAATTTAATGCATAACGGGTTGGAAAACCTGCCGCCTCAAATAGGGAATCTGGCCGGGCTACAAACTCTTTATTTAAGTAATAATTTGCTAGAGGAACTGTCGATTCAAGAAGGCGATCTCAATCATTTGCGCATCTTGGACTTCAGCCACAATTTATGCAAGGAAACGTCCTGGATCGGAAAACTGACCAGCCTCGAGACGTTGGATTTAAGCGAAAATCTATTTACAGAGGTGTCGCCTGAAATCGGGAACCTTCAAAATCTCCAAAAGTTGGATGTAAGAGTTAACAATATCACCCAGTTGCCTGCTGAAGTCCTGGCTCTTCCCAATCTTATAGAGTGCTTGATGTGATTATACATCTTCCGTTTCTATAACGGCTACGGCTATGCCTCGACTCCCTATTAAGCCTCTAGATTGCGGCGGGCCATTTCGATCTGGCGACGCAGAGTCTCGTCTTTTTCCACTTGTCCAGCGATTTTTTTCCAGGCATGCAGAAGGGTAGAATGGGTCTTGCCTCCGAATGCGGAGGCGAGTCGCATCAGGGAATCATTGATCAATTCTTTGGCCAAATACATGGCGACTTGGCGGGGGAAAGCGACACTTTTTATTCGTGTGCCCCCTTTGAGGTCGCTGACGCGCACCTCGAAAATCGTCGCTACGCTTTTAAGAATGTTTTCGACCGAGATTTTCTTGTGCGGGGCGTATTGAAAAAGTTCACTTAGCGTCTTTTGAACAGTCTCTTCTGTGATATCGAGCCCCATGAGCCTGCAATAGGCGCTAAGGCGGTTGATCGCTCCTTCCAGCTGTCGGACATTATTAAAAATATGTTCGGCAATGAAAAAAGCGACTTTTTGGGGAATGCGAAAACCTTTTTGTTCTGCCTTGTGCTGCAAGATGGCGACGCGGGTTTCCAAATCAGGGACGCCGATATTGGCGACAAGGCCCCATTCCATGCGCGCGATCATGCGTTCAGAAAGTTTGAGCTGGCCGGGAGGTTTGTCGCTGGTGATGACGATCTGTTTGCTCTGATTGATCAGGCTTTCAAAAGTGTTGCAGAACTCTTCTTCGAAGTTAGGCCGGTTTTGTAAAAATTGAATATCGTCGACAAGAAGGACATCGAGAGTGCGATAAAACCGTTTCATGCGGTCAATCGATTTATTGCGCAAATTGTCGACTAAATCGTTGATGAACCCTTCCGTCGTAATGCAATGGATGCGTAATTTTTTGTGATGCTCGCGGATATGGTGTCCGATTGCATGTAGCAAATGTGTCTTGCCCAGCCCGACGCCGCCATGAATAAAGAGGGGATTGTACGATTTGGTCGGGCGGTTTGCCACTCCCATCGCGGCAGATTTGACGAATTGGTTGGTTGGGCCTTCGATGAAGTTGGAAAAGATGTAAAGGGGATTGAGCTTGATTTCAGGAAAAGAAGAATGGGTTTCCGCAGGAGAGGGGCTTTGTGGGGGTGGAGCGGGATCGCTAGTAGGAAGGGGGTTTTTTTTCTTCACTTCGGCGAGTACAAAGATCAGATCCGGCTCCCCAGAAGCTTTAAGGGGAAAAAAAGCGCAGAGATCTTTTTTGTAATTGTCGAGAAGATATTCCTGCACAAAGATATTCGGAACTTCGAGCTGGATTTCTCCGGTTGCCGCCTCAAGGACGCGGATGGGAGCAAACCAGTTTTCGAATTCCGTCGCTGAACAGCGTTCGGAAATGAATTCTAAAAATTGAGACCAGGTTTCCTGAGGCGGTTTTGTCAGCATACATTCAAGTTATAAACAAACTTTCCACAACTTTTTTTGGGGGGCTTTTAACGCCGTCAAATTAGCACCGTGGTCTAATGCGCGCAACACATTTTTATTCTCAGGGGTCATGTTTTTCGGTAAAGCATTGAGCTTCAAATTTGCAGAAGCGAAAAAAAAATTAAAGAAATGGCTTTGAGAGTTATCGACAGCTTCTTAAGTGTATGCCATGATCAGAGCTTGCGCTTGTCCCGCGATTTGCTCTTCCGTGCAATTCTCTAAAGCGCGGGCTTGAGCCAAAGCTTGCCGCTTATAGCCTAGAGCCAAAAGGGCTTTCGTCCTATTAAGGAGAGTGGCGAGGTGACCGGGGTCCAATTTGATTGCCTTCTCGATATAATTAAGGGCCATCAGATTGTTCCCTTTTTGCAGATAAAGGGCACCAAGAGTTTGCAGGTCGTAGGCCGATTCGGGAGATAAAATCGCGAGAGCTTCGAAAAATGTGATCGCGATGTCGTATTGCCCCTGTTTAATGTAGGAATAACCGACAAAACGCAGGTCTTCGAGCTCTTCTTTGTTCCAGCCTAAAATGGAAAGCCAATCAGCTTGACTCATATACTGCTCCCGGTTAGGTTTTGTGAATTTTGACTGGCTGCGACTTTGCCAAATCGATCGGCCCGGTTCACTGCGTTCACCTGGTCCTCACTGCGAAGGTCCGCCTGGACCTTCTCGTGCTTCCGCAACCTTGCTCGCGGCCAGTTCACTCCATTCACCTGCTTTGCACTGCGAAAGTGCCCCGGACTTTCTCGTGTCTCCGCAGCCATTCAGCAATGGTCTCTCCAGTCATCCGGAACTTGGGTTCCGGCATGACCTGCAACCATCCAATGGATGCTTGCAGCATTCGGCCGCTTCGCTTCGATTTTGCTTCGTCTCGCAGAGTCAAAATTCGCAAAACCCAAGCGGACGCAGTATAAATTCTTACCCCTTTTGATATTGGCTTCTTCGGGAATTTATTTCAATGATCAACTTATCGAACAAGGCGATCGAATTCAGAAGGGAGGTAAGAATTTTTTTCTCTTTTTCCTCCTCTTCGATTTCTCGTTCTTTCTCATAGAGCTGTCGCTTATTTTTCCCTTCCTTTTCCCGGTCTTCGGCCATTGATTTGAGCTTGGCCAGGATTTTTAAAGCCTGGGACTCCTTCTTGTCTTCGGACCCCATCGAGGGGATGAGCTGATAGGTGAAGAGCCGTTTTCTTTGCTCAAAGTAATAGGGTGGGGGAGCGAAAAAGGCCCAAACGACATGGGTCCTCTGAATGTGGAGAAGAGCTTCCACCTCGCTAGAGAAGGAGGGCGCCGTCACCTCGATCTCTGTCTGTGCAGGGATCGCCTGTGACTCTTTGATCAGGGTTTGATCCAATGAGCGCTTATCTTCGGCATAACGCGTGGAGGCGTCTACGCCCAGATTGTCGATTGTGCGTGGCGGCATATTTTCTCCTTAGAGGGTATTTAACAATTCATTTCCCTCTATAAAAGGAGCTTTTCGGCATCTTCGAAAAGTCCGGCCTCGCCTATATCACGTCCCGATATTTGGCTCGGCCGGACTTTTCCAATCTGCTCGATATCTCTCTTCTCTAGAGGGAAAGCAATTTTTAAACACCCTCTGGCTTTTTAAAACTCATTTGCCACCTTTAAGTTAATTTTTCAATCCTTAATCCCACCGATTCCCACTTTTTTTCTGCATGGAGAAGCAGATTGAATTTTAATGGGTTATGTTTCGCTTTCGATCGGGGGCGGTGGGAACCGACTCTAAAAAAGATTGCTGATTTGTGGTCTCGGTGTTAAATTGTGGGAAAAGGTGGGAAAAACGTCGTCATCTCTATGGGAAAGTTCTTCTTCAGTGGTTCTACTTCTGCAAAACTCGATGAAAAGGGGAGATTCGTTCTACCCCAGCAGATGCGTTTGGGCCTTGTCGAAGAAGGAACTTTAGAGTTCAGCCTCGCCCTTGGACTTGGCGGATGCCTGGCAATCTATCGGCAAAGCGACATCCAAAAAATTGTCGCTAAATTCCAAGCGAAGCAGCATCTCGGCAAATACCAAAAGTTTTTCACTCTGTTCTTTTCGACTTTGCACCAGACTACATGTGATAAAGTCGGCAGGGTCATCATCCCCGCGACATTGAAGAATGCAGTAGGGATCAAGTCCGAGATCGTGATTGCCGGCGTCTTGAACAAGATCGAAATCTGGTCGAAAGAACGTTATGAAACGCAGCTGGAAGCAGTTTTAAGCGGCAAAGATGCCGAAATGAGTTTAGCGAAGTTGACCGAAGAGGCCTTTGCCCTGATCGAAGATGATGGGGAAAAGACGGCGGACGGCGCCGATTTTTTTGCTGTAGGTCGCGGGCTGCCCGAAAAACAAACCGTTGAGTCATGATGAGTATACCTCCACATACTCCCATCATGGTCGAAGAAGTTCTGGAGTGTTTGAACGGATTGTCCATCGGAATTTTTCTCGATGGGACATTAGGAGCTGGAGGCCATGCGAGAGCGATCCTCGAAGCGCATCCTGAGATTCAACGCTACATCGGATGCGACAAGGATCCCGAAGCGCTTGCTATCGCTAAAGAGCGGTTAGCACCATGGGCAGACAAGGTCGAGTTTGTCCAGGGAGATTTTAGTCATTTCGATCAGTACTTAAAAGATAAGAAGATTAATTCGGTCGATGGTTTTTTTTTGACCTCGGAGTGTCATCTATGCAACTAGACAAAGATTACAAAGGGTTCAGTTTTTCCAAAGAAGGCCCGCTCGATATGCGTATGGACCCGACTGGCGACCTGACAGCCAAAGAGATCGTCAATACATGGTCAGAAGATGAGCTTGCCCGTATTTTTCGCGACTTAGGGGAAGAGCCGAGGTGGAAAAGAGCTGCACAAGCTGTTACTGAAGCGCGCAGAAAAAAACCGATTTTTACGACAACTCAGCTTGCCGAGGTCATATCCGCTGCGCTAAAGACGCCCCTAAGAGGTAAATGGCATCCCGCGACCTTGATTTTTCAAGCTCTGCGCATGTGCGTGAACAACGAACTCGATGCGATCGCTCAAGGCGTCGCAAAAGCTGTCCATTTCCTTTCTAAGGGAGGCAGGATCGGCGTGATGAGTTTTCACAGCTTGGAAGACAGAATAGTTAAAAATATCTTCAAAGAAGCTTCTTTCAAATCGAAAAAAGCGAAAGAAGGGCCTGTTTTACGCCTTTTGACAAAAAAACCGATCGTCCCCGCTTTTGACGAAGTGAAGAAAAACCCGCGTTCGCGAAGCGCTAAATTACGTTTTGCTGAAAAATTATGAACCCAGGCCTTAAGGACTGGGATTAAGTTGGGACCGAGCTTCGGACTCGGGCCCACATTGTTTTTGAAAATACCCGGCCCTTAAGGGCGGGGTTTCCGCCGGAGGACGGATGAATCTGAAGGCAACCCTTGCACGTATTTTGATCTGTATCATCGGCTGTGGAACGTTCCTTTATTCCTACGTGGACAAACAAAATGCGGTGACAAAACGGCGCTTGGATATTCCTGTGCTCGCCAAAGAAATTAAAGATCTGAATGAAGAAAATACCCATTTACGTTATGAGATCGAGATCTTTGAAAGCCCCGAGCATCTGATGGAGTTAGCGCGCCATAGCGAATTTAGCCATTTGAAGCATCCCATGCTCAAAGACATCTTGTCGTTGCGCGAAGGACTAGCTCTACAAGTTGGTTCTCAAAAAGCAGAAGAAGAAAAATCTGCTGCTCGACCGTTCCTCAATTTCCCGATCGGCGCCAAGCAATAATTTCACAATCCTAATATGATGAAAACTGCTCGTAATCGATTAGTGTGGATCTCACTTGCCGTTTTTGCGTTGTTTTGCATGCTGATCGTGCAATTTTTTAAGATACAGATCATTGAAGGGGAAAAATGGACAAGGAAAGCCAAGTCTCAGCATCACCTCGTCGTGACGGAGCCTTTTAAGCGGGGCTTATTTTACTCAAACACATCGATCAAGCTTGGCCATCCTGAGACCCCGCAAGCTTTTGTCATCGACGTCCCTAAATTTCATCTTTACGCTGATCCAAACAGCATTCCTGAAATCGAGCGTGAAGAAGTGGCCCGCAAAGTCTGCGGGTTCCTCAAAATCAACGGGCAGGATGCGATAAAATTACGCCAGCAATTAGAAAAAAGGAGCCGTTCTCGCAAATTGGCATTCTGGCTCGATAAAGAGCAATGTGAAGAGATCAACAAATGGTGGTTCCAATACGCCCGTCAGAAGAAGATCGTTCGCAATGCCATTTTTTTTGTGCAGGATTACAAACGCTCTTACCCGTTCGGCAAACTTCTTGGGCAAGTGCTTCATACCGTCCGGGAAGAAAAGGACGTCAAAAGCCGCCAACCTATCCCGACAGGCGGACTCGAACTCGTGTTTGATAAAATTCTGCAAGGCAAGGAAGGAAAACGGCTTATTCTCCGTTCGCCCCGCCATCCGATGGAAACAGGAAAGATCCTGTCCCCGCCTGAAGATGGCGCCGACGTTTATCTGACCATCAATCATTACCTTCAAGCGATTGCCGAAGAAGAGATCTGCAAAGCCGTGAAAAATTCCAATGGAAGGGGGGGATGGGCGGTATTAATGGACCCCAAGACGGGGGAAATTTGGGCCTTGGCGCAATATCCCTGGTTTGAGCCGGGCAGATACCGCGATTATTTTAATGATCCCGCGCTTCAAGAACATGGCAAAGTCAAAGCGATCACCGATCCTTACGAGCCTGCCTCGACGATGAAACCGCTGACGATCGCGATTGCCCTAAAGGCCAATGCGGAATTAAAAAAGCAGGGCAAAAAGCCGATCTTTTCCCCTCTTGAAAAAATTCCTACAGCGAATGGCTCCTTTCCGGGTAGATCCAAACCGATCCACGATACCCGCAGCCATGGTTATCTCAATATGTACCTCGCCTTGCAAAAATCTTCAAACATCTATGTGGCGCGCATGGTGCAGAGGATCATCGAGGCTTTAGGCGAAAAGTGGTACCGCAATGCCTTGGAAGAAATTTTTGGATTCGGCGTGAAAACAGGCATCGAGCTGCCTTCGGAAAGCCCTTGCATGCTGCCCACGCCCGGCAAACTCCATCCTAATGGAAAAATGGAATGGTCGACGCCGACCCCTTTTTCGATTGCTTTCGGCCACAACATCCTCGTCAGCAGCATGCAGATGCTGCGCAGCTATGCGATCATTGCCAACGGAGGATTCGATGTGAGGCCGACCCTTGTCAGAAAGGTCGTCCGCCAAAAAAAGGACGGCTCCGAAGAGGTCATTCTTGACAATACAGGCTCGGAACGGGTAAAAAACTTCCGACGCTTGCTGGAGCCGGAGATTGTCGAAGAGGTCGCGAAGGCGATGCGTTACGTGACCAAGTCGGGCGGGACTGCGCCCAAAGGTGATATTTACGGGTATACCGAGGCGGGAAAAACAGCGACCTCGGAAAAGATCATCGAAGGAACTTACTCGAAGAAAAACCATATTTCGACGTTCATTGGCTTTTCTCCGGTGAAAAATCCGAGGTTTGTTCTGCTCGTCGCGGTCGATGAGCCCGAGTTTAAGCACATCCCTGGCGTGGGAAAAAACCAGCATGGCGGGAATTGCTGTGCGCCGGCATTCCGGGAGATCGGACTGCGGACCCTGCAATACCTCGGCGTCGAGCCCGATGATCCGTACGGCTTTCCCGTCGGAGATCCGCGTCGCGACGAGACGAAGGCAGATTGCCTTAAAGAAATCAAAGCGTTGAAAGAGCTCTACCAACAATGGAACGGGTCAAACTAAAAAAGCTTCTCAAAGACATTCCCGTCAAAGCGATCAAAGGATCGAAAGATGTGGAGATCGCGGGCCTGTGCTCCAATTCCAAGCTCGTGGCTCCGGGGGATTTATTCATCGCAAAAAAAGGGCTGACGCATGATGGCGCGCGCTTTATTCCCGATGCGATCGCAGCCGGCGCTTCGGCCATCTTAACCGACCTTTACGACCCTTTTTTTTCCGATACCGTCCAAATCATTCACCCCGATGTCTCTTCCGTCGAAGCCGCCATCGCCAAAACCTTTTACGGCCATCCCAGCGATAAGCTCTTTCTCGTCGGCATCACTGGCACCAACGGAAAAACAACCACCTCTTATCTCATCCGCCATCTTCTCGAAGCATTCAAAGTGCCTTGCGGATTGATCGGGACGATCGAATGCATTGTCGGCGAGCATGTGTTTCCGTCGGGATCGACCACACCGGACATTCTACAAAACTACAAACTCTTTCATGAAATGATCGCAAAAAAATGCCAAGCTTGCTTGATGGAAGTCTCCTCGCATGCCCTCGATCAAGGCAGGGTGCGCTCCATCGAATTCGACGTGGCGGTGTTTACCAATCTGACTCAAGATCACCTCGACTATCACAATACGATGGAAGAATACGCCAACGCCAAGGCCAAACTCTTTTCCACTTTGCTTCCCCAAGGAGCCAAGTCTTTTCCAAAAAAAGCTATTGTCAACGCTGACTCGCCGTATTTTTCCCAGATGATCGCATCCTGCCCCGTACCCCTTTTAAGCTACGCCATCGAAAAACCTTCAGATCTTAATGCCCGGCATATCCGTTTGTCCGTCGAAGGAACGGAATTTGAAGTGCATTACGGTAATGAAAAACACCGCTTCAAAACTTCTTTGATTGGCCGTTTTAATGTGTACAATCTGCTCGCCGCCATCGGCGTCGGCCTTTCCCGCGGCTTTCCTCTTAAAAACATCTTGCAAACTTTGAGCACATTCCAAGCCGTTCCCGGCCGTCTCGAGCGCGTTCCCAATGATAAAGGCCTCAATATCTTCGTCGATTACGCCCATACCGATGATGCGCTTTCCAATGTTCTGTCGACTTTAAAAGAATTGAAAACAGGGCGTCTGATCACCGTCTTCGGCTGTGGCGGCAACCGCGATGCCAGTAAGCGGCCCAAAATGGGCGCCGTCGTTGAAGCCCTTTCCGATTTGACCATTGTCACAAGCGACAACCCGCGGCACGAAGATCCCGAGATGATCATCCGCAACATCCTCGCTGGCCTTAAAACGCCCGGCAATGCGCTCGTCATCGTCGATCGTGAAGAAGCGATCCGCCGCGCCGTCAAGATCGCAAAACCCGACGACATCCTCCTCATCGCCGGCAAAGGCCACGAAAATTATCAAATCTTGTCCCATCAGACGATCGACTTCAATGATCGGATTGCGGCCCAGGCCGCTTGCCAACACGAGAAATCAACGTAAACAACTCCTGCCTCAAGGCAGAAGCTTTATGGTCAGCGATTAGCTGCCACCTGCGTGTGGTTTACGGCGCACGTTGCATTGGGGATACCCAAAGCAAACCTGCAGAGATTCTGACTGGAGTTCCAGTCAGCGTGCTGCTGGTTTCCACAAGGACATTTAAATAGGTGTCTTTCACGGACACCAAAAGAACCACAAACGGAGCAAACTTGACTACTGTAAGCGGGATTGACATACATCACAGAAACCCCCAGGCCTCGGCTTTATACTCAATAAACATTTGAAACTGGCGAAATCCCCAACGGTGCAAACGGGTCCGCATCCTTATTTCCCGCTTTAATTCGTTTTCGGATGTTTGTCAGATCCTCAAGTACAATCACAGAAGCTTTTCTATCGATCGCTTCTTGAACAATCTGTTTACTCAATTCATGATTGACATGTCTCATGCGTCGGCCTTCTTTGCCAGAGATTTTCTTCAGCAGTTGTTTTGCCGATTGAGAACCATTGGACTGAAGAGCGCGACGCTTGGCAAGAAATTGATCTCTTTCGTAACGGATCTTGCCTCCACTACAAATCTTTCCGGAACTTACTGCAAAAATATTATTTTCTCCCAAATCGACCCCCAAAAAGCCTTCTAGTTCTCGAAGTGGTGGATTAGGAAGATCCAACACAAGGTTGAAATACCATCTTCCTTTTTTACAGATCAGTTCCCCTTCTTTAGGAATCCCTTGAGAAAAATAGGCTTTTTGAAAAGAATCGAATCTCATACGCACTTTAATTCTTTTCTCCAGAGTATACAAGGAAATGGTCTCTCCTTTGATGGTATAAGTGCGCTTGTCAAAATGGACACTTTTTCCCTTGCGAAAACAAACCTGGGGGATTTCTTCTTTTGGGAAAACCGATTGAGCGGCATAAGCTTTGCACACAGAATATATCGCGCTGCAGACCATTTGGGATCCAAGAGGAGATGTCCTACGAATTTTAGCGTACACAAGGTGGTGCAAAGCTACCCGATTCCAACACCGATTAGCTACAACATCGGGAACAATTTGATTACAAGCGAAAAGGTATGCTTCCTGCAACTGCAAAAGCTGCTTTTCCTGTTCACGATTGGTGTCCAAACGAATGCTAATAGTGCGTTTCATGGACAAGAATTATTTATTAGATGTATTTTATATTCAATTTTAAAAAGGAGCAGCACTTCCTCCCAGCCCTGAATGCCTGGGTTTCCGCGCTGTCACAAAACGATGAAAAAGCTATTTTTTTCCCTGTTCTTTTTTGTATTATGCAATCTAAACTCTGAACAACTTTCTGTAATTGGCGACAATATTTATGTCGTTTCCAAATTTCCTGAAGTGGATTATTTCACAGTTTATACTTCTTCCGGGGAATTTCTTTGGGAAATATCTTTCAACTCGGAAGTCGTCTCTTCCCAAGTCAAAGATGACCTTTTGCTCATCTTTTCCAAAGCACGCAACGGCCTTGCCTATTTCCTCACTTGCCTCGATCCCAGGGAAGGCAACCTCAATTGGGAAAAGGGGATTAGTGCCCCAAAACCCATCGCTTCGGATTGATTCGAACGCCTTTCTGAAGAAAAAAGTGTTGACAAATTTTTTGAAAACCGTTGAAAAAAGAATCATGGCAAGGATCTTTAACATCATCGTTTTTTTTCCCATACTCGCTTGCTGTTCCATGCTGTCTGGAGAGAATATCGAAGGGTTGTGGAAGCGGATCAATCGGGAAACGGGAAACACGCAATGCGTGATCTCCATCTATGAACATCAGGGCAAGTACTTTGGAAGAATTATCGGGACCTATAATGCTGAAGGCAAAATGAAAGAGAATCTGCATGAGCCGGTCGATCGGGCGGAAAAAGTACCGGGAAGTCCTTTTTATTGTGGCATGGACCTCATTCTGAACTTGCAGGAGAAGGGATCGAAATATAAGGGGATGATCGTAGATCCTCGCAGCGGTAGATTTTACGATTCTTCTGTGTGGGTGCAGGATGGGAATTTGATTGTCCGCGGAGAGCTTTTATGCTTTGGAAAAAAAGAAACCTGGTTTCCCGTTGAAGAACAGGATTTTCCTAGCGATTTTGAACGTCCCAATATTTCTGAATTCATCCCCGTCATTCCCGCTAACGATTAAGAAGTTTCATCCCCCTTTTTATTTTAGAAATTGGACCATCCGCACAGCAGCTGTGAAAGAAACAAGAAGGAAAAAGGAATAAGAAAGAAAAAGAAACGCGGATGGAAAAAGGATCATCGCGCAAAAAAAGAGAAAGGCTTCGGCCCGCTCGATAAGCCCGGGGCTGTAATGAAAACTTTTCTCAGAATTATTTTCCGTGAAGAGGCCGACGATCAGAAAGGAAGTCACGCAAATGAGAACGCTTCCGAGCATGAGGAGAGCGGGTAGAGCGCGGGAACTCGGTTCGACAAAATAAAGACCTAGAATGATTGCGCATTCGACGATACGGTCTGAGACAATATCCAGAGCGGCTCCTTTTAAGGAAGTTCTTTGATGATGCCTTGCGAGCGATCCGTCGAGAGTATCCAAGTAGCCGGACACTATTAAAAGACCCACTGCGAAAAGTGGGAATCCTAACGCCAAGGCCGGAAGGATGCCGATGCCAACAACTCCCGCAACCATTGTCAAAACAATGGGCGGCACTTTCTGCAGTCCTTTGATTTGCAGCAAAGGATCGATGCAGATTTTTTGGTAAGTTTTACGAAGGTGTGTTTCGATCATTTTTTTTCTTTAATTTCTTTACGATAACGGGAACCAGCGCCAAAACACCCAGCAGTACCAGCGCGATTTTCATCTGAGTGTTGAAAATGGCGTTAAGAGAAAAAGGCTGAGTGCTCTCAAAGATCTTTTCCAGCCCTCCGCCAGCCAATGTGAACACGAACGCGCCCGGCGCAATGCCGATTAAAGTCGTCCAAACGAATGTCCTTAAACGGACGCCGAAAAATGCAGGTGCGAGATTCACAATCCAAAAGGGAAATAAGGGAACAAAACGCAAGAAAAGCATGTAGCTTGCGGCATTTTCCTGGAAGCCTTTTTCCATTTTTTTTAAGAAGGGTCCTGCTTTTTCTCTTAGAGAACTTCCTAACGCCGTGCGCGCCGCCAAAAAAATTAAAGTGGCTCCGCAAGTTGCAGCAAAAATGACGTAGAGAGTGCTAAGCGGCTGAGGAAAAAGGTATCCGCCAAGAAGGGAAAGAAAAACGGCCCCGGGGATGGAAAGAGCGGTGAGTGCGAAATAGATGAGAATATACAGAAGCGGTGTAGCTAGAGGATGGGTGAAGACGAGTTCTCTCAATGTCATGTGGTAGAGTTTGAGGCAATCAAAAGAAAGGTATCGATAAAGTTCAGTAAAATAAATCGCCGCCATACCGCTCAAAATGATGATCAAGGGTAAAAATCTTTTCATCCGTCCTCCGGCGGAAACCCGGCCCTTAAGGGCCGGGTATTTCAAAAACAATGTTGGGCCGAGTACGAAGCTCGGCCCCAACTTAATCCCAGGCCTTAAGGCCTGGGTTCACTTTTTCCTGTCGAAGATAGAAAGCAAGGTTTGCGTCAGCCACAGATCTGCCGCTTTGCGTATTGCCTGGTTATAGGTTGGGTAGGGATGGATCAAGTGGGCGAGCTTGCGCAAGGGGATTTTGGCTTTCATGGCCAGGCTCAATTCCCCGAGCATTTCTCCGGCCCTCGGTCCGACGATCGTACATCCGAGAATCTGGCTGCTCCATTTTTTTGTGACGATTTTGACAAATCCTTCCGTCCGCCCTGTTGTTAGAGCGCGGTCGACACGGGTAAAGGGAACGGTGTACACAGCCGTATTACCCATTTTTTTTGACTCTTCTTCCGTTAGACCAACACTGGCGATTTCCGGATCGGTAAATGTAACGCGGGGAATAGCCTGTCTGCGGTCGAGTTTCTTTTTGAAGGGCAAGAGAAGAGAGGCTAGCACAGAACGCGCCTGATTTTCGGCCCAGTGGGTAAAAAAAGGAGGGCCCGTGATATCGCCAATGGCCCAGATGTGTTTTTGGTTTGTCCTGCCATAAGGATCTACGGGGATCCCCTTCTCGGAGTACTTAACTTCTGCTGCATCGAGATGGAGGTTCGATATGTTGGGACGTCTCCCCGATGCGACAAGCAATGCTTTTGTTACGACTTCCTGCTGGTTTTCAAGCTGGAGGTGAAACCGGTCGTTTTTGTAGCATACTTCCTCGACTCGTGTTCCTAAAAGTAGAGCAATTCCTTCCTTTTTAAACTGTTCGGCCAGCATTGTTTGAACAGGTTCCTCTTCACGGCTTAATAACTGATTGTGAGAATGAATCAGGGTCACCCGGGAGCCGAGCCGTTGAAAAGCTTGGCCAAGCTCACAGCCGATTGGGCCGCCGCCCAATACAGCCAAACTCGTCGGAATTTCTTGCAAATCGAAAATCGTCTCATTAGTCAAATAAGGGGTTTTGTCTAAACCGTGGATAGGAGGGATATACGGGGAAGCTCCCGCCGCAATGACGATCTTTTTTCCAAATACTTCTTCACCGTCGACGCTGATGACATGGGGATTTTTAAAAATGGCCTTTCCTGTCAACGTAGCGACGTCCATTTTGGCAAGCGCTACCGGGTCTTCGTGGGAGCGCACCTCTTGGACGATCCTTCTGGTCCGGGCAAGAGAAGAATTAGCATTGAGGAAAGTAGATGAAAAATCCAACCCAAGTTTTTTGTCTTCTTTCATAACGTGCGCAGCTTTTGCGGAGGCGATTAACGATTTGCTGGGAATGCAGCCGAAATTCGTGCAATCGCCTCCATAAGTTCCTTTTTCAATGAGCAGAACTTTCTTTCCGGCCTTGGCTGCGCCGAGGGCGATTACCAAGCCTGCAGCTCCAGCTCCGATTACAATCAACGAATAGCGTTTCATCCGTCCTCCGGCGGAAACCCGGCCCTTAAGGGCCGGGTATTTTCAAAAACAATGTTGGGCCGAGTTCGAAGCTCGGCCCCAACTTAATCTCAGGCCTTAAGGCCTGGGTTCATAGTTTTTATTTGACATGAAACGAAGAAAAAAATAAAAGCAAATTATGAAAACGTTAATCTTCACCTTTTTCGCCATTCATAGTGTAACTATAGCCTTTTGTCAAACAAATCAATCGAGGGGGGATTGCTTGCCGGAATATCGCTTTGATGGAAAAAAACTCATCTTGACCGATAAAGAATGGAAACAGCGCTTGACGCCTGAACAATACAAAGTGTTGAGAAAAGCTGGCACAGAACCTGCTTTTCAGAATGAATACGCAGAGAATAAAGCGGAAGGCATTTACGAATGCGCAGGCTGTTTTCTTCCTCTTTATAGCTCATCGGCGAAGTTTGATTCGGGCACGGGCTGGCCAAGTTTTTGGGAACCCATTTGCCAGGAAAATGTCTCTTATCACATAGACAAAGGCTTTTTCTCAACGCGTACAGAAGTGACATGCAGCCGCTGCGAAGGGCACATCGGCCACGTCTTCGATGATGGCCCCCCGCCAACAGGCAAACGGTATTGCATGAACTCCGCAGCTTTAAAATTTATACCGAAAGAATGAAAAAATTACTGCTCCTTCTTTTTGTCGGGTTACTTCATTTTGGGAATGCTGAAGATCAAGTCGCGACATTTGCGGGGGGCTGTTTCTGGTGCGTGCAGCATGATTTTGATCAAGTCGATGGCGTTGTTTCCACGACAGCGGGATACACCGGCGGGACTAAGGTCAATCCCACTTACGAAGAAGTCTCTTCCGGGAAAACGGGCCACGTGGAATCTGTCCAGGTTGTTTATGACCCGTACAAGGTGAGCTACGAAGATCTATTGGGTTTCTACTTTAACAATATCGACCCGACGCGCGACGATGGGCAATTCTGCGACGATGGAAACCAATACCGCCCCGTGATTTTTTATCACAATGCCGAGCAAAAGCAACTCGCTGAAAAATACAAACAGAATTTAATCGATTCCAGGAAATTCCCTGATGTGAAGGTGCAAATCCTGCCTGCCCAGACTTTTTACCCCGCTGAAGAATACCATCAAGAATATTATCAGAAAAATCCGATCCGTTATAAATATTACCGTTATAACTGCGGCCGCGATAAACGGCTCAAGGAGCTTTGGGGTAACAATCAGAGTAACCATTGACTCTAATCGAGGGTGTCTCTAAATTAAGCTCAAGCACCGCAAATTTTTCGAATATCGGGACAGGTCCATGCGCTATCTGCGCGCGTTTTGCTTAATTCTTTGCAACTTGGCATTTATCTCCGCGTGCTCAGCTGGAAAACGGCCTTCTTATCATGGCGTCCAGGGAAGCTACGAGGCGAGCACAATTGCGTCTGTTGATGCGTTGAAGCCTTTGATCATTTTGGATGCGGGGCACGGCGGTACGGATGAGGGAGCCAAGATCAACACGTTCATGGAAAAGAAAATCGCTCTGACGACGACATTTTTGACGAAGAAACATCTTGAAGAGCTGGGCTACCGCGTAATCATGACGCGCAGCCGGGATATTTTTCTGCCGCTCCAAAGACGCGTCTTGATTGCGAATAAAACCAAAGGGTCTTTGTTTGTCAGCGTGCATTTCAATTCATCGCCCAGCACTGAAGCGAAAGGGATAGAGATTTTTTACTACGATTCGAAAGAGATGTGGCGTTCAAGAGCGTCCAAACGGTTGGCCAATTCCATTCTTTACCGAATGCTCGATCAGACTGAGGCGATTTCAAGAGGGGTCAAGCAAGGCAATTTCCATGTGATCCGCGAAACAGATATGCCTGCGGTGCTTGTCGAGGGCGGTTTTATCACGAATCGAGACGAAAGGACAAAGCTCCGCGACAAGACTTATCTTGACCGCTTGGCGATAGGAATTGCTCAGGGCATAGATAAGTATATGAAAATGTAACAGGTATACCCAAATAACATGAAAAGTTGGAATCTGGCTTCGTCGGCATCCTCGTCTTTGAAACCGCCTGCATCGCCCAACTTATCCAAGTTGGGCTGCTTCTGCGCCGCGTCGCTGTTTCAAATACGCGGCGCCGACATTCCGTATCCAGACTTTTCAAGATATTTGGGTATACGTCCTCGGCGCGAGTTGAACGCGCGACCTGTCGCTTAGGAGGCGACCGCTCTATCCACCTGAGCTACGAGGACAGAAAGAGTAGGCATTTTATAGTAGCCAGCAATGGCATTCAAATATAATCGGAGGAAAAATGGCTCAAGCAACAGCAGATATCGGATTAATAGGCCTGGCGGTCATGGGCCAGAACCTCGTGCTGAACATGAACGACCATGGCTTTACCGTTGCTGTTTTTAACCGCACCGTTTCCAAAGTGGATGATTTTCTAGCTGGCCCGGCTAAAAATACCCATGTGATAGGCGCGCACTCTATGCAAGAATTTTTTCAAATGTTGAAGAAACCGCGCAAAATCATGCTCATGGTCAAAGCGGGATCTCCTGTCGATGACCTCATCGCGGAAAGCCTGCCGTTTTTAGAGAAAGGCGATATTCTCATCGATGGGGGCAATAGCCATTTTCCCGATACCGAAAGACGGGTGAAGGAATTGAAAGAAAAGGGGATTTTATTTGTCGGAGCGGGTGTTTCCGGAGGCGAGGAAGGGGCCCGCCATGGGGCTTCGATCATGCCCGGAGGCAATCCGGATGCGTGGAATGCCGTTAAACCGATTCTGCAAGGGATTTCAGCGAAGGCAAAAGAAGATGGGCTGCCTTGCTGCGAATGGGTGGGCGACGGCGGGGCCGGTCATTACGTCAAGATGGTCCATAATGGCATCGAATACGGCGACATGCAGCTGATCGCGGAAGCTTATTTTTTGCTTAAAAATCTGCTCGGCTGCTCGGTGGATGAAATGCATGCGATTTTTGAGGCTTGGGACAAAGGGTTTCTCAATAGTTTTTTGATTGAGATCACGGCGCAGATTTTCACGCACCGCGATAACGACGGCAAACCGCTGCTCGACAAAATCCTCGATGTCGCTGGGCAAAAGGGAACAGGAAAGTGGACCGGTATCAGCGCGCTCGATCTCGGCATTCCGGTAACGCTGATCGCCGAAGCTGTGTTCGCGCGTTGTCTTTCTGCTTTGAAAGAGGAACGGCTCCAAGCGGAAAAACTGTTTCCTTCTCCAGCGGTGAAGTTCAGCGGCGACAAAAAGAAGTTCATCGACGACATTTCCCAGGCTCTTTACGCATCAAAGATCATCAGCTATGCGCAAGGCTTTATGCTCATGCGCTCTGCGGCAAACGAGATGAAGTGGAAGCTCAATTACGGGGCGATCGCATTGATTTGGCGCGCGGGATGCATCATCCGCAGCAAATTTTTAAACGACATTAAGAAGGCCTACGATAAAAACTCTGATTTGCCCAATCTATTGTTCGATGAGTTCTTCCGCGGAGAGATCATGAAAGCCGAGCCTGCCTGGCGCCGTGTCGTGGCAAAAGCCGCGGAGCATGGGATTCCTGTTCCCTGTTTTAGCACCAGCCTGGCATTCTTCGATGGTTACCGTACGGGCCAGCTTTCTGCCAATTTAATCCAGGCCCAAAGAGACTTCTTCGGAGCGCACACTTATGAGCGCGTCGACCAGCCCCGCGGCAAATTCTTCCATACGGATTGGTCCGGCACCGGCGGCAAAGTGACCTCCGGGTCTTATAACGTGTGAGGTAGAATGACGATTTTGCGAATCCCGGCGGATACACGAGGGCTGACAAAACTCGTTTGGCTGACCTCTCATCACAGCTTTAGTTTCGGAGAGTATTACAATCCTAAAAAAATGGGATTTGGCAAACTGCGGGTCCTCAATGAGGACACCGTCGCTCCTGGAAAAGGGTTTGGGATGCATTTTCATGACAATATGGAAATTGTCACATTTGTTTTGCAGGGAAGCCTCGAGCACAAAGATAGCACGGGAGGCGAGGGGATCCTCAAAGCGGGCCAAATGCAGCGGATGACCGCGGGAAAAGGGATCCAGCATTCGGAATTCAATCCTTCGAAATCAGAGCCCGTCCACTTTTTGCAGATTTGGATTACCCCGAAAGTTCAAGGACTTGAACCTGAATACGAGCAGAAAGAATTTGCAGAATTACTGAAACCCGGTCAATTAAGCCTTTTAGTTTCACCGCAAAGAGAAGACGATGGGTTATTGATCCACCAAGATGTTCGCTTTTCAATGGCGCGCATGGATAAGGGAATGGCAATGACATACAGCCTCTCTTCGGACAGAAATGGAGTGTACGTCTTTTTGATCGAAGGAAAATTGAAAATGGGGGAAGAGCTGTTTTCACCTGGGGACGCCGCGGAAGTAACAAGAGAAGAGCAATTCGGCTTCACAGCTATTCAACCTTCACTTGTTCTATTGGTAGAGACGTTTATAAACAGCTGAATTTGAGTTAATTAGTTTTAATTACTATTTTTCAATTGACAATTCGCTTTCATTAATATATAATTATAAGAAACAAAATGCTGTTATTATGAGAAAATTAAATTATCCACATTCTGAATTTTCTTGCGGTTATGCTGCGCACAACCGTGGAAACAGTATTCTACTTCTTTTTATTCTTGTGGCTCAAGCCACAATATAACTTTTTTTATCCCATCACATTCGTATTTACTAAATAAACAAAACAAGGTGTTTTGTTTGTGATTTATTTTAAACCCTATTAAAGGAGACTTTTTTATGAATATTTTTTGTTCACTTCTTGCATTTTTTCATGACTTTACAAAACCAGAGAAAAGGAGGCGGCCATGTGTGTCGGTTTGCAGAAAGCAATCACATGTTTAAGGGTTAACCACATTGGAAAAACTCCTGGGAAAAGATGGACTCACCGATCGCCGGATCTAGTCTTTTTCAACGAAGGAGTGAAAAAAAATAAGCATTTTGAGAATCAAGTGGGGAATGCCATCGATAAGATGCAGGAATTTCCTAAGCTGATCTCCAACTACCTTAAAGTCGCAACAGCCGCGACGTTGAAGGGGAAGACGCCATTTGTGCATGCGCAAGCGGCTATTTGGTCAGTTCCTCGTCTTTTTACAAGAGAGTTGAATCGAAATTTTTATACAAAATATCCTTTTCATCACTCTTTGCGCCCCAATTCCGACAAAGATTATCAATGCGATCGAAAAGAGATCGAGGAAAAGATCAAGATCTTTTGTCAGAATAATGGAGATCATGGTTGGACCCCAGGTACATGGGACCGATCTCCATCCCGTTGCGATATGGATCCGAATATCCGTAAATTTCTGATTTCGATGAACTATGCTCTTCTGGGCAATGTATCGACAATGGAATCAGCTTATTACTTTGCATTCGAGGGTTCCAAGATGAGGGACGATCAACACCCTTGGAAGATCGCAGAAGAAGTTTTCAGGCGTTCTTTGCAAATGCGAGGCACTCAAAACCAGGATCGTGTGATCGAGGAATTGAAGGATGTATTTCAAAATTACGAACAATTAAACGCGGGAAACCTCCTTGTCATTGCCCTGCCGAAAGAAAAACTGAAAAGTTTTGCCTACGATTCTAAATCTTATGGCATTCCTACGGGTCGCAATATCGAAGAAGTAGCGAGCCAACCGATGCGCTACTCTTCTCACTTGTCGGGGGAAGAAGGAGGTTTGCAAGCGCGTCTAATGATCCATAGGGAGACGATGGCTCCAACCTCTGGCATCGATGTGGTTTGTGTCAATGAAGAGGAGGAAGTGGATCTTTACTGCAAAGGGTTGCAGATGACTCCCCCCGAGCAGGTTCCCGAGTATGCTTCTTTGTTTAAACAGAAACAAACTACCGTTGAAGAGTCTGATCGCCACACAAGAAGAGAACTCAGAAACACGATTAAGGCCGTGGGAGAACGTGTTACTCTCCAGCTTTGAGGACTTCCATGAAGGCAGACTGCGGAATATTCACTTTGCCGATCTCTTTCATCCGCTTTTTGCCTTCTTTCTGCTTTTCCCAGAGTTTGCGCTTGCGCGTGATGTCGCCGCCATAGCATTTGGCAGTGACATTTTTTGTGATGGCGCGGATCGTCTCGCGGGCGATCACTTTGCCGCCGATCGCTGCCTGCACGGGGACTTTGAATTGCTGCATGGGGATCACTTCGACCAGTTTTTCGCAGATGGCGCGCCCTTTCGATTCGGCCTTTGTGCGATGGACAAGGCAGGAGAAGGCATCGACGGGTTCTTCGTTAACGCGGATCTCAAGCTTGACGATGTCGCCGATCTCATATTTCTCGAACTCGTAATCGAAAGATCCGTAGCCGCGCGTGACCGATTTTAATTTGTCGTTGAAGTCGGTGATGATTTCATTCAATGGAAAGCGATAGGTGAGCAGTAGCCGCTTGGCGTCCATCGTCTCTGTTTTTGTGAGCTCGCCGCGTTTGTCCATGCCAAGGCTCATGATCGCCCCCAAATATTCCGCAGGGGCCATGATGTGGGTTTTGACCCAAGGCTCTTCGATGTATTCGATAAATGTCGGATCAGGATAGTGGGCGACGTTGTCGATATTGATCTCTTTGCCGTCGGTGAATTTGATTTTGTAAACGACGCTTGGAGCTGTCGTGATGATGTCGAGATTGAATTCGCGTTGCAGGCGTTCGAATACAATTTCCAAATGGAGCAGGCCTAAAAAGCCGCAGCGGAAGCCAAAGCCAAGTGCCATGCTGCTTTCCTGTTCGACGTGCAGGGCCGAGTCGTTGAGCTGCAATTTGACAAGAGCATCACGCAGCATTTCAAAATCGGACGAATCCACGGGATAAATCCCGGCGTAGACAACAGGCGAGATATTGCGAAAGCCAGGGAGCGCTTCTTGAGCGGGTTTTTTGGCGGAGGTAACCGTATCGCCGATTTTGACATCGGCGGTGATTTTGATGTTGGCGAGAAGGTAGCCCACTTCCCCCGGACGGAGGATCTCGACGGGTTTTTCAGTCGGAGAAAAGACCCCGACTTCCAACACTTCGAAATTTTTTCCCGTCGCCATCATCTGGATCATCGTTTTTTTGCTGATCTGGCCACTGATTATGCGGACATACACCATGACGCCGCGGTATGGGTCGTAATGGGAATCGAAAACAAGCGCGCGGATCGTTTCATCTTGAGGAGGTTTAGGGGAAGGGAAAGTGAATAAGATTTGTTCCAGGATCTCTTTGATGCCGATGCCTGTTTTGGCAGAACACAAGATCGTGTTCGAAGTGTCGAGGCCTATCACATCTTCGATCTGTTGTTTGACCGATTCAACATCTGCCGAAGGGAGATCGATTTTATTGATCACAGGAAGGATTTCGAGGCCGCGCTCGACGGCGAGATGAACGTTAGCCAAGCTTTGCGCTTGGACGCCTTGCACCGCATCGACAACTAGAAGGGCTCCTTCGCATGCCGCAAGCGATCTGGACACTTCATAAGTAAAGTCGACATGCCCCGGTGTATCGATAAAGTTGATTTGGTATGTATTTCCGTCTTCAGATTCGTAGTACATGGTCACAGGATGCGCTTTGATCGTGATGCCGCGTTCCCGCTCCAAGTCCATCGCATCGAGCACCTGTTCTTGCATCTCACGCTGGGGGATCGTTTTAGTCAGCTCCAAAAGCCGGTCGGCGATCGTCGATTTGCCATGGTCAATATGCGCAATGATGGAAAAATTTCTAATGAAACGTAAATCGTATTTGAACATTTAAATTGGCTTTCCAAAGTAACGCCCAACTATAGGATCTTTCTGACTTGTTTACAAGGACCTGCGAAAACTGGTGAGTTAGGAAAAATTTCATTTCATGCGGTTAAAGTAAATTTTTATTGAATGTTGAAATTCAAGACGTTTCCCTGTATTATTTAGGCCAAAAAAATGGGTTGAATATGTCTGCAAGCACATCCGTTACTCAAAATCCGCCCAAAAATTTCCTGAATGATATTCAGCACAAAATTTACTCAGTACATGAAAAAATTTTTGGATTGTGCAGTACGGACAGTAAAATTTATGCATTTTTGATTTTGGGACGAGTCCTGCAAACGGTAGCTCTGATTTCCTTTGCCGTTTCGATTGCTTTTACCTTCACAGTAGGGCCTATTGCGCTCCTGGGGGTAATTCCCGCTTTCGCCCTAGGTGTTTTAGGCACTTATATCGCAGGAAATCCGGAAGAATTAAATGATTTGCTGCTTGCAGCCCGCCCCTTTGTTGCCGGACAGCCAGTGGGTTTGGTCAACGAAGGAAACAATTGCTGGCTGAATTCCAGCCTGCAGTTAATGGCCAATACTCCTGCTTTCCATCCCAGAATGCGCCAAATCCCCCAATTGTCTCAATTTTTAGATGCTTATGAAAAAAACCGAACGGATTTTCAAAAAGTTGCTGCGAATATCGATATCCAAGGCATTCGTCAAATTTTAAGCCGTGAAACAAGTGGACAGATCGTCGATGGCAGCGTTCAGGAAGATGCAGCGCAGTTCTTTGAGTATATTTTCCAGGGCCCTGACGCGATTCATCAATTTGATCAAAAGACCAATGGTGGAGCTCCCGTCCTGCGCCGAGAGAGTATGCTTCAAATCGGCCTGGGAGAAAGTCCGCGCCCCAATTTCCAACAATTATTTAATGCTTATTTTGATCAGCGGACTGACACCGGCCAGCGCGTTCAACTTTCTTTCCAACGGCCCCCTAATGATCTTCTTGTGCAAGCGAGACGTTTTTATCAGCAGATGGATGCGAGCGGCACCCTTCAACAAGGAAAAATTGTAGAGGCCATCGATATTCCTGAAAGGCTCGCCCTTGCGAACCAATTTGCGCACGGCGGGGCAGACTCCGAATACGTCTGCGACGCCTTTTCCATCCATAACGGCGCAAGCTCTGAATCTGGACATTATACCTCCTACGTCAAACGGCAAGGCACTTGGTGGTATTGCTCGGATACAAGAGTTTATGAAGTGGCCGCAACCACAGCCCTTCACGCCATGAAATACGGCTATATCTTCCATTACGCCAAAGCCTCTCCGTAATCACGACATTATCACCCATAGTCTATGTTGTTGGAGGGTTAGGTATGCTCTTACTCAACGCAGAGGCGCAGAGCCGCCGAGACGCAAAGGTAAATTCCCGAATTTATTTCTGTGCCTCAGCGGCTCTGCGTTGAATAAAAGCCAGTGAACCCAGGCCTTAAGGGCTGGGATTAAGTTGGGGCCGAGCTTCGTACTCGCCCCAACATTGTTTTTTGAAAATACCCGGCCCTTAAGGGCCGGGTTTCCGCCAGAGGACGGATGAAATTTCGAGGCACTATAGAGCTTATGCGTAACAGGAAGCGTAAACATGCCCGTTTTTTTCTCTACTGTTTAAATAAAAAAGCCCGTTCGAAGAACGGGCTTTTTTGTACCTAAGCTAAATCAAATCGATTAGCTTATGCTGACTTCTTGCTGAGCGGGACTCTTGGCCTGGTTTCCAGCTTCTGCAGCAGCTTTCGCTTGCTCTTCTTTCTCGGCATTGAGTTTATGGAACTTCTGGCTGAGAGAGTTTGCAGAATAGATCCACGCAAAAATGATCAAGAACAAGATACCTGCGACGTACGGAGTGATCGCTGCAAGAGAGCCACAAGCGATGATCAAACCTTGCTGCACTAGGGCGCCGCCGGATTTTCCAAGGCGCGCTCCAACGACGTCAATTGCTGCTTTTCCTTTGACTTTAGATTCCTGGTCAAGAGGAATGTAAGCCATCTCTTTTGTCGGATCGAACAGAGAATACTTCGAAGACTTGCTCATCACATTCTGCGCTGTTCCGAAAACAACGGCCAACATGAGAGGCGTTGTTCCAACCATAGCGATAAAAGCTGTTAAATAATCTCTGAAGATGACGAAAGAGAAAAAACCGACGCCGGTGATCAACAGGACTATAGGGGTAATCAAGGCGCCTGTTTTCCAACCGAAGCGGCGGATGACATTCCCACCCACAAACAGCATCATCAAGATGGTTGCTGTTCCAGTGATTGTGGAGAAATAGCCCATGAAAGCTTGGTATTCATTAGGATTTGGATATTGCAGCTTGAGCTGTCCTTTCCAAGTCACTTCAACGAGGTTAATCGCAACGCCGTAGCCGATAACGACGATGGCAAGGCAGAGCATATATTTAGAGCGAGCCAAGTACAAAAAGCTGTCTTTGAGAGACATTTTGGGTCTTTCTTTCTTGACGCGCTGCATTTCTGCAGGATTGTAGAATTTTGTATCGGTTAAAACGTTTTTATTGATCCACCAATAGATTCCCATGATGACTAATCCGGATAGCACGACCATGGCGACCATGTAGTTCAGTGTAACCCCCCAAGCATCGACGCCGGCCGGAAGTTTGCTGCGGATGTTGGAAAAATAAATAATTGCAGGTCCGGAGAAGAGCATAGCGACGTTAGCGCCCAGGCCGAACAAGGCGTAGAAGCGCTTGGACTCGTTAATTTTTGTCGTATCATTCGCAAATCCCCAGAAAAGCAGGGAGATCGCAACGCTGCCCCACAGCTCGGACATCACATAAAATAGCGCATAAGTCCAGTTTCTGAACAGAGCGACTAAGCCTTTAAATCCTTGAGGGAGAAATGCCTGAAGCCTGTCAGCGGCATCGGTAGGGTGAAGAAAATCGCGATTTGGATACAGAAAGAGAACAAAAATCGCAAAATAGGCGATGAAAAAGGCGATCGTGTAATGAAACAACTTTTGTTTACTGAAAATATTGCTCAACTTGGAATAGACGATCATAAAGATGATGGCGATCGGCAATACCCCCCAAACTTTCAAGAAGGGGATCGCTTCGGCGCCAGAGCCCGGAGCAGTGACGATCAAAGCATCTTTTGTGTCTCTTAAAATCGTGTAGTTAAAGTTAATGAAGAAGAAAAGGAAAAACATCGGCAAGAGCTTTTTAAGCTCAAAATTATGGACGGGCCAGAAAAATGACCTCCATTTACCGAATTCAGCTTTCTTGGTTTCAGACATTTTATATTCCTCTAGAAACGTGTTTTAAATTGAAGTGACTTATACACATCGTGATTCAAAAGTTGGCCACTGGCTTCGTCGGCATCCTCATCTTTGCAGCTGGCTGCATCGAGAATGTGTTTGCACATTACCTGCTCCTCTTACAAAAGAGCGATTCAACGCTCTTTTTTAAGTATCCGCAGCACCCGCTGCAAAGATGAGGCGCCGACATTGCCATTGACTAACTTTTGAATCCTTCTGTGTATTTCGTAATTGTTCGCTCATTAAGGCGTGTCATAAAGACGCCGTAACAGGCGAACAGTTACTTATTTTATAAAAGCCACTTTTTTTTTGAAGTCAGCATTGCTTAACCTCAAGGTAAAGAATTGTAGCTGATTTTTGTTTAATTTCAAGAGAAATCAGCAAGATGGATTACGGAAAAGAATAGGTTTAAACGAGTGTTGTAAGGCCTTGCTAGCCACTGACTTGCGAAGGTCTGTTTTTAGGGGTTTTAAATAAAAAAGTAAAGCCGCTTTTGACGCGATCCTGCGCAAAAGCGGCTAGGAGGACAACTATTTATTGCCGGACAGCGCAGAAATCATTTCATTGATTGGGGAATTAGACAGTTGTTGGATCGTATTTAAAGATTCTACATAAGCATTCCAAAGCTCAGGCTCGACTCTGCCATGACGAATGGAGGAAATGAGCTCTCTTTTGCATGTGGCAAGAGATTTCTTTGGGGCAAGAATAGAAACCATTTCTTTATCCCCCGCAAGACGCGCGATATTGAGCATTCTTTCCAATTGATTACGTGTGAATGTCACTTGGTCGCGCCGTTTGCGGGACCCGCGGGCTGCTCTTTGCTTGGGAGCAACAATGGAAGGCTTTTCTGTGTTGATAATGAATTTTTCAATTAACGTTCCTAATTCCGAAGGTTGTCTATTTTTCATTTTACGCAGAGTAAAATGATGCATATAACCACCACTGGTCACAGGAATATATTTACAAAGATCATTTTCCTTTCTTCCATTGACTTTTTTAATTGCCTTAGCAATCACGTCTTCGATTTCGCGCAAATTTTTTGTTTTTGCTTCCATTGTATCCTCACGTGGGTTCATTGTCTTCCTTACTTTAAAGTTGATAATTCTAAAAAAAACTGTTTTTAGCTCTAGTTTGATAGCTGTTTGGACTTAAAAATTCCCATTATCAATAATGTTGTTAGTTGATTTATCTTATCCCGATTTTATTTGCAATCATCTTTGTTCAAACTCTCGATAATTTTTCTCTTCTTCGAGGGAAAATAAATTAATGCTCAGTATATAGCTACACATCTTGAAAATAATATTTCTTTGATTGTAAAAATTGTTTACCAATTTTTGCAATATTTATTTTCTGAGCGCGACTTTATAACTTTATGGGTCCGAAGGACTGGAAATATTATCTCTCGGAGAGTAAATAGACGAGGCATAGGGACTCAAAAAGTTGCAAAGGAGAGCTGAGAACACATTTCAGAGGCAAAAAAACATTTCAATTTATTAGAATCAAAGCTTTTGCAAAGGGCTTGTTTGAAAAATGATCGGGGAGCATAACTTATCGGGCGTCCGCCATGTCGTGGCTGTTGCAGCCGGAAAAGGCGGCGTTGGAAAATCGACGCTTGCATGTAATCTTGCTCTTTATTTTCAAAGAAAGGGGTTCAAAGTGGGGGTGATGGATGCAGATCTTTACGGTCCGTCGCTTCGAAAAATGCTTCCTGAGGAAACAGTTCCCGACCAACATGCTGAAATCAAAGAAAGAATTCTGCCAGCACAAAGCCGAGGAATAAAGCTCATCTCGATGGCATACTTTATTTCTGCCGATCATCCGGCCAGCGTCCGCGCTCCGATTGCTAATGGGGTTATTAAACAGTTTGTCCATCTCGTCGAATGGGGGCAACTCGATTTTTTATTCATCGATTTTCCCCCGGGTACGGGAGACATTCAGCTTACGCTTATTCAAGAAGGGCACCTCTCAGGGGCACTCATCGTTACGACTCCCCAGGAAATTGCTCTTCTGGATGTATTAAAGGCTACGGCCATGTTCCGTCAGATGCAAGTTCCGTTGATTGGAATCGTGGAAAATATGAGCTATTTTTTGGCAGGGGAGCAAAGTTATTTTCCGTTCGGAGAAGGGGGAGGAGAGCGGTTTGCCAACGAGAATGGCCTTTTTTTTCTGGGCAGAATCCCGATCGATTCCCTCATTTGCCAATGCTGCGACCAAGGAAAATCTCTTTTTGATGAATTCGCGGCATCACATGCCGCCTCGGCGTTCGGTCCTATCGGCGAGAAAATTCAAGACCAATTGGAGGCCTTTGAGAAACTTAAAGCGGATCATTTGACAAATTTTAATTTGCAATGGAACACGTAAATAAACCGATTTTTATTCGCGCTATCTCCAAAAAAGACCGACACCAGTTTACTATTGAGTGGTCAGATGGTAGAATAAATGACTATCGTCTTTGCGATGTACAAAGACTTTGCCCCTGCGCCGCCTGTCTTGAAAAAAAAAATGATAACTCGTTAGACAAAGTAGAAGCAGTGCAGATTTTCAGCGTGGGAGGATATGCTTTGCAAATTATTTTTACCCAAGGATGCTCGAAAGGAATTTATCCTTTTTCGCTCCTGCGACAAATGTAATATAGAATGATCAAAGTTCTGCTATTTACAATTTTCCTTTGCTTCGCCGGCTTCTTTCTCGGAGGATGCTCCGGTTCGTCAACTCCTTCTGAAATTGAAATCTGGGCTGAGCAGAACGGCAAAATCAAAGTGTTGTCGACGACAGCGATGATCGACGATCTTGTTGGGCAAATCGGAAGAGAAAGGATCGACCATATCGCTCTGATCACCGGCGAGATCGACCCCCATAGCTATGAGCTCGTCAAAGGCGATGATGAAAAATTGAAACTCGCTTCGCTGATCTTCTACAATGGACTAGGGCTGGAGCATGGAGCGAGTTTGCGCTATCAGATCGAGCATCACGGCAAAGCCATTGGCCTCGGCGATCGGCTTTTGGAAAAAGAGCCGGAACTAATCCTGTACGCCGGCCGCGAAATCGACCCCCATATCTGGATGGACGTTTCATTATGGAGCCGCATGATTGAGCCGATCGTCGAAGTGCTTTCAGAAGCAGATCCTGATGGAAAGGAATTTTATCAAATAAATGGCGATGTTCTTCGGAAAAAGATGCTGGAAGAGCATCGAAATATTTATACCGATCTGCAAAAGATTCCTGCAGCTAAACGACTTCTCGTGACTAGCCACGATGCCTTCAATTATTTTACGCGCGCCTATCTCTCGGCGCCGGATGAGATAACGCAGCAGCAGTGGCAGAAACGGTGTGAGGCCCCGGAAGGGCTTGCTCCCGACGGACAGCTCAGCGCTACGGACATCCAGGAAATCATTCATCATCTTATCCAGTACCGAATTCTCGTGGTTTTTCCCGAATCCAACGTTAGCCGCGATTCGCTCAAAAAAATCATCCATGCCTGTCGGAAAAAAGGGCTCGACGTCAAAATTGCCGATCAACCTCTTTACGGCGATGCCATGGGACCTAAAGACAGCGATGCCGCTACCTATTTGCAAATGGTCCGACATGACGCGGATGTGCTGATCGAGGCTTGGAGATGACGTATAAACCTGCGATCAAAATCGAGCAGCTGAGCGTCAATTACGATAAGACCCCGGTCCTTTGGGACATCCATTGTGAAATTCCCGAAGGGAAGCTTGTCGGGATCATTGGGCCGAATGGCGCCGGAAAAAGCACGTTGTTGAAATCTCTGCTCGGCATGACAAAAACCCTTTCCGGCCGAATCGAATTTTTCGGCGAACCCTTTAAAAAAGTACGAGAGCGCGTCGCTTATGTTCCTCAGCGTTCCTCGGTTGATTGGGATTTTCCGATCACGGCATTTGAAGTGGTGTTGATGGGGCGTTACGGTAAATTGGGGCTTCTCAAATGGCCGAGGTCTGCAGACAAAGAAGCCGCAAGACATGCGTTGGATATCGTCGGGATGCTCCCTTTTGCCGACAGGCAGATCAGCCAGCTTTCCGGAGGCCAGCAGCAGCGTTTGTTCATCGCCCGGGCCCTCTTGCAAGATGCCGATGTCTATCTGATGGACGAACCCTTTGCCGGGGTGGACATGGCAACGGAAAAAGCGATCATTGCTTTGATGGATAAATTAAAACAGCAAGGTAAAACATTGCTGGTCGTCCATCATGACTTGGCGACGGTCGACAATTATTTCGATTGGGTCGTTTTGTTGAATACCTGTCTGATCGCCAGCGGACCCGTTTCGACGGTGTTTCATGCAGAAAACATCATACGCACTTATGGGCGCAGCAGCGCATTGCTCGATGAAGCCGCCAAATTAACTCAGACTAAAACATCGGGCCTGAAATAGAAGAGAAGTTATACCGAAGTGAACCCAGGCCTTAAGGCCTGGGATTAAGTTGGGGCCGAGCTTCGTACCCCGCCAACATTGTTTTTGAAAATACCCGGCCCTTAAGGGCCGGGTTTCCGCCGGAGGACGGATGAACACGAAATTTGGTTTTTTGCTGCGTCGGGTAGGCACTCCATTTGAGCCCGCCTGCATCGCGCAACTTATTCAAGTTGCGCTGCTTCGGCGCCGGCGTTGCCTGGCACAAATTCAGGGCGCATCCTTGCCAAATTTCCAAATTTCGAATTCATTTCGGTATACTTAAGATGTTTACTTCCCCGTGGCACTATTTTGTTGATCCTGTTCTTCAAGCTCCAACGATCGGAAGCATGTTGATGTGCTTTTCTTCGGCCCTCGTCGGCGTGATCATCTTCTTGCGCAAGCGGTCTTTGCTCGGCGAGGCGCTGTCCCATGCGGCCTACCCGGGGGTTGTCTTAAGTATTTTGATCATGGCCACTTTCTTCCCATTGGCTTCCGATTTTGCCGCTCTAGGAATTTTGATCGGGGCTTTTCTCTCTTCTTTGCTGGGACTGTGGGTCATCGAAATCCTCGAAAGGCGCTTTCGGGTCAAAAACGATGCAGCGCTCTGTTTTGTGCTGTCTGTTTTTTTTGGGTTTGGAGTTTTGGTCGCCAGCCGCATTCAATTTACCCATGCGCTGTGGTATAAAATGGCGCAAATTTTTCTTTACGGTCAAGCCGCGACGATGACAGATGTCCATATGTGGATCTATGGCGTGCTCGCCATTTTTTTAGCTTTTGTCCTCGTTGTTCTTTATCGGCAGATCGCCATGTTGATTTTCGATCGCGATTTTTCTAAAGCGGCGGGCATTGCCGCCCGTTGTATCGACAGCCTGCTTTTAATTTTGCTCGTCCTGGCCATTGTGATCGGCATTCGCAGTGTCGGCGTTGTCCTGATGGCCGGGATGTTGATCGCTCCTGCAGTCGCAGCCCGCTCTTTAAGCCATCGATTGTGGGCGGTTTTTCTTTTTGCTGCGGCCATTGGGGCGGTAAGCGGTTTTTTGGGAAATTACCTCTCCGTGGAAATCCCGAGTTGGGGAACCCGCCAAGGCTGGGACTGGAAATTTTCCCTTCCAACAGGACCGATGATTTTGCTCTCTGCTTCCGCGATTTGTGTTTTATCTCTTTTGTTTGCTCCGCAAAATGGCCTTGTTAGTCGATTCCTGCGCATTCTTCGTTTCCGACAGCAGTGCAGAGCGGAAAATTTGATGAAATTTTTATGGCGCTCAGGACCTGATGGCAAAGCATCGCTAAATGAAATTCAACGGTGGCAACCCCTTTCTTTTTTTCAAATCTGGAGATTGAAACGGCAAGGATGGATTGAAGAAAGCCCAAAGAATGTTCTGCGTTTGACCAAAGACGGTTCTCTTCGAGCAGGCCGTATCGTCAGGCTACATCGCTTATGGGAAGCCTATCTCGTTTATTTGGGCCAAGGCGTTGAAAAAGTGCATCGAAACGCGGAAGAAATGGAGCACATCATCACTCCTGAATTAGAAAAAGAACTGTCCGAACTTCTCGGCGACCCTAAAGAAGACCCGCATTCACAGCCGATCCCTCCGAAGGGGTCGATGTGAACCCAGGCCTTAAGGCCTGGGATTAAGTTGGGGCCGAGCTCCGTACTCGGCCCAACATTGTTTTTGAAAATACCCGGCCCTTAAGGGCCGGGTTTCCGCCGGAGGACGGATGAACCCTTATTTCGGAAAAAATTTCCTGGAGTTCTTTCTGCTTTTTTTTCAGAGAATGGGAGAGTTCTGCCTGGGAAGGATCAGCGTTAGCGAACTTGCTTCTGACGAAGTGCAAATTCTCGTTCTTATCCTCATTGCGTGCAGCTCTGCGCTGATCGGAACTTTTTTAGTGCTCAAAAAGATGACGATGCTCGCCAATTCTTTATCACATACGGTCCTGCTGGGTATTGTCACTGCTTATTTACTCCTTCTTCCCTTCATTCCTGAAAATCAGGTGCACGCACATGCCATCAGCATTGAAGTGCTTTTGATCGCTTCTTTAGTCACGGGCCTGATTACCACGTTTCTCACACAGATGCTCACCAACGTCCTCAAACTCCAGGAAGATGCAAGCACGGGTTTGGTCTTTACCACTTTGTTTGCTCTTGGAATTGTGCTCGTGACAGTGTTTACACGCAATACGCATCTTGGGACTGAGGCTGTCATGGGCAATGTCGACGCTCTGCATATCCATGATTTAAAATTGATTTTCTGGATCGCTTTATTCGACTTTGCAGTGATCGGTCTCTTGTTTAAAGAATTCAAAATGATCACTTTTGACGGAGCTTTTGCCGCTTTTCAAGGCTTTTCAAAACCCTTTTTCCACTATTTATTGATGGTGCTGACTTCGGCGACAGTGATCGGAGCCTTCCGTGCGGTCGGCGTTCTGCTCGTCTTGGCTTTTTTGGTAGGCCCCGTGCTGACAGCCCGACTGTTCACCCATCGGCTTAAAAAATTAATTTTCCTGTCCATGGCAATCGGGTCAGGGGCATCTTTGATAAGCGTCGCTTTAGCCCGTCATCTTTTATCGGTTCAGCATCTTCCTGTGTCGACGTCAGGTTTGGCAGTGACAGTTTTGGGGGCTATCTATTTTATGAGTGTTTTTGGGGTGTTCTTTATAAGAAGGTTGACTTCGAGGAATACTAACTGATAAACTGCTTTAAGAATAATTTAAAACTCCGAATACGATGATGATTTTGAGCTTTCTCTATGTGATTTTAGCAGCATTTGGCCTGGGCTTTCTTATTTTTATTCATGAGGTCGGCCATTATTGG
Source organism: uncultured Verrucomicrobiae bacterium (assembly GCA_963731265.1). GTDB lineage: Bacteria > Chlamydiota > Chlamydiia > Chlamydiales > Rhabdochlamydiaceae > CAJCIW01. Next base: position 379,794 of record CAVSUE010000001.1, read on the forward strand.
ATGGCGAGAAGAGAAGGAATGACTGTCGAGATCTTTTCAATTGGATTCGGCAAGCCGATTTATACTTGGGAAGTCAAGGGCGTCAAATGGCAATTCTGTTGGCTGCCGTTCGGAGGATTCGTCCGCATCACAGGAATGGAAAAAAAGGGGACGCTTGAACCTAGCCAGATCCCTGATGGTTTTTATGGCAAAAAGCCTTGGGCAAGAATCAAAGTCGCCCTGATGGGGCCGATCGTCAATATCTTCTTTGCTTTTTTTGTTTTTTGTCTTTTGTGGGTCTTTGGGGGACGTTCCAAATCTTTTTCCGAATACACTCATTTGATCGGGTGGATCGATCCGTGCTCGGAAATGTACAACATAGGTGTTAGGCCTGGCGACGGGATTGATCAGATCAATCGAAAACCATTCCGCAATTTTCAAGATTTCATCTATGCCTCGCTTTTCGATGGCTCCAATATTCAGATCAGGGGACAAGAGATCGAGTACTTGGAAGGGGAAAAATCTCCCTTTCAATACCAGTTTAATTTTGATAAAACGACATCGATCGGCGACCGGATTCGCACCATTTTCACCACTGTGCAGCCCGCCGCCTATCTGATTTTTCGGCAAGGAGGCAGCCTACCTCTCGAAAATTCTCCGATGAAAGATAGCGGCATCCAGGATGGCGATCGTATCCTTTGGGCTGACGGAAGGCTCCTTTTTTGTATTCAAGAGTTAATGGAGACCATTAACGAACCCAAAGCTTTATTGACTGTTGAGCGGGATGGGCTCTCCTTTTTAGCTCGCGTTCCTCGTTTGCAAATTTCCGATTTGCGCTTGTCTCCTGCCCAACGAGCAGAACTCGAAGATTGGCAAAACGAAGCAAAAATAAAAGGAAAATCCACTGAACTTTTCTACATTCCCTACAATTTGTCTTCCGATTGCCTGATTGAAAATTCTTTTTCCTATCTTAATCAAGAATCCATCGAACAGGAACCGATTGCAGAAGCCCGTTTTCCTTTAGAAATTCCTTTAAAGCCAGGCGATCGGGTCACTGCAGTGGATGGACTCCCTGTCTCGTCTTCCTATGAATTACTCAATCTGTTGCAAACGCGCCATATTCAAATCATCATCGATCGAGAGGGACCTATCGCCCCTGTTTCCTGGAAAGACGCAGACAAGGCATTTGTTGCCGGTATCCAGTGGAAAGATTTGGGGAATATGATCCAATCGATAGGAACAGCGCAGCCCATCAAGCAGCTTGGAAATCTCGTTTTGCTAAATCCCGTCTCTCCAAAACCGATGAGCCAGCTCCCAATTCCTGAAGAAAAAAAAGAAGAGATAGCGGCCGCCTTTGAAGCGCAACGGAAAGAGATTGAACAAATCAAAGATCCGAAGCAAAGGGCACAAGCGGAAAGACTTCTCGAAGCAGGACAAAATCAAGTTAAGCTCGGCGTCCTTCCCGTCAACAGGACCGTCAATTACAATCCGTCTCCATTTATTCTTTTCCACAATGTCTTTCAAGAGACCTGGAAGACGATAGTGGCGTTATTCTCAGGTAATGTCAGCCCAAAATACATGTCGGGGCCTGTCGGCATCGTCCATGTGATGCAGCAAAGTTGGGCTTCGGGCTTTAAAGAAGCTCTTTATTGGCTCGGCATGATCAGTTTGAATCTCGGCATCCTCAACCTTCTGCCCCTCCCTGTTCTCGATGGCGGGCACATCTGCTTTTCCCTTTGGGAATGGATCACTAAAAAACCGATCAAGGCCAAGACGATGGAACGTCTCATCATCCCCTTTGTCATTCTTTTGGTCGCGCTTTTCGTCTACATGACCTACAACGATCTCATGCGGCTCTTTTCCGGAATGTTTAAGTAGGGGTCAGGTTTTTAATCTTTTTTTCACTACTCGTTCTCTCACTTAAGGTGAAAAGGGGATCACAAAACAACCTTGCCCCATTTGTCGCCCATAGTAAGACAGTGGACCTTGGAAGAAGGGATAAACTTTTCCTATTGTTTTCACTTCGATGACGATCTTGTTGTCGACCTCCTTTATTGTTGCAAGTCACAGGGGTCTGCATTTGCCTTTGCGTGAGAATCCCCGGAAAGACAAACTCATGGCAAACGGATTCATATGCAGAATCAACAATTTGCTGTAAGAGATCTTTTTAAAAACGCTGGGGTTTTAGCCTCTTCCCAAAAATTAGGGCGAAAGAAAAGGGTATTTCCAGGAAGAGTTAGGGTATCTTAGTTCGTTGCGTTAACTCGTTCAGTGACAACGACTGAATCATGATAAACCTTCATGAACTCTGCCAGCGGGAGTGTGAGTGATTCCAAACCAACCGATTTGTCTTCCACATATTTCAGGTCCAGTCCATGGATGCCACCATAGATGATATTCTCCAGATATTCGGAGACAGCTTCGCTTCCTCGATAATTAGGCATGGTATGGTTGTGCTCATAGCGAAGAAGGCCGACGCGGTCCTTGAGCTCACGGATCCCTTCACGACGCTTCCATTGAACGGATTTTTCAAAAAGGGAAGCGATGTCATTAAGAGGCTCGTCTAAGAGAAGAGAATCAAGGTGAATAATGATAATCTCGGGTTTTCCCGTCATGAGCCCGATAGGATCATCTTTGCCATTACAATGCATCGAAGTGAGATATTGGGAGATCGGGTAACGTTTCCCATTGATCTGGAGACGCATTGTTGCAAGAACATAATGAGTTCCGTGTTTGTCGGGATAAAGACCTTGTAAAGCCCTGAGATAAAAATGCATTCTGTCATGTTTGTAAAAGGTCGGCTCCTCTTTTTTTAAAGCCTGCATCTTCTCATAAGAATTCAAATTTTTATCCTCTGCAATTTGGATGGCTTTCATAGACTTAGAATAATCAGGGGGCTTATGCCAACCCAGTTTTTCTATGTCTTCGGAGGAATGGATTTCGATTTCAAAATCGGAACGGCGCCCTAAGCAATCCGGCTCCCGTTTTTCTTGTTTTTTTTGGTAAAATTCGCATGCGGTGTGACTCATTTCTGCAAGACGTTTTTGTAGAAAGTTGAGCATCTTATTGCCGTATTCGCTGTAGGCATGGGAAGTTAATGCGGTATAGGCATACCCCATGTTCAAATCATAAGCTTCTATGCTGTTTCTTTTAATTTCAAAATGAGCGGCATTTTCTGTGCCGTTCGCAATCGCAAAAGCATGCCTTTCTTTTCTTAGAAAATCGGACAATGGGAAAAATGCTTTTTTAAGGTCCCCTTTCTCGGAGATCACTTTTTGAACTTTGACTGTCCCCTCTGCGATGATTTTTTTTGATTGGACAATATATTCTGCTTGTTTATTCCCAAATCTACTTGGTTCTCTATTGATGAGATAATTTGAAATTGCCATGATTTGATTTCCTTAATTTGATTGAACTTTATTTTCGCTTCGCTCGGTCAATGTGACTGCGGTATCGTAGCCTTTCATGAACTCGGGTAGAGATGACGTTAAAGCTTCCAAGTCGATCGATTTGTCGTCGGCGTATTTCAAATCAAATCCATGGATGCCGCAGTAGACAATGTTTTCTAGGTATTCGCCGATAGCGCCGCTCCCATGAAACTCTGGCATCGCATTGCCGAATAAGTAGCGCAAAAGGCCCACAGGATCTTTGAGTTCTTTTACGCTTTCAGAGCCCTTCTTCCATTGAACGGCTTTTTCAAAGATAGCGGCGATGTCTCGGAGGGTCTCATCTAAACGGACGCAATCGTGGTGAAGGATGTAAATTTTTGATTTTCCCGTCATGAGAGCGACAGGATCCTCTTTGCCATTGCAATTAAGCCAAGTAATATATTTTGAGATAGGGGAGAGTTTTCCATTGATCTGTAGACGTGCTGTTGCCACAACGAAATGTGTTTTTTCAACAGAGGGATAGAGTCGGTTTAACCCATTAATGGAAAATTGCATTCTTTCTTGATTCCAAAGCTCTGGCACTACTTGCGATAGACATTTCAACTGCTCCTTGACAGTCAACGCTTTATTCGTTACCACTTTGTTTGCTTTCCGGGAAGTTTCATATTTAGGAGGAGACAGCCAATCTCGTTTTTTGATTTCTTCGTTGGAAACAATTTCGATTTCAAAATCGGATTGACGCCCTAAACAGTCTGGCTCCCGTTTTTCCAGTTTTGTTCGGGAAAATTGATGTGCGATCTGAGGAATTTCCGTGAGCCGTTTCTGTAGATCGACCAGCTTCTTATCGCCGTATTCTTGATAAGCATCTCGAGTTAATATTGTATAGGAATGGAGAAATCCCTCTTTCAATGCGTCCTCCCGGTCCCTCCTCATTCCATAATCACGAGCGTTAGGTATGCCTGAGGCGATGGCGACAGCATTTCTTCTTTCCTCTAAAAATTCGAGCAAATCCATAAATCCCTTTCTCAGATCGCCGCGATTTGCGATGACAGTTTGAACTTTTTTGGTTCCCTCAGCGACGATTCTTTTTGATTCAGCAAGATACTCTGCTTGTTTATTCCCAAATCTATTTGGGACTCTGTCAATGATATAAGTTGATATGGTCATAATCTGTGTCCACGTTAAGGATTTGCTAAATAACGATATTTTTTCTTAGGAGGAGAAAGAGCTTGCTGAATAAACTATTAAAACAAAAGAAAAACAATTCTTTTACTTCGATTCCCTTTCGAGAAGTTTGATCATCTGGAAAAGAAGATTGGAGCCGCTCGGGGCTATAGGAGGCCTTGCGAGGTTGGGATCTCGCACGGTTAGCAAGCTCCGTGGATCATTTTTAAAGGTGTTGCAGCCGTAGTTGTCGAATTGAGGCATGCGGTGGCCGTACCAGAGATGCCAATAAAGCATTTGAGCGGTTTGGTGGCGGATTTCCATAGTCTCAAAAATTTTGAAGAGCTGAACATTAGTCATCTCGTTTGCGGGACGCAAAGAGAGTTCGTAGAAAGCTTGAAGTTGTTCTTTTTCATATGCGTTTTGCAGTTTTTCGACTTTTCCGTGGTGTTCTGAAATCAGCTGTTCGAGGATGTTGGTGCCTGTTAAGTTTAAGACAGCCTCATTCGCTTCGGTCACGACTTTGCGAATGTCCCCTTTTTCTAAAGCGATTTGTCCGTAAGCGTAATGATATTCTTCTCGGTTGACATGTTCGTGGCCAAATTTTTTGAGATGGGATTGATAAACAAGTCCGTGAAGGGAAATTTGCAGCTTTTCGGGAAGCGCTTTCAACGCGATAAGCAGCTCATCGTTGGAAGAGGAGTGAACTTTTTCAAGGAATGATTGTAAAAGCTTTTCGCTCGATTTCTCCGAGGCAATGTCTAATCGATGCTTTTCGACGAGGAGTAATTGTTCCACCAGAGTTTTTCCTGTCGAAGAAATAAACAAGGGCAGCTTGATATCGCGGAGCCTTTCCGGATGGGTATTCAAGGTATTCGTTCCATAGTCGGGGACATCCGGGGTTTTGTCGTTCACCCAGATCGCGTATCTCAATGCCGTCAAAGTTTGGGGAGCACCGTGTTCCAAGTTCTGCAGAGCCTCGCGGAGAGCGGAAGGATCAGCATTCGTTTGCAAAAGGACATTCAATGCTTGTAGTTGATTAACATTCTGCTGGGACGCTGCCATTTCTTGAGAGAGTTTTTCCGCATCTTCGGCAGGCCGGGGGCGGGAAGCCTGTGCAGTTGCGAGGGCTTGGTGCTGGCGCGCTGCTTCAATACGCTTGTAGTGGTGCATGTAGCTCGTGTAAGAGGGCCCTTTTTGTCCAAAAAGAATCTGATCGATCTCTTGCTCGCTGACAAGGCGGACATGGGCATCGTCGGCCTCAATCCACTGTCCATTGATTTTTCGATAGGCGATGTAATGCCCGCTGCCAAATTCACCCCTGTGCACGTTAAAGGTGTCGATCTCGTAGGCGATAGGGATATTTTGTCTCGTTGTGTCCGCGGGCAGCACAAGGATCTGATGGACCGCCAACGGTGAGGCAATTTTATAACCTGCGCCATTGAGGGTAGAACCAAAACGTTTGATCGTAAGGAGGAGTTCTTCAGGCGCTTGGACGAATTGGCGCCCCTCGCCGATGAGTTCGAACTGTTGAATATTTCTATCGGGAAGAAGATAGGTTCCTGTGTCGTGACCCTGAAGATGTGTATTGTGGAAATACTCGCTTAGCAAAGCAGAAAAGGAGAGATGCCCTTTATTTTGCAAATCCAAAATGATTTGATAATCGTTATTGGCGAGAGAAGACACATTATCATTCGTCAATTGAGAATAATCGTTTCTGGCGAGCTTTTGCGGATCTGCGGGGAACGGATTTCCAATAGGGCGGTAGTGCCGTTTTGTCTGAAGGGAAACATAGGGGGCAGGAAGCGGATCGCCGGGAGCCTGCTCGCCCAGGATTTGTTCATAGCGGCCCATCAGAACTTGCATGCCTTCCCAGGCATCTTCCTGCCGGTAAGAGGATTCCGAGAATATTTCATGGTAGGTTAAGGGATTTTTGTGGCCAAAGAAATGATGGAAAGCAAGACGGACATTCTGTGAAATCTGAGTGGGAACAGATTGTTTGCCAGCCAAAGCGGTATCATAAGCTGTTAAGGCTCCAAGCAGCCCATTGCCGTGCTGAACGTTCTGCGCGTTTTGCACGTCGTGAGCATAATAATTGGCGACAACCTCATAGGCGCGTCTGAAATTCGGCATCGATAAAATCATACTTAGCAAAGAATTGGCCCAGCAATTGGCGGAAGATATATTTCCAAAGCCAACGGCGAAATCAGTTGCTTGGGCTGCCGATTGAACGGATGGAAAGGGCAAGGAGAGCCGAAGAATAGGAACGATCTCCTTTGGAAGGAGAGGAGGTGGAGGAAGCGAAAAGCTCAGGGTCAGAATTTCATTGAGTTTGTTTTGCAAATCCTGTTTAACTTCATCGGCATCGACAGTGGAATCAGGAGAACTTGCTGTCCATTTGAAATATTTCGAGACGTTGACGGGAGCACGGTCCAACGCACTGACAATTTTATCCTGTAATGTGGTCATCCGTTCGATAACCGATTCCAATTTTTCTGGATCCGGTTTTGTCTTCGTCGTGCTGTACAAAAGGTCGAAATACTGCTTGTGTGCAGAAATATGGGAATAATTAACTTGTTTTGACATTTTGAGCCTGAAGGTAATTGTAATTAATTTATGAGAAATATTATAACCTCGATTTTAGTTCTTTTCTATAAAGCTAATTTTTTAATTTTTTTCACCATTTCATGCTTTGGTCAAACCCTCGACGAAAAATTAGGCCAGCTCTTCATCGTTCCTGCCTGTCCTTTACGGGGCGAAGATCATCTCAACGACCTCGAAAAGCTGATTCGAGAACAAAAAATCGGAGGCATCATTCTAAAACAAGGCACAGCCGCGGGCCAGGTGGAGTTGATCGACAAATTACAACGCCTTTCTCAAATCCCTCTGCTCTGCGTGCAAGATGGGGAATGGGGCGTCGCGATGCGTCTTACTGATGTCATTGCTTTCCCAAAAAATTTAACACTGGGGGCAGTGCAAGATTTATCGCTTCTGTTTCAGCTCGGCCAAGAGATCGGTCGCCAGTGCCTTTTAGTGGGAGCCCATCTCAATTTAGCACCGGTCTGCGATGTAAACTGTAATCCGCAAAATCCGATCATCCACATGCGCTCTTTTGGCGAAGACCCTTTTCAAGTTGCCGTCGGCAGCCGTCTTGTCATGCTGGGGATGCAATCGATGGGAGTGATGGCATGCGCTAAGCATTTTCCGGGGCATGGCGACACAAGCGTCGATTCCCATCTCGATCTTCCAAAGATTATCCATGATAGGAAACGGTTGGATGCCGTCGAATTGTTTCCCTTCCGCGATTTGGTCCAGGCAGGCGTTAAAGCTGTCATGTCCGCGCATCTTTTGGTGGAGGCATTGTCTCAAGAGCCATTTCTCCCTGCGACATTTTCTAAGCAGATCGTTACCGAACTATTGCAAAAAGAGTGTGGCTTTAGCGGGCTTGTGCTCACGGACGCCTTGAATATGCAAGCATTATCTAAACATTATTCTCCTGAACAAATAGCCCTCAAAGCCTTTCTTGCCGGCCACGACCTGCTTTTGTATGGAGACCACATCGCCCCTAATATCGACCAAATTTTGAGAGAGGATGTCCCAAGGGCGATCGCTGCTTTGAAAAATGCCGTGGAAAGCGGAGAGATACCAGAAACGGCCGTCGATGCACGTGTCGAAAAGATTCTGAAGTGCAAAGAGGGGTTGCACACGAGAAGTGGAACTGAACCCATCGATTCAGCTGAGGCTTACGCGCTCAAGAAGAAATTGTTTCAAGAGGCGATGACCCTCGTGCGCAATGAAGGCCTGCTTCCTTTGAACCAGAAGAACATTGCATTGATCGAATGGGGTTCTGCGCCCCATTTCGCTGATCGGGTAGGAGGCGAGCAATTTTCGCTCGACGATCCTCAATTGTTGGAGAAAATAAACAAGTATGAATGTTTAGTGGTTGCCCTTGCTAAATTTTCGACATCTGCGCAGGATTTTGGCTTGGACGCGGAAACGAAAAAACGATTGGAGGCATTGTCGCATCAACGCATTCCGATCATTGGTGTGATTTTTGGAACTCCGTATAGCCTAGCAAAACTTCCATTCTTCGAGGCAATCCTCGTTGCCTATGAAAATGAAAGAGAAGCGCAAGAGGCGGCGGCTGATGTGCTCTTCGGGCGGCTGAATCCGAAAGGAAAATTGCCCGTGAGTCCATATTAGAGAACTTGTTTTATTTCAGGATCATTCCGCAATGAAGGATCAATGATGTCAAAAAAAGCATTTTGCCAGATTTTGTCCCCTTCTAGAAAAGGAGCAGCCTTCAGAATGAATTCTTTATTTTTAAGCAATTCAGGGGAGGAGTAAAAAACTGCAATAGAATTAATGCTCGCCGCTTTTAACATAAAACCTGCATCGTTGCACAAAGAAGGAAAATTTTTCAAAAAATCTAATTGAATTTTAATCAAACGAAGCATAAACGCTTGGTCGCTGAATTTCTCCGGGAGCGATTGGATAGCACTTGGATATTCAGTAACAAATTTTAGCACGTACTCTACATCGTCGGATTTATCTATGGGAATTTGGTTGATGGCGTTGAGTTCTTTTGCAAGCCAAGAGAAATATATATTTGTGTTATCTGGGTCAACCAAAGAGGAGTTTTCCAGTTTTGGTCCAGTCGCTTTTTGATGATCGATGCGTGGAGGCAAGTTCAGTGCTAGCAGGAAGACATTTTCAGATAGGACTTCGATAGGCTCTAGGGTTGGTCTTTTAGAGAAATGGCGAGGATTAAAGCCTGCGATCACATGTTGTTCATTTAAATCGTCCATGCCGGGTAAAATATCATTGCGAATTGACCAATAGTTTCTAAATTTATCTGGATAAGAATGATGGAGAGCATGGATTAATTCATGAGCAAAGTCGACCCAGGATGGTCGTTGAAATTGGCATTTTTGGAATTGAGAATTGATTGTGTTGTAGTCGGTTCGTTCATTACTTCCAACTTGGATTGTCAAATGGGTGCAAAAAAATGCTGTGCCTTGTTTGATCATGATTTTATCGCTTTTTTTTGCTAATTCTTTGATCAATTTTCTGCCAGCTTTTAGAGAAGAGATATTCTCAATATAGCCATCGATTTTCTTCTCCAAATCACTGTCGCCTTGGATTTCGAGGATCGTCTTTGCTAATTTGTAAATTTTTTCCTTTTTTTGGGCTTTCCTCTCAGTTGACAACTCTTTTTTTTCATAAATCAAAGCTTCGGTTAATTGCTGGTAAATTGATATTTGTTGGTTTAGTTTTTCAATGTGATGATTAACTGGATGCATAAAATTTCCATTGTGGTTTTTCATCTAATTATAATTATATTATGTATTTTTTTAAAGAATTAAATTTATTTTGTTTTAAAAATCAAGCGATTATTCAATTATTTTTTTTAATCTCCAGGTGTTTTGGGTATTGATTTTAAAAAATTAAAAGCACTTTATATTTAATGTAAAACTGATTAAAATATATTTTGTTCGCATAATTAATAAAGGAAAAAACATGACTGCTAATATTGCTCAAAACCCGCCTCCTCAACCCGTACTAGGTACCCTTTCAATTATTAAAGGCAGCTCTGGAAAAGTGGGAACCGATACTCATTATTCCTTTGGGAAGACGATAACTATTGAAAATGGGAAAAAATTTCTGAAAGTGGATCCCAATGATTTGATTTATTTTTGTGAATTAGATTCCAATTTCAACGATAAAACCATTCAAGTCGAACTGCCCTCTTCATTGTTTGAACAAGCTCGTCAAGCCGACACAGTCTATTTTGCACAAAACGGAACTCGCTATGAATTAAAATTAACCCCTCACATTAGGTCCAATGGGTTGCGTTATGTGGAAACCTCTTTTGACGACTGCGTCAGAGGCGTGAAAGAGAATTTTAAATCGTCTGCCTGTGAATTTTTGTACCACGAGGATATCCCTGATGATTATTACCCCTTTGCGCATCAAAACGGCTTTAATTATTTCCTCTCATCAAAAGCCAAACAGATCGCATTAGATGTGAAAGGAACCTTTCCTATCAATTTTGATGAGTTGAGTGTTTTCCCCATCCATTGTACTCCCCAATCCCGAGAAGAAAGACACGAAAACTCGCGACATGAAATCGATGCCTATTTTTTTAGAATTTTTGCTCCTGGACGTCCCAAAATCGATATTTTTCTTGATCGGAACTGGTTGTATTGCCTGGCTGATATTAGTTTTCCCCCCAAAAAGGGGATGTCAACTTGCAACGATACGATGATAGGAAAAACGCATTTATTCTTTCACGCGATAATAGAGACCCATGGAAAAAACATCGATGAAAGCAACCTCATCGCATCATTAAACAATGAGGGGGAGTTACAAATTGCAGTTCCTCTGTCTGATTCTATCGCTGAAGTGAATCAAACGAGTTTGGATGTCAAACACGCTCCTGTAAAAACGAGGATTTTAGCTCGTTGCGATGTAGGGTCGAGGAATAAGTTGTTTGTGCGAGGGGATGGAGCTCCTTCTTTGAATTGGGAAAAAGGGATCGAAATGAGATGCATTGAAGGCCCTGATCTTTGGGTCGCAGAATTTGATCAATTGGATTCCGCCCATTTGCAATTCAAATTTCTTTTGAATGATCTGAGGTGGGAAAAGGGCAATAATCATGAGATCGCGCCTGGAAAAACTCAGGAAATTACTCCCTCTTTTTAACAACCCGTCAAAAGAAAACACCCTCTGATTTTTTCAGAGGGTGTTTGTTTTAAAAACGGGAGAGACGGTTCTTTAAAGTTTCTTGTCTTCGTCGAGGATTTCGACCTCGGCTTCTTCGATGTCGTCCTTTTTATCCTTCTTTTCTTGAGGTCCGCCAGGAGGAGGCGTTTGTGCGCCTTCAGGGCCGCCGGAGGAGCGCTGCATCGCTTCGCCGATCTTTTGTATGGAAGCGTTGAGCTCGTCGTGGGCTTTTTTGATCACCGCCGAATTGGTTTGTTCGAGGGCTTTTTTCACCGCATCGATCTTGCCTTGGATTTCTTCGACAACATCTTTAGGAAGTTTGTCTTTGTATTCGTTCAGCGATTTTTGGGCGCGGAAGGCCAAGGCGTCGGCTTCATTGCGGATCTCGATCTCTTCCTTACGCTTTTGGTCTTCTTCTTTATGCTCTTCGGCGTCGTTGAGCATCCGCTTGATCTCTGATTCCGTAAGGCCTGATTTCGCTTCGATGCGGATCTTCTGGTGTTTGCCGCTTTGAACATCTTTGGCGGAGACATGCAGAATGCCATCGGCATCGATGTCGAATGAGACCTCGATCTGGGGCATGCCACGAGGGGCGGGAGGAATGTCGGTCAAATCGAACCGGCCGATCTCTTTATTGTCTTTAGCCATTTTGCGCTCACCCTGAAGAACGACGATAGTCACGGCCGGCTGATTGTCCGCAGCGGTTGAGAAGACCTGTTTCTTCTGCGTCGGGATGGTCGTATTGCGCTCAACGATCGGCGTCAATACACCACCCAGCGTTTCGATCCCGAGGGTCAATGGGATGACGTCGAGCAAGAGGACGTCTTTTACCTCGCCTGTCAAGACAGCGCCTTGAATCGCTGCGCCAACGGCGACGACTTCGTCGGGGTTAACCCCTTTATGAGGCTCTCGGCCGAAGATCTCTTTCACTTTTCGCTCGACGGCAGGCATGCGGCTCATTCCGCCGACGAGGATGACTTCATCGATCTTCTCTTTAGCAAGTCCGGCATCCTTGAGGGCCTTCAAGCAAGGTTCTGTTGTTCTTTCGACTAAATCATGGACAAGGCTTTCTAATTTCGCGCGAGTCAATGCTAAAGCGAGGTGTTTGGGACCGGTAGCATCCATCGTGATGAACGGCTGGTTGATCTCCGTCGTCTGCGTGCCTGACAATTCGATTTTGGCTTTTTCCGCCGCATCGCGCAAACGCTGCAGCGCCATCTTGTCTTTTCTCAAATCGAGTCCATGTTCCTTTTTGAACTCATCGAGCATCCAATTGAGGATCGCGTTGTCGAAATCGTCGCCGCCAAGATGGGTATCGCCATTGGTGGAGAGCACTTCGAACACGCCGTCGCCGATTTCCAGGATCGAGATATCAAATGTTCCACCGCCGAGGTCGAAGACAGCGATCTTTTTGTCATGCTGTTTATCGAGGCCGTAAGCAAGGGCGGCTGCCGTTGGTTCCGGGATAATGCGTTTGACATCGAGGCCAGCGATGCGGCCGGCGTCTTTCGTCGATTGGCGTTGCGAGTCGTTGAAATAAGCAGGCACTGTGATGACCGCTTCTGTGATTTCTTCACCTAAATACGCTTCTGCGGTCTCTTTCATTTTGATCAGGACCTGTGCGGCGACTTCTTCGGGCGTGACGACTTTGCCTTCCACTTCGAAGACGGCATCGCCGTTACTGTTTTTCGTGACTTTATAAGGAACGGTCTGGGTCTCCGCTTGGACCTCGGCGTACTTGCGGCCGATGAACCGTTTCGCGGAATAGACTGTTCTCTCAGGATTTGTCACAGCTTGTCGTTTAGCAGCGACGCCGACAAGGCGTTCGCCTCCTTTATAGCCGACCACGGAGGGGGTTGTGCGTCCTCCTTCGGCGTTCGCGATCACTTTCGGAGAGCCTCCTTCCATGATAGCGACGCATGAGTTGGTCGTACCTAAATCGATCCCAATGATTTTACTTTTCTTTTTTTCTGTCATGATGATTTCTCCTCATTAAATTCTTTTCCGGGGGCAACGGCCACTTTCACACTGGCAGGCCGTATCACATGGTCCCCGTTTTTGTATCCTTTGATGTATTCTTTCAAAATCGTTCCTTCTGGCTTATCACCGGTGGCTTCCGTTTCAATCGCATGGTGCATTTGCGGATCGAACTGTTTTCCTTCCGAATGGAACGAAGCGACTCCGTGATTGGCTAGAACGTCTTTAAATTGTCCCAAGATCATTAAAAATCCTTTCGCCCAATTGCGCATCTCCTCGGATAAATGCTGGGTAAATTGCAAAGCATTTTCCAGGTTGTCGATCGGGCCTAAAATTTCTGCGATCACGTTGTCGAGGGCAAAACGGGTCATTTCCTGCTTCTCTTTTTGCATCCGTTTGCGTGTATTGTCGATTTCCGCAAGAAGACGGAGATATTTCTCTTTGTATTCTTTTAAGTCCTCTTCGGCTGTTTTGGTTTCCGGGGTGGTTATCTGTTCTTTTTCTTCGGTCATTTGTTCTCCTGTGTTTGGTCTTCTAACAGCAGTTTCTGGTTTTTAACGAAAGATCCTTCGAGTTGAGAAGGCTGCGGACTGCGGAAAGAAATTTTAAATTTGTAAATGCTCTTTGTCAAAGAGGCGGATATCGATTCTGAGATCTGAATCAGCTGGCCAAAAAGCTCGCGGTACGGAATCCGATTTGGCCCCAATATCCCGAAAGCTCCGCAGACCGTTTGGTTGATGCGATAGGGGATGGCGATGACCGAACAAGAGGAAGCGTCCGGAGAAAAAGGGAACAGATCTTCCCCAATCCAACAGGAGAGGGTTCCATTGTTCGAAGCCGTGCTGAGAATTTTGCGCAGCATTTGCTTGTTCTCGAAAAGGGATAGGCCGCTTGCAAGCGCGGCCGCATCGTTGAAATCGGGATAGGCGAGTAACTTGGAAAAGCCTGCTTGAAAGAGGTCTTCTGCGCTGAAATGGGTGTAGCCGACAATATGGCGGAGCATGAGCTCCTTATAAAGTTTGGCTCCGAGATCCTCTTCTTCCGGATCGAGTACAGGTTTTTCCATGCTGCCCCTGCGCCAATTGAAATAAGCTTCCAGCCGTTTTAAGGTAAAACTGGAGAGTTTTTTTTCTGTGTAAAGCACTTCGGTGCGGATCAATCCAAAATCGGTCAGAAGAACGCAGAGCAACCGGTTCTGGTCGATGAAGAGCAGTTTGATGTCGAGGATGAAGTCTTGATCGAAACGGGGCGCGGAGAGGAAAACAGCGCATCGCGTCATTTCGCTGATTTTTTCCGTCGTCTGCAAGAGAAAAGAGGCGACCTCGCGCGTCTCTTTTTGGAGCGAGCGTTTGATCTCTTTAATTTCGTCGAGAGTGATGCGCGGCTGGTCGATATACGCTTCGGCAAAGGCCTTGAAGGCAGTCGAGGTGGGAATTCTTCCCCCTGACGAATGCTGCTGTTTGACGAGCCCTTCTTCTTCCAAGCGGGCAAAGTAATTGCGGATTGTCGCCGAGCTTAAAGACTCGAACCCGTTCTCGCGCAATGTGTTAGAACCTATCGGCTTGCCCGTCTGAAGATAAAGGTCGACGAGGCCGAAGAGGATCAACTTTTCACGCTTGTCCTTAGCAGGCTTTTTAGGGGCTAACGTTTTCATAGGTTTTTGCTTTATTTTACCCTAATATAGCAAAGAAGCGGGGGAAGATGCAAGTAAAATTAGCAGTCGAGGGTGTGGAGTGCGAGATTGTTTTACAAGTGTTTAACAGTCAATGATTAATGTTTTATATTTTTTCCGGAAGGGAGGGCCCCCCCCGGAGGGGTTTCCATCGCCCTGCCTTGATACGGCGTCCTAGTGGTCCTTAAAGAAAGTTTTTAAAATAATTATTGACGTGCTATAGTCCGTAACTTTTCTATTAATTTAGAGGAGTTATGGGAAGAAAAGTTGAATACGAGGTGGTCCTTAGTGAGAAGGAAAAGGACCACTTAAGAAAGAACACTTTCGCAGGGAAATGGGGCGTAAGAACTGTAAAAAGGGCTCAAATCCTTCTTAAGGCCGACAAAAGTAAAAACACAGCAATGGAAGAACAGGACATAGCTCGTGAAGTGGGCTGTAATGTGTCCACTGTCAGAAATATAAAGTTGCGATTTGCGAAAGGCGAAAGGCTCAAGGTTCTTGGAGACAGGCCAAGAAGTGGGAGACCAAAAATGATCGATGGGGATCTAGAGCGTTTATTATTGCAACTGCATGTAGTAGTCCCCCAGAGGGACGGGTCCGGTGGACATTGCAGTTGATTGCTGACAGAGTAGTCTCTTTAACAGCAACAGAATCTTGCTCCCATACAACGATTGCAACGACTTTAAAAAAAATGAACTTAAACCTTGGTTGAAGAAAGAATGGAAAATTCCCAGGGGATCAAAGGATGAGTTTGTCTGGAGGATGGAGAGTGTCTTAGACATTTACAAAAGAGGTTATAACCCCCTAAACCCAGTGCTATGTTTTGACGAGAGCAGTAAACAACAAATCCAAGACCTGGTTGATGGACTGCCGGTAAGGCCTGGAGATGTCGCGAAGTATGACAGCGAATACCAGAGAAAGGGAGTGAGTAACCTGTTTATGATTTTTGAGCCGTTGCCAGGAAAAAGAGTAGTAAAAGTAACAGATCAAAGAACAAAAATAGACTGGGCAAAGTGCATGAAGTTTATTGTAGACGAGTTATACCCAGACGCCTTGAAAGTAACCATCGTTATGGACAATCTGAATACGCATTCACCCGCATCACTGTATAGCTATTTTGATCCACCTACAGCTAAACGAATTAGCGATAAGCTTGATATTCAATACACGCCAAAACACGGTAGTTGGTTAAACATGGCGGAAATAGAATTTAGCGCTCTATCCAGACAATGTCTTAACAAGAGAATACCTTCCCAAGAAAAACTCGTCCAAGAGGTCGAGGCTTGGGAAACTGCAAGAAATGAACATAAGGTTGGGTGTAATTTTGATGCAAGAGTGAAACTGAAAAAACTATATCCCACACTAGCCTAATGATTATTTTAAAAACTTTCTTTAAGAAGCACTAGCCTTTGATGGGGATGGTCTGCCTTTTTGCCGCAAAGAGAGATTAAAATTGGTCCCCAAAAGACAACCCTCCTTTTCCCTACCAACTTCTTGATTATAAGGTTCCCTGTAATTTTAATATACTTGTCGCAATGTTGGTGTTTTTTCTCCTACAAACGCTTGATTTTAATTTAATTAAATAGGAATTTTTAGTATTATTATGAAGTTTATATTAAATAATTAGAATATAACATCATTGTAAATTTTATTTTTTAAAATGAGTTAATTATGTCAAATCAGATTGAATTTGATCAGCTTCATAATGTGATGCCAGAAATATTGGGTGAGGTATCCCAAGCAAATTCCTCTGAACTATTGAACTGCCGTCTCGTCAGCACCTCTTGGTTCGACGAATGTGAGACAGTTTTAAGAGCGTTGTGGATCACCCTGCAAAATAATTCACCAAAAGGAACAGTCGATATCTTGTTAAACATGGGCAGAATCGACAAGGAACCCCCCGAGGAAAATTATTCCGCCATCATTAAGTTTAAAAAATTAGCACATGTTTTTAAAAAGGTGGGAGGCCATCTTCCGGCGGTTCCATTACCAACGAGAACCAATGATTTTCAGTTGTTGCAAAATGAAATCCATGACACCGCTTTGAAAGCGGTTTGGAGTCGATTACACAATTTATTGGCCGCTGTTCGCAACGTGCCGTCTGTTGACGCGAATGCTTCTGAGATCCGGGTGTTTTTAAATGATCCTAATAACAACGCGGCTTTAGCAGCACCAATTGAGAAAGTTGATCTAAGCTCTCTCAATTTAATAGTAGTTCCTCCTGAGCTCGAGCGATTAAGCGGACTGCGAATTCTTGACCTCTCAAACAACCAGCTAGTCCAAGTCCCTAACTTCAACTTGCCGAATTTAGCTCGGCTTTCCCTTAAGAATAACCGACTAGCCCAAGTCCCTGACTTCAACCTGCCGAATTTAACTCATCTAATCCTTGTAAACAATCAGCTGAGCCAGGTCCCCGACTTCAACCTCCCGCATTTAACTCATTTTGCCCTTGGGAATAACAAGCTAGCCCAAATCCCTAACTTCAACTTGCCGAATTTGATTCAGCTTTATCTTGAAGGCAACCAGCTGACCGAGGTCCCTAACTTCAACCTGCTACCGGCTTTAACTCATCTTGGCCTTGGGAACAACAAGCTAGCCCAAGTCCCTAACTTCAACCTGCCGAATTTAACCCAGCTTCATCTTGCCAACAACCAGCTGGCCGAGGTCCCTAACTTCAATCTGCCGAATTTAACTCATCTTTGTCTTAACAACAACCAACTAGCCCAAGTCCCTAATTTCAACCTCCTACCGGCTTTAACTCATCTTGTCCTTCAAAACAATTAGCTAAGCCACTCCCGACTTCAACCTGCCGAATTTAACCATGCTTGTTCTTGGCAGTAATAAGCTGGCCGAGGTTCCTAACTTCAACCTGCCGAATTTAACTTACCTTTCTTTGGACAACAACGAGTTAGCCCAAGCCCCTAACTTCAAAACCCTTCCGAATTTAACCGAGCTTGATCTTGGCCAGAACCAGCTGGCCCAGGTCCCAGACTTCAAACTGCCGAATTTAACCGAGCTTTATCTTAACAACAATCAGCTGGCTGAGGCCCCTAACTTTACCCTGCTACCGGCTTTATTTTTACTTGCCCTTAACAACTAGGTAAGCCCCGTGCCTGATTTCAGAACATCCACCCAAGACTTGGTGATGCATTTCCGGGGTGGATGTATACCGGCGTTTGAATCAATTAGACAACTTCTAGATTCCTGCATTCGGTTGGGATGGTCGTTTTTTTGCCGTTTGTATAAAGCCGATCGGTAGCAGGCGGTTTAAAGAGAGATTGAAAACGAAGAAAATACAATAGTTATTAACCCGAGCCTCAAAAAGGTGATGACCGCCTCAAAGGGATTGAGGTCAAATCATTAGAACCATCCATGCCGCCACTTTTCAACTTCTGAAGGCTTTAGTCCATAGCGAGAAATATTTCCTTCATGTAAACTCATTAATTCGGTCTCGACAACTTCGATAAATTTCATCTGATCGATATCTGGTATTATGGTTTTTGCCTGCTTCCGAATGAAGGCGGTAGCCGACTTCTTATCCATTTTTCCTCGAACAACATCCGCAACAGTTTCTTTCCTTAATGTTCTATAACGAATGCGAAATGGGTCCGGGTCGCCCAGAGTTTTTCGGACAGCTGAGTAGCGAAGGCATGATCGTTCATAGGCCCAGGCAAACACTTCAGCTAAAAGTTCAATCTGATTGAGTTCATAGACGCCCAAAAGACCATTGATGTACACTTGTTCAGGGACGTCAACAAAGGACAATGGGCAAAGATTTTCACGCATTAATGGCAAATTGGCCGCAAGCCGGGAAACCCTTTTATTGACATCTTCAAATGGTTGCAGATAGGGCAGATGTACCATGAGAAAAAATGCCTGCTCTAACGGGTTTTCTATCGCGTTTGCTGTATCGATGATTTGTTGAAAACATTCGCTGATCAATTGAGGTATTGCCAGTGGTAAATACACTGACCCGCCAATCCCTACAGAAATCTGACGAAGGGCTCCACAGAACTGATCTTGCAAAAGGTCATCAGCTAAAAGCGCATGAATATTTAGAATTGTATATCGATTAATTCCTACATCTACTGCTGATTCCAGTAAAAACTCGATGGCTGACTTGTGATTTAAAATCATCTGGGTTTCTCGCCTGTCTTTGCCTTCAGCAGCCTCTCCCAACTCTAACAATCGCTCCGTTTCTAAAAGAGAATAGGTATTTCCTTCTAATCGGCTTGAGTTCCACGATAGGTCTATCAATAATCGGCTGTAAATTTGACGAGCGTATGTCCCAGCAGGACGGACTCCATCCGTTTTGCCTAACTCAAATAATTTTGTTTTTAACGACTCTGAAAGATACTGAGTCTCATTGGGACGATATCGATCGAGAAATTCTCTTGAGTAACTCACATAGACTCTTTCCTGAATTGGACGGCTCACTGCCAAGTAAATAGATTTGGCAACGGCAGATAATGGAAGACCATTTTCAATCCGTTCAGCTGCGGCTACATTTACGACAGGGGGAAGGCGAAATCTTCGTCCCCTTGTTCGTCCCTCAGCGACAAGATGCCCGCTTTTTACTAATGAGGCCAATCGATGCTGCAATGTCCGGCGAGGAGGAGGAGGAGGGTCTAACCCTATGAGGATTTCCTCCACTGACGCACCTCCTGGGAACCTTCCAACAATTTCCAGAATGAGGTCGATCTGTGCAGATTGCTTTACCATGAATTGCCCTCTTTCTATGTAATCAAACATATGGGGCAACACTCTATTGCGCAACATTTCTTTGCGCAATAAGACGGAAAGTTGCGCAATAAGGTTTGCCTCCTGCCTGTGGATTCATGGGTAAATCAGCTAAGAATAGTCATTAAAGCGATTGTAAATAAAGAGCTTAGTGTCTAAGAGACTAGTGCAAACTGGCTTGCTAACCAAGCTCAAAATTATTGTAAATTTTTATTTTTAATCCAGCTATCTTCCAGTTGTTGAATGCCTATGTGAATAATAGTTGTCTATCTATTCCCCGACGATCAGGGGGTCTTGGGCGATGAGAGGGAGCACATCGACGATGGAGGGGGACCAGTTGAGGCCGCGGTAATAGACGACGCGGGAGGCAATGTGGCAGGCGATGACGGCTTTTTTGTGGACGTCGGGGACATCGAGCGGGATTTTCTTCTGGTATTTGTTGCGCAAAAGGGCCGGGCAATGGTTCAGCAGGCAGCGGATCAGAAGGTCTTGGGGATCGTTGCTTAGCTTGACATCGCGAAGATATTCGGTCAATTGGTCCTCGTACATGTTGATCCTCTCCGAGATCCACTCAGAAATATCGGTTAGAGGCGCTTGCGTCTCAGAGTGAGTTTTGAGCATGAGCCAGGCCTCTTCGCGGGCGCGCGCTTTGATGATCTCGAGGGGATCTCGGCGACGTTTGTGGGTTTTTCTTTTAAAAATTCTTCTTCGGACATCGCAAGGATGCAAAGCACTTCATAGGAAGAGCAGATGACGCCGCCCTTGCTAGAGAGTGCGAGATTCTGTCACAAGTAATTGAAATTCAATGAATTATGTTTATAAATTTTTCCGGGATGGGGCATAGGATCCGGAGGGTTTCCACCGCCCTGTTTTGATACCCCGGTCGACACATTGGCAACCTTCGGCTGGGATGGTCGGTTTTTGCCCGTTGCATGAAGCCGATCGATAGCAGGCAGCTTAAAGAGAGATCAAAATTGGTACCGGGAAGTCAGGATTTTCCGAGTTTACCCTCCTTTTTCATACTCACTTCTTGATTCTTAGGTTCCCTATAACTTTAAAAAAAATACTTGTCTCGATGTTGCTGTTTTGCTCCGATGATGCTGGATTTTAATTGAATTAAAAATGGAGTTGCATTATTATTAAAGTATTTTTAAATAACTATAGTATAAAAGAATTTTATAAATTAAACTTTAAAGTGAGTTAATTATGTCAAATCAGATTGAATTTGATCAGCTTCATAATGTGATGCCAGAAATATTGGGTGAGGTATCCCAAGCAAATTCCTCTGAACTATTGAACTGCCGTCTCGTCAGCACCTCTTGGTTCGACGAATGTGAGACAGTTTTAAGAGCGTTGTGGATCACCCTGCAAAATAATTCACCAAAAGGAACAGTCGATATCTTGTTAAACATGGGCAGAATCGACAAGGAACCCCCCGAGGAAAATTATTCCGCCATCATTAAGTTTAAAAAATTAGCACATGTTTTTAAAAAGGTGGGAGGCCATCTTCCGGCGGTTCCATTACCAACGAGAACCAATGATTTTCAGTTGTTGCAAAATGAAATCCATGACACCGCTTTGAAAGCGGTTTGGAGTCGATTACACAATTTATTGGCCGCTGTTCGCAACGTGCCGTCTGTTGACGCGAATGCTTCTGAGATCCGGGTGTTTTTAAATGATCCTAATAACAACGCGGCTTTAGCAGCGCCTATTGAGCATGTTGATCTAAGCGGTCTCAATTTAATAGTAGTTCCTCCTGAGCTTGATCGATTAAGCGGGCTCCGATTTCTTAACCTCTCAAACAACCAGCTAGCCCAACTCCCTAACTTCAACCTACCGAATTTAACTAAACTTGCTCTTCACAACAACCAACTGGCGGAGGTCCCTAACTTCAACCTACTACCGGCTTTAACTCATCTATCCCTTCACAACAACCAGCTAACCCAAATCCCTAACTTCAACCTGCCGCATTTAACCCAGCTTCATCTTAACAACAACCAGCTGGCCGAGGTCCCTAACTTCAACCTACCGAATTTAACTCAATTAGCCCTCTCAAACAACCAGCTAGCCCACCTCCCTAACTTCAACCTACCGAATTTAACAAAACTTGCTCTTCACAACAACCAACTGGCTGAGGTCCCTAACTTTAACCTACTACCGGCTTTAACTCATCTATCCCTTCACAACAACCAGCTAACCCAAATCCCTAACTTCAACCTTCCGAATTTAACTAATCTTGCTCTTCATAACAATAAGCTGGCTGGGGTCCCTAACTTCAACCTCCCGAATTTAACTAATCTTGCTCTTCATAACAATAAGCTGGCTGGGGTCCCTAACTTCAACCTGCCGCATTTAACGCAGCTTTATCTTAACAACAACCAGCTGGCTGAGGTCCCTAACTTTAACCTACTACCGGCTTTAACTCACCTTGGCCTTCCCGACAACAAGCTGGCTGGGATCCCTAACTTCAATCTCCCGAATTTAACTAATCTTGCTCTTCATAACAATAAGCTGGCTGAGGTCCCTAATTTCAACCTGCCGCATTTAACGCAGCTTTATCTTAACAACAACGAGCTGGCTGAGGTCCCTAACTTTAACTTCCCGCATTTAACGCAGCTTTATCTTAACAACAACGAGCTGGCTGAGGTCCCTAACTTTAACTTCCCGCATTTAACCCAGCTTTATCTTACCAACAACCAGCTGGCTGAGATCCCTAACTTCAACCTGCCGCATTTAACTCATTTAGCCCTTGAAAACAACAGGCTAGCCCACCTCCCTAACTTCAACCTACCGAATTTAACTAAACTTGCTATTCACAACAACCAGCTGGCTGAGGTCCCTAACTTTAACCTACTACCGGCTTTAACTCACCTTGGCCTTCCCGACAACAAGCTGGCTGGGATCCCTAACTTCAATCTCCCGAATTTAACTCATCTTGCTCTTCATAACAATAAGCTGGCTGAGGTCCCTAATTTCAACCTGCCGCATTTAACGCAGCTTTATCTTAACAACAACCAGCTGGCTGAGGTCCCTAACTTTAACTTCCCGCATTTAACCCAGCTTTATCTTAACAACAACCAGCTGGCTGAGATCCCTAACTTCAACTTCCCGCATTTAACGCAGCTTTATCTTAACAACAACCAGCTGGCTGAGGTCCCTAACTTTAACTTCCCGCATTTAACCCAGCTTTATCTTAACGACAACCAGCTGGCCGGGGTCCCTAACTTCAACCTGCCGAATTTAACTCATCTTTATCTTTCCAACAACCAGCTCACTGAGGTCCCTAACTTCAGCCTGCCGAATTTAATTTGCATTGCTCTTTCCAACAACCCCTTGGCTGAGGTCACTAACTTCAACCTGCCTTATTTAACTGAACTACTCTTAAAGGCTATAACCAGGCCAAAGTCCTAACTTCAAACTACTACCGGTTTCCTCGCCTTTAAAACAATTAGCTAACGCATTTTCGGGGATGGATGCGTTTGGATTCATTATACAGCTTCTAGACTCCTACTAAAGAGGAGCGGCTCTAATCCCCTACGATCTGGGGATCCTGGGCGATGAGAGGAAGCACATCGACGATGGATGGCGACCAGTTGAGGCCGCGGTAATAGACGACGCGGGATGCGATGTGGCAGGCGATGACCGCTTTTTTGTGGACGTCGGGCACATCAAGCAGGATTTTTTTCTGGTATTTCGTGCGTAAGAGGGGAGGGCAATGGTTCAACAGGCAGCGGATCAGAAGGTCTTGGGGATCGTTGCTTAGCTTGACATCGCGAAGATATTCGGTCAATTGGTCCTTATACATGTTGATCCTCTCCGAGATCCACTCAGAAATATCCGTTAGAGGCGCTTGCGTCTCAGAGTGAGTTTTGAGCATGAGCCGGGCCTCTTCGCGTGCGCGCGCTTTGATGATCTCGAGGATCTCGGCGACGATTGCGTGCTTTTCTTTTAAAAACTCTTCTTCGGACATGGCAAGGGTGCAAAGCACTTCATAGGAAGAACAGATGACGCCGCCCTTATTTGCGGAACTGTCTTTAATGACGATCACTCCGATTTTTTCCAAAGCGCGGCGCGCCCATGGAGTGAGATATAAGTTGGCGCCTTCGATGATCGCCTTCGCTGTCGACTTTCCCGATTCGTCGAGAAAATCTTTCCAGTTATTCTCATTGAGGGTGCGGGGACGTCCGCCTCCGGGAATAAAAATATTCGCTTCGACGCTATGCACGTTGTGGCGCAGCAAATGATTCATCTCATTGCCGGAGAGCCAATCTTCTGTTAATTTTCCTCCGATTTTTCTCCAGCACAATGTCTGCTGCGCATAAGCGGTCTGCTCTCGTTTTGTGCGGAGGTCGAGTAGAAATCCCCCTTCGTGGAGTTTTTCAGGGGGATAGAAGCGAAGGGGCTTGGAATCCTTGAAGAGCTGCGCGATGATCTCAAGATCAAGTCCTTCAGGATCAAAGATCGTTCCAGAAACATCGATGGTTGCAAGCAATTTTGCTGTATTTGGGTAAAATCGGTACAGGTTGTACATTTGATTGCCTGCCACATCGCCGTCAGGACCTCCGGACATTTTGATCGTAAAGGGATGAATTTCCGGGTCGATGCCAAGGAATTTGAGCACCTCTTCCATGTAAACGTTGACGCCGAGCGAAGTGACTCCATATTCTTTGTGGTTGATCCCGGCTCCGGGCTTGCTCGAAATGAAAGCTCCACCGGGCTTGTAGTGATGATATTTGCTGTAGGCGGCGATCCATTCGATCATCGCATTGTGCATGTTCTCATCGGGGCCGAGATAGATGTATTCCGGTTTTTTATAATAATCGACGATATGCTTGGTGCGTAGTTTGCCGTCCGGTTCGCAATTGATGATCGAAATAAAACTCTCGATATAGGAACGCTGCGTCTGATAGAGATATTCGAGTTTTTGCTCTTTGTGATAGAAAGAGAGTTTTTCCTTGATCTCTTCCGGGCTTAAATTTTCAGATTCTTCGAGTTCCCGTTTATAAATTTCTTCTTCGGAGTAGATCTTCTCATAGGGTTCTAGAAAGATCACTCCTTTCGCGCCGCCCTCGGGAATGTCTTTGTTTTTCTTGTTTTGCGTGTAGGCCAGGTTGTAGCATTCGGAAAAGACGTTGTTTCTTTCGGCGATCATCTGTTCCATGCGGTCGGGGAATACCGTGCGCAAGCCGCCACGCGAAAGGTCTCGGAAGCGAATGTGAAAGCCGATGTAATAGAGCCCTTTCATAAAAAAAACAGCATAAGGCAGTTCCGGAAATTTTTCTTTCCTCTCGTAGGGCATATGTTCGAGATAGTGGGGATCGAGGCGGAAACAGAAAGCTGTTTTGTTATTGCGGTGATAATTGGTCTTAAGCGTGAAGTCGACCATATTCATCGCTTGCTTAAGGATGTTTTTTCGACGCGTATCATTGAACTCATTGCCGGTGTCCAAGCGATCGACGAGGTTGACGTAGTCCTGCCTTATTTTCAAATACTCTTCCAGATTGTTTTTTTCGGGATTGAATTTTGCATCAAAGGCTTGCACAAGCTTAACAATCAATTCAGGATGGCGGCAGATGCCTTCTTCGATATGGTTCAATGTGTACATATTCACATCGGCATGGACCAAAGCCTGATGGATAAAATAGACGATCGCTTTGACCAAGTTGCCCTGGTTTCCCGTAAGCAGGTCAGTATCGACGAACGTGTGTTCGATCGTTTCCATTCCTTCAAAATACTTCAATGTCACAAGCTCTTTGAGAAAATCGGGCAAATCAGCCTCGTCCCAGGCAGCTCCCCCCTTGCTTCCGTGAAGGCCAAGGGACATCAGCAGGACATTTTGCCGGCTGTAAGGATCGATGTAAGCTGCGTTGACCCTCTTGAGCGCCAGTCCATGGCGGTGAATGACCCGGGCCAGGCGAAAAAGGAAATTGTGTTTAGGAACATTGCGCCAGGCGAAAACGATCTGCAAAGAAGGCATTTCTTTTTTTTCTTTCCAATCTTCGTTAAAGCGCACTTCGTATTGGCAGTTATCCCGCGATTTAGCCCGAAAGAACATGTCCAGGGCGATGACTAAGCGCTCTTTGGTCATCGCTTTGATAAACATGGGGCTTAAGGTGGAAATGAGTGACCGCATTTCGCCTTCGGTGACCTGCGGATTACGCGTTTGGACCTGCTCGAGGAGCTCTTTTTCTTTTTCAGGGGTCAAAATGTCGGCAGGCGAGGATGTTTCGACAAAATCGCTGAATAAAATGCGTGCGATGCGCAAAGGGGCTTTGACTCTGGAAAAAGGAGGGGGTTCGTTAGAGACAAAGGAGCGGTAATTTTTAATCCCGTATCTTTTGTAATGTTTTAGAATGCGCAAATCCGCGTCAGGGCTGTCCAGGCACATGACATAGCCCATTTTTTTGAGATTGATATGGGAGAAAAATTCATTTAAATCGAAATTTTCGAGACTATGGGCAATTAACAAAATGCTTTCTAGATCGATCTCTTCAAAAAAGGAGGTGGGCATATGTTGATCGATCCAGAAATAGCTGGCTTCAAATTTTTTGACCTCATTTTCGATCGCCTCTTTGAGCTGCTGCTTTGATAGTCTTTGAGAAGGTCTCGCCGGACGGTTCATAGCTTCTCCTAGCATTTAAAATTTAAATAGCACATTCAAATATTTTTTTACACACCAAAAGTTCTTGATGATAAACCTGAAATTAAATATAATATATTTTATTAAAGCTAAATATTAGAATATAATGACAACAATTAATTCGAACATTCCACTTTATTTCAAAATGCCTTCAGTCGAAGAACTAAAAATACATATGAGCCATTTTGATCTCCATACTCTACGGTTGATCGAGTCACAATTGAAAAGAGCCGCATTAAGCGAAGGGGTGGCCATAGAAGATTGGGACAAAGAGTGGGGGAAATACCATTTCTATGACGATACGGCCCGATTGGTTAAAGTAATGATCGAAAAGAAAAGAGCCGATCTTTCTCGTTATTTGGAGTCCGAGAGAACCGCGGATTTGATCTTCAATCAGTGCCCATTGAGTTACGAGAACCTCTTTTCACAATCGTTGGCCCCAGAACTTATACTTCGCGGAATAGCAATCTTGAGGTTGGAACACCTTAAAAAAACCTGGAATAGCAAATATCCACGCTTGCGCTTATGCGATGACGAAGAGTTCGATGCGCGGAGCCGAGCCTGGAAAGCTAGAGAAATCTCCTTCGTCGTGCGTCCCGGCTCAATAGGACCTAGAAGTTTAACTCTGCTTTCCCATTTCTCCTCTGTCGTGGAGCAGTTGGTCAAAGAAGGCGATGAGAATACAGCCAAGACCCTCCTAGACAGTCTGCTCAGAAGAAATCCTTTTCATCCCACGTCTGAAGATCTCGGGAATCATTCGCGTCTAAAATCCCTTAAAGAAATCACCCTACTGCAGATTCAGAGCAGTGCTTTGAACACAGCTTCTGAAAGTTTATGGAAATCGATCAAAGTGATTCCATCTCCAGAAGATAGGCAAGCGAAATTCAAACCTCTTTCCAGAAGCGATGCGGTGAGAGAGGCGTATGCCGCGGATTGCGACAGGATTTTGGGATTTGGTCTGACCTCACCGACGAAATTTGTCGCTTTTCCGGTTCTTCATCCTTATCTATCTGAGGTGAAATCGGAATTTGAATTTGCTAACTCTGTAGCCAAAACGGACCAACCCGAAATGGCTAAATATCACAGTCAGCGTGCCTTTGATCTGCTCAATGATGTATCTATTCCCACTATTTCAAGACATTTTATCTTTGGCGAAATGTACCGACTATATGGAAATGGCAGCGAGGTGGATCTTTTAGGCGAAAAGCTTTTTTACAACTACGACGGTTACTCAACGACAGATCTCGAAAAGGCAACAGCGATTCAAAATTACCTCAATTCTGAAGTATTTGACGAGCATGCGCGCACCTACAAGTTTGAAGGATCACTTCAATTATGGAAGAATAATTGCCCCCGTGTCTTTGAACTGATTGTCAAAACTCCAGAGGGGGGGACCCTGCTAAAAAGCGCCCCTAAGATCGCTGCCCATCTTTACGCCCTTTTGGGGATCATCAAAGGTTCGAAGGACTGCTCGGTAGGCAATACTCTGGCGGTTGTGGACCCGGCCACAAACACCATTGTTAACTTTTGGGACTTCGATGACGAAAGATCGATGTCAAACACTCGCAATTTTTGGGAATTGCGCATGTGGCAGCTGGGCCTTCCTCAATGCGCCCAACCCTTCGACCGTTCCACACTTCTGTTATTTTCCGATCACGCTTTGTTGAAAGAACTCAAAACCCAACAAAGGTCCAAGGAAATTTCGCCAGAAGAATATCAGGCCCAATTCGATCGCTTGAATACAATCATCAACATTTTTCAAGAGGAATCGAAAAAAGAACTCATTACTCTAACGCCGCGTGAACTGTTTTTCACCCTTTTCGGCGGCCGAGACGATTTTTACAGAATCAAAAAAGAGTTCAACGACAATAAGAGTTTTGGCGAAGAGGGAATCCGCATCTCGCCGATCGAGCTCTTTGAGTTTCACCTTCCGGAAATGGGTCGCGGTGCATGGTATACGGGCAATGAGGATGAGATGACTTTAGTGGGAAGAAATATGCGAATGCTTTATTTTCCTGATTTACCATAAAAAATGGTTGCTGTCTGTTTCTCAAGAGAATAAAATTTGTTGTTAAAAAAGGAACTGTTTTATGGTGAGTAATACTACTTTTCTTCATCCTCTCAGCATTCAACTGCTCCCGCTCATATGGGATGAAGTCCTTGTTGAAACGGATGCATCTGATGCTATT
This sequence comes from uncultured Verrucomicrobiae bacterium, assembly GCA_963731265.1. GTDB lineage: Bacteria > Chlamydiota > Chlamydiia > Chlamydiales > Rhabdochlamydiaceae > CAJCIW01. The sequence goes on from CAVSUE010000001.1 coordinate 408,270, forward strand.
GGGGCTCCGTCGTCAACTCCCTCGATCCCCGCAACGCCCACCGATGTTGAACACAGGTTGACCCAAGTACTTAATGATCGATGGATTGTCTTTGGAGAGGGTTGCGATCCTCAGTATAATTTCCTTGACAATGACTATCCTTGCTCCTTTGAATTTGGCGGACGTCAGTATCTTTGCGCCACAGCAGCCTACGAAGCTCAAAAATTGTTGAACAGGCCCGATTTGATGGAGGCGTTTACAACATTAAACGCAAAAGATGCCTTAGCTTTATCTGCAGAGAAGCATTTGGATAAATATCCCGTTTGGTATGAGAAGAGAGAGGAGTCGATGTACCATGTTTTAAGGGCTAAATTTGGTCAAGATACCAAACTCCTGGGCCTTCTTTTATTAACGGCGGATGCCTATCTTTCTTCCCACACGTCCTTCAAGGGGATGGATCCTTTTTGGACAAATAATACAGATGGAACAGGGAGCAATCGGCTCGGGCAGATGCTGATGGCGATTCGGAAAGAGTTCGGAGGCATGGGAGAAACACAGCCACCGGCCAATGTCTCTGCACTCCTGGATGGACTAAAAACCGATAAACCTAATATTGCCCCTCTGAATAAGTCCGATGGAGAGATCAGGAGGGAGATCGACACTCTCAATGCGCGCATGAACGAAGAAGATTACCAGAGCAATTCATCGATAGCTCGAAATCCTTCGACCCATCATTTGACCCGTTTTTCTTTCAATAATTTTCCTTATGACAAGACTTTGGTCCCCCTTTCTTCCGGACGCTATATCAATGCGAGCTTTATGCTTGGGAAACAGTTTATCGGGACTCAATCTCCTATGCCGCATACATCGGAAGATTTTTGGTCGATGGTGCTGGAACACAACGTTGCCATTGTGATCATGCTCAATCGGCTTGGGGATCCTGGAGACAACATTTATTTCCCCTTTGCCATGGAGGACTATAAGCAATTTGGGACGATCCATTTAGAGCTCGCCGAAGAGCCTTCTTTTAAAACGGAGTCCAGTTGGCGGCAGGCCCCGCATGAAGAAGAACCGCATGCTGTTATCCACCGCAAAATTATCATTCAGAAAGATGGGGAAATGCCTCGCCAGATTCATCATTATCAGTACCAGAATTGGCGGGATATGTGCGCAGGTAATGAACGCGCAGCCGCCTATCTCACCAAAACAGTCCATGCTATGCGGCAAGAGCATCCAGAATCGCCGATCGTCGCCCATTGCCACGCCGGCGTAGGCCGCACGAGCGTTATCGTCACGCTTCTGGATCAGCTCCATGCTTTTTCTACTGCGGGCGAAATCGACATCATGCGCAGCGTTGAACAGCAGCGCTCTCCGACGGAGGGTAGGTGCAACAGCATGATGCAGTCGACAGACCAATATGCTTTCTGTTATCGCGTGATGCGTTTGCTCACTTGAAATCATTTTTCTTCATACAGTCCCGGAGCTCATCTTTGTGTTGAATCAGTTGAATTAAAATTATTTAATTAGTATATAATTATTATTTATTTTTCTGTTAATTAAATAATTGTCTTAAATTGAAATAAAATGCATAATTAATTATAATTATAAATAAATTAACATAATAAAAACTTTTTTTAATATGACTAATAATACAAGTTCTGTTGTGAATCAATTCCGCTCTTTTGTCGCTCGATTTCAAGATATTGATCAAATGGATTCTATTGTTACCCATGATGGGACCCTATTGTCCAAAAGGAATTTTGAGTCGGAGTTCCATAAAAAGATCGACTGGGAACTGCACGATCCGGAAAAGGCAGAGCTTATTGCTGAGGCTTTTACTAAACATTTTCGGTCTGTCCTGCAACCGGGTGAACTCCCGCTTCTCGAAGAGTGGTTCGTGAAAAACATCCGTTATTTAGGCTTTTTCCCTTTTGAACATTATTGGCAAGGCGGCAAGGAGGAGCACATCGCACAGCTCTTTTCCCGCTACGAGGAAATTTTTCATGCTTTTTTTGAAGAAATCCGTTGCTCTGAAAGCCCTTCCCATTTTGCCGTGGTTCGGAATCCCAACCAGCCTCTGAATATTGTGATCATCACCACAACGGGCGGCGGCGGCCATAAAAGTGTGGCAGATGCTACAGCTCAAATTTTAGGAAAATACCCTTTAAAATACAGGGTTTTCGTTATGGATATTGCGGAGATAGGCAAACCCTCAGATGCCATTTATCGCACTTCGGGATTGCTGAGCGGAGAAGAAGTTTATGACAAAATTCATCAACAGGAAAAAGAAGCTTATCTTGCCAATCAAATCTGGCAATTGAGCCCAAACTAAATGAATTCACTGCCGACACAAGCATGAAAGTAATGAAGGAAAAAATCCGCTGCCTCAACCCTGATCTTGTGCTAAGCACCTGCCACTTTTGGGAAAGAGATTTGGAAGTCGCATCGAGTTTATGCGTCCCTTTGCATTTCATCCACTGCGATTATGAGCTGAGCTGGGCCTTGGTTCCTGTGATGGCCAACATTAACCCCCAAGTTGTCAAAATGTGGCTTCCTGCCATCGACCCGCAACTTCTTCATCCTGTGAGCACTCGACTTAAATCAGAACTCGTCTCTCAGCTTCGCTTGAGTCATTCCGAAGAGGAAATCGAAGCTTTGATTGAAGAAAAAATGACTTCTGTAACCGAATATTCAGGTTATCCTGTACGCGCTTCCTTTAAACCTAATCATGACCCTGAAGTGATCAAGGCCCTTCGGAATCAGATTGGAGTCGCAGAAGGAGCACAGGTTGTGACCCTTCAAATGGGCAAACAAGGCGTTCGAGCGCTTGAAGAGACCGTTAAGGCTTTAAATGAAGATCGTTCCATCGTCTATACTCGGCCTTTGCATGTCGCTGTGATGTGTGGAAAGAACGAAGCGATGGTCAATAGGTTACTGGATTATTTGAATGGAATGGAAAACCATCCGCAGATCAAATTCGAAATTCTTCCTTTCTTAGATGAAAGACAAACGGCAGACTATCTTAAGATTACGGATGTCGAAGTGATGAAGCCCGGAGGGGCAGCCACTGCCGAGGCCCTGGAAATGGGAGTGAAAACGTTATTTCAAGTCATGCCTGACCACCCTTGGGAAAAATGCAATGGGAATCAGATGGTCCGCCACCATCTTGGAGAAGAGTTGGAATCCTTAAGTGCCCTCCCCAAACAGCTCAAAGGATTATTGAATAAAGCTAATGAGGGCGATTATACGCCCATTAACGCAGAGGAAGCAATTCCACAGCTTGTTGAAAAAGCGGTCGCCGAATTCGATATTTACCATCAAAAGAATATCCCGACAGACGCCGTCTTTGAAAGAACACCCCCGCAAAATGTGAAACAGATCAATGAGATGTTAGGAACAATCCATGAGATTTTGACCACAAACGAAATCCCTTACTGGATAAATGGAGGAACGCTCCTTGGCGCTGTTAGAAATCAGGGGCTCATTCCTTGGGATGATGATGGTGATCTTCAGATTTTTGAGAAGGAGAAGGAAAAATTGTTAGCCTTGGGAGGTGAATTTGCGGCCCGAGGATACACCCTTGTCGACCATGAATTTGGGTTGAAACTCTTTCCAAAGGGAGGACACTTTCCTTCCATTGACATTTTTACAGCGGATCTAGATCCAAACTCGGGCAATTATGTTCTTGGCAATAAGAAGGCGAGAGAAACGTGGCCCCAAGATTATTGGACCGCGGAAGAATTGAAAGAAATTGTGCCTTACAAATTCGGTCCGATTACGTTGATGGGATCCAAAACGACCGACCGCTATTTAACGACGCTTTATAAAAAAAGCTACAAGGACGTCGCTTATCGGATCTACGATCATGCCCATAATCGGATGCACCATAAACAAGCTGTCCGGATTGTCGATAGAGGCCCTGCAAAATTTTAAGCGGGGATCTAGGGGTCCTTGACAAAAATTCTTGGAACAATTTCAGCGTCAAAGCCGCTGAAATCGACGATCGCAAGTTGATCCGTATTGAATTAATACGAATCAACTTGCGAAGCCTGCGGTCGTCGATTTGAGCGAGCTTTCACGCTCGAAATTGTATCAAGAATTTTTGTCAAGGACCACTACCTTTTCAGCAGTCGTAAGCTATTCAATCCGACGAGGACCGTGCCCCCCTCATGTAAAAGGACGGCGATCCATAAAGGGACCAGTCCGAGCAGGGCAGGGGTGGTTGCGAAAACGATCACACACAAGGCTAGCGTGATATTCTGTTTGACGATGGATAAGGTGTCTTTGGATTTGCGCACGAGCCAGTCGAGCAAGGACAAATCGTCGTTCAGGAAGACAATGTCGGAGGCGTCAATCGCCGTCGCACTGCCGATTTTCCCCATGGAAATGCCGACCGTCGACCGCGCCAGGGCGGGAGCGTCATTAATCCCGTCGCCAACCATTGCGAGACCTTCTTTTTCTGAAAATTCTGCGACCTTCGCCAGTTTGTCTTCGGGCCTTAGATTGGCATAAACGTGCTGGATTCCGACTTTTTCCGCGACGGCTCGGGCGATCTCTTCATGGTCTCCCGTGAGCATGATCGGTTCGATCCCTTCCTGCTCTTTTAAACGCTGGATCATGGAGATAGATTCAGGGCGCACGGAGTCAAGAAAGTGGAAAAGGAACAGTGTGTCTTCCACGAGCAGCAAGGTGTTGAGGTGCCCTTTGCGCCGTATTTCGCTTTGCAAGGCCTTCCATTTTTCGGACAGCGCCTCGGACATCTTTTCGCCGATGAATTCGCTATGGCCGATCGATGCCCGTACTGTTTTGCCTTCCAGCTCCACGTCTCCTTCCAGCCCATAGCCTGGGATAGAGCGAAACTCGGCAATTTCTTTGGGTTTGAGTTGTTTCTCTTTGGCGTGGGAGACGATGGCGTCTGCGATGGGGTGTACGGCATTGCGCTCCAACGCATAAGCGATGGAAAGGGCCTCTTCGGTCGTGCAAATAGACTTTGTTGTGAACAATGGCTCGATGGAAACGCAACTTAGCTTGCCGGTGGTCAAAGTGCCTGTTTTATCAAAGGCCATTTTTTTGCAGCCTGCCAGCGCGTCGAGAACGACGCCTCCTTTAAGAAGAATTCCTTTGCGCGCGCAGCTGCTGATCGCGCTTAAATAGGCGGTGGGGGTGGCGATGATTAAGGCGCAAGGGGAGGCGGCGATCAGAAATGCCAGGGCCCGATAGATTCCGCCTTCTTTGCCGAGGTAAGGGAGAGAGAGAATCAGGGGTAGAGTCAAAGCAAAGAGGAAAAATAAGGCCATGATCGTCATCGCGTACCACTTGCCAAAACGGTCCAAAAATCTTTGGAGCCGGGGTTTGGCCTCTTGGGCTTGTGTGATGAGCTGAATGATGCGAGTCAGCGTGGAATCGCTGCTCGTGCGTGTGACAGTGACGGTCAATGTCCCGTCGAGGTTTCTAGCCCCAGCCTGGATTTCGCTACCTTTTTTCTTGGGAACAGGATGGCTCTCGCCGGTCAAGTGAAATAAATTCACAAAGGAGCTGCCGTCGACGATTAGCCCGTCCAAAGGGACGATCTCGCCGGCCTTGATCAAAAGGCGGGTGCCGATCGGAATTTCTTTGACTGCTTGATCGTAGAGGACTCCATCATCAGCGATCACGCAGGCAAAGCGAGGAGAAAGGCGATGAAGACTGAGCAGAGTCCCTCGGGTTTTTTCAGAGACCATGTTTTCCATGGCTGCAGAAAGCTCGAACAAAACGAGTAAAAGCGCGCCTTCCATGCCGCTGCCGATCAGGACGGACAAAAGAGCGGCAAGGGTCATCAATACATCGATGTTGATCTGAAAGTTTTTAAGGTCTTCGAGCGATCCCAAAAGGGCAGGGGTGCCTGCAAAAAAATACACAAAAAGGAGCAAAAGATGGGAGAGAGGGGGGACGAAAAATGAAGTTATAAAAGAGAAGGCGAGCAAAACAGCTGAAAATAGCGCTGTTTTTAAGGGTAGGTTTTTCCCCCAAATACGGGACTTCGGCGTCAGAAAAGGGCTGATGCTCTCTTCTTTTCCGGAAGCGAAGAACTCGTCGAAAATATACGGACCTGCTGCATTCATTTGACGAGGGGAAGTAAAAAGTGGATGCAGCCGGCGATGAGGCCGAAAACGGCTAGATTCCAAATGATGGAATTCCAGACGCGGTTGCGCTCTAATTTAGCGGAGATCGCTGCACAGACCGCAATGATTGTAGCGGCAAGTGCTTGAAGTCCGTAGAGGGGAATCGCCCAAAACCCGAATAGACAGATCGCTGCGCTGACGACAGCCCCGCAAAAAGCGCCGAAGGCTTGTTTGAGAGGATGTTCATAAGCTTCTAGTGTGAGACCCAGCTCTTCTTCGAGCATCACGCGCAATAAACGATTGTCGTCGGCCATCAGGACTTCGATCACTTCTTCGAGAAGTTTTCCCGTGAAGCCCTTGGCCATGTACATTTCCGTTAGCTCTTCTTTTTCCTGCTGGCGGTGATGTTCGATCTCCCATCGCTCTTCTTCGATCACGCGATGCAGCCGCTCGATGCGTGCCCAGCCGAGCAAAGCGCTGCGCGCCGTCTTCCAGCTGATCCACCCCGCGGAAAAAATAAGGAGAAAAAGCCATGTTTGCTGGAATGTCAAAAAAGGGGGAAGAACGATCGAAAGGATGAGAAGGGCGATTGCCGTTTCTTTGCCTGCATCCGCTCCGGCGGCCAAATGCCCGGGCATTTCGGTTCCGTGGACTTCCGCGGTGGCCACTGCCCCCCGGGTTCTCGCTTCTTTAAGATGTTCGACGACGGTTTTCCCTTGGAAATGTTCGGAAGGCGGAGGAAGTGCCATCGTTTTTAGCCCTCTTCAAGAAGGTGGGTGAGCAAGCGTACCATGTCAAGATAATCTTTCACGGCCATCACTTCCCGAATTGAATGCATCGACAGCTGAGGGCAGCCGATGTCCACGGTATTAATGCCTGTGCTCGAAGCGATGATAGGTCCCACCGTGCTTCCACAGGGCATATCCGATCTGCACACATAAGATTGGTAGGGAAGGTTGAGCGTTTGGCAGGCATGGATGACGACGGCCGCCGAAAGGGCGTTCGAGGCATATTTTTGATCGGCGTTATACTTCAGCACGATCCCTTTTCCGAGCAAAGGGGCGTGATGGGGCTCATATTTTTTGGGGTAGTTGGGATTCAGCGCATGAGCCATGTCGATCGAAACGCATAGGGAATTGGTTTTTAATAAAAGCAGCTCTTCGACATTGATTTTCAGGTTGAATGCGATCCGTTCCAAAATGTTGTTCAAGAAAGGCGAGGCGGCCCCTTCTTTGCTGCGCGAGCCGATTTCTTCGTTGTCCCAAAATAAAGCCATTTGCAATCGATGGCGCGCCGGCTTCTCTAAAAATCCAATCGCGTTAAGGGCGGCATGGACTCCTACAAGGTTATCGATCCGATAAGCAGCGAGCATTTCGTTTTCCATGCCGACCAAACGGGACGGTTCATGCGGCACGAGAAAAAGTTCAAAGGACAGCAGCGAATGAAATGAGAGATGGCGCCGCAGGAGTTTTTCCAGCGCGTCCAAGGGTAATTTGGATTCTTCGGACAGTCCGACGATGGGGGACAAGTGTTCCTGTTTGTTCAAGTGAACCCCTTTTTCATTGACTTCACGGTCCAAATGGATCGCAAGCTGTGGAATAAAGACAAGGGCATCGTCTAGGTAAACAAGTTTTTCTTCCGGCTGCCCTGAACCGTTGGTGACCACGACCCTTCCCGCAATGGCCAAATCGCGGTTAAGCCAGGACGTCAGCAGAGGACTTCCGTAAATTTCGACGCCGAACTGGGTCATATTGGCACTCTGGTAGGCGGGCGTCGGTTTGAGTTTAAGCGCAGGGCTATCTGTATGCGATGCCAGGATCATCGCCTGCGTAGGCTTAGTTTTCGGCAAAGAGAATGCGCACAAGGCGCCGCCCCTAGCGGTGAAGTACTTTTTTCCCAATTCCAGATCCCATTTCTCTTCTTCGTTTAACGGGTGAAAGTCGCGTATTGCTAAACGGTTGCCGATTTCTTTAACAGCATGCCAGGATGTGGGAGAACTGTCGAGAAATGCCTTAAAGTCTGTCAAAATGTGGGACATCTTTCCTCTTACGCTCTTGGAATCAGCTCTTTGATTCCATTCAAATACTTGTGTAATACCACAGGAAGCGTTACAGAGCCATCTTCCTTTTGATTATTTTCCAGCAGAGCGACCATGAGGCGAGAGGTGGCAAGGCCGGAACCATTCAGCGTATAGACGAACTCAGGTTTTTCTTCTCTGTGCCGAAAACGGATCTGAGATCTGCGCGCTTGATAATCGGTGCAATTGGAGATCGAGGAAACCTCATAATAGCGGTTTTGGCCGGGAAGATAGACCTCGATATCGACGGTTTTTGCAGCTTGAAAGGACATATCACCTGTCACGAGCAGCATATTGCGGTAGTGAAGGCCGAGCCCTTGCAGAACGGTTTCCGCGCTTGTCATCATCTCATCGAACATTTGGTCGCCTTGCTCCGGCTTGGTGAACGCGAACATTTCGACTTTATTGAACTGGTGCATCCGAATGAGGCCGCGCTCTTGCGAGCCGGCAGCCCCCGCCTCGCGACGGAAACAGGGCGTATATGCGACGAATTTTTTCGGCAGCTCTTCTTCTTTGAGGATTTCGTCGTAATACAATCCATTGAGAGCGACCTCGGAGGTCGGGATCAAATAGAGCTGATGGTCTTCATCGGAGATTTTAAATAGCTGCTTCTCAAATTTCGGCAATTGCCCTGAGCCGAACATGATTTCGGGTCTCACAAGATGCGGCGGCATACACATCTGAAATCCATTTTCAAGGTGAATGTCGATCATGTAATTGATCAAGGCCCATTCCAGGCGGGCGCCCATGTCCCGGTAAACAGGCCATCCGCTGCCGGAAATCTTGGCGCCGCGCTTAAAGTCAAATAAGCCCAGTCGCTCATTGAGCTCGATATGGTTTTTGAAAGGGAATGAAAACGTCGGTTTTTGCCCGACCGTTTTAATGCACACATTGTCTTTGGGGTCTAAGGACACTTTAATTTCATCGCGGGGCAAATTCGGCAGGCAGGCCAACTTTTGGTTCAACTCGTGTTCAAGCATGGAGAGTTCATGGTCTAAAATCGCAATTTTCTCGCCAAGGCCGGAGACTTCTCCCATGAGGTCGGCAACATCTTGCTTTTGCCGTTTTTTCTCGCCAATTTCCTTGGAAAGATGATTACGCGACGCTTTGAGTTCTTCCACATTCATCTTAACAACGCGGATCCGGTCATCAAGAGCGGCGATTGCAGACAAATCGATCTCGGGGTCTTTGGTTTTTAATTTTTTTTCGACAGCCGCCTTATCGGCCCGAATGAGCTTGATGTCGATCATTTTTATGCCGCTCCAATTGTATAACTTTGCAAATATAGAATCTTAATACCTAATTGTCAACCTTGGGGGCGCGCGTAAAAAATAAATTGAATAGTAATATTAATTTATGTTATTTATGTAATTAAGTGTCAAAAAGAGTTTGTGGATCATTTATTATGAGAAAGTATTTTCCTCTTATTTCAATGATATTGATCTTTCCCGGGTTTTCAGAGGAGTTAATCAATCAATGCAGTTTCACTCCCGAGATTGATTATGAGATAGTTTTCATCAGTGAAAAACAAACCAGCTCCTATCAAAAGTTTTCAAAGGAAAAAAACAAGCTCATCGAGATAAAAAAACAACTTATCGACAAAGAAAAGCAACTCATTCAAAGAAACAGAGAACTTGTCGCAAGGGAAAAAGAAATTGAAAGACAAAGACAGCTTCTCAAACAGGAAAGAGAAGATCAGCTCTTCTTGAACGCAAACAAAGAACAACAGTTATCGGTCCAGGCTGAATCGCAAGACATCCGAAGCGACCTTCAACCGACGAGCCCGCCGCGCCCTGTCCTGGCGCCTAACAAAGAAGGTGTCGAGAAATGCCGCTCCCCTTTTCGCAACACGCATATAGGTGTGCGCCATACAGAGGCGCGGGGTGTGGGTTACAAAGATGGGTATACAACTCTAGAAGGATTCGGGATTTATGGCGAATCTTCTTCATGGATGCCTTTTTTTGATATTCGGGGACACGTCTTTGATAATGGCAAATTTGCAGGCAATGTCGGAATTGGAATGAGAAACTACTTGCCGTCGATCGATCATTATTTTGGCGGGTACTTGTATTACGATGTTCGCCAAAGTACTCACGGTTTGATGCCTCAACAGCTGAGCCCGGGAATGGAGTTGCTTGGAAAGCGCATGGAATATCGGATCAATGGATACTTTCCTGTAGGGAATGATGGAGGCAGAAAATATGATTTCAAATTCGAGGAATTCGAAGGGAATCGGATCATCGTCAAAGGTAAACAACAGCGCACCATGACGGGGGGAGATGCGGAAATCGGCGTCCATGTGACCCAAAGTACAAAATATGATGTCTATGCCGGCGCCGGACCTTATTATTTTACCGCCTCCGATCGGTCCTCCTGGGGAGGCAAAGCACGGCTGCTCGGGCGCTATAAGCAATGGGTTTCCCTCGAAGCTTCGTATTCTTATGACCGCCTTTTTGGAAACGTTGTGCAAGGAACAATTTCCCTTAACGCTCCTTTTGGCAGCAAAATCAGACAAAAAGGAAAAACATGCAATGATCAGGTCAATCTCGCTCTCGGCCGCGTCGCCTATTCTCCCTACCGATTTGAAATTCCTGTTGTGAAAAAAATCACCAAAAAAACAAAGGCGGTCAATCCCGCTACAAACGATCCCTGGAAAGTGTGGTTTGTCAACAACACGAGCAGTTCGGATGGAACATTCGAAAGCCCCTTCCCGACATTGGCGCAAGCGCAAAACGCTTCTTCTCCAAATGATATGATCTATGTTTTCCCTGGGGACGGCACGACGACGGGCATGAACATGGGAATCGTTCTCCAAAACGGCCAGGATCTATTCGGCTCAGGGATCTCCCACACGATTAAGACAAAACAAGGGAAAATCAAAATTCCGGCCTTTTCCACCACAGCTCCCAACATCACTAATGCGACGAGCATCGTCACCTTAGCTAACGACAATGAAGTATCGGGCTTTAACATTCTCGCTACCCAAATCAATTCGATTGGGATCAATGGGACCTCGGGCATTCAAAACACCAATATCAATCACAACGTCATTTCAGGAAGCATCGATTATTCAGGCATCTTTGTTATCGCAGGAGGAAAGCTGTTTGTCAGAGATAACCAGCTGACTGGAGCATTCAGCACCGTGAACGATGGCATACATATACAAAATCCAATGCAGTCAGGAATCGATGTCAATGTTTCTAACAATACCATCTATGGTTTCCACAATGGAATTCGCGTGGGGCCCCCCGCTCCGCTAAAGGCTACAGGAGCTGTCTTAATTTCAAACAATTTCATCTCAAACTTTAGCAGTTTTGGAATCGACTATGAAACCGGGATGCTAAATTCTACGACTCAGATCGAAGACAATACTGTGATTAATAATGTGGGTATAAATACGTCAATAGGTATCGCAGTGATTCTCAATAACGCGCCTAATGCAGGGACGTGTTACATCACAGGCAACTCGGTGACGACCACGACTTCGGCTGGCCTATCGTATGGCGTGTTAACCGAAATAGGCTCGCCTCAGCCCATGTCGGCGACTTTCATCATCTCGGATAATGGGATACTCACAGGACCCACTGCTGGTTCAGTTGGGTTAAATATAAGATCTAATAATGCACCCGCTAGCATTTGTGCAGACGTGACTAACAACACAGTCCAGCTGCAGGCACCGAATACTTTCGGCCTTTCGGTCACGGCTATGGGATCTGTCAATTTCGAAGAGGCTTCATTCTCCAACAACGTGTTCCCAAATATTAGCTTCACGGGAGATGTCAACTTCGTCGAAAGCTGCCAGTAGTTAAGGGGCGTAAGCCTCATCCGTTCTGGAGTATAATAAATAATTTACTTCGCAGGCCTTTTATCCTTGAATTGGGGGGGATTGTATGCTAATCTTGCCAAAAAAAGGATCCCTCTATGGCTAAATTTCCGGTCGCTCAAAACCCGCTGCTCCTCCGCTATCACCGACTCATGGACGCTTTTGCTAAATCCGACGATGAACGCGATTTTTATCTCGATAAGATAGAAGGGTTTATAGTTTATGCCGACATGGACAAAGGACCAAAAGAAATCGAGGATTTGGATGTGGAGCTCGCGGCAAATGCTGAGCGCTACTGCATGCTTCCAAAAATGACTTTCTATGAAACTAAAAAATTCATGGAAGGGTTTGTTAATGAAAAAGTTTACGATATTGATACGAAGGAAAAGCTTCTCGACATCATCCAATCCAAAGAAGCGCGCGATAACTTCTTAGAATTCATCTACGACCATTTAACGGAACTGGAAAAATGGCAGCAGTATTACGTCGAGCGTTCGCGCATCCGCATCATTGAATGGCTGCGTTCGCAAAATATTCAATTCGTTTTCGAAGAAGATCTCGACATTAATAAAAACATGATGGAAAAGCTGAAGCGGCATTTGTTCGATGCGAAAGTGCCTAAAGAAATCGCTGCGGTCCGCGAAGCCCTCGTCGCGAAAGCGAAAACTTACTATTCGAATGAGGCATTAAATCCTCGCCCCAAGCGCGGAAGGCCGCCGAAGCAAGTGGCCAAGGTTGAGGTTGAACCTCAAGTGACCGTCGACATGTACACAACTGTCCCTCTTCCTTGCCGGCTCTTTCTCTACCTTCCGGAAATTTCAAACGCCGCAAGCGTGACCTTCTCCGCCAAATTCGATACGGAGGCTCAACTTCTTGCAAGTTTACGGGGCAGCACGCGCGTAAAAGTCGATACGCGTCTTCAAGCGCTTTCCGAGCGCCTTGAATCGCTGAGAACATTGTCTAGCCGCCTTGCGGGGATTGAAGATCTCACGGGTGGTGTCGAAGGGCGCCTGATCAAAGCCGTCAGCAAGAAAACGGAAGCATTAAAAGAGGACGAAGAAGTCGAAGATGGCGACCATCCGCCGAAAAAAAGGCGCATTATGGAAGTGGTTAAAGGGTTTCTTCCCGGTGGTAAGAACAAAGAGAAGAGCTTGGCTAAGCCTGAGTCGGAAGTGAAAAAGCCCGGCGTCAAGATGGTCACCAAAATCGAATCCAAAAAACCCAAGAAGAAGTGAGGGGTCATGGAGCCAGTTGCAAAACTCCACCCCAGCGAAAAATCGAGGATTTTGGCGATTTCTGGCCAGGACCTGCATGCAGGTCCGGCCGGCGGTGGCGAAGACATATTTGGGAAAGTAGAAAAGCCGCCGCCGGGGCAAGGCGCGCCAAAAGAACGATTTTCCGCGGCGAAGAGTTTTGCAACTGGCTCACCGGTCTATCAAGAGCTCGAAGTCATCGAAGATGCCCAAATCAATGGCAAAGAGAAATGTCTTAAAGTTCTTGAAGCCATGTACTGGACCCGTTTTGCCGATGAGAAAATGCAAAAGCTCATCCGCCAAAATAAAGGTGGCACTTTTCATCTTTGCGTCTCCGGCCATGAAATGACCGGCGCCGTCTGCGCGCTTTCCTTGACGCCTGGAAAAGATTGGGGCCTGCCCTATTACCGCGACCGCGCTTTTGCCATTGGGATCGGCTGTTCGCTTCGAGATATCATCGGCGCATGCCTCTCCCGCGCCGTCCCTCATCATTCCGGGGGCAGAATGATGCCGGAACATTTCACGCACAAAGGATTGCGGATCCCTTGCCAATCGAGCTGCGTCGGGTCGCAATTTCTACACGCTGTCGGTGTGGCCAAAGGGATCCAGCTTGCGGGCAAGGACGAGGTTGTCTATGTCTCTGCTGGAGACGGAGCTACTTCGCAAGGCGATTTCCATGAAGCGCTCAATTTTGCCTGCCTCCATTCTTTAAGTGTTATCTTCGTCATTCAGGACAACGGCTGGGCGATCTCGGTTCCGGTCAGAGATCAAACCGCAGGCGGGACGATCGTCAAATTGGCGCAAGGCTATGAAGGGCTGTCTGTCTTTGATGTCGACGGTTGCAATTACGAAGAGATTTCCAAAGCGATGTCGGCAGCTGTCGTCAAGGGTCGCGCAAAAGAAGGGCCAAGCCTGATCGTCGCCAAAGTGCCGCGCATCGGGGCTCATAGCAGCAGCGACGACCCCTCCAAATACAAAGAAAAAGGCTGCATCGAAGAAGAGAAAGCAAGAGACCCGATTCCCCGTTTTGAGTCCTGGTTGTTGGATATGGGGCTTATCTCTTTAGAAGAACTTGAAAGAATGAAAGAGCGTTGTTTGCATCAAGTGGAGTCTGCCTCTTTGGAAGCGGAACAGATTCCCTTCCCTGAAAAAGGAACGGCCACTAAAGGGGTCTTCAAAGACGTCGACGTTTCTCAATTCACTCCTTTTTCTGAAGAGGATTCTCCTTCTGCGACCGATAGCATCGTCATGATGGACGCGTTAAACCACGCCTTGGACGAAGAGATGAAGCGCGACCCTCAAGTTATCGTGTTCGGCCAGGATGTCGCTCATGGAAAAGGCGGAGTCTTTGGCATCACGCGTCATTTGACAGAGAAACACGGTGTGGAGCGCTGTTTCAATTCGCCTCTCGCCGAATCGAGCATCATCGGAATCGCGATGGGTATGTCGATGGCGGGCTGCAAGCCTGTGGCAGAAATTCAGTTTGCCGATTACATGTGGACGGGCGTCAATCAGCTCTTCAATGAACTCGCCAGCCTCTATTACCGCGCCAACGGCGAGTGGCATTGCCCCGTCGTACTACGCATGCCTTACGGAGGCTATATTCAAGGTGGCCCATACCATTCGCAGAGCATCGAAGCATTCTTAGCCCACGCCCCGGGCCTTAAAGTCGTTGTCCCGAGCAATGCGGCCGATGCGAAACGCCTCCTCAAAGCTGCGATACGCGATCCCAATCCTGTTATTTTTCTGGAACACAAAGCCCTTTACCGCCAGCGCGTTTTTTGTGCCCGGAAAGAGCCAAAAGACAACGAACTTCAACCGTTCGGAAAGGCGAAAGTCATCCGCAGTGGGGATGATATCACCTTGGTTTGCTGGGGAATGATGGTCTTCATGGCCTCGCAAGTCGCCGATACTCTTGCCAAAGAAGGCATTTCTGTGGAAGTGATCGATCTGCGCACGATTGTGCCTCTCGATATGCCGACTGTGCTGGAGTCGGTGCGCAAAACAGGTAAAGTCCTCGTTGCGCACGAAGCGGCGCGAACATGTGGTTTTGGCGCAGAAATTTCCGCCCGGATCGTTGAAGAAGCCTTCCAATACCTAGATGCCCCCGTGCAACGCGTCACTGGCAAAGATTGTCCCGTCCCTTACTGCAAAGATCTCGAAGATGAGGTCTTGCCCCAGATCAAAGATTTAGAAAAAGGAATCCGCGACCTCGTCAGTTTTTAAAAGGGGTGAAACACCTGCCGTAGCTTGTGTTGGAACATCAGCAATTCAGGGTCATTGGGGTAACTTCGCACTGCAAAAGTTAATGTGTCCGCTGCCTCTCTGAACATTCCAAGACAAAAGAAATTTCCAATTTTATTTATGAGTGCGAATAGGTTGTGAGGATGTAATTGAAGGACTTTATCGGTGAGGACAAGAGAATTTCTATACTTACCCAAATGGTATAAGGCTGTTCCTTTATTGATCAAAGCAATAACGTTATCAGAATTAATGAAAAGTGCGCTTTCTGCAGCTTGATTACACTCCTGCCATTGATGCATCAGCCGCAAAACTTCGGATTTACAAGCATAAGCTTCTGCATTCTGTGGATTAGCCTCAATCGCAAGATTGGCATGATAAACAACTTGGTTATAATGCTCCCTCCTCTCGGTTTTTAAAAGGGTAATGGCAAGCTCAAGTTCTCTTCTTGAAAATGTATAATCTAGGGGAACCGGGCCTGACGTCAGTTCGTAACTGTGCGTAATTTCTTGGGGTTCATAAGTTGGAGCATTGAATGGTCGGAGGTTCTGAGAATCCCTAACATGCTCTTGTTGCGGAACATAATTTAGCCTAAAATTCAAGTCTTGCACGGTTTGTTGCAGCGTTGCATTTTCGTGCTCGAGTTGCGCCACTCTAGCTTTCAAATAATCACGTTCAGCAGTCATCATAGTCAATGGCGTATTTGCCACAAGTTGATCAAACGAAATTTGCATGATTGGTAACGGACGCCCAGGCTGTGGCGAATCTGTTTGGAGAGGAGGTAAAACATACCCATATGGATGATGAAGGGCCTCGGCAGGTGGAGAAACAAGATATGATATTTGGATGTTTTGCATGCTCATAGATAATAAACTCCTTAGAAGAGGAGAATTATACTTATCACGAAACATTTGTGTAAAGGACCTTGCGACTCCATCAACCCCTCATTAGGGCTTGATAGAGCACCAGTTGTGAAGAATCAGCCATGCTGTTAAAACATGAGCCGAAATATTCGAGCTAAAAATGATTGGTTTTTGTCCACTGGCCTCCGGATCGAAGGGAAACTGCATTTATTTGGGAACCTTGACCACGAAAATCCTCATCGATGCAGGGATCAGCGCAAAAGCGATCCGTGAGCGGCTCAAAACGATTGGCGTAACTTTAGAGGAGATCGATGCGGTCCTCATCACGCATGAGCATACGGACCATATGCAAGCGTTGGATGTTTTGGGCTGTAAGATGCGGATCCCGGTGTTTGCCAATAGCGATACGGCAAAAGCGATCTATGGGATTTTAAACGAGTGCCCCAAATTTAAGATCTTCTCCACGGGCGAGACATTTGAATATGGCGATCTTGAAGTCCACCCCTTCAGCGTGCAGCACGATGCTGTCGATCCTGTGGCCTTCACGATACGAACAGGTGGTTTGAAGCTAGGCTTTTGTACAGATCTCGGATTTGTAACGAGCTTGGTCTCAAACCAATTGAAAGGTTGCGATTACTTATACGTCGAGGCTAATCATGAGCCCTCCATGGTCCTCGCCTCTCCGCGGCCAAAGATCTACAAGCAACGCGTCTTGAGCAGGCAGGGCCATCTTTCGAATGAGGAATGCGCTCAACTCATCGAGCAAATCTATCACAGCGATTTAAAGCATATCCATCTGGCCCATATTTCTAGCGAATGTAATGCTCCCGAAGCCGCTCTAAAGCGCATCATGGATAAGCTTGATTCATTAAATGCTTTAACCGAAGTTTCTATCGCTTTTCAAGATGTTCTGAGTAGAAAGATCACTTTCTAAATCGGATCGTTACCCACATCTCGCCCATATAGCTGCTTTCAGCTATTGACTTCGCCATTCGGACCGCCTGGGTTCCATCTATAAAGGGATTGTCATCCCATCATAGGCAAAACGGGGACGGCATTTTAAATGCATGTCGTCTAGAACATCGAATTGCAATTGCAGTTTTTTAAGCATGTCATTGTCGTTGTGTGTGGGATCGTGAT
The DNA here is from genome assembly GCA_963731265.1 of uncultured Verrucomicrobiae bacterium. Taxonomy (GTDB): domain Bacteria; phylum Chlamydiota; class Chlamydiia; order Chlamydiales; family Rhabdochlamydiaceae; genus CAJCIW01. The sequence goes on from CAVSUE010000001.1 coordinate 425,747, forward strand.
GTGTCAGGATCCATTCCGGAACTTCGGTGTGTTTTAATAATACTGCGGCATTATTCACGGAGGAATGCCCCCAGCCTACTTTCTTTTGGTATTCGATTGGGGTGTATTGAGCCTCGTGGATGAGAAAATCACAATCTTTGAAGAACTCGATCATGCTCTGGTAGGGATGGAGAAGAGGGTGGTTTTTCCCAATGAGATTCGGGTTGCCGTGATATCCCATGAGGAATTCGTTGTCTGTCGTATAGCCGAACTTGAGTTTGTTGATTTTAAATTTAAAACAAACTGTGGCCCCTGGATGATAGGAATAATGTGTGTTGATCTCAATGTGTCCGATTTGAAAAGGGACGCTTTCGTGGATATCTTTGAAAACGAGGTTGGCTTGAATGTCATCGAGGCGTACGGGAAAATAGGAGTGAGCGAGAATTTCCGTGAATAATTCTCGTGTTGTTCTTTCAAATCCGATGGGCGTCCAGATGTTGATGGTGCAATTGGGTTCGTAAATGGGCGAGAAGAATGGAAATCCTGCGAGGTGGTCCCAATGCGTATGGCTCATGAGTAAATGGATTTCCTTGGGTTTGGATTCTGCGAGGACGGTTCCGAAAGAGCGGATGCCCGTGCCCGCATCGACGATGATCAGATCGTGGCCATGGCGGATTTCCAAACAGCAAGTGTTTCCGCCGAAACGGATATATTCGGGCCCCGAGACGGGATTGGAGCCGCGAGTGCCCCAAAATTTAATATAGGAATTGGGCGAGTGCATTTTGGGGAGGTAGCAGTGTTTCCCTTCTATTGAAGATTCTTTTCCCGAAAAAGGATCGGGATGCAGTTGATTCTTGAAAAACAGCTTAAAAAGAGAAAAAAGTTGACCTGCTTCGAAGGGCTTTTCCAAAAAATAATCGCAATTCAGGATCAGCGCAGACCGGTAGTTTTGGCTCATCGCGTGAGCCGAAGTCATCACCACGCCAATGTGATTCGTCCTGGGATCGGTCTTGATCTTGCGCAGAATTTCCATCCCATGGATTTGGGGAAGCATCAGCTCGACGATAAGCAAATCGGGTTTAAATGAGTCAACCTTAGCTAGACATTCGAATCCCGTTTTTGCAGTCTCGAAAAGGTACGGGCTAGCTCCTTTGCTTTTTTTGATCTGCATGAGGAGCTGCTCATCGGCATCCGCGAGGAGAATTCTCTTTTTTTTCTTTTCCATAGCAAGGGTGGAAGGTATTGGCTCGGCTTTCCCGCATCTTAGATCGAGAAGTGGAATATTGTAAATTTTCTTCCAAAAGAGGTTTGAAAATTGGTTGGCAGAAAAACGAAGCTTTCTGGGATTTTGTGTTCCTAGTGCCCCGTTTCAAAAATTTTTGAGATAATTTCTAGCGTGAAAGCTAGCTAGAATCGACGACCGCAGGCTTCGCAAGTTGATCCGTATTAATTCAATACGGATCAACTTGCGATCGTCGATTATATCGGCTTTGACGCAGAAATTATTCCAAAAAATTCTGAAATGGGGCACTAGGGTCCCTATTCGTGTTTTTGAGGGCCGGGATTTTCTTGAAAGAGTTTTTTCCTTTTTTTCCAGGCGATGAGAAAACATGAGGTGCCAACGGCCGCAAAGATCAAGGCAACCCAATAGAAGTTAAGCACTTCTGTCGGGCTCAGCTCGAGTTCTCCCTCTTCCGATAACATTTCGAAGGAGGCCACCGCCTCTGTGAACTCTGGGTCGATCAGACCTTCCTGCGAAGGAGCAAGGGTCTCGGTGTCTTCTTTGGCGGTGATGGCGTACGTGAATGACACCAGGCACAAGGTGTACATCACATAGCCCATGAATTTGAGACGGGGCAATAATTTTTTTTCGACCTCATGAGGGGCGGGAGCTGTGGATTTGAGTTCTTCTAGTTTATTCGAAAAGCTCTTGTTCTTCATAAGGGTCCCCTTGTTTAGAAGATGCGGTGGAGTTCTTGGAATCCATGAGGACGCGGCGAGGTTTTGCGCCTTCTTGAGGGCCGATCACGCCCTTGTTCTCTAATTCATCCATCAAAGATGCAGCCCTAGCGTAGCCAATTTTGAGTTTGCGCTGCAAGTATGTCGTTGAAGCTGTCTTTGTGTCGACGACGATCGATAAAGCTTGATCGTAAAGAGTATCGCGCGGGCCTTCTTCTTCAGATGGGGAGGAGGAGTCATCAAAGCGCATTTTGTCGAAGGATTCGATGAGATAATTCGGAGGGGCCTGCTGGCAGATAAAGGATACGACACGATTGATCTCCTCATCGCTGATGAACGCGCCTTGGGCCCGGATCAGTGTGGAAGAGCCGGGGGGGAGGAAGAGCATATCGCCGTTGCCGAGTAGGCTTTCTGCGCCGACATCGTCGAGAATGATCTGCGAGTTGACGCGGCTGGCGACTTTGAAAGCGAGTCGCGTGGGGAAGTTCGCTTTGATCAGCCCTGTGATCACTTCGCGTGAAGGGCGCTGTGTAGCGAGGATAAGGTGGATGCCCACGGCACGGGCCATTTGGGCAATGCGGGCGATCGGCGTTTCCAAATCGGAGCTGGAGGCCATCATCAAATCGGCAAATTCATCGATGATTGCGACGATCGTATGCATTTTGACAGGGACAGGAATACTTAACGACGATTCGAGCTCTTTGTTGATTTGGCGGCTGTTAAAGGCGGTGATGTTGCGTACCCCGAGCTGTTTTAATACCTCGTAACGCGTCTGCATTTCTTTGACGAGCCAGCTCAAAGCTGCATAGGCGCCGTGCGCCTCCGTGATCACGGGTGCAATCATGTGGGGCAAATTCGTGTAGGGCGTGAGCTCGACTTTTTTGGGATCGATCATCACGAGCTTGATCTCGTCAGGCCGCGCGTTCATTAAGATCGACATGATGACGGTGTTGATACAGACAGACTTTCCTGATCCTGTCGCTCCGGCGATTAGGCAGTGGGGCATTTTGCTGAGGTCGCTGATGACGTTGTCTCCGGAAACCGTTTTCCCAAGAAGCAGCGGGACATTCATCTTGCGTGGACTTTGATGGTAGTTCAGATGCAATTCCTTGAAGCTGACCTCTTGCGGATAAAGCGAGGGGACCTCGACGCCGACGGCGGCTTTGCCAGGAATAGGGGCGATGATACGGATCGATTTTGCCTGAAGATTCAAGGCGATGTCATTTTCGAGAGTTTTTATCTTCTGTACTTTTACGCCGATTGCGGGATGGACCTCGAACGAAGTGATGGTCGGACCGCAATTGATCTCACCCACTTTAGCTTCAATCCCGAAGCTCAACAATGTCTCTTCCAGGATCTCCGCTTGCCGCTTCAATTCTTTTTTCAGAGAGGGCTGATCGACTTTTTTGGGGTTATTGAGCAGGGAGGGGGAAGGGAGCTGGTATGTGGTGAAATCTCCATTCACGACCTTTTGCGCGTTGATCGCCGCTTGCCTTTTATTGAGGGGAAAAGATTTAGATTCCGTCGCCGTTTTTTTTTCCGATTCAAGCTTATCGTGCATGGTGCGGATTCTTACGTCGTCGTCATTTTCTTTTCGAGGCCGATAGATCGGTTGCGGTAGCCGTTTGGAAAGGGTCTTTTCGATCTCATCGGCTGTTTTTGTCTCAAGGACAGGAGTTGCCGTCGCAACGGTTTTTAAGGAAACCAGCTTGTTTTTAAGGGAGGTTAGAAGAGGAATGAGCTCGACCTCGGTCAATAACAAGAATGAAACGATGGCTGCGATCGAAAACGTGAGTCCGATTCCCACATCGCTGAGCATGCGCTGAAGATTGAAAGTGGGCAAATCGGAGTAGAGATAATAAAGCGGCACGCCTCCTAAATTATACCTTGTCGTGCGATGGGGAAAGGGGAAATCAAAAAAATAGGTCTCGGAATAGATCCTGTTTTCAAAAAAACTTCCAAAGGCCGGGCTCCACTCCGCAAACAGGTTTAAAAGTAAAGAGCACGAGACAACTAAAAAGGCGCAATAGATGGATTTGGAAACGAGGGAGGGTATTTCACGGTTCAAGAGGAATCGCCAGCCCATCCAGCCCAAAAACAAAAGGATGGCGTAGCTTGACAATCCAAAGAGAAAATATAATCCTAAACCGAGTCCCCAGCCGGCCAATCCGAGTAAATTTTTGCTGGAATCCGCAGCATGAAAACTGAGCAGACTGAGCAAAGCGATGAGTGAAAATCCGAGCAGGATCAATCCTTTGGCCTCTGACGGCATGCGTGATTTTTTCTTGACGGGCGAACCCTCTTTTGCCATGAAAACTCCTTTAAAAATTCATCACTGCGGTCACAACTGCCCCAAAGCAGAGACAATACCACGCAAAAGGTTTTAAATTGCCTTTTTCTAAAAATGAGAGAGCGAATCGAACGATCAAAAAACCAAACAGGAACGAAGCGGCAAAACCGACAAAACAGGCAGGCAGCGAAACGGAATCAGGCCTTTCCTGTGATAAGGAGATTTTCAGCAGCTCTAAACAATTGCCGCCGATAATTGTGGGTATCGAAAGCAAAAAAGAGAAGCGCACGGCTTCTCTTGCTTCCCAGCCTAAAATTTTTGCGCAGGAAATCGTCGACGCGCTGCGCGAAATGCCCGGGATGAGGGCAGCGGACTGCATGGCGCCGATCCATAGCACATCCCGGAGAGTTTGTTTTTGGGGGGGGTGTTTTTGAATTTTCCATTTTTGTCCCAAAAACAGGATCAAGGCCGTCCCCATCAAACAAATTCCCAAATAGTGGGGATCGGAAACAAAATCGCGCACAGGCTTTAGCAAAAAATAGCAGGGGATCAGCGGCAGCATCGCGACGAATAAAAGCCGCAATTTATACGTCTCGTAGCGGAATATTTGCCCGATTTCTTGTCTGATGTAGAATATTAGCGCAAACAGCGTTCCGAGGTGGCACACGAGGTCAAAAATGACTTGGGATTCAGAGCTTTTAATGTGGAAGAAGAGTTTGGCGAGCTTGACATGCGCGGAAGAGCTGATCGGGAGAAATTCCGTCAGTCCTTGCAACAGTCCAAATATGAACGCCTCGATAAGGGACATAAGATACTTCCTTCATCCATCGGCCAGTATTAGCATAGAAGCAATTATTGGAGAAGAAGGGCGATCGACGGGGCTCGAACCCGCGACATTTGGATCCACAATCCAATGCTCTAACCAGCTGAGCTACGACCGCCGCATAGTAGTGACGCCAAAAGCTTAATAGATAGGGGATTTTTGCGCAAACCAATGGTTTGCGCAGGTATAAAATTAAATAAATTTATTTACAATTTAGCTCCATTGGGTAGAAACCTCTAAGCGCAGGTTGGGGAGCCCTTTGATCCTCGGGGGTAGGGCATTGAACAGATTTTGGTCTAGGCTCAACTTTCGCAAGTTGACGAGGCTGCTGATTCTAGCAGGTAGCGCTTTCAAGGGATTTTGGCTTAGACTCAACTCTCGGACATTGACAAGGTTTCCAAAACTCGGCAGCGTTTCAAAGAAGTTTTTACTTAAATCCAACTGTTGCAAAGCGACTAAATCTCCAATCACCGGCAAGGCTTTGAACCGGTTATCCCTTAGATCCAATACCTGTAGATGGTTGGCAAGGTTATTAAACGTTAGGGGGAGGGCTGCAAGCCTGTTTTTGCTTAGGTTCAATTCCGACAATCCGGCAAGATTCCCAAATTCATTCGGCAGAACGTGAAGCTTGTTTTGGTAGAGATCCAATACTTCCAGCCTGGTCAGATTTTTAAAATCATCGGGGAGAGTCCTAAGCTCATTTTGGCTGAGATCCAATTCCTTGAGTCTAACAAGTTTTCCAAATTCATTAGGAAGATCTTCAAGTTTGTTTTTACTCAAGTCCAATTCCCGCAATTTGACGAGATCCAGGATCTCAACAGGCAGAGCTGTGAACTGATTTCCACTTAAATCCAACCTTTTCATGGCACTCAGTTTTCCAAACTCTTCGGGTAGATCGGTCAACATGTTATCGGCGAGGCTCAACTCGCGCAAACGGATAAGATTTCCAAACTCCTCAGGCAAAGTTTTGAATTGGTTATGGGTCAAATCCAAGCTGCGGAGGTTCACAAAAGATGCGATTTGGGGTGGAACGGTTTGAAGCTTATTGCGAGCAAGATCCAAAGTTTGCAATCCAGTGAAATACAAGGAGATCTCTTTCGGAAGGGAATAAAGATCGAGTTCGCTTAAATCAAGATTTGTAAACCCTTGTAACAACTGAGCGTTTTGCGCCATGCACACGCGAATTTGCGCCGCACTCATGTTGCCATCGAGATTTAGATTAGGATGCATGGAATGAATTTGATCGACAATCTTTGGCCAAGCTGTCTTCAACGCTGTGTCGTCAATGGATTGGGCAATCGAGGCGATCTCTTGGCAGGGATGGATTTGATCTGTCGTGTTAAATCCCAGGGAGTGGATGATCTTGGTGATATTTTCCACGATATACATTCTCTGCATATGAGAATCGTGATTCAAAAGGACATACGGTTGGATCATTTGACACAAGTCTGAAGAGGAATTTTCACACAACTGAGAGATTAAATTCAGTTCGGTATTAATATAGTTGGAAAAGACGTCGCTGCATCGCGAGTCAGGCGGAAAATTCTTTGATGATGAGTTGTTTGCCACATAAAATTTAATAACATTGTCAACAATTTCATTAGGAAGATCTAAAAATGATGTCATAATAACCTCTTTTTGTTTTAGTTTAATATAAATTATAAATGATAATTACAATTTTAATCAATACAATTAAAGAGATGTTTTTATATGAGATATGCGCGCAAGGCTTTTATAGTCAAGGATTTATAATCATTTCCTGAAAAACTTATTGATAAACAATGGGTTAGATTAAAAGTCGAATCGGCCGCCGACGGTCAGCCCTTGCAAGGCTAAATTGCTGTTTTCCTGGAAATAGACCCCTCTGCCAACCTCTTGCATGAAGTGGTTCATTTGATTGACGCTGAACCATTGGTTCTGCTCCCAGCCAGCATGAAACTCGATATGCAGCCGGTCATTGGAGAAATGGGTGTCCCAGCTAAGCCCGAGGGCGAGCTGTAAGGAAGAAATTCCCTTCCAAAAATTGTCTTTAGAATAGGCGATGGTCTTTCCATTTTCCTTGAGGCGAAAATCGGCATCGAATTGTCCATATAGAAGAGAGCCGGAAGTGATGCCGTAAATGGAAAACCCATAACCCATGGCAAACAGGGCATTGGCCCCTGCGCGCAAGCCTCCGCCGCGAAAATCGGACTCAGCCGCCAGACGGCCCTTTATTCTGGGCGAAGTAAAGTAGGTGTATTGATTTTTCAGGTCCTGGTCGAGCCACAGGCCGCGCAAGCCAAAAAATGGGCGGAGGGAGAAGTAGCAGCCAAACCACGCCGATCGTCCCCATTCCATGTCGGCGACGTTAAGATCGAGGTTCCATTTTCCTTTAGCGGAGGTGTCCGCGGAGGTGGGAAGAGTGTCGGGATGCGCCCAAATGGAAAATAGGGTCCCATTGCGTTTTGAGACGGAATCGGAGGCTTCGGTGGAAAACCATGTCCAATAGGCGGCAATATCATAGCCTTCTTTGGGGAAATTGAGGCCGAGGCCTAACCGGAGCCCGGTATCCCATTCGGGTTTGATTTTTTTTAGATCACCCTTGAAATCGGCGCTTCCATTTGGAGGGGCAACGGTGGTTCCTGCTCTCAGCCCTGTATGCCCATAATATAGGCTATCCTCTTGGGCGACCCAGTAAAGATATTCGCCCGTGATGAAGAGATTTGCGCCGCCTTCGACCTGAAAATTACTGGGATAATTGACTCTGTCGTCGGGAGCTTGGCTAGGGGGCACCTTTTGTTCGCAAAAACTCGTTGCGCAAGGAAGAAACAAGCTTAAGAATAGAGAACGCCTCAACATGGATTCTCCTTTAAAAGTCAAAGCGGACGCCGAACGTGCCGCCCTGGAGTGTGAGGTCGCTATTCATTTGTTGCAAATCGCCATTTTGCAATGCGGAAAAAAAGTGGTTCATTTTGTTGATGCCAAACCAAATGTTCTGTTCCCATCCGGCATAAAGACCGAAATGATACCGATCATGATGCACATAGCAGTCCCAGCGTACTCCAAGGGCAAGCTGGCCTGTGGATGCTGCCTGGCGGAAGTGGTCTTTTGTTGCGCCGATCACGACCGATTCCCATTTCTCCTTAAAATCGCAATCGTAGTAGCCGTAGAGCATGGCTGCGGATGCGGTTCCATAAAAACTCCACCCGCTCCACAGAGCAAAACGAGCATCAAATCCTGCGCGGACCCCGCCGCCTTCAAAGTCGGACTTGGGTTTGACGCGGAGATCTGTTTCAGGCGATGTTCGCAAGTCGTATTTGATGTTAAGATGTTGATTGATCCACGCGCCTCGGATTCCAAAAAAAGGGCGCAGCGAAAAGTGTTTTCCGACCCAAAAGGAGCGTCCCATCTCTAGATCCAGGACATTGTAATGTAATTTCCATTCTCCTTTTGCTTTGCGGGCAATATTGCCGTTAACAGCATCGGGATAAGCCCACAATGCAAGCAGTGATCCTTTTACCTGTCTTTCTGTATGGGATTTGAACCATGTCCAATTTAGGAAAATGTCCCACTCATCATAAGGCATGTTGCCGCCAAAACCCACCCTGAATCCAGGCCGCCAATGAGGATGCACTTTTTGCAGACGCCCAGTAAAGTCTTTCGTTCTATCTGGAGGGACCGCAGTCGTTGCTTCATTGGTGAAGCCGCTTTGAGCGAAATAAAGGCCGTCTTCTTTGGCGACCCACCACAAGAATTCGGTGTTGAGAAACATATTCCAGCCGTTGTCGACTTCAAATCGGCTCGAAGGATTGACAAGGCCCAACGCTTCTCTTCCTTGTTTGGAAGATGGGTAATCATCCGCGCAGAGAGAAGAACTGGCGGCTAAGATCAGAATTCCTAAGTGTCGTTTCCGCATTGTCGCTCCATTTTCCTAAACTAAAAATTTATGCCGATCATCCCTCATTTTTTTCAAGACATTACCGTTTTAAAGCGCGTTCTTTTTCTTGGAAAATGACTGCGAGAAAAAAACTTAGAGTTAAAAAAAGGCAGAGCGATGAAAAAGAAATGGCTTTAGTGCGCAGCGAAAAATCGAGGAGGGCCGGAGGATTGGAGACGAATTTCAAGATCGCGGATGTCCAGCCGTTATTGAGTTGATGAAGCACATCGCTTGCAAAGGGGAGGCAAGGAGATAAAACCAAAGCGGCGAAGAGAAAAAACATGGATAGAGAAGCGCACACGGGAAAAAAGAGATTGTAAGCAATGCTCAACAACGGAAATTTATGAAAAAAGAAAAGGACGACGGGAATGGAAACGCAATGAACGGCCAGATTTACAGCGAGAGCTTTCCGTAAAACCGCCGAGAGCAAATAGCCATGCCGATCGAGGCTTGGCATTTCTTCCAATTCTTTGTAGGAACGTTCTGGGAGCAAGAAACACATGGCATGATGCATTAACGGATAAAATAGGAAAATGGCAAGCGTGCAAAGGAATGTGAGTTGGAAGCTGAGTTGTATGACGGCAAGAGGATGAAAAATCATTTCGATGAGCAACCCTGCGCCCAGGGCGTTCAGCCCCGAGATGCGTCTGGAAAGGAGCTGCCCAATGGCTACAAGGGAAATCGCAATGTAGGCTCGCTGGATAGACGGGGCATTTCCCAAGAAAAGATAATAACCCGTGATGGCGATAAGAAGAAGAGTTGCGCTAGTCCGATATGAAAAAAAAAGGCGAAAGATGAAGTTAAAGAATAAAGCGGCCAAAGCAAAATGAAAGCCGGAGATGGCGAGAATGTGCTGAAGTCCGATTTTTCCAAACTCCAAACTTAAAAGCCGCTCGTCAATGTCGCCGGTTGCAAGGGCATTGAGAAACGTTCGTGCATGGGAATCTTCAATCTTTGCTTTTAAATATTTGGAGAACCTCTTTTTTGTATCGAATCTCCACTGGGATAAATTAAGAGGAGAATCTGTTACGGCAGTCCAGTTCCAGTTTTTTCGCGGCTTTAAAACAAAATGGTAGTCTCCTTTTTGGCAAAGGACGCCTTGAATTGCGTAGTCAGTGTTTGCGGGGGGATGCTTGCCGTACAATGGAAGGTAGAGGTGGCAGGGGAGATTAGCGTACACTTTTCCTTCTGCATCAAACCTCCTCAAGGTTCCTTTGTAAAGCATGGAACGGTTGAAAGGAGAAGATTGTATTTTGACTTGATCGACGTGGAAAATGCCTGCTCCTGAAATTTTTTCCTGGGGAAGGAGGGTTTTGGGGCAGCGATAGGAGGTAACGAAAAAAGCGGAGAGAAAACCAATCAGTGCCCATGCCCAAACTTTTCGTTTAGACGAAAGAGTCAACAAAACGAAGCTTAAGAACAAAAACCAGTGAGTATAAAAGCTTGCTGCTGCGCCGAGAAAAACACAGAGTCCAAAGAAAAGGGCAGGGTTCCTTTCCCAAAACCAGTGAAAATTACTTTTTGGAAACATCTTGGTCAATTGGTCGAGTGATCAGTCGGACGCCTCTTTCGCCAGTGAACATGGTTGCGGCCCATTCGAACATCACGCCTAATCGGTTTCGGAATCCAATGAGGTACATAATATGCACAAAGGCCCAGATGAGCCAGGCAAAAAAGCCGCTGAGTTGGAGTTTGCCGATCACAGCAATCGCTTTTGCTTTACCAATCGTTGCCAGGCTCCCTTTATCAAAGTAGACAAAAGGTTGCCGCTTGTCTTTAGGGGTGGCATTTTTGATGAACTTGGCGGCATAACGGCCTTGCTGGACGGCAACTTGAGCGACTCCCGGTAGGGGCTTTCCGTCTTTGCCGATCGAATGCGCTGCATCGCCGACTACGAAGATTTCCGGATGATCGGGGATGGTTAAATCGGGGCCGACAATGACTCGTCCTGCACGGTCGAGTGGAACGTCGAGTGTTTTGAGCATCGGGGAGACCTGATTTCCGGCTGCCCAAATGATGTTCTTCGATGCGATGAACGCATCTTCTGTCTTCACCCCTGATTCATTAATCTCGATCACTTTTTTGTTTGTGACCACTTTAACGCCCATCCGTTCTAAAGCTATCCGCGCTTTTTCCGCAAGATGGTTCGGATACATGGGAAGAATTTGAGGGAGGGCTTCGAGGAGATAGATCTTCGCTTCTTCCGGTTTTATTCTGCGGAAATTTTTGAACATCGTCTTGTTGGCGATTTCGGCAATGGCCCCGGCCATTTCAACTCCTGTTGGTCCGCCGCCGATGATGACAAAATTTAAATACTTCGCTGCCTCGTCCATGCTGTCATGACGTTCGGCTTTCTCAAAAGAGATGAGAATCTGCTCGCGGATATTTAGAGCGTCTCTGATTGTCTTCAAACCAGGAGCAAAAAATTCCCAATCCCCATGTCCAAAATAAGAATGGCGGATCCCTATGCTCAAGATGAGAAAATCGTATCCGTGGACATCTCCATTAGAAAGAGTGATCTGTTTGAGTGTTTTGTCGATTTTGACAACTTCGCCCATGACCACGGCTGTATTTTCTTGATGTCTCAGAATTTCACGAAGAGGGGTCGCAATTTGTCCGGGAGAAAGGGCGGCTGTCGCCACCTCATAAAGCAGGGGCTGGAAAAGATGATGATTGGTCTTATCGATGAGAAGTACATTCAGCTTAGCGTGATTCAAAGCCTTTGCGGCAGTCAACCCAGCAAACCCTCCTCCGATGATGACAACTTTCGTATACGCCATGGCCCTCTTCCAACTGCGAGCGATTGTCATTTTTTTCCAAACAGGATTAAAAAGCAATTTCTTCTGTGCCGTTCTCAAAAAAGAAAGGAGCTGATAAAGTCAGAGCATTAAATATTAAAGGCTGTTGTCGAATTAAGCTTCTTCGAGTTTTCGGGATTATTTTGGCCGCTTAAAAAAGTCGAAAATCGACAGAAGTTTAGTTCGACAACAGCCTCTTCGGAGTAACAAATACATGAATCCACATGTTCTTCGGTTTTATCGCAAGTTTGCCGACGAACAGGCGCCGCTACGTCTCTATCAAGAAGTCATTGGATTAAATGAAGCGCTCCATCTTTCCTGGGAAGATCTCTCTAAAAAGGCAGCCTCTTTACCAAAAGGATGGTATGAATTAGCGCGTTGTTTTTTTGCGCTTTGGTCACCCTTTCCGCAAGCGCGAAAGGTCTATTCCTCGCCAATGGAAAGGAGCGATGTTCAAGGGCGCAGGAATTGGCAGGATAATTCAGCACTTCCCCCTTATCTGGACTGGCTCGTTTTTTTTCTCGAAAGGATAGGATGGTAAATGTATTTAGTCCAAGAACTGTTTGATAAATATGGCGTGCACCTGGAACTGCAATGGATCGCAGGGAAAAAAGGGATAAAACGTCCCATCAAAGTACCCGAAGTCCATCGTCCTGGCCTCCCGCTTTCCGGCTATATGAAAAACTATGTCAGCCAGCGCATTCTTATTTTTGGAAATGTAGAAACCATCTATTTAAAAGATCTCGGCAAAGAAACACGGATAGAAAGACTGCGCAGCATTCTAACCCCGCAAACTCCGGCTGTTATCGTCGCCGGGCGTTTTCAGCCTTCCAAGGAATTGATTTGTTTATGCGAGCAGGACGGGATCCCTCTGTTCAAAACAGGTATGCCGACGATGAATCTGCTCAGCAAGATGACATTGCTTCTCAACGAGGAATTCTCCCCGACGATGACATGCCATGGGACCCTTGTCGAGGCATTTGGCGTGGGTATTCTCATCCAAGGAGATTCATCGGTAGGCAAAAGCGAGGCTGCTTTAGGATTGATCGAGAGAGGCCATCGGCTCATTTCGGATGATGTGGTTAAAATTCGTTTGCGCGATGGGGCGTATTTGGATGGGTCCGGGCCCGAATTGACAAGACACCTCATGGAGATCCGCGGAATTGGAATTATCAATGTGGCCCATCTCTATGGAGCTGTGTGCGTGCGCGATCACAAAACAGTAGAGTTGATAGTCAAGTTGGAAGAGTGGGACGATCTCAGATTTTACGATCGAATCGGCCTCGATGAAAAATACTGCGATATCCTGGGTGTTAATGTGCCTTACCACATCCTGCCTGTTAAGCCTGGCCGTGATGTGGTGTTATTGATTGAGACAATTGTTTTAAATCATCGGTTAAAAGAAATGGGTTATAATTCTGCCAAGGAATTTAATGCGAAATTGCTTGAGACAATTTCAAAAAAGCAAAACGAAAGGAAGAAAGTCCGTGAAACTGTCTCGCAAACTAAGAATTAAAAATGCTCTTGGATTGCATGCTCGGCCGGCTACGGTGATCGTGAAGCTGCTTCAAGGGACAACATCTCAGGTTTCTTTTACCTATCGCAAAGAAACGATCAATGCTAGAAGCATTATGAGCATTCTTATGCTCGCCGCAGCCAAAAATTCTCTAATCACAGTCGCTGTCGATGGAGAAGATGCTGAAGAAACGATGCAAAAAATTGTCGAAGCTTTTGAAACCCAGTTTGGGGAATGAGGGTATGAAGAATCGGGATGAAATTCTGATCCGGGGTGTTCCAGTCAGCGAAGGGATCGCTATTGGCGTGCCTTTTTTCTTGCTGCCCGCTGAAAAAGAAATTCCGGAATTTCCGATTTCTTTGAAAGAAGTCGATGATGAGATTGCCCGTTATCGCAATGCTCTTTTCTCAAGCCGCGAAGATTTGACCCAATTGCGGGATGATCTCGCTATGGAAGCCGCCGATGCGGCCACTATCCTTGATTCCCATATTTCCATGTTGGACGATCCTTTGATGACCGTGCATATGGAAGAAAAAATCCGGCAGATGCTCCAGAAGCCCGAGTCTGTTTTCCATTCTGTCATGACGGATTATGAGAAGCGGTTTTCACAAACCACGAATCCTTTTTTTCAAGAGCGTCTCGTGGACGTGATGGACCTCGCCAAACGTGTTCTGGGCCATTTATGCCCTAGTAAGGGACATTCTCTGAACAGCGTTCCTTTTAATTCCATTGTATTTGCCAAAGAATTGATCCCTTCCTACACCGCATCCGCGGAACAATGCCGTGTCGGAGCATTTGTGACCCAATATGGAGGAGGAAATTCCCATGCTGCACTCATTGCGAGGGCCAAAGGCATTCCCTATGTGGCTTGTGTGGATGTCGCAGCTCTTCAAGACATCTCTTCCCGCTCTGTCATTGTCGACGGCCAGACAGGCGATATCATCTTCAACCCAGCCCCCGCTACCTTGGAGAAATACAAACAGCGCAAAACTTGCCTTAAAACTTCAATGCAGCTCCTTCACAAAGAACTTCAGTACGATGCGGAAACCATCGACGGCTGCGCCATTCAGGTTTATGCCAACATCGGAAATATCGACGATCTTGATAATATCCAACAGCTGGGAGCAGAGGGCATAGGGCTTTTTCGGACGGAATATCTTTTTTTCCAAAATCGACAGCTGATCGCCTCGGAAGAAGACCAATATCAGGCGTATTTGAGATTAATCCTCGCTATCAATCCGTTGCCTGCGGTCATCCGCGTCTTCGATGTCGGAGGAGACAAAATTCCTGAACTTTTTGCGAAAGGAGAGAAGGAGCCCAATCCGGTTCTCGGTTGCCGAGGGATTCGATTTTTACTTCGCCATAAGGAGATCTTTAAAATTCAACTGCGTGCGATCCTGCGAGCAGCCATTCATGGGGACGTCCGCGTCCTTCTTCCGTTAATTTCGGATGTCCATGAACTGGAAGCTTCTCAATCGCTCCTCTACGAAGTCGCTCAAGATTTGTTCTCTGAAGGGATTCCATGCAGGCCGGACATTCCCATTGGGTGTATGATTGAAGTGCCTTCGGCTGTACTCATCTGCGATGCTCTTGCCAAACGATGCGATTTTCTTTCCATCGGGACAAATGATCTCATCCAATACACTCTCGGCATCGACCGCAGCAATCCGGCGATGAGCGATTTCTTCTATCCAGCCCACCCAAGCGTTTTAAGGATGATCAAGATGGTCATTACGGAAGCCAAGCGGTACGGAAAAAGCGTGACCATTTGCGGAGAGATCGCCTCCAACCCACTTTTTATACCGCTTCTCCTCGGCCTGGGCGTCGACCAGCTTTCCTGTTCTCCCCGTTATATTCCCGTTGTCAAACGCTCGATTCGGCGAACCAGTTTGATCGCCGCTTATGAACTCGCCGGAAAAATCCTGGCGATTGACACGACAAAAGAAGTCTCACGTGTACTCATGGAAGCTTACAATAAGACAAGTTTAAAGACCGATTAAAACCCAAAGGGGAGATTCATCCCTGAAGGAAGCGACATCCCTTTTGCTGGATCATCGGAAAGTTTGCTGTAAGCATCCTCGCAGGCAGCTTTGATGAGGTCTTGAAGGCCTTCGAGGTCGTTTGCGTCGACGCATTCGGGCTTGATTTTGATTTCCAGAAGCTCTTTTTCACCATTCAAAACGACAGACACAAGCCCATTTCCCGCACTGCCTGTGACTTGCTTTGACTTCATTTCACTGCGCATCACTTCAAGCTGTTGCTCCATGAGCTTGGCTTGCTTTTTCATTTTTGAAAATCCACTACCCATTGAAATTCTCCTTTTTAATGATCCCCTCAAGTTCTACAGAAGCAAAGCGCATCAAAGTATCGTACCGGCTTTGAGAAGGGCCTGGTACATTTACAGGTTTTTCTGCTTTGACTTCAGGAATTGGGTGTTCAGTTTGTTTGTTATTATTTGCTACAGACTCCCATTGAGATTTGGACAACAAAAGGGAGGGTTTTGTTTCCTCAGAAACAGGAGGAGGCGAAGGCTTTTCTACTATCCGCGGAGGGCTCGACTCGATCTTTTCTTTAATTTTCTTCAGCAAAGCATCTTCCAGAGAAGAGTTATACACATCGTGCTCCGAAGAAGAAATGATGACGGGCTCGATGGGGAGGGACGGAGCTGCATCTTTCTCGACGGGAATGGGTTTTTCCGGTTGCTCTTTTTCCACTTTCTCCGTCACGACACTCATGCCATCCGTTCCTAATTTTTGTTCCAGCTCCATCAGTCGTTTGACGAGGGTAGGCAGCGTGATCCTGTGTTTCGAGCGGATGATGTGGACGAGGATCATTTCAAGGCTGACGCGCTTGAAAGGCGTTTTACCGATTTGCTGCTGCCAATGCATCAAAAATTCGAGGATATAGAGGCACTGCTCTTCCGTGTAAATCCCATGAGAAGAAGCATACTGCTCTCTTAGTTTGGCTGTAGGAAAAGTGGCAGGACTATGGAGTTTAAGTTTAAGAAGGCAGCGGTAATGCTCGATTAGATTGTCGACAAAGTAGGAAAGATCTTTTCCGAAAGAGAAAATCTCGTTTGCCAGTTCAAATGCAAAGCTAAGGTTCTGCTCTTCGAAGGCTTTGTCCAAAGCAAAAAAAGCGGTGCGCGGCATGACGCCAAGGGTGGAAGATACTTTTGAGGCAGTGATCGGGTGCTCGGCATAGCAGATGATTTGGTCGAGAAGCGACTCGGCGTCGCGCAGAGATCCCTCGGAGAGGTTTGCGATCAAAGAAAAGACATCTTCCTCGCACTCGACGTTTAAGTCTTGGGCGATCCACGCTAGTTTTTTCTTGAGCTCCTCGGAGGCGATTCGGTTCAAGTCGAAGCGTTGACAGCGGCTGATGATGGTGGGGGGCACTTTATGGGGCTCTGTTGTCGCGAAGAAAAACTTTACATTGGGGGGAGGCTCTTCCAACGTTTTTAACAAAGCATTGAAAGCCTCCTTTGTCAGCATGTGCACTTCGTCGATGATGTAAATTTTATATTTACCTGAAGCGGGGGCATAGCCGATCGTCTCATTGATTTGGCGAATATCGTCGATGCCGCGATTGGAAGCTCCATCGATTTCGAGCACGTCCAGCGATCGCCCTGCCATAATATCCAAGCAGGAAGAACAGGTATTGCAAGGTTCAAAATCCGGAGAGGGGTTTTTACAATTCAGCGCTTTGGCAAAGACGCGGGCCAACGTCGTTTTTCCTGTCCCCCGGCATCCGCAAAAGAGATAAGCGTGTGCCAACCGATTATAGCGAAGGCCGTTTTTTAATGTGGTGACAATGGCTTCTTGACCGACGACGCTGGTAAATTTCTGCGGCCTGTATTTTCGCGCGATAACTTGATAATGAGCGGGCATGGAACTTCCATGGGTAAAAATTAATTATACGCTATTTTGGCTTAGAACACAAATCGGAAAAAAGTTGGAAAATTAAAATTTAACTTTTGCTATATTAGCTGAAAGATTAGCGTTCACATATTTGAAGCAAAATTTTTTAATTTTTCACTTTTTTCTTGGTATCCAATTCGGGTTTCAAGGCATTATCTTTAGGCGAGTTTGGCTATACTGAATGGGCAATAGGAATGCAAGAACAGCACTTTGACGAGAATCGCTCACCGCCTCAAAAAAGACGATGGCAAGATTTTCTCGGCGGCAATAACACCCCTCAGCGGTTAGTCCTGATTTTGAGTTTTCTCATCATTCTGACCTGCTTCTTCCAACTACGCGAGGTCCGTCTTGAGAAACTGGAAATCGGAATACCTTCTCCTCGCTACGTCATCGCCCAGACCGATTTTTCATTTCTCGACGAAGAAGCGACGCAAACGCTTAAACAGGAAGCCGTCCGCGATATTGGAGCGATTTACAAGATCGATCAAGATCAGTTGAAGAATTTCCGCCACCATTATGAGAGTTCTCTGATCGAAGAGCAGAAATGGCGAACAGATTTGCCCGACAGCACCTTTGAAGAAATCTATACATTAATGGAAGGTATAGAAAGTGTGTTGTCCGAGGGAAGATTTACGAACGCGCGCACTCTGAATAAAATGAAATTGCTCAAAATCCTTAACCCCGAATTCTTCTTCATTGCATTTTCTGCTTCGCAGAGCGAGCCGACCCTCTTGCCGGAATCCCTTTGGAATGAAGTGGAAACAAAGTTAGCGGATGAAACGCATTATCATCCACAGACCATGGATTATTTAGTTTCTGCATTTTCCAAGCAAGCGTGGCTGTTGCAGCAGGATTATGCTTTAGAGCGAAGCGTCCGCGGCGAGGTGCAAAAAGGGATTCCGGACAGGCATACCCACGTTTATGCGGGAAGCCAAATCATCAAAAAAGGGGAAATAGTCACTTCTCGCCATATCGCCATGATCCAGGCGATGAAGACCGCTCTGGACGAAGCCAGAAATCTCTGGAGTCCATTGACTTTGCTTGGAAGCGCGCTTGTCTCTTTATGCTTGACTGTAGCGGCCATCTTGTACCTCCACTATTTCCATCGCGAGCTCCTGCGGTCGACGCAAAAAATGGTCCTGCTCGTGCTGATCATCGTGATGAGCCTTGTTTTAGCCAAATGTATTGAATTTTTGCTTTTGAATGAGAGTAAGAATTTGATGGAAATGGCCCGGCTTCCTCTCATCATTCCGTTTGCTTCGCTGCTCATTTGCGTGCTGATTGGAGGAGAAATCGCGATGGTAGCCTCTTTCTTCCTATTGATTGTATTTGGCGTGAGCGTGGCCGTCGATCCTGTCCCTTTCCTGTTGATCAATTTTTTTGCTGCGATCGCCACAATTTTATTCGCGAGGAGGCTGCATAAGCGGAAAGAAGTCTTTGCTGTTTGCGGGAAGGTGTGGGTCAGCGTCATTCCCCTTATCGTCGCATGGAATTTGATGGACAACAGCCTCAAGAATTATCTTTTTGCCACAGATGTGCTGTGCAGTTGTATTTTGCTTGCGCTGACGGCAGTCCTCGTCGTGAGTTTGCTCCCCATTTTAGAATCTTTGTTCCATGTCATGACAGATATGACACTGATGGAATACATGGACCCCGACCACGAACTTCTCCGCCGCCTCAGCTTAGAGGCTCCGGGGACATATCAACATTGTCTTGTGGTAGGAAACATTGCCGAGACGGCTGCACGGTCGATTGGGGCAAATGGCCTTTTCTGCCGCGTTTCTACGCTCTATCACGACATCGGCAAACTGTTTAATCCCCACTATTTCACTGAAAATCAACTGGGCGGGTTTAACATCCATCAGCTGCTGACACCTGCAGAATCTACGCATGTGATCATCGCCCACGTTGCAGAAGGCGAGGCATTGGCCCGTAAATATCATCTCCCGCAAAGCTTCATCGATATCATTCGCGAGCATCACGGAACGACGATGGTCCACTATTTCTATTGCAAGCAAGTTGAACAGATGGGAGGGGATGCGACCAAAGTCAATGAAAAAATCTTCCGCTATGCAGGGCCCAAACCCCGCTCCAAAGAATCAGCTATTATCATGATCGCAGACACGCTAGAAGCAGCATCCCGCTCCATGGACGAAGTCACGGAAGAATCTGTCTCAGAAATGGTCGACAAGCTCGTCGCTGAAAAGGCAGAAGATGGCCAATTTGACGAATGTCAGCTCACATTTGAAGAATTGGGCCGTGTCAAAAAGGCCATCGTCAAAGCCCTGATGGTCACACGTCATTTACGCGTCAAATACCCCGAGAGATGAGGGGGTGGGGGAATATCCCCTCACGGGGATAAAAATTCAATTTTGCAGGTTGCAATAGAAAAGGAATGTTGCCTGCGGGGCTATGCTCTTCATGAGTTCTCGCGTGAAGGGAACGTGGCTCGTTTTTTGCGGAGGGGGATTTTCAGCCAGGATAACTGTGGCAATATCCTCATAGCCCCGTTTATCTGCAACGAGAGCCACTAAAGCCGATTGAAGGGGAGAGACGGTAGGATTGAAGGCGGCATTTTCGAGATAATGCCCAACATAGATTGTCCCGTCGCGAGTTTGGAGAGCCAAGCCAGAGCGGCTTTTACTGTAAGGGGCATAGGAAGTACGATAAGCTTCGATCGCGAGTGCAACCAGCGGATCAGGATGATTAGATTGAAAGTCTAGTCCACGCGTAAGCAAATTGCCTTCCACCCCTAGATCTCTAGGCCCAAAAGCATCAGGGAGTAATTCGGATAATTTTCGCGGCGGGTGGGTTGGTGTGAGAATGTCTAGATCTTTTCCAAGTTCGTTCAAAAATTGCCGGCAATGGCCGCAAGGGGCGGCAGAAAGGGCAATCGCTTCAATTTCCGTTTCTCCATTAAGTCTAGCAACGATAACCGCGAATTGTTCTCCATGGATGGTCTGATTCAAATGAAAGCCAGGAAATTCAAGATTGACTCCCAAATAAATGTTGCCGCTTTTTCCTAGCAAAGCAGCGCCGACTTTATAATCGGAGATGGGTGGACGGGCAAACTGCTTTGCAATGGGAATAAGCTCTTGGAGGAGCTCTTGTTTACTGAGCCCGGTTTGATTAAGAACCATACCCACTTTTTCCTTAACAATCACAAAAGGATTGGCCCCCAGAGCCTCCATGATGATTTTCGTTTGCAGTTGTTTTTTAGCAATTGCCGTTTCATGGGCATCCATTTCTACTTTCATCGGATTGCTGCTTGTGGCTGCAGGAATTTCTTCCGGATGAACAGCGGGGGCTTGGGGTTGGAAATATTCATTAGGCCTATTCAGATGATCTCTTAAAACAAATCGTTCCTTGGGTTGCTCTGATATTGTCATTTCTCCTCCCTAAGCTTAAACTGGACTTTACAACTTTTTGGGCCCGCCTGCCTCGCCTATTTACTCTCGGCCGTTCGAACATGGGTCGAACGGCCGAGTAAATTTCGAGGCCTTCGGACTCGAAAAGCTGCAAAGTCGAGTTAAACTACCTAACAACATAAGCATTCAACGAAATTCTTTTCAATCCTGGACAACAAAGCAAAATATTCCGATACTCGTTTACACTGTTAATTATTTGTAAAGGAGGTTCCAATGAAACTGATTACGATTTGTCTTTTGTCCCTCACTGCATTCTCCGCTAGCGTTTTTGCCGATACGACCGACAATCAACCTTTCGTTCTTCCGGAACATGTCTCAAAGTGGGAAGGAAAGCCCTACGAGGGTCCTATCGAAGTTTCAATATGGCGTGAAGAAAACGTCATTCGCGCCCTAATAGAAACTCAGGATCTCATCATGACCTCTCTCACAATAGACAAACTGGATGCCTATGTGGCATTATTCGGCGACCCTGCCGCTGTCGAAAAATATATGGATGCCATGACTTGGACGAGCAAAGAGGTCGGAATGGCTGTCAGCCGTTGGGTGCAGCGTTGGGAAGAGTTTCAAGATCCGTTTAGCGCTTTTGCCGTCTATTCAAAAAATGAAGGCGCGCATTTTATCGGTCATCTCGTTCTGGGTCATGGCCGCCGTTATGGCCAATCCGAATTGGCCTTCTTGTTCGCCCCCCAACATCGCGATATTGAACACGCCGTCCAGGCTGTTACCGCGGTTGTACAGGGTTATGTCCCGCACATTGCGGGCAAGCACCTTGTCAACCTGAACGGATCTGTTACGGCAAGCCCCCTCCACAGCGTCCATTCTACCGCGCGATTCGATGATACATTTTCCGGACAAGCCTTGGTTCGATCCGGCTTTAAGATCGGGGTGGAAGAAGTGCTTTGGGATGCTCCCCGTTTCAATTATCTGATCACGCTTGATCAAATTCATCAAAACAACGATTCCTCTCAGGATCTTTTGATTGACGGCGAAGATTGATGATGTCGGTGTGCAGAGCCGATGTTTATTGGCTCTGCTCACGAGCTCTCGCTGGCAGCCCTTGGCATCGCGTCTACGCGTCACATCTCAGTTGGTCCATTGATCGGCACTCAAAAGAATAGCCCGTTGATAACCCGGTTGTTTAAAAGAAACTGTCCAGCCTGAATCTGGATTCTTGATTAAAGCGTCTTGGTTGAGACTAATTAAATATTTAATAGTAATAAATTGTTTAATTACGTGTTTTTTTTAAAAGTCAATGTAACAAATTCTCTTTCAATAAATCAAGAATAGTTTTTTCGGTAATAATTTTTTCTGAAAAATAATTAAATAGTCGACCCTGATTTAGGCTCCTGCCATCATCGCTAACCCATCCTGGTTCTTTTTCTGTCGTCCACTTCCAACAACCTTTCGAACAAGACCATAATCTATTCCAGCTTCCAAGCAGAAAAAAGCCCCAGTTTCCTGAGGATCGTTCTAAAGTTGTGAGCTATTGCTACCAGGAGTCCATGGATTTTGTCCCCCGTTGTTCCTTTCAGGTAACACCGTCCCAGCTTCCATCACTCTTCACGTGTCCAATCCAAGGCTCTATTGCTTGTCTTCGTTTAAGGGCTTTTTTAAGGGAAGGGGCTAACCCCTTTGTTCGACTGATCAGCACTTGCTTGCTCTTCACACCATGTCCTCGGAACCCTAGATCTACAAGCACTCTTTTTATCTCGATTTGTGTTACCCCTTCCGCCCACAGCGCTTCTTCAAGGAGGTGTCCATCGTAAGGGTTTCCTGCATGTGTTGTAAGCGTTAATGCAAGTCCTGTTTTTTCAGTGACAACAAGACACGCCTTTGCTCCGAACTCATAAGGCTTGTGAGCCTTAGAAGACTTGAAGCTTATTTGCTCAGCTTCTCCTCACTTGGCGAAGTTGGAAAGTCTAGAAATTTTAGAAGTCGAAGATGATTTTAGAGACACCAAGGTGAAAATAGAGGCTGAACGACGAAAGAGCACCCTGACTACGCTTATGTGGCAAATATCTCAAGTCGTTGAAGATAAGATTCAAGAGACGAACACATATGGAGTGATTCTTTATCAAGCAATGTGCCCCTGGGTGAGTTGCCAACAGAAGCTAAAAATTTTTCAAGCAGAGCTCGGGGAGATTGCAGAGAAATCGAATACAGCCAAATCGATGGTTGAAGCCTTTGACTCTAAAAATTACAATGAATTGGCACATGAGTTTAATGCCCTGGTTGAAGAGTAATTAATACTAGTGCAAAAACATACGCATATGTGAAAATATGCTGTCATGAAGAACACATATTCTCCAGGTGAATTCGGATTATTAATCGGAAGGACGACAAAAACCCTGCAAAGAGGGGATCGTAAGGGCATACTTAAGGCCCACCGTTCCATTACTGGACGGCGCTATTACACCCATGACCAATATGTGGAGACAACTGGACAAAAAGCCAAAAAACGACAGTTGGTCACTTATTGTCGAGTATCAAGTGCAGGTCAAAAAAAGGATTTGATTTCACAGAAAAATGCTGTAGAATCTTTCTGTTTGACAGCAGGGAAAATCATCGAAGAGAAGTTGGAAGATATCGGTTCGGGGCTAAACTACAAGCGGAAACATTTCGTACAATTGATGGAAATGGTAGAACGAGGTGAGGTATCTGAAATTGTAGTGGCCCATAAAGACAGGCTCGTCCGTTTTGGGTTCGAATGGTTCGAAAAATTCTGTAACGACCACGGAGTTTCCATTCTCGTTATGAATGCGGACTCTCTTTCACCTGAGCAAGAAATGACCAAAGATCTCCTATCAATTATTCATTGTTTTTCCAGTCGCTTATATGGCCTGAGAAAATACAAGAAGAAAATCATTGAAATGGCCAAAGACAATGAGAACGGTCAAGCGTAGGTCACTTCCACTCAACGCAAAAAAACAAACAGCTCTTGAAAGCTTATGCCAGGCATACACTGGTGAAAAACGGCTTTGGCTGCAACACTTCCAAGCCTGGGATTGTCAACCCTATTTAGGAAGGCCCCGAGCAATTCGGGATGAGAAAATCAAACAAGGCTATCGTTCACCCCACCAATTGCAGGCTCGTCATTGGAAACTTGCCCTTGATGACGCAGCTGAAACATGGGATAAATATTGGCAGTCCACTTTTGTTAAAGTCCGCTTAAAGATCTCCCATCGGAAAGCACTCTCCGAGACGGAGAGCCATTATGCCTATTGGCTTCTGAAAGGTTATTCCCAGTTTTCCGCCATGATGCAGGGGAAATGCCCGGAGCCGTCCTTTGCCATTGATGATCTCTCCCGGAGGTATATTGCAGGCTATGTGCGGAGGATCACCAGACTCTGCAAAGGAAAACCACCCACTGTAAAAAAAGCCAGAAGCGTCCGGTTCGATGCCAACTGTTACGATCTTTTCGAGCACAAAGGGCGTCAATACATCAAAATCATGTCTCTGATTCCCGGTAAGAGGATTTGTATCCCCTTATCCGGCAAAGCGCCTATTTCAGGCACAATTAGCCTTGTTTTGTCAGAAGGAAACGTTGACTTTCACATCCCTCAAGAATTAAAAAAGAAGAATCCTCCCAAGACATCTCCCGAAGCTGTAGACTTTGGATATACTGAAGTCATGACGGATACCCAAGGCATTCGTTATGGGACTCAATTTGGTACAATACTGACACAGGTATCAGAAAATCGGCACCAGAAAATGCAAAAACGTCACAAGCTGCATGCCATGGAAAAGAGACCGACAACTTCCAATCCCAAAAAGGCAAAATCCCTTCGAAAATATAATCTAGGCAAGCAAAAACACCATGCGGCTGCCAAACGACTCAGGGCCACATTGGAAAGAGAAATCAACACCTCAATCAACCAACTCATCCAAACGAAAAATCCCTCCCTCTTAATCACAGAAGACTTGCGCCATACTTTTAAGTATAACAAGTCTAAACAAATGAATAGAAGACTCTCCAGCTGGTTGAGAGGTAAACTACAAGATCGAATTGCTTTTAAAGCGTTGGCGGAAGGTTTCCGTCATGAGCAGGTCAATCCGGCCTACGGCTCTCAAAGCTGTCCCTTTTGCGAATTTGTGGATCATCGAAATCGCAAAAACGACCGCTTTCAATGTCTGCATTGTGGACATGAGGACATATCGGACCGGATTGCCGCACTGAACTATGCCAGAAGATTTGGCGATCCTGAGATCGGACGGTATACGCCTTACCGTCAAGTAAAAACCATTCTTTTGGACAGGTTCCACCGCCGATTGGAAACGGGGCAACCCGTGACTGTTCCAGGCAGGACTCTAGAAACCGTAATGGAGATGCGTCCACCGTCTCCATCCAGACCACGGAAGAGAGAAATCTCGCGAACCGGACGGTCAATCAGAGAGCGAAATTAAAAATAAACACGTTTGAACACGTTTTTAGGAACAGTTGGACACAATAGATCGGGATCATCACATTTCCAAATTGCATGCTTATGTGAATCAATAGGGAATTTTGACGGCGTGGGGTAATCTCCGAGCTCAATGCGTGCAGAATTTGTCGGCGCTACCAGAATCGAAACAGAGCTTGCAAAAGCTTTTCCAGATGGGAGAGTAAAAAAAAGGCCTCCATCAAAAGCGGCGGCCCAGTTTAAGGATTGTGTTATTTAATTCTACTTTCTAGTAAAATTTATTTTTATTATTAAATTATCTTTTAAAGAAATTTTCACCAAGAAATCAATCGTGGCGAATCCGATCACACATTCACGCTTTCCCACCCCTGCAGCTATTATACCGCAGAATACTGCGCTGCTGGAGATGCCGCAAGATATAGTCACTCAAATTTTGACAAATTTATCTAGCCAGGACATCGCGACAGGTTCCTTGGTCTGTAGACAATGGACGCAGATGCTGAAAGATGATGATGTTTGGCGCAAATTATTTCATCACCATTTTCCAAGGGGTAACGCAAGGTCCGCTGAGAATTTCCAGAGCGCCTACCGAGGTATTTATTCCAATCTTACAAAAGGAGTGTATGCTTTGCATACCCTGACAGGCCATGGGAACCCGGTAATCTCTCTTGCCGTGTTCGATGGGAAGCTCTTTTCGGGTTCTTCCGACTGCACAATCAAGGTCTGGGAGCTAGAAACGGGGCAGTGCACAGCGACGCTTACAGGCCACATGAACGCGGTTTGCTCTCTTGCCGCCTTCGATGGGAAGCTCTTTTCGGGCTCTAAAGACAGCACCATCAAGGCCTGGGAGCTAGAAACGGGCGAGTGCATAGCGACCCTTACACGCCACAGGAAGTCGGTTTGCTCTCTTGCCACCTTCGACGGGAAGCTCTTTTCGGGCTCTAAGGACTGCACCATCAAGGTCTGGGATTTAGAAACACTACAGTGTACAGCGACCCTCACAGGCCATCAGGGCTTGGTTGGCTCCCTTGCCGTCTTCGACGGGAAGCTCTTTTCGGGCTCTTGGGACCACACCATCAAGGTCTGGGATCTAAAAACACGACAGTGCACAGCGACCCTCAAAGGGCATGGGACCTCGGTTTGGTCTCTTGCCGTCTTCGATGAGAAGCTTTTTTCGGCCTCTGCCGCGGGCCCCATCAAGCTCTGGGATATAAAAACAGAACGGTGCACAGGGACCTTTATAGGCCATCATGGCGGGGTTTTATCTCTTGCGGTCTTCGATGGGAAGCTTTTTTCGGCCTCTTGCGACGACACCATCAAGATCTGGGAGCTAAAAACAGAACGGCGCACAGCGACCCTGACAGGCGATGGGGGCGGGGTTTTCTCTCTTGCCTTCTTCGAGGGGAATCTCTTTTCGAACTCTAGCGACCACACCATCAAGGTTTGGGATTTTACAGCGGATCACAGGACGATTTTTCAAGAGATCGCACTATTATTAGAAAATGAAAGTCAGAATGTCGTTGATGCCCTTGAGCGCTTTAAGCGGATGCCTAAAACGGCAAAACATGCCATCTATGCAAAGCTCTATGCAATTTGCCAACCATTTGCCTATCCCGGATGTACAGAAGATGCTTTTTATGATAAAAATGGACAAATCTCTACGCGTCTTCAAAAGGCTCAGGCAATTCGGGACTATTTGAATGATCAGCCTCCAAACAACAACCCTCGATTGCTGGCTCACCTAGGGATCAAAACCGAAAAGGAGTATTCAGAAAAGCTAAAGTGCCGTTCAGAGTATTTAGAAAAAATCGGCATTTTGTCGGCAGAAGACGTGAAACTGATTTGCTCAGCTTCTCCTCACTTGGTGAAGTTGGAGACCTTGGAGATCATAGAAGTCGAAGAAAATTTTAGAGACAACAAGGTGAAAATAGAGGCCGAACGACGAAAGACCGAGCTGACAACGCTTGTGGGGGAAATATCCCAATTCGTCGAAGATAAGATTAAAGAGACGAATACATGTGGCGTGATTCTTTATAAAGCAGTGTGCCCTTGGGTCAGTTTCCAACAGAAGTTAAAAGCTTTTCAAGTAAAGCTAGGTGAGATTGCAGATAAATCCAATACGGCTAAGTCGATGGTCGAAGCCTTTGATTCTAAAAATTACAATGGATGGGCTCGTGCATTGAATCCTCTGGTTGAAGAGTTTCACACATTAGATCGCACGCATCAGCTTTCCAAATTGCATGCTTATGTGAATCAATGGGGAATTTTGACGGCTTGGAATCACCTTCGAGAGGAAGGCATGCAGAATTTGTCGGCGCTACCAGAATCTAAGCGGAGCTTGCAAAAGCTTTTTCAAATGGGACAGTAAGAAGCGAGTTTATGCTACTTCCACTTGAAAGTTAGGAAAATTTCTGCTTCAGCATCTTCACTCTTACGGCCGTCGTTTTGCGACGGCCTTTTTGTTCGTTCCATCGACAATGTGCTTGCACATGGTCTGCTTCAACAAACAAAAAATTGAAGCGCTGAAATTGAAATTTTCTATAACTTTCAAGTGTCAGCAGTATATACCTTAACGGCATCTTTTTTTAGTGCATCCAAATATTGATCGAGGCGGTTGTCGCAATCCTGGACGGCTTCCTCAATCATTTTAAACTGATCTCTAGACGTGCTGCCATAGATCTTGATCTTGGGTTCCGTTCCGGACGGGCGGATAACGAGGCGGGAATGGTCCGCGAGGCGGAAAAGCAGAACATCGGACTTGGGAAGCTTCAGGGGTTCGGTCTTTTTCGAATCGACATAAACGCGCTGTTTTTTTTCGTAATCTTCGCAATAGAGGATCGATTGGTCGGCAATGTTTTTTGGAGGGGTGGTTCGCAATCTTTGCATGACAGCCGCCATTTGCTCCATCCCTTCTTTGCCGGGATTGAAATTGATCGACATCTGTTTTTCCCGGAACATGCCGTATTTTTTGTAGATCGAATGCAATCGGTCAATCAATGTCTGGCCGCCTTGCATCTTGGCCTGAAGGGCAATTTCGGCGATGAGGCAGGAGGTCACGATCGCATCTTTGTCGCGGGCATGAGTCCCCAGTAGATACCCATACGATTCTTCCGCCCCGAAAATAAAGTGATAACCATCTTTGGAAGTTTCCCAAAGATGAATTTTCTCTCCAATGTATTTAAATCCTGTCAAAACTTCAAAACACGACTTTTGGTAGCTTTCCGCAATTTTTTTCAGTAGTTCTGTTGTGACAATTGTCGTGACGAAAGCTCCCTTGGTAGGCATTGTGCCGAGCTGGGTCAGGACCTCGCAAAGGTAATCCACGCAAATCGCAGCCATTTCGTTGCCATTGAGGAGGATTGATTTCCCTTCATGGCGGACGACGGTCCCGGTCCGGTCGGCATCAGGATCAGTGGCAATGACGATATCTGATTGTGTCATCTCCAGCTTTTCGATGCCGAGTTTCATCGTCTCTTTGTATTCAGGATTGGGAAAAGCCACGGTGGGGAAATCGCCGTCGATGGTCACTTGATTGTCGACCATTTCAACCGTCGAAAACCCCCAATCTTTTAGTGCGCGGGGAACTATGGTGATTCCAGTGCCGTGTAGACTTGTGTAAACAATCTTTAACGATGCTCCATTTTTTTTGTTCTGCTCGGGAAAATGTTGCAAAGGACGGATGGCATTGATGTATTCTTCATCGATGGGGGCTGTGGGAACAATCTCGATCAAAGGGTCCTGGAGAGAAGCGAGCCGTACCGAGGAAAAATCCTTGAGCTTCTCTGTTTCTTTGACAATTCCTTCGTCATGCGGATAGACGACCTGCGCGCCGTCGCTCCAGTACACTTTGTATCCATTGTACTGTTTAGGATTGTGGGAAGCCGTGATCATAACGGCAGCATTAGCTTTTTTAAGCCGGCAGGCAAAAGAAATGTAAGGCGTGGGCCTTAATTCGCGGAGCAAATACGCATGAATTCCATTGCCGGCCAGCACCCTTGCTGTCTCTTGAGCAAATTCTTGCGAATGATGCCGGGAATCAAAACCGATCAACGCACTAAGTTTTGAGGCGCCTGCCTGTTTGTGCATATAGTTAGCAAGGCCCTGCGTAGCGAGGCGGACGGTGTAGATATTCATGCGCGTTGTGCCAGGGCCCATAATCCCGCGAAGACCTCCTGTTCCAAAAGTCAAATCGGTAAAAAAGGCATCGATGAGTTCTTGGGGATTTTTTTCCATTAAAGTGCGGATTTCGGTCTTTGTCTGCTCGTCGAAAGGGCCTTGCAGCCATTCATCGACTCGTTTTTGAATTTCAGGGGGAAGTGCAGACATGTTTACTCCTGATCAGAATTTTGCTGAAAATATCAAAAAGTAAATTAAACGACTACGGTAAATGCTTCTGAATTTCCTCTATGGAAATGAGCGGGGCGTCAGGCTGGTTGATCCCTTCGCATCGGGCAGCTGTTTCCTTCCAATGTTCCGGGGATTTGAGATTCTCCGGCCACCAGGGAAATGTGCGGCATTGTTTAGGGCGTACCCCGTAAATTTCGCATCTTTTTCCTTTGAGAAAAACACAGTCATAGGTTTTGGGATGTTCTTTTAAAGAAACGCGATTGCCGATGCGTCGCGTGTGTGTTTTGAGAAACTCTTCCAATGGGATCTTCAAGTGCTTGGCCATCGCCTCGGCTTCAACGGGAGTGATCCACACATAGCCCGGCGATCCTGTGCAGCATCCGCCGCATTCGGTGCATTTAAAACTTAAGCCTTCCTTATACCAAGGTTCCATTATACTGCCCCCGCTTAGGGTTTATGAATTTTGACTAGTGCACCGTTGCAAAAATTTTGGAATAATTTCTGCAACGGGGCACTAGCTGCGACTTTGCCAAATCGATCCTTCTCCCTCGGCTTGCTATCCAGCAATGGTCTCCCGTGTCATCCTGAACTTCGGCTCCGTTATGACCTGCAACCCTCCACTGGATGGTTGCAGCATTCGGCCGCTTCGCTTCGATTTTGCTTTGTCTCGGAGAGTCAAAATTCGTAAAGCCTAAACGGGCGCAGTATTACCATTTAAAGTTGGATTTTAAGATGGGCTTCCAAAAACCATTGCCATCGCTGTTTTTAAAAACCTCGATGTCGCAGCCCGCCTCGCCAATATCGATCAAGTTCCAGGTTCCACCCTCCTTTTGCGCTGTCGAGCCACTATCGAGAAAGATGGGAAGCCCGCTATTGCGCAGGTCCGCGATGCAGTGGCGATGCGTATGTCCGTGAAGGTAAAGCTTGATTTTGGGAAACCGTTCGATCAGTTTCTTGAGGGCCTCTTTACGAATTAGGCTTTTGCGCGGAGATTCCGTAGAAAAAATGGGGAAGTGGTTGACGAGGATCACACGATGGTCCGCGGGGATTTCTTTCAAAGCCGATTCGAGTTTTTGCTCGAGTTCGGGAGAAAAATACCCATTCGAAGAGACCAATGAAGTCGCAATGGCCGTATCCAATGCCAAAAGCCACCATCCATGCCCCCAATAAGCGGAGGTTAATTGATCTTCTTTGAGGCTATATTTATCATATGTCTGAGAGAAATGTTCATAAAAAAGTTGCTTTTTATAGGCAGACTTTGTGTATTGATCGTGATTGCCCGGAAGTGTGAAAACTTTAAAATTTTCCTCTCTTAAACTGTCGACAAACCGTCTGGCCAGCTTAAACTCTTCTTCATGGGAAGTCGTCGTCAAATCTCCTGTGATTAAAACGGCATCGACTTTTTTTTCGTGGAACACAGGAAGAAGGGTAGTCAAATTGTCGGGTTCGAGCGCATGTTTGCGTGTGAAAAAGAGATTGAGGTTGCCAAGCCATCTTTTGGAGAAAAATTGGAGAGGATTCCATCCCACTTTAAAAAAATGCAAATCGGAGATGTGGGCTAAGCGGAAAAGAGGTTTTTCTATCACAGGCATAAAAAATGAATAAATTACCTTGCCCCTCGACTTTGTAATTTTTTGGGCCCGCCTGGCTCGCCTACGGGGAGTTATTTAAAACAGGAAGGGGGTTAAAACCCCTTCCTGTTTTAAATAACTCCCCCATTTCGAGTCCTTCGAGCCCAAAAGTTACAAAGTCGAGTGGCAGAGAAGTAATTATAGCCCTTTTTAGATTAAAAATATTTTTATTTTTTCTTCCCTATGCCTTGGTGCGCCAAGATCGCCCTCTGGCTCAAATTCTGTTTAACCAATGTTTTCATCCAGCGTTTGCCTTCGGGATGGATATGGGCTGGCGCTGAATCTGAGGAGACGAGCCCGGGGGTTGTATTTTTAGACTTGATCTTATGCTGAAGCTTTTTCTTAAGGGAAATCCCTCTCTGTGCAGACTTTAAAGTTTCTTCTTGTTTTTCAGATTTTCTTTTCGGGAATTTTTTTAGCATCTCTTTTGTCGTCAATTCATCGCTATATTGCTGAGTTTGCTGAACCGGATAACGGCCCTGCGCACTGCGAATTTCTTTTCCCCTCTTCTTTTCGAGTTTATTGGTCATCGGATGCTTGGTTTTGTTCATAGGCCTCTTATTTGACAAGTAAATATTTTACTTCACTGTAGCGCATAGAGGGATTTAGAGAAAGCAAGATTAAAACGAGCTCACGAGCTCGTCAAAAGCGGCTAGAACTCTATTCACCGAAATGAAGTTTTGCCAATTTTTTTCGCGAAGACGCAAAAACTTCCAATGGGGAAGATAGGGAGGTGGAAGGACGAGCTGCCCTTTTTGCCAGCCCGGGCGCCATAAGCGCATTCTTTTTTCGTCATTGGCGATGATAAGGGTGGGAATACACAGATTCGAGCCTAAATGGCCGGTCAACGAGTCATTGCCAATCACATAACCAGATTCGTAGACAATGCTGGCGAGATCTGAAAGTGTGGGAGCTTTGGCAAGGGCAAATCCCTCCGTTTCTATTTTTTCCCATTCTGAAAGTTCAGCAGGTCCCACGCAGAATACCGGCTGAAAGCCTTTAGATTTTAATCTTCGAGCTAATTTTAAAAATTTTTCCGCTTTCCAATTTTTGGCCGCGACGCGGCTGGTGGGATGGATAAGGATTTGCTCTTTTTTTAGGCGGTGGACGAGCCCCGGCAAAGGAACAATCCCATTGTCTTTGAAAGGGAACGGGAGATCGAGAAAGGACGCAACCGCTTGTGCAATATTGTCTGCCATAGACAGGTTTGGATCAAAAGCAAAGTCGTGAGGGGAAAGAGGGGCGTGTTTGGAAGGTAAGTAGGTGGGATAAAAAATCGATAGGCGCGGACGAAGAGTCTCTATCCACTGTTTGATTTTTAGTGAGTTGTCGTTTTCGACGACAATGAGATCAAACTTGGTCAAGTCGTGGATAGAAGTGGGGAACTCATGGGCGGGAAACCAATCGGAAAGTTCCGGAAGGGCAGGATGAAATGTCGTGACTTGATAGCCAGCCCTTTTTAACTGATGGGAGACGATCATCATCAGCAATGCATCGCCAATTCCAAGCGCAGGAATAACAGCAGCTTTTTTCATCATATGGGGTCCTCATTTGAGGACCCAAATTTCCCAATGTTCCTATTATCTCTTCTCTTCTTCCTCGTCGGGAGCATTGCCGATCAAGGCTTCGGAGAGAAGCACAACTCCTGCTGTAGATACCGCGTAACGCAGGCCATTTTTGACAACTTTAGCTGGATCGACCACCCCTGCTTTCAGTAAATCTTCCACCTTTTCGGTCATGGCATTGAAGCCAAAATGAGTCCCGGCAGCGAGCACTTCTTCCAACACAACCGAACTATCAAATCCTGTGTTAGAAACGATTTGTTTGAAGGGGGCTTCGCAAGCCTTGAAGACTATTTTTGCGCCGACAGACTCATCTCCGGAAAGTTCCAGGGAAACAGACTTGCTAGCGCGGAGCAATGCGCACCCGCCGCCGATGACGATCCCTTCTTCCATAGCCGCTTGGGTCGAGTTCAAGCTATCTTCGAACATCTGTTTTTTCTGTTTCATCTCAGGCTCGGTGGCAGCGCCCACTCGAATGACGGCCACGCCGCCGCTGAGTTTTGCTTTCCGCTCTTCCAGTTTTTCTCTATCGTAAGAGCTTGTGGATTTTTCGATTTCTGCTTCGATGTGTTTGACTCTTGCCTGGATCTGTTTCGAATCTCCTTTTCCGCCGACGATTGTCGTCTTTTCTTTAGTGACGAGGATTTTTTCAGCTGACCCGAGCACATCGGCAGTGGCGTCTTTCAACACCATACCGGTTTCTTCAGAGACGACTGTGGCTCCCGTGAGAACCGCGATATCTTCGAGCATCGCTTTGCGGCGGTCTCCAAAGCCCGGGGCTTTGACAGCGCAAACTTTAAGTGTTCCTCGGAGCTTATTGACGACCAAAGTAGAAAGGGCGTCGCCATCGATTTCTTCGGCGATGATCAATAATTCGGTGGCGGTCGTTGCGACAGATTGCAGAATAGAGAGGATTTCCTGCACCGAGGAGATTTTTTTATCGGTGATCAACAGCTTGGCTCCGCTCATCTCCACGCTCAACGCCTCCGCATTCGTGCAGAAATACGCGCTGATATATCCGCGGTCAAACTGCATGCCTTCGACCATTTCAATCGTGTCGTCGGTTCCTTTCCCTTCTTCAATGGTAATGACGCCGGCTTTGCCTACTTTTTGGACAGCATCGGCAATCATCATGCCGACGGCCGTATTACCAGACGCAGAAGCGATAGCGATATGTTGCGTTTCTTTTTCATCTTTGATGGCAATCGAAGTTTTTTCGATTTCTTTGACGATGGCTTCGACGGCTTTGTCCATTCCTCTTTTTAAAGTGATCGGGGAGGAGCCGGAAGCGATGTTTTTCACCCCGTTTTGCACAAGAGCGCGTAAAAGCAGGATGCTCGACGTTGTGCCGTCGCCGCATTTTTCTTTCATCTTGCTGGCCACCTCTTTTCCTAAAGAGACGCCCATGTTGGCATATTGATCTTTCAGTTCGATGTCTTTGACGATGCTATTGCCGTCATTGGTGATGGAAGGAGCTCCCCAGGAAGCTTGCAGTCCGACATTACGCCCTTTTGGGCCCAGCGTGACGCCGACGACATCTGCTAGTTGGTCAATGCCTTCGCGAAGCTTCTCTCGCGCTTCTTCCTCAAAAATTAATTCCTTTGGTGTGGACATAGTTTATTCCTTTTTCTTAGCTAAAGTTTCTTCAAGAATTTCACGCAATCCGATCAAAGTCAGATGCGGATCAATAAAATCAACGAGGTCTTTCAAGTCATCGATCAGCTCACCGATCAGCGTCGAGCCGCCCGTCGCAATGACTTTGACGGAACTTGGGGAAAGAGCGGAAAGCCTGAGTTCAGCGATCATGCGTTCAACAGCGCCGAGCTGGCCGTAATAAATGCCTGCCTGAAGGTGCGTTTCTGTCGTTTTAGCCAACGCGGACTCAGGTTTTTTCAGAGCGACAAGAGGAAGTTTATACGTATGGTCATTGAGCGATTTGGCGCAAAGCGCAGCGCCGGGATAAATCATTCCTCCCAAATAGCGTCCTTCTTTGACGATGAAGTCGACAGTGATGGCAGTCCCCATATCGACGACGACGCAGTCATTGATGGGAAAGCGCTGCAGAGCGCCATACGCATTGGCGATCCGGTCATGGCCGAGAGCTTCGGGCTCATCGACATCGAGAATGAGTTTTAAAGATGGGTAATCCACAAAACGGAAAGCAATTTTTTGCTCTTCCATAAATTTACGCATTTTGTCTTCGGCTTTAGTATTGACGGAAGAGACTAAGGCATTTGTAATCGATTTGCCTTCAAAAAATTGAATCAAGTCCTCACGATTAAATTGAACGTCAAAGCTAAACGTGTCGACGAGATTCTTCCCGTCGAAGAACCCTCCTTTGATCTTCGTATTACCAATGTTTAAGACAAGATCAAGTGTCATCGTCACATCCTCAAACTAATATCGACAGCGGAGACAGAATGGGTCAGCGCCCCAATGGAAACTCCATTGACCCCGGTCGCGGCATAATCTCTGACATTGTCAAGAGTGATTCCTCCGGAGGCTTCCAAATACGCTTTCCCTTGGCCCAATCTGACAGCTTCCGCGACAACATCAGGGGGCATGTTGTCGAGTAAAATCACATCCGCTTTTCCCTGAAGAGCTTCTTCAAGGGCTGCCAAAGATTCTACTTCCACTTCGATCTTGACTTCCGGCTGCAGAATTTTTGCGCGGCGTATGGCTTCAAGGACAGGATGAACAGATATTTCTTTGAGAAGGGCGAGGTGGTTGTTCTTGATGAGAAAACGCTCTTCAAGATGAAATCGATGATTCTTTCCGCCGCCCATTTTCACGGCATATTTTTGAATGGCCCGAAGGCCCGGAAGCGTTTTTCGCGTGTCCAGAATTTCGCAAGGAAAGCCTTTCACTGCATCGACATATTGCGCTGTCAAATGCGCGACCCCGCTGGCATGTTGCAAAAGATTGAGAGCCGTGCGTTCGCCGGCAAGAATGGAGTGGGCAATCCCTTCAATGGAAGCTAAAATCATCCCTTCGCTGTATTCTCCGCCTTCAAAAGCATGCACGTGCCATTTTAAAGAAGTGTCGATCGTTTCGCAAATCCAGGGAAGGAAGCGAAGACCTGCAACACGTGAATTTTGTTTCAATACAAAATCAGCGCGGATCAATTGATCGGGAGGAATACAGGCTTGAGAAGTAATGTCTTTGGTCGTGCGATCTTCATTCAAGGCAAGCAGGATGGTCCTACGGACTTCTTGTTCCAAATGTTCCACGCTTTTTCCTCATCAGATTTAAGGACCTCGACTTTGTAACTTTTTAGGCCCGAAGGACTCGAAATATTTGCTCTCGGGGGGAGTGATTTAAAACCGGTAGGGGGGTTAACCCCTCCTGTTTTAAATAATCACCCAGTTCGACAATAGGTCAAACGGCCGGCAGCAAATAGGCGAGGCAGGCGGGCCCAAAAAATTGCAAAGTCGAGGATACTATAGAAGACGAAAAATTATTATGCAACCGTGTTTTTAGCATTTTAACATGCCATTTGCTAATCGTTAGTAAAGTGCTTATAAACCTCTTTTTTTGAAACCCCGCGCAGCTGGGCCGCCATTTTGATCGCTTCCATTTTGCTCAAATGTAGATCCTTTTCGAACATTTCGACAAGTTCAACTAAAGAATGATCCTCAAAGAAAATGGGTTGACTGGGAGGCGAAAGCAGAAGGACAAACTCTCCGCGGGGAGGAGTTTTTCTGAAATGATCGAGCAACTCCTGAGCCGTGCCAACAAGGACCTCTTCATGCAATTTCGTCAATTCCCTGGCCGTGCAAAGCTGTCTTTTCGGGCACACCTGTACCATTTGTTCCAATGTTCCTTGTATGCGGTGGGGGGACTCATAGGCAATCGATGTTCCTGGATAAATGAGAGCTTTGCCTAAAGTCGTTCTCAGCTCGCTTTCTTTTTTAGGGAGAAAACCCACGAATTGAAATGGTTCCGGTGGAAAACCGGACAAGACTAATGCCTGAATGACCGCGCAAGGACCTGGCACCGCCGTCACAGCAATCCCTTCTTTTCGGCAGCGCAAAACAAGCTCATGTCCGGGGTCGGAAACTAAGGGTGTTCCTGCGTCGGAAATCAGCCCAATCGCTCGGCCAGCCTTGAGATCTTCGATAATCAGATCTTCTGATCGGGCTTCGTTAAATTGATGAAAAGCTTTTAGGGGAGTCTGAATGGCATAACGCTGAAATAGGATGCGGCTGTGGCGCGTGTCCTCGCATAAAATGTAATCGCACGCTTTCAAGGTCGAAATAGCGCGAGAAGAAAAATCTTCAAGATTGCCAATTGGAGTAGCGACGAGATAAAGCATTCTCAAATAAAATAGAAGGTGGCACCCAGATTTGAACTGGGGAATGGAAGCTTTGCAGGCTTCTGCCTTACCACTTGGCTATGCCACCGTATGAATAATGGGAAAAGTATGCTCAAAGAAGCAAATGCGGTCAACTTAATAAAATTTTTTATCATTAAACTTCATTGGTCCGAAGATACTGATCGACTAACGGTGCTAGTGCAGTCAGATAGCTTGGCCCTAATAAAAAATGAGAATTTTGTCCGTCAGAGTGTTCGCCGAGCACCATGGTGTTTGGGTTGGGAAGGTGGCGATTCAGGGCCACTTTTGGGACGGGATCGGAAGGGATGACCATATTCACGACCTTTTTTGCAGACGAGGTTGGAATGAAACTCGCTGGGGCAACTGCGATCACAATAATTCGTTGCTGTTTTTCTCGAGAAAGATGTGTAAGGGCATTATTGACTTCGATAGCGCCTCGGCTATGACAAATCTGCAATAAATGACCCGAAGGATTTTCATCAAAAAAATCTTGCCAACGGTCTAATAATTGAAGCACGCCTGGGGTCGATGTCGTTCCTTGGCCTAGAGCAGCAGAAATCAGATCCCAATGCGGGTTGACTGTTGCGCTATAGGTGCCATGTATATTATGTCCTTGGCAGGTTTGATCAGAGAGGCTGACTGCGTTTGATTTTGCGAGATCAAAAGTGGTACTGATTCCGTTATGATAGCCAATCGAGCCGCGGTTGGGCTCTCTACGATAAAGATGAAACCGGCAAGAAGGCTGTAAGACCCCTTTTTCTAAATCGGAATAGACGGTAATTTGTTTCCCTGGAATTTCCAGACAATGATGTCGATGTAAAGCCCGGATCAAACGCAGGGTGTCGTCTTTTGCATGGTGTTCTCCCCATACCAAATCGTTTGTCTGAGGTTGTCCGGCCATTCGATAAACCGTTCCAAAAATCGCATTTTTCTTGGTGGTTTGTTGATCGTCCAGTGTTTTTTCAACCACGCGCTTGATAACATGGAGAAGGCGGGACTCATTGCCTTGCGTTGGGGGACTGCCCATCTCTATTAGAATATCTTGCCGCAGTTTTGCAGGGATAGCGATTAACCTTTGCTGAAGATCGGGAATTTGCTCTTGGCGTTGGAGAGATGTTTCAAGATGGGAATAAAGGCTTTGGAGGGGATGGGTATCCAAGGCGACGGTCTTTTTTTCCAAGTTGAGTCTAGGAGAAACGGCGCTTGCAAGTAGATAAGCTCCATAGCTTTGCACTGTAGATTGCACTTCCGGCGATGTGAGGTAAGTGGTTGTCCGGGATGCCGCTTGTGAAATAGCATTGTAACCATAAGTCATATAACCAGCCATTTTTTTCTCCAAATTATGATTAAGTGTATTGAATTATACTATATATAATTAATTAAAGTTAATGTTAAAATAATTTTTATGCTTTCTGGTTTTAAGGGCTTTAATCGAAAGAAAATCTTTGAAGGAATTGGCAAAAATTAGATAAATTCAATAAGCGAAACCGGTGAGTGAAAAATGAAGCTCCATACAACTATTCTCAGTTTATTTATTGCGGCAATCGTTTTCATGGGAAATTTGACAGCAGAACCCTCCTCGCAGCAACAACTTCCCAAGATG
This sequence comes from uncultured Verrucomicrobiae bacterium, assembly GCA_963731265.1. Lineage (GTDB taxonomy): Bacteria > Chlamydiota > Chlamydiia > Chlamydiales > Rhabdochlamydiaceae > CAJCIW01. The sequence goes on from CAVSUE010000001.1 coordinate 464,255, forward strand.
AAGGTCTTAAGTTGGACTCCCCGTATTTTTTTAATTGAAAATTTCCTCTCGCCTGCTGAATGCGATCACTTGATTGCCCATGCGCGCCCGGAATTGAAACGCTCTACGGTGGTTTCCGCTGTCGTTGATGGGGAAATTCATGAAGGGCGTACGAGCAAGGGGATGTTTTATGCCAGAAATGCAGATCTGATCATTAAGGGGATTGAGCGCCGTATTGCGGAATTGACCATGTTGCCAGAACAAAACGGAGAAGGAATACAAATTTTATCTTATGGCATTGGAGAAGAATATAGGCCGCATTGGGACTACTTTGATCCCAACACAGAAGGGGGCGCACTGTGTTATCATCGCGGCGGCCAAAGAGTCGCTACGATGATCATGTATCTGGCCGATACGGAAGAGGGAGGGGAGACCGTTTTTCCCAAAACAAGAGTGAAAGTAAAGCCTATCAAAGGAAATGCGGTCCTATTTTATAACTGCACACCAGAAGGCAAAGAAGATCTATTGTCCTTCCACGGCGGAGCTCCCGTGATCAAAGGAGAAAAATGGATCGCGACGAAATGGATCCGCAAAGGAGAATTTCGTTAAAAGGGTCTTGGATACCCTCCGTGAAGCGCAACCATTGCCATTGGCCAACTTTTGAATTTCTCAGTTACTCTCCCATCTGGAAAAGCTTTTGCAAACTCTGTTTGGATTCTGGGAGCGCAGACAAATTCTGCACGCCTTGAGCGCGGAGGTTATTCCAAGCCGTTAAAATTCCCCATTGATTGACGTAAGCATGCAATTTGGAAATCTGATGATCGCGATCTAATGTGTGAAACTCTTCAACCAAAGCATTCAACTCACCAGCCAATCCATTGTAATTTTTAGAATCAAAGGCTTCGACCATCAACTTGGCCGTATTCGATTTCTCTCCAATCTCACTCAGCTTTCCTTGAAAAGTTTTTAGCTTCTGTTGGAAACTCACCCATGGGCACTCTGCTTCATAAAGAATCACGCCACATGTGTTCGTCTCTTCAACCTTATTTTCGACGACTTGGGATATTTGGCCCAGAAGCGTTGTCAGATTGGTCTTTCGTCGTTCGGCCTTTATTTTCACCTTGTTGTCTCTAAAATCTTCTTTCACTTCTACGATCTCTAGGCTCTCCAATTTCAGAAAGGGAGGCCAAGCTGAGCAAATCAGTTTTACGTCTTCTGCCGACAAGATGCCGATTTTTTCTAAATGCCCTGAACGGCACTTTAGCTTTTCTGAACATTGTTTTTCGGTTTTGATCCCAAGGTGAGCAAGCAAGAGGAGGTTGTTTTTTGGAGGCTGATCATTCAAATAGTCCCGAATTGCCCTAGCCTTTTGAGCGCCCGTAGAGCTTTGTCCATGTTGATTGTGAAAGGCGTGTTCTGCACAACCGGGATACTCATTGGCAAAAGGTTGGCAATTTGCATAGAGCTCTCTGTAAATGGCATTTTTTGCAGTTGTTGGCATCCGCGAAAACCGCTCAAAGGCATGAGCTACTCTCTGACTTTCATTTTCAAGCTCTTCCGCGATCTCTTGAAAAATCGTGCTATTATTCGCTGTAAAATCCCAGACCTTGATTGTGTTGTCGGCACAGCCCGAAAAGAGCTTCCCATTGAGGGCGGCAAGAGAGCAAACCGATTTCTCATGGCCTGTCAGGGTCGCTGTGCACTTTCCCGTTTTTAGGTCCCAAACCTTGATTGTGTTGTCGGCAGAGCCCGAAAAGAGCTTCCCGTCGAAGACGGCAAGAGACAAAACCCAGTTCCCATGGCCTGTCAGGGTCGCTGTGCACTGTCCTGTTTTTAGGTCCCAAACCTTGATTGTTTTGTCGGAAGAGCCCGAAAAGAGCTTCCCATTGAGGGCGGCAAGAGAGCAAACCGATTTCTCATGGCCTGTCAGGGTCGCTGTGCACTGTCCTGTTTTTAGGTCCCAGACCTTGATGGTGCGGTCTATAGAGCCCGAAAAGAGCTTCCCATCGAAGATGGCAAGAGATAAAACCGTGTGTCCATGTCCTGTCAAGGTTGCTGTGCACTGTCCTGTTTTTAGATCCCAGACCTTGATGGTGCGGTCTATAGAGCCCGAAAAGAGCTTCCCGTCGAAGATGGCAAGAGATAAAACCTTGTGTCCATGTCCTGTCAAGGTTGCTGTGCACTGTCCTGTTTTTAGGTCCCAGGCCTTGATGGTGCGGTCCGCAGAGGCCGAAAAGAGCTTCCCGTCAAAGATGGCAAGAGAAGAAACCCCCTCTTGATGGCCTGCCAGGGTTACAGTGCACTGTCCTGTTTTTAGATCCCAGACCTTGATGCTGTTAGAGGCCGAAAAGAGCTCCCCATCGAAGACGGCAAGAGAGTTAACCGAGTCGTCATGGCCTGTAAGGGTATCCGAAGCGTACACTCCTTTTGGGAGATTTGAATGAAGACCTTGGTAGGCGCTCTGGAAATTCTCAATAGAGCGTGGGTTAACGGTTGGAAAACGGTTATAAAATAATATGCGCCAAACATCATCATCTTTCAGAGCCTGGTTCAATTCTTTACAGACTAAGGCGCTTGTTCCGATTTCCTGGGCAGGCAAGTGTGTCAAAATTCGAGTGACTATATCTTGCGGCATATCCAAAAGCCCAGTGTTCTGCGGTATAATGGGTGCAGGGTTTGGAAGTCCTGAAGGATTGATGGAGTTCGTCATGGTTAATTCCTTGCTTTAAATTTTTGATATATAAATATGATTTAATTCGAATTATACTATAATTAATGTTTTTATTTAATTAAAAAATTAAATGGTTTTAATTATAAAAATTTTATTATTTTTTAATTTTCAGTTTAAAATATATATTATATAGTATAATATTAATAAGTTGTTGAAAGAGAGACGTGGTATTTCCTTCCAAAAAGAGAAGGGTGGTAAATAAATTTATTTACTCTTGGAGCAGGTGAACGGGTCCACTGAGGTGTCGAGCGTCGTCCTCACGCCAAGGGTGGAAAGGGGAAAGCTCGAGAAAGTACGGGCTTTCGATTGGATGAAATTTGAGAAGAACGCCCTCTTAGAAGCACAAAGCGATCTGGAGTTCGCAGCCCCAATAGGTTTGTGAGCGGGAGCGCAGGTGAAGCCGAGAGCTTCCTCCATATTGCCAATATTTAAAAAAGGGGATAAGCGAAAGATCGAAGTCGGCCTTGATTCCTCGTACTGCTTTCCAGGTGATGGGAAGATCGGCCTCGTAGTTCATCATGCGGCTTACCTGATAAAAAACATCAGGCTTATTTCCGATTTGGACTTTTTCATCGACAGCAGGCATGGCCTTGAGGTCTAAACTGAGTGAAAAATGGTTCCAATAATCAAAGTCGAAGAAAAGGCCGCAGGGGACTAAGTATTGATAATAGTTCAGATCGACCCTGTGTCGGAATCCCTCATAGTTTTTACCGTCCATCACGCGGCGGAAGCCGAAACCTGCGAAGATTGTCATCAAAGTGCGATGAAAAATAGGGGTCGTGTAACCGAGCAGGAATTGCCCAACCGCTTCCTTCCAGCTATGATGGCGCCCATGGGCTGCTACCTTTCCTTGATTCCAGAGAAAGCTTGCGTCTCCATAAACGTGATTGCTTTTCTTGTATTCCATTTCAGCCGAACCCCCCCAGAGATTGCCGGTAAGTTTTCTCATTCCACTCGAGCGGACAATCAAATAGGAATATTGCGGCGCAACGTCGATTTTGAATGGCTTGTAGCTTCTTTGCACCTTGATTTTTTTTGGAGATCGCAGCGGTGTTTGCGGATTGTTGTTTTCTTCCTGCTGAGCGACGAAAGGATGCCGTTCTTCATAAGCGATTAATTTTTCAGGATCTTTTGCTCGTTTAGGAGCTCTTTTGGGCTGCACCTGATTCTTTTCAACCGGTTTGGGGAATATGTAATTCTTTGAATCCGCGGGCACTTTGCCAATGGGATTGGCGTAACTGAATTCGGCAAAGCTGAGCAAGACGAGAGTTGTTAGAACGACTTTTTTCATGACGACACTTTCAATGGCTTTATTTTTTTTAACAATTTATATAGGCTTTATGGCTTGAATGTCCATATTTTTTCTTTAAGGGTGATGGCGGTAAACAATGGCACAATTCGATTTTGCTCAGATTTTAGAGTGGCTGGGCAGCAGCGTTGCTGTTTCGGGAAAAATCCAGGGTTTTAAACAAGACAGCCGCGCTGTTGTTCCGGGCGATCTTTTTTTCGCGCTCAAAGGAGAAAAAGTCGACGGGCATGAATATTTGAATGAAGCCGCTGCAAGAGGAGCTGTCGGCGCTGTTGTTTCTAAAGAGTACAGCGGCGATAGCTTTGGGCTGACATTAATAGGGGTCGACGATGTCCTCGCGTCCTTGCAAAAATTGGCAAAGACCGTTCATGCCGGAAGGTCCGCTCGCGTGGTTGCCGTCACCGGTTCTGTCGGAAAAACAACCACGAAAGAATTCATCGCCACCCTTTTGGAGGGGAAATTTCGCGTCGGCAAAACGCCGGGGAATGCCAATTCCCAAGTCAGCGTACCTTTAAGCATCCTTAATTCCAGTGGAGATGATGAGGTCGTTGTCGTAGAAATGGGGATGACTCAACCCCGTGAGATCGAAAAATTGATCGCCATTGCTCCGCCGGAGATGTGCCTCGTTACTAAAATTGCCCTTGCCCATGTCAGTTTTTTTTCTGAGGGAATAGTAGGGATTGCCACAGCCAAAGCAGAAATTCTTTCCCATCCGCTCACTAAGCTGGGAATCCTCAATAGCCAGGCTTCAAGCTTTTCTGCAATGCACAACAGCAGCTGTTTGAAAATGACTTACTCTCTTGAAGAAGATGAGGGAAATAGTGACTTTGTTCTCTGCCGCGAGGGGCCGCTTTTCTATGCAAAGGAAAAGGAGAGTCGGACGTCTGCTTTTGCACTACCTTTTACGGCTAGCCATCTATGCGAGAATTTTATTGGAGCGGCTGCCGTGGCAAGGGGAATGGGAATGTCCTGGTCGGAAATTATTCCGCAGGCGCAAAAGCTTAAAGTTTTCATGAGAAGATTTGAAGTCATCGAACGGGATGGGATCATCTTTCTTAACGATTCCTATAATGCCAACTACACTTCGATGAAAGCCGCTTTGCTCAATCTTCCGGTTCCACGCGCCGGAAAAAAACGGATTGCCGTATTGGGATCGATGAAAGAACTAGGCCCTTATACCGAACAAATGCATTACGACGTCGCCAAGCTTGCGCTTTCCCATATCGACTATCTGTTATGTCTGGGAGAAGAATGCATCATAATGGTCGAACTGTTCCAGAAAGAAAACCGTCCCGTTGAGCATTTTCTTGAACTTGATTTAATCAAGAAAAGAGTCTTTCAGTTGGCGGAGGAAGGCGACGTGGTTCTTCTCAAAGGCTCCAATTCCAAAAAGCTCTGGCAAGTTCTCGAATAATTGTCTTTTTACTTTTTCATTTTTTGTCTTGTAGGTAAGATGGGAATGAGTCTTCAGTCTAATCCATACTCCCAAATACCGTGACCTTGCTGATTTATGATTTTTTTACTTACTCGCTAGGATGGAAGGTGCCTGCCGCCTTTGCGTATTCATCGACGAGAATGATGCTCGCCGCCTTGACATCATTGCTGTTTGTTATTTTTTTAGGCCCCCGTTTTATCAATAAGCTGTACGAGCTCAAGACGGGGCAGTCCATACGTGTGGATGATTGTCCTTTGCTGGTGGAACTGCATGCAAAAAAGAAAGATACTCCGACGATGGGAGGAATTTTACTCCTGTGTTCGATGCTCTTTTCTCTTTTTCTCTGGATGGACTGGAAGAGCAGCTTCACTTTGATTTTGCTCTTGACAACGCTTTCGCTTGGATTTTTAGGCGCCTACGATGATTATCTCAAGTTGAAACATAAAAATTCAAAAGGGCTGTCAGCGAAAAGAAAATTTCTTCTTCAGAATCTGCTCGCTCTGCTGATTGCCCTTTATCTCTTTTGCCCGGCTGTTTCAAAAGCGGTCCATTTTAACAATTGGTTCGCGCCGCCGGCGGCAAAAGAACAAGTGAGTCACGGGAAAATAGAAACGCTCTCAACGCAAACGTATATGAGCCGTTATTATGTGCCATTCCTCAAAGATCCTGTCCTTATTCTGAATGGAGCAGGGGTGATTTTTGGCATTTTGGTCACGCTATTTGTCATCACAGGCGCATCCAATGGAGTGAATTTGACGGATGGACTTGACGGGCTGGCATCCGGATGCCTCGTCATGGTCGGAGGAGTTTTGGGCCTTGTGGCCTTTTTGTCCAATAATATCGAGATGGCGCGCTATTTGAATATTCTCTATATCGATCAAAGCGGTGAGATCGGTGTTTATTTGTTCGCGTTGGTCGGCGCGGGTTTAGGTTTTTTGTGGTATAACGGCTATCCGGCACAAGTTTTTATGGGGGATACTGGATCTTTGGCTTTGGGAGGCATTGTTGGAGTCAGCGCGGTCTTACTCAGGCGAGAGTTGCTTTTTGCCATCTTAGGAGGAATTTTTGTCGCAGAGACCATTTCCGTGATCTTGCAAGTGGGAAGCTACAAGTTGCGCAATAAAAAACGGATTTTTCTTTGCACCCCCCTGCATCATCATTTTGAATATAAAGGATGGCCTGAGACAAAAGTTGTCCTTAGATTCTGGATCGTCGGTTTGATATTGGCTATTTTTGGCCTCGCTTCTCTGAAATTCCAGTGAAAAAAAATATGAAAACTCTTGTCATAGGTCTTGGACTCAGCGGAAGAGCAGCGGTCCGCTTTTTATTGAAACAGGGACATCGAGTGATCGCGGTCGACAGCAGCCGTTCGATTTTAGGAACGAAAGAAGTTGTCGATTTGCAAAATAGGGGATCCCAATGCCAACATGATAGCGAGACGATCGATTGGACACACATCGAGAGTGTTGTGGTCTCTCCAGGTATCAGTCCAAAGCAATTTCTTTATCGCGCTGCCTTAGAAAAAGGGATTGAGATCACCGGAGAAGCCGAGCTTGCGCTGCCCCATTTCAAAAAACCTCTGGTGGCTGTAACTGGGACGAATGGCAAAACAACGGTCGCGCTTCTTGTCGAACATATTCTCAATACGGCAGGTGTCAAAGCCAAAGCGTTGGGGAATGTCGGCACAGCTCTTTGCGATTATTTGATGGAGCCGGGATCGGAAGAGGCCTTTGTCGTCGAACTCAGCTCTTATCAACTCGAAACAATGCGAACCCCTGTCTTCGAGGCGGCCGCGCTTTTAAATATCACCCCCGATCACTTGGATCGTTATGCCAACATGGAAGAGTATGCGAAGAGTAAGTGTCGTCTGCAAACTTTAATGAAAAAACCAGACTGCTTTTTTGTTCAGGACCAGATTGTCAAATTCTTTGCGCCTTTGTTACACTCTCCGAAGACTTTTGGAATGGAAACAAGCAGCGCTCTTTGGACGGACAAGACAAAAATTGTCTACCGAGAAAAGATTGAAAGCTTTTTACCTATTCGCTATAGAGAAATGGGAAGGCACGACAATGAGAACGCATTGGCAGCTTGGGCCCTTTGCATTCCTTTTTCGATAGAGAGCGAGCAGTTTTGCAAGGCATTGGAAACTTTTCGCAAGCCCCATCACCGCATTGAATTCGTCCGCGAGGTGGATGGGATTTCTTTCTTTGACGATAGCAAAGGGACGAATATCGATGCCGTCATCCAAGCAGTAAAGGTGATGAAAGGCCCGGTAATCCTCATCGTAGGAGGAGTGGACAAGGGAGCGTCCTATCTCCCCTGGAAAGAACCTTTTTCCGGTAAAATCAAACAGATGATCGCGATTGGGGCCTCAGCGAAGAAAATTTACCAGGAATTGCATCCCTATTTTAACATTAAGTTTGCTGATTCTTTAGCCTCGGCTGTCCAGGCAGCCGCCAGCTGCTCAGAAAGAGGGGACTCTGTCCTTCTTTCTCCGGGATGTTCGAGTTTTGATATGTTTCGCGATTACGAACACCGAGGGGAAGAGTTTCAGCGCCAAGTTCATCTATTAAGGAGAACATTATGACCCGAAAAGATACGATTATCGTTGCAGTGCTGATCAATGCAGGACTGCTCATTGTGTTGTTTGCCACTGCACTCAAATCCGATTCAAGCAAAGAAGAATTTGCTGCAAGTCCTGCTCCTGTCGTCCAGACAGCTGTTCCCGATTATTCTTTTAAAAAAGAAACGACGACTGTTGTGGGGGACGAGGTCGATGTTGCACTCAATCAATTTGCGCAAAACGCGATGCCCTCTTCCACTCCCGTCACGCAAACTCCTTCGCTAACTCCTCCCACTGATACAATGGCCACATGGGCGCCTGCGAGTTTCGCCGATGATCTCAAAGCCATTGCCCTGCCCGAAACGACTGTTCCCACTCCCATTCAAAATCAAAACGCACAGACTTTGGTCGCTCCGATGGCTCCGCAAAATAAGCCTGCACCCGAATTTACGGAAATCAAGGTAAAAAAGGGGGATGTTTTAGAGAAAATTGCCCGCCATCATCATACGACCGTCGCTGAAATCATGAAAACCAATAAATTGACGACCAGCAACCTGCGCATTGGGCAAGTCTTGAAAATCCCCCATAAATCGATCAAAAAAGCAGAGCCGTCGACCATTGCTTTCTCCCCTCAATCTTCTGCACCCGAAGCCAAATACTACATTGTGAAAAAAGGGGACAGCCCCTGGACGATTGCGGTAAGGAATCATCTCAAAGTGGAAGATCTTCTTAAATTGAATCACATGTCCGAAGAGCAAGCTCGTCGGCTGAAACCGGGCGATAAACTTCGAATCCAGTGAACCCAGGCCTTAAGGCGTGGGATAAAGTTGGGGCCGAGCTTCAAACTCGGCCCAACATTTTTTTTGAAACTACCCGGCCCTTAAGGGCCGGGTTTCCGCCAGAGGACGGATGAACAGAAGCTCTTTAGGCCTGCTGATCACCGTCGCCATTTTGTTCTGCATTGGTATGGTGATGATCTTTAACACGACCTCTGCGGAAGTGCTCGATCGATTTTCGGAACGAAGCACCCATCATGCATTGATCAAACAAATGTTGTATGCCCTTGTTGGGGGTATCGGCGTTGTTGGCGTTTGGTTTATCGGCTATCAAAATTTGGTCAAATTGAGCGGCCCTTTGTTGATCGCAAGCAGTGTTCTTCTCGTCCTCGTTTTTTTGCCCGGGACCGGATTGCAGATCAATGGGGCGCATCGTTGGATCAATGTGTTTGGGAATTCTTTTCAGCCCTCAGAGTTCGTCAAGTTTTTGATCCCTTTGTATTTTATTTACGTTGTGTCTGCGCAAAAAGATTCGATGAGCTTGAGGCGGTTTTTAACCTTGCTTGCAAAACTCTCACTCCCTATCGGCCTGATCTTAATTGAGCCGGACAACGGGACTGTGGCAATGATTTTTGCAGGCCTTGTCATTCTGTTTATCCTCTGCGGCCTTAAATGGACGTATTGGGCTCTTCCTCTTTGTTTTCTTTGTCTGTGCGGCGCCATCGTCGCCTCCCAAATGCCCCATGTTTCCGACCGCATTAAAGTGTATATGAACCCGGAATACGACCTCAAAGGCAAAGGGCATCAACCCTATCAAGCGAAAATTGCTGCAGGTTCCGGACAACTCACGGGAAGGGGGTTGGGGGAAAGCTTGCAAAAACTCGAATATCTCCCAGAGGCGCGGAGCGATTACATTGCCGCGATTTTTGCGGAAGAAACCGGATTTCTCGGGATCATGGGATTGATCCTCTCTTATATGATGATCGGCTATTACGGGTTTTCGATCGCGCAGCAAGCCAAAGAAAAAGAGGGATTTTATACTGCGGCCATTTTTACATTTATCATCTGTTTTCAAGCTTTTTTGAATTTAGGGGTTGTTTCCGGACTGTTGCCAAGTAAAGGGACGAATTTGCCTTTCTTTAGTCAGGGAGGATCGTCTTTACTCGCGAACATGATGGCTTTATGCGTCATCCTCAATATTGCAAAGGGGAAACAGCATGTCCAAGCAAGGTAAAAAAATAATTTTTGCAGCCGGCGGCACAGGCGGCCATCTCTTTCCTGCACAAGCTCTGGCCGAACAAGTCCAGAAGAAGATGCCCCATATTACTGTGTTGTTCGCCGGAGCGCACTTGAGCGGGAACGTCCATTTCGACAAGACGAAATTTCCTTTTAGTGATGTTTCCAGCGCAACGCCTTTTGGGAGGAATTTATTCAAAGCCCTTCGTTCCCTGGCTTGTTTGTTTACAGGCATCCGGCAAAGTTTTTCTTTGCTCGCCTCCCGCGAGCCCGACCTGGTCATCGGCTTTGGCAGTTTCCACGCCTTTCCCGTTTTGTTTGCCGCTGTGATGAAAAGAATCCCTGTTATTTTATTCGAATCGAATGCGATTCCGGGAAAAGTCGTTAGACTTTTCTCAAAAAGGACTCTTTTTACGGCTGTCTACTTTTCGAGCGCCAAGCAGCATTTGAAGGGGAAAACAATTGAAGTGGAAATTCCCATCAAAAATCCCGAATCACGTCAGAAAATCGACGCAAAACAAGCCCGCACCGAACTGGGACTCGATCCAGAACTTCCTACGATTCTCGTTTTCGGAGGGTCTCAAGGAGCAAAAAAGATCAATCAGCAGATCCTGGAGCTTTTGCCGATCCTCAAAAAAGAAAATACATACTTTCAATTGATCCATCTGACCGGAAGCGACGAAATGGCTGCCGAGGTTGCGCACTGTTGCGCCGCCCTAAACATCCCTTGCTATGTGAAAAAATTTGAGAGCAGGATGAACCTCGCCTGGAGCGCTGCCGATCTCGCAATTTGCCGGAGCGGGGCTATGACGGTTTCCGAACTGCTTTATTACGAGGTTCCCGCCATCCTGGTTCCTTATCCCTTTGCTGCAGACCAGCATCAAAACGTGAATGCATTATTCATCGAACAAAAAGTGGGAGGCGGCATTGTTTATCAGGAGCATGCTGTTTCAGGACGGTCGTTTGCCGAGGTTGTGCAACGGTTGATCTTTTTAGATTCTCCGGAAAAGCTTAAAATGAAAGAAGCCATAATCGCTTTTAAAACGGAAAAGAATAAACAGGACCTAACGGCTCTAATCATTGAGGTATTGCATGGATAATAAATACCATTTCATCGGCATCGGCGGGATCGGAATGAGTGCGCTTGCGCAGATTCTTTTGCAAAAAGGGAATAAAGTGAGCGGCAGCGATGTCGCCTCTTCGGCGATGACCGATCAGTTGCAAAAAAGAGGAGCGGAAATTTTCATCGGTCATTCTTCTCATCACATCAAACCTTCCACAATTGTCGTTTGCAGCACCGATATCAAGGAAGACAACCCTGAGCTAAAGCAGGCCAAAGAGGATGGGCTGCATCTTTTGCACCGTTCCGAATTATTATGTCAACTGATGCACGATTATTCTCCTTTGCTTGTGACAGGAACGCATGGAAAAACGACGACTTCTTCATTGCTCGCGCATTTGCTTGTTTGGGCCGGCCTCGATCCCGCTTTTGCTGTCGGAGGCGTTGTCCGCAGTTTAAATGCGAATGGCGGCAATGGTCGCGGCTCTTATTTTGTCGCCGAGGCCGATGAAAGCGATGGTTCGTTTCTCAATTACAGCTCTTTTGGAGCGATCATTACCAACATCGATAATGACCACTTGGCCTATTGGAATTCCCTCGATAAGCTCATCGAAGGATTTCATCAATTTGCCGACCTTGTTCAATCCTCGGAGCACTTGATCTGGTGCGGCGACGATGACATCTTACGCTCTTTAAATCTCAAAGGATTCAGTTATGGCTTTGAAGACAAAAACGATTTGAAGATCGAAAATTATCAACAAGCGGGATGGTCGACAATTTTTGATATCTCCTTCGAAGGAAATACTTACTCAGAAATTGAAATTCCTCTGATCGGCGGCCATAATGTGCTCAATGCGGCTGCGGTTTTTGGCCTTGGGATAAAAATTAATATTCCCGAAAAGAAAATCCGGGAGGCATTCGCCACATTCAAAGGAATCAATAGGCGGTCGGAATTTAAAGGAGAATGCCGCCATATTGATATTTTCGACGATTATGCGCATCATCCCACAGAAATTTTTGCCACTTTGCGAGCCGTCAAACAGGCGATTGGGCCGCGTCGTCTCGTCGCTGCTTTTCAGCCCCATCGCTATACCCGCACAGCGGATTGTCTGAACGAGTTTGGACCTGCCTTTGAACACGCCGACATTTTAATTTTAACAGATATTTATGCGGCCAGGGAGGCTCCCATCGAAGGGATTACGAACGAACTCCTTCTGGCAAAAATTCGGGAAAAAGGCTGCGATGCCAGTTACGTAAGCCGAGTGGATCTTGCACAATTCCTTGCCCATTATCTTAAGGCCGAGGATGTTTTAATCACGCTGGGAGCGGGGGATATTACTCAAGTCGGCCCTGAAGTATTGCAATTACTCACGCTCAGTCATGAAGAATAAAAAAAAATCTGTTTATCTTCCTTTGACGCATTCCCTTGCCTGGATCGTCGGTTCGACCCTTCTCATCAGTGGATCCTCCCATCTCGTCCTTAAGCATTATTTTAAAAAACGGGAGCGCATCCCTCAGCATGCGATCCACTCGATCATCCAGACAGGCCCTCAAAAGGAAGCTCTCAAAACGCAATATCTTGCCGAATTGCTCGCCATTTCCCGCAATCGCCCTTATAGCAATTTGACAGTTGACCTCAGTCGAGTAAAACAAAGGCTTTTGCAATCTCCGCTGATCTCAAAAGCAGAAGTCAAATGGATTAAGCCCGATGCGCTTTATATCGATTATACAGTCAGACAGCCCATCGCCTGGGTGGAAGATTATGCCAATGTCGTCGTCGATAAAGAGGGCTACCTCTTTCCATTCAGCCCCTTTTTTTCACCCAAACGGTTGCCTTCCCTCTATTTTGGACTCTCTGCTTTCGGGGTGCCCAGCGGAGATTCCGAACGCCCCACGGCTCAATGGGGAATCCCTTTGCAAGGGAAATATGCCGATTTGGCTTTTGAGATTTTGGCCATCGTGACGGACCCCCTTGTTGCCGATTTGTTTTCCGTGAAACGGATTGACGTCTCTAACGCTTTTGCTGAAAGCTATGGAACACGTGAGATTGTCATGATCACAGAAGAACTTTGTATCTTAAGGCTCAGTACGAAAAATTACAGGCAGGATTTAGGAAACTATTTAAAATTGCGCGATCAATTGCTCGAAAAAGAAAAGAATATCGGACCCGAAAAGAGAGAGAAGGTCATCGATTTCCGCATTCAGAAGCTCGCTTTTATTGACGAGCCCTCTTAGTTAAAACAATATTTATATTTAATTTTATTTTAAATTAAATTTATTTATATTTAGGTTTTAATTGTTAGTTGGGTGTAATATTGATAAAAAAGAAATATTAATGCTGAGGTTTAAGTATGGCCGTTACAGTAAAGACATTAGCCGACGTTGCAAAGCCTTTTAGCCAAATGAAATACGAAGAACTCTTCACACCAAAAAAAGGGTTTCTGGTTTGGGATGATGGCAAAAAGTCATGGGGTGTTCAAAATCTCCCTCCGAATGATCCTGCTAAATATTACAGTGAACTTGTTAATCGTCTCATCCAAACCAAAGCCTACAGAGAGCTTCCCAATGCAGAAGCTTTTGTGAGACGCTTGAACATTTGCCGTACCAATTCGTCTATGCAGACTCCTGTTTTGAAATTCACTCCCACGATTTACTTCAATTCCAAAGATACTAATTACAGCTTCCTCTCAAATTTCTACTCGACCCTGATTCTTTTTAAGGATCATGAGGATCCCAACATGCTGAGGCTTTATCCTTCGTGTGAAAATGCCTACCAAGCGCATAAAGTGGCAAATTACATCCATGAGAAAGAACTGGTCTTGGAAGAGAAGGGCTCCGAGGAAATGGCCGAAGATGATGAGAAGCCAATCACCTCCAACGACTTAGAAATGCTCGCGAACTCTTCTTCTTTGAACTCAAAAGAATTAGCGAACAGGTTGATGATATCCTCTAGAAATACCGACAAGGTGGCCCAATATAAATATGATTTGATGCTTAGCATTGTCGCTAAGAAATTTCAAGACAATCCCGCTATCGCCAAATGGCTGAAAGGAACAGGGCAGGCCCATTTGGTCGAAAATACAAATGATGGCTTTTGGGGAGCGAAAAATCCTAATGACCAGACTCTTCACAAAGATTACACTCTTCCCATCACCGCAGCATCCCGCAATATTCTTGGAAGAATACTGATGGATGTGCGGAACAGGATTTGATTTTCTGCTAAATATACGGAGGAGTAATATTCGGCATGACTTCTCTGCCAATGGTGGCGAATAGAAATGATTGGCTATTAGGAACCTTGTGGTCGAAATAAGTCAGCGCAATGCCTGAATCTTCCCCCTCTTTTCCTAAGGCGCCTCCCCAATAATCATTCACAGCCTTGAGTTCAGCTTCTGATAAAATCTCTTTCACAGTGGCAATTTTGGTGGCGTGTGCAATCGTTAGCTTGATTTTTGAGCCTTTTTCCGTTAACTGTGCTCGGATTTTTTCAAGTCGATCTAAGGCCACTTGTGTAACGATAGGAACGACGACATAAAGATTGGTCGAGCTGCCTTGAGGAGTCAATTTTTCGACAATTTTATTCACATGGCTCGTCATTTGGTTCCCGCTGAAACTCGCATCGTCGAACAAGACGATGTTGGTTGGCCAAACTTTTTTAGGAATTTCATCCAAAGTTTTCACGAATTCATTAGCCTCTTCATGGCCCAGCTCTAAAAAAATTGTTTTTTCGCTGAATTTATCTGGGAAATAATTTTTGGCGACTTCAGCAACCCATTTGTTGCTCTTACGGTTTGCGACCAGCACCACGCAATCCTTCAGCAAGTTTTTGGGGAGTTGGGCAACGCAAGCCTTCAATCCATTGGAAAATTCTGAAAAAGAAACTCTTCGGATATTCTTTTCCACGGTAGCCAGGGCGTCTTGGCAGAGGGGGGCTTTGGTAGCGGCCCAGTTTTGGATAGCCTCTGGGGCCACATCATAATTTTTCGCCTTATCGGGAATGATAAGATTTGGATTCAGTTCAATAAAGAAATTTTTATATGCTCTTGTAGTTACAGCCATATTACCACCATTAATTTATTTAAAAAGTTTATAACTAATTAAATTATATAATTATTATTAATATAAATCAATCTCATAATTTTTTTTTAAAACAATTGACTCTAGCCCTGTCAAACCAAGAGACATTAAAAAAGAATTGGTGCATAAAAGACTCGTAAACCAGCGGTCTCTATGCGTTCCAAAAACTCTATCATCCTCATTCTTTGGACATGCGCTACCCTGGAAGAAGCGAGGTGCATTTGCAAAGAGCTCGTGGAGCGAAAACTGGTCGCATGCGCCAACATCATTCCTCACGTCGAATCGATTTATTTTTGGGAAAAGAAAGTTGAAAAGGGAAGCGAGTCCAAGGTGTTCCTAAAAACATTGGAGTGTCATTTTGAGGCTGTAAAAGACTATATCAAAGCGCATTGTTCTTACGATGTTCCTGAAGTTTCCCAAATCCCTATCGACAAGGGGAATGCCGATTATTTTCGCTGGGTAGAACAGTCTGTCCAAGTAAAGATTTCATAGACTCAAATGAGCGGTAAGTGATAAATTCTCGAGCTGAGCGAGCTTTTTCCAGAGCGCAAAATTTTATTTTAAAGAAATTTGCGGATCGGCTCAGAAAACTAAACTTGTGGAACCATGAAAGAGTTCATTGCTTATTTAATTAAAAATCTCGTTGATCAACCTGATGCGGTCGAAGTGCAAGTTTTTGACGGGCAGCAAGGGACGGTTGTCGAAGTCAAGGTATCAGCAGAAGATATCGCCAAAGTGGTCGGCAAACAAGGACGGACAATCAAATCTCTTCGAACAATCGCCATGACTGTAGGCGCTCGTTTTGGCCGGCGTGTCAGATTAGAGTTGATCCACTAAGCAGCCAAAATAATCCCGAAAACTCGACAACACCCTCTGAATCGATCAGGTTTCTTAATTTTGCTGTGTTTAAAAAATGTGTTACGATATTCTGCTCTTTGAGGGTGTTTAATAATTCCTTTGCCTCTAGAAAAGATCCTTTTATAGAGGAAATTAAATGTTAAACCCCCTCTTAAGACTGGGGAGCGAAACGCAAAATGGGATTGAGTATTTTAGTCGTGCAAAGCGGAGATAAGCGGATTCTCAGGCTGGAAGGGCGGTTGGATGACCAGACTGCCGCTTCATTGGCCAAAGAACTCGATTCCTGCCTTCTCATGCACTATCGGAAAATCCTTCTCGATATGACGGGCATCGAAGATATTTCCGAAAAAGGGATGGAGGCGCTTCTTTCGGAGACTAACAGATTCAAAGAGGCTAGAGGATGCTTAGGTTTAAGCAATGCCAGCGATGCTTTGATGAAAAAATTAACGACTGCCGGCTTCCATCGAAGCCTGCTCATCTTTGGCGATGAGAGGACAGCGATGAAGGCCATGTCCTCATAACAGGTGAGTAAACATGGAATCTTCCGGGCTGACATTTGAAGATAAAGAATTGCAGATCCTCTTAACCCACTTCGCACTGCCGCAAAAACAAAAACTCGGCCCGCACTCCAAAAAAAAGAAAATCATCATCATCGCTGGACCGACAGCTGTTGGTAAAACGAAACTTTCCTTGTTCATTGCCAAAGCGATCGGAGGACAAATCATCTCCGCCGACTCGATGCAAGTCTACCGCGGCATGGATATCGGCACTGCAAAACCCACTCTAGAGGAAAGACGGACAGTCCACCACCATCTTATTGACAGCCGCGACCTCGATGAAACTTTCAATGTTGTCGAATACTACCATGAGGCTTGCCAGGCAATTAAAGAGATCTTTGATAAAGGCGCCGTCCCTATCATCGTTGGAGGAACCGGGTTCTATATTCATTCTTTGATTTACGGCCCCCCAAGTGGGCCGCCCTCTGAACCCGGTTTGCGAAAGACTCTTGAAGCAGAAATGGCATCAAAAGGGACGCAAACGATGTATGAAAAGTTGAAAGAGCTCGATCCCGATTATGCCTTAACGATCACCCAAAAAGACCGGCACAAAATTATTCGAGCGTTAGAAATTCTGGCGATCACGGGTCAGAAAGTTTCCGAACTTCCTCCCGTATCTTCAGATAATTCAGAGAATTATGACTTTCGCTGCTGGTTTGTTTATATCCCCCAAGAATCTCTGTACCCCCGAGTCGAGATGCGTTGTGATAAAATGATCGCCGAAGGATTTCTTGAAGAAGTCAAAAGGCTCGAAAAAGAGGGTTTAAGAAAAAATTCATCCGCCTCTCAAGCTATCGGCTATAAACAATGCCTGAAATATCTCGATTCTCCCCAAAGCCAGGAAGACTGGGATCATTTCATCGATTCTTTCAAACAGGCGTCGCGCCGTTATGCCAAAAGACAATTTACGTGGTATCGAAAAGAACCCCTATTTCGCTGGCTGAACATCGACAAACTGCCGATAGAGATTGCCGCCGAAACACTCATCCAAGACTACGAACAAAGCTTCTAAGATTTTAAAAACACCTCTGGATATTCAAAAAACTTCACTAAAATGAAGGATTGATCTAGTATTTTACGATTGGAGTTCCAATAGGAATATTTAACCTTAGAACTTTTATACCTAAATTTCTTTCCAAAATCAGTGGCAAAATGAACGTAGAAAATGAGTTGAGCGGCGAGTCCGAAGATGTTCTCAAAGATGAAGAAGGGTCAGAACCCCAAGATGAGGGCGGCGAACCTGTCGCCGTTGAAGGACCGAAGGGGGAGAAAGAAAAGCCGTCCGATAGCGAGAAGAAAGGCTTTTCTTCATTTTTTGCTGATTTTGTGAAAAACTTTGATAGCGAGCCGACGGCCGAAGGGAAAATTCGCATGGGCATCGACTTCATGCGGAACGCTCTCTCTAACAGCGGAACCCCTCGTTTCAAAGACTTCTGGGAAGGAAGGAAACTCTGCCTTCCTCTTTTTAAAGAAAATCTCGCCCCAAAAGTGCGCTCCCAATTATGGAGTTCCTATATCGAGCTTTCGACGGAGGCCAAACGGCTGAAAGAGATTCTCGACGAACAGTCCGCGTTTGCGATCGAACAAATCGAGCTCGCGATTCAAGCTCTGGAAAGAGACTTGGAACATTATGAGCTCTTGTTGAGCCAGTCTCAGGAAGCGCCGATTGAGCTAAATAGCGTCAGTTTGCAAGACAAAGAGGAATTCTATGTGCAGATTCAAAAAGAGCTGTTGGTGCTCAACACACTCGCATCGAAAGTGAATGCAATGCGCAAAGAAGTCGTGAAAACGGAGATGCGCATACGCATCAAAAATAAGCTGCTGGAACGATTGTCTTTTTGTGGCGACCGGATTTTTCCCAAACGCAAGGAGCTGATCAAAACAGTCTCTCAAGAATTCATGAGCGACGTCGATAAGTTTGTCGAGTCCTACTTTCAGGATGAAGAGTTCAAAGATCTTCATCTGTACTCGCTGCGTGAAGAGATCAAGGAGCTTCAATCGATTGCGAAACAGCTCACCTTGAACACCCATGCTTTTACCGAAACGCGGGTCAAACTGAGCTCCTGCTGGGATAAAATAAAGAACAGGGAAAAAGAGCGCAAAAAAGAGGTCCAGCAGCAGAAACAGGAATTTAAGCAGAATTTTGATCTCGTCCTGGAAAAGATCAAGCCCTTTGCTGAAATGTGTTCCGCCGGCGCCTCCGTGGAAGAGTGCAACAAACAAGCGAATGAAATTCTCGAATTCATGCAAACCATAGATCTTGGACGTGATGAAGTGCGCGCTCTTAGAGATGAAATCCAAAAGGCCAAACGCATTCCTTTTGACCGAGCGCGGGAAGCGGAATTAGAGCGTCAGAAAAAAGAACGGGAAGCTGAAACGAAAAAGCGGGAAACGCTCAATACCTTGAAGGACGAACTAAATGTGCTCCTCACTCAATCTGATAGCTTGGAAATCGAGTTGATGGCTTCCAAACGCGATGCTTTGCATAAGCAGTTCGAAGAGATAGCGATCTCGAAGGCAGAAAGGCAGATCATCGATCGTCAGTTCAAGCAATTGAAGGATATTCTCGATGACAAAAAAGAAAAAACACTGCTAATGCTCTCCGAGGACGATCAAAAGGCGCTCAGCCAGCTTAAAGTTGTTCTTGAAGAGCGAAAAGTTCGAAGACAAGAGATAAAAAATCAACTGGAGAACTACCGCAAATTGCTCGGCGGTTCCGGATTTGATTTTGAAAAAGCCATGATGTACCGTGAAATGATCGAAGCAGAAAAAGCGACACTTGAAAAAATCAATGCTTCTATCGATGAGATCGAAGAAAAAATTGAAGAAATTGAGGCTCATGGGTGAAGAAGCTGTTAATTGGCCCCATTTAACAGTTTTTGATCTGGATCGAACGATTGTCGCTGATAATTGCAGCTTTAATTTTTGCCGATATTTGGTAAAAAAGAACATTCTTCCTTTTTCATCGCTCATTTATTCGTTTTTTTACTACGCCAAGCATCTTTTCTTCGGCGTGGACCTATCCGATTTGCACAAAAATATTTTCGAGCGATCTCTGAAGGGAAGGCTCTTGGAAAAGCTTGAGGAAAATGTCGAGCCTTTTTTGCAGGAGTATCTTTTTTCCCAGATTTACACTCCTGTGCTCGCGCAACTTCGTTTGGCCCAACACTTAGGTTATTACACTTTGATCCTTTCGAGCTCGCCTAGTTTTCTTGTCGAAAAAATCGCGCAGTTTTTAGGCGTCGACGAATGGCGGGCGACTCAATATGCCGTTGACAAGGAGAAGAAGTTGTGCCACATTATTTCGATAATGCAGGGCAAAGATAAAGCATCTTGCGTTCAAGAAGTTGCAAACAGGCTTTCCTTGAAGAAGGAACAAATTACTGCTTATTCGGATAGTTTTTTAGATCTACCACTGCTGCTGGCCGCAGGCTCTGCGATCGCCGTGAATCCGGACCGCAAACTGCGCCGTTTTTCTCAGCAGCACAAATGGCCAATATTGTGAGGTTTTATCCATGAATCCACGATTTAAAGCGCTGAGAGATATTCATCAACGTTCACTCGAGGTAAAAGAGAAAAGAACGCAACCGGTTTTCGGACAAGAAACTTTTCATCGTGGCGTGATGGAAAAAATGCTGCCGAAAAATGTGTGGGCGAATTTAAAAGAGGTCATGGAAGGCAAGGGCAAGCTCAATCCCTCTCACGCGCAAACGATCGGAGAGACGATGAAAGAGTGGGCTATGAAAAATGGAGCGACCCATTTTTGCCATTGGTTCCTTCCGCAGACCGGCCTTGCAGCTGAAAAACACGACGCTTTTATCGATTGGAGCCGAAAAGGTGAATTGATCGATAAATTTGGTGGCTCGCAGCTCATGCGGGGAGAGCCCGATGCCTCTTCATTTCCTTCGGGGGGGTTACGCAGCACTTCAGAAGCCCGCGGTTATACCGTTTGGGATCCGACATCGCTGCCTTTTTTATGGGAAACCGGGGAAAGCAAAGTCCTTTGCCTTCCTTCCATTTTTTTCTCTTGGACGGGCAAAGCCCTCGACATGAAAATCCCTTTGATGCGCTCAGATGCAAAACTCAATCAGGCTGCTATGCGTCTGCTTAACTTGCTCGAGATCGAGGCGAATTCCGTCTATTCCACCCTGGGAAGCGAACAGGAATATTTTCTCATCGACAAAGCTTTTTTCTTTTTGCGGCCCGACCTCCTACTTGCAGAGCGCACCCTTTGTGGCGCATCCCCGGCAAAAGGGCAGGAATTGGAAGATCATTATTTTGGAACGATCAAGGAGCGGTTCAGCGCCTACATGGCAGATGTAGAAAGAAAGGCTTTTGCACTCGGCGTCCCATTAAAAACGCGTCATGCGGAAGTGGCACCAGCGCAATTCGAATTCGCTCCTTTATTCGAGAAGTCCTCCGTAGCTGTCGATCACAACATCCTATTGATGGAGCTGATGCGCCAAGTTGCCACATCCCGCAATTTAGCCTGTTTGCTGCATGAAAAACCTTTTGCCAGGATCAATGGCTCCGGAAAACATTGCAACTGGTCCCTTGCTACAGATACCGGGCTCAACTTGCTCGATCCTCAGCAGCCCCAGCTTTTGTTCCTCACTGTTTTGACAGCAGTTATCCACGCCGTCTACGAACATTCCACTCTGCTTAGAGCATCGGTCGCCACACCTGGCAATGATCATCGGCTTGGAGGACATGAAGCGCCGCCGGCGATTATCTCTGTTTATTTGGGCGAGGCGCTAGAACGGTGGCTGACCAATATCGAACTTGACCGCGCCCATCAAAGCAAAAGCGGGCATGCCCTGGATTTGGGCATTCCGCCGATTCCCGACGTTCCGCTGGACCAGACCGATCGTAACCGCACCTCTCCCTTTGCTTTTACCGGCAATAAGTTTGAGTTTAGAGCCGTAGGATCTTCGCAAAACTGCGCTTTGCCGGTCGCTGTATTGAATGTCATCGTCGCCAGCAGCTTCAATCAAATGGTCGACGAGATCGAAAAAGAGGTGATGAAAAAAAAGCCGCTCAAAGATGTCGCCCTCGCTGTCGTCAGAAAATTCTTAAAAGCGTCGAAAACCGTTCGCTTTTCAGGCGACGGTTATTCCGCTGCTTGGCAGAGAGAGGCTAAAAAGCGGAAATTGCCCATCATTGAAAAATCCCTTCATGCCTTTGAGGAATTTTTATCTCCAAAAAGCATTAAGGCATTCGAAGGGGTCCTATCCAAGCTTGAACTCGAATCACGCGTCGAGATCATGAAGGAGAGATATTGCAAGCACCTCAATATTGAATTTCGGTTGCTCCATGAGATGTTCCAAACTCAGATCCTTCCCGCAGCCCTCGAATTTCAAAAAGATGTTGCCGAGAGTATCAAAGTCGTCAGCGAAATAGGCCATTCTCTGTCGGCTTCCCAAACAGGGCTTGTAAAAAAGATATCTCACAATATCAGTTTAGCCCTCGATCAAGTCAACATGATGGAAAAGGAGCGCCAAAAAGCAAGCCTCCTCTCGCTCGAGAAAAAGGCGGAAGCTTTTTGCACTCTAGTTTCAGCCAAGGCGGAGGCCGCGCGCAAAACCATCGATGAGCTCGAAGAGGTGGTCGACGACCGTTTGTGGCCTCTCCCGAAATATCGAGAAATGCTCAACGTCTTATGAACCCAGGCCTTAAGGCCTGGGATTAAGTTGGGGCCGAGTTTCGTACTCGGCCCAACATTGTTTTTGAAAATACCCGGCCCTTAAGGGCCGGGTTTCCGCCAGAGGACGGATGAAGAAGAAAATAGGCATTCTTGGCGGCAGCTTTGATCCGGTCCATTTGGGCCATTTGAACTTAGCAGTCAACATAATGGAAGTGTGTCAACTGGACGAAGTGCTCTTCGTGCCCGCTTCCGTATCACCTTTTAAAGAGAATGCTCCTCCCAAAGCATCTGCGCATCATCGCAAACAGATGCTGTCCTTGGCCATTGAACCCGTCGGGCAATTCCGCCTTCTCGATTGGGAATTGCTGAGCAAAGGACCCTCTTTTACCATCGATACTGTCCGCAAACTTTGCTCAGACGCTTCCAGTGAGTTTCATCTTTTATTGGGAGATGATCAACTTGAGAATTTTGCTCTGTGGAAAGAGGCCGGCGAGCTACTCCGTTTGGCCCCGCCCTTGATTGGGACGCGTGATAGGGTACCCGGTGGACTCCAAGAAAAATTCAGTAACCAGGTCACAATTCCTCGCTTTGAAATCAGCAGCACCGAAATTCGAAAACGCCTTTCGGAAAAAAAATTTTGTGGACATTTGGTCCCCGCAACTGTGATAGAATATATTCAAGAACACCACTTATATTCAGAGTGAACCAAGCAAACCCCATATTTTATTTAAATTCGATCGCCCAGGCAATTTTTGACAAAGGAGGGATGAATATTTTAGCCCTCGATGTCCATAAAATTTCCACCCTGACGGATTATGTCATCATTGCTGAGGGCAAAGTCGACAAGCATGTCAAAGCCATTGCTGATGCGGTCATCGAACGCCTCAACCGCCTTGGCCAACCCCCGATTTATGTCGAAGGTATGAAGACAGGGGATTGGGTGGTGATCGATTATTTGCATATCATGGTCCACCTTTTCATGCCCGGCCTGCGTGACAAATATCAACTTGAACAACTCTGGCGGGAAGGGGATATCGTTGATCTTCAAATCGATGTGGGTCCAAAAAAGTCGGAAGGGGCTCTGAATTCTTTTGTTAAGTAAATAATTTAATCTCTATTAAACCGAGTTGCTAAATTAATGGATTTGTTGTATTCTTTGAGATCAATATGGGAACTTCTATGGATAAGAAACGTGTCGTCGTTACAGGCATGGGGGTCGTCTCTTGCTTTGGGACGGATGTAGACGATTTTTATCAGCAACTTTTGGCTGGTAAGAGCGGCATCGTCCCCATTGAAGAATTTCCTTGTCAAGATTTTCCTACCCGTTTTGCTGGAGTTGTGCGCAACTTTGACGTCGGTGATTATCTCGATAAGAAGCAAGCCAGACGGGTTGACCCCTTTATCCGGTATACGGCTGTAGCCGGAAAAAAAGCCTTGGAGCATGGAAAGCTCGTCGGCGATGCCCGTGAAAAGCTCAATAAGACACGCTGCGGCGTTTTGATCGGGTCTGGAATGGGCGGGATGGCAGTTTTTTATGAGGGGATGGAGACGCTTCTGACAAAAGGTTTTAAAAGAATTACGCCTTTCTTTGTCCCGTTCATCATCACAAACATGGGTGGAGCCCTTCTCGCCATTGATATAGGCTTCATGGGCCCCAATTATTCCATCTCTACCGCTTGCGCCACCTCTAACTATTGTATTTATTCGGCTGCGCAGCACATCATGCGCGGCGAAGCCGATGTGATGCTGTGCGGTGGAACAGAGTCGCCGATCAATCCCATTGGCGTTGCCGGATTCGTTGCCTGCAAGGCGCTTTCCGAGCGCAATGACGAGCCGCAAAAAGCTTCTCGTCCATGGGATAAAAAGCGGGACGGTTTTGTCATGGGCGAGGGAGCGGGCGTTTTGCTTCTCGAAAGCCTCGAACACGCCCTCGAGCGCGGCGCACCCATACTCGCTGAATATCTCGGCGGCGGGATCAGCTGCGACGCCCATCATATGACCGACCCGCGCGAAGATGGTCTAGGGGTTGGCTTGTGCATCGAGAGCGCCCTCAAAGAAGCCGGAATTCCTAAAGAACAGATCAATTACATCAATGCCCATGCTACTTCGACCATGGCAGGGGACTTGTGTGAAGTCCGCGCCGTGAAGAAAGTCTTCGGCCCGCATATTCACAACCTCAAAATGAATGCGACGAAATCGATGATCGGCCACTGCCTCGGCGCTGCTGGTGGCATCGAAGCGATAGCCACGATCAAAGCGATCGAAACAGGAATGCTGCATCCGACGATCAATCTCGAGGAACCTGAAGAAGAGTTGGCAGGGATCGATGTCGTCCCCAATGTAGCCATACCGCACAAGGTGACCGCAGCGTTGAGCAATTCGTTTGGTTTTGGCGGCCATAATTCAACATTGATTTTCGCGCCTTATTATTCAAACCGATGATTAAAGTAGAATCCTTTGGAATCGTCCCCTTCCTGAAAGAGAAAGGAACATGGAAAGTCCTTTTGATTTTGCATCGTGAAGGCAATCATTGGGGTTTTCCCAAAGGAAAAGCCAACCCCGGCGAGACTCCCTTGCAAGCCGCGAGCCGTGAGCTCAAAGAGGAGACCGGCCTGACCGCCCTCGACGTGCTCCGCCAAGAGCCTATGATAGAACAGTATCAGTTCCGCAGAAAAAAACAATTCATCGTCAAAACTGTGCAGTATTTTCCCGCTCTTGTTCAGGGTGATTTGCAGCTGCAGGAAGAAGAAATCCGAGAAGCAAAATGGCTGACGATTCCCGAAGCGTTGCAGCAGCTCACCTTCCGCGAGGCGCGCCACATTTTGCAGGAATTTTTGCGTTATTTAAATCACCAATCCTCATAACAATGTTCGCTCATTTGATCGAAAAACTCAGGTCCGTTTTCACACAGGACAACACTATTCCGATAGAAATTTTCGTCAGGCATTGCAATTACTCCTCTGTCAGCGCGCATAAAAACCGCTTCCCCAACTTTGACAAAGAACTCTGTTTGAAAAACCTGCTTTCGACAATTGTCGGACATCCAAGAATCAACATCACTTTTTTTCTCGACAACTTTCATCCGATGCAGGGAGTGCATTTTCTTCACAACCAAACCATTTATCCCATCATCGAGTTCAAGGCAGGCTCGGAGGCTGTTTCCTTCCTGCGCATGCTAGAATACGTCTACGAGCAAAAATTCTCCCGAGGCACGATCATCTATTTTCTTGAAGACGACTATCTGCATCGTCCCGATTGGCCGGTCATTTTGCGCGAAGGCCTTACGATCCCTGGAATTGACTATGTGACTCTTTTCGATCACCGAGATAAATATCTCTTCTCTCAATACATCGATCTGAAGTCGAAAATTTTCCACACGCAATCCTGCCATTGGCGGACGACTCCTTCCACAACAAACACATACGCCATGTTATTTCAAACCCTGCAAAAACATATCGATTTGCATCGCTGTTTCTCTCTGGGCAGGACGATCACCTCTGATCATGAAAAGTTCTGCAAGCTCGCTGAAGAAGGATCTGTCCTGATCTCTTCGATTCCCGGCTATTCCACGCACGTTGAAGAAGAATACGCCTCTCCCTGCACAGATTGGGGCCGTTTTCTCCAACACGAACATATTTTAAAATGACCTGAACTTATACCGAAAATGACTCAAAAATTGGTTTTTGGCTGCGGTGGCTATGCAGCAAATTTTTTGTCTTCAACTCAACCAGTTCGCGGGCTGCATCGCGCTTCACCTCGAGATTAGGCGCGAGCCAAGCAGTGGGCTCGCTTCTCGGCAAACACGCGGAGACTGAATCTCGAGCCTTGTACTTGCACAATGGTCGCTTGCTCCAGACAAAAATTTGCGCAACCGCCTTGCCAAATTCCCAACTTTTGAATCATTTCCGGCATAAAAGTGAAGAAGCTGGTGCCCTGTTTCAAAAATTTTTGGAATAATTTAGGATTCATATTTTTTTAATATTAGATTAATTCTACGGTTTTTGAGTAAAATCGTTTATGGCTAT
This sequence comes from uncultured Verrucomicrobiae bacterium, assembly GCA_963731265.1. Classification (GTDB taxonomy): domain Bacteria; phylum Chlamydiota; class Chlamydiia; order Chlamydiales; family Rhabdochlamydiaceae; genus CAJCIW01. Next base: position 490,505 of record CAVSUE010000001.1, read on the forward strand.
ACAACGCAACGGTCGAAAAAAACACGATGTTTTCTTTAGAACGTTCCCGGGGCCATCGCGCGCGATGGGTTTTCCGGTTCCCAATTAATGTCTTTCATGCTATTTTTGAACTCGACTTTGCAACTTTTTGGGCCCGAAGGCCGCGAAATATTTGCTCGGAGGAGATTATGGGTCGAACGGCCGAGAGTAAATAGGCGAGGCAGTCGGGCCCAAAAAGTTGTAAAGTCGAGTTGAAGTGTGTGTTTACAATTCACTCGTTAGAAGGAGGCATTTATGGCGATGAATTATTCAAATCTCTTGCATGAGGCTGTGGAGGAGCGATCTTGGCTTAAAGAAGTTGCTGTGGTTTTAGGCGCAAGCGTCATTATCGCCCTTTTTAAGCCTCTTTCGATCCCACTGAGCCCGGTGCCTATTGCCGTCCAGGCACATGTGATTCTTCTTCTCGCTTGTATTCTTGGAAGCAAACGCGCATCAATGGCTGTTTTGCTCTTTCTGTTTCAGGGGGCGTGCAACCTACCCGTGTTTGCAAGCGGTAAAATAGGTCTTCTTGCCTTTACAGGGGCAACCGGCGGCTTTATCATTGGATACCTCCCCGCTGCTTTCTGTACCGGTTATTTGATGGAACGTTTCAAGCAGCGCACTCCGCTTAAAGCGGTCTTGGCAATGACAGTTGGGAACATGATTGTCTATCTTTTTGGCATCCCATGGCTCGCGCAATTCACAGGATTTTCAACGGCTTTTGTGGTAGGAATGCTGCCTTTTCTTTTGCCCGATATGCTTAAATTATTCGCGGCTACGAGAATTCTGAAAAGTTTACGCTGTTTACAATAAATAGGAATGCGCTTCCTCTGCATGGAGGAAGCGCGTTTGTATTATCTCTGTTTGGTCCGTTTAGCTGGTGCTAGAGAACCCTCGACTGCTCCCTTGACTCTTTCCGAACCTTTTTGGGGAGGAGTTTCAGAAAAATTCGGCAGCTTGCCTGCGCCGACCAATCTTTGCCCTTTATCCAAGAAGTATCGCTTAGTTGTTTCTAGTCCTTTTTTAAAAGCAGCAGAAAGCCCTGCTGTCTTTTCTGTACGCGCTGCCGGTGCGGATTGGGCAGCTTTGTTATGCGGGTTTATTCTAACCATAAATTCTCCTGTCATCTTAAGAAAAGTTTCTTTTATTTTTGTGATTATAGAAACATCGGAATTAAACGGAATGATTTTTTATGTATTAATAATATATTGTTCTTGTCTTAATTGTTTCTTAACGAACCCGAAATTTTTTCCAGGAGCGCTTCTTCATAGGTTTCGCTGAGCGGACTTCAGAACGGAGCAACTTGGCGATCTGTTCGATCGAATTGCGGAAAGACGGGGGCAATGCGCTGGATGGAATCACTTTGGTCGCCTTTTCCTTCATTTTCAGTTCGGTGCGAAGTAATTGGGCCATCTGTTCAAAAGCAACAGAGAACGATTTTTCCGGTAAGTCCTCTTCATCCGAAATCGGTTGATCTTTTTTCATCGTTGCAATATCGTTAGTTTAAATTTATTATTGCACAGCTTTTATTATTATGTCAAATTGCTTTAACGGTTAAGGTTTAATAGGTTTTTTGGGCCGAATTTCTTGTGGTTTAGTATTTTGTTTTAATATAACATAAATCTTTCGAAAGAGAAATATTATGAAAGAAAAAAAGGCCTTTCCAGGTCTTTGTGTGATGTTATGGCTGGTGAGGCTGCTTGTCTCTTTGCGCTACCGCCTCGTGATAAAAGGCTTGGACAACTTGAAGTCGGATCGTTTCAAACGCCCCGGCGGGATCATTTTTTTACCCAATCATCCTGCTGAGATCGATCCGGTCATCCTGGAAATGGTGCTCTGCCGTAAATTCTGTCCCAAGCCGCTTATCGTCGAGCATTTTTATTACTTGAAGGGGTTTCGGTTTTTTTTGGACCTCGTCAAAGCAATGCCTCTACCGACGATGGACGCCATGGCCAACAAATGGCGAGGAAAAAAGGTTGAAAAGCAGTTTAACAATGTTGTCAATGCATTAAAAACGGGAAGCAACTTTTTGATTTATCCTTCGGGCCGGCTCAAGCACACGGGGGTAGAGCTCATCGGAGGCGCTTCTTTTGTACACAATTTGCTGCAGGCATGTCCTGATGCCAATCTCGTGCTGGTGCGCACGACTGGTCTTTGGGGGAGTCAATTTTCTCGCGCGTTGACGGGGGCTTCGCCCGATTTTGGCAAGGTTCTTTGGGATTGCGCGAAAATTCTTCTCAAAAACGGCCTTTTTTTTGCCCCAAAACGGGATGTGGTGGTGGAGTTGGAGCTGCCTCCGGATGGCTTTCCCTACCAAGCTTCCCGGCTCGAATTCAACAAGTACCTGGAAAATTGGTACAATCGGTATCCAGAAGCGGGCAACGTGTTGCGTGCCGAGCCCATTAAGCTTGTGTCCTATGCTTTTTGGAAGGAAGAGCTGCCGAAAGTTTACGTTTCGACCAGCCAGCCCCAGCCAGTCGAAGAGCTGCCCGTTTCTAAAAAAATCCAGCAAGAAGTTTTCTCTTATTTGGCCTCTCTGTGCGGCAGGCAGGCCGACCAAATCGAACGGAAAGCGCATCTGTCCCATGACTTAGGGCTGGATTCTCTCGATGTCGCTGGCCTTTACGTTTTTTTAGATGAGCGTTATGGCATCTCCGACCTTCGGCCGGGGGATCTGCACGCCGTGGAAGATGTGCTGCAGGCCGCTGCAGGCTATAAAAAGGAACGGGAACACGAGGAACCTGTCTCGGCGAAACAGTTCATCTGGCCTGAAGAAAACCGTCTCAAGCCGGAATTTCCTTCTGGCGAGACGGTCCAGGAAGCTTTCTTGAGAAGCGTGGACCGGAATGGGTCTAGGACGGCGTGCTACGATGCTTTATCGGGAGCTCTCAGCTATCGCAGGATGAAACTCGGCGCGCTCATTTTGGCCGATCAATTTAAGCAGCTGCCAGGAAAAAACATCGGGATCATGCTTCCCTCGACTTCAGGCGCCTATCTGGTCATCTTAGCGGTTCTTCTTGCCGGCAAAGTTCCCGTCATGGTCAATTGGACATCCGGAGTCAAGGCTCTTGACCATGTTGTCGAGATGACAGATCTCAAAGCGGTGGTGACCTCATCTCGATTTCTCGACAGACTGGAAAATGGAGATCTGGGAAAAGTGGAGGAAATGCTTCATTTCCTCGAAGACATCCGTGAAAACATTGGCCTTACAGAAAAAATAAAAGGGTTTTTCCGGAGCAAACGATCTACCGGTCATCTCTTAAGAAAATTAAAGACTTCTTCCTCGGATCCTGCGGTCATCCTTTTCACAAGCGGCACAGAAACGCTTCCAAAAGGGGTCCCGCTTTCCCACTTTAATTTGCTCAGCAATCAACGCGCTTCTTACCAGGCAGTGGAGTTTTATCCGAGTGATATCATGTTCGGCGTGCTGCCTCCTTTTCATTCTTTTGGTTTTTCCATTACAGGACTCTATCCCCTTCTATTGGGGATGCGCGTCTGCTATTCACCCGACCCCAATGACAGCCATGGGCTAGCCAGACAAATCGCTGAATGGAAGCCGACTTTGTTTTGCTGTGCGCCGAGTTTTATCAGGGCGATTTTTCGCGTGGCTAACCCGGAACAGCTTCAATCTTTCCGCATTGTTGTCGCAGGCGCAGAGAAGACCCCTCAAGATCTTTTTTATTATGTGAAGACGCATCTCCCCAATACGGATCTCCTAGAAGGCTACGGCGTCACGGAATGCAGCCCGGTTGTTACGATCGATCGCTTAGGGGAGCCACATCTAGGCGTAGGAAAACCTCTCCCAGGTGTTGAACTGTTGATCATCCATCAGGATAGCCGACAACCTGTTCCTTTGGGGCAAGAAGGGGAGGTGTGCATTGCAGGCGCCAATGTGTTCAACGGCTACTTGGGAAAACCGCGCGATCCTTTTGTGGATATCCAAGGGAAACGGTGGTACATGTCCGGCGATCGAGGAAGTTTAAGCCAGCAAGGCCATTTGATTCTTTCAGGAAGATTAAAACGGTTTGTGAAAATCGGGGGAGAAATGATCAGCCTGGGAGGGTTAGAGGAAGAATTGCTGTGCATTGCCCGTGAAAAACAGTGGGTCACAGGGCATGAAGAGGGTCCCGCGCTCGCTGTTAGCGTCCGGGAAAAGGAAACCGATAAGCCCCTTATCATTTTGTTTACCACTTTCCCGATCAACAAGGAGGAAGTCAATTCTGCGCTCAAAGAAAGCGGCATGGGCAGAATTGTTAAAATCGCCGAGGTGAGGACTCTCGAGCAGATTCCCTTGACCGGCACAGGCAAAACACATTATCGTCTTTTGGACGAAACAGGTTGAAAATGCTTAAATACCATTTAAAATTTTACAATACAGAGACGAGAGAAAAAGAAGAATTAACGCCTTTAGACGGGCGCGTTGTCCGCATGTATACTTGCGGCCCTACCGTCTATAATTTTGCCCACATCGGCAATTTTCGCACTTACGTTTTCGAAGATTTGCTCCGACGCACAATCAAGTTTTTTGGTTTTTCAATCCATCAAGCGATGAATCTCACGGATGTCGACGACAAAACGATCAAAGGCGCGCTAGAAAATAAGATTTCCTTGGACGCTTTCACGCGGCCTTTTAAAGAGGCTTTTTTTGAAGATCTCAAAACCCTGGGCATTGAACGGGTTGAGCATTACCCCCAGGCCACGGATTATATTCCCGAAATGATCGCCATCATCCAATCGCTGATCGAAAAAGGGACGGCTTACCGCGGCAATGACGGAAGCATTTATTTCTCCATTGCTAAATTTCCTTCCTATGGCAGACTTTCTCATTTGCATTTGAATGAATTGCTAGTGGGCGCGGGCGGATGCAATCGAGTTGCCCAGGATGAATACGATAAAGAAAATGTCAGCGACTTTGTCCTTTGGAAAATTTGTGATCCTGTCCGCGACGGAGGAATTTTCTGGGAGAGCCCTTTTGGAAAAGGGCGTCCCGGCTGGCATATCGAATGCTCCGCGATGGCGATGAAGCTTCTCGGCGAGTCGATTGATATCCATGTTGGCGGTGTCGACAATATGTTTCCCCATCATGAGAATGAGATCGCCCAATCGGAAGCCTATTCTTCCAAGCATTTCGTCAAACATTGGCTCCATGCGGAACACTTACTCGTCGATCACAAAAAGATGTCTAAAAGCCTAGGTAATTTTTTCACTCTCCGTGATCTTCTTAGAAAAGGTTACACGGGCCGCCAACTCCGCTACCTGCTTCTTCAAACCCATTATCGCACTCAGCTCAATTTCACCTTTGCCGGCCTCGACGCCTCCGCGGCGACATTGATGAGGCTTTCCGATTTCATCAAGCGGCTGCAAGATATCCGCCGAGAAAAACTTCATAAAGCACTAGATTTAATCTTAGAAAAAGCCTTGCCCGAAACTCCGCAGAAAAAACAGATCCATGACAGGATTCTCTTCGACGTCCAATCGGAAAAAACGCGCGACATCCTCGATCCCACTCTATTGAGACCACTCATTGAGCGGGGCCTTCACCAAATTCCTGAAAAAGGGCAGGTGCTCGATAGAATTCTCGCGGAAGTCAAAACAGAAAAAGAGCGCGCCCTCCTTAAACCGATTTTAGAAAAGACGCTTCAGGGGCATCCGGAGACGCAGAAGATCTTGACCCATATCATCCATGAAGTTCACGATGAAAAGGAAAGCGATATCCTCAATCCCCATTTCATGGAACCGATTTTGCAAAAAGCGTTAAAGGGGATGCCATCTCCATCGAACGTTGTCGAAAAGATCTTGGGTGATCTTAAAGTAAAAAAAGACCATGGTTTTATTTTCCCCCTTCTTGCAAAGACGATGGACCAATTCACCGCATGTCTCGCCGATGATCTCAACATCTCTTCCGCGTTAGCGAGTCTTTTCGATATGGTGCGGGAAGTCAACGGCTTGTGTGATCAGGAAAAAATTGGCATCTCCGAAGCAGAAGATGTGCTGGATTTTTTAACCAAAATCGACCAAGTCCTGAATGTTCTCCCTTTGCAGCTAGAAGAAGAGCCCATTCCTCAAGAACTGGAGGAAGCTCTTAAAAAAAGAGAAAACGCGCGCGCTGAAAAAAACTGGAAAATGGCCGACGAATGCCGCGATCTCATCCAATCCCGCGGCTATCTGATCGAAGATACTCCTCATGGAGCACGCTTAAAGAAGAAGGGACCTCATGAATAAAAAAGCCACGACAAAAGACGAACTGTTCCTTCTCAAACTGTACGAGCTTGCATCGCTCAAAGGGGACGTGCAGGAAGAAATTGACCGTTATATCGTTGGCCGCGCCATCGGGCAAAACGACCGCGGGGCCAACATCATCGCTCGCGATCTCGCTGCAGCCAATTTCATCAAGAAAGGGGAAGGGGAGGCCGTCTATTTGACAGAACACGGACTTAGCCTTGTCCGCATTCTCCTCGACAGTAATTAGGATGCGTGACTTTTAGTGCGCTCTGATCCAGATTCATGAGCGCTTCATCCCCATAACGAGCTTGGATTTCTCGACGCAAATCATCTCTGATACTGTTTTTGTCTTCGAAGGCTTTGCGACGAGAGCTAAAAAGACATTCTACTTGCTCTGTGAAAGTTTCAATGGAAAAGTTAGCCTCTGCAATAGAGGTCAAACATTCGTTAAGAGCATTCGCATATCTTTCTTCTTCAATAACATCATCGATTTTTTTTGCATTTGTTTTTAAAACTGGATTTTTTTCCCCTTGGTTTTCTGCTTCTGTATCTACACAAAAGTTTGTGATTTTAGCACGAAGGGTATAACAAGCCAAGTTGAACATTGTAGAATTTATCCTCCCTTCATGATTTATTGTAATAGCATATAATCTGGAAGTTGATTTGACTATAGCGATATCCCTTTCATTCAAATTTTCAGGTTTTTTTACGAATTCTAAGATGAACTCTACTAAATTACAGTTAAGCAATGCACAGATTTTGTTTTTTTCATTGTTAAAAACGAAATCAGGTTTTTGCAGTTTGATTAAAGAATCTTTAACGCCTTCTAGAGATGTTTCGAGAGATTCTTTTGCTCGGTTTAATCCTTGGTATGTTGCTAGATTGATTACTGGCAAAAGCCGTCCATCAAATTCCAAATAGGATTGAAGTGCGTCATCCTTGGTTGGCATGCGAGGTGCTAATTTTGTCTGCAGATTCGGTACTATATTTTGGTGAAAATTGGCGAATTCTGCTTGCCGATTCATGGACATCACTGTTCTTTTGGCTTCCCTATTTGAATTGTTAGATGCCAGCAAGTGTTGGGTTTGCTCATGTTCTAATTTTGCTTGATCGAACTTTGCTGAAACTTCTACTAATTGTGTTTTCAATGCAGCCTGTTGCTCTATTAATTCCTTAATTTCGCAAGGGATCGCTGCGTTGAGAAACAGGGAACTAAAATTTAAACGGCCTGTTTGAAAAACACAAGAAGCTACTTTCCAGCAATTGGTGGGATGTCGATCGCATAGATATTGGATGACATTTTTTTTGTTGTTGAACGTATTGCTGGTAGAGAGTTCAGGATGATGAAGTTCGAAGAGTTTTTTAAAATAATTGTTATTAGTGAGTGTCTGATATGATGCTTTATTTACGCCGCTGAATACAATTTTTTCTTTATTTTCAAAAAACGTAATTATACTAATATCAACATCACTGTTTGAATTGTTAAAAATTGCCATATTTCAACCCTTTACTAGTTAATTTTTTTTTATGCTAAAAACTATATAGAAAAAAATAGAAATATTGCAACTGTATTAGAGGCGTTTTAATCCCGAAAGAAATTTGAAAGTAGCCTGCCCCAACGGCTAAAGGTTCTATTCTCCCGGGCGCATCAAGGGAAAGAACAGGACATCACGGATGGAATGGGCGCCGGTGAATAGCATCACGAGGCGGTCAATGCCGATGCCAAGGCCGCTTGCTGGCGGCATTCCCTGGCATATCGCTTCGATAAATTCTTCGTCAAGCGGGGAGGCTTCCTCATCGCCGGCAGCGCGTTTATTAGCTTGTCCGACGAGAAGTTGGCGCTGCATCACAGGATCATTGAGTTCCGTGTAGGAATTGCAGAACTCTCCTCCGAGAATAAAGGTTTCGAAACGCTCCACGAATTGTTCTTTGCGCAAGTGCGGTTCTCGATGCAGCTTGCAAAGAGGCGTCGTCTCGATCGGATGATCGATAATATGGTGAGGCTGGATCAAATGCTCCTCGACGAATTCTTCGAAAAGCAGCGCGATCAAGGAACCGCGTGTCGCAGTATTTATCTCTTTGGGGTCAACGGTTCCCTTATCGACCAAAATTTTACGCATCTGATCTTCATTTAAAGCATCGACGTCGATCTTTCCATAAAGCTTGATGCTGTCTTTCATCGACAACCGTTTCCAGGGAGCTTTCAAATCGACCGTTTTTTCCGCCTCATCCTCTGCGGATTTAAATGTCAGCGTAGTCGTCCCCAATAACTTCATCGCGATCTCTTCAAACAAATTCTCCGTCAAGGCCATCATGTCATTGTAATCCCAATAAGCGGCGTACGCCTCAAGCTCTGTGAACTCGGGATTGTGGGTGCGGTCGATGCCTTCATTGCGAAAGACTTTACCGATCTCGTACACTTTAAGCATTCCGCCGACGAGCAATTTTTTTAGCGGGATTTCAAGCGAAATGCGCAAGAACATCTCTTGTTCCAGGGCATTGAGTTTGGTCACGAAAGGTTTAGCCTGTGCGCCGCCGTAGACGTTTTGGAGAACGGGGGTTTCCACTTCTGTGAATTCGAGCCGTTCGAAATATTGACGGATGAGTTGTAAAATGCGTGAGCGTTTATGAAAGGTGTGGACAACATCCGGATGGGAGATGAGATCGAGCCACCGTTTACGGTAACGGACGCCCTTATCAACAAGTCCGCTGTGTTTATCCGGAAGAGGAAGGAGCGGTTTGCAAAGCAGCGTAAGCTGTTTTGCAAAGATGGTGAGTTCTCCTTTTTGTGTGCGGAATAAATGACCTTCGACGCCGAGAATATCGCCGAGATCGATTTTCTTTTCGATGAATTTGATCGCAGACATTTCCAGAGTGGGCTGGAACCCTTCCACTTGCGTCAAATCGCGGTTGAACATGATCTGGATACGCCCCGTCTCGTCTTGAAGATGGGCGAAGGCATTTTTCCCCATCGCGCGGAAAAGTACGAGTCTGCCAGCAACGCTGACGCTCTCGGTTTTTCCTTCAGAGGCTTCTTCGCTGTGGCCTAGCTCTTTGCCTTCCCATCGCGCATTCAATTCCCCTGGAGTTGTACTTGGAACAAATTTCGGCGGATAGGGGTCAATCCCCATGGCTTGCAGTTCTGCGAGCTTTTGCGTACGGTTAACGAACTCTTCGTGCTTGTGGTATTCCGGTTCTGTCATGCTCTTAAAAAAATGTTATGAGTGAAGGACCTATTCTAGGATCTTTCTGCCAATCCTGCAAGAGGGAAGAATTTAAATTTTTTTTTAGGAATTGGATATTTTACCCGTCCGCCGGCGGAAACCCGGCCCTTAAAAGCCGGGTATATTTCAAAAACAATGTTGGGCCGAGTACGAAGATCGGCCCCAACTTAATCCCAGGCCTTAAGGCCTGGGTTCACAAATTATTAACTGAGCGCATTTGCCTGAAAAAATCGGTTCAGCCTATACTTCTCCGATCCACTTGAAGAAAGAAGGGCGGTCGACATTGCCGCCGCTGAGAATGCAGACCACATCGCTGCGGGGTTTAATCCGTTCCGGATGGGCAAGCATCGCTGCAAATGAGGTTGCGCCTGAAGGCTCGATGATCATTCCCATTTTTTCATAGATAAATTTCATGGCCTGTTTAATATTGCGATCGGTCACCGTCATGGCGTGGTCAACATGCTTCTGCAAAAGTGGCCAGGGGAGATCGCCGACTTGCGGGGCGAGAAGGCCGTCAGCGATGGTGTCTGTTTTTTTGAGACGCACGGGTTTGCGTTCTTCTCGAGAAAGAAAATAATCGTTTGCCCCTAGCGGTTCAACGGCGATGACTTCAATGGCGGAATGCAAAGCTTTTAAGGTTGTTGCCGTGCCTGCCATCAGACCCCCACCGCCGATTTGACAATAATATTGAGCAATCGTGGGCAGTTCTTCCCAAATTTCTAGAGAGATAGTGCCTGCTCCTGCTATGACGCGAGGATGGTTAAAAGGGTGAAGAAGGGCGAGGTTTTCCGCTTCAGCGATTTCAAGCACTTTCTCCTGCTGTTTGAGATAATCAGGCTCCGTCAAAATAATCCGTGGGTGGTACTTTTCTGTGCTTTCTTTTTTTATATCTGGAACATTTGAGGGCATGATCAAAGTTGCAGGGATGTGCAAAGTGGAACAAGCATAAGCCATGGCTTGTGCGAAATTGCCTGAAGAACGGGAGATCGCCCCTCTTTTCCTCTCTTGCGGAGATAAATGTAGTAAAGCATTGAAGGCGCCTCTTACTTTAAAGCTTCCGGTCCGATGCAAATTTTCACATTTGAGAAAAATGCGTCCGGCAAAATTCAACTGCTGTTCCAATGGATAGCAACGGACAAGAGGTGTCTTGGGCACATAGGAGCGTATGAGTTGTTCTGCAGAGCGAATTCCTTCTAGATTAATCATGTTACTGCAATATCTTTTGTGTTTTTATGAGGAGGTTTGTATAGTAATTTTCCAATTAATCGCAAAATTTTTAAAATTAAAGCATCAATGAGGTGGATTTATGGCTACAACACCGGTGGGAAAAAGACCTTATCCGTTCGATCAAAACGATCAAAATAACAAAAGAGCAAAAAAATCGCCTTTTTCTATAGAAGCTATTACCAATTCTGCTTATCTACGAGTCCAATCGGTTCCACAAACCCCGACAATCCCATCATTGGGGTCAACCCGCCTACTTTCTTCTACCCTCTCTAATCACAGAAGCGCCTTTGTGCCAATTAACCCTCCATCACAACTTCCTGATAAAGTGCCAGAGTCCCATCCGGAATTTGGGGATCCTCAGCTCTTAATGGGGGATTATTATTATCAACAACACGATTATGATAAGGCTATAGAGCACTATAGTCAAGTACCAGAGATCGATCCTTTGGTTGCGGTTAAAAAATTCTGGAATATGGGGAATTGTTATTTGGACAAAAAAAAATTTGCTAAGGCTATAGAGTTCTTAAGTAAAATACCCGTGTCCCATCCCGAATTTGGAGTTGCTCAACTCCCCATTGCGGGTTGTTATTTTTTACAAGCTAATTATGACAAGGCCCTCGAGCACTGTAGTAAAATGCCCGAGATCGATCCTCGGATTGCGGATAAAAAATTCTGGATTATGGGAACTTGTTATTTTGTAAAAAAAAATTATGCTCAGGCTATAGAGGCCTTTAGTCAAGTGCCAGAGACTCATTCTTGGTTTAGCCAGGCTCAAGCCGTAATGGGGAAGTGTTATTATGAACAAACCGATTTTCATAAGGCCATAGAGCTCTTAAGCCAAGTGCCCGAGAACCATCCTGAATTTGGAGATGCTCAATTCTTAATGGGGAAGTGTTTTTGGCACCAAAACAATGTTGATAAGGCCATAGAGCACTATACTCGAGTGCCCGAGACCGACCCTAGATTTGGAGACGCTCAATTCTCAACGGGGAATTGTTATTGGGAACTATACAATTATGCTAACGCCATTGAGCACTACAATAAAATCCCCGAGACCCATCCTGAATTTAGCAAAATTTGTGCACGTGTGGGGGGCCATTATTATTTCTGGGAAAAAAATTATGACAAGGCCCTCGAGCAATTCCGTAAATTGCCAGAGACCGATCCCAAGTTTGCAATTGCTCAACTCTTCATGGGGAATTGTTATTGGTTCCAAAAGAATTATGAGAAGGCTATTGAGCCTTATAGTCAAGTACCAACAACCCATCGTGAGTTTGGACTAACTCAATTCCGAACGGGGATTTGTTATAATCAACAAAAAAATTATAGCAAGGCCGTCGAGTACTGGAAAAAAGTGCCAGAGATACATTCTAAGTTTGGAGAAGCTCAAATCTTCATTGGGAGTTGTTATATTGCCATGGCTAAAGAGCACTTTAACAAAAAGAATTATGACGAGGCTATTGAGCCTTATAGTCAAGTGCCAGCAACCCCTTCTGAGTTTGGACTAACTCAATTCCAAACGGGGATTTGTTATATTCAACAAAAAAATTATAGCAAGGCCGTCGAGTACTGGAAAAAAGTGCCAGAGATACATTCTAAGTTTGGAGAAGCTCAAATCTTCATTGGGAGTTGTTATATTGCCATGGCCAAAGAGCATTTTAACAAAGTGCCTGCATCCCATGAAAGATTTGAATTCGCCCAGAGTGAGCTTGAAAAATTGCTGTGATTAGTGGTTCTTAACAAAAATTCTTGGAGCAATTTTGGCGTCAAAGCCGCTGAAATCGACGATCGCAAGTTGATTCGTATTGAATTAATACGGATCAACTTGCGAAGCCTGCGGTCGTCGATTTGAGCGAGCTTTCACGCTCGAAATTGTCTCAAGAACTTTTGTTAAGGACCACCGGGCTATTCCTTCTGGACGCAGGCTTGATCGAGCGCTAAATTGAGCATCAGGACATTGACGCGTATTTCGCCCAGGAGTCCGAAAAAGGGGCGTTCCGTATACTTTTGGACAAGACATTGACCTCCGCACTTGACTCCAAAAGTAAGCCAACTCCTTTTCTAAGGTTGGGGTGGAATTTGCATGTTAATAAAAATCCCTATTGCCGGAAGAACGGGAGATCGCTCCTCTTTTTCTTTCTTGCGGAGATAAATGTAACAGAGCATTAAATGCGCCTCTGACTTTAAAACTTCCCGTCCAATGCAAATTTTCCCATTTGAGAAAAATGCGTCCGGCAAAATTCAACTGCTGTTCCAATGGGTAGAAACGCGCAAGAGATGTCTTGGGCACATAGGAGCGTATGAGTTGTTCTGCAGAGCAGATTTCTTCTAGTCACCGTTTAAAAAATTATTTTAAAGCCTTTTGAAACGGTGTAATAGATTGATCATGTCACTCCAAGGCTTTTTGTGTTTTTATGACGGGGTTTGTATGATAATAGCCCAATTGATTGCGCAAATCTTAAGATTAGAAAAATTTTCTTGTTTCCCATCGTTCTTCCTCTTATTAGAAGAAAGACGCAAGGATAACAAACTCTTCTATTTAAGTAATATTTTTTTATTAACTAAGTACCAGACTAATCATGTCGCTGCAAAATCTGTTGCGTTTTAATATGGGATTTTTTATAATAAATTTAGTTAATATATTCAATTTTAAAAAACATTAATGAGGTAAATTTATGACTACAACACCCGTTGGAAAAAGACTTTGTCCTTTCGATCAAAACGATCAGGATAACAAAAGAGCAAAAACTGAATCGCCTTCTTCTTCAGAAGCTAATACCACTTCTGCTTATCAACGAGTACAGGAAACTTCTCTACAAACACCCACAATCCCAATCCCAGTGCGGACAACCACAATCCCAGTGCCGCTAGTCCTCCCAACACTTTCTTCTACAGTTACCCGATTTTCACCCTCTAATCACACAAGCGCCTTTGCGCCGATTAACCCTGCACCACAACTTCCTGATAAAGTCCCAGAGTCCCACCCTGAATTTGGAGATGCTCAATTCTCAATTGCGAATCGTTATTTTGAACAAAAGAATTATGAGAAGGTCAAAGAGCTCTTAAGTAAAATGCCAGAGACCCATCCTAAGTTTGCAGATGCTCAATTCTTAATTGGGAGTTGTTATTTGAACCAAAAGAATTATGATAAGGTCGTAGAGTATTATGGTAAGCTACCAGAGACCCATCCTAAGTTTGCAGATGCTCAAATCTGTATTGGGAGTTGTTATGTTGTTGACAAAAAGAATTATGGTAAGGGCTTAGAGCATTTTGGTAAAGTGCCCCAGACCGATCCTATGTTTGCAGATGCTCAATTCTTAATTGGGAATTGTTATTTCAGCCAAAAGAATTATGGTAAGGCCTTAGAGCATTATGGTAAAGTGCCCCAGACCGATCCTAAGTTTGCAGATGCTCAAATCTCCATTGGGAGTTGTTATTGGCTCCAAAAAAATTATAGCAAGGCCATAGAGCACTTGAATAAAGTGCCAGAGACCCATCCTAAGTTTGCAAATGCTCAAATCATTATTGGGAGATGTCATATTGCCCTGGCCAAAGAGCACTTTAACAAAGTGCCTGCATCTCATGAAAGATTTGGACTCGCTCAAGGGCTTATAAAATCGCTGTGACTCGTGGTCCTTAACAAAAATTCTTGGAGCAATTTCAGCGGCTTTGACGCTCGAAATTGTCTCAAGAATTTTTGTTAAGGACCACCGGACTATTCCTTCTGGACGTAGGCTTGATCGAGCGCTAAATTGAGCATCAGGACATTGACGCGTATTTCGCCCAGGAGTCCGAAAAAGGGGCGTTCGGTATACTTTTGGACAAGATCATTCACCTCTTCCTCTGAAATACCCCGCTCGCTTGCCACTCTCGCCACCTGGAGTAGTGCATTGGTGATGCTGATATGAGGGTCGAGTCCGCTTGCAGAGGCTGTGACAGCATCAATGGGGATGCAGGTGTCTGCGGTAAGCAAATTCGTCAGCCTATACAACTCAGCGCGCGTGGAAATCTCTTGCAGAAGGGCTGGGGATGCGGGGCCTCTCTGGCTTCCCGATGAAGACGCAGCATTGTACTCTTCATCTGGGGTCAGAGAGGGACGAAGGTGAAAATAACGGGGCGATGTGAAGTGTTGTCCGATCAATGGGGAGCCGACGATTGTTTGCCGCTCGGGATAAAATAAAAGACTGCCTCCTGCCTGAAAAGGGAAAAAAATCCGTCCGATCAAGAAGACTGTCAATGGATAAGCTCCTCCAAAAAGAAGAGTGAAGACCAGCATGAGAAGAAAAGCATTTTTAATCATGTGACAAACCAATGGCTAATGACAGCGTCGATCGTTTTAATTCCTATAAAAGGAAAAATAAGTCCGCCGAGGCCGTAAATGAGCAAGTTTTTTTTAAGGATCGCGTTGACTTTATCCGGAACGAGTTTCACTCCTCTGAAAGAAAGAGGGACAAGCAATACTAAAATAAGCGCGTTGAATATCAGTCCGCTCAGGATCGTATTTCTTGGGGAGCTTAGATGAAGAAAATTCATCACTGAAAAACCTGGAAAAACAGGAATAAGAAGAGCTGGGAGTAGGACGAAATATTTTGCGATATCGCTCCCCAGGGTAAATGCCATTAAAACCCCTCTTGTCATCAGAAGTTCTTTGCCGATTTGGATAATATCAAAGAGCTTGCCAGGATGGGAGTCGAGATCGATCATGTTGGCGGCTTCTTTTGCTGCCTGGGTCCCGTCGTTCATGGCGATGGCGAGGTCGGCTTGCACTAAAGCGGGGACGTCGTTCAGGCCGTCGCCTGTCATCGCGACCGAATGTCCTTCCAGCTGCTGCTGCTTGAGGTAATGTAATTTTTGTTCAGGGTTGGCCGAAGCTAAAAAATCGTCTGCCTGGACCTCTTTTGCCACGACAGCCGCAGTTAAAGGGTTATCGCCTGTGACAATTACGGTTTTTACGCCGAGCAATTTGAATTGGCTGAATTGATTGGCGAGTCCCGTTTTGATTTTGTCTTTGAGAATGAGGGTGCCCAGGATGCGCTCGTGGTTGGCGACGATCAAAGGGGTATTGCCTTCTTTGGCGGTATTTTTGACAACCCGGGAGATTTCTGCAGGGATCGTTCTTTTAAAAAACTGTTCAATCGCATCGGGAGCTCCTTTTCGGTATTTTTCTTCGGCAAGATCGATCCCGCTTAACCGCGTTTCAGCCCGGAAAGGAAAAAAATCAAATCGTACTCGCGGACGAATGCAGACGAATGGGAATTGTTTTTTTACGAGTTCGAGAATGCTGCGTCCTTCCTTCGTTTCATCCGAAAAGGAAGTTAGGTAGCAGGCTCTGGCAAATTCTTCCGGAGGGACATCGCTTCCAGGCACTAATCCCACAGCCAGGCGATTCCCCTCCGTGATCGTCCCGGTTTTATCGAGAAGGACGAGGTCGACCTCACCAGCGGCTTCGACGGCCTGGCCGCTTTTTGCGACCACATTTTTTTTGATCAACCGATTGATGCCGGCAATCGAAATGGCATTCAACAGTCCAGCGATGGTCGTGGGGATCAAACTCGCCAGCAAAGCAATTTGCATGGTGATATCGAGGTGGGCATTGTAAAAGATGCCAAAAAATTGAAAATTGGCCACCATGACTAAAAAAATAATGCAGAGGCTGGAGAGGAGGATTGTCGTCGCTACCTCATTGTGAGTTTTTTTGCGGGAGGAGCTCTCGACGAGATCGACCATTTTGTCAAGAACGCCTTCGCCAGAGTTTGCCATCACTTTGATGACGATCTCATTGGAAAGGACTTTAGTGCCCGCAAGCACATTTTGGCTCGCGCTCATCGCTCTTCGGACGGCGGGGTGCAGTTCTCCAGTAAAGAGGGATTCGTCGATGCTCGCAAAACCTGAGATGATATCCCCATCAGCGGGAATGATCTCGTCCTTCCGAACGAGAACGAGATCACCTTTTTTTAAATCTTTATCACTGACGACGTTGAGATTGCCGTCTTGATCATAGAGGTTGGCAAAGGTCGTGCCGCGTGATCGACGTATAAAATCCGTTGTTCTCTCGCCGCGAATTTCCGCATAGGATTCAGCGATATTGGAAAAAAATACGATTGCCCAAAGCCACAAAGAGACATGCAAAGCAAAATAATCGATTTGCTCTCGCTGAAAAAAAATGAACTGGAGGGTCGTGAGAATGGCCCCTATCTCTGTGATGAAGATAATGGGATTGCGATACAAAGTGAAGGGATTGAATTTTTCCAACCCGCGATAAATGCTTAATAAGAACTCATCTGAAAAAATCTTGATCATCGCATCATTTCACTCATTAAAATATGTTCATATGCAGGCCCCAGCAGCAGAGCAGGGAGATAGCCAAGCGCGTTAATGACCAGATACACAGCAATCAGCAATAGAATAAAGGTAATGCCTGAGGCTGGAAAAGTGCTGGCTGTTTCCGGAGCGCGTTTCTTCATTGCCAGGGAACCCGCCAGCGCCATTGTCGGTAGGATGACGAGAAATCTGCCGGCCAACATCGATAGAGCCGTGCTGAGTTTGAAATAAACCGAGGCGGCATTGATATGTGCAAAATCACTGCCGTTGTTGGACATTGTCGATGAAAAGACATATAACATTCCGGTGAAGCCGTGAGTGGGTTGTGTGGGAAGGACGAGCTTTCCCCATCCAGACATAAAACTCAAAGATGTCAGGCCTAAGATACCGACAATATAAATAATCACGGGGAGCATGCTCATTTTGATTTCAAAGGATTCGATTTTTTTTCCCAAATATTGCGGAGCACGTCCAATCAACATCGCAGCGATGAAAGTGCTGACGAGGATCAAGTGCAATACGGAATAAACACCGGTTCCGACGCCGCCGAAAATGACGTTTCCTGTTTGCATGTTTTGCAATAAAATTCCCTGTGACCAAGGCAGATAGCAAGTGTGGCTGGAATTCATAGCCCCATCGGATACAGTCGTTGTGGAAGTGGCAAAGAGCGCACTATCAAAACTCCCGAATCGCTGCTCTTTTCCTTCCATATTTCCTTGGCTCAAGTCCAGCATTTGATCTGTCAGAAGAGGATTTCCTCGAGCCTCCATCGTAGAAGTCAGAAAGACGCCAATGGAAAAAAGCAGAAGCATGAAAATATAAATCGACCAGGCATGCTTCTGATTTTGAACGGATTTGCCGTAATAATAGGTCTGGCCGGCTGGGATCAAGAGGATCGATAAGATCTGCAGCCAATTGCTAAACGGCGTTGGATTTTCATAGGGGTGTGCAGAATCGGCATTTGTAGCCCCTCCGCCATTGGAGCCAAGAAGCTTGATCGACTCAAAACAGGCGATGGGGCCCTGGGCAATCACTTGGACTTCATCTTTTTCGAGGGCTTGGGCTCGCGTATAGGGTTTAAAATTTTGCGGCACCCCTTCGGAAATGAAGACTGCAGAAACAAAGATGGCGAGCGGTAGGAATAAATAATAACAAACGCGGATGAGATCGACCCAGAAATTGCCCAAAGATTTTGAAGAATGGTTAGCAATTCCTCTCACGCAAGCTGTGGCGACGCAAAGCCCTACCCCTGCGGAACAAAAATTTTGTACGACCAGCCCAAAAACTGTCGAAAAATACGAGATTTCTTTTTCGGGATTGTAATTTTCCCAGTCCGTATTGGTGACGAAGCTGACGGCCACATTGAAACTTCCGACGAGATCGAGCCCTTCGAGCTTTTGCGGATTCAGAGGGAAAATGTGTTGAAACAATAAGATGAAAAAAAGGAACAAAAAACAAAATAGGGTGAACAGGAACAGGGAGGCGGTATACTTTTTCCAGTCCTGCTCCACCGACGTATCGATGCCGCAAAGTTTGTAAGTTATTCTTTCTAATGGCTTTAACAGAAATTCCAGGCCAGTTTTCCCTTCTCGGTCCAAAACTCTGCATAGGTAGAGACCCATCGGTTTCACAAGAGCTGTCAGGATGATCAAGAGGAAAATGAATTCCAACCAGTTAGAATGGGTCACCGATTAAAACCTCTCCGGCCAAATAAGGGTGCAAAATAAGTAAATGAGGAGAAATACCGAGAGAATACCGACGAAAATCGCAAACACCAAGGCCCTCCTCACTTATACCGCGCTCCGTGAGGTTTTGTGAATTTGGACTGCGGCTTTGCAAAATCGATCGGCCCGTTTCACTGTCTTCACCTGCTTTGCACTGCGAAAGTCCACCGGACTTTCTCGTGTCTCCGCAGCCGTTCAGCAACGGTCTCTCTCGTTCGGAACGCTTCGCTCCGATTTTGCTTTGCCTCGCAGAGTCCAAATTCACAAAACCTTCCTCCGCGCGGTATATTTGCCGACTCTATGAGATAAAAAAAAACTTGTCAAAGGGGCTTTTGGAGAAAGAGTGTAAAATAATTACTTTACAAACTTGTCATATTTAATTTGTTAAATACTTAATTTTTTGATATTATATTTGTAATTAAGAGAGGCATTAGTATGAGTTTTGACATTAATTTAGATCCATTCGCTCAATTACCCGAATATATTACAAAAAACATTATCAATGATTCTGGGAACCTTCGGAATGTGGCAAAAGTTTCTCGCATATTAAGATATGAGGCTTGGCAAAAGGCTGAGGCGATAGTTTGCGATATTTTTACAAAATATGACAAGGATCTCCTTGTATTTGCCTTAAAGGGTTTGCGGGTGTCCCCGGAGGCCAGCACAGCATCCGTTGTAGAGGTTTTCTTTAAACTAGCGAAAACATTTAGTATCAAAACAAAGGCTTCTGACCCTTATCATTTTTTGCATCTTGCGGCTTATATGCAAATCTGTGCTGAAATCAAAGATTTGGACCTTTTTTATTCTGCCATTTATAAAGTCGCTTCTCCTTCCTTAAAAACTCTCATGGATAATATGATCCTTGAAGAACATCCTCTCGCCCGATTTGGACAGATCAGATCTTTCTTCAAGGAGCAAGCTCAAGAATTAGCTAAAATTGAGAGCTTGAATTTAGGCCACTTTTCGCTCAGCTCCCTCCCTAATGAGATTGCCTTATGTACAAATCTAAAAATTCTCGTTCTTTCTGATAATAAACTCGACTCTTTTCCTTCAATCCTTTTCCGTCTGAACCACCTTTCCTATTTAGATCTCAATCAAAACAATATGACTGAATTGCCAGATGAGATTGGGGATTTAAAGAACTTGAAATTTCTTTATCTCAACAACAATAAAATAGAAAAACTGCCCCTCCGAATTGGCGATCTGGTGAATTTGCAAGACTTATGTTTAAACGATAATTTGTTGTCCTATCTACCCAATTCGATCAGTAAGCTTAAATCATTATCGTTGTTGTCGATGACCGGTAATCGTCTAAAGCAACTTCCCGATTCGATTGGCGACCTTATCAATTTAAAGTTACTTCATCTGTCTGATAACGAAATAGTTGAATTGCCCAAGACCATTGGAAAATTGAAATCATTAAATGTATTATCTATCGCTAATAATCATCTTGTTATGCTCCCTACTGAGATAGCTGGGATGACAAGCTTGACAACCCTCGTCGTCTCTCAAAATTCTCTCCTTTCCTTGCCTCGCGAACTTGTATCGATGCCAAACCTTGAAGAATTATATGCAAACGACAATCGATTCCGGTTTCCTTATCGGTTTACTCGTCTAACTGTGTGCATAGCCGAAGCGAATGAGGATATTGCAATTTTTAAAAGCAAACACCCTTACCAAGTAAATAAGGAAATGTTTGAAACCATCTACGATGGATTGAATCAGAGTAAATGGAAAGAATGCGTAGACGGGGGGTTGCAGGTTTATGGGAAGAATGTTTTTGATCAGGGATTGCATGGAGGACCTGTGGAACCTGGATTTATGTCGAGCATGGAGAGCGCGTTTGAATTTTTAAGAGAGAATTTTCATCGGAAGCTCGACGCTTCCTTCTATTTGGATTTACATCAAGCGGCTTGCGCCCATTTTCAAGGTCCTCACACGGGGACTATGGTGGGCCAGGAAAGAGTGGGGGTATTCCGCGGGGCATCAGAGCCGGTAAGTGCATCTTTTGAAGCTCCCGACTATGCGATGTACCAAGAGGCGATGAATGAATTTTACTCTTTAAGCGCTTGGATTTCCGATTTGTTCGGACCTTCCTTCTCTTTAGGTCTTATTGTTCCGACTTCCGATTTTCCTAAAAAGCATCAGATTAACTATCATATGATGTCGGAAGATCAGGTAAAAATCGTCTTTAATTTCTTTTTAAGTATATTTCATTCTGAAATGAACCAGACGAAGACGCACAAGGAAGTTCTACCGGTCATCGCGAGACTCATTCAACGTTTGGAATGGCTTCATCCTGTTCAAGATGGATGCGGCAGAACAGACACGGCCCTGCTCAACTTTCTGCTCACAAAATATGGATTCACTCCTTGCCTTCTCCAGTTTCCTTATCTTTCGAGCTGCAGAGGATTTTCAGAATGGGTCGATTATTTAACCGATGGAATGAACAGATGGTCGTCAGAGGCAAACGAGGGTGAGGTCATTGACATGCCGAGCGACGGTGGGGAATTCTTCGAGGATTTAGACGCTACCGAAGATCAAGCAAATTTCTATTAAAAATTAACTTATTTCGCATAAAGCTTTTGAAAACAAAAATAATTAGGAAATAAACATATGTCAGTTACAAATGCTTCTTTTGACCCGCCCTTCTCGTGCGGTCCTTCTCCCCACGCCGACACCGATGTGCGTGTCGCTCAATTGATAGGGCTTGAGGGCGTCATCCCTTGCACGCTCGTATGTCAGGCATGGCACAACACCATCCAAGACCCCAGCATCTGGTTTACCTTGTTTGACACGGAATCTATCCCTCGCATTGCAGAACATGATGTTGCTACCGCCAAGGAAGATTTCCAGTTCATGTACCCCAGAACCCACGGCGTCAAACAAATGGCCCCTTTAGGGCGGTTTGTCGGCATTTTACCTCAAGTAGATCCAGTTGTATTTGAGATCTTTAGAGCTACCATGGATCTCTATGACCCCACAAAAAAGATGAGCGAGACGTGGGTGTTTGTTATAGAACCGGAAGGCATCTATAGAAACGACGTCGATGATAAACTAATAGAGGCTCTCAAAACCCACGGGGATTTCGACGCAGACGCAACAGACGAAGACCTTAAAAAACAGGGAATTCTGCTTCCCTATTCTCTGAAAAACCTCAAGGTGTGCGCCGAGCATCCCATCCCCAATAAGGACATTAAAGTCTTTAATTACTTTCAGCCCGAGGTCCTGAACCAATTCAGCACAATCTCAAAAGCAGTCCGCGTCACTCTGATGCGTAAAGAAGTTCCCGAGTCCACTCGAAATAAGACTTGGCCTCAACAAAAAGACGAACTGGCCAAAAATGAGCACGTGCCTGTCAAGTTATGCACCCGAGTGTTCTATAACGCCACGAATATTCTGAATAAAGGTACCTGCCCGGATAAAAAAGAAAAAAATCGCTGGACCTTTTCACGGACCGCCGATGAGATTAAGAGAAGTGATGATTCCTATCCTCCGGCCATTGGGTCCTTCTACCCTGACGGCGGCTTTCGCGTCTCGATCGAAGTTGACTCCCCGAGCCCTTACGCCGGGGCCGCGGCTGTTCTCGCGGAAGTTAGGCCCTCGCTTCTTGGACTCTTGGCGCCTGAAAATAGCAGTTTATGATCGAGGATTGGCAGGTCGGCGGGGAGCCGACTTTTTTTCGCGCTGCTGAGGGCGCAAAAAACGATTTAATTTATACCGCGCTCGGTCAGGTTTTAAAATGTCAAAGTAAATCTTTAATACTTATTATATAATTTTCTTGCCTCCATATTAGATTATTTAATTTCTTGATTTTTTCTTATTTCACATATATAATTAAATGATATTTATATAATTAATAGTTGTTATGGCGTCAATAAATAATACAAATTCATCTTGTCTATTAGAGCTTTATAAGGCCGCAGAGAGTTTCAAAAAAAATAATAAACAGGAAGGGCTCATTCATTTCGAATTCTTCTGCAAACATACGGCCGAGCAGGGACAGACGAAAGATCCAGCAAGCAAAATCTATCGTAGGATATGGAAAGCGATGGGACAACCGATGCCTCATTCCCACCCCAATATCGCCCATGGTGACTTCGGGAGAGTCGCTTTTCATGATCAAGATGGACGGACAGCTCCAAATGCTGTTAAAGAACAAGTGTTGGAATCTTATTTGATTCATTTAGTTCAAAAGGAACTTAAAAAAATCGCTGCCCAATTCAGATCTGGGTACAATGAAACCGCTTTTATAGGATTTGAAAATCTATTTAAAGAATCAGATGAAATCCCTCTTTTAAAAGAAATAAAAAATCTCATTTACAACAAAACCTGGGAGAGGCTGGGCAAGCCCACTGACACACATCTTGCACAGATCGCTCATCCAGATTTTGGAAAAGTTGCGTTTCATAACAACGAAAATCGCTCCACCACCCCCCAGGAAAAAGCAGATGCGATCGACGGGAGTATTCGAGAACTATGCTGCAGAAAATTTTGGAACGGGCTTTATCAACAAGCAGACAATTATTTCCGAAGAAACGGATCGGAGATTCGGCCTGCAGATACTCATAATCTTCCCCGCATCCCTGTAGACGAAAAGTCGACAATGAGAAAATTATTTGAAGGTCATCAAGGGATTTGTTTTGGCGATGTTCACGCGGATTACTTTACTGTTGAGTTTTTGTATCAACATCTCGATTTTCTCAAAGAAGCCGGAGTAAAAACACTCTTCATGGAGCATTTTTACTATGAAATGCAAGCCGACTTAGAGTCTTTTAATCGCGGGGAAGAACCGTCACCTGAGTTAATAACACGATGCGGCGACTTTGATGGCGCGCTTTATCGAAATTACGGAATAACTAGCCAAAACCATCGTACTCTTATCAAGGCCGCCAGGGCTCGAGGGATCAGGATAGTTGGAATCGATGCAAAACCTGCTTCTATTATGATGGAAAAAGACTGGCAGAATGGAGGGCGCATGGAGGGAATGAACTATGTTGCTACCAAAATCATCGATTGGGAAAAAAAGAACGGCAAATTTATTGTTTGGTTGGGAGGAGCCCATCTAACTAACATGAAGATTAGGGAAACGATAACGTTTCCTTCCCGATCAGAAATGAAGGAAATCTTGATTGGACTCAAGGCAGAGAAGGGGGATAATGAATTGGAAAAAATCCTCGAATATAGCCTAAATGCTCTTGCCAAACAGATTTTTCACGATAACGAATTTACGACAAAAGATTACCATTTTGGTCTTAATGAATATGTTTATTTGCGCCATAAGAGTGTCATTGACAAATTCATCGAAATTTTAAAAACAAAAATCGATGTGAGTCAAAAAGAGGTGGTCATTCCTGGTGTAAGCGAACTGATCCAATGTCCGAGCTTCCGGACGATCTCGAACAAAAATGCATCCTGGATTGAGCTTCATCGACAAAACGACTCTTATTGGGTCTGTTTTAAAGAACAAAAAACATTTGGAATAGCATCCCGTTCTGATGCAAATTTTGACCTTGTAGAAAAATCGAAAGTTGCGACGCATGCTTTGGAAGGCAGAAGACTTGTCTATGCGTAAATATACCGGACTCGGCCATAAACTTGGATTTTCTGCTCCCGCCTTTTTCCGTCTGACTGCGCGTTCGCTCTCGCCAGCTGGCACGAAGATGGCTTCGAGCTCCACGCTTTGTCACACGAAAAAATTCGGGGCATAAAATCCAAGTTTGTGGCCGAGTCCGGTATACATCCCATTTCGGCTTAGAAAAAAGTGGAAAGGGGATCGACGTCGATAAAAAGGCGCACTCTATTTGTCCACGCGGGCAAAAGGGCTGGCAAACGTCCTAATTTTTCGGCTTTGATGAGAAATTGGTAACGGAGTTCCCCTTTTATTTTCGCATGTCCACAGGGAACGATCGGAAAGATCTCGAAATGGGAAGGGAGTCGGCTGATGAGGTCGGTGCGCAGAGCTTCAGCTGCATCCTGTACCTCGTCCCCATTTTTTCCGGAGAACGTGAACTTCACAAGGCGTGTAAAGGGTGGGTATTTGAACAGTTCCCGGACGGCGATCTCATACTCAAAGAATTTTCCGTAGTCTTGATCTTTGGCCATTTCAATCACCGGATGATGGGGAAGATGCGTTTGAATGATCACCTCGCCGTTTAAGGCTCCACGGCCTGATCTGCCGGCGACCTGAGTGAGCAGCTGGAACACATTTTCAGAGGCGCGGAAATCGGGGATCTGCAAACTGCCGTCCGCATTTAAAACTCCCACCAAAGTCACTTGAGGGAAGTGGAGCCCTTTCGCGATCATTTGCGTCCCAATCAGGATGTCGGCTTTGCCGGCGCGGAATTGTTTGAACAGCACATCATGGCTTCCTTTATGGCGAGTCGTGTCCGCATCGAGCCGAAGGGTCCTGATGTTGGGCAATAAAGCGTGCAGGGCGCGTTCGACCATCTCTGTCCCCGCGCCCTTGAACTTAAGATCGCCTTCGGCTTTGCAACTCGGGCATGTGCGGGGGGGAGGCGATAGGCGAAAGTCGCAAAGATGGCAGGCGAGTACATTCTCCCCAAGGTGAAAAGTGAGATTGGCATCGCAATGGGGGCATTGCAGAATATGGGAGCACTTTTTGCACATTTGCGCGGTGTGATAGCCGCGCCGATTCAGGAAGAGCATGACCTGTTCGCCGATTTCTACCCGCTTTTTGATAGAGGTCAATAAGCGGTCGGAAAAGAGGGTAAATCCTTTTGCTTTGGCAAATTCGTCTTTCATATCGACGATCGACACCTCCGGCATGAGGGCGTGATCGGCGCGCTTTTTTAGGGTGCTTAGCTGGTATTTCCCTTTTTTGACATTGGAATAGCTCTCGATGCTCGGGGTAGCGCTCCCGAGAACGACGGAGGCGTTTGCTATCTTGCCCCGCATGACGGCGACATCGCGTGCATGATAGGCGGGCTGCTCTTCCGATTGTTTGTAGGAGCCTTCATGTTCTTCGTCGACGATGATCAGTCCGAGGTTCTGTATCGGGCTGAATACGGAGGAGCGAGCGCCGATCGCGATCATCGCGTTGCCATCGCGCATCTGATGCCAGGCATCAAACCGTTCCCCCTGGGAGAGGCGGTAATGCAAAATGGCGATTTTTTCCTGAAAACGGGTTCTTAATTTTTCGATCATCTGCGACGTCAGCGCAATTTCAGGGACGAGGAACAGAACTCCCTTTTTGAGCTGCAGTGCCTGCTGCATCGCCTGGAGGTAGATTTCCGTTTTACCGCTGCCTGTCACACCGTGGAGAAGCCGCACTTCAAATCGATTTTGCTGCAAGCTTGTGCAAATCTGCTTCAAACCCTCTTGCTGCTCCTCGTTTAAAGTTTTGGCTTTCGTCGGAAAATATTCTTCATCGGCCAAAAGAGAACGGTCGACTTGAATTTTTTGACTCAGCAAAATCTTCTTTTTGATCAGACTTTCAATCGGACTTCGGGAAGTTGTTTCCAACAGTTTAGAAAGGAATATTCCCTTTGGTGACTGAAGGACGGCATCGAGAACAGATGCTTGAGGAGGATGGGACTTCCTCAGCGCATCGCAAAGGGAGGCAAGCTGGTTCATCGACACTGCGGGCTTGATCAAAAGCTGCAGTTTGGCTTTTGCTTTGCCTCGCACGCTGGAGGGAAGAATTGTTTTCAGCACTTTTCGGAGAGGCGTGCAGTAGTATTCCGACATCCATGCGGCCAAACGAAATAATTCAGGGGTCACATGGGTTTTATCGGAAAGGACTACGGCGATTTCTTGCAATTTGCCAAACGTGCTGCTGGACTTGATCGCGATGACGGTTCCTTGTCTTGCCGACCGGCGAACGGGGATCTGTACGCGTGATCCGACCTCTACTTTTCCTTTAAGCTCCTCAGAAATCCAGTAATCGAGTGGGCGGTCGAGGGCGTCGTCTAAAACAACTTCGGCTATACCGCGCTCCGTCAGGTTTTGTGAATTTGGACTGGCTGCGGCTTTGCCAAATCGATCAGCCCGGTTCACTTCGTTCACCTGCTTTGCACTGCGAAAGTCCACCGGACTTTCGCGTGTCTCCGCAGCCTCTTCAGCCGTTCCAGTCTCTTCGGAGTTTGAACTCTGAGGAGACCTGCAACCATCCTTTAATGGTTGCAGCCCTATTCGGGAATGTTCTTCCTCGTTCGGCCGCTTCGCTTCGATTTTGCTTTGCCTCGCAGAGTCCAAATTTATAAATCCTTCCTGCGCGCGGTATTTTTTAGCATCTGGCATAGCGTTTTCCATAACAGCGCCTTATGCTCCAAAGCTTTGTAAACAGATGCGGGGGAAAGGGTGAGAAGGGGAATTTTGCCTAAGGATTCAGGTTTATAAAATCGCATCAATTCAGGAAGTTTCTGCATCTCTTCAGAGGCGATGATGAGCCGGAAGGTGTTTTTACTTAAGAAAATATCCCACCGTTTCTCTCTTTCCAACCGTTCAGCCGCCAAAATTTTTGTTTGGGCCAAATGCTGATCGATCCCTTTTGCCAGTCCTTTCAAAAAGTCGACGGTGTCGGACGCCGTGTCACAAAGAAGTAAGATCACTTCGGCATCGGTGACCTTTTCTTTCCAACCTTCGGCAATCCGTTTCGCTTCCGCATCGTCGGGGACTTGCTCGATGATCTTGACGGCGGGAGCGGCTTTTTGGAGGATTTTTTTTATGGGCGATGGATCTTGCTTTGGAAGGGGGGCCGCCTGAGACTTAACCACAATCGGAGCAGGTTCATCAATCATTCGGGGTTCCACTTTTTTCTGCTGAAAAAAACAGCGTTCTTCTACGGATGCCAATAGCGGCTGTTTTGCCCGAAGAGGATCTTGTAAATGCTGCAAGGTATCGCGAATGAGATCGCGAAGTGGATCAGCCATGAAGTTCTGCTAACAAAATTTTAAATTCTGGAATTTGTGAAAAAAAGCCTCGCTGATGATACTGATCGCACATTTTTTCTCCCAGGGTTTCCAATCCACAAGGATGGATTTTCAGTAAAAAATCATGAAAGTAGCCCGGGCCCATCAGCGAATCCATCGATTCCTTATTTTTGAGCATAAAATGGATCAAGTTCTCATTGTCCTTGCAAAGTTCAAAGAATGGCTCAAGGGCTGTAAAGATTTTCCTTAGTGTTTGCAGGAACAGCTCTTGGCTGATGGAATCTAATTTTTTAGAGAACTCATTCTCAAATTTCTTCACAACTTTAGGAAAATCTGAAAAAGCCTCCTTCAGCAAAAAGATATGCTCCTGTGCTTTATTGAGATGTCCTGTTTTCGATGACCAATCGTAAGGAAAATGGCTGGGATGGGGGGAAAGGACTCTGTCCCAATTGACTTGGAACACTTTATAGCATTCGAACAGTTCGAAAAGGATGAATTGTACGAGTAGGCCGCGATGCTGTTTTTCACTGATTGCTCGAGGAGAAAAAAGGGAGAAGCTTCTGTTCAATAACATATATACTGCGCCCGCTTAGGTTTTATGAATTTTGACTGGCTGCGACTTTGCCAAATCGATCGACCCGGTTCACTGCGTTCCCCTGCTCCTCACTGCGAAGGTCCGCCTGGACCTTCTCGTGTTTCCTCAGCCATTCAGCAATGGTCACTCGTGTCATCCGGAACTTCGGTTCCGGGATGACCTGCAACCATCCACTGGATTGTTGCAGCATTCGGCCGCTTCGCTTCGAGTTTGCTTCGCCTCGCAGAGTCAAAATTCCCAAAACCTAAGCGGGCCCAGTATGGTGCCGATTTTTTGTTCACTATGTCAAATTAAAAAAAGAATGACAACTTTTTTTGTGGAGTTGAAAATTTTAACTACAGCTTCTAAGGTACAAAAAGAGGGAAGGATGATGAAAATCAGATTTTTTGTGGCCATATTGGTATTGGTGCAGAGCCTTGTTGCGGGGGAGCCGGACCTCCATTGCGAAAAAAATTGGGGAGAGATCAAATGGCAGGGGATGAAGTTTCACAGGTATCACTTAAGAGCAAGCGACTTTCCTCCGAGCAAAACTTATCGGCTCATCGTAGAAAACTACGATGGTCAACGAACGGAAACATTTGACTATGTCTCCAATCAAAAAGGGCGTTTAATCCTCATGCGTCCTGACGAAGATTACGAGGATGACATTTACCTCATTTGTTCTGCGAAACGAGGAGAGAGGCTGATATTTTGGATGGAGTCCCAAGACGATGCCTATGCGACAGAGCTCGTTCCATTTCCCTTAGGCATGAAATCAAAAAAAGGAGTTAAACTCGATCTCGAACTCAAAGGAGAACAAGGGGAGAAATTTCTCTTCACAGGCAATGACTTGGAACCTTACGAAAATGTCGATCTTTTTTTGGAAATTAAAAATGAACGTGTTCTCCTCAACTCCTCAGAAACGAGCGAATATGGGGAATTGTCTGCAATGATCGACTTGCCAGAGGATCCCGATGGCGGGGAGGCCAACCTGATTTTGAAACGGAAAAATGAGGAAATTGTTTTTCCCTTTTCCTGGGGCCCTCCGGCGCTAAAGATCGTCGGAGCCTGCTGCTTCGAAATTAAATAAAAAATTCCATCGATTTCTAGAAGTTTTGGTTCAGACTCAGGACGAGCTGATTAGACCAGAAGTGAGAACCCACTTCCGCCTCGTAGCCCAAACTCACCGTCGTTGCCCGTTTTCTACCGATCTGAACTGCAAAGTCGATAGCAAGGTCTGCCAGATTCAGATTTTTTACAAGGGATGTCACGGTAAAGGAGTTGGGAATCCCGACCAATGCTGTCGTCACGTTGCCCGTTCCAAAGAGAGTTTCGTAGACATAGGCGACTTTTTCACGTAGGAAAAAAGCTCCCCAGCATTTTTCCCATTTCTCACACAGCTTGAGCCCCGTTTCGCTGCGCAACATGGAATTGCTTTTAGACTTCGCGCGTGCGTCGAAATAGGAAGATCCATGTTCCCGGTATCCTCTTTGCCAGGTGATCGCCCAGTCGACGGATGTGAAGGGGATTACAGCGCCCCATGTGTATTTGAAATCGCATCCTACTTCTAAGTGGGGCACGAGCTGCCATGCGCAAATCTTGGCTTTTGCTGTTGCAGAATATCCTGGAAATTTGATCTCCCGAAGATTGTGAGTGTGATTAAAAATTCCCCAAACGGAAGGAGCAAAGTAGAAATTCCCGGAGTAAACATTGCCATAGAGGCTGGCGAAGTAGTATTGGATATTGCCATGGCCCATTTTGTGATCTTCTGAATAATGGGTATGCGCATAGCCTGCTGCTATTCCGGCAAACCCATTATTTTTCATGTGGTAGTCGAAACCCCCCAGGATCGCTCCGGACCAAAAGTCGAACGAAGGATTCTGCTTGATTGCCGCTTGACGGGCATATTCCCCAAAACCAGACACCCATCCGGAGTAAGTGCTTTGTTCAGGGGTGTTTAAAGTTCTGCAACTACCTCTCGGTTTGTCGGATGCATCGGCAAGCAATGCTGCCGTCTGTTGGCCTTGAGTGAAATTGCTCTTACCTATGCGGAAACCATCGAGATGCTGTGTCACGAGATCGCTTAAAGAGAATGCCAGCTGCTGCGTGATGTAATTGGCAAAGGCATTTCTTGCGGGAGAAATACTGTTCAATGCGTTTTTTAAATCGTTTTGATCGAGTTGTGTGAGTAGCTCAATTTCTGCTTCGGGAATATACTTATCCTCAAACGCCTGATTGAGATAATTTGCCACTTTCAATGCATTGCGATGCAGTCCCTGCGTAGGAATGACAAGGATTTCAACGGGTCCTATGAACTGATAAAGCAAACTCACGAGGTTCGTCTCATAAGATAAATCAAATGTGAAACCCGGCGCCCCTCCCGTCATTGGCAAACTGAAATTTCCGCTGTATGCTCCATTGATAATCGGATACGATCCTGATATCCCATAACTGCCTGGATCGACAGAGACGTTGACCGTTCCCCCTAACATAGCTTCGCCTGTTCCGGTGATAACGATCTGCGAGGAGTTCGAAGGACTGATCTCAATATTGGTCACCGCTGTACTATCCAGAACCAGGTTGCCATTTGTCGTTTCAAAGGTCAGCATTCCAATCGATGTTCCCGGTGAGAGGCTTCCGTCAATCGTTCCTCCCCCATAGACAATTCCCGTTCCTCCAAGCGTAGCCCCAGTGCTGACGTCGACCCCTCCTGAAATCAGACTCAGGACGTTGAGCCTTCCTCCGGTGACAACTGTCGTTCCGATGTAGGTATTATTTCCGGAAAGATTGAGCGTTCCCGGACCTAGCATCGTGATCGAGGCCCCGCTCTCTGTCCCAGGTTCCCATGTTCCCGATGATGTGATGGAGTTTGGACTGTCATCTGCGATGTCTTCAGAAAATGTCATTGTGATCCCGGGCCCGGGGGCGAAGTTGACGCTTGCCCCTGACACTACAAATAAACCATTACCGACTGCAGCGCCGTTTCCTCCATTGGGCGAGACCGTACTGCCAGAACTCGAGCAATTGCCGGTAAATGTGACAGGCCCTCCCGTGACAAAGATCGCGCCTCCGAGAGCGGCCCCATCGCCTCCTTGCGTATCCATGGCATCCGAGCCTCCCGGCCCTCCCGGTCCGTTGCCGCCTGAACCTGAACCAGAGCCGCCGCCGCCGCCAAAAGTACTGCTGCCTCCTGCCTGCCCATTTATTCCACCTCCGCCGCCGCCGCCAAAGCCGCCTGAGCCTGAACCTGCCATAGTACCGCACCCGCCGCCGCCGCCATAACTACTACTTCCGCCTCCATATCCACCGCTTCCTCCACCTCCATATCCTCCAGAGGCTCCGTCTCCAGCACCGGCACCTCCTCCGGGACCACCCGAGCCATCTGTACCGCCGGCGCTTCCGCCTCCTCCTCCTGTGCCTCCTGCCGGGCCCATCGTCGGACTGGGGAAATAGCCCCCTCCACCCGCGTCGCCTCCACTGTTCATCGCTCCATTAAATCCTCCTCCATTTCCAGGAGTTGATCCTCCAGCTCCTCCGCCACCAAAGACATATCCCGTTACAGCAAGTCCATTTCCACCTGGAGTACCATTACCTCCATCTCCTCCATCAGCGCCTATGATGGCACCGCCGCCGCCGCCGCCATTTGGATTTCCAACGCCCCCATTTCCACCAAATCCCCCGCCGCCTCCTCCTCCTCCGAACAGGTAGCCATTCCCACCATCTCCTCCACGACCGACGATTCCTCCTGCTCCGGCAACTGCCCAATCGGAAGTTCCTCCATCGCCGCCATTCCCTCCAAGACCGCCACCGCCGCCCGCAGATCCTACAGTGAAGGGTCCCGAGATAGGAGTTCCACCGCGTCCGGCGCTAGCTCCATTATTCATAAAAGTCACATTGCTGAACGTGACATTTGCTGGATTATTTGAATAAAGGCCGTCGATGTGCACGGCGCCGCCCGCTCCCATCCCACCTCCTCCGCAACCCTGCTGCCCGGATGGGGCACCGCCATTGCCCCCATTTCCCCCTTGCGCAAGTCCATTTCGGATTTCCATATTTTGTAAGGCGACTGTCCCTTGTGCGATAAAAAACGGACGATAGGAACCTCCTCCATCGATAATGGTCGCAGGACCGGAAGCATTCCCGATCGTTACCGTATCATCATTAAATAGATTGATCCCCGGCGGCAATGCCGATAACATCACAGTCGGCACTGCGAATGTAATTGTATAAGTAGAAGGAGTAAGCTCCTGCGCCTGAAGGTTCAGAATCTGGTTGAGAACGTAGCGAAAATCCCCGCTTGTACCCGAACCGGAACCTCCAGTAGAGACTGCAGTATCATCATTTAGATTCACGATATATTCACCAAAAAGACTAGTCGCACAAAACGTCGCGCAAAGACTATAAACTGCCTTTTCCCACCCACCCTTGATATGCATCGTTTCTCCACCTTTTTAATCCATACATATCATGAGGCCAAAAAAGTTGCAAAGTCGAGAGTAGGGTGGATGTGAGATTAAAAGTGGCGTTAGATAGAAAACAAAGAGTCTGCATAGGCGACAGGATCGAATGGCTCCAGGTCGTCGGCCTTTTCTCCTGTGCCTACCCAAAGTACGGGAATGCCTAGCTGTTGATAGATAGAAAGGACAATGCCCCCTTTGGCCGATCCGTCGAGCTTGGCCAAGAGGATCCCGTTCAATGGGGTGGATTCATGGAAAACTTGAGCCTGGTCGATCGCATTTTGGCCCGTCGTCGCATCGAGGACAAGCAAGGTCTCGTGCGGGGCGGATGGGATGACTTTGCCGCAGACACGGCGCACCTTTTCTAATTCCTTCATCAGATCCGCCTTGTTTTGCAACCTTCCTGCCGTATCGATCAAAACAATGTCCATTCCTCGCGCTTTAGCTGCGGTCAAAGCATCGAAAGCCACAGCAGAAGGGTCTGATCCGGGCTTGGATTTAACGATCTCAATGCCTAGCCGGTCCGCCCACGTCGAGAGCTGTTCGATGGCGGCAGCTCGGAAAGTATCGCCTGCGGCGAGAAGGACTTTTTTTCCTTCCTGCTGAAATCTTTTTGCCAATTTGGCAATCGATGTCGTTTTACCGCTGCCGTTGACGCCGACGATCAGGTAGACATACGGTTCGCCGGCAGAGGGCGTTTTAGGTTCCAGCGGGTTGGCCTTACTTAGAATCGACAATGTATAATCATGGAAAATTTTGAGGATTTCTTCCATGTCGTTTGTCGGTTTTGTGCGCAGGCGGGAACGGAGATGTTCGACGAAGGAGGAAGCGCATTTTGTGCCTAGATCCGCCTCGAAGAGAATTTGCTCAAGTTCGTCAAAGGTCTCATCGTTCCAGGGTTTCCCAAAAAGGGCTTGAATGCGTTGAGAAAGAACTGAGCGCGTCTTGCTCAGGGCCGTTTTGATTTTTTCGTAGCCACTTTTGAGAAACTTGAACATTGTCAAATGATAAAAATAATTGATAGAAAACACAATTCTAGCAGATAAGGGGATTTAATCCGAGGAGAGGATGAACACACACGAATACCAGGCTAAAGAAATTTTAAGCCAATATAACATTCCCATTCCGGAATTCGGAGTGGCCTCTAAAATCCACGATGTAGACCCCCTGATCAAACGTCTGGGTCTAAAAGAAGCGGTTTTAAAAATCCAGGTACATGCTGGGGGAAGAGGGAAGGCCGGGGGCGTCAAGTTCGCAAAAACGCCCGAAGAAATCTTCAAAACCGCTGAAAATCTCCTCGGGATGAAGATAGTCAATAATCAGACCGGGCCGCTGGGGGTGATCGCGCACAAGGTCTTGATCGCGAAACCGCTGGATATCCAGAAAGAATATTATCTCGGCGCGGTGATCGATCGAGAGAATGCGATCCCTATTCTCATCGCCTCTCCAGAAGGAGGAATGGAAATCGAAGAAGTGGCCGCCAATCATCCCGACAAGATTTTAAAAGTGCCGATCGAGTTCAATGGCTCTGTTCGCAACTATCGATTAGTGAAGCTCTGCAAGTTCATGGGATGGAATGGAGAAATGGCAAAAATGGGGACGAGGATTGCCAAAGGCGTAGCCCAAGCTTTTATCGACTCAGACGCGTCGCTTCTCGAAATCAATCCTCTCGTCTCTTCCAAAGACGGCAAACTTTGGGCCCTTGACGCCAAGCTATCGATCGATGACAATGCCCTTTTCCGTCAGCCCGAGATTGCTTTGCTCTACGATCATACGCAGCAATTGGAAAATGAAGTCGCGGCAAAAGAATTCGAGCTCGCCTACATCGCTTTGGACGGCAATATCGGCTGCATGGTCAATGGAGCAGGCCTTGCGATGGCCACGATGGACATCATCAAATATTGCGGAGGGGCGCCGGCAAATTTCCTCGATGTAGGGGGAGGGGCTTCAAAAGACAAAGTCGCAGCCGGATTTCGAATTATCTTAAGCGATCCTAATGTCAAGGCTATCCTGGTCAATATCTTCGGGGGCATTATGAATTGCGCGACGCTTGCGGAGGGCATTATCGATGCGGTCAGGGACATGGGCATCAAAGTTCCCCTCGTCGTAAGAATGGAAGGCACGAACGTCGAAGAAGGGAAAAAGCTGCTTGAAAAATCGAAGTTGCCTATCATCACTGCGGACGGCCTTGCCGAAGCCGCAGAAAAAGTCTGCGCAGAGCTAAAGAAGAGGACAGCATAATGGCCATCCTCATCAACAAAAAAACAAAAGTGATCACCCAGGGCATTACAGGACAAGCTGGAAAATTCCATACGGAACAATGCATGCTTTATGGATCGCAGTTCGTCGGAGGAGTCACCCCAGGAAAGGGAGGACAGGAGATTTTCGGATTGCCCGTGTTCGATACGGCAGAAGAAGCTGTAAAAGCGACAAAGTGCGATGCGACGATGATTTTTGTCCCCGCGCCTTATGCGGCAGACGCCATCATCGAAGCGGAAGATGCTGGAATCCCGTTGATCGTTTGTATCACGGAAGGCATTCCCGTGCGCGATATGCTCGAGGTGAGCCGCATCATGCGCAACAGCAGACGCAGCCGCCTGATTGGTCCTAACTGCCCGGGCGTGATCACGCCGGATGAATGTAAAATCGGCATTATGCCCGGATACATCCACAAGCGAGGAAAAATCGGGATCGTTTCCCGATCGGGAACGTTGACTTACGAAGCTGTTTGGCAGACCACGATCTTGGGACTCGGCCAAACGACATGTGTCGGAATAGGAGGAGACCCCCTCAATGGGACGAATTTTATCGATGTCCTTGATCTTTTTCAAAACGATCCGGAAACGCAAGGGATTCTGATGATCGGCGAAATTGGCGGAGACGCAGAGGAACAGGCCGCAGAATGGATCAAAACGTGCTGCAAGAAGCCTGTTGCCGGTTTTATTGCCGGTGTCACAGCACCCCCAGGAAAAAGAATGGGACATGCCGGTGCGATTATTTCTGGCGGAAAAGGGGATGCCAAAAGTAAAATGGACGCCCTCAAAGCGGCAGGGGTTTTCATCGCCGAGTCGCCTGCAGTCATGGGAGAAACAATGATGAAAGCCATGAAAGGGTAGCGATGTTGCAATTCCGCGGACGCATTCCCATCAGTATTTTTCCTACGTTTTGGTTGTTTGCCGCTATGATCGGCTATCTCAATAGTAGAAGTTTTGTCGGCACGCTCATCTGGGTCGGCATCATTTTTGTTTCTGTTCTGTGTCATGAATTCGGCCATGCATTGACAGCCGTAATGTTCGGTCAAAATCCCCGGATTGAACTCGTCGCTCTCGGCGGATTGACTTATCACAATGGTCAAAAGCTTTCCTTTTGGAAACAATTCTTCATCGTGCTCGATGGCCCCCTCGTTGGATTTATTCTCGTCCTCATCGCTACTCTTCTCTTGCAGGTCCCGGCTTTTGCGCAAGGGACGGTTGCTTACATTCTCTCCTTAACACGCGCAGTTAATCTATTTTGGACGATCGTCAACCTCCTTCCTGTCATGCCGCTCGACGGCGGGCAGCTACTGAGAATTGTTCTCGAAAGATTTTTTGGCCTCAAAGGCTTCAAATACGCCATTCTCACAAGTATGGTCATCGCCCTTGCGATCAGCCTTTTTTTCTTCGTCACGCAAGGGTTTTTGGTAGGGGCGCTCTTTTTCCTGCTCGCTTTTCAAAGCTACGATACATTTAGGCGCACCCGCCATCTTTCTGAGACGGACCGCGATGATTCTTTGCGTCAGCAACTAGAAGTAGTCGAAGTCATGATGCAGACAGGAAAAAAAGAGGACGCGTTTCGTCTTTGCAAAGAGATCCGGTCAAAAGCAAAAAAAGGAATGATCTACGAACTGGCCACCCAGTACTTGGCCTTTTTAAAGTACGAGAAGGGGGATTCGAGAGATACTTATGATCTTCTTAAATCCATTCGAGAAGAACTCGGGGGCGATGCGCTTTGCCTTCTTCATAAAGTGGCCTTCGAGCAAAAAGATTTCCGCCTCGTCATCGAGCTGGCTGGGACCTGTTTTCAGAATTTGCCCACAACCGAGACAGCATTGCGCAATGCCTGCGCCCATGCCCAAATGAAACAAGCCGTTCCCGCTGTGGGATGGCTTCAGACGGCGATCAGTGAAGGCCTTGCCAATGTGACCGAAGTCTTGTCCGACCCTGTTTTCGATTCCGTCAGGCATGATCCTTCCTTTCAAGAACTTTTAAAAAAAGGCTCTTTCTAAGCATTCTCCAAGATTGGCAATAAATAAATAAGAGTGATAAAATGCTGCCCAAAAAAAGCGGGAGCATTTGTGGCACAAGAAGTCCAACAATTAACCCAACGAAGAATTTATTTCGATAATCGCAAGTCGTATGTGATTGGTCGATTACCAAAGGAGAGATATCGCGTTATTGACACCAAAGGAAGGACACCTGCAGAAAAAAAATTTCTCGATGCATTTGTTAGAATTTTTTTAGCTGTGTCGGATGGCGATTTACACAAATGCCAGGCCATTGTCGAAAAAGAGAAGTTTTCTGATGTTGATGCCTACAGTGTTGGCAAATTCGTCAAAGGAAATAATGAACCTTTCGATTTTGTGTCTCCTCGCCAAATGGCGGAATTGAAAGGCTACAAAATTATTACTGATTATTTTGCATCTAAGTTTGGTGTTTTTCCTGAGCCTTCGAAAAAAAACACGCCGGTTAATCCAGAGGACATCGATAATTATAATTATTATAAAAATATGATTGAGGAATATGTTGAAAAGGGAGTTGATGCTTGTATTATTCTCAATATGATTCGAGCTGCCCTTTTGAGCACTTACTCGAATGAAGAAAGAACGGAAAAAGCTTCTTGGATAGAGGAATCTAATGCGTTTGTTCTGTTTCAATTACTTTTGACTCGCTGTGGTGAAAATTTCACTTCCAAATCGTCTTTAAACCCTCAGCATAGAATCGAACTTTGTGCATACCGGGATTGCCTTGCCGAAGGAATTCTGCCCATGGAGGCTGAAATAGAAAACGACGATGATTACGAATAGCGCAGTGCCGCTATGTTTAGTGGATTCTTCTTTCTTTTTAACTTCTTTAAAGCTATAAAATTCCTTTGTTTTCGAGGTGACATGCCTTCCAGTTTCTTCCGCTCTGTTGCTGCATTTTCATTGCTCTTCCAGTCCATCGTTTTTGCCGATGGGAAAATTAGCGATGAAGAGTTGTTCGAAGAAGTGGTTGTTGAAGACAAGGCGCCCGAATCAGAGCAACAAAAGCCGCCGGCTAAGCCCCGAGTGATCTTTCCAGTTAAGAACCAGGAACAAAAGGTGACGGAAAATCCAAAAAAACTCAAACCCCAATATGCGGGAGCCCGGCGTCCTCCGGAAAAACCAAAAACACCGGAAAAAGAAAAGAAGTCGCCTAACATCAAAAATCAATGGTTTACGAGCAAAACCCATCCCAAAATAGAGAAAAAAGAACACCTTAACCACGTGGAAGAAGCTTCTACCGAGCTTCCCGCTGATCATCCCTATTTCATGAAGACGAGTTATTTGCCCACGTCTGCTACCAACCCTGGGTTTGGCTATTCTAATCCTCCTAAAGAAGAATCGCAGCGGGAGGAGATAACTGAGGGGAATGAGTATCCAAGAGCGGCATTTCAAGCTCCGCGCAGCCACTTCTATCTGACGGGGGAATGGCTCTATTGGAGAACACGCGAGGAAGGGATGGAATTTGCCACCTCCCAAATCGTCGATTTCGATTTCCAATCCGGTTTCCGCGTAGGCCTCGGCGTGCATCTCCCGCATGATCATTGGGACATCTATGTGAATTATACCCGCTTTGTCCCCGACGCTTCTGAAAGCCGCCATGGCTCCTTTTATCCTCTCTTCCTGTTCCAGGGGACGGGAGCCCCTCAAGGGGCCACTGTCTCTGAGGCCCATGCGCACTGGAAAATCGAGTTTCAAACCGTTGATGTTGAAATCGGCAGGGCCTATTACATCGCGAAGACACTCACGTTCCGTCCTTTTTTCGGGCTCAAAGGGGCCTGGATTAATCAAGAAGCCAAATTCCGCTACCGCGGTGGGTTTATTCCGCACGGGCAGGCTTTTCGTACTGAGTTCGATAATGATTTCAAGGGAGCAGGTCCCCTTATCGGCATCGAATCCAATTGGGTGCTCGGAGCAGGCTTTAACTTTTTCGGCGATATCGCTACTGCATTGATCATCGGACAATTTTTCGACAAGCAAGAACAACGCCAGCTGGACGGCGCCAAAGTCGTTGATCTGAATACCGATTTCCATCTCCTTAGTCCAACTGTGCAAATCGCCGCCGGGATTGCCTGGGACCGCAACTTCCGTCGAGATCGGTTGCATTTCGGTTTAAGTGCCGGCTTCGAAACACAGTATTGGTGGGGACAGAATCAGAGCGAACAGTTCACGGATGACCACTTCCCTATTTACGTGCGTGGAAAAGGGGATCTGGCTTTCTACGGGCTGACCTTCCGAGGCCGCCTTGATTTCTAAATAATAAATCTCTCCCGAGTCTAGTATAATTTTTCTTATAATTATAATTTCGAGTCAAATCAATAAATGTAATAAAGTATTGAAATCATAAACAAAGATTTTACTTTCACCTCCTTTTTTTAGAGCTAATCGTGATTCAAAAGTTGTCCCTTCACTTCCTAGGCATCCTCCTCTTTTCAGCTGGCTATATATTATGGGGCTGCACTGCGAGTGTCCTTATCGGCTCCAAACCTAAAGCCTCGACATGATGATTGGTCAACTTTTGAATCCATTTATGTTTAAACTATCAAGAATAGCTTCATAGTATAATAAAACTTTTTAGGAAAAGTAAAAAGTAATAAAGTCGTATTTAACTCTTTTTTTTAATTAAATTTCTCATTAGCATGAAATTCTAATCTAAACAACCTATTTAAAAAAAAGGAATTAATTATGACAAATCCCATTAATCATTCACGACTTCCCAACACTGTGCTCATTATACCGGAGGACACTTCGCTCTTGCAGATGCCCCTAGATATAGTTACTAAAATTTTCACACATTTGCCTGCCCAGGAAATCGGAGCAAGCGCCTTGGTCTGTAGACAGTTGAACCAGACGCTAAAAGATGATGACGTTTGGCGCATATTATTTTATCACCATTTCCCCACCGTTAACCGAAGCCTCATAGAGAATTTCCAGAGAGCCTACCAAGATCTTCATTCAAATCCCAGAAAAGGAGTTTATGCTTTGCATACCCTTACAGGCCATGAGGGCTCGGTTTGCTCTCTTGCCGACTTCGAGGGGAAGCTCTTTTCGGGCTCTTCCGACCACACAATCAAGGTCTGGGAGCTAAGAACAGGCCTATGCACAGCCACTCTGAGAGGCCATAAGGGCTTGGTTTTCTCTCTTGCTCCCTTCGACGGGAAGCTCTTTTCGGGTTCTGCCGACCGCACCATCAAGGTCTGGGACTTAAAAACAGGAGAGTGTACGGACACCTTTAGAGGCCATGAGAAATCGGTTCGCTCTCTTGCTGCCTTCGATGGGAAGCTCTTTTCGGGCTCTGCGGACCGCACTATGAAGGTCTGGGACCTAAAAACAGGACAGTGCACAGCCACCTTTAAGGGCCATGAGAGTTGGGTTCGCTCTCTTGCTGTTTTTGATGGGAAGCTTTTTTCAGGCTCTGCCGACAGCACAATCAAGGTTTGGGATCTGAAAACAGGAGATTGCACGACGACCCTTAAAGGCCATGAGAGCGTGATTTGCTCGCTTGCTTCCTTCGATGGAAAGCTTTTTTCAAGCTCTGCCGACGATACAACCAAGGTGTGGGACCTAAAAACAGGACAGTGCACAGCGACCCTTAAGGGCCATAAGAACTGGGTTTTCTCTCTTGCGGCCTTTGATGGGAAACTCTTTTCGGGCTCTGCAGACCGCACCATTAAGGTCTGGGATCTAAAAACTGGAGAGTGCACAGCGACCTTTAAGGGCCATGAGAACTGGGTTCGCTCTCTTGCTGCCTCTGGTGGGAAGCTCTTTTCCGGCTCTGCCGACAACACCATCAAGATCTGGGATTTTACAGCGGATCACCGCGCGATTTTTCAAGAGATCGCACATTTATTAGAAAGTGGAAGTGAGGGTATCGCTGATACCCTTGAACGATTTTCGCGGATGCCCAAAATGGCAAAAGATGCCATCTATATAAAGCTCTATGGTATTTGCCAACCTTTTGCCAATGAGTATATAGGATGGGCAGAACATGCCTTTCACAATCAAAATGGGCAAAGTTCTAAGCCAACTCAAAAAGCTCAGGCAATCCGAGCCTATTTGAACGATCAGACTCCAAAAAAACAACCCTCTGAAAAAGGGGTTTAATAAGGAATTAATGATGACGAATCCTATAACTCATTTAAAGCTCTGCACCCCTGCATCTATTGAAC
This sequence comes from uncultured Verrucomicrobiae bacterium, assembly GCA_963731265.1. Classification (GTDB taxonomy): domain Bacteria; phylum Chlamydiota; class Chlamydiia; order Chlamydiales; family Rhabdochlamydiaceae; genus CAJCIW01. Next base: position 531,614 of record CAVSUE010000001.1, read on the forward strand.
CGCAGGACACTCCGCTCTTGCAGATGCCACAAGATATAGTCACTAAAATTTTGGCACACTTGCCTGGCCAGGAAATCGGAACAAGTGCCTTAGTCTGCAGACATTGGAACCAGACTCTGAAAGATGATGATGTTTGGCGCCGACTATTTTATAACCGTTTTCCAAGCGTTGACACAAGCCTCATTCAGAATTTCCGGAATGCTCACCAAGATATTTATTCAAATCTCACCCAGGGAGTGTATGCTTCGCATACCCTTACAGGCCACGGGAGTCTGGTTTGCTCTCTTGCCATCTGGGATGGGAAGCTCTTTTCGGGCTCTTACGATAACAAAATCAAGGTGTGGGACCTAAAAACAGGCCAATGCATAGCGACCCTGACAGGCCATGAGAAACGGGTTTGCTCTCTCGTCATCTTCGATGGGAAGCTTTATTCGGGCTCTTGGGATCACACTATCAAAGTCTGGGACCCAAAAACAGGAGAGTGCGCAGAGACCCTGACAGACCATGAGGACGCGGTTTGCTCTCTTATCATCTTCGATGGGAAGCTCTTTTCGGCCTCTGACGACTGCACAATCAAGGTCTGGGACCTCCAAACAGGAAAGTGCACAGCGACTCTGACAGGTCATGGGCACTGGGTTCGTTGTCTTGCTGCCTTAGATGGGAAGCTCTTTTCGGGCTCTGACGACCGCACAATCAAGGTTTGGGACATAAAAACAGGACAATGCACAGTGACCTTGACAGGTCATGGGGCCTGGGTTCGCTCTCTTGCTGCCTTCGATGGTAAGCTCTTTTCGGGCTCCAACGACTCCACCATCAAGGTCTGGGAGATAAAAACAGGAAAGTGCACAGCGACCCTGACTGGCCATGGGAACTCGATTTACTCTCTTGCCATCTTCGATGGTAAGCTTTTTTCGGGTTCCGCAGACCGCACGATCAAGGTGTGGGACCAAAAGACAGGAGAGTGCACAGCGACCCTGACTGGCCATGGATGGGCAGTTTGCTCTCTTGCTATCTTCGATGGGAAGCTCTTTTCGGGCTCTGAGGACCAAACAATCAAGATCTGGGATTTTACAGCGGATCATAGGATGATTTTTCAAGAGATCGCACACTCATTAGAAAGTAAAAGTCAGGATGGCACTCATGCCCTTGAACGGTTTTCCCGAATGCCTAAAACGGCAAAAGTTGCCATTTATGAAAAGCTTTATAAAATTTGCCAACATTTTGCCAATGAGTATTCCGGATGTGTAAAGCATGCCTATCACAATCAACATGGGCAAAACTCTACACCTGCTCAAAAGTCTCAGGCAATTCGGGACTATTTGAATGATCAGACTCCAAAAAACAACCCTCTGTATAAAAAGGTTTAACGATGACGAATCCTATCAATCATTCAGGACTTCCCAATCCTGCACCCATTCTACCGCACGACACTCCGCTCTTACGGATGCCGCAAGATATAATCACCCAAATTTTTTCACACTTGCCTTGTCAGGACATTGCGAGAAGTCCCTTGTTCTGTAGACAATTCAACAAGATGCTGAAAGATAATGATGTTTGGCGAATATTATTTTATCACCGTTTTCCAAGCGTAACCCCAAGCCGCATTAAGAATTTCCGGAATGCCTACCAAGGTCTTCATTCAAATCCCACAAAAGGAGTGTATGCTTTGCATACCTTTACAGGCCATGGGAACTCGGTTTGCTGTGTTGCGGTCTTCGATGGGAAACTTTTTTCGGGCTCTTACGACGACACAATCAAGGTCTGGGACCTAAAAACAGGACAGTGCATAGCGACCCTGACAGGCCATGGGAACTCGGTCTTCTCTCTTGCCGTCTTCGATGGGAAGCTCTTTTCGGGCGCTTCGGACAATACCATCAAGATCTGGGACTTAAAAACACGACAGTGCACAGCGACCCTGACAGGCCATGGGAACTCGGTCTTCTCTCTTGCCATCTTCGATGGGAAGCTCTTTTCGGGCTCTGACGACCACACCATTAAGATCTGGGATTTAAAAATAGGACAGTGCACAGGGACCCTGACAGGTCATGGGTCCGGGGTTTACTCTCTTGCCATCTTCGACGGGAAGCTCTTTTCGGGCTCTGCGGACTGCACAATCAAGGTCTGGGACCTAAAAACAGGACAGTGCACAGCGACCCTTATAGGCCATGAGAACTCGGTTTGCTCTCTTGCCCTCTTCGACGGGAAGCTCTTTTCAGGCTCTAACGACCAAACCATCAAGATCTGGGAACTAAAAACAGGACAGTGCACGGCGACCCTGACAGGCCACGTGGGCCGGATTTGCTCTCTTGCCATCTTCGATGAGAAGCTCTTTTCGGGCTCTGACGACAAAACCATCAAGGTCTGGGAAGCAAAAAGAGGGCAGTGCACAGCGACCCTGAAAGGCCATGAGTGGTCGGTTTGCTCTCTTACCATCTTCGATGGGAAGCTCTTTTCGGGCTCTGACGACAACACAATCAAGGTCTGGGATTTTACAGCGGATGACAGGATGATTTTTCAAGAGATCGCCTACTCATTAGAAAGTGAAAGTCAGGGGGTCGCTAATGCTCTTGAACGGTTTTCGCGGATGCCCAAAATGGCAAAAGATGCCATCTATGGAAAGCTCTATGCTATTGTCCAACCTGGTGAGTATCCCGGATGTGCAGAACATTCCTTTCACAATCAACATGGGCAAAGCTCTACGCCTGCTCAAAAGGCTCAGGCAATTCGGGCCTATTTGAATGACCCACTTCCAAAAAACAACCTTCTCTATAAAAAATTTTAACAAGGTGCCGTTCAGAGCATTTAGAACAATCGGCATTTTGTCAGGCCACGACTTGAAGCTTATCTGCTTAGCTTCTCACCATTTTCTGAAAGTTGGATATTCTCGAGATCCCAGAAGTTTAATAAGAGTTTTGAGACAACATGAGCAAAATTGAAATATCAATCTCACAATTGCTTAGGAGGGAAATCAAGATGTCGAAGATAAAACTCAAGTGACGAACACATCTGGCGTGATTCTTGATGAAGTAGGTTGACCTTGGGTCAGTACGGCCAAGTTGATTGTCAAACCCTTTGACTCTAAAAATTACCCTGGAATGGCCGATGAATTGAATGCCTTGGTTGAAGAATTTGAAGAATTAGATCGCGATCATCAGATTTCCAATTCAATTATTGGGGAATTTTGACGGCGTGGAATAATCTCCGATCTCAGGGCGTGCAGAATTTGTCCGCGCTCCGAGAATCCGAACAGCGTTTGCAAAAGCTTTTCCAAATGGGAGAGTAAATCTGCACTATATATAGTTCCACTTGAAAGTTAGGAAAATTTCCGCTTCAGCATCTTCACTTACGGTCGTGGTGTGCCACGGCCTTTTTGTTCGTTTCCATCGACCATGTGCCGCACATGGCCTCCTTCAACAAACAAAAAATTGAAGCGCTATATGTCGATATTTAAGAGTTCATCCCAAGAAGTTGTGAAGTGTTGAGTCACATGGTTGCGCTTCATTTTCCAGGGCTGGCGGATCCCTTCGGCTGCAAACCGTATGGAAGAGCCGCCGAAGCGTTGGTTGAGGCCATCGATGACTTGCATGGCGTTTTTTTGCCTTTGCGTTTTTTTTTCATCGGAATGGAATAGATCGGGCTGGTAGTTGGTTTGAGGGGAGAAGCCACCCATGATGATGCCCACTTTTTTGTAGAGATGGCCGGCCCTGAAGATTTTGCCGAGCGCTTCCTTGGCCTTGGAGGTCAAAGTCGGCGTAAATGCCGTAGGCTCTTCCAGGGTCATCGTCCAGCTATTGCTATATGAACCGGCTGCAAAAGGGGATGTCATGAGAAAGACTGTCAAAAAAGAAGGGAGAAGTTCTTCTTCGCGCAATTTTTCTGCAGCATTAGCGGTATAAGAAGCAACGGCTTCTTCGATGTCTTTGAGTTTTGCGACTGGTTTGCCAAAAGAACGGGAGCAGGTGATCGATTTACGAGGGGCCGGCAGCTCGTTCAGGGAAAGGCAGGAAAGGCCTCGTAGCTCGTAGACGGTGCGCAATAAGACGACCGAGAATCGTTTTTTGATCCATGTGTCGTCGGCCTCTTTTAATCCACGCGCCTTGTTGATGCCTTCCTCACGCAATGCAGCGCTAAGCTGTCTGCCCACGCCCCAAACTTCTTCGATATCTAGATCTTGGAGGACAGCGTCGATTTGCTCGGGATCCGTGAATGCAAAAGAGCCATCTTTTTTCTTGGCAATGTCATTAGCGACCTTGGAGAGGGTTTTCGTCGCGCCCATCCCAACGGATACAGGGATCCCTGTCCATTTGAGCAGGGTGCTTTTGATCTCTTTTGCGATTGCGAGCGGATCGTCGGCGCGCATTCGCAAGAAGGCCTCGTCGATCGAATACACTTCCATATTGGGCGAAAACCTTGACAGGACATCCATCACTCGATTGGACATATCGCCGTAAAGCGTGTAATTGGAAGAGAGGACATGCACTTTTTGTGCTTTGAAAAGGTCGGCATACTCAAAGGCTACTGCACCCATCGGGATTCCTAATGCCTTAGCTTCTTTTGAACGCGCGATAACCATGCCGTCATTATTGGAGAGGACGACGACCGGTTTTTTCCGCAATTTGGGATTAAAGACCTGCTCGCAGGAGACATAGAACTGATTGCAGTCGATTAAGAAATAGTTAAACAGCTCTGTGGATGACATAAGTGACTACGCCCCAGACTTGAAAGTCGCTCTCTTCCTTCATCTCTAATATAGGATAAGCGGGGTTTTCTGGAACAAGAGAGATCTGGCCATCGCGGATTTTGAGGCGTTTGACGGTAAATTCCGAGTTGACGATGGCGACGATGATTTTATTGTCGGCAGCCTCCAGCGACCGGTCGACTACCAGGATGTCGCCGGAAAAGATTCCGGCGTTCTGCATCGAATCGCCGGCAACGCGAACAAAAAAAGTGGCCGCGGGGTGGGCAATCAAAAGTTCATTGAGGTCGAGCTTTCTATCGAGGTAATCTTCTGCCGGCGAGGGGTATCCCGCTTGCACATTGGCCAAAAAAATAGGCAGAGGCAATGTTGAGACAGCCTCTGCCTTGAAGATTTCAATAATTTTCATCCGTCCTCTGGCGGAAACCCGGCCTAAGGACGGGGTATTTCAAAATGCGCCATGGCGGGGGCGCGAAGCCCCCGCCAACCTTAAAAATCCCAGGCCTTAAGGCCTAGGTTCATTCAACCTTAATAGAATAAAAGCGGGTCACGTTACCTTGGCGGACAAGCAGGAGAAGTCGTTTATTCTCGGTTTTGTCAAGCGCTTCATTGAACTCGGTGATATTGGTAACTTTTTTGTGGTTGACCGCTTGGATTAAATAGCCCGGACGCAGACCTGCTGTCGCAGCCAGAGAGCCGGGTTTGATTTTCGTGATCACGACCCCTTCTTCTTTTGGCGACAGCCCAAGCTGTTTCGCAAGGTCAGGGGTGAGATTATCGATCTCCATGCCCAATTTCTGGTTGAGATTGCCGCCCGTCCCCATGTTCTCATTTGCTGTGCCGAGGGTGACTGGGATCGTAAGGATCTGTCCTTTACGGTTGATTTTGAGGTTGAGTGTCGTGCCAGGGCCCATCAGTGAAATTTCATTTCTGAAACTTTGGAGGGATTTAATGGGAATTTTATTGTATTCAAGGATGATATCTCCTTGTTTTAATCCGGCTTTATCTGCAGGAGTGTCTTTGAAGACTTCGGAGATCAGTGCTCCTTCCGGTTTTGGCAAATTAAAGGCGTCGGCAATATCCTTGTCCACAGGCTGCAAGTTAACGCCGAGGAAGCCCCGCGTCACGGTGCCTTTGTCGATAATTTGGGCCATGATGTTTTTAGCCATGTTGCTGGGGATCGCAAATCCGATGCCCATATAGCCGCCGGTGCGGGAGACAATGGCTGTATTAATCCCGACTACTTCGCCAGCCAAGTTCAGTAAAGGGCCACCGGAATTGCCGGGATTGATGGCGGCATCCGTTTGAATAAAATCTTCGAAATCCGTGATGCGTAAATTTTGTCTACCTTTGGCGCTGACCACGCCGACAGTCACGGAGGCTTCCAGCTGGAAAGGGCTGCCGATCGCAATCACCCATTCGCCGATATCGATCTCCTCGGAATCGCCCAACTTGAGGAAGGGGAAGTCTTTTCCGTCGATTTTGACGATCGCGATATCCGTATGCGAGTCGGAGCCGATGACCGTAGCATCCATTTCTCGGCCGTCATTGAGAACAGCCGTGATTTTATCCGCGCCTTTGACAACATGAGCATTTGTCAGGATGTAGCCGTCAGCGCTCACGATAAATCCAGAACCCTGGCTCAGTTGTGGAGCAGGCTTTTGCGGCTGTCCGCGGTAAGGCGCGCCGAAAAAGCGGTTGAAAAAGTCATCCGGGCTGAAATCATAAGGATTTTGATAGCCATAGGGAAAGGCGTTTTCCTCTTGGTCAGGGGCACTGCTTTGGACTTTGATAAAGACGACCGCAGGGATCGATTTCTTTGCGACTGCGGTGAAGGCCTTCGAAGTCTGCGCAGGAGAACAAACGCACTGTTCGTTACTGCCCACCTGAGCGAAAGCCGGCGGGAAAGCAAGCAAGGCAGACGCAGCGATAAGAGAATAGGGGATGAAGCGCACCATATTTTACCTCCTTATTATGTAACCGGATTACCATTTATAACTCAGCGGGAGCAAAAAAGCAAATGCGCTCTATGTTTTTTTTGCATTTCCAGTCTTACCTACGAACAAAATCAACAACTCAACAACGCTGTCTCTATTTATCAATGATTTAAAAAAAAGCTTTTATTAATAAAAGCGGGTTGTTATTTATAAGTTATAAGGATAATTAATTTTGAAAAATGAAAACGAAGAATAATTTCTGTCTGTTAGGTTTGATTGTATTAGCAAGTTGCAAACAAGAGCTTAATGACAGTTTGTCTTCCGATCCCTATGTCATCACACAAATCCAACAGGAAGAGTATTCAGTGGTCTACGTCCTGGAGGCTGGAGACTCAACATCCACAGCCCGGGATCGGGCCATGGAACGTGCAGCCGAATTGACGCATCAAAAAGGCTACCGCTATTTTTACGTGAAATCAGAGAATCTGGCCATAGTGACGCGTTCTGGTCAGAGGCAACCTCCAAGCAACCTCTATTACAATTACATTCAAGAGAACAACTTTAGCAAAGAGAACATTGAACAAAGATCAGCCTTATCAGAGACCAATGATGGCTATAGAGTCGTCATCCATCTCTATAAGGAAAACCCACCTGGAGGGGCTATCGAGGCCTGCTCACGCATCAAATGCTAGTGGTCCTTAAAGAAAGTTTTTAAGGATTGGTATTAGGCAAGCCGCCAAATCCCCCATAGGCAAAATCACAAGCTCTTCCTCATTTTCAGTCCAGAACACCCACTAACCACGTTAAAAGTGTGGACTATTTAGCTGATTTGGTAGGTGTGCTATGATGCGGAGAGGTATGAAAATCTGAACCCATGAACTCCTTGAGTTCATTTATCAGGCCGTTTTTAAGGATGTCTTCAAAATAAAAGGAATTCATCCTGAGCAGAAAATTCAAGTCAAACTGGAAATTGATACAGATCCTCCTCAACGCCATTTGCCACTGGAAACCAAATTAGTCAAAAATCCAGTTCCATTCTATGTCGTTATTTATGCCATTATTGATCTTTTTGCTGGGAAAAGGCACGCAGCTCTTTGTCGAAACTGGAAAAAACGCGTCAAAGGCAGAGATTGGTATGATCAATCTGGTATGTCCAAAACGGAATTCCTGTGAATTTGTCTCATCTGAGAGAGAGAATGCGTCAGACAAAACATCTAGGACCTGAGGAGAGTTTTGGCGAAAAAGAATTGTTGGAGCGTTTGCGCGCTAGAATTGATGAAATCAATTGGGACTCTGCCAAATCTGATGTTGCTGTCTTTATCGCAGATAAGCGCAGTTTGGAAATCTGGTCGCGCCAATTTTTTCACGATATCATTGCTCATTTACGAGTTGTAGATGATCCAGTATAGCAAGATATCAGTTTCTCGATGGTGGAAAGGCTGACATTGCGGCCGGTCAGAATAAGAACGGTCTTGCCCGTAAGTCGAGGTAAGCCACCCTTTAAGCAAGCGGCGATGGGCACAGTTGAAGAGGGTTCGATCAGGTATTGATGATGGGAAAGGATCCAGCGGAGGGCGGCAAAAATCTCATTCTCTGAAACCAGCGCCACGTGATCGATATATTTTTGCAAATAGGGGAAACACCGTTCCCCAAGGCCGCCTTCAAGCGCCCCGGCGACGGTATCGTAAGCCGGGAGCTCTGTCACCGCTTTTCCTCGTTCAAGAGAAAGTTTGAGAGCAGGGGAGCCCTCGTGCTGACAGGCGATCATTGTACATTGGGGGTTTCTGTTTTTAGCGTAGAAAGCAAAACCTGCCCCAAGACCGCCTCCTCCTACAGGGAGTAAAAAATGCATCGCATCGGGAATCTCTTCGAGAATCTCCAAAGCTAAAGTTCCGCCGTTTGTGGTCATGATCTGCTCGCCATCATAGGCAGAGATGTAATGCAAATCTTTTTTCTGAATGATCCCCAGCGCCCATTTCATCGTTTCGTCATAACCCGGAAAATCTGAGCGCTGCACATTGGCCCCAAGATCGCGAAGCTTATCAAATTTCACGGGCTCGATGGTTTTGGGAACGAAGACGGAGCAGGGGATTTGCGCTTCTTTTGCCGCGTAAGCAAGCGCTAAACCATGGTTTCCTGCAGAACAGGTTGCCACGCCTTTCTTTTTTTCTTCTGCGGTGAGGTGGGAGATGGCATAGAGCCCTCCGCGGAATTTGAAGGAGCCCGTTTTCTGCAAAAATTCCAATTTGAGATAGACAGGCACGCCTAGGTGTTTGGAAAGAATAGGAGAATATTCAATAGGCGTGCGAGCGATCTTCAATTTAAGAAAGCGCGCAGCTTCTTCGATGGTTTGCATATTTAGCGATTTGTACATCTTCGATGGCCACTCCGGTTAAATCGGCGATCGTGATCGCCTCGGGTTTTCTTTGGTAACAGTTTAGCGCAGCGCCGATTTCCTGGACTTTATCCATCGAAATCCGTTCTTTGGCATAGGAAAGATCTCCGTATTTCAAACATTGCCCCAAATGATCGACAAAAATCTGGTCGGCTCTTTCCATCGCATCGGCAGCAATTTCCTGCTTTCCCGGTTGGTCGGCGCCTACCGCAGTGATGTGCATGCCGGGGCGGAGGTCTTTAGCAAAAATTAAAGGCGATGGAGAGGTTGTCGCTGTGACAATGAGGTCGCAAGAGTGACAAACTTCAGACATGTTCTGTGTCGTCTGAATTGTAAATGCAGCCAGTTCCGGCTTGTTTGCAAACGCGGCAAGCGTTTCCGCGCTTCTTCCCCAAACTATCGCATCGCGGCAATTGGTGACATGACGCAAAATTTCCAGTTGTTTTGCCGCTTGTATACCCGTGCCGACGATGCCGATCCGCGCAATGTTCTTAGGCGCGAAATGCTTGGCGCAAACGGCGCCTGCAATCGCCGTTCTTAGATCGGTCAAACAGCCTTCATCGAGAAGGACCGTTTCGAGAACACCCGTCTTGGCAGAGAAAAGAAGCATCAGCCCTTGGGAAGAGGAAAGGCCAAGCCGAGAATTTTCAGGAAAACCTGAGGCGATCTTCACGACGTACTGCTCATCGCCGATAATTTGTCCCGATTTGATGTGGAGTTCGCCTGTTGGGTGTTCAAAATTCAGCATGCTGATCGGAGCAATTTTCACTTGCCCCTTTGAGGAGAGGAGCAATCCCTCTTCAATCTTTTTAATCAGTTCAGGCACATCAATTGTCTTCTCAATCTCTTCACGTGTAAAAATGCGCGGTTTCATGACTTTAAAAACTCCGTTAATTTTTCTAAACACAAGGGGATGTTTTTTCTTCCGAACCCAATCCGGAAAAAATTCCCCGGCGTGTTGTAAATCGAAGCCGGCATCAACAAAACGCCTTTTTTCTCGACAAGTCTTACACAAAAAGAATCAACATCTTCTTTCAGGAGCAATTCGGGAAAGCCAATACAGCCTCCCTTCGGGCGCACCCAGCGAAAAACATGGGCAAATCGCTCAAAAAACGGATCGAGGAGTTCCAAGTTGGAGCGCATGATGGCGTGATTCCTGGCGAGGATTTTATCCTTGGCCCTGAGTGCCATCAACGAGAGTATTTCGCTGGGGGCACTATTGCAGATCGACGTATAGTGTTTGACCCGCTGAATTTTTTTAAGCAGAACCTGGTCTTTTGTACAGATCCAGCCAAGGCGCAGCCCTGCCAAACCATAGGCTTTGGACATCACGGACAAACTGATCCCTTGCTCATAGATATCCGCAACGGAGGGGAGGCGGTCATTTTCATCGATCTCCATGAAGCGATAAACTTCGTCGGAAAAAAGGTAGGCCCCCGCTTTGCGGCAAAGCTCAATGAGTTTGTCAAACGATGCGGCATCGAGGTTCGCGCCTGTTGGATTATGAGGAAAATTAATGACTAGAAGCTTTGTGTTGGGACGGAAAGCTTTCGCAACTTCATCCAGATCCAATTTCCATTGCAGCTCAGGTTTCAAAGCAATCGCCGTGGTATCGGCGCCTATCGACTTGGGAAGATCTACTAGAGACTGATAGGCAGGAACAATTGCGATGACATGGTCTTTGGGAGAAAGCAACCCATGCATCGTGCAGAAAATACCTTCTTCCGCTCCTGCAAAAGTCAAAACGTCTTCTGCAGAAATGCTGTTATATTGCGAGGCAATCGTTTCTCTTAAAACGGGGAGTCCAGGAACCTCGGTATATCCCAGATGCAAGGTTTCCCATAATTTTTTGGATTCTGCATCGGCCATTGCCACTAGATCACTCATTGAGATACTTTGCGCATCGGAACAGCAGAGAAGATAAGGGGCTTTGAACTCCCATTGGGTGAGGTATTCTTCTAATTTAAATAGGGGGAGTTTCATCAATCCTCTTTATTTTCACTCAAGTATTTATAAACTGTAGCCCGGGATAAACCGAGGACGCTTCCTACATACGTGGCAGCGTTTTTTCCTTCAAAGGCTCCATCGGCGTGCAGATCGGCGATCAAACCGATTTTTTGCTCTCGAGTCAAATGGTCGAGAGAGAGCTGTTTGGCTTTGAGGCGGTTGTAGATATAGCGGCTGATCTTTTCCCTCCAATCTTCGATGAATAATTCCTTGGGTAATTCTTTAGGCTTGGCGATAAATTGTTCGAAAAGAAAATGGAATTCTTCCCATTGGGAAATGTCCAAATTGATGCAAAGAAACCCGATCGGCTTCCCCTTCTCATCGCGAAGAGTAGTCGTCACCGACTTTAATCTTTTTCCGTCCCAGTTGGTCTTCAAATAGGGGTCGAAATAATCGGGAAGTTTCGCGTTTTGGACTTCTTTATCCAAAAGGGAATCGTTGCCTACTACCCTTAGGGAATAGGGATTGAAAATCGCGTGGATCTTGCCTGTTTTCAGATCGTGGATCACGGCTTCGGCATAAGGCTGGAGCAAAGCCACAATGGACTTGGCGATGGGGATATAGAGATCGAGGGGATGCATGTTCTCTCCTGTTATAGACATTTTAGTATATATAAGACTAAATTGTCCACAAAAAGAAGGAAGAAAAGCCTAAATCCTTAAGAATCTCCGCTTTAGTGTTTAGGGTCTTTGAGTCTGAGCTCTAAGTTGTTCAAATAGGCCAGTCTTCAGCAGCAATTAAACAGAATAAACTTTGATGGCTTTATTTTCTAAAGAAAGTAGAGTGTTTTCTTTTTCTAAAAGTTCTTTGCCGGCGAAACTAACAATCACGCCTTTCTCCTTTTTGGGGAGAAGTTCCATTTCAATGGCATGTTTCAGATCACGGGGAGTGAGATTAAGCAACCGGGTGCGAAACTCCTGGCGCATTTCCCTGGTTTTCCCATCGCGGAGCCAAGTGTAGGCTGTGAGGGCGCGGCTGCCGGGAGAAATGGGGGTATCGAACTGCTGAATAATTCCGAGCTTGGCTTCTTCCAAATCCTGGTCGGTAAAGTGGCCTGCGGCAATCTCATCGAGGGCTTCATGGAAGGTGCGCAAGGAACTGGCGATGTGGGGATCGCGAAAAGAGTGAAAATTAAAGTGGCCTAAGCTCGAACTGTAGGTGGCGCCGCAGCCGTAAGCTCCGCCTTGCTCGCGGATTTTGCGGTGGAGGATTTTATTGTCCAAAAGCTGTGCGGCAACTGTCAAGGCAGGAGCAAAGGGATGCAAATAAGTGACGGTTTTGAAGGCTTCCGCATTAAAGGCGACTTGGGAAGGGATGATGCGTGCTTGGGATGGCACAGGAGGAACTTCAAAATCGAGTTTCCAGGGAGTATAGGCAGGCGGAGCAGCCAAATCTGTAAGACCATAAAAGCCATTCTCTTGGATTTTCTGAAAAATCTCCTTTGAACAGCTAAGCACAAGGTTAAGATCATGGTAAGTAAATATCTTTTCTTTCAGAAAAAGCAATTTTTCGATGAGCTTACCGATATTGTGAGAGAGATTTTTGCTTAAAAGCTCAATGGTCTTAAAGTAACGCAGGCCATACCAGGCTTCTCCAATGAATGAGGCCGGTGAGAAACCGCTCAGCGATAATTGGATCGCATAGCGCATTGCTTGCCGATTGAGCCGGTTGAGTTGCGCATCGCGAAGCTGCCTGATGAGCTCTTCAATCCGGTTTTTTTCATCGAACCTTGGGGTTAGCAAAGTCTCGCGCATCAACTCGAAGAGTTTATCTATCTTTCGATGCAACGCTTTTCCGCGCATATTAAAGGAAGGTCTGGCCATTTTCGGATCGTCGGTTTGGATATGAAGGGCGCACGAGGTTCCGATGCCGCCGGTATTCGCTTGGATGAATTCGAGATTCTGTACGTAACTGCGCTCTCCGCTGCCGAGCTCGGGGATCAGCGAAGTGAGTAAGTGCACATAAGGCAAGTCTTCATTATCAATATGGGAAAGGTCAGAGATTAAATCCGCATAGACGATGTGATTTGTAAAACACTCGTGATGGAAAATTTTGAGATTTCCCTGTGTGTAATGTTTCAAGGGAAAGTCGCGAACAAGCGGGGAGACATCGTCGAGGGTGACTTTAGGAAGACAATCGAGCGACTGCAATTCCGTTTTTTTCTGAAAGGAGGCGAGATCTTGGGCCTGTTTAACGATTTCAGTGATTTGCTGTTCAGAAAGAGATTTGCCAATTTCAAGAAGATTCTGCTTTTCCTCGGTGATTTCTTCAGAAGAAAGATGTTGGTCGGGATGCATAACGAGGCGGACGCGATGAGGATTATCGAGGAAATACTTTTGGATTAGGCCGGGAAGATAGCGAGGGTCCTTTGTTTTTACGAGCAGTTGTTCAAACAAGGAATGGACGAGCAACGAATGTTCGGGGTCGCTACCATGTTGTTTGGCTAGCGCTGAGCGCATGAACAAAGTCAGGCCGAAAGGAGCATGGTCGCCTGTGATCTCCAGGCGGCTGAATTCGAGCTGATGGATCGCAGCTTCGATCAGGTGATCCGGGATTCCTTTTTTCACAATCGATTCTAGAGCTTTTCTCAAAGCCAGTTCAAGCTTTTCCACATTTTCAAGATCGCATCCCTTACAGATAATCGCATAGGGAACTTCGCTCATTTCCGCATCCATATACGCATCAGCGTGGATACACAGCTTTGTTTCTAATAAAGCTGCCTTCAAAAGTGAAGCATCAGTCTCCATCAATACGGAATCGATGACCGTGAGCGCCAACACTTCTTCTTGCTCAATGAGGGGAACTGTCAAGTATCCAAAGGCGATGATTGTCCGATGCGATAGTTCGTCGTTTTCGCTGATCGGATAACGCATCTCTTTTTGGATTGGCTTGGAAAATCTCTTCTGTGTGGGCAGAGCGGGGAGGGGAATGACTTTAGGAACGTTTTTAAGAGCTTTTTCCTCAATAAAGTCGAGATGTTTTTTCAAAGGAAGATCGCCGTAAAAGAAGAACAGGCAGCGGCTCGGATGGTAAAATGTCTCGTGGAAAGCGATCAATTCCGGATAAGTCAAATGGGGAATCTCTTTAGGATCGCCCCCTGAGTTGTAAGCATACGGCAAATCGGGTACGAGAGCCGCCATCAGAGCATGCCACAACCGAGCGTCCCCAGAGGCCAGATTGCCTTTCATTTCATTGAATACAATTCCCTTGTACTCCAAAGGAGTCGCCGGATCTTTCGAGTTGGCAAATTCCAGCCTATGCCCCTCTTGAAGAAAACTCAGCCTTTTGAGCTCAGGATGGAAAACAGCATCGATGTAAACGTCTAAAAGGTTGTAAAAGTCCTTTTCATTTTGAGAAGCCGCGGGATAGCAAGTGAAGTCGGAGCCCGTCAAAGCATTCATGAATGTATTCAAACTCCGCCGGCTCATCGAAAAAAACGGGTCTTTCACAGGAAATTTTCGGGAACCGCAGAGGACTGTGTGTTCAAGGATATGGGCAACACCGTTAGAGCTGGAGGGGAAAGTCTGAAAAGAAAGACAAAAAAGATTTTCAGGGTCGTCATTGCCAATGTGCATCACATGGGCACCGCTTGGCAAGTGCTGCAGCTCCCTAAGAATGCATTTAAGCTCGGGCAGCGGAAGGCATTTTGTGACGACGAAATCGCCATAGGTTTCACCCGCCGCTTTCAAAAAATGAGGATCCAGAACCATGCTCCATCCGTGTGCAAGCAGACAGAATAGACCAAGTTGAGGTTTTTGCCAATTTGAATTGTATAGGGGTCCCCTAGATGTGAGTAAACTTAGAATAATGGGACGAGCCCAGGTCCTCGCAGAACCCTGGCTGATATTCCAGCATTTTATCTAATAGTATTTTCGTCCTGCTTTTGATGTTGGGGTGGATTAATCCGAAGGTTGTTTCCCAAGTTTTAGTGAGAAGCGCCCCTGTCCAAACAAGAACTTTTGGCACAAATTCATAAGAATGGATTTCAATCGTTGCACATATAAACGTGTCTGTAAAGATGTCTTGGTCGGCAAGAGTTTGCATTTTTCTAACTCTTTCGGGGAAATCTTTGAGTCGATCCCGAATATCAATTGTTTTTTTTGCTTGCCGTATAAATGCCTCAAATCGTTCAGGTTTTGTAAATGCCTGATAATCTTTTTCCAATTCTTGGATGCATGTGTGGATCAGACCTAGAGAACTCAAACCATCGATGGATTCATCTGTCCCATCATAATGATCGCCCACAAGTTGAAATAGGCTAGTGCCATAGTACTCGTAAACTGCTTGTTGAGATATGTCGTGAGCAGTGGGAGATACTTTAGAGTCGTTATATAATCTTTCTGCTAACTTAGCATTGGTATTGTGGATCGCATTAAAATCGTTTAGTAATCCCTGTGTTCTTCTATAAACGATTTTAAACTGTTGCTCGTGGGTAAGTCCGCAGCCTTCCCAAGGGATGCAACTAAGCTTGGGGAAAAGTTTGTTAAGCTGGCATTGCCAAATTGAGTCAGTTTTTGTCGCTACGTAGCAGCATTTGCTGATTCTAGAAAACCGGGCAATTTGTTCAACGGTCATGTGGCAGTAAAGAATTTTTAAGATTTCCAAAGGGAGAACAACGGAACCATCAAATCCTATCTCTCTATTGTCTGTAAGAGTGGATGCTATTTCCGTTTCACAATCATGAGCGGGAAGGAAAGGTTCAAGGCCCAAATGTTCCTGATAAAGTGCTCGATCGTCGAGCAACTGTTGCAGATCTTGATTGAGCAATTGGGCCTCTCTCACCCATTTCCTGCTTTTACAAGCTAGATCTATTCCTATGCAGCCAATCTCTCCCAACACAAGCGTGCAGATCGTCGAGGTGAAATTGACAGGGGAAATGGCTTTGTAAGCAAGGCCGAATGCTGCAACTTGGGCCGCTTGCTTGAAACTAATGGCTCCTGACGCAGATGACATGAAAATGGAAGGCCGTTTGAGCTTTTGCTAATTTTTTGGCAATGATATTCAAGCAGAGGTTTTTTGGCATATTAAAATTTGATTCGTGTGTTGAAGAAATGGCGGTGTGAGCTTAAATTTACCTTGTATGCCAAAAAAAGGTGTTTTCTTTTTGTTTATTAAAAAATTCTGTCTTTTTTAGAAAATTGCGGTGAGACGAAATCGCCCCCGCCCCTTCAAAAAAATGAGGATCCAGAGCCCTATCTATCCTATTCCAATCAAGTAGTAATAGAGAGACCATAGGTTTTGGCCCAGGTGATTGAATGCGACGAATAAGGTAGAATCTTTCGAATAAATAATTTTTTTGGTATAAAGGAATGAATTGAGCTTTTGTAGCGGGGTGGTCAATGCTTGGGCAAAGATGCAAGTTCGTGAAATTCTTATTAGGCATCTTGATCTGCTGTCCTGAGATCATAGCCAATCCACAAGATCCTTCTGTGGTTCAGGGCAATGCATCTTTTTCAGCTCCTGATCTCAGCACATTGGAAGTGACAGCAAGTCACAATACGGTGATCAATTGGAAGGATTTTTCCAATGCTATAGGAGAAACGGCACGCTTCATTCAGCCATCAAAAGACGCGGTTGTCGTCAATCGTGTAACAGGCGGCCGTTTGAGCTCTCTCATGGGAAGGCTTGAGGCCAATGGCAAATTGTATCTTCTGAATCCAGCAGGCGTGCTGATAGGCAAGGATGCCGTCATCAAGACAGCTTCATTTGTTGCCTCCACACTGGACGCTCTGGATAGCTCATTTTTACAAGATTCAGAAATCCTTTTATCAGGAGATTCAAAGTCTTCAATTATAAATCTTGGAAAAATTTTTGCCGATGAAGGTGATGTATTCCTGATTGCCAATCAAGTGATGAACCATGGAGAAATCTCTGCTCCGAAAGGACATGTTGGCCTCGGTGCAGGCCAAGAATTGATTATAAAACTTGAGGGGGAAGAAAGAATTGGCATCAGACCTAAAATAGTATCCGCTGCAGAAACAACGGTGGAAAATTCTGGCGTAATCAATGCTCTGTACGCTGAACTGAAAGCAGAGGACAATCCATTTGCGATGGCTCTTAACCACAGTGGCTCTATCCAAGCTTTAGGGATTAAAGAGGAAGGCGGGCGTGTTTTCTTGAAAGCTGAGAAGGGCAAAGTTTTAGTCAGTGGAGTGATCACAGCGCAAAAGGGGAATGGGACGGGGGGCGAGGTCCAGATTCTTGGAGAAGGAGTTGCTCTTGTTGACAATGCTCATATTGACGTCTCGGGACAGCAGGGCGGGGGGACACTTCTAGTAGGAGGAGATTACCAAGGGAAAAACCCCGATATCGCCAATGCACAGACAACATATGTAGGAGAAAAAGTTCGTCTCGATGCTGATTCGAAAATAAATGGGGACGGTGGGAAAGTCGTCCTATGGGCCGATGACACAGCTCGATTTTATGGATCCATCAGCGCGCGTGGGGGAGAAGCAGGAGGAGATGGGGGCTTCGTTGAAGTTTCGGGAAAAAAATTCCTCGACTTCAATGGAAATGCGGATCGGACAGCGCCGATGGGAATGAGTGGGACATTGCTTTTAGATCCGACGAGTTTGACGATAACTGCGTTGAGTATGAATGTGACTAGTGCTCCGATTTTCCAACCTCTGTCACCGATGGCAACATCAACTCTTTCTTTCACAACACTCCAAACTGCGCTCAATCTAGGCGGGAATGTCTACGTCCAAACGATAGGTGATACAGGAAATGGAAATGGAGATTTAGTCTGGGCGGATAATGCTGACATTACGGCTACCGCAACTCCCCCAGCTAATCTTTTCCTCAATTCGGTTCGCGACATCGTGATCAACTCCTCGTATACAAATAATGGCAATGGAAATTTTACCGCGCAAGCGGCGAGAGATATCATCATTACGCCGATTTCAGTCTCACCTGTGTCAAGTCCAGGAGTCACTTTGAACGGAACTGGAAGCATTGCTTTAACTGGAGAGAGTATCTCTTTATTAGGGGGGGCCAATTCTGTTGCTCTCGTAGCAAATTCGTCAAACCCTGGGGATTCAATCAATTTAACTGCCTTGACTGGGAATATTTTATTAGAGGGAGGACAAACCTCTGGAGCAGTGAGTATTTCATCGGTGGAGGCTCCTATTACTTTGACCAGTCACAACCAAGATATCGTGCTGAATGCTATTGAGGGTTCCCCTTTTGATATCACGGTGATTTCCTCAGCTTCCGATGTGACATTGATTACAGGACGTGATCTACTATTGACCGGTGGATCGAATTCTGCTCAAGTCAAAGCATTTTCGCAATTGAATGCGACTGTAGGGGGCAATTGCATATTACAAGGAGGAGATGGCACCTTTTCGCAAGCAGCTCTTGAAGGAGATTTAGGTGTCGATCTCGAAATAGCTGGAGATTTGTATTTGTATGGGGCCAACGGTGACGGGTACGCCGCAATTCTGGGCAATGCCGGGGAGATGAATCTCTCCATTGGCGGAGATTTGAATTTGCTCGGAGGAGTAAACTCATTTGCTCAGATCGGGGCTTTCAACCCGATCTCGAATTGCGATATCAATATCACCAAAGTGGGAGGCAGCGTCCTTTTGCAAGGGAATATGGGCCAGGGTTACGCAGCCATTGGACATGGTGAATTATTCGCAGGTGCTACCACAAATTTATATAGTGGGAATATTGCTTTTACGACAGGGATAGGCTCCTACTTAAGCCTAATCTGCGGTAATGGGAATGGGTCAAGTGATTTTGCTCAAATCGGACATTTTGGTCTCGGCACTGGTGAGAGCGCCATAATTCAAGGGAATATTCGAATTAATGGGGTAGGCAATGATGTCATTTTGAATGGGAATGCCTATTACGCTTCGATTGGTCATAATGGAGCCATTTCCTCTGGCGATAGTGTTAAAGCGACAATTATTGGGGATATCGCACTCGATGCCATTGGAGGAAATCTTCAGTTGATCGGAGGAAATCAGCCTACCAATATCGCACAGATTGGTCATGTGGATGGCTTAGCAATCTCAGGCGATATCAATATTAATGTAGAAACTGGAAATATCTTAATCGGAGATCCTAATACTTCAGGGTACACGGGAATCGGCCACTTTACGTTTGCGGTTGCAACTGAAAATACCTCTTCAATCTCAGGAAATATTTCTGTCACTTGTAATGAAGGCGATATCATTTTGCAGGCAGGAACCGATCTTGCGATGGATCCTTCCAATGCTCAGATTGGTCACATCACTTCCAATAGCCATTTGGGAACGATCTCAGGTAACGTGACCGTTGACGTGCCTTCAGGCGCGCTTAATCTCTATGGGGGTGTGCGTGCAGACCCTGGTGCAACCTCTCCTGCTTTGGTGGGCCATGGAAGTCAGACCTATTTCACAAATTCATTCGAAGGGATCATCACCGTCAATGCATCTTCGGTGCTTTTATCGGCAGCAGCTTCCGATGCAGTAATCGGTTTTGTGGGATTGCTCCCTATCGTTAATCCTTTCATTGAAATTCTGCCTACGTCGCAAATCTGTGTGACAACAACGGGAGATATCACTCTCTTGGGGGGAAACCAGACAAATGGTGGATCTGGTAATGCCGTTATCGGTTTCTCCAATTTACCAGGGGGTACTGGAGCAACTCCAACCACGGCGATTATCAAGCCCATCCAAGTGACATCCTCGGGTGGGGATATCACTTTGGCTGGGGGTGCTCAAGGAAATTCGACAGCTGGCATCGCGATGATCGGTGTTTCAGGAAATGGGGGTAGCTTCAATTGCCAAACCAGCATTGAACTCAGTGCGCCGATGGGGACTCTCTCCTTATTAGGAGTTGCTGATGGACAAGCGGGTGGAGGATCTCAAGCTGTTCTCCAGAACCAGTCTTTCAGTACGGCTCCGTCAATCATCTATCCTTATGATATCTCCATCAATGCACAAAATGTGATGATGCGAGGCGGGATTACAACAAATGGTAATGGGGGAACAGCGGAAATTAACTCCGGTCACAATGTCAAATTGACCACACAAACCCATTTACAACTCTTAAGTGAACAAGGACTCGCTGAGATCGCGTTTGGGGCAGGTACATCGAGCTTTTCGATCGGCCAGAATTTGATTCTCCAAGGTGGAACCGCCGGTAGTTCTTCCGCAGGGATTTTTGGAACTCAAGGCGAGATTCAATTTTCGATCGGAGCCGACCTAAAACTTTTGGGTGGAAGCGGAAATGGGGCTATTGCGCAAATCGGCTCACTGACTCCAACAGGACAACTCGATCTTAATTTTACGCAAGTTCTTGGAAGTGCCATTTTGCAAGGGGGAACGAACGGAAATACTTATGCCCTCATTGGTCTTGGCACAGAGGCCAGTGCTAACCCTTCTCTCACAGGCAACATCACTTTCAACGGCGGAGTTAGCAATTATCTCTCATTAATCGACGGTTCTGGTGGTGTTTCTTTTGCAAAGATCGGACATTTCGGCGCGAACCAAAGTCCCTCCACTATCACGGGCAATATCCGTATTAATAATGTGGGTAATGATGTGACATTGACCGCCAATAGCAGCACTTCGATCATTGGGCATGGCGATCCTAATTTTGCATGGAGTACGATCATCGGCGATGTCAGTCTTGATGTTGTTGGTGGGAATATCTACTTGAGTGGAGGAACGGGTGCTAACAGTCCGGCCCAAATCGGCCATATCAACGGTCAAGACGAAATCTCTGGAGATATCGCCGTCAATGTACAAACAGGAAAAATCCAACTGACGAGCCCAGCTAGCAATTTGGGTTATTCTGCCATTGGTCACATCAATTTTGCAACCGGATCAGGGATAAGTTCAATAATCTCGGGAGATGTCTCCGTGAGCAGTACCGGTGGCGATCTGATTGTAGGGGCAAGTTCGTCACAAGGTTTTGCACAGGTCGGGCATATCGCTACCGCCAATACAAATGATACTGGATCGATTTCTGGAAACGTAACAGTAGACTTACAGTCCGGTGCGCTCAACCTCTTTGGCGGAAGCGCCACAAATACTTCTGCGTCGGTGGGCCACGGTAATTATAATTATCAGGCTTCAAATCCGACCTTCTCTTACGAAGGGATCATCGACGTCAACGCCTCATCCATATTAATGGCGGCAGGACCTTTCTTGGGGACTGATGCCACGATCGGCTTTTTGGGGGGACAACCGTCGGGTAATGGTATCGAGATATTGTCTCCTTCGCAAGTCTCTGTGACAACCACGGGAAATATCACGTTATTAGCTGGCGTGAATCCAAACGCTGTCGCTGCGGCTGGTAATGCTGTCATCGGTTACATGAGTCCACAAGCCGATGCCGTGTCTGTGATTATCGATCCTATCCAAGTCACATCGACAGGGGGGGATATCTTGCTCACTGGAGGTAGCGTCGATTCTACTGCGACTTTTTTAAGCGGCATTGCGATGATCGGAACGGGTGGCGTCGGAGCTGCTGGGCAGTGCGTGAGTCGGATTGAAGTGAACGCGCCTGCAGGCACATTGTATTTAGTAGGTGTGCCCGAAGCCTTACCACTCGGTAGTACACCACAGGGAGGCATCGCTCAGATCACCAATTCTATTTTATTAGAAGAACTGATCTATCCCTTTGATATCTCGATTGATGCCTATCGCGTGATGTTGAGAGGGGGCAATTTTGGTGGAAACCCTAATGGTGGGACATCGCAAATTATCTCGGGGCGCAATGTCGATATCAATGTGACTACAGATCTTTTGCTCATTGCAGAAAAAGGAAATGTTCAAATCTCAACCTCGCCTGAAATCCTCGGTGGACCTTCCCCTTCCGTAGCGCCAGAGGTCTCAACATTTACAACGGGTGGCAATTTGATTTTGCAAGGGGGAAATAACGCAAATTCAATAGCTGCAATTATCGGCACTTCGGGGCAATTGGAATTTTCTATCGGAGGAGATCTCCAACTTTTGGGGGGAGGCGGACTCGCTGGAACCGGCTCTGGGTCTTTTGCGCAGATCGGCGCTCAAGCGCAGGGCATTCCGATGCTATCAGACCAGCCAAGTCTGGACCTGATTTTCAAACAGGTCCTTGGAAGTGTACTCCTTCAAGGGGGGCCAAGCGCAGGCTGTTATGCGATCATTGGAAATGCACCCGGATCATCCAACTTAGCTCTAGTCGGGGATATTATTTTTACTGGCGGCATTGGTGCTTCCCTTTCTCTCATGGGAGGAAGTGGAGGGGCTTCAGGTCCTGCCAGTTTTGCTCAGATCGGACACTTTGGGAACAGCTTGACAACGGCCCTTCAAGGTAACATCCGGATCAACAGCGTAGGCAATGATGTCGTATTGAATCCTAATAATAATCGAGCATTGATCGGACATGGTTCGATAGGCCTATATGCGCTGAATATCAACGGTGATATCTCTCTTGATCAGATCGGAGGCGACATCACTCTGTTGCCGGGAGCAGTAACTAACACCACCGCGCAAATTGGGCATGTCTATGGCGATGCTATCGTTGGAAATATCTCCATCAACATGAACACCGGAACATTGACAATGCAGGGTGGATCTGCAGATTTCCAAGCATCCGTGATTGGCCATGGATATTTGGGCAATTTGTCGGACACTGTGACCGGCGATATCATTATCAACAATAATGGTGGCAACGTTGTCTTAGAGGCGGGCGCGGGAGCATCGAGTTTTGCATTGATCGGCCACAGCCATTTCATTGATTCGATCAACGGGAACATTGCCGTTAATTTGACAGATGGATCGTTGGAGCTTGTCGGCGGAGGTCAGGATGCATTGGCCATCATCGGACCTAACGCTGTGGGTGGGACTGCTTTATCGAATATCGTCGTCAATGCCTCTTCTGTTTCCCTGACCGGAGGAATCCCTGACTCTGGCGGGGATGCCGTGATCGGATTTGGCGGTTTGGGAGCTAACGCTTCCGTGCAACCCGGCTCGTCGATTACCGTCACAGCATCGGGCAATATCCATTTAAAAGGTAGTGACGATACGGCGATGTCGCACACGGGTAGTAGCAGCGCTGTCATTGGCCTCCTTAATATTTTTAACACGGGTGTGAGTGCAACTATCGATCCGATCATTGTCACATCGACAGGCGGCGATATCATTCTGGCCGCAGGGAATTCCGTAAACTCGATACCTAATTATGCCATGATCGGAGTGGAATCGAATCAATCGACCTCCAATTTCCAAAGCCGCATTGAGGTCAACGCCCCAATGGGGACCCTCTCCTTATATGGGGCCGCAGAGGGACTCACTACCGGAGGCGGCATCGCCTCGATTCAAAACCAGTCGCTCAACATAACTCCGCCCGTCCTTTATCCGTTTGATATCTCGATCAATGCGCAAAATGTGATGGTCCGCGGCGGCGCAACTCCAAGTAATGCCGGAGGGGGGACTGCCGAAATCGTTTCCGGCCGCAATGTGAACTTCCAATCACAAACGCATCTCGAGCTTTTGGCGGAACAAGGAGTCGCTCAGATCATCGTTGGCGATGATACATCGAGCTTTGTGACCGGCGGAAATTTGATATTAGAGGGCGGCACTCTTACTGATTCCTATGCGGCAATTTTAGGAACACAAGGGGAGCTTCAATTTTCGATCGGCGGCGATCTGAAACTTTTGGGAGGTGATGGTATTGGGGCATTCGCGCAGATCGGATCATTAGCTCCAACAGGGAAGCTCGATCTTAATTTCACGCAAGTTCTCGGAAGCTCTCTTCTGCAAGGGGGAAGGAACACCAATACTTATGCAGCGATTGGACTTGGATCACCGACGGCCACAGGAGTTGCGAGTTTGGTCGGGGACATCGTTTTCAATGGCGGAAGCGGCGCTTACCTTTCGCTCATTGGAGGTACAGGTGGATCGGCTACTAATTACGCACAGATTGGCCACGTTGGATTAAATAGTATGACGGGGACGACCACCACGATCACCGGCAATATCCGAATCAACAATGTGGGCAATGATGTGACGTTGAGCCCAGAATTTGAATATAGTTTAATCGGCCACGGCCCCTTTACCATGACGACGGGTACTTCTATTGTAGGAGACATCAGCCTGGATGGGATTGGTGGAAATATCTATCTGAATAATGAAGGCATAAACACCAATACATTTGCCCAAATCGGCCACACCAATGCAACCACCATTTCGGGAAATATTGCTCTGAGCCAGTACAGCGGAAATCTTGAGATTGCGGGCGGGTTCAATACACTCACATATGGGGGTGAATTTTCCCTAATCGGCCATGGTGGATTAGGCGTTTACGCGGGCAATACGATTGATACCATCACTGGAAACATCATCATCAATTCACAAGGCGGCGGTGACATCGCATTAACAGCGGGGAGTTTTAATTATAGCTTTGTTCAGATCGGCCACGTTAATGCAACGACAGCAATCGCTGGTAACATCGAAGTCAATTCAATAGGAGCTCTTACCCTTACAGCAGGCCCTACGACCACGGCTACGATTGGTCATGGCAATTACAACCTGCTGCTCACAAATGCATCTGGTAGTATCACCACCTCAACGGATTCTCTCTCCTTAGCTGCAGGAGCAAATACAGGTGCCGATGCCACAATCGGTTTCGTATACGCTACGAATGTACTTCCCGGATCGCAAATCTCCGTCACAACAGCCGGTAATACTTTTCTAGCTGCTGGTTCCTCCGTACAGAATCCTGGGAATGCAGTCATCGGCTATTTGCAGTCAGTCCCCAGCAGTTTTGCGGCGGTACTCATCGATCCCATTCAAGTGACATCGACAAGCGGGGATATCACTTTAGCCGGTGGGAACTCTTTTCCCTCGGGAGCATCCGGGATTGCCTTGATTGGAACTGATGCGCCAGGAACAGCATCCAATTGTCAAAGTCGCATTGAAATCCATGCACCGATGGGAACGCTCTCCTTGTATGGCGCAGCAGAAGGCATCACTACAGGCCCTGGTGGCCAAGCCCTCATTCAAAACGTATCGACCGATTTTGCAGGACCCTATCCTCCTTTCGACATCCTGATCGATGCACAAAATGTCATGCTTCGCGGCGGTCCATCTCCCACTGTGGGCGGAACCGCTGAAATCTTTTCACAGTCCAATTTGAATCTGTTATCACAAACAGATCTTCAAATCTTGGCAGATGCCGGAACGGCGCAGATCCAACTTGGAGCTGGCACTTCCAGCTTTTCAGTAGGCCAGGATGTCATCATCCAAGCAGGAACTGGTGACAGTTCGATCGCCGGTATTTTTAGCGTAGGCGGTATAATCAATTTTTCCATCGGTGGAGATCTACAGCTCACGGGAGGAAGTGGGACCACAAATTCTTATGCTCAGATCGGACTCCAAATTCCCTACCAGGAATTGGACTTGAACTTCATCCAAGTTCTGGGGAAGACGATCCTTCAAGGCGGAACAGGGACGAATGCCTATGCCATCATTGGACTCGGTGGTGCCACAGGATCAGGGAATGCAAATATATTTGGGAATATCACTTTCAATGGAGGCAGCAGCGCCTCTCTTTCGCTTATTGGAGGACCTGGAACCAATCAATTCGCACAGATTGGGCACTTTGGGGGAAATGTTTCAACGATGAGTATTCAGGGCAACATCCGGATCAATAACATAGGCAACGATATCACTTTAAATCCGAATGGGATTTATTCTTTGATCGGCCATGGCCCTTGTTCTTCAACGATTGCACCTTCAATTTCAGGGGATATTAGCCTGGATCGCGTTGGCGGCAATATTTACTTAAATCCGGGAACAGCTACAACAACATTTGCTCAGATCGGCCATCCTAATGCAACCACCATTACCGGAAATATTTCCATCAATCAAGTCACTGGAAACCTGGAGATTAACGGAGGAACTACCAGCACTTCTCAATATGCCTTAATCGGCCACGGAGGCAGCGGCAGTACAATCACTGCCATTGATGGAAATATCATCGTGGGTTCCCAAGGCGGAGACATCACGTTAACTGCAGGGAGCCAAACTGGTAACTTTGTGCAGATCGGCAACTTCGGCGCAACAACGATTACAGGGAATGTGGAACTAAGTTCTACAGGCACTCTTAATCTTTTTGGAGGAAGTGGGTCCAATGCATCTGCCGTGGTCGGTCAGGGCAACTACTCGGTCCTTACCACGAATGCATCGGGTAGCATCACCACCTCATCTGCTTCCGTTTTTCAGTCCGCGGGGAGTACAGCGGGGGCCGATGCTACGATCGGCTTTGAAGGCATAACGAACGAGCTTCCTGAATCGCAAATCTCAGTCATGACCACGGGCAATATCTATTTAGCTGGAGGCGTCAACTCCATGAGCCCTCCGGCCAATGCGATCATCGGATATTATAATACGGTGACGAGTAATGTGACGGCGGTCATCGATCCTATCCAGGTGACATCGACCAGCGGAGACATCATTTTAGCTGGTGGAAGCTCTACATCTACAACTGCAGGGATCGCCTTGATCGGCACCTTCGGTTCGCTTTCACCTTATAATGTTCAGAGCCGAATCGAAATCCATGCGCCGATGGGTACGCTCTCTTTATATGGTGCAGCGGAGGGAGTCCTATCCGGAGGAGGTCAAGCCCTCATCCAAAACCAATCGACCACGAGTGCTGCTTATTTTCCTCTCGACATCTTGATCGACGCACAAAATATCGTGCTTCGCGGCGGTCCATCCCTCTCCATAGGAGGAACAGCAGAAATCATTTCAGGGCACAATTTGAATCTGTTATCACAAACAGATCTTCAGATCTTGGCGGATGTCGGAACGGCGCAGATTCAACTTGGAGCTGGTGCTTCGAGCTTTTCAGTAGGCCAAAATGTGATCATTCAGGGGGGAGGTGGCGATAGTTCCATCGCAGCTATTTTTGGAACAGCTGGAGAAATAGATTTTTCCATCGGCGGAGATTTACTGCTCATGGGCGGAAGTGGGACAACTAATTCTTTTGCGCAGATCGGATCCGGAGCTGGCAATTTGAATTTTTCAGTAGGCCAGGATGTGATCATTCAGGCGGGAAGTGGCGCTAATTCCTACGCTGGGATTTTTGCAACTGCTGGAGAAATAGAATTTACCATCAGCGGCGATCTGCAGCTCACGGGGGGAAGCGGAACAATTAATTCTTTTGCACAGATTGGATCCCAAAGTCCCTCAGCGGAATTGGACTTGAATTTCATCCAGGTTTTGGGTGGAGCTGTCCTACAAGGGGGATCAGGGACGAATGCTTATGCAGTCATTGGACTTGGCGATGCCTCCGGACCAGCAAGCACAAATCTGATCGGTGAGATTATTTTCAATGGAGGTAAGAGTTCTTATCTTTCGCTCATTGGAGGACCTGGAGCAAATCAATTCGCGCAGATTGGTCACGTTGGGGAAAATAGCTCAACGACGAATATTCAGGGAAACATTCGAATCAACAACGTAGGCAATGATGTCACGTTAAGTCCGAATGGGATCTATTCTTTAATCGGCCATGGTCCTTTTACTGCAACGAGCGGAACTTCTATTTCAGGGGATATCAGCTTAGATCGCATTGGCGGGAGTATTTACTTAAATCCGGGAACAGCTACAACAACATTTGCTCAGATCGGTCATACGAGTGCAGTTACCATTGATGGAAATATTTCCATAAATCAAACCACCGGAAATCTGGAGATTGAGGGCGGGGCGAGCAGTAGTTCAGAATATTCCTTAATCGGCCACGGGAGTACCGGTAGTACAACAACTTTCATCAACGGAGATATTGTCGTCGATTCACAAGGCGGAGATATTACGTTAACGGGAGGAAGCCAAACCGATAACTTTGCCCAGATCGGTCACGTCGCTGCAACAACGATTGTGGGTAATGTAGAATTAAATTCCACAGGCGCCCTTAATCTTTTAGGAGGAGGGGGGCCCAATGCCTCTGCTATGATCGGTCATGGTAATTACGCAGCCTCTAGCTATACGACGAATGCTTCTGGTAGCATCAATACCTCATCCGCTTCCACCCTTATATCTGCGGGAAGTGGTGCGGGAGCGGACGCGACCATTGGTTTCCAAGGCGTCTACAATGTGGTCCCGGAATCGGAAATTTCCGTCGTGGCAACGGGCAATATCTCAGTACTTGGAGGAAACGGACAGGTGAATGTCCCTGCGGGCAATGCCGTTATCGGTATTTTAAACGGACTGCAGCCTTCTTCGACTAATATGACAGCGATTATCGATCCTATTCATGTGACATCGACAGGAGGAGATATTACTATTGCGGGAGGAAACGCTGGAGACGAAGAGAAAAGTGGCATTGCTCTGATCGGGACTATTGTGGCGCCTCAAATAAATGCTAACCAAATCGACTATCAAAGCCGCATCAAAGTCAATGCTCCGAATGGAACATTGTCACTGTATGGCTTGCAAGAAGGAGCAGCTTCTGGGCCAGGCCTTGCGCTCATTCAAAATGCCTTGGTCAATTCAGGGAGTTATATTATCTACCCATTCGATATCTCGATCAACGCACAGAACGTCATGCTTCGCGGCGGCTCCTCACCAGGCGATATCGGCGGACTGGCAGAAATCATCTCCGGACGCAATGTTAGCTTGCAATCGGAAACTCATCTTCAGATTCTCGCTGAGCAAGGAGTAGCGGAGATTCTGCTGGGGACAGGCACTTCAACTTTCATGGTTGGAAAGAATCTGATCATTGAAGGGGGGGCGAACACAAATAGCTCCGCAGCAATTCTAAACATCGGAACGTTAGGGTTCAGCCTTGTTCAATCAGCATTTGCAGGAGAGATCGAGTTTTCCATTGGTGGAGATCTCCAACTCATCGCGGGAAGCGGGAGCGGTGCTTTTGCCCAAATCGGAGCGGATTTTCAGCAGTTCGCCGCGGGTTGCGATCTTAATTTCATTCAAGTTTTGGGAAGTGTGCTTCTACAAGGCGGTACGAACAACTTCGCCTATGCTGCGATTGGAAATGGCGGACAAACAGCTCCTTCCCCCCTCTTTGGCAATATTACCTTTACAGGAGGAATCGGAACTCGCCTAACACTTGAAGGAGGAAATACAGCCACTGCCGCTGCACAAATCGGACATTTTAATTTGGGAGGAGTTAGCAGCCTTGCAGGGAACATTCGAATCAATGGCGTCGGTAATGATGTGACATTGATTCCAGGCGGCGGCGCCACCTGGGCTCAGATTGGACATGGCTCATCACAATCCCCAATCGCGGGCGTCATTACAGGCGATATCAGCCTTGATGCAATTGGAGGCAATATCTACCTCAATCCACTGGGCGCCCAAAGCGGAGTTGCCCAGATCGGTCATCAAAATGGAGGCAATCTTGTTGGAAATATCTCTGTCAGTCAACAAACCGGGAATTTGATTGTGCAGGGAGGGCTGGTCGATACTTATAATTATTCAGCCATCGGTCACGGAGGATTTTTCGAAAGTTCGCAAGTAGGTTCCATCACAGGAAATGTCACCATCGATTCTCAAGGCGGAGACATCTCCGTGTTGTCCGGGGCCATGACAGATAGTTTTGCCCAGATTGGCCACTTTAGTGCGCAAACCATTACAGGTAATGTGACCGTAAATTCACAAGGGGCCCTGACTTTAATATCGCAAAATAACCAAGGGGCTACCGCGGTAGTTGGCCTGGGCAACTATCTTTACTACAGCCCATCCGGACCATCCTTTTCGACCACAAATATGAACGGGATCATCAGCACTTCTACTGATTCCGTTCTAATGATTGCGGGAGGAAACGATGCCGTCATTGGTTTTGCAGGCGGAGAGAACATCCTCTCCGGGTCACAAGTTTCTGTCGTCGCGGATGGCAATATCACATTGGAGGGCGGTTACACGACTACCTTCACTGGAAATGCTGTTGTCGGATCCTACAGTGTACTGGGAGGCGTCAGCTCGACCATCGAACCTCTCCAAGTGATTTCAAACAACGGGGATATTACTCTTACAGGTGGAACAGTAGGGAGCGCCTTGATTGGCACATCGGCGGCTGTCAGTCCCCAAAATTGTCAAAGCCGTATCGAAGTCTTTGCTCCGAAGGGAGAACTCACACTATATGGAGCCGCACCGGGGCAGGTCGGTGGACAAGCCCTGATCCAAAACTTTGTTGGCTCTCTAACACCGGCATATGACATCTCTATCAGCGCACAAAATATATCGTTGAGAGGCAGCATCGACGGTGACACGATTGGGGGAAATGCAGAAATTATCTCTGGAAAAAATGTCACTCTTGAATCGGCGACCAATCTTCAGCTTCTCGCGCAAGGCGGGACTGCGCAAATCCTATTCGGAGCCGATGCTTCTAGCTTTACCATCGGTCAGAATTTGATCATCGTGGGGGGCAATGCCAATATGCCCACTGTTACTCTCGCGGGCATTTTTGGAACAGCGGGAACGGCTACGTTCTCCATCGGTGCGGATCTGCAGCTCTACGGAGGAAGCGGTACTGGATCTCTTGCTCAAATTGGATCTACGGCACTCTCTGGAATTCAAAATATGCCGCTGCATTTCACAAATATCGGAGGCAACCTTCTGCTGCAGGGTGGAATCGGTGCAGGTTCTTATGCGGCAATTGGGGTTGAACGCGCTACAGGAACTATTCAATTTACGAGTGATATTATCTTCAACAGCATTGGCGGGGACGTAACGCTCCTCGGCGGAACAACTAACTCTTACGCACAAATCGGACACCTCAGCCCAACCGGCACCATGCAAACGATTTCCGGCGATATCCGTTTTCTCGACATCGCCGGCAAAGTGTTGCTGCAAGGAGGGACTGGAGCCAATGCCCAAGCGTGCATTGGAATCGGCGACCTCTTAAGTAATACGTCTGATGTCTATTCTGGTGAGATCGTCGTCAATGCAAATCAAGCGGTTCTCATCGGAGGAGCGAGCGCCTCAGCAGCTCTGATCGGCTTTGAAAACCCAGGGTCGCCCACCATCACATCGGAACAGGTCGGTGTCTCAGCTACTGGCGGTGTGAGCCTGACAGCAAACCAAGGTAACGCCTCTATCGGTTATTACGACACGACAGCGACAAGTCCGATAGTTGTCATCGAACAAATCAACGTTACCTCGACAAAAGGGAACGTGACCTTGAATGGAGGGGCCAGCGCAGATGCCGCCATTGGAACTTTCTCCCCCAATGGAACGATAAATAGCAATATCAAGATCACTACGCCCAAAAACGTACTGCTCAACGGACCTCTAGGAAGCAATACCGGTCTCGCGAGAATTGTCAATGGACAGACTGGGAGTACAGCACCCTTTGATATCTCCTTTGATCCAGGTAGCGTGATCCTTCTCGGCGCTGATGTCTATTCGACGGGTAGCATCTTCTTCGACGTCACAGAAAGGCTGTTCTTGAATTTCGATGGAAGGAATCCTTTCACCCCCCTAGCCACGACCGCACAGATCGAGGCCTCGGGAGATATCAACATCAATACACAGTCCTCTTCCTTGGCGAATATCGTTCTCTACGGAGGCAATGCATTGGGTGTTTCGACCAATCTGATCAGTCTGTTTGGAGACATCACCATTGGCCAGCCCACAACGGTAGGAGCAAATAACATCACATTGGGCTCTACATTGATGGCAGGACCTGTCAATGTGACAGCTGCAGCTGGAACTATTTTTGCCAATACTGCCGGCGATCTCAATGTCACCTCAGGGACAGCCAGCGGTCCGGCTCAAATCCTCGCTGAAAACAACCTGACTTGGGATTCTCAAGGTTCCTTGAATATGTCCAATTCACAAATTTCAACAACCAACGGTTCGATAGATCTTTCTTTCCAAGGTTCTGCAATTTTAGGACTCAATTCTCTGATTGAAAATCCAGCCGGCACAGGCGATATTTTGATGGAAATAGGCAAAGATCTTTTGATGGCTTCTACTTCTTCTATTCTGAACAGTGCTTCAGGAGATATGAACATTCGCACGGGTAGAGATCTGGCTTTAACGGATACTGCACTGATTCAAGTAACTTCAGGAGACATCCACCTGCGTGCAGGAAGAGATGTTAACTTAGGTCTTTCATCAAGTATTTTAAATACTGGTCCGAGAATTTTGGAAGTATTGGCGCACAACAATATTGTGATGACGAATAATTCTTCCATTCAACAACAAGGAACGGGCGATCTTTTGGCAATTGCTGATTTTAATATTTCACTTTTAGACTCCACCTTTATTTCTTCCAATGGAACTCCTATTGGAAATCTTACCCTGGTTGTAGATAATCAATTTTCCGACCCTCCAAAATATAATACAGGACGTCTAACACTGGCTTCAACAGCAAGAATCGAAGCTGGGGGCTTTCCCAATCTCGTCCGTTTAATGACGTCCCGGCAATCCTTTAACACACTTTTGGGGGACATTAACGGTGGTACCTTTGTTGCAGGAACGCAGTATATTAATACGGATGAAGAACAATGGGCTTCGTATTTTCCTCACGCCTACACAAGCACAACAACACCTTTTACTGTGTTCTATAAAGACGGGTGCAGTCCATGCCTTTCCCCAACACCACCACCACCGCCTCCTCCTCCGTCACCACCACCACCACCGCCTCCTCCTCCTCCGTCACCACCACCGCCGCCACCTCCTCCTCCTCCTCCTCCTCCTCCGTCACCACCACCACCGCCACCGCCTCCAGTTGTGCACCATCATCATCACCATCGCTCCGACCATCATCATTCGTTCCCTGCCATTGCACTCAATGCAATCTCGGAACCTTTTCAAAATTGGAGCACTTACGATGATTATCTCTATGTCATTGTCGATTTTTCAATGGAATGTGAATCCGAAGCCTTCACAATCCTATTGAATTACAATCCCCAAAGGATGTATAGCTGTTATCCCTTGGAAAATGAAGGGGAACGCATGCTTCGCCGGGCGTATCGCAATTACAACACTAAACTGACCGACAGTCTGTAGGTCATAAAGTGATTAAAAATAATTTGTTTTGTCTGTCTTTTATCGTATGCTTTCAGGCTATTGGATCAGCTTCTTCTGTTACTCAGCAGAATTTTCAAGAAGGGGATATTGGGGTTCTGCATTTGAACGAAGAGCCTTTGAATTCGCTGACTTCATGGAATGCAGGCTTTCCGTTTAATAAAACTCCTCATTGCCATTCCGTCAATGGAGAAAAGGGAGTCACATTAAATGCGATATTTCTCACTGGATCAGAGAGTCCGCTGAGCCAGGAAGAAAAAAATGTTCTCATTGAAATGAAGCATATCTATGTAAAAAATGTAGAAATCCCTGATGGAATTGAAAATTTCAGAAAATTTCTCGAGCCCCTTTTTCTCGGCAACTGCCTCACAAGCGAACTGATTGTCGACATAAAAAAGACAATAATCAGATATTTCCGCACTCACGGACATCCTATCATTGCAATCGACGTCCCTGAACAGGATATTACCGATGGTATTCTGCATCTAATAATTACAGAAGGAAAGCTGAATGAAATCTTGACTCGAGGAAATCATTGGTTTTCGAGCAAGTTGCTAAAGAGCTACATTAGATTAAAGCCTGGTGAAGAAATTGATTCCGATATTCTTCTGGAAGATATTGCTTGGATGAATCGTAATCCATTTCACACAACCGATCTGATCTTTTCTCCAGGAAGTCAAGAAGGGACAACGGACATTGAGCTGCTAACCAAAGACCGATTTCCCTTACGACTGTATGTCGGAGGCGATAATACGGGAACCGTTGAAACCGGGGAAGCGCGTGTATTTGCTGGATTCAATTGGGCCAATGCTTTTGGCTGTGATCAGCAATTGACATACCAAGCCACTTTTTCAGCAGATGGAAATAAGTTTAGGGCCAACACGGTCAACTATGTTGCGCCCTTGCCTTGGCGCCATATTTTGCAAATTTACGGGGGATATGCTGTTGTCCGGCCCAGGCATCATACACATCCTCATGAGTTCCATTCAAAAGGCCATAGCTTTCAAAGCAGTCTGCGGTACACAATTCCGGTGCCTCCGACTTATAAGGGCAAGGAACGCGAGTGGTTATGGGGGATCGATTATAAGAACACCAACAACAATCTTGAGTTTATAGAAGCTGGTGAACGCCCAATCATCGCCAATGAAGTGAATATTTTTCAGCTAATGATGGGTTATAATCTTGGAATAGCACCTGGTAGAAATCAATTTAGCTTCTCTGGAGAATTATTCGTGTCTCCAATAGGTTTTCTTCCCCATCAAAGCAATCGCTACTATTCTCAGTTGCGCTCTGGAGCAAAAGCCAGCTACGCTTATGGGCGCCTTATGCTTTCCGATACCTATCAATTTCCTCAAGGATGGGGCATTTTCTTCCAAACGAGAGGACAAATTTCTTCCACGTCGCTTCTTCCAAACGAACAACTTGGATTGGGAGGATACGACACGGTGCGCGGGTATGATGAGCGGGAGATAAACGCCGATTCAGGCTGTTGCGGCAATTTAGAATTTCGCACCCCTCCGTTCCCCATTTTTTGCCACTGGAAAAAATTTAAAGATCAATTTTATTTACTCGCTTTTACGGACTATGGGCTTTCCATTGAATACACCCATGAATCAGGACGGGTTCATACACAACAGCTCTTGAGTGCAGGACCAGGGGTACGTTATAGGATGGGCAACTATATTTCGCTTAGAGGGGATCTTGGCTACCGTTTTATCGCAATTGAGGGTGGGCAAGACAAGGGCTGGAAAGTGCATCTCGGAGCCCTTATTACCTATTAGAGCGGTAGCTGGTTAAGCCTTATAGAAAATTTGCGCTTGATTATCAGCGTCCGCTCGAGTGGATCGATTCACATCGTAATGAAGTTGAAGATTTAAATGTTCGGTTGTTTTTCGGATGCTCGTAGTTAAAGGCTTTGCAAGAATCCGTCTTCGGATGCCGTCTATTTCGACATGGCATTCTGGGACTATTTCCACGTCGTCGCAGCCGGCATTCTTGAAAGCGTTCACGTATTCTTCTCCAGAGATCCCATTTAACGTAAACTCGTCGAGGATCATCACTCCATTGGGCTTTAGAAATTCATACGCCTGGCAAATGACGCCGATGGGATCCGATAGATGCCGAAAGGTCACATGAGAGGTGATAAAATCAAATTTTCTGCCTTGCAAAGAAGGAAGCTCATTCAGGTTCTCGATATTTCCGACGACATATTCCTCATCAGGAATTCTGAATGCATTGCTCGCATAACGTGTGTCGCGAAAATCTGCTGCGGTTACCCCCAGGACATCGACGTTGTTAAAACGATCTTTCAAACTCTTCAAAAATCGTCCGTTGCCAGTTCCTAAATCAAGAGCATCAAACCTCTCTTTTTTAGAAAATTGCTCTGCGATTTTTATAGCCGATTGGCCTAGAAGGCTCATTTGCCGATCATCAAATGTGTATTCTTCAGAACCGACAAACAAATAATTGTGATACTTTGATTCGAACATCCCTTTGTGCAGAGGCAAAACGCGCACTTGAAACGATTCATCGATGAGTTGCTGAACCCTGGGGTCCCGTTCTTTCCATGAAACTAATGGAAAATCGTCGGGGTTGTTTGTTGCAAAAGACGTGTCATGATTATTAAGTGCTTTAACTGTCATATAATCTCATCATTATTAATAAATATTGCTATATTATATCAGAAAAATTAATTGTGTATTATATATAATATTTTATTTATTAAATAGCGCTAATAATCAATGACCTACACGCAGAACGCCGCGAGGAGACCTATTCATTCTTTCATTAACAGTTGAAGGGTGGCATCGACAAAACTCTGCTTTGCAAAGATTTTTTTCATGCCCTGACGATCCTTTTCATACCTTTCTTTTAGTTGCTTGGTTTCCAAGCTATGAGGGTCCACCATGAACCCCGGCAAGGGAATAGCGGAGGGGTTTCTCAGGATGTATTTGCTCTCGCGAGAATTTTCGCTAAAGGCTGTCGTATTTTGATCCATTAGATCAAGTTCCTTTTCGAGAGAACTGTCTCTTTTTTTGGGGGGAGCAAATTCCTTTAATTTCGTCCGTATTGTGCTTTTTTCATGAAACAACCATGAGTTATTTCTTCCAAATCCCAATAATATCCCAAGCAACGCTTGGTGTTTTTTTAACACATCTGCAAGATGTTCTTTCCCAGCCGTGATTCGATTGAACAGACTTTCTACAGTATTCTCAGCGCCCAAAACCTGTTTGAAGTCTTCGATATGTTCCTGAAGCGTTCTGAGGAGATTTTTTTTATTAATCATTAATAAATATAAATTATCTTCATCTTCAGTTATATGCACGATGACATTCCTGGAACAAAACAAGTGTTGCATTTTTTTAAAAACTTCGAATCCCATCTTTTCTTCTACATCGAGGGATGATAAGAAATGCCTTGAAAAATAAAATGAAGGTGTTGATTTTTGACAACCAGTAATGGCTATCGGTTTGCTCCCAAATAAGAGATAGGCAAAATTGTCATAAAATAAGGTGAAGTCTAAAAAAACAGAGAGGCAATGCCTCTCATCATCGCTTAATTGACTCAAAATTCTGGTGCTGCGAGAGTGTTCTCTTGCTAGAAAAGGAATGGCGCTACCAGTCAACACCAGGATGAGCAGCGCAATTATCAATCCTTTCCATCTCTTGAATTTCATCGGATTCAACTCTTCTTTTTCTTGTCATGGTTGCAAACATAACATGTATAATTCCAATCCCAATTGCAGGTGTTGCATGGAAATCCTGGATACATCTCCCATACACATCTCCATTGTGAGGGTCCGCAACCATCTGCAGTTATATTTTCAAAAAATATGCCGTGTTTATCGGATCTGAGATATTCAGTTTGCAGGATAAAATTATGGATCTGAACGAAAATACCCTTTTCACGAATGTCAATTTGTTCGGGACTAACGTATGTTTTTGGACAGGCAGAAAACTGTGTTTCAGCATCAGAACAGCTACAATCAGCGAAGCCATTCAACCCTAACGAAATAAACAACAGGATGAGTAGTTTAGCAAGACAGTTTTTCATAAATACCCCACTTTTCAGATGTTTCGTATCCAACGATTCTAAATATGAGCATTTTTGACTGTCAAGAAATTTATCCATTGAGGCGACGAGTGGGTCGCCTCAAGATAAAAGGATTACCAAGTAAGAGCGGAGGAGGACTGGTATTCGGTGACGCGGGTCTCGAAGAAGTTTTTCTCTTTACCGAGGTCGATGGTCTCGCTCATCCAGGGGAAGGGGTTTTTCGAGCGGTAGATGGCTTTTAGTCCCATGCGCTCAAGGCGGCGGTCGGCGATGTATTGGACATACTCGCGGAACATCGGCGCGGTTAAGCCGAGGATGCCGCGGGGAAGACAGTCTTCCGCATATTTGATCTCGAGTTCGACGGCGGTTTTGACTTTTTCGATGATTTTAGCTTGGAACTGAGGCGACCAAAGATCGGGATTTTCTTCTTTGATGCCGTTGATCAGGTCGATGCCGAAGTTGAGGTGGACGGTCTCATCGCGCAAGATGTATTGAAACTGTTCGCCGATGCCCGTCATCTTGTTTTGACGATTGAAGGAGAGGATCATCACAAAGCCGCTATAGAAGAAGATTCCTTCCATGATGATGTAATACCCAATCAGGTTTTCGAGGAACTTCTGGGCTCCCTCCCGCGTTTCAGTTGTGAAGTCGGGCTTGAGGATGTCTGTGGTCAGCTCCATCTCAAAATTGTCTTTATCGTGGATCGTGTTGATCTCGTTGTACATGTTGAACACTTCGCCCTGGTCGAGGTTGAGCGACTCGACGATGTAGAGGAAAGTGTGGGTATGGATTGCCTCTTCGAAGGACTGACGCAACAGGTACTGTCTCACTTCGGGATTGGTGACGTGTTTGAAAATGGCAAGCACAATATTGTTCCCGACGAGGCTTTCAGCCGTGCTGAAGAAGCCTAAATTGCGCATGATGACCCGTTTTTCATCTTCGCTAAGCTGGTTTGCTTTCCAGAGTTCGATGTCTTTGGCCATGGGCACCTCTGTGGGCATCCAATGATTGGCGCAGCCGTTGAGATAGTGTTCCCAGGCCCACTTGTATTTGAGGGGCATGAGCTGATTGACGTCGACCTGATTGCAGTTGATCAACCGCTTTTCATTGACCTTGACCCGCTTTTCAACTCCTTCAACTGTCTTCATTTGAGCTGCGAATTCTTCCGATGTTAACATGGTTTTTTATCCTCTTTTTTTAGTTATTGGTGGTCCTTAACATGTAATGCTGAACACTGCTTGTGGAGATAGTCGATCTGCTGCGTTGCCCTGCATTTCTAGGGGTCATCTGCTTCGGGTCTCCGCCTTTCGGCGGCGCCTTGCATCTCATCTCTCTGCAGGGCGCATTGTTCTATCATTACATGTTGCGGAACACCCGTTATTGACAGCTTTCACAGCCTTCTTCGAGATTGCAGACGAGCGGCTTCTCTTTTGCAGGGGCTGTTTGATCTTCTTCGCGATCGAGTTGGATGTTGCTCGAGGCCGACTTGTTTTTCATCCAACGGGGCTGCAGTCCGCGCTTATTGATGTCGGTTGTCGATTTCTCGATCTGTGTGGCGCCAAGGCAGCGGAGGTAGTACGTTGTCTTTAATCCCTTTTTCCAAGCGTTGATATACATTTGGTGGAGTTTTTTCCCGCTCGGTTCGGCGATGTACAGATTCAGCGATTGGCCCATATCGATCCATTTTTGACGGCGGCTTGCGCATTCCATCATCCATTCCGGATCGATTTCAAAGGCGGTGAGGAAGACCTGCTTAATCTCTGGAGGAATTCTTTCGATTTCAGCAATCGAGCCATCGAAGTATTTGAGATCGTCGAGCATGTTTTTGTCCCAAAGCCCCAGTTTCTTCAGACGGTCGACGAGGAAGAGGTTGGGAATGGTGAACTCTCCGGAAAGATTGGATTTTACGAAGAGATGCTTGTACATCGGTTCGATCGACTGCGTGCAGCCGGTGATATTGGAAATCGTCGCGGTCGGAGCGATCGCCAGGGTATTGCTGTTGCGCATGCCGTATTTTTTGATCGACTCGCGGACGGGCTTCCAGTCCATAGAACAGCTGCGGTCGACCTCGATCGGTTCACCCCTTTCTTTTTCGAGAAGTTCCAAAGTGTCGATGGGCAGCAGCCCGCGGTCCCATTTCGATCCTTTGTAGGTGGAATAAGCGCCGCGCTCTTTGGCCAGCTCGCTCGAGGCAAGGATCGCATAATAGGCGATCATCTCCATGCATGTGTCGGCAAATTTGACAGCTTCATGGCTTGCGTAGCTGATATTCATCAAGTAGAGCGCATCTTGGAAGCCCATCAGACCCATGCCAATGGGGCGGTGCTGCAAGTTAGAGTGGCGGGCTTCGGACGTGGGGTAAAAGTTGATATCGATCACATTGTCGAGCATGCGGACCGCCGTGCGGATCGTCGAAGCGAGCTTTTTCTCGTCGATCCCTTTTTCAGTCATATGCTCGATGAGGCTGATCGAGCCCAGATTGCAGACCGCGGTCTCTTCTTTCGAGGTGTTGAGCAGAATTTCCGTGCACAAGTTAGAGCTGTGGACAACACCGACGTGGTCTTGCGGAGACCGAATATTGGAAGGATCTTTGAAAGTGACCCAAGGATGGCCTGTCTCAAAGAGCATGCTGAGCATTCTCCGCCAAAGCTGCAGAGCGTCCATCCGCTTAAAGAGTTTGATTTTTCCTTCGTCTGCCATTTTTTCGTATTCGATGTACCGTTTTTCAAAGGCGGCTCCGTACAAGTCATGAAGGTCAGGGACATCGCTTGGGCTGAACAACGTCCAGGTGCCATTTGCGTTGATCCGTTTCATGAAGAGATCGGGGATCCAGTTGGCCGTATTCATATCGTGTGTGCGGCGGCGCTCGTCGCCGGTGTTTTTCCGCAGCTCCAGAAAATCTTCGATGTCGAGATGCCATGTTTCAAGGTAGGCGCACATGGCCCCCTTACGTTTCCCCCCTTGATTGACTGCTACAGCTGTATCGTTGGCGACTTTCAGGAAGGGAATAACGCCTTGGCTCTTGCCGTTAGTTCCTTTGATGGTGGCGCCTGTGGCACGGACATTGGTCCAATCATTGCCAATGCCTCCTGCCCATTTGGAAAGCTGGGCATCGTCGGCGACGACTTTGAAGATGTTGTGAAGGTCGTCCATGACAGTCGAGAGGTAGCATGAGCTGAGCTGGGAGTGGTTCGTGCCGGAATTGAACAGGGTCGGTGTCCCTGAAGTGAAATGAAATTTGGAAAGGACGTCGTAAAATTCAATGGCGCGTTCGTTGTGTTGTTCTTTTTCATTGAGGGCAAGGCCCATGGCGACGCGCATCCAGAAGATCTGCGGCGTTTCTAGGCGCCTCTGGTTGTCGTGGAGGAAATAACGGTCATAGAGGGTTTGCAGCCCCAGATAAGTGAATTGGTCGTCCCGCTGCAGCTGCATGGCGCGGGCCAGTTTGTCGAGATCGAATTTAAGAAGATTGGGGCTGACGCGGTCGACCTTGATCGCGAATTTCAAATATTTTTTAAAATAATCGCGATGGGCGGACTCGAGAGAAGGGTCGGAAGCGGAGATTTCCATCGTTTCGCGGTAAAGCACATCGAGAAGAAGCCGGGCGGCAACCTTGGAATACGCAGGCTCGATCTCGATTTTGGCGCGGGCGGCCATCACATTGGCCTGATCGACTTCGGATTCTTTGATCCCTTCGTAGAAGTTGGCGATCGAACTTTCCAAAAGCTCTTCCGCTGAGGTAAGGTCTTCGATGCCGCGGCAGGCATATTTGAGACGGCTGAGCAGCTGGGCTTCCGTGATTGTTCGAGAAGATTTGTCTGTGCCGAGGATGGTAAATTGACGCTGTTTTCT
The DNA here is from genome assembly GCA_963731265.1 of uncultured Verrucomicrobiae bacterium. GTDB lineage: Bacteria > Chlamydiota > Chlamydiia > Chlamydiales > Rhabdochlamydiaceae > CAJCIW01. The sequence goes on from CAVSUE010000001.1 coordinate 572,525, forward strand.
TTCTTCGGAAGGAATCGCGTGCTCAAAGGGGAAATGTCCTTGTTCGCCAATCGATGCGCGATAAAGGATGAAGTTTTTAGCCACGCTAAAAAAGCCTTCTTTCATCAGCTGCTGCTCGATTTCATCATCGATGAGCGGAATATTGAGGACATGGCCGGCTTTAGAAAGAGAAACGGCGCGGGCGACGATCTTCTGCGTCAGCATGTTCACGGCGTCGACGATTTGTTCGGTAGCGGGGCCCTCTGTCTGTTCTGTCCGCCGGAAAGCCTCTTCGATGGAAGAGGCGATCTTCATCGGATTGAAGCGGACGGCAATGCCGTCGCCGCGGATGATTTTCAAATTCTGCGGGGAGTCTTCGCGTAAAGCCTTATGATGGTCGCGATAGATGATGTACCCTTTGGCGATATCGTGATGGCCCGCTTTCATCAAACAAACTTCCACCTGGTCTTGGATCCCTTCGACGGTCAAAGATGCACCTTTTGAGGCGAGGATGAGGAGGTCAGCGATGACAAGATTCGTAATTTGTTCCACGATCTGGTGAAGTTCTGCCGACAGAGGAGTGTCTTTCTCAACGGTTTTGATGTCGCGAAAAGCGGCTTCGATAGCGAGAAAAATTCTTTCGCGGCGAAAAGGGACAAGGCTGCCATTCCGCTTAACAACGGTATAGCGTTGCATTTTGTCCATGATATTTGGCTCTTTTTTGATCGCAGAGGAGATCTCAGCAGGAGATAATGCAGGAATTTTTTGCTGTTGGGTGAGGGAGGATGTGTCATGAGGTAGTTTGCGTGTCATAGGGGCTATTTTCTCCTGTTTTTTACGTTCTTTCCCAAAAAAACAAAAAATCTCAGTGGGTACTGGGATTCTTTGATGCGACGAAGCGTATGTTGCTGTCTGGGAATACTACATCTAGTAGTCGTTTGTTTCTATACACACTATATATTGTAGCTGACCGCTAAATGTCCACAAAAAAAAGAAAAGGCTGTTAAAATATTTTTTATAAGCTTCAAGGCGCAAAAAATGAGCCGATTACGAAGTTTAGATTTTAAGAAAATGCAAAGATGAAGCCGTTGAGACAAACATTTTTTCATTGCAAATTCGCCCGAATTTGACCACACTTAAGGGTAAGGAGACAATAAGTCATGCGTCAAGTCTATCTGATTCCCAATATCTTTACAGCTTTTGCGCTTTCTTGCGGCCTATTTGTTATTTTTAAAGTCAACATGGTTGAGCCGGGGTCCGGCATTTTTCACGTCTTGAATGTGTCCACCCTTATTCTGCTCGTGGCGGCCTTCGCCGATCTATTGGATGGGGCAATAGCAAGAGCCATCCGCGCCGAAAGCGAGTTTGGAGTTATTTTTGATTCTCTCGCTGACGCCGTCACTTTCGGCGTAGCTCCGTCGGTCCTTCTGTTGAAAGCCCTTTCTATAGAGCCGGGGACAGGCCTTTCTTTTTATGCCATGCTCGGGTGCATGCTCTATTCGATATGCGGCGTGCTCAGGCTTGTCCGTTTCAATGTCAAGTCAGCTGAGGCCAAAGGAAACGCTGAAGCGATAGCGGCCCAAAAAAAGCATTTTACCGGTCTCCCGATTCCCGCCTCGGCGCTTGCAGCTGTTTCGGCAAACTTGTTGATCGCTTCCCCTCTGGTGGACAATTGGTGCCCGATGTCCCAAGATGCAAAGGCGATCGTTCTTTCCTCGATTATGATCGTCCTTGGCTATTTCATGGTTAGCCGCTGGAAATTTCCCAGTTCCAAAGCCTTGCATTTCCGCGTGCCTTCTTTCCAGCTCGTATTCCTAGCGGTTATTTTGGCGATTTTCATTATTTATGGCGTCCTTTATTTCCTGCCTATCATGCTGTCAGTTATCACCTGGGGATATATTCTGCTCGCTTGGGTCCTTTCCCTGATCCGACTAATTGCCGGAAAAAAATCGAAAACCCTCGAAGATTTTGAACCCGAACAGGAGGAATAAAAGATGTGGACCTGGGGCCCTGCGGCAGTCTTATCTTTACTAGGGCTTTGGTTGTGGATGCGGGAGCAAAGTCGCAGAAGAACGGCTGAATTAAAACTTTTTTTCGCTGAAAAACTGACAGAAAAGCTTCCTCACCTCGAAGCGGCATTGAAAGAAAAAGAAGAAGAGTGCCATGCCCTTCTGACCGACTTTAAAATTACAGAAGAAAAATTGGCAATGCTCCAGCAGGCGGAAGAGCAGCTCAAAAATGCCTTTAAGGCGCTGTCATCAGACGCATTGGAGAAAAATAACCGCAGCTTTCTGGACCTGGCAAAAGCTTCTCTGGAGAAATTTCAGGAGGGAGCCAAGGGGGATTTAGAAAAGCGGCAAACGGCGATCAAAGAATTGCTCAACCCGATGAAAGAGTCGCTGCAAAAACTCGATCAAGGGATGCGCCAAATCGAAAAAGAACGGAAAGGAGATCAAGAATCTCTTAAAGTCCAAATCCAGTCGTTGTTTGAGAATGAAAAATTATTGAAACAGGAAACTTCGAACCTCGTCAAGGCGCTACGATCCCCTCTGGCGCGCGGCCGCTGGGGCGAGATTCAGCTGCGGCGTGTCGTCGAGCTGGCGGGGATGCTGAACCACTGCGATTTTTTTGAGCAGCAGCAAGAGATGGGCGATACCGGCCGCCTCCGTCCGGATCTCATTGTCCGGCTGCCTGGAGGAAGGCAAGTGGTCATCGATGCAAAAGTCCCCTTGGAAGCTTATCTGGAAGCCATACACACAGACGATGAGGCCGTACGTCTGCAGCGTTTTAAAGACCACGCGCGCCAAGTGAGGGCGCATATCTCTGCTCTTGGCAAAAAAGCATACTGGGAGCATTTTCAACCGACGCCCGAATTCGTCATCCTTTTCCTTCCTGCCGAGACCTTTTTCAGCGCAGCTTTGGAGTACGACCCTTCCCTGATCGAGGCGGGCGCAGAGCAAAACGTCATCTTGGCCACGCCGACAACGCTTATCGCTTTGCTGCGCGCCGTCGCGTATGGCTGGAAGCAGGAAAATTTAACGCGTCAGGTGGAGAAGCTGCATGAACTGGGCCAGGATTTGTATAAAAGGCTGGCCGATATGACCACCCATTTCTCAAAAATGGGCCGCAGCCTTTCAAGCGCCGTCGAGAATTACAATAAAGGGATAGGATCACTGGAAACGCGCGTCCTCGTCACCGCCCGCAAGTTTAAAGAGATGGGCGTCGTCCCCGGCCAAATCGAAATCGAAGAGATCGAGATGGTGGAAAAAACTCCCCGAGAACTTCAAAACACTCCTGATGAGGCTGTCTTCTAACCTGGGTTTCTAGGGCTTTTCTCTCCAGTACAAGGGCACCATTCTATTTGCCCGTCAAAATGAAAAATAGCTGCTTTGAACAGGGTCGTGTTGGAGTCCGCAGCTTCTTTGAGCACTTCGCTTTTATCTAAAAGCTCTTGCATTTGCAGCTCTGCATTGAGGGCTATCGCCTTAGGGAGCTCGACTGAAAAGTCGTCGGATTTTTTTTTGGTTTCCATGACGGAGCGGGACACTTCGTTCAAAAGATCGTTTACAAAAGGAGGAAGACGAGCTTGCATGCCTTTAAGGCCCGCCATGAGTACCCCGCAGCAATCGTGTCCTAATACAACGACAAGAGGGACTTTCAATATTTCGACTGCATATTCGATGCTTCCTATTGTGATATCGGAAGCGATATTCCCCGCAACGCGGATGATAAATAATTTACCCAAAGATTCATCGAAGATCAGCTCGGGAGGAATGCGGGAATCGGAGCAGCACAAAATAGCGGCATAAGGAATTTGCTTTTGTTTGGCTTTTTCCAATTCAGCCAAGTAATTGATCTTGCAATTTCTTTTTCCAGATAAAAAACGTTGGTTTCCATCTTTCAATTTCTGCCAGGCCTCATTAGGCGTTACAGCATCGATTTGACCGACTACGCCCAATAAGAGAGTAAAACAAAACAAGCACAGCTTCATCCGTCCTCCGGTTCTCTATTGATTTCTATTTATTCTAGTGCTTTAGAAATTGCAATTAAAAAACTGGCTGCGCTAAACTTCTTACTTAAAAAATGGTAGGAGTTTATGGCACAGGGAGTCGGATATAAGCATGGGAATACCATTATTCCTTTTGACACCGGTCGTTCTTACGTCGTTTGCGACATGCCCGAGAGGCAAGAGAAATACAAAATTCATGACAGCTTAGGTAGATCAGAAGAAGAACAAAAGTTTCTCGCTTCATTCGAAAGAATATTCTACGCAGCAGCAGTTGGCGACTTAAAAAAATGCAAAGAGATTGTCGAAGAAGAAAAATTTGGCGATGTTGACGCCTATAGCATTGGGAAATTCGGCAATCAAGTCAGTGGAAAATCCCTCGATTATGTTTCTCCCAGGCAAGTGGCCCAAATGAATGGGCATACGAATGTCACAGACTACTTTTCCAAGCATTTCGGTGGGGGAGTCCAGCCCGAAAAAAATGGTGATCAGCTACTAAATAACCCCGAAAATAGAAAGACTTATGACTTCCACAAGACCTCATACAAGCAAGCGCCTTTTGACATGCTTGTGAATGCGATTCAAGTCAGAATTTTAAGTACTCATGATTTAGAAGAAGGAATCGAAATGGCCCCCGAATTGAAAGAAATGAGCTACGACAAGCTATTAGAGACTCTTAAGTTGTGCTGCACAGAAGAATTCACTCGTAAGGGACCCTATGATACTGAGAAACGGATGGAGCTTTATGCGCTGCGGGATGTGTTTGCTGAAACTCAATTTCAAAAAACTGAAACGGCAACGGCAGATGACATTTTTTGTGACAATTCTAAGGATGTAAAACCAACGCCAGGTTGTATTTTTTTTGGGGCAGATTGCGACCCGGAATTTGAGTTTCTCAATAATGAATACCCCACGTCGTTTGAGTTTGGAGGGCGCTATTATCTTTCAGCAACGTCCGCTTACATCGCTCAGCAGTTTTTACACTATCCTGAGCTGTTAGACCAATTGACGAGTTTGAATGCCGAAGAGGCTCACGCTCTTTCTCTTCATCATTACAAAGAATGGGAAGAGCATACACACGAATGGTTTCCGAAGCGGAAAGAGACGATGGCTCATATCTTACGTGCAAAATTTAGCCAAAATCCTTCCCTTAAACAACAACTGCTGTTGACAGGCAATTTCTATCTGTCTTGCCATGCTGAAACGAAAGGGGCGGATCCATTTTGGAGTGACAATGCAGATGGATCAGGAGATAATCGGCTGGGCAATCTTCTCATGGCATTGCGAAAAGAATATGGGGGGTCTGGCCAAGTGGAAAAACCTGACGACTACAGCAATCTGTTCAATAGCTTTTAATTTTTTTTATCCAGTCTTCTGGAACGCCAGCGCGTCGTCGTGGTTCTTCGTGAACCAAAAATCCTTTGGCTCGCTTGGCAGGTACGAGTGCAGGGAGGCTTTCTTCCCACGCGTCCCATTCGGATTGATCGGGTGTTTTGAATTTTTTGAGCCAGTTCATTCCAAACGAGACATGGTTAATCTCGTCTTCTAATATCTGTTGCATCAAAGCTGCAGAAGGTTCATCGCCGACGCGGGAAAACGACTTTCCGTACATGGGGGCGAAATCCAGATTGGCCATTTCAAAGGTCAAACTCATGAGACTGACATACCGAATAGGGCAGGTGAGGTGGGGGACATAAGCCCAAAAATGGCGGTAGAGGGGAAGATCGCCGAAGTTTAAGCCGAGCTGCTGCATCCTTGTCATGTAGAGCTTGACATGTCCTTGCTCCTCCCGCAGGGTATTGGCTACTCCTCGACGAAAATGTTTAGGAGCATGAGGAAAAGCAAGAAGGGACTGGGCCATGATTTCGACGGCGAGAAGCTCATGCCCGGCAAATCGGTGCAAACAGACGGCGCGCTTATCGGGATCGCGATGTTCGTGAAATGCGGGAAGTTTTTCTCGGCTGGAGTGGCGGGAAAAGTGCATTCCGGTAGGCCGTACGGGCTCTTTGAAAAGAAGCGGTTCCCCTGGGGCATCATCGGTCAACTTCTGGGGAGTGAATAATTTATCTTGTAGGGTGTCCGCACTTAAAATGCGGACCGCCCATTCTCGAAGTTCCATAGGAATGCGGAGTACGCTATTCTACAGACAGAACGTAATACGCAGGGAAGGCAAAATTGTTATTCGGCCTTGGGGCTGCGATCAATCTGACATTGCTTCCTACGAGCTCTTGGAGATTGACCTGTGTGCTATAGACGTAGCCGACAGGAACATCTTTGTTACGCAAGAGGAAATCGCCTGGCTTGTTTTTTACGGGGGCCGTATAGGGCTCTACGATTCCGGAAATCTCTACGGCAGCGAGTTTTTGCTCGTCGTAAAAATCGCGTTGTGCCTTCTTTTCATTGATGTTTGCCCAGCTCAAGTAGAGAGCTTCCTCGATCGGTTCCCACAATTTCATTTTATCCGTAAGGATCGCAAATTTTTCGTGGTCATCCGTTGGATTTGATGCATACTGTTCTGAAGCCTCTATATGGGAAATCCTTTTTTGAAGATAAGCTTCTTGAAAGGTGGCAAGAGATTCTTTGGCCTGCTCAACGAGTTCGGAAAATTCCGTGTAATCGGAAATAACGGTAGTAAATCCTCGGATGACACGGTCAAAATCGATTTCCTCAAAAGGTTTTCGCAATTCCGCCTTGCTCAAAAGAGCGGCCGCGTCCATTAGCTGCTCTGCAGTCGATACGCGGCGATCCATTTGCACCTTAACTTCCGGTCCACCCGCATATTCGATGTATTCTTTGGCCACATAAAAGCGGGTTTGGGAAGGGGGCGCGATCTCAAGCCATTTCGAATTGACGGGAGAGATTGATGCGTTTTCTATTTGGTCGCCGGAATTCATGTGGGAAATCACGGGGGCGTCCAAACTGGGTTCTAGACGAACGTTGACATGATTGCCTTCGACGGTATTATCGAGTACAAAGCTTCTAAAGATGTAGGCTTTTGTCCCTGCTGGAGCTTGCACAGCCCAAAAATCCCCTCTTTCTCCAATAACAGTCACGAGCTCATTTTTGTTGAGCTCCTTAATAATTCTGCTATCGAGATCCGGGCGTAGGCGCATACGCACTTTTCTCCCCTTAATTTTCCCCGTGAAGGGATTGACGCTCACTTCAGCCGCTTTTTCTGCTTTTTTAGGGGTAATTTTCGGCTCAGCGACGATAGGGGCGCTTATAGGGGAAGTTGTTGATTCTTCAATGGGCATTTGCACAATATCTGCAGCAGGGAATTCCACATTGGGTTCAACCAACGTCTCCAGGGGAGCGTCGGCAAAAAGGACACTTGCAGAATAAGCGCAAAAAGAAGCGCAAAGAGTCTTAACGAGCTTTGACATGAGCTTAATTCCTCCTGATCTCGACGAAGCCATAATCCGATAACAGCTGTCTGAATCGTCATTCTAGGATGAAGCTCTTTTTTTCACCATGAAATTTTAAACCTAATTGTCTTTTTAAGTATTCAGCACGGCGCGAATATGCTCGCAATGCTCATGTCCGCAAGTGCAGCCGACCGGATCGCCAAGATAGACATTATAATGCTCTTTGGTATCGATCGGATTCGAAACTAAATAGAGTTTGTCCGCAGTTTGAGCGACATCCCATGTTCGGAATTTTAACTCTTCGTCGCTGACGACTTCATCTTCTGGATTTCCTTCTTGCTCTTCACCTGTGATCCCTTTTTGCATCGCACGAGCGATCTGGCAGCGCATGCAGTTGCAATGGGGTTCCGGTTTAGGGATTGCATTAGGATCGTCGATGCCCAGGGTCCTGGACAGCTCGGCGATCTTCTCGAGAATGTCGGGAGGGAGATCCGGGCTTTCAGCTTGCTGAGAGTTGTGCTGCAGAAGCGTGCCAAAGTTTTCCATGTTCATGACGCCATTTTTAATGGGAAGTTCCATGGAAAGGATTTGTTCATGGCCGCCTAAAAAAGCAAGGGGGGACTTGGGAGGGAGTTTGGATTGCGGTTTTTCTTCTTGTTCTAAAAACCGCGCATGAGCCGCAAAGATCGCTTCTAGCATCGGTTGTTCGAGATGAGGGACCTCAATACGTACACCGCTGAGCAATGTGACGACTAAAATGAGCATAGTAGACTGATTTTCAATATGTAAGGAAGCAATGTTCTTCCAGGAGGTAGATATATAAGGGGGAATGCTAAGGATTTTGGGGTTGATTTTCATAGCGAAAACTCCTCGTTAAAGAATGTTTATCATTCGTTATCAATTATTATAACTCAAGTTATACCTCTTTGTCAATTATTTAGCAATCCGCATTGTCAAGTGCTGAAATCATTTGCAAGTAGTTGGTCTTCAACAGAATATAAAATTTGTTGTGGGAAGGGGTAAACATGTATATGCTCGCATTTTGGGCCAAGAATAGCAGGGAGACGAAAAATTCATATATTAGAAGAAATGAGTTCTCAACGAAATAGCGAACAATTTAGGAGTCGACCCGTGACGCGCAAAACTTTTGTGATCGATACCAACGTGCTTCTTCATGATCCCGACGCAATTAGCAAATTTCACGACAATGATGTCATTATCCCTTTAAATGTTCTAGAAGAACTCGATGGTATGAAACGTTTTTCCGATGAGCTTGGGAAAAATGCGCGTCATGTCATTCGATATATCGATGCATTAAAGGAAAAGAAGGGTGGAGATCTGCAAAACGGTGTCAAGATCGAGAACGGCATCGTCGTCCGCGTGCTTGTCGACATGAAACCTGGGGAGAAGACAGGGTTCCCGCTTTCTCCCGACCGCAGCACCAATAAAATTCTGCTTGTCGCCTTTAAACTTCGTGAAAATGGGGAAAAAGTTGTCATTGTTTCCAAGGATTTTGTAGTCCGAGTTAAAGCTGAGGCGATTGGTTTGGAAGCAGAAGATTATGAAAATCTCAAGGCCTCCTATGACAATCTATATCGCGGCTACCGCAAACTGGAAGTCCCCAAGCGCGATATCGACATTTTTTACAAAGACGGCTTTTTACCCATCGAAGTTGCAGATTTGCTTCCAAATGAATATTGTTTGCTCTCTTCTCCCGAGCAGTCTTCGGCAATTTGCAAATACAATCCTAAGACAAAACGGCTCGAGCCTTTGATCAAGCTGGCACGCGATATTTGGGGAATTCAGCCATTGAATGTCGAGCAGAAATGCGCTCTGGATTTGCTGCTTCGCGATGATGTCAAATTGGTGACCTTGATCGGGCCTGCAGGAACGGGAAAAACCTTGCTTGCATTGGCTGCAGGGTTGCGCAAAGTCTTCGATGAGGGGACTTATTCCCGAATTTTGGTCAGCCGACCCATCGTGCCTCTAGGGAAGGATATCGGTTATCTCCCCGGTACAAAAGAGGAAAAGCTCTTTCATTGGATGCAGCCGATTTACGACAATCTTGAGTTTTTATGCCAATCGACGAGCGGAGAGGCCAACGGCATGGAGACGCAAAAGTGGATCTTGGAAAGCAAAAAAATCGAAATGGAGGCGGTGACTTATATCCGCGGCCGCTCCTTGCCAAAAATGTACATGATCATCGACGAAGCGCAGAACCTGACCCCGCATGAAGTAAAGACAATCATCTCACGCGCCGGGCAAGGAACAAAAGTCGTGCTCACAGGAGATGCGACGCAGATCGACAATCCTTATTTAGATAAAGATTCCAATGCCCTGACTTTTACGGTAGGGAAATTCAAAGAATATCCGATTTACGGTCATGTCTTCTTAGAACGTACGGAACGTTCCGAGTTGGCAGCTCTGGCTGCAGAAGTTCTTTAAGAGGACCACTAACTAAACCGATAGCCTCGACTGTGTAAAAATTCGACGAGTAGATTATGAACGATATGCAGATTAATGCCGTAGGCAACATTCTCAGTAAATTCTAATAGAGTTCCATAGAGTATTCCCCCGATCAATTGGTGTATTCCTCCACCATGATCGCATTCTAAAACATTGACATGCAAAACAGCGAAGATAATGGCTGTTGCAGCAACACGAGCGATTCTTGCAGGAAGAGTGTCGACGAGATGCACAAGAGTGGGAGAGATTTTCTCGATCACTTTTTTAGGGAGCTTTCTTAAGAGAACATTTTGCACGGCCCAAAGTTCGACGTTTTCGAGGAAAGCGGGCGCCATGATTTGGCCAGCGATGTTTGCGCCAAAGAGCCTGGAGACTGAATCATTAACGTCTACAATACAGTTGACGATGGAATTGAGATTATTTCTGACCCCATTTGAAATAAAGTTTCCCAAGCAAAATCCATGTTTAGCAATAACTCTGGAGAGTCTGTAACATACTCCAAGATCGAAAGCAGCTCCACCCATCGTTAGGGCGGTCATTATTCCCAAATCTTTGAAATAACTGATGAAATTAACTTGAGGAGGTTTTGGAATCGCGGCTAATTTTGTTGCCGAATCGACTGCATTTTGTTCCTCTTCGTAATGGCTTTCAAGTTCCTCTCTTTCTTCGAGAAAATAGTAGTCCTGGGTCGGCCGAAAGGCCGTGAGTTGGTGGGTCATTTTGATTATCCTTTATTAAGCTTGTTAATGTTAAACTATTTTATATTACAAGTCAATAAATTAATTATATTTTTGTTCTAATCACTTAGAATTAGATCTTTAGGACTTGCGGTATCCTGGATTTTGCTCTGTTTAAAATCTTCCAAAGCCTGGCCGGCATTTTGCAGGAGTATGGCGGGGATCGGAAAGCTCCTCAGTAAACAAACCTATACTGTTTCCACTTGAAAGTTGTGAACCCAGGCCTTAAGGCCTGGGATTAAGTTGGGGCCGAGCTTCGTACTCGGCCCAACATTGTTTTTGAAAATACCCGGCCCTTAAAGGCCGGGTTTCCGCCGGAGGACGGATGAAAATTTCAATTGCAAGCAGTATACATAAAATTTTGCTTTCTTGGTCATTGCGAAAATTGGTATAACGAAAATATGGATATAAAAATCACTTTAAGCGAAAGCGAACTTTCTGAAAAAAAGCTTCACGAGACAAGCTTTAGAATTGCGAAACACCTCTTTGAAGTGCATGGTTTTTTAAAGCTCGAAAATCTATTTTCGAGGGAATTTATCCAAAGCCTTGCTTCAAATCTCGTTGCAAAGCTTGAGTACAATAAAGAAGAAATGACTTTGGGAAGCGGAGCCATGGTTAGCCATCGCCGTTATATTATTCCGGTTTCTTTTCAGCAGCCCTTTAATCAACCGGATCTTTACGCGCATCCTCTTCTTCTTTCTCTGATGAAAGAATTTCTTGGCCCTCACTTCATTTTGAGTACATTAGGTTCTGTTGTCTCTTTACCGGGATCTACAGATCAACACATTCATGCTGACTATTTTCCTCTATTCGAGGAGAACACAGCGCTCACCGGAACGCATCCTTCTTTTGCCATCACCGTCGGCATTCCTCTTGTCGATATCGATGTGTTGAACGGTCCGACGAAAATTTGGTCCGGTTCCCACCGCACTTATCCTATCGACCAGAAGATGGATTCGTATACCAAGCATCTGCTTTTTGGGCCAATGGGTAGCTGCTATTTTTGGGATTACCGCACTTTTCATGCGGGGGGTTCCAATCATTCCGATCAATTGCGGCCTCTGCTGTATCTCGGTTATACGCGTCGATGGTTTAGGGATTCTTTAAATCCCGATCGGATGAAAATCGAAAAGGAAGAGTTGGAAAGTATTCCTCAAGAACATCGCCGATTGTTTTCCCACGTTTGATCACTCCTCGAAATCCTTGTCAAATTTAAAATTTTAAGATAACTTGGTGGAGGAAAAAAAATCACTCAAACGGAGGTCTATGAAAAAGAAGAATTACTGCAAAGCTGGATTCATTGGATTCGTGTTGTCCATTGTTTGTCAGGCGTCCTTTCTTCATTGTGTCCCCATTGCTGAAAATTGGGAAGAGTATCAAACCGAGGTGTTGAAAGAACAACCTAATTTTAATGGATGGTGTCCTAAAGAAAAAGCCGTATCCATCATGAAGGTTCTTTTGACAAATCCTTCCGATGTTTGCGTCGAGGTGGGGGTTTATGGAGGAAATTCCTTTTTCCCTCTTGCCTCGGCCTTGGCATTTAAAGGACAAGGCATTGCGTATGCTATCGATCCATGGTCGAATGAAGCCTGTGTCGAAAATTATCAACCGGATGAAAAGATTTACAAACAATGGAGCAAAGAGGACCTGAAAAAAATCATGTACAAGTTTGTGGAAGGCATGCACAGAAATCAATTAGATCCCTTTTACGTGATCATGCGCATGTCTTCTTCCCAAGCCTATCATTATTTTGAGGATGGATCGATCGACTTTATCCATATCGATGGAAATCATTCGGAAGCGTCCGCCGTTTTCGATGTGCAGCATTGGCTTCCTAAAGTCAAAAAGGGAGGAATCATTTGTTTTGACGATGCGCAATGGAAATCCACCCAGTCCGCGGTCAAGATCCTATTGAGTACCTGCCAGCTCATGCCAGAATCACCTGCTAAGAAGCAATGGCTCTTTTTGCGAAAACCCTAAGGAAAAAAAGATGGAATTGCCACCAGTTGGACTGGGAACTTGGGAATTGAGAGGGGATGAGTGCTCCCAAGTAGTAGAAACTGCCATCGAGTTAGGCTATCGCCACATCGATACAGCGTATGCTTATCAAAATCACCGTCAGATTAAAAAAGCGATCGAAGGTTTTGATCGGAAGCAGCTCTACATCACTTCAAAAATCGCCCTGGAAGAGCAAGTCGATCCTAAAAATCCTGAAAAGTCTGTGCCAAAAGCTTGCGAGAGCGCTCTCGAAGAACTCGGCACAGACTACTTGGATCTTTATTTGATCCATTGCCCGCATCCAAATTTTGCTGTGGAAAAGATCTTTCCTCTTTTGGAAAAGTTGGTCGATCAAGGAAAAATCCTCAAAGCCGGTGTCAGCAACTGCAATATCCATTACTTGGAAGATCTGCGCAAAGCAGGCTTAAAACCTTTTGCGAATCAAGTCGAATTCCATCCTTATTTGAACCAAAAAGAGCTATTGGATTATTGCAATTCTCACGGGATCAAACTGATTTCCTACAGATCCTTCGGGAAAGGAAAGCTGCTCAAAAAGGAATCCCTCTTTGAGTGCATCGGAGAAAAATATCAGAAAACAGGAGCTCAAGTCATCTTGCGGTGGCTGATTCAAAAAGGGATTCCGGTGATTCCGAAAGCCTCTTCAAAAAACCATCTCAAGGAGAATTTGGATATTTTTGATTTTTCTCTAACGCAAGAAGAAATGAAAAAAATAGACAATCTGAATGTCAATAAGCGCTTTTGCCGACCGGAAGATCCTGTTCACAAATATTGATTCCGGGAAACTCAATTAATCGATGAGAAAACGAAAAGATCCTGGCTTAGCTAACAGCAACTGTTCTATTAACTTAGGAAAGGCCTGCATGCGCCGGGTTAAATCGTCTTGAGTCCATGGGTAAATTCCCACGTCAGTAAGAAATTGCACCCCAGAGAGGAGAAATTCTGCGCATTCAAGGGGGGTTTCGGTTTTAAATATGCCTTCCTCACAGCCTTGACGAATTAATTCAGCATACAAGGGTGCCTGTTTGATTATTATCGCCGTTAGAAGCCGGGTATGCATAGCATAATTACCGGGTTGATGCAGATACTCTAAAATGTCGTTATTGTCTGCGGCCATTCTGCCGGCCTTGACCAGCAGCTTCATCTTTTGCAAAGCATTGTCTTGGGCTGCTGCTTTGATGATATTCTGCATCTTATCGAAATTCTCCTGGATGATATCCTCGATAACGGCTTCAAGTAGGTCTTCCTTGGATTTGAAGTAATGATAAATAGTGCCCTTGGCAATGTTTAAAGCCTCCATGACATCTTGCATGGTCGTTTTTTCATATTCTTTGGTTTTAAAGAGTTCTCGAGCGGTTCTTACGATATCCGTCTTTCTCTCTCCAAATTTCTTTACAATTCTAGTCATGGTTTCAACCTATCCGTATTATAAAGCTAAGTTTCTCAGGGTCAATCTATTTTTGATATTGACCGACCGTCGGTCGGTACATATACTCTGCGCTTTTACCGGGATGGGTTCTTCTATGAAAATCAAATTTTTAGCCACTTGTCTAGTTTTCGTTCTTACATTGACAAAAGGATACTCAAACTCTATTTCTTTCAGAGGGGAGAACAACATGAAAAATAGACGGGTTCTTATTTCAGGAGCGGGGATTTCGGGTCTCACTCTAGCTTATTGGCTAAAGGAATATGGTTTTGAGCCCACTGTGGTGGAAATGCATCCTGTCCTGCGAACAGGAGGCTATAAAATCGATATTCGAGGGGCGGCCCTCGAGGTCTTCAAAAAGATGGGAGCTTATCCGGCTGTTCTTGAAGGGATCACTGAAATCCAGGGAGCGACGATTATGGATAGCTCCGGCAAGCTGGCAAAGCAGCTGACCGCAGATCTTTGCGGTGGCCGTGTAGAAGGAGATGTCGAGATCATGCGCGGCGATTTGTGCGAGATTTTATTCAAGCATATCGAAGAAATCGACTGCCTTTTTGGGGATTACGTCGCTCAGATCACGCAAAAAGAGGAAGGTGTGTATGTCGAGTTTGCCCAAAACGAGCCGCGTATGTTCGATCTTGTGATCGGAGCCGATGGTTTGCATTCCGCCGTGCGGAAATTGGTGTTTGGAGATGAATCCTATTTTCTAAAAGAACTCGGGATGTATATTGCCGTCTACCGTGTTCCTAATTTTTTAAATTTGGATCGTTGGGAAATCGAGTATTTCGACGCTCAAAAATTTGTCAATGTGTATAGCTCGCGAGGAGATGTCGATGCAACAGTGGGTTTTGCTTTTGCTTCTGAAGCGTTACGGTTTGACCCTCGCAATAGGCCTCAGCAGCAAAAATTGTTAGAGGAGGCGTTTGCAAATACAGGATGGGAAATTCCTCGTCTTCTAGCAGCGATGAAAGGTGCTCCTGATTTTTATTTTGATTCGGCAGCGCAAATTCACATGCCTCATTGGTGGGAAGGACGTGTCGCCTTGGTCGGAGATGCAGGCTATGCTCCTTCCCCTTTATCTGGGCAAGGCACGAGTGTGGCGATTGTGGGAGCTTATGTTCTCGCAGGCGAACTCGCCAAAGCGCAAGGGGATCACATACTTGCGTTCTCTGAATACGAAAAGCAATTGCGTCGGTTTGTCAAAAAGAATCAGGAACTCGTCAAGATGAATGTCGCACTCATGGCAGAAAAGGACACCTGGATCGCTTGGCTGCACCGTCAATTGATGGAGCTTTTACCTGGAAGTTGGTTGGAACTTCTCAAAAAATGGGGAACCAAACGCATCCATGAAGCGGCCAATGATCTCGAACTCAAGGACTATCCCTAGTGCGCGGGCTTACGGTATCATTGCTTGCGCGTTGAAACCGGAATAGGTCAAATAGACTCCCAAAATGATCAAGATGATCAAAAGCAACCAATATTGGTTGCGAAAGAAGGGATAGATCTTTTTTTGGAGGAGGGATGGGAAAGCCGTTCTCATCAGACCTCGAACAATCATAAGGTAGGCAAGAAGGGTGATGAGGCCCCGCCAATTGGTCTCCCAAATGGGATGCGCAATGGCAATGGCAAGACCAAGCAAGAGCGAGAGGGACCCAGAATAAAAAAGAAGCCCTTTTGAGGCGGCAAAATCTTTGACAGCTCCTTCGGCCTCCTTTCGACGCACGAGCAGATCAAAAGCGACGATGAGTAAGTAGAGTCCAAGTAATTTAGCTAAAAATAGAGATAAAGCCATAGAACGCCCCCTTTTTCTTCCTTCTAATAGATGATTGAGAACTTATCTACAACAAAGGAAGCGATTTTCTATTTCCAAAGGGAGAATTTTCTGGTTAGTTCGGAGACCTCGTCCCAATGGCCAAATAAAACGACTCCATAATAAATCAGTGCTTCTTCTTTGGTCTGTTTGGTGCGCTCCAACTGTTCGCTGTAAGTCCCCATCGTCATCGTATTGATGAAATCGACACATGGAATCCCTTTTTGGCGTGCGGCTTGTCTGAGCGCCCTGATCTTATTTGAGTTTGCCTTTAAGATCATAAACGGCATCTCGGAAATATAGGGATGGCTTTCCCCATCTGCATCGATGTAGTTGGTCAGACGCAATGGTTCTTTTCCAATCTCACCGCCAAAGCCAATGGACATGTGGGCCAAAGCGTTCATGATGACGCCGGGTTCAATTTTCTCATTCATCACTGCGACTAATTTTTTTTCAAACATATCGTCCTCTAAATTTTAAAACGGGAAAAACTGTTTTTCCAATTGTGTTCGATGGCATGCAATGCTAGGGCGAGGTCTTTTTGTTTTAAGGCCTCTATAATTTTTTTGTGCTCATCATACGAAAGAGCCGCATCTTTGATTTTATCAAAGTAATGAAGATCTAATCTTTTTAACTTGTTCTTGATGTCAGAAATGATTTTTTCGAGTTCTTTGTTCTGTGCCAGTTCGACGTAAACAGTATGGAAATCATGGTCAGCTGCAAGCGCTGATAAACGGTCCCGCGCTTTCATTTTCTGCAAAAACCGTTCATTGGCCTCGATCATGGCTAGAATATGATCTTTTGTGATGGTGCCAAACGCTTGGCTCAAAGCCAACGGTTCCAAAGTCCATACGATGGAATAAAGATGAAAGGCATTGTGAAAATCGATCGAACTGACAAGGGTAGAACGATTAGGTTTGGTGTGAACTAACCCTTCGTCTTCAAGGCGCAGCAAGGCTTCTCGAATAGGAGTTCTGCTCACGCCCAGCTGCAGCGCCAAATCTTTGTCGCGCAGCTTCATTCCCGGCGCAAAAGTTCCTTCGAGAATCCAGTCGCGCAACTTCACGTACGCTTCTTGCCGAACAAATGTGCGTTGAATTGTTTCGTCCATAAGTGATATGTAATATATCACTCGTGGGAATTTAGGGAAATATAAAATGTTTATTTTAAAAATTAGAAGCCGTAGATGAGTTTAAAACAGGCGTCTTCGTCTTTGATCAATTCTAGCTTCAAAGCATCTTGAGGGGTAGCCCAGGTGTAGCCTTTGTGTTCTTTAAAGTTGATTTGAACGGCGGAGGGATCTCCCTTTAATTTAGTCCGGAACATGTGGTAAACAAAATGGTCTTTTTCATTGTATTCGATGTAAACAGAGCCCAGGCTTTCTATTGCATCCCTTGAGAAATCATAGTTAGTTTCTTCTTTGACTTCTCGAAGCACGGCTTGCAAGGGCGTTTCTCCTTTATCCAATTTTCCTCCGGGAATGCCCCAAAGATTGCCTTGCGATTTAGTTTCTTGCCGGTGTAAAAGCAAAATGCGGTTTTCATGTTCGATAAATAAAGCAGCGACTTCAATTTTGGGTTTGAACTGGGGGGTAGGTTCTTTATAAACGACTCCATGCGCAAAAGTTGTCGCAAATAGAGAAGAGAGTAAAGTAGAAATTTTCTTCATGTTGAAAATGTCCAATTGAAGTATTTTAGCCAAACAATGTATCACGAATAGTAAAAAGAAACAAGTATTTATGCGCAAATACCACCATTACGGAATACCGACGAAAGAAAAACGGCCCGATGAAAGTTATGTCGAAATAGGGGATTTTAAATTTTATTCCACGCCTTTTGAGGCAAATAAATGGCACATTCAGTGGCATCGATTCCCTGAAGGGCATGGTTTGCCCGGGATCGTCACACGAGTTCCCCATCTTGCATTTCAAGTCGATGATTTAGATGCGGAAATCAAAGGCTGTAAGGTGCTCTTTGGACCTTATAGTCCTTTGAAAGGCTACCGTGTCGTCATGATCGAAGACCATGGAGTTCCCATCGAGTTGGTGGAAACTTCCCTTACGGACGAAGAGCTCGCTGCTCTTGAAAAAGAGGCGCTTGGCAAAAGCTGAGAGGTTTTTCATTGCATCTTCATTGAGGACCTTGTTAATAACCTGAATTGGGACAAAAATGAAAAAGTTCAGAATCGAATCAGATAGCATGGGCAAAGTCAAAGTGCCCGCAGATTGTTTGTGGGGAGCTCAAACGCAGCGGTCGCTCGAGCACTTTTGCATCGGCCATGATTTGATGCCCAGGGAGCTGATCGTCTCTTATGCGATTCTCAAGAAAGCAGCTGCAAAAGTGAATCATCTTCAAGGAAGCCTGCCTAAAGAAAATGCCGATTTGATCATCAAAGTTTGCGATGAAATCATCGCCGGCAAGCATCACGATCAATTTCCCTTGCATGTCTGGATGACGGGAAGTGGAACCCAATTCAATATGAATGTGAATGAGGTGATCTCCAATCGCTGCTCTCAACTTTCCAATAAGCCGTTAGGCAGCAAGGTCCCTATCCATCCCAATGATCATGTGAACATGTCGCAATCCTCTAATGATTCTTTTCCTACTGCGATGAACGTGGCAGCAGCGATGAAGGCGGAACAAGAGCTCATCCCGACTTTGAAAGTGTTGTGCCAATCGATCGAAGATAAAGCGAAAAAATGGAATCATATCGTGAAACTGGGAAGGACGCATCTTCAGGACGCGACGCCGATCACGTTAGGTCAGGAATTTTCCGGGTATGCCGTTGTATTGAGAGAAAATATTGCGCATATCGAAGACTCCCTTCGAGGTGTTTATCAATTAGCTCTGGGCGGTACGGCTGTTGGGACGGGGATTAACACCCTTGAAGGATTTGATAGGCAAGTTGCTCAGCAGATCGCCAGGCTGACCCATCTTCCGTTTGTGACGGCGAAGAATAAGTTTGCAGTCCAAGGAGCGCATAATGCTCTCGCCCAGTTGAGCGGGTCATTAAAGAGCTTAGCGGTGTCGTTGTATAAAATTTCTAACGATATTCGGCTCCTATCTTGCGGCCCAAGGGCGGGATTTTATGAACTCTTGATCCCCTCTAATGAGCCGGGTTCCTCCATTATGCCGGGCAAAGTCAATCCCACTCAATGCGAGGCGATGGCGATGGTCGCTGTCCAAGCTATGACAAACGACATGGCCGTCGCTTTTGGAGATGCGGGAGGATATTTAGAGATGAATGTCTACAAGCCTCTGATCATTTACAACATTATGCATTCGATGAACATTTTAAACGATTCTTGTAGAAATTTCGATAAATTCTTGATCAAAGGGATGAAACCAAACTTAAAGCGGATCAAAAGCGATCTAGAAAAATCTCTGATGCTTGTCACTGCTTTGAGTCCGGAAATTGGTTACGATAAAGCTTCTAAAATCGCGCATTTTGCACTAGATCATGATTTGAATCTGAAAGAAGCCGCCCTAAAACTCGGGTATGTTACTTCGGAGCAATTCGATCGTTTGGTCAATCCGTTAGCGATGTGCCATCCCAACAAAGGTAAAAAACGATGAAAAACCTTTCTGGAATGCAGGTTCTTGAATCGGGAGAATTAAATAAAGCAACGGCTTTTTCCGAGGAAGAAAGAAAATATTATGGGTTAGAGGGATTGATACCGGACAAGATCGAGTCGATCGATTTGCAACATCAGCGCGTCTTGAGGCAGTTAGGCTTCAAGGCGACAAATTACGAACGGTACATTTTCTTGATGAGCTTATTGGATCATAATGAAACCCTTTTTTATAAGACGATCATGTCGAATCCCTCCTATTTTTTGCCAATCATCTACGACCCTACCATAGGAGAGGCTTGCCTCAAATTCGATGTGGGTTTTCGTCAATCGCGAGGGATGTATCTTTCGATCAGGCACAAGGGGAGAGTCAAACAGATCTTGAAAAACTGGCCGCAGAAAGATGTCCGTTTCATTTGCGTTACGGATGGGGGAAGGATACTAGGCCTTGGGGATCTGGGGGCCAATGGAATGGGAATTCCGATCGGGAAATTGCAGCTCTACACCGCCGCTGCAGCCGTTCCGCCCCACTATCTGCTACCCCTTTATTTGGATGCAGGGACAAACAATGAATCCCTTTTGAATGATCCTCTTTATCTGGGACTTAAAGAGCGGAGACCTTCCCAAAAAGAGTTGTATGCTTTTGTCGATGAGTTTGTAGAAGCCGTACAAGAAGTTTTTCCCCTTTGCTGCATTCACTTTGAAGATTGGACGGGCGTCGATGCGATCAATCTTCTAGAGAGATACCGGAATAAAGCTTGCTGCTACAATGACGACATTCAGGGGACAGCTGCGATCACAGTTGCTGGATTAGTCAATGCGATGAAGATCAAAAAAGAGAAATTCAAAGATCAGAAGATTCTTTTCCTGGGCGCAGGTTCAGCGGGGATTGGAATCGCCAATTTAATCGTGTCGGTCATGGTCCAAGAGGGGCTTTCCGAACAACAGGCCCGATCTCAGATCGCCCTTTTTGATGTCCATGGATTTATCGAATCCAAACGTAAAGATCTCTTCGATTTTCAAAAACCTTACGCTCATCCGATGCCCTCGACAAAAGAGTTTGCAAAGGCGATCGAGATATTTAAACCTACTGCAATCATCGGAGTGAGCACAATAGGGGGAGCTTTCACTAAAGAGGTTGTTGAGGCGATGGCGAAGATCAATCAAAGGCCGATCGTATTTGCTCTTTCTAATCCCACAGAACACGCTGAATGCACTCCTGCTCAAGCTTACGAATGGACAAAGGGGAAAGCGATTTACGCCGCCGGGGTGCAGTTCGATTCCGTTCACTGGAACGGCAAGAGTTATCACCCGGGTCAGGCTAACAATTTTTATATTTTCCCAGCCATTGGAATGGCGGTTTTGGCAACTCAGGCAAAAAGAGTCAACGATGCGATGTTTATCGAGGCCGCCAAGGCGATTGCTGACGAAGTCGACAGCGATCTATTATCGAAGGGATGCCTTTATCCTTTGCAAGCCCACATCCTGGAAATTGAATCCAGGGCGGCGCACAGAATTGGGAAAAGCATCTTCGATCAAAATCTAGCGCGGGTTTCCCGCTCAAACAACATTCAAGAATTGATCGCGCGAAATACCTACCGTCCGGAATATCCGGTGTTTTCTGCAAAACGGGGTGCCAGGAAAGCCGGGTAACAAGGGCAGGAGCTCAAAACTTTTTGCCTGGATAAAAAAGGATTCGGATTTTATCGTTTTTTCCCCCTAATAACCTGAGTTTTGGTTCATTTCATAGTATCTTGCCATATCTTTCGGGCACTTTTTGCAAATTTTGGCGCGTCCATAGGTGCCTCCAGCTATTGAACGCGCCAAAATTTGCAAAAATTGCCTCGAAATCTACGGCAATCTACTATAAACTGAACCCAAAACTCAGGTTAATAAAAAAGGAGGGAAGAAAATGAAAAAAATTTTCATTCTAGTTTCTTGTTTTCTCATTCAATGTTGTGCGTTATCAGCCGTGCCAAGAGATCGCTTTGTCATGCAAAAAGATGTCGCGCAATACAAAGGGTCTGATTATGCAAATGTCGTCCAGGTAGCAAGACAGATCTCTCTTGAAGAAGCTTTTGAGATTGCCGAGAACAATCCCGATATTGATTATTTTGTGTTCACAAAAGGGTACATGATGGTTTTGGAAATCCCGCCTCATGTTCCATTTGATCTTTCTCAAGATCCTTTTGAGCTCGTTACCCACACACCGTTTATCTATGATTCTGGAGAATCGTCTATCGGATATTGCCGCATTTTCAGAGAGGGAGACACCCTCTTTTTTAAAAAAGAGGGGATGTGGCTTGGTTCTGCTCCAGATTTGGCAGATGCGTATTTTAAAGAGTAAAACACACCGGCTTCATTTTTTTGAGAAAGCCCGGGATTTCCCGGGCTTTTGTTATTCTCATGGTGGAAACGCCTAATTATAGACCCAGTAGTGACCTCCCCAATGGGGTCAAATGGATGATTGGCTGAGTATAATTTCCATCTTCAAGATACTGCTCAAATTCCTGACCTATCCGGTCTTTGCTATATTTGAGTTCAGGATAGGCTGGATTGTGGCCAGTAGAAACACCCTTTTCAAATGCTTCCTTCCTGCGAATTCTACCTTCCTCAGTGATTCTGGCCTTTGGAACATAAGAGAGATAGCCAACCATGCGTACTTTTTCCGGATCTCGACGCGGCCTATCCTTACTCGCGTGTTGGTTCCAATGAACGGTTCTAGAGTCCCATAAAATGAGAGAGCCACGAGGGGCGGTGATATGTTTCATACAGTAAGGGTTTCCAGTTTCATCTGTAATGTTATTAAAAAAACCCTTAATAAATTTATATTTAGCTTCCTTTATCTCATTGTTAGGGGTTGTTGCACTGATAACCTCTAGCTCAGGAGCAAATTCAGTGAACCTTAGATGGGACTTGGGAATACAGTAAAATCCTCCGTCTCCATCGAAGGAATCTTCAAACAAAAACTGCCCCTGGATAGTGTAGGGTTGACTCTTCAATAGCGACTCGCTGACAAAGCCAATGGGTGGATTATTATTATGCGCGACATTGTCCCTTAGTCGTAAAATCGCCTGATCAACATGAGGCCACGGCTTAAAATAACCTTCCCTTATCTCAGGGGGACACATGAAGGAGAGTCCGTCCATACTTACAATAAGATCGTTTGTATTCCATATCTGAGCGAAAATATTAACAATGCGAGGATCTTGCCTTAGGTCCCACATCACTTGCGTCTGTCCTGCAGGTCCTGCAAAGATCCCCGCTTTGTTGTGTATGGGAAACGCTTCTTTCCAATTACTTCTGTCGTCCATTCTGCAATTTGGCCACGCCTTTTCAATGAACTCGTGCCAGACGCGTTGGTATAATCGTTCGGTTTCAGAAATGGAAAACACTTGCGGAATCACGCAATATCCCAGTTCTTCAAGATCTTGTAAGTAAGGAGCGACGAGAGATCTCTCCTCTCCCGATAGAGGCTGCGCGATTGTGAGCGCCGGAATCACTGATAAAAGAGCAAATAAAAATGCGCACTTCATAAGAGTGAACCCATGTGTATAAGAGAGAGCAAGAATGTATATCACTAACTTTGGCTTGTAAAGAAAAATGCTTGCCGCGATTAATTGGCACGAAGGCTTCGAAAAATTCCCTCTAGTCGGAGCTGTAAAGTGTTCGATAGAAATCGAATACGATTAGGTATTGGCGTTAAATCCACGACGAAGTCAACTATTTTAATAACTCATCATAAGGGGCTTATGATTTATATGTTGGATTTTTTGTGTTTTTACGACATTTTAGCTTGATATGTTGTGCTGACCAACATATGATCAATATATGTCGGTTTTTTAAGGAAATTTCAACATATGGCTAAATTCGATCCAAATCTTCCCTTTAATGAATTGCCTTTTCTTCCTCCGAATATAGATATTGAAACCCCTGCTATTCTTAAGGCTTGCATCGAGGCAAACAAGGAATTAGCAACGCTAAAGGTGGCGGAAAGGCTTATTCCCAATCAAACCGTATTGATCAATAGCATCCCCCTTTTGGAGTCGCAGGCGAGTTCTGCAATTGAAAACATAGTAACTACGACCGATGAACTTTTTGAATATGCCCAGGGAGAGGTAAGTGGAATGAATCCTGCAATAAAAGAGACACTTCGTTATCGGCAAGCTCTTTATCAAGGATACAAGACGCTCAAAACACGCCCTTTAAGTATTGCCCTGATCTGCGATATTTGTACAACGATTAGAGAAGTCGACACAGAAGTAAGAAAGTTGCCCGGTACAGCATTGATCAATGATTTGACTCGTAAAAAAATCTACACTCCTCCAGAAGGAGAGTCGTTACTACGCCGGCTTCTTACGAATTGGCAGGAGTACTTGCATAAGGAAGATGGCATTGATCCTCTTATTAAGCTTGCGATTCAACATTATCAATTTGAAGCAATACATCCTTTTTCTGATGGTAATGGAAGGACAGGGAGAATTGTCAATTTGTTATACTTAATTGATAGAGGTCTTATTGATGCTCCTGTTCTTTATTTGAGTAACTATATTATCGAACATAAAACGCAATATTACGAGAAGTTGCTGAAGGTCACCACTGATGAAGCTTGGGTAGATTGGGTGTTCTTTTTTTTGAAGGCCGTTCAAGAGACGTCAAAATGGACTACAATGAAAATTTTTGCGATTCAAGAGCTGATAAAAGATGCGCGTGATTTGATCAAAGCTAAGGCTCCCCACATTTACAATAAGGAACTAGTCGAACTCTTGTTCGTCCAGCCGTATGTGCGGATTTCCAATTTAGTTGAAACTAATCTTGTGGGGAGAGATACAGCCTCTAAACACCTCAAAATTCTATGTGAGATTGGGTTTCTAAACGAAATAAAAAGAGGAAGAGAAAAATTGTTCATCAATCATCAGTTTCTTAACCTGCTTAAGCAAAAATGAGAGTCATTGACGCTGGAAGTTTAAATGAGCGAAAAGAGAGTAAATTAGAATGAGGAAATTATTTTTATTTGCATTTATTTCATGGTTGCTACCAATAAAAATGGTCTTTTCCATGAATATCCAGGGAATTGATGTGATTTATGCGCCTCCCACGGCTGAAGAATTTGTAGCCTTAAGAGCCGCTGCAGGGATGCGGGAAAGGAAGGTTGCCAGCGCTGAAAAAGGAATTTCTAATTCTTTGTTTTGGATCACACTTCGCAGTAACGGCAAACTCATTGGGATGGGAAGAGTGGTTGGAGATGGAGGCACTGTCGTGCAAATTACCGACATTGCCGTCGATCCGGAGGAGCAAGGAAAAGGCTATGGCACCTTTATTTTTGATCGGATTCAGCAGTATATTCTTGCGGAAATCCCGGATGATGCTTTTGTTTGTCTCTTTGCTGAAACAAAAATCGCCCCTTTTTATCGAGCCAAAGGATTCGAGTTTTCTCAGGAGAAGTGGCCTGGTATGTATTGGCCATGTCTGGATAGAATTAAAATAAATGCCCAAAAAATAAAGGAGTGATGGGAATTTAATATGACGATGACGATGCAAGAGATTTCAGACCGTTTTGAAATAATGGATTTGTTAGTTGATTACTGCTACGCTATAGACAGCAAGGATATGGATGCTCTCGATCTCATTTTTACTGACGACGCACGCATCGACTATTCAAAAGCAGGTGGGCCAAACGGCAACTTGAAAACGATCAAAAGATTCCTGGTGGAAAATTTAGGGGATTTGCCACGTCAACATATGATTTCCAATTTCAAAATACGGATATTTGGAGATTTGGCTGAATCCCGCTCTCTTTGTCACAATCCATTAGAACTACCGAGCCAAGGAGATATTCTTGAGGTGGCATTTTGGGGGCTTTGGTACAACGATAAGCTCGTTCGCACAGCTAAGGGTTGGCGCATTAAAGAAAAAGTGACTCAGCCTTGCTATAACTGGAAGATTCAAAGAACCAATTCTTAAATTCGAGACGTCGTGCATAGGATGAATGTTTATGGTTAAATCTGTTTTATGGACGGCGTCTGGGGCGCGCTTGCAATTAGTTCACATCTCAGAAGAGGGGAACCTGAACTGGCTTTTTCTTCCTGGAGGACCGGGACTGGGCTCGGAATCTTTGCTTCCGCTATTGAACATCCTTAAGCTCCCCGGCAATCTCTGGCGACTCGATTTGCCAGGCGATGGATCTAATACGACTTCAAATAATTCCGAATCTTTCAGCCATTGGTCTCTGGCTCTAATCGAAGCGGTCAAGGAATTTGAAGACGTGATTTTAGTCGCTCATTCTACAGGCGGCATGTATGCGCTCTCCTTGCCGGAACTGGAAAATCTTTTAAATGGCCTTGTTTTGCTTGACTCTGCACCTGACGCCAAATGGCAAGACTCATTTGCAGCAGTAGTAAAGACGCTTCCTGTTCCAGAGTTAGAAGCTTTGCAAGAAAAGTACTCAAAAGATCCTAGTGACAAGGCGTTAAAAGACCTTACCGTAGCTTCGGCTCCCTATCTGTTTACTGAGCAGTGGCAAACGGCGGGTAGAGAGTCGCTAAGTTCTCTCCCTTATAACTACGAGGCCTATCAATGGTCGGAAAAACATTTTGATCGTACGTACCAAGCTAAATGGGTGCCCAGGACTATTCCTACGTTGATCTTGGCTGGAGAAAAGGATTTGATAACTCCATTGAGGTTATTCAAGGATGAGAAGCGGTTTTCCCGGAACAACATCATTCTTAAGACGATTATGTCGGCAGGGCATTTTCCGTGGATTGAAAATCCAACTGAAGTTGCCGATGAATTGAATACGTACGCAAAACAATTCGACTGAGCTGTTTCACAAAAATTGGTCCACTTAAAAATAGAGTTTCGTGTAAAAATGGTCTTGAAACCGTTTTTTGTCGCGTTAAAGCGAGAAATCGGGGTATTTATGATCCTTGGCGATTGGAAAAATAAAGCATGGGTTTCAATCTTTTTCTATCAATCCTGCCCAGGGTCATTTAATATGAGAATGAGGATACAAGAAATTTGAGGAGCTCTTGAGCCGTAGAAGTACACGTTCTTCAAATTTAAATGCTAATAATTTTTTCGAATCAGGTTTTTTAAGAGAGGGCATGTTATGATTGAGCACATGAAAAAATCAAACTTTGAATGGGTAAATTTTACTTACATCGTGGGGTATCACCTGGCCCTTGTCATTGGGCTACCCTTCTTTTTTATGAAACATAACCCTTCCTGGGGGATATGGATTGCATCCGCGATTCTTTATTTTGTCTCGGGAATCAGCGTGACCGCTGGTTACCATAGACTCTATTCCCACCTCGCTTACAAGGCGAACAAAGCCGTTGAAGTTGTCTTGTTATTTTTTGCGACGGCCGCCACTCAGGGGAGCGCTCTGAAGTGGTCGTGCGATCACCGCAGACACCATGCCTTTGTCGATACCGATCGAGATCCCTATTCGATCAATAAAGGATTTTGGTTCGCACATGTTCTATGGCTTTTTCAGAAGACAGAACCGATCGACCCTAAGGTCGTGGCCGATCTATATAGAAATCGTCTTGTGATGTTCCAAGACAAATTTTATCTCCCTCTCATGGTTACGACGAACCTTATTTGTGTCCTTTTCATGGGCTATCTATTCAATGATTATGTGAGCGCATTTGTCATTGGCTGGGGCGTCCGCCTCTTCTTTTCCCACCACACGACATGGTTTATTAATTCTTTGGCCCACACTTGGGGATCTCAGCCCTTTAGCCAGGAACATACGGCAGTTAACAACTATGTTCTTTCTCTAGTGACTTTTGGCGAAGGCTATCATAATTATCACCATACATTCGCCCATGATTACCGTAATGGCACCCGCTGGTACCATTTTGATCCTACGAAATGGGTGATCTGGATGATGCATAAATTACGCTTGGCTACCGGGCTCCGACGGGTCAATACGATCCAGATTAAAGAACGGATTGTGATCGAGCATAAGAGAGAGCTTCTTGCCACCATGCGCAAGTTCTTATCGACGAATACGACGTTAATTGAGGAAAAAATTGAAAAAGTTACGAATGAGCTTCTCGCTCAATATTCTCAGCTGAATCAGCTGATCAAAGAATATCAAACCCGCAAAAAAGAAAAATCGATAGATAAGACCCTTTTAAAGAGTCTCAGTCTTGAAATCAGGGCGCTGAAGAAACATCTTAAGTCCACCTGGAAAGATTGGAAAAAGACATCTAAAGAGGCGTCTTTTCTCTCTGAGAGGGGTTCTTCGAGTTCTTTGGCGTAAGCGTTTATATCCAGCATGAATAAAAAAGGCCGGGAAGTTATCCCGGCCTTTTTTATTTTCGAGGTGGAGAAGCGCGTGAAGAACTTTTTCTTTGGAGAAATTGAAAATCTCCTATACATTCCAAGCAATGAAAAGGTATTGGCCTTTATTTACTCTTGTTTTGATTGCCGCCCTAGAAGCTGCGGCTTTGACTTATGGTGTCCAGAAGGGCATTTTTGCCTGGATGCATTTCTTTATGGGTTTTTTCCTATGCAAATTTGCGATGTTAAAACTGTTTCATCCGAGAGATTTTGCTAAAGGCTTTCGGATGTATGATCTAGTAGCAAAAAAATTCCCAGACTATGCTTATCTCTATCCCTTTATTGAACTCGCTTTGGGTCTGTCCTATCTCTCTTTCGCCTATCCTCAAGTTACCTATCTCCTCACCATACTGATCATGGGAATAGGAGCAATCGGAGTCATCCGAGCGTTAAAAAAAGGATTAAATGTCCGCTGTGCATGTATGGGAACGGTTCTGGATGTGCCTCTTTCCACCGTGACGTTATCTGAAGACATCGGGATGGGGATTATGGCTTGCTGGATGTTGATCGCCTCATAATCCCGACTTTGCAACTTTCTGGGCCCGCCTGCCTCGCCCATTTACTCTCGGCCGTTCGATCCATGGTCAAACTGGGAGATCATTTAAAACAGGTAGGGGTTAAAAAACTCTTGATGTAACTATTTTCCTTCGTAATTCGCCTGAACCCATTCGGTCATTATTTTGATTAGGTTCTCTCTGATCGGCAGGTATGTGCTTGGGTTCTCAGGAGGGTGATCAAAATCGTAATCTACTCCTCCCTCGCATAATTCCCTTCTGGAACAGTGCCACGTATGCTCGACCAATCCTGTAAATCGTGGTTCACTCCCGCCATCTACCGAATCTAACATCAACACAGGTGTTTTAAAGGCAAGACAAGGAAGGGCCGCATGCAGCCGAGTTGTGACTACGCACTTTGCTTTTCGATATAGATCTAAAATGCATTCCGCATATTTTAATCTGTGCTCTACGCATAAAAATTGAAGAAGAGGCTTACCATGAGTGACAATGACGGTAGGAGAGGAGACATTGGATTGAATATAGCGAATTGTCGCTTCATCTAAATCTACAAGGTAGATGATGTCATTTCTTTCTGTATAATTATTTTCCAATGTCAATGTGAGGCAGCCGGAAAAATAACTAGGGATGTTTTTTTCTTGCAAGATCCCAAGTGTAAATAGGTCTCTAGCGCCGATTGGGCTATGTTGCTTTAAGTAGTCTATATTTTCTTCTGAAAATACAATCGAATGAAATGAACCTGTCAAATGAATCGAGATGAAAAAAGGATCGATCTGAGATGAGGGGGGCCAGCTGATTTCGGGCGGAGGAAAAGGCAGTTCCCAGTAGCCTTCTTTCACGTGCATAAACCAGCCGCTTACTACCGCTTTAATCGGTGAATTGCAACGGAATTCATGGATGAATTCCCGATCAACAGGGACAGCGCTGACTGGTAGAAACCTTTTGGTTGCAAGGGTTTGAATATCGTCTCCGATATTGATTGTGGAATGAGAGACATAGCCAAATGTTGTTTTTCCGAAAATTGGGACAGAAAATAGGCATGTAAATAGACATAAGGCTTTGACAAAGAAGGTCATTTTTAAGTTCCATTGGGGGGGGTTCTAAAAACCATGAGCGAATTTTGAAACCAAGTGTCCTTGCTAACGCTTCTCAAATTTTTCTCTGCTTCGAGGTCGTTTATATATCCATAATTTGCGAATAGGGCTTTGATGTATTCATTATTCTGTTCATTGAAATGCCCCGTACCTCCTTGATTTTTAATAGCCCAACTGAGAACAATCCCAACTCCAGCATGGCGCATGAGGTTTTCGATAAAGATCTTTTCGTACTGTTGAGGAAGATGTTCTCCCACTTCTAGGCTCAGAACCCAATCAAATTTTTCTGGAAGTTGGAACGGTTCGCTTAAATCTAAAACTTCCCCAATTCCGCATGACAGTGTCGGTGTATCTGGGTTTCCATCATATCCCTTTGCAATGAGTCCTCTCTGGCGGATTTGCGCCACATACGTGCCCACCCCGCAGCCAAAATCCACAATGGAGCGCGCTTGTTGTTCCACAAAAAAATCTGCTATCGCTTCTCCTAAATATTCATTCACTGCGTGACACTCTTCGACATCTCCAATCCAATACCCTTTATGGCTAATCTCAAAAGAATCCAGAGGTAAATAGGAACTGAGCAAAATACAATAGGCGACAAGCTTTTTCATTCTTAATCCTCCATAATTTTTTGCAGTAGAATGCAGTTTCCGCTATCGACTACTTTTTGAATATAGCATCTCGGTTTTAAGTACTCATATGTATCTGGAGAATTGGGCCATCCATCAAACCAGATGTACCCCATTTTTTTGACTTTCCGAATGTAGGGGATTGCATCGACAAAATCTCCTTCATTGGTATGAGTAGCGTCGATGTGGAGAATGTCAATGGAATCGATTTGATCGAGCGCATTTGCAAAGGTGCTTTTGAATACCTCGCAAAAAGGACTCAAGCAATATCCGCCGATCCATTTCAGGCAGTTCTGATAATGTAAATTGAAATTTTGTTGCGACCACCAATCTCTATGAATGCTGTTTGCCGGGTAATACCGGGTGGCATCGGCAGGGCTCCATGCATCTATTCCAAAAACTGTTCCATGATTTAGACATTTGAGCGCATAAGCAGTGGGAAACAGGGATGAACCCTCAAATACGCCGATTTCTACACAGATATCAGGTTGGGTTGCGAAAATAAGATCTATCATAGCCTCCGCTTTTTTAGCAGAACACCATCCCGCAATCGAGGGCAATTCTTTTTTTACGAAGTCCTTACATTGCTGCGGGCTGGATGCATCCGCAAATAGCCTTGATGACAAAAACAGGAAGCTAATCTGAAAAAAACGCGTCCGTCTAAAAAGCATTGGGTAGTTTTTTCCTAAATAAAAATGCATTGCCATTTTCGATTTCACAAACAATCTCACATTGCTCGAAAAGGGGCCATAACGCTTTCATTTTTGTGGGTTGTTTGCCTAACATGATAAGAACGTTGGATATTAAAATATGTCCCCCAGGGACGACTTTTGGCAAATAAAGCTGAGTGTCTAACAAGGCTCCTGCCTCCGAGAAATTCCCGTCAAGATGGAGAAAATCGATCTTAGAGATTTGTGATACTGCATCTCGGGAGTTCATGTGAAGCACTTTAAAATAGGGATTTAAAGACCACTGATCCATCGTCTGCATAAATTGTTTTTTTATCGCTTTCATGTCTAGAGAGCCCCACCAGACTCTGTTAGGATCATCTTTGGGTAAGCCCCGAATTGCTTCCTGATTAGACCAAGCATCGATGGTATAGGCGTAGCCGTGGTTTACGTACTTCAGCCCAGCTAAGATGGGGAGTGTAGAGGAACCGGTAAATGAACCTATCTCTACGCATACTTCAGGACGATTTGCGACTACACATTCTAGTATTAATTTGGCTTTTTCTTCCGTGCACCAACTTGTTTTCAGAAACTCCACTATTTTTCGTTCGAGCTGTACGAACTCTGGGCTGTTGGCGGCACTTAAGTTTCCAATGGTCATGAAAAGCAAGAGCAAGTAGTTGAGAAATGGTTTCATTTGATGGGATAAACTCCATTTAAATGAGTAAATGTTTCGGGTTGTAGTTCACTATGTGAGGGTGTGGATCGATTTTTTTTGAACCAAAACAGTTTTCCTGTGCTTTGCGAGGCTTGATCTTTGTGGCGCTTGACCTTGCCCCGTAAAAACGGTCCATAAAGAAATAGAGGTTCGTATAAACTTTTAACACAAAAGGAATACGATCCATGAAAAAGAGATTTTCAGAAGAACAAATAATTCTCATTCTTAAAGAAGCAGATACAGGGGCAAAGGTAGCAAATCTTTGTCGCAAACATAACGTTTCGAATGCAACCTATTACAAATGGAAAGCTAAATTTGGGGGCATGAATGTTACAGAAGCTCAAAGGCTTCGATCTCTGGAAGAAGAAAATCGCAAACTCAAGAGACTAGTTGCCGATCAGGCGTTGGACATAGTTGCTTTAAAGGATATTGTCTCAAAAAAGTGGTAAGCCCACAGGCCAAGAAAAAAGCCATGGAAACTATTGTGAACCAACATGAAATCAGCCAAAGAAGGGCTTGCAAGTTGGTGAGTTTGCATCGGTCTGTAGGGCGATACGTGTTACGAAGCAATGAAGAAGGCCTGCTGAAGGAAAGGATCATTGCGCTTGCTCACCAAAGGAAACGTTTTGGTTATCGCAGGATCCTAATTCTTTTGAAAAATGAGGGACTTAAGGTGAATCATAAGCGTGTTTATCGTTTATACAAGGAGTCAGGTCTGAAAGTCTTAAAAAGGGGCGGTCGAAAAAGGGCTTTAGGAAGCAGGTTAGCTTTGCAAGCATTAGAAAAACCAAACGCAAGATGGTCTTTAGATTTTGTTTCAGATTCGTTGTCAAATGGCAGGAGGATTCGCATTTTGACTATAGTTGATGCTTTCACAAGGGAATGCTTGAAAATGGTAGTTGATACTTGTTTAAACGGGGTGAGAGTTGGCCGTGAATTATCCTGCCTCATCAAGGAAAAGGGCAAGCCTGAAACTATTTTAAGCGACAATGGCACCGAATTTACAAGCCATGCAATTCTAAGATGGTCCCAGGAAAATCAAATTGATTGGCAGTATATCGAACCAGGAAAACCCATGCAAAATGGTCATATTGAAAGCTTTAATGGAAAGCTAAGAGATGAATGCCTAAACGAGCATTGGTTTTTAAGCTTGGAAGAAGCAAAGCAGATTATTGAGAAATGGAGATTGGATTACAATCTTGTGAGGCCGCATACAAGCCTTAATGGGTTGAGCCCTCAGCAATTTTTGAATAGCCTAAATGCACAAAATGAAGGTAAATTAACCGCGTAACCTCTATGGGCGAGTGGTCCGACTGGAGGGGCAAGGTCACGCTTAACCTCTCCTAAATATTGGCCGCCTAACGATTGGCTTAAATATTCCACATAGGCCGTATGAATGACGCCCACGTCATTTGCGACTTCAAGGATCAAATTGTCCCCAAGAGTTAGGAGACTATTGATGATGTTGATCTGCTCTTTCAACTTCTCATCCATCAAGTGAACAACGAGAAAAGCAACCACAACATCAAAATGTTCTCTCTGATTTAGAAAGGACAAATCAGATACATCCATTCTTTTATTTAGGTAAAAAATGTTGTTCAAGTCACAATTTTTTAAACATAGGTCATACAGCATGTCTCCATGACGAGAATAATAGGATGTATCATTGGCTTCTGCCATGACGCAGATACTATGCGGATAGTCGCGAGCAATCCGGAATGAAAAATATCCTTGAGCGGCTCCTAAATCGAAGAGAGAAAAAGGGCGGTTGTAAAAGTCTAGAATGGGCCTGATTAGATCGTATCTGGGCTCGCACAGATCTGTGCCAACGGGATAAATTTCTCCCCCAATCACTACGTCCTGATAAATAGGCCCTGGAAATCGATGTAAAAAAGAGTCTAAAGGCCCTTCAGCAAATACAGAAGAGACAAGCAATAAGGAGAGGGTATTAAGGATTCTCATTTAAGTCGCCTAATCGCAAATTGGCCGCCTGTGTTCGCTTCATAGGGATTGCCTAGCCAAAAAAGCTCGTTTTGATGTTCGCTTAAAAATTCTTGGACTGCTGGAGCAATTCCCGTCCATCCGTAATCATCTCCTATGAGATATCCACCCACTTTAACCTTAGGGAAATAATTAGAGAGGTCTCGCTTGACGGCGTTATAAGAATGTTCGCCGTCAATGTATACATAATCAAAAAAACAATCGGGAAAAGAGGCCACCGCATCCTCTGATTTCTTTCTAATGATTTCAACGTTTGGAAAAGGCGCAAATATATTGCACACCCTTTCATAGTAGGCATCTCTATGGAGTTGCTTTTCAGGAGTAGGGTCGAGATCTACATCTTGTTGAAGTCCATATTCCCAAGGGTCGATCAAATATAATTTTGAAGGCTCGTTCTGAAGCAGGACATGATAGGCAAATACTCCATGGTCCACACCGATTTCAGCCCCTACATCACCTCTTTTGATGAGCGAAGAGACAAACTCCGCTCGAGCAAAACGCCCATCATAGGGAACTGGTGCAGCAAATGCCAAGTTACAATAAAATATTCCTAAAAAAATCACAGATCGTCTCATCATTATTCCTTTCTATTGCAGCTCATTTAAATAACTTGGTACACCTAGATCTGACAAGGCATTAAGCATATTCGTGACTAGGTCAAAGGTGAGGCCATAACGTTGGATTCCCGGCATTAAGTAATTTTCTAAATCGCAGGGTAAGTAAATACTCCG
This sequence comes from uncultured Verrucomicrobiae bacterium, assembly GCA_963731265.1. GTDB lineage: Bacteria > Chlamydiota > Chlamydiia > Chlamydiales > Rhabdochlamydiaceae > CAJCIW01. Next base: position 606,606 of record CAVSUE010000001.1, read on the forward strand.
AGTCTTCCAAAAATCGAGCAATTTAAGGATTCCAGAACGGCGGATGATCATGGAAGTTGTTCCAAATCGAGCCGCGATTTTACGAAAGTGAGCATTCAATTCAACGGGTTTTGTATAAATATCGCTATATCGCGCGCTTGGACTGCAATCCATGTCGGGCCGTTTGGCTGCCCCGTAAGCGGGAATATATTGATCGACACCGCTTCTGTAATCGCGGTCAGTGAATAACACATCCCAGTTTCCGTATCCAACGAGAGTATCGAGTTCAGAAATCAAATCAGAGATGTCATGAGGATTGCCAAAAACTTCTATATCGTCTTCCATTACCCATATTGTCTCATAACCCGAGTCGTAGGCATCTTGAAGAACTGAAATATGGCTTAGCGAACAACCAATACCACCTAGAGCAAAACAATGCGCAAAATAGGTTTTCCCATGTTGTTTCATATACTCATGGCTCGGTATTTTCTTTCCCTCTCCTAGATCAATGTATGTGGTAGCCAGAAGGGGGGTCATGCCAGGCTGATATTTAACTCCCACGTCATTAATGGTTTCTAGGGACAATTTCCATCCATTTACAGCGGAGAATCGATAAGGATTGATTTCGTATTTGTCCAAATACTGCATAGATAGGGCATATTTTTGAGGCCTTTCATCTAAATTTATCATGTAAATGAAATCGATGTTTCTTATTTTGTGGTCGCCTTGCTTACCTTCTGCTTTTTTTAAATGATCCTGTAATGCTCCATACGAGAGAGAGCAACTAAACAGCAAAAACAAATGGATGAAATTATTCATAATCGTTTGAATACTATCTAAATAATGAGTCGTACATGTATTTGCGGACAAATGTAGCTTCACCTTCTTTTCCTTCTTGATACCAATGAGAAAGAAGCTCAAACCCTTCCTTTTCCAACATCTTTTTCAATTTTGGATAGGAGAAAATCGAAGATTTGGATGGGTTCATGTATGTTTTGGTGACTATGACAATGACCTCTTTTAGAATACGGGGAGAGCTCTTCAGGATTTGCCATTCTAAACCTCCTGCATCTAAGCGGAGGAAATCGATATGATCTATGCCGTACTGTCTGCACCAATCATCCAAGACAACAACAGGTACATCGACTTGACTCCCGTTCTTTTGAAGGAGTAATGAAGCCGTAGGTCCATTTCCATATAACGTTGCGAGTCCATTCCTAGTAGATACTGCTGCATGAATGACCGAAACATTTTTGAGAGAGTGGGTTTTTTCTACAAGATGATCGTATGAAAGGGGATGAGGTTCAAAAGCGATAATGGTACCATAGGGATAGCTAGACCCAAGACCGGATGTTCCCGCGCCTTCGAAAGCTCCGATTTCAACAATGACGGGATTGTAGGGGAGAAACGAGGGGGTGTTGGCATTCATGTTTTGGATGTTTTCAACCGGACTGCCCAAAACTCCCTCGAACCTAAATGAAGGATCAACAGCATGCAAATTGTAAATGGCTAGTAGAGCTAGTAATCTTTTCATTTTCGGAATAGAAAGTACTCGTCCGTTGATTGGGCTTCATCTTTGGTGCAGTTTGCAATCAAAAATTCTTGTGCTGGGAGTGTTGTAGGCCAATTCACATCATCCAACCAGATATATCCCCCTTTTTTCATTTTTGGCAGATACATCTTCGCATCGCCTAAAGCGATATCTTCGGTGTGATTTCCATCGATATGCAAAATATCGATCGATTCATCGGCAAAATGGTGCAAAGCTGTAGATCCGGTCATCCTGAGGACCATGCAATATGAACTCAATTTAAAGTGCTCCAACATATTCATAAATCCATCATAGATGTAATTGAGGTCCACGCGACTCCACCATTCATAATTCGGATCATTGGTTCCATATCCATCCAGGCAAGAGGAATTCTTCCAGGGATCGATTGCGTAGACTTGACCCTGCTTTAAAAATTTCAAAGCACTTGCAGTGGGATAGATTGAAGACCCGCCAAATACCCCAATCTCCACACATATGTCAGGCTTTACCTCGTAAATCAACTCCATCATACGGCGTGCTTTTTCTAGGGTGCACCATCCTTGGAGTTCGGTTTGATGGGATAGGACTTTATTTTGATAGGATAGCCAGTCAGTGTTTACTGAAAACGCAGGAATAGCTCCCAAAGTCATTACAAAAGCTAGGGTTTTATACATCAATTCTCCGAAATTTGTTCATTCTATTGCACAGTTTCAAAACGCAGCATGGATTGGAGGAGTTGTTCTTTATCCATCGTCACAATTTTGAGGCCGCAATCATTCTCCCCGCAGGCTAAATGAATCAACTCCCGATCATCTTGGTTTTCTAAGACAAATCCGCTCGGAAAAATAACCCGTTTATCGATAGATGCTGTATTGGAAAAAGGGGTATCGTAAATCCCTCTGAAAAGGATTGGGTATTTGGAAATTCCTGTTAGATTAAAAGGGGGTTGTGCGTTAAATGTATACGCTCCCATCACATACCAAACCAATCGATTTTCATCACTAAACCAGCTATGGAAAAACGCCAGATATTCATTGCCGATCTTTTTAGCCGGAGTGCCTCCGCTGATTTCCCCCCACTTTCCTGACCAGGGAAGAGAAAGATAAGCCGCCTCCGCTGGAACTGTCAAATTTTTTAGTTCATTGATCTGGGGATTTGGAAGCTCAAGCAATTTTCGAGGATTGATTCGGTACTCTAGAAATAAACGGGGTTTTTGGTCTTTTCCTATGTATTCAAAGGGGCTCCAATTTTTTTCAACCCAATGCAAGTTCATGTCTAATGTGGTGCTGTAGTGGACATCGTATGTGTCCCGATCGATGTTAGCTGCGCACATAAAGCGACACTTTGGATAGTTTTCATCCAATCGGTTGCAAAATAGGTACAATTGATCACCAATCAGAATAACTCGGGGATCGTCAGCATACTCACTTTGTAGTTGGATCCTTTTAAATTCTCGATCCAGCTGTTCAAATTGGTTGTTGAGAGAGACTACACCTATACGAGAGCTAAAATTAGAGTGCTCCAGCTTGGGGTTAATCACATCGTATCTAAAAAACAAATCATAGCCGGAGCTAGATTCGACAATGCCCGGGTTGTAGGGAGCGACGACATTCCGAATATTTATTTCCTTTACCGCTAAAATAACTTTCGCATCTTCTCCGAAGGGGACTCCAGAAAGCCTGTTTGTAAGAGGAACATTCCCTAAGCGTTGATTGGAGAGAAGGGCCGCATATCCCAACATTTTTACCGAACGGCGCATCGCTGTTTGTTTGGCTTCAAGCTTGCGCACTCGATGATGAAACCATCCAACGGTTGCGATAGAACAGAGAAGGATGCACGTCATCGCCAGGATGATGGGGCCTTTCGGAATCCGGCTCATCTTGTTTCTCAAAGTTTCTTGCGTGTCGAGCATATCTTGGCCAAGTTAGTGAATCGGGGAATGGTAATGGAAAACTCGAAATTTTAAAAATACTTTTTTCTCATTGAAAAAAAAATCTCTCTTTTTTAGGCTTTTGCCCCGATGGAAACATACATCCTCCTCTTGATAGCTATTCAAATTGTTCTATTTGTCAGTTTACGAAACTTGAAGACTTCGGTACGGAAAGCTCAAAGCAAATCTCTATCAATAGCTCGAAAAAATGAGGCGCTTCTTCATAGTATAAATCTCTCGCTCGAAAATCTTGCGAAGGCTAGTTCGCTTCCTGCTCCGTTGATCAACATTCCTTTTGCTGATGAAGCGGGCATTGTTATATCCGTAAAAAAAGTGATGATCGCCTCCCTAGCCGCCCAATACAACCCATCAATCGGAGCTGTAGGAGAGGGCTATTTGTTATTTTTCCGCTATGATGAGACAAACTTCAAAAATGAACGCCTACAGATTTTCTCTAATATCGGATGCGTCTCATTAGATCGAAATTTTGAGCCTTTAGAAAAAGAGCATTCCAAGATTGAGACAAATAGTCCATTCTCAGAAGATGTGAGGTTTTTTCAAAATGGCGAGAGTCATTTTCTCGTTTACAACGATCTGATCTCTCGTTCTGAAGATCGTCGAGGCATTCGTATCGGCTCCATCGACTTATCCACAAGAAGACTCGAATATGTAACAACTCTTGATCTGGATTCGAAAAGAACAGAAAAAAATTGGACCCCTTTTTCTCATGGAGGGGAAATCCATTTTCTCTATACGATTAATCCTCAGAAAATCTTAACTCTTCCAAATCCGCAGAAAAATCTCTTGCGACCCTCTCCCAATTCGTTCCAAGCCGACCTGGAGTGGTCAAACAAGTGGGGTCTGTTGCGAGGGGGGACGCCTGCCAAGTTGGTCGAGGGGGAGTACCTTGGATTCTTTCATAGTTCTTTCGAGGATTATAGAGGAATCGTTTGGTACTTCATGGGGGCCTATACATTTGCTCCTTTCAGCCCCTTCAAAATTACCCGAATTTCTCCCCATCCAATCTTATTCAAAGGTGTTTACGATACGCCTCATCAAGTGTTTGCAAATCCAAAAGTACGCTCGATCTATCCAGCTGGATTTACCTGTGAACATCGTGACGGCAAAGAGTTGATCCACGTCTCTTGTGGAGAAAACGACTCGGGAATGAAGATCGTTACAATGGACAAAAATGCGCTGCTGGCTAGTTTAAAAACTTTGGGGGCCTGTTAATCAATGGCAAAAGTTCTCACTTTTCCTTATTTTCAAAAAGCGGTTGTATAAACTCGGAGATAAATTCTTCGACCTGTTCTGGGGCTCTCCCGATGAAATCCTGTACGTTTAAGATTTGAGCAATTTCATCTGGATTGAGTGGGAAAGCTGGGCCATTTAGGAGACGGTCGAGAAGGTCGTTTTCACCATCGAGATTTTTCAGGGCGTAACTCACTTCTTGGCAATGCTTGCGGATGAGTTCGTGGATGGACTGCCGGTCGGCTCCTTTTTGTACGCACGCCATCAGGATGCTTTCTGTGGCGAGGAAGGGGAGTTCTTGATCGAGGTGCTTTTTGATCATATGGGGATAGACAATGAGGTTTTCGGCGATGTTGGCGAGGAGATTGAGGATTGTATCGGTAGCGCGGAACGCTTCAGGGATGCAGAGACGGCGGTTCGCCGAGTCGTCGAGGGTTCTTTCAAACCATTGGAGCGCCGAGGTGTATTTGGGATTTTCGGCAAGGGAAAGGACGTAGCGTGCAAGCGACCAAATCCGTTCGTTTTCCATGGGGTTCCGCTTGTAGGGCATGGCAGAGGAGCCAACTTGATTTTTACTGAAGGGCTCTTCGATCTCGGAGAGGTGTGCGAGGAGTCGAAGGTCTGTGGACATTTTGTGAGCGCTCGCACAGATGCCGGAGAGGACTTCGAGGATTTGAGTGTCTTGTTTGCGGGAGTATGTTTGCCCAGAGACAGGGAAGGTGTGAGAGTAATTCAGGCGAACAGCGATGTTCTTCTCGAGAGCTTTCACTTTATCATGGTCTCCATTGAAGAGCTGGAGGAAAGATGCCTGAGTACCGGTTGCGCCTTTAATCCCTAGAAAGGGCTAGTTGGCAAGGCGATATTCCAGGTCGTTGAAGTCCATCCAGAGCTCGAGAAGCCATAGCGTCATTCTTTTACCTACGGTCGTGGGCTGTGCAGCCTGAAAATGCGTGTAGCTTAGGCAAGGAAGATCTTTGTATTTCAGCGCGGTTATGCTGAGGTTTTTCATGGTTTTTAAGAGTTTTGTGCGGATAAGCTGTAGAGCCTCGCGCATGATGAGTTCGTCGGCATTGTCTGTGATGAGACAGGATGTGGCGCCGAGGTGAATGATAGGACGTGCAATCGGGCATTGATCGGCGAATGCATGAATGTGGGCCATAACGTCGTGCTTGAGTTCTCGCTCGTATTTATTGGCTAGGTCAAAGTCGATGTTATGAACTTGAGACTTCATGGCATCAATTTGCTCTTGAGTAATGTCGAGTCCAAGATCTTTTTCGGCTTCAGCGAGAGCCACCCAGATGCTCCTCCAGGCGGCATGTCGTTTTTGAAGGGAGAACAATTCTGACATTTCGGGACTTGCGTAGCGAGTCGAGAAAGGGGATTGGTAATGTGTATAATCGGTACCTGCAAAACAGAAGCAACTCGCTAAAATCAGAATAAAAAAGCTCTTCGACATCACAGCCTCAGGTTAGAAAAGCAGTGTATCCAGGCACACGAAAATATTTCAAGATGAAGAAAGGCGCTGGAATTGGGGCTCTTTCTATACGGTGAAGGGAGATCATTTCATACCGCGCCCCTCATCTTGATAGCGTCCTCGTCAGAATAATCTCTCAATTCGATCATCCCGGTATCAAATTTTTTAAAAAAGGGCATCCAGTCATCTTTTGTTCGGATGATCCTCTTTTGTTTTCGACAAAGACGTCCAAAGAACTGCAACTCGCTCACCAATTTTGTGGGTTATCCGAGAAAGAAATTGAAGAAGTTGTGAGTTGGAAGCATTCAGAACTTTTGATTGGGTAAAATTGAAAGACTTCTTTACCATGCCCAAGAGGGATAAGTACTGATCCGTCCCCTTAAAAGGGTGATTATGTTCCACAAATTCTCTAATAGGTTTCCTGCATTCTTCATCTGCAGTCAGTTTCTCTTTACCATCGGAAATCCATTGTTCTCTGTCACGATCCCTGTCACCAGCACCGACAGCTTTTACGGAACCCCCGGTAGTCTAGGGGCAGCTCTTTACTCGGCTGAAGATGGCGACGTCATCGACTGCTCGCCCATTGCAGGTCAGATGATCAGCTTTACAGGAAACCCCCTACCACCGATTGGAATCAATTTCACATCGACGACTTCTTCTCTCACGATTCTCGGAAGTGGAGTGATCATCGACGGCGGGAGCGCTGTTACAGTTTTCTCCTTAGCGTTGGGTTCGGCCACGATAACTGATTTCACGATTCAAAATGGCCTCTCGAAAGGCGGCGGTGGAGGTTCAGGCCTAATTGGTGGTGGCGGTGGGACAGGCGGGGGAGGCGGGCTCTATGTACACTCAGGCGCCACCATGACCATCTCTGCTATAAATCTCAATAACAACCAAGCCATCGGTGGCAATGGCGGCGCTGGTGATTCCTCTGGCGGCTCGGGTGCTGGAGGTGGTGGCTACGGTGGTGGGACCGGTGGCTTCGCAGCCGCTTCAGGTTCTAGTGCTGGTTCTGGCGGCGGCGGTGGGGGCAATAGTGGTGGGACTACTGGCGGTAGAGATGGCGGTCCTGGGTCGCCCAATGCGTTCTTAAACCTCGGCGGCGCTGGCGGTGGCGGTGAGCGACCTACGCCACCTTCGGGTGCGAGAGCTGGAGGAAGCACTGCCGCTAATCTTTCGAGTCCTGCCCACTCCGGGGGAGCTGGAGGAGCAAGCACTGCCAGTAATGGTGGAGGGGGCGGTGGAGGCGCTGGGAGTGGTGGGAGCGGCAACCATGGTTCTGATGCGATCCCGTCGGGAAGTGGAGTGGGAGGCGCCGGCGGTCTTGGCTTTGGCCCTGACAATACTTATGGTGCTGGCGGTGGTGGAGGCGGAGGCAATGGCGGCGGCGCGGGCTATGGCACAAGTGGTGGGGGCGGTGGATGGAATGGACCTGGTGGCGCTGGGGGCACTTCAGGTGGCGGCGGCGGGGCCTCGGGCAGTCACGCGGGCGGCAATGGCGGCTTCGGAGCGGGTGGTGGTGCGGGGCAAGTGGGCGGCAACGACATTTATGGTCTCGGTGGAGCTGGCGGCTCCGCAATAAGCGCACCCGCGGGAGGAGGAGGAGGTTCTGGGCTGGGCGGAGCCATCTTCATTCAACAAGGAGGCCTTCTCATCGTTGAAGACGGCATCAGTTTTTCGGGCAACTCGACGACTGCTGGGCTTGGCGGCACGGCATCTGGTAGTAATGGAGGAAATGGATCTTCTCTTGGAGAAGATATCTTTATCCGCTCGGGAGGAAATGTATCCTTTCACATCAACGGCACATTGACCATTCCCAATCCGATAGGGGGAGCTGGATTGTTATCTGATGTCAGCGGACCTGGGTTACTTATGGCCGGCGCAGGGACTGTCTCTCTAAATGGGGCGAATACCTATTTGGGCGATACTCTCATCCAATCCGGCGCTTTGAATCTGAATGGTTCTGTCAGCGGAGATGTGAATATTGAATCGAGCGGCGCACTATCCGGGAACGCCACAATTCGTGGTTCCATCTATAATAGCGGAATGATAACGCCTGGCATTTCTATTGGGGAGATTTTCACTACCGATCTTTTCTTGTCCTCTACGAGCGTCTACAACGTCGAAGTCAACTCTGCAGGAGAAAGTAATGTAATTATTGCATCAGGATTGGCTCAACTTGGGGGGAGCATCGTTGTTACTCCGGAGGACCTCAACTTCTCAGCACCGGTGACCTATACCATTCTCAGTGCGAACTCAGGCTTTACAAAGGGATTCTCCTCATTAACAAGTACCGTCCCGGCTATCATGAGTTTGAGCGACCCTTCCCAAACTATTCAACTTACTTACTTTCCCTTAGGGGCGATTGGCCTCAAAAACAATAACGTTGCCAACTGCTTCGTCACTCTTCCAGCAATTCCAGGATCCGATGTAGCCACAGTCAACAACGCTTTGCTTGCTTTAAGCTCCGACGGTATCCGGACGGCTTTCGAACAGATGAGTCCCGCACAGTTCTCCGCCTTTACGGAGATTCCGCTGCTCGACGCGATTCTCGTCCGTTCCACCTACACCAAACACTTGCGAGAATTTTGTTCCAAAAAAGATCAGCGCGGGGGACGTTCCATGAGTTTATGGACCGATGGTTTTGCGCAATGGCAAAATCAAAAAAAATCACGTAGTCAATTCGGATATCACGATACTACTCTTGGCGCTACGATTGGAGTCGACTACTGTATTCGTAACTTGGTGTTGGGATTGGCCTTCAGTTCTACGTATGATCACTGCCATTTAAAAAACTTCCCCGGCAAAGCCAATATCAACGGCTATTACGGCGGATTTTATGGCTATTGGAACTACGATGGATTTTACATGAATGCGGCCTTTCTCGGCGCACACAACAAATATAAGACAACGCGCCAACTCAGTTTCGGTAACGTCGACAGACGGCCTTACTCTAAACACAACGGGAATGAGTGGCTGGTCAATTTCGGCTTTGGATATCAGGTGTGCCCATCTCACTTCCAGTGGACCCCTTACATCAATCTGGATTATGTCGAACAGCATGAACATAGCTACACCGAAACCGGTGGCCATAGTCTTGACCTCCATGTGAAATCAAAAAATGTGTCGCTCTTTCAAGGGGAAGTTGGAATTTTGCTGAGCGCTCGATACACCGCTTGGAAGGGTGCATTTGTGCCGATGCTAACACTGGCGTATATTAACCAGACCCCTTTCTGTAGCAAGAATTACTATGCTAACTTCGTGCACTCCACCTGCGTTTTTAATGGCGAGGGGGGAGATTATGAACGAAACTTGTTCGCCCCTCGTCTAGCTCTCACCTACAAAGGCTCCTGTGATTGGGTGAGCGCTTCGATCTATTATGATGCCGAGATAGGCAGTGGATACTGGGCTCAAGATTTGGGATTCAACCTCGCCTTCCGTTTCTAAGAAACGGCCTATAAAATCGATGAAGCGGAATTTTTTTGATCAGAACCCTTTGCAAAAACTAAACATAACGTTAACATCATCTTGAAAATCAGACCGAGGTCTGGATTTCTTAACCAAATTAAAGAGGTCTTTATGAAAAACGTAAAATTTATACCAGTCGCGACAACTTGTCTAGCTGTGCTATTAGGCTTAGCATACCCTAATACAGCGCGGGCAAAGTCGGTGGGGGAAGCGGTTAAGGGCTGGGTTGAAGATGGTGCGCAAGCTCTTAAGAAAGGGGTTGATAAGATTGGGAATGATTTCAACGCTATTCAAGACTACTTAGATCATTACCATTGGAAAGGACTCATCGAAGACACGGCGACTTCCGGACCAGCCACTTTAAGGCATCTAGAGCTTAATGACAATTCTAGGGCGATTGTTGTGAAGCCAGGAGAACAAATAGAGGCTGAGGTTAAGTGCATTTTAGACTCCAAACAATGCGCGAAGTTTGACTTGTACCGAATTGTAGTAGGGATTGAGGGAGTTGGTCCTCAAGCTGTGATTGGAAATGAACTGGGGCTTGCCGCTGGAACAACAAGAGAGAAATTTACTCTAACAGCTCCAAATAAACCAGGGATGTACCAGATTCGATTCCGTCCCGTAGATGCTTTTTTCGAATCAACGGCACTGCATGCTTGGAAAGACGACCAAGGTAATGAACCTGATGGAAAAACAACGATCGGGATAATTATTGTTAAAGAATAATACTTTCTAACCTCATAAGAGAGGGCCAGGAATTTCTTCCTGGCTCTCATTTCTCGGCGCTATTGATGAGTCAGCAAAGTTTCCTAAAACATAGAAGGGGATTGATAGCAGGTTGTATTCAATGGAAGACCCAGAAAGTCCTTCACAGGTACAGAACCCATTCGACTGCTCCTTAATAAAAATTCTTAAGATGGAAGAGGGATTTTTATCACTTTGAGTTCTTTAATTTAAGGTGCGATGATGATATTGACCGGTGAACTTTCATTGCCTGCGGAGTCAAGAGCGGTAATAGCATAGCTGTAGGAAACTCCCTTTTTTCTATTATGATCTTGATAGGTAGACGTGAAGGTATTTACTGTTGCGATTTCCTCTCCATCACGATAAATAAAATAAGCGGTGATTTCGGGGGAAGGACTAGATGTCCATGTCAATTGGTTATATAGTTCATATCCAAGTCCAAAGTTATTTTTCTTTTGCTTACCTTGAAGATTTGATGCTGGAAAAATGTGGGTTGGATACCCTAAAAAATCGAATTGCACAAACGTAGGATCATAAGTGAGTGAATAATTCGGAGCTGTCCCTGTAAATAGGATTGAATCAAAGGTACCTGTGATTGCAGACGAAGTAAGAATTTTGTACGCTCCAGGTTCAGCGTTTGGGTCTATGTCGATTTCCAAGGTGCCTGCTAACGATACGGGTCCCGTAACAGTAACCGCCGAAGCTGTACTGCTGGAATCAATTTCGATGTGTACAAGGCTTCCGAGGGTGTTGTTAACCAGATCTGCTGAATTTAGGGTCAAACTGCCAAAAGTGAGTGTTCCTCCAATATCTGGAGAGATTTCTCCCGAATTAACATAGATATCTCCGGCCAAGGTTCCCATCCCGCTCAATGTACCTCTTTGCGAACTAAAGCCAATGTTTCTGCAGACAAAAATTGACGCTGCATCGATCTCTCCATTCACTTTGAAATTCGCATTGTTGATTATGATAGTCCCTTGATAATCCGTTGTTCCGTTATAAACAACAGTTCCATTTCCTGTTACGAAGACATTTGTTCCTCCGCCGCCGAAGGCGGTATCATCAGTAAATGCGACCTGATCGCCCAGAATTAAAAGATCGCCAGCATCCCGTGCCATGAAGGTGAGTGAAGAACCTGCGCGAAGAAAAATACTATTTCCCAATGCCGATCCATCGAGACCATCTGAACCTCCAGGACCGCCAGTTCCGTGAATTCCTGCTTGTGTCGTCGTGTTTGATGTATTGAAAGTTGTTGGAGTTCCCGAGAGCGCTTGTAAAGTGAAATTCAAATTGCTATCCACAAAAATTGAACCTCCAAGACCGCTCCCTCCTCCACCGCCACCGCCACCAAAGCTCGATCCAAAGCTATCGGCGCCAGCCCCCCCGGATCCTCCGCCGAGATTTCCCATATCAGTTCCACCTAAGGCAGTCGGAACATTATTAGAGGGGCCGCCTCCTCCACCGCCGCCTCCTCCAAGAGAATTGCCGCCATCTGCAGGAGTCATGCCCGATTGGTTGACTCCTCCACCTCCGCCCCCACCGCCCATTCCTCCCGATCCACCTTGTACAGTATAAGCTACATCAGAAGCTCCCGTGCCAGCACCACCACCACCACCCCCGCCATAGCCACCACTCCCAGCTTGTCCATCAACTCCATTTGAAGTAGAAGTTATGACGACTCCGCCGCCGCCGCCGCCTCCTCCATCTCCCCCATTGCCTCCTGAAGGTAAAGCGCTACCTCCTGGGGCTATCAAACCTTGAGGCTGAACTCCATTCGAGCCTGAGCTGCCACCTCCGCCACCTTCACCTCCACCGCCGCCCCCCGCGTTGCTTCCTCCCATATTACCTCCTCCACCGGTACCCGCAGTAATCGAGAGACCATAACCGCTTCCATCCTGTCCGATGTCCTGATCCGAACCTCCAGTCCCGAGATTTGTTGGCGTTCCCAGGATGGCGCGGGATCCTAGGCCTCCCCCTCCGCCTCCAACCCCGGTCGAAAGAGTGACATTCCCCCCATCTCCACCAAAACCTCCTCCGCCACCACCACCCGTGCTTCCGGAGGTCGTAATAGAACCCCCATTTCCACTGAAGCCGCCACCGCCACCGCCACCTTCATTGCCTGTAGGAGAACCTGCTAAATAGCTTCCTCCATTTCCGCCAACAGCAGAGCAGTTGTTTATCGATACATTTATCAAGGTGATGGAAGGATTCGAACCATTTAAAAAGGATTCAGATGCATAAATGGCTCCTCCAGCTCCCATGCCACCCCCGCCACCCGAAATCCCATCTCCACCATTGCCACCTTTTGCGCTCAGATCTTGAAAGATCATGTTTTGGATAGTCACGTTCCCCATTGGGATGAAAAGTCCGCTGTAAGAACTACTGTTACCGTCAATGGTGACTGTAGAAGTAGAGTCTGAATTGCCAATCGTGATCTTCACAGGAGTTGAAGAATTGTTAATAATCGGCAGAATTCCATTGAGTTGAATAGTCATCGGAGAGAAAAAAACAATTGCATAATCATCGGGTGTCGTGTTCAAACCTTGATTCATTAAATTCAAGCAATATCTCAGATCTCCCATTTCTCCAATGCCGCCTGGATTATTGTCGGAGCTTATGTTTACCTGAAGCGTTGTTAGGGCGAACAAGGAATGCGAGGAGAACAGAAAAATCCAATACTTAAACATGAGAAATCCTAAATTTTTTTATCATGGTAATATGTAAGTTAGAATTACTCAACGTTTAAAACTTGGAAGCTGAGAAAATTCGTTTTTTTGAGGAACGTAGTTCGGTCTCATAGCGAATGCAATTGTTGCATATCGAACTTTGCTACTTTCTGCCACAATATGAGGCGTTGGATAGATGGAAAATTCAGCTAGCAGCGCCCCGGGAATGAGTAGGATAGAATTTTGATTGCACGACTGAGAAAACTCTCTTACAGGGGTAGAAAAATCATCGACTGTGAATGAGGGTTTATAAGGAGAAAGAAGAAGCGATTCATTGTCCGTGCTATCGAGAAAAAGGGAAAACGCACTGCCATCGTAATGAGGCCGTGTGGCGGTGTACGAGGGAAGGTATTTGATTACCTTGAAAAGGGTGGGGAGGTGGCCGTATTTCGAAGAGAAAATCGTGTTTAAACCCAACTCAGCTGCTGCTTTATTGAATAGATTCCCAAATTGTTTTTGAATTTCGTAGCAAGCTTCAAAAAAATGGATAATCTCGGGGACTTGGTTGAATTCTTGGTAGTGAGAGCAAATAAATTCATGGAAATAGGTCGAATAATAGAAGGAAATTTGGTTTCTTCCTTCTCTTTCTGACTCGTCATAGAAACCAAAAAAATCGGTGGAATAGGAATTTCTATCTGTCGAGCGAATAAAACGCTCTTTTGCGCCGTATAGTTTTTGCGCCCAAACTGAATTAGTTTGAAGAAACTTGATAAGCTCATCAAAATATGCATAAAGAGAATCAAAAGTTGCCCTCCCATGCTCCTTATCGCAAATTTCTAAATAACCCGTCTGCTTGAATTTTTCTGCAAGAGGCATTGGCCAAAGAGATTGAAATGTAAATAAGAGAAAGATCCATAGAAGCAAAGTCTTTCGAATAAACATGAATGCATCGTAAGATCCATTCTTTGAATTTGTCAATTTTTTAATGAATTTCATTCTCTTAAACTTCTGAGGAGTCGGAACCTGGCGGCATCGAATAAATCTCATTCGCGTTTGGTACTTGCATCTCATTTTCATTACCACCTTCCTTTGGAAGTCAAAAGAACCTTCTTTATACCGAAAATGACTCAAAAATTGGTTTTTAGCTGCGTTGGCTATGCAACAAACTTGCCAAATTCCCAACTTTTGAATCATTTCCGGTATAGGTCCTTCTATCAAACGACTTGCTATTCATTTAGAAGATCATCATTATTTATATAAAGATTTGCAGGAGACGATTTGTTCTGTTATTGGGCTGGAACTGTTGCAAGTGGGGATCGAAGAGGTGGCGAAGTGGACCATCTCGATGCAAAAGAATCTGAAAATTCTACTTTATATGGTAAGGATCTCATCTGAAAATCAATGGCTTCCCATCAAAATGAAAGAAACTAAGCAGTTAGTAGTAGCTAAAAAAACATTAAAAAAAGGTGATTTATGACGGGTCGTGAGACAAGATCTTTTTGGCAAGCTGAAAGAGAATTAAAAATATATCCGGCTCTAGCCAATGATCTGGAAGTCGATGTGTGTATCATTGGAGCTGGAATTTCAGGTCTTACTTCCGCTTATCTGCTCAGTAAAGAAAATAAAAGCGTGGTGGTCCTAGATGATGGGCCAATTGGCGGAGGGCAAACAATCAGAACAACCGGTCATTTAACCAATGCATTGGACGATCGCTATTACCATCTAGAAAATTACTTTGGAAAAAAAAATACACAATTGATCGCGCAGAGCCATCGGGCTGCAATCGATCTGATAGAGACCATTGTAAAGAAACACCAGATCGCATGTGAATTCGAACACGTCAAAGCTTATTTATTTGCACCTCCGAATGAGTCCACCGACATCTTAGAGAAAGAATTAAAAGCCGCGCATAATGCCGGACTCAAAGATGTCTCGTTTGTTGATCGATCTCCCCTACAATCTTTCGATACGGGTCTAACGCTTTGCTTTCCTCATCAAGCACAGTTTTCACCCCTTCCTTATTTAGAAAAATTATGCGAACTCATTAAAGAGCAAGGTGGAAAAATCTATTGTAAAACCCATGCGAAAGAAGTGGTTAGAAAGAAACCAGGTTACCACGTTTCTACCGATCAAAAGCATTCAGTGGTTGCCAAGCATGTTATTTATGCGGCAAATACAGTTACAGGAAGTCGCCTGCTTCCCCACATGAAACAGGCTCCTTATCGAACCTATGTCATCGCAGGGGAAATTCCTCGAGGATCGGTCGTAAAAGCAATCTATTACGACACGCCCGACCCTTACCACTACATCCGCATTTGTCATATCAACGCCGACAAAGATCTTCTAATCGTGGGGGGAGAAGACCATCGGACTGCTGAAAAACGTGATATTGCTTCTGTTTATGAGAAACTGAAAGTATGGACATTAGACAGATTTCCCATGCTTAAAGAAATTAAATATCATTGGTCAGGACAGGTCATCGAGCCAGTAGATAGTCTGGCTTTTATTGGAAGACTGAAGAAAGGGGAAGAAAGATATTTAATCACTGGAGATTCCGGCAATGGTTTGACCTATGGAACACTAGGCGCCATTTTGATTGGCGATTTAATCATGGGGCGCCCGAATGATTGGGAAGAAATCTATGATCCTCACCGTATTACGTTGAAGACCGCAGGAGATTTTATCCAAGAAAACAGCAATACGTTTTGGCAATATAGGGACTGGGTTAAAACAGGAGATGTCAAATCGGAAAAAGAAATCATGCCGAATTGCGGCGCTATTATATGCGAAGGCTTAAAAAAAATAGCTTGTTACAAAGATAGCGAAGGAAAACTTCATAAAGTTTCCGCCGTTTGTCCTCATCTGGGCGCCCTAGTCCGGTGGAATGAAAGTGAGCATTGTTGGGAGTGTCCTGCGCATGGCTCTCGCTTTACTACGGACGGTCGGGTGATTCAAGGTCCCACAAACCATAATCTCTAAAATATTAGAATCTAGCTGTCGTTATATAAAAAGTGGGGAAAGTAAACTTTGTATTGACGAAGATGAGAGCTAAAGAGGGATTGCCTGCGAACTGGAACTGAAATTGTAGATTTTTTTTAAGCTACGCAAAACACAACTCTACATATACAAGAGACTTGTGAGGAGTCGTTTCGCACCTTCTGTTATTTTTACATATTTATTATTCGAAAGCAAAATGAATAAAATTCCGAAGCACTGGGTTGTCCCAAAAGATATATTAGATGCAAAACAAGCTCAAAAAGAGATGTCGCAGGAAGTTTTGTTGCAAGACAGTCTACCGAAAACTATTCAAAAGATTGCGGGGGTGGATGTCAGTAATATGCCATTTGATCTGAGAAAAATGGTTTTTGGAGCTGCGGTTCTTTTATCTTATCCCTCTCTAGTTATTAACGAAATTGCGACACAAGCTAATAGAGAGGAGTTTCCCTACATCCCTGGTTTACTGGGTTTTCGTGAAGTGCCAACATTATTACAGGCATATAATCAATTATTAGAGCGTCCAGATTTAGTTTTAGTTGATGGGCATGGGACTAGTCACCCACGTGGGCTTGGGGTTGCAAGCCATTTGGGTCTTTTATTAGATGTTCCGACAATCGGCGTTGCAAAATCGATCTTAATTGGTCAGCCATCTGCTCCTTTAGGGGAACAAGTGGGGAGCATTGTATCACTTGAGTGGAAAGGGAAAGAAATCGGAAAATGTCTCAGAACCAAAAAAGGATGTTTGCCTCTAATCATTTCTGCTGGTCATAAGATTACATTAAATACAGCAATGGAGTGGGTTTTTCGCTGTCTGAAGGGATACCGACTGCCAGAACCAACAAGAGAAGCTCATTTGGCGGCTAACGAGTGTCGCAAAAGTTATTGAAGGCTTTCATTATACATGCAGGATTACCCTGACAAATGCCTAGCTAATAAAAAAAAGATTCTCTATGACGAGAAACAGAGGGATTGTATCACTCAATAAGATCCAGTTGATCTGTAAAGGACTCTGGTCTAATATGAAAATTTAAACAGAGGAGTCTTATGCAAAAAGGAATCAAAGAATTGCTAATCGATGAATTGCACGACATGCTGAGTGCGGAAGAACAGATTGTAGCTTCTTTACCAAAAATGGTTCTAGAAGCTGAATCTGCTGATCTTAAAAAGGCGTTTTCATCTCACTTGAAAGAAACGAAAGAACAAGTAAGCCGTCTTAAAAAAGTGTTTAAACTGATGAAAGTGGAAAAAAAAGCTAAACTTTGCAAAGCGATGAAAGGTCTGATTCAAGAATGTAAAGAGGTCCTGAAAGACTATAAAAAATCAGCAGTAAGAGATGCAGCTCTTATCTCTAAAGCGCAGCGTATTGAACATTATGAAATTTCTGCTTATGGAACTTTGCGCACGTTTGCAAAAGAACTGAATTTGAGTGAAGTGGTAGATTTGCTGCAGGAAAGCTTGAATGAAGAAGGAGGAGCTGATAAAAAACTTAGCTCGATTGCCGAAGGTGGTCTTGTGAAAACAGGTGTTAATCATCAAGCTAGTCAAGAATCAGTTAAGAAAAAGTCTTCCAAATCCAAGCGTTAATTTTGTCGATTCTCGCCTGCAGATGCGGGCGAGAATTTTTCATTCAGGTTGTTTATAACGAGTCAAAGGTATTTTTTGTTTTTCATGACAACCTTTGTCACATTTTTCCTTTGACCATGCCGCGATGATCAATTTTTTTGATAGCCTGTGCGATTTTTCAATCGGAATGGGATTGGAGATAATCACGCTAGGGCGGACTTCCAATGATCACTGAGGAAAACACGTTTGAATCGTTAGCCTTCCCTGAAAAGCTTTCCAAAAGGCAGCTCAATTTTTCCTTGTTTTAACTCTGAGGCTTTGCCTTTTGGGGTCTTTTAGCATATAGACGCCTACAACGCCAATAAAGCCACCTGGGTCACAACCTTAATAAAGCTGTTTGGGGATAGCAGTAGGACCTTTTTTTGTATGAGAGACCTCTTGATAACCCCCAGCGTCAATTCTGCACATGACCCTTTTATTTTCTCTTCTCCGAAACGCAGAGATTCTTGAGCTAAGCGATTTTCTGCGCTATTAAAAGACTGTTCTGCCGGTTGAAAAACGGATGGAAATAGCGCCCATTTTTTTAGCTATTTTTAGTCTTGGTTCAAATTGATCGTCTTCAAAGACTTCCGAGGTGACTTGAAAGAAGGCGCTATTGCTACAATGGGCCCAACGGGGCCTGCATCAAAGAGATGAACATTCTTCTGGCCACAGGGATTTTAATCTCTTCCCTAGCTCAGGTTGCTAATGACATCGATGGTGATCCGAATTCTCATATAACCGAATTCGCAATCACATCTGATCCCGTCAAGTTTTTTGCCGACAATAAGACAGCCATTGAAAATGCATGGGCGTTGGCTTCCCACATGATTTCTGCGCTGAAGCTATCAAATTGCAATTCCGCAGATAAGGCCGCCGCCGTGATGGAAGTGGTGCGATTCGTGGCGAGATCTCTCGTAAGTAATCGTGAAATTTGCTGCTCCGCAGCGACCGCTATGTGCCTAGAGCTAATATTGGCCCTCAATATGCCCCCCCCGCGTGGTTTGTGAAAAAGCTTGCCTACACAATCCGTGATCAGTTTGGAGGGGATTTGACTCATGAATTGGGACTGCAATTGGGCAGCTTGTGAGGCTATCATTGCGAAAAGAAGGGTTGTTTTGTGCCTGTTTTGTCCAGTCCAGTCCGTAAAATTTGCGTAATTTCGATATTTTGCGTGAGTTTTGGAGGTTGGAATTTAGCATGGTTTTGTCTATGAAAAAGGCTCAGAAAATTCCGAGCCTTTTGTGTTGGAGGTGGAGAGAATCGAACTCTCGTCCTTGGCAAACTCCCTACTAATGACTACATGCTTATCGCCTTCTTATTAGCAGCCTATCCTGAGGAAGACGCCCCACAATGAATAGGCCCGCTTCTATCAATCTCGAACTGCCTTCTTGAGAAGCTGCAAAAAGACGTTCATACCAGGGTTAATGACAATAGCTTCTGACGCTCCTGGTCGGGCATCAGGCTATCGGGTCACCAAAGCGGTTAAGCTTTAAGCAGCCAACAATTCTTCAGAATTGTCTTTTATTAGTTTATCGGATGATTAAGGAGGCCAACCGACGTCCTCCGCATGCCACCGGTACTTCATTTCCAAGTCGAAACCAGTACACCCCCAGTAGTATTATAACATGGAATTATTATTTTCCATATAGGGAAAGAAATAAAGGAAAAAACAATGTTTGCAGATTAAGTTGTTTGAAATGAAAGACTTAAGTTTAAATTCAAGTGAGGCTTAAATTGGCCCAATTGATCATTTTGGGCCCTGGGGCAATTCAATGTTCTGTTGATATCGATGAGGCATCTATTGCGGCTTTGAAAAATTAAACTTTGGATTTATCGCCCGCTTCTTTACAATCTCTTCACATTAATAAATGTGAGGTGATGTATGGCCACAAGAGGCGTTTTTCCTATCAACCCCTTCGTAGGAGTAGTGCCCAGCTCTCCAGTCAACTTGGATCCTCTTATTCCTGTGATTAGAAGGACGTTGAGCGATGCGAACTTTTTTTCAGCATTTAGTATGGTTGCCCATTGCCTGGATTCCAGCCCTTTTGTGAATGTCTCCCTTGTCTCACTGAAAAGCGCGCCTTATGTTTATTACAGCGACAAAGGGCTTGTGCAGGAATTCGACAACGGGATGTCCTGCCGGCTCCGCTATTTTGAAGCGGCCATCACTTCCCTTGCGGCTGTGGTTTACAATTGTGTATTTGGCGTCGTTTTCAGTGCGCTGTCTCTTGTGACTTTAGGGCAAGTCAAAATGATCGTCGATCAAATGGGCAAGCATTGGGCCCATTCCGTTCTTGCCGTAGCAGCCTTCGGGATTGCTTCCATCGGAACTGTTTCTCCTGAGCATGGCATTAAAGCCAATTTTGCTGCCGGACTTGCTATAGGAGGTGTCTTATTGCAATGGACAGAAGGGGACGCGATTAGCAAAATTTGCACCGCCTATCAGCGCCATCGCCCAGAGATTGCGCAAGGCGCCGCCATGGCTTGCCAGAATGATGGAATCCCCGAAAACACATTTACTCCTCTTTTGAATTATTTGAATGACCATCTCAATAACCGTGTCCAAAGTTTGTCTGATTTGATGGGGATTGTTCAAAATGCGAGGCAGCATATGCCGCTTGTAATCCCATGGGCAAGTCCTCAGGTCCTTATTAACGAGCTGACGCTACTTGTGTCGAATTGGACGAGTGGACCGGTGACGACGAGGACAGAGGCTGAAACTGCATAAGGGGGATTTCTTCTTAATTTCGTATCAGCTATACTGTAATACTTATGTTTGAGCCTAATCAAAAAGAATCCATTCCAGAACGTGAAGAGCGTATCCTCGATTTTTGGCAGAAGGAACGCATTTTCGAAAAAACGCTTGAAGAAACAAGAACCAAGCCTAATTTTTCTTTTTACGACGGCCCTCCTTTTGCGACCGGATTGCCGCACTATGGACACATTTTGACGGGGACGATCAAAGATGTTGTCCTGCGTTACAAGACGATGAAGGGAAATTATGTGATTCGCCGTTTTGGATGGGACTGCCATGGCCTGCCTGTCGAAAATGAGATCGAGAAGGCAAAAGAACTCTCCGGAGCATCGTCGATTGAGGCGTTTGGCATCGCGGCCTTCAACGAAGAATGCCGTTCGATTGTTTTCCGCTATACTGAAGAGTGGAAACATGTTGTCGCGCGGATGGCGCGCTGGGTTTCTTTTGAAAATACATATCACACGATGGACCTTAAATACATGGAGTCCGTGT
This sequence comes from uncultured Verrucomicrobiae bacterium, assembly GCA_963731265.1. Classification (GTDB taxonomy): domain Bacteria; phylum Chlamydiota; class Chlamydiia; order Chlamydiales; family Rhabdochlamydiaceae; genus CAJCIW01. The sequence continues at coordinate 627,498 of CAVSUE010000001.1, forward strand.
GGTGGGTTTTTGGCCAGCTTTACGAAAAAGGGCTGGTCTATGAAGGATTTAAGGTGATGCCGTTTTCTGCGCGCCTGGGCACACCTCTTTCGAATTTTGAGGCCAATCTCAATTACAAAGAAGTCGATGATCCCTCATTGACGGTGCAATTCGAGCTCGCCGATGAACCGAACACTTCGCTGCTGATTTGGACGACGACTCCCTGGACGCTTCCATCTAATCTCGCCGTCATGGCAAAAAAAGGGATGGGATACGTTAAAGTGAAAGAACGGGCGTCCGGCCGCCAATTTATTCTCGCGGCCTCCCGGCTTCTTTTTTATTTTAAGAATCGGGAAGAGTATGATGTTGTTTCCACATTCACAGGAGATTCATTAGCCGGAAAGCGCTACAAGCCTCTCTTTCCCTATTTTGCCGCGCGCGCTCAGCAAAATGCCTTCCGTGTGATTTTGGAAGAGTCGCTTTCGGATGAAGAGGGGACAGGACTTGTCCATTCGGCGCCGGCATTTGGCGAGGTGGACTTTTTTGCTTGCGCCCGCGAAGGGATCGAACTGGTCAATCCTGTCGATACCAATGGCAAATTCACAGAAGAAGTGCCTGATCTAGCAGGTCTTTTCGTTAAAGACGCCGACAAAGAGATTATACGCCGGCTGAAAAACGAGAAGAAAGTCTTTCATCACGGACAAGTGCGGCACCGCTATCCTTTTTGCTGGAGGTCTGACACGCCGCTGATCTATAAGGCCGTGAGCACCTGGTTTGTCGCAGTGGAAAAAATCAAAGAGAAGCTGCTCGCCGCCAATCAAAAAATTCATTGGGTTCCTGAGCATCTTAAAGATGGCCGTTTCGGCAAGTGGCTGGAAAATGCACGCGATTGGGCGGTTTCTCGCAATCGGTACTGGGGAACGCCCATCCCGATTTGGCGCAGCGAGGATGGCGAGCTGCTCGTGATTTCCAGTATCAAAGAACTCGAAGAAAAATCCGGACAAAAAATTACAGATTTACATCGGCATTTCATCGACGGCCTCGTCGTGACCCACAATGGAAAAGCCTTCCACCGTATTTCTGAAGTCTTTGATTGCTGGTTCGAGTCGGGTTCCATGCCTTATGCTCAGGACCATTATCCATTTGAGAACAAAGAAGAAATGCCCAAGCGATTTCCGGCAGACTTCATCGCGGAAGGATTAGACCAAACACGCGGTTGGTTTTATACACTGACTGTTTTGGCCGCTGCGCTGTTTGACAAACCCGCGTTTAAAAATGTGATCGTCAATGGGATCATCCTCGCGGAAGATGGACAGAAAATGTCCAAACGCCTCAAAAATTATCCTGAACCCACAGTGGTCGTGGACCGGTATGGCGCTGATGCGGTGCGGCTGTATCTGCTAAACAGTCCAGCTGTCTATGGGGAAGATCTCCGTTTTTCCGAACGGGGCGTCGAACTCGTCTTGCGCCAAGCCCTGATTCCATTTTGGAATGCGTTTATCTTTCTATCGACTTATGCAAAAATCTATCATTGGCAGCCTGCTGGGGAAAATTTTCCAGAACCAAAAGCCGAAATCGACTGCTGGATTCTTTCAAGACTCCAAAAGTTGGTGCTGGAGGTGACGAACGGGATGGACACATATCAATTAAATCTCGCTGTAGAGCCTCTAGTCGGATTCATCGATCAGTTGACCAATTGGTACATTCGCCGCAGCCGCGCCAGATTCTGGTCTGACGAGGCATCGCGCGACCGCGATGAAGCTTTCGAGACTCTATATACTGTGCTTGTTACCTTGGCAAAAGTGGCTGCGCCTTTTGTGCCGTTCATGAGCGATGCGATCTATCTCCAGCTGAAAGCGAAAACAGCTCTTCACTCTGTGCATCTTTGCGATTTTCCGCAGGCTGTGCAAAAACTGAGAGATGAGAGGCTCGAAAAAGAAATGGGCTACGTTCAAGAGGTCGTCAGTCTTGGCCATGCTCTGCGCAAAGAACATAAATTAAAAGTGCGCCAGCCGCTCGCAAAAGCGTATCTGATTTCCGCTAATCCCGATGTCCTGAGTGCGCTTGAAGCGAAACAGCATTTGATCGCCGATGAGCTCAATGTGAAAGAAGTGGAGTTTGAAGCGAATGAAGCCGCTTTCGTGACAATCGTCGTAAAGCCGAATTTCCGTGTGCTGGGTAAAAAGGTCGGCAAAGGGATGAATGCCGCGCAAGCCGCAATCCAAGCGATGTCGCCAACCCAACTTTCGCCACTGCTCAAAGGAGGAACAGCTGAGATTGTCGTCGAGGGGCAGACGATTCAGCTGACTGCGGAAGATGTCGCCATCGAACGCAAAGTCAAAGAAGGCCTTGTTGCGGCGACCTCTCACGAATTAACCATCGCTCTCGACACTGCTCTCAACGAAGAGCTTCTTTTAGAAGGCTTGGCCCGAGAAATTGTCAATAAAGTCAATACGATGCGCCGCGATCTGGGATACTCCGTCACAGACCGGATCGTGATTCAGTTGAAGACCACAGAACGCGTTAAAAAAGCGTTCGAACTGCATCGTGATTATATCGTCCATGAAGTTCTCGCCACCCAAGTGCAATTTGATTGCAGCAACGGCACAGAGTGGGACCTCAATGGGGAACCCACACTCGTTGCTTTGACCCTCAGCGTTACTTAACGCGAATACTGAAGAGGAAATCGGTCATTTACGGTCACGAATAATCGTGAACTCAGACGACCTTTCCTTCGCCCATTTATTTTTTTCTTATCGAGGGTTCCCGTTATTTAATCTTCAACGGCAAATGGTTCCGTTTGCGCCAATAAATTGTCCCGATGCCGATGCTGATCGCTGCGAGGATCCAAACAATGGTCCGTGGAAAATTAAAGAAAGGATAGGGGATTTGATTGGGCATACCCCAGCGAGAGCCTGGGGGCCAAAAGATGAATTCGGGGCCGCCGCGCAAATTGGTTTCGGGAACAAACCCGAATTCCCGGCTGTCGGCGCTCATCGCATGGTTATCGCCTAAAACGAGGTACATGTGGGGCGGGATCAGAATCCCATTTTGCCGAATGAGATTAAGATCGAGCTTTCCATCGCTGGTAAGGGGTGGACCGGAATCCTTGAAAGGCTGATAGGGGGCCTGAGGATTCGACGCGTCTTTTCTCAGGTTCTCTCGTTGTAAAAAACTCGTCAATGTCGTGTCGTCTGCGGATAGCACGGGAGCGCCGAGAAGATACAAATCTCCCCGCCAGAAATACGTATAGCGTGCAGGGACCAAACGCTGGTTTTTAACCTGTGGAGAAAAACGGGTGTCCCATTCGATGCCTAAGTTAAAGAAAAGTTGCACTTTAGCAGGATCAAACCGATAAATAGGATGTGAGGGAGGAAGTTCTTTCGTGATCCCTTGCCATAAAACTTTATAGGCTTTTCCTTCATAAAACTCATAACAGCCATCGGGAACGTTGTCGAGGCGAGGGAAAAAAATTGTTCCCGAAGAGTTTTTAGAGTCCATTCCAAAGCGGTAAGCCAATCCATTTTTAACGACGAACCGCGCTGTGTACATATTTTCGAAGATCGTTTTCAACTGGGCTTCCTGAAGCGGAATAATCGACGTGCTCAGTCCGATCGAAGGGCGCAGCCTGCCCATTTCGTCCCTGATCAGCTTTGCATTAAGTAGAGAAGGATGGTGGCGGATCTCGAGATAGAGAACGCCGTTTTCCATTGTCGAAGGATTTTGATCGGTGAAGTTTTTAACTTGATCGCGGGTCAACAGGCGTACCATGCCGAAATTCTTAAATCCCCACAAATCTCCATAATCAGCAACAGGAGGAGCCCCGGGCATATGGATGGAAGGAGGAACGATCATATCCCCATGGACGGTGCCATTAGGTCTCATGTGGAGTTGGACAACAGGCTCGTTCATTTGATGGATGGTGACAGGCGTATAGATTCCTCCAACGGGGCTCGGGGGAACAGAGAGCTTGCGGTCAAAATCGATAAAAGGAATATGCTCGATTTCTTCCAGCTGTTCGATTTGCAGCTCATCGGAAATATCCCGTTCGTCAGCATCGATACCGTAAATCTCTCCTCCATAAAAATAGAGCACGTCGCCGGGTTTGCCGATCAGCCGTTTCACATATTGTTTCTTGCCGGGGAAAAGGTAGAAATACATCGTGTCGACATCGCGAATGTCCATGTTTTCTCCTGTAAAGACGACGATGCTATTTCTCTGCACAAGGGCTGGATCGAAATAAAATTCCGCAGGCTTTAAGGGAATGTTGATGCCGAAATCTGTTTTCGAAACCACCAAACGGTCGTGTTCTTTAAACGTCGGACGCATAGAACCGGAAGGGATTTCATAGAATTCAAACCACATCGTTCTAACGAGCACAGCCACTAACAAGGCAAAGGACAGGGCGAAAATGAGTTCTCGAATATGGTCCCACGGCGTCTTTTTCAAATGAACAGCGCTTAAATTCTCTACCTGTTTGGCCAGCTCGTCTGCCTTTTCCCGCCGTTCAAACAGAATTTCCTCTTGAAGGGCCGTTAGGGCTTCAGCAAGAAGAGTGCGGTTTTCCGGTGGAAGTTTCTTTTCTTTTTTTTTGAAGAGATGGAAGCAGTGGCGCAGAACGTGCTTGCTCTTTCTTAGAGAGTAAATTTTCATTGGATCTCTGAAATAATTGTATCGGATAATCTACGTGTTTTTGGAAATGCGGGCAAGCTTTTGCAGTCTGTACATGATTTTTTTAAGTAAAGAAATCTTTGATAGTTTTCTTTCCAAGGCAGCGACGGAGGGATGGAGAGGATCGACTTGAAAGGCCAACTCGTAAAATTCCTCCGCTTTTTCTTTTTCTCGGATTACCAAATGGTAAAAGCCCATGAGGGTCATAAACCCGCGGAATTCGGCAAAATGAAAATTTTCTCTATGAGGATATAAGACATTTAAGTCGAAGCAACCGTTGAAAATTTGGTCGACCAGCTCCTTTTTCCCCAAGCGCAGGGCTTGTTCGGCATAATTAATCCTCGCGATCAAATAATCGGGGTTCTCGCGGTATGTTTTTTCAATGAGGGACTCCGCCTCTTTTTTTTTCTTGAGGCGTAGATAAGCAAAAGCCAAAAGGTTGGCAATTTCAGGGATATGGGGATGTGATTTGTAAAAATTCTCTAATTCACCGATATGCTTTTGAGGGTTGTCGTGGATTTTCTCATAAAGCGCTTCTAAACGAATTTTTTCATCCTCGTGTAGGTTGCCCGCCTTTTCAAAGATGATACGATATGCTTTGCGATATGGAGAATGAGACGGAATTTCGAGGATATCCTTATTTTTCATAGCTAAATCATAGCAGAAAATAAACAGTTAGTGAACTTAATTTTGTTTTGACTAAAATACGAAGCCAAAGAAAGTTTTTCAACTTTCTAAACCCAATTTTGGAGGTATCTATGGCAGCATCGACTTCATCTTCAACTCTAACGATCAAAACCCAGACTCCAGATCCCTTCTTTTCCTATATTCAAGAGTCTAAAGAGGCACTCTTCAATCAAACTGAGAAAAATTTTGAAGCGTTCTATTCCCAATGGGAAAAAGAATACGACTCCTTAGAGCAATTTCAGGTCTCGATTCGCAAACGAGGCAGCGAGTTTCAGAATGAAAAAGTGAAACCCCTCCCGAAAAAAGAAGAATTAGAAAAAGAGCGCGAGGGTTATTTAACACAATATTGGGCCTTTAAAGGAACTTGCGAAAAAATTGCCCTATACAGTTCCGAGCTTACAAGAAGGATCGAATTTCTAACCCCTGCTCATGTTCGAAAATATGGCGATGAAGAACGATTAAAGAATGAGCAACCTGAATTTTTAGAACGGATGAAAAAACATGAGGAAATTTGCAAAGTGTATATTGAAAAGGTGCAGAAATTTTCCGCTCAGATCATTACCTTGAAAGGCAAATTCTTCGTCTGCATACACAACGACACGTATAATGTGAATTGGGCTTTGCAGCGTTTTTGCCAAATTGTCGACAATCAAGGAAGACCTCTTTCAGGATTGACTCGCTTCGCCGATAATCTCGCAACTGCAGTCATTCCGAAGCCTAAAGGACCTTGCTCAATGTCCGAGTCTACGGCTTCAGTACAACAAGCAACGGTTTCTTCTTCTGAAAAGAGCAACGAAGCTTCAAGCCCTCAAGTCGCATCACCCCAGCCACAGGCTGAAGCCTCATCGACGCAGAAAGAAGAGGCAGGCAAGGAAACCCCAAACGCGCAATCAGCACCACCCCCACCACAGCCCCGAGCCTCATCCACGCAGAAAAAAGGGGAGGATAAGGAAACCCTAAGCTCGCAAGCAGCGACACCCCCGCCGCGGCCTCAGGCTTCATCATCGCCCAATAAAGAAGCTCCCACTCCCTCTTCTGCCACGACTATGACAGACACTGAAATGCGGTTACTAAACCAAAAACCGATTAATGATGAGAAGAGTACGTGAAAGTTTCTTCCGATTCGACGTAAATGTCGGAACTTCCTTCGGGTATGAGCACCCATCGGTAGCGGTGCTCAGATTTTAAGAGTTGCTTCAAATCAGAAGAGCGAATGACGAGAGCCTTTTTTTCGGAATCGGGAGCGGGCTCAAGCCGGAAAGGAATGGAGATCGTTGTTTTGGTGTCGCTGCTGCTGTCGAGAGCGAATAGATGAAGCTTTTCAAAGTAAGGGGGCGTTTGGATGGGAAGCGTCCATGCTTCGATCCCTTCTTGCGCAAGGCCGAGGATTTTCGGGCAGCGATGCGGCATGGGTCCTGTCATTGGAGAAAAGAGATTGTGTCCTGAGTCGATAGTGCGCATTTTGAAAACATAATGTGGGCTTTGTACCTCAATCCAATAAGGAAATGGAAAAGAAGACTCTTCTTTATTGAAATAGAGTTCAATGGAACAGCGGCTGAGCCTTGTGCTGTCCTCAGGCCATCGCGCCTTAAACACTTCAAACGAAGGCTTTCCCATTTTTTTCCCTTCGACGACAAGAGGTGGGTTCCACACCCCACGGCGGTCTTCTTCGCCGCTTCCGGGAGGGGGACCGATCCGTTTGCGCTCTTTTTGAGAAACTGTATTGAGGGCAAGGGAGAGCAGGCGCGTTAAAAACTGTTCGGATGCATCCAGATAGAGCCAGCCATTTTTACTATAAGAAAAACACTCGATCAATTCTCCCTTTCTGCGGTCGATCTCGTAGAGAGTCCAAGAAGTGTGCCCTGGGGCTTTTTGAGCTATCCAGTCGTGCCAACCGATTTTTTTGGTATCGATCTGATGTTCCGGAATGGAAATTTCTTCCAATAAAAGGGTGTCGGCAGTGATGGAGCGGATGAAAAGCAAAGAAAAATTGCTTTCTTGCGCAGTGACGATAAAATCGCCGGCTTTAGCCTGGGCAAACTTTTCCTCCAAAGTCAAAGCTTCCAGCCTGAAAAAAAGCGCAGAAAAGAAAAGGGCAAGAATGAAAAATTTAACAAGTCTCATTTAGGTCATTATACCTTGACGAGGCGTTATTTTTTATATTAATTATTTTTTTAATCGCGATCTTTCGCAGTCGTAACAGTATTTTGGATCGAAATGGGCGGGATCCTCGACTTGGATCGTCATGTGGGAAATGCCATATTTTTTTTCGATGAGCCGATGGGCCTCTTTTAAAGCGGCTTGGGTGTTTCCTGCAACGAGGTGGGCGCTTAATGCAATTTTTTTTGTAGACACCGCCCAAATGTGTAAATCATGGACTTCTTTGACTGTGGGGATGGCGCGCAAATCTTTTTGAATGGCAGCGGGGTTAATGTGGGCCGGGGTGGATTCCATTAATATGGCAATCGTCTCCCGGATGATCTTTCCGGATCCATAAACAATGCCTAATGCAAAAAGAATCGTAATTATCGGGTCGATGGGATTCCAATGCGTGAGCCAAAGAATGGCGCCCCCTAATATGACCCCTATGCTTCCAAGCAAATCGCCAAGCACATGCAAATAGGCCGCGCGGACATTGAGGTTATGTCCTTGCGAGGAGTGGAGAGTGCGCATCATGATGATGTTTGCGAGCAGTCCGATTGCGGCGATGAAAAAGACGATGGGTCCTTCGACCTCAGGCGGGGCGATGAGCCGCATGATGGCTTGATAGATCAAAACTCCACATAATGCCCACAAGGATAGAGCGCTCGCCAAAGCGCCTAAAATTTCTGCGCGGTGATACCCATAACTCATTTTAAGCGAGCTCGGGAGGTGCGCGATTTTTAAGACGAACAGCCCAAGCCCGAACGCGCCTACGTCGGTAAACAGGTGCAGTGCATCGCTGATGAGCGCCAAGCTATTGGCGACAATGCCGCCGATTACTTCCACCATCATAAAAACAAAAGCGATGATCAAAGCCGTGTAGAGCGCCTTCTTATGCACTTTGTGGGGCCCGTCCTTGTTATGGGTATGATCGTGTTTCATGGCTATCCTGTCTTGAAATTATTATTTTTGCGGGTTTTTTTCATTTCTTTTATTAAAATATGTGATGGAAAGCGAGTGGAGAAGAGCTATGTTGTCCAAAATTTTTCTTGTCTGTCTGTTGGTTTCGGCCTTGTTATTTGGAGAGAAGGTTGAGACATTTTATGGGACTCTTGACGTGGAAGAGCCGGTTCTTATAGAACTCATCCATAGCCCTGCTGTGCAACGGCTAAAAGAGATTAATCAATACGGCGTCGCTTATTTCACCACCCATCACGAAAAATATACCCGCTACGATCACTCGATTGGCGTGCTTGCCATTCTGAGAAAGAATCATGCACCTTTAGAAGAACAGATTTCCGGGCTTCTTCATGACGTCTCTCACACAGTTTTTTCCCACACCGGCGATTGGGTATTCGGAAAAGAGTATCAAGAAGAAGATTATCAGAGCATGATTTACAAGATCTACCTCTCCCATTCAGGAGTGGAGGACATTCTGATCAAATATGGATACACCATCAATCAAATTTATCCAAAAAACAAAAATTTTAAACAACTTGAACAACCTCTTCCCAATCTGTGTGCCGACCGGATTGATTACAATCTGCAAGGGGCCTATTTCCAAGAGTTTTTGACGAAGGAAGAAGTTTTAGAACTGTACAACGATCTAAAATTCATCAAGGGCAAATGGGTGGGAACTCGTCCCGATCTGCTAAAAAAATTGGCTTTATTTCCTATCTTCATGACTCGGGATTGCTGGGGGTCTCCCGCCAATTATGCCTTGTCTCGCTGGCTAGCTGATGCGATCATCAAAGGGCTTGCGGTGGGCATTCTTTCATGGAAAGAGGTCCATTTCGGAGTCGATTCAGCGATTTGGAATAAATTATCGACAGCAAAAGATAGTTATATTCAGCAAAGAATGCATATGATGGCGAATTATCATGACTACTTCAGGTGGACAGATCGTCAAGAGGCGGACCTCCTGGTCAAATTTAGATGCAGAGGCATTGACCCCTGGGTTGTTTATGATGGGCAAGTTTTGCGATTGTCGGTCATCGATTCGGAACTATCCTGCGAACTAGACTCTCTCCGCAAGCAGTCAGCAGAAGGATGGCCAATCAAATTGTGCGGCGAAAACACTGAAAATTATTTTGGTTCATAATGGCATCCCATGATCCCTTGAAAACGATCTACCGCGAATCCCTCGCTTTGCTCACGGACTTCTATGAGCTGACAATGGCCTATGGGTATTGGAAAATGGGGATGGCGGACCGCGAGGCCGCTTTCCAGCTTTTCTTTCGACGCAAGCCTTTCAATGGGGGATTTGCGATTGCAGCCGGTTTAGAGATCGCTCTCGATTTAATCGAGCATTTTCGCTATTCAGCCAGCGACCTCGCTTATCTGGAGAAGCTCGAGGGAAACGACGGCAGCCCCTGGTTCGACCCTAAATTTTTAGATTTTTTGAGCAATTTTTCTTTCAAATGCGACATCGATGCAGTTCCCGAAGGGACGGCGGTCTTCCCTTATGAGCCTCTTGTCGTCGTCAAAGGACCGATTTTACACGCCCAGCTTTTGGAGTGTCCACTGCTCAATATCATCAATTTTCAATCGCTTATCGCCACAAAAGCCGCGCGTATTTGTTTTGCCGCAAGGCCCGATCCCGTGGTCGAGTTCGGTATGCGGCGCGCTCAAGGCATGGACGGCGCCCTTGCCGCCAGCAGGGCGGCTTACATCGGCGGTTGCGAATCGACATCCCATGTGTTGGCAGGAAAAATCTTCGGCATCCCAGTGAGAGGAACCCATGCCCATAGCTGGATCATGGCCTTCGATGAAGAAGAGGCCTCCTTCGAGGCTTATGCGGAAATCATGCCCAAAAATTGCATCTTTTTGATCGATACTTATGACACAATCGGCGGCGTAAAAAAAGCGATGGCGGTGGCCAAAAGAATGCGCCACAAAGGGGTCGAAATGTTCGGCGTGCGCCTCGATTCGGGAGACCTCGCGCATCTGAGCATCGAGGTACGGAAATTGCTCGATGAAGGGGGATTCCCGGAAGCAAAAATCATGGCGAGCAATGAACTCGATGAATTGATCATTAGCGATCTAAAACACCAGGGAGCGAAGATCGACATTTGGGGGGTGGGGACCCATCTTGTCACGGCCAAAGGTCAACCGGCCTTGGACGGCGTTTACAAACTTTCTGCTATCAAAAATGAAAAAGGGAAATGGCAATACAAAGTCAAACTGTCCGAACAGCTCGTCAAAGTCACCAATCCCGGCCTATCGCAAGTCCGTAGATATTACGACGAGCGCGGGTATATTGCCGACATGATCTACGACACTCAAACACATCTTCCTTCTTCGCCGCATAGCATCGATCCATTTGATCCTGCACACTCCCAGACATTTTCTCCCGAGATACAATACAAGGATCTTCTTGTGCCCATTTTACGCAATGGAAAATGCGTATATAAATCTCCTCCTCTTAAAGAGATTCGCGATAAAACCCTAGCCGAACTTTCTCAATTTCATCCAGCAACGCGAAGGTTTTTGTATCCGCAGCCCTATTTTGTCGGGTTGGAAAAATCTCTTTATGATTTAAAACTCAGCCTAATCCACGAACAACAAACCAAAATAAAGTGAAAGCACTGATTATCGTCGATATGCAAAACGATTTCATGCCAGGAGGCGCGCTGGGCGTTCCTAGAGCCCATGAAATCATCCCTCTCATTAATACGCTGATTCCCAAATTTTCTTTGGTCGTCGCTACTCAAGATTGGCATCCGACCGATCATGTCAGTTTTGCCGCCAACCATTTAGGCAAAAAAGTGGGAGAAATCGTGAAAACAGGGGATATCGATCAAATATTGTGGCCGGTCCATTGCGTCCGCAGTACACACGGAGCTGAGTTGGCCTCATCGCTCGATAAAGAGAATTTCGCCAGCTTTTTTTACAAAGGAACCGACAAGAACATCGACAGCTACAGCGCCTTTTTTGACAACGCCCGCCGCAAGTCGACAGGCCTCGGCGATTACCTGAAAAGCCGCGGCGTCAATGACGTCTACGTGGCCGGTGTCGCCACCGATTATTGCGTCCTCTTTACTTCCCTGGACGCCGTTGACCTCGGTTTCAATGTCTACGTCATCGCCGATGCCTGCCGTGCCATTAACCTCGACCCGCGCGACGAGCAGCGCGCCCTGGCCGCCATGGCAGCCAGAGGGGCTCAGATTGTCTACACGAACAACCTGTTGAACTAAACTTCTGCAAAGTTTATGATTAATTGCATGAAGAAAGCTATGTTTGCAGCACTTCCACGTTCGACCATTCAGGCGCCGCCTCCCCCCCGTTTCCCCCTTCAGGGGTAATCACTTTTCTTATTAGTTCGTCCTTTTTGTCATTCTAAATTTTTAGAATCTATTACGCGATTATTTCGCATTTTCTAAGTGTATTTATTGGGCTTAACGATGCAAAAATTAGTGATTAAAATAGGTACAAGTACTTTAACGCAGGGCAGCGCCAAATTATCTCGCCGCACGATGCTCAGCCTTGTCGAACAGTGCGTCCATCTTCATGAAAAGGGAAAGCAGCTAGTTCTCGTCAGTTCCGGGGCCGTGGCAGCGGGTCGCGAGCACTTATCCATACAGGAACGTTCTTCTTCGGCCAAACAACTCTGCGCTTCGACGGGGCAGGTGATCTTGATGCAGATCTGGTTGGAACTGTTTTCATTATTTGATCTTCATGTGGGGCAAATGCTATTGGCCCGCCATGATTTTTCCGATTTGAAGAAGCAAAATGCTGCGAAGGAAACACTTGCTTCGATGCTGCAGCACAGCATCATACCGATCATCAATGAAAATGATCTGTGGGACAACGACAATCTTGCGGCAGTAGTCGCAAAACTCATTCAAGCCGATACCGTGATTTTATTGACCGATCAGGAAGGGCTCTATACTGCGGATCCGCGGGTTGACCCCCGGGCCACGCTTATCGCAAAGGTGGAACACATCGATGCAGAAATTTTGTCTTTTGCTACAGGTGCATCCTCCTCTTTAGGAATAGGAGGCATGGCTACAAAAATCGAAGCGGCCCAAGCGGCTGCGCAATTCGGTATTCGGACGATCATCGCGCCATCGTATCGTCCAAATGTTTTGATCGACCTTTTGGAAGGCAAACAAATCGGAACTGTTTTTATGGAGGATAAACGATGAATATCGGAAAAAATGCCAAGGACGCTTCCCGCTTGATGGCGTTGGCTTCGACAAAAACAAAAAATGATGTTCTTGCCACTCTCGTTAGGAATTTAAAGACAGATCGTGAAAAGGTCCTCCAAGCAAATGGCCAAGATATTGAGGCGGCAAAAGAAAAAGGATTGAGTTCTGCATTGCTTGAACGCTTATCCTTGCGTTTGGAGTTCATTATTCACGATCTCGAGCAAGTGATCGCGCTTCCGGATCCGATTGGCGAAAGATTTGAAGAGAGAATTTTGCCGAATGGTATGAGCGCTGAAAAGCGTCGTACTCCGATTGGCGTCTTGGGCGTCATCTATGAATCCCGTCCCAACGTCACTCTCGATGTGAGCGCATTGTCGATCAAGTCGGGCAATTGCGCCATTTTGCGTGGGGGATCTGAAGTATTGCAGACAAATCGAATCTTAGTCGCCATGGTCCAGCACTCGCTGACATCGCATGGCTTGCCCAGCGGCGTCATTCAATGCATCACAGATCCCGACCGTCAACGGGTCTATGAAATGCTCCGTATGGACAGTTACATCGACCTCATCATCCCGCGAGGAGGTGAAGAGTTGCAGAAATTTTGCCGCGAGAACAGCACGATACCCGTGCTTACCGGCGGAGTGGGAATTTGCCATCTTTTTGTCGACGCCTCAGCAAATGTGGAGCGCGCTGTAGAGGTCGTTGTCAATGCAAAGACCAGCAGGCCGACTGTATGCAACGCATTAGACACGCTGCTTGTCCATGCGGAAATCGCGCCCATTTTTATTCCTCAAGCCGTTGCGGCATTGGAAAAAAAAGGGGTCCGGTTTCGCATGGATGCAAAATCGTGGCCGCTTTGCCAAGGCGCTTCTTGTCAACGCGCCGAACCCGAAGATTTTGAAACGGAATGGATGAGCCTTGTCCTTGGGATCAAGATCGTCGAAAATTTAAGCGAGGCGATCGATCATATTCAGCAGCATAGCATGGGACACAGCGACGGTATTTTGACGGAAAACGAAAGACACGCAGAGCTTTTTGTCGAGCAAGTCGATTCTTCCGCTGTGTATGTCAATGCCTCGACCCGTTTTACCGACGGGGGACAGTTGGGGCTTGGCGCGGAGGTGGCCGTTAGCACACAGAAACTACATGCGCGCGGGCCTATTGGGCTTAAGGAACTCACTTCGAGCAAATGGGTCGTCAGAGGGAGGTATCATGTTCGGAGTTGAATATAATTGGGGTTCTCATCTATAATCCATGGAGATATATGTTGTATTTTTTAAGTCATTCTTACTTCTCTCATCATCACCATCATGGCCTCCCCAGAGGCTAAATCAATTTTTTTTCTCACATCTGTTTTCGCTTTTAAAAAAAAATTAACGATGGTGTTTTATGAATTTAACTGTTTTACAAGAGAGCAAAATTTCTTTAAAGAAAGTGATCAGCGGGACTAGCTTGATTGCCGGCACCACAATTGGCGCTGGAATGCTGGGAATCCCCCTGGTCACATCTGAAGCCGGATTCTTTCCGGCATTTTGCATGACATTGGGCGTCTGGGCCTTCATGGTGATCACAGGACTTTTGTATGTCGAAGTGGCTTTATCGCTTCCCAAAGAGGCGAACATTTTCACTATGGCGGGCCAGTATTTAGGCTTGCGCGGCAAGATCGCAGCCGGAGGGATGTTCCTCTTTTTGTATTATTGCCTGCTCATTGCCTACATCGCCGGCGGCGCTCCGCTGCTCGGCTACTTGCTTAAATCAGCGGTGGGGATTGAGCTCGCTTCAAATACGACTCTAGCGCTCTTCGGCCTTTTATTTGGCGGCATCGTATGGTTGGGAGCGAAGGCTATCGACAGGGTCAATTTGATTTTGTCGATTGCAATGATCTCAGCCTATGTGATGCTAGTGGTAGTTGGCTCATCGGAAGTGGCTATTGGAAAACTCGTTGAAGCCAAATGGTCCAAGGTCTGTTTTGCTTTGCCGGTGCTGTTTTCGGCATTCGGATACCACAACGTCGTTCCTTCTCTTTGCACGTATTTGGAACGGGACCGAAAGAGTTTAAAGCTCTCTATTTTTTGCGGCACCGGAATCACCTTGGCGGTGTTTGTGGTTTGGCAGTGGCTGATTTTGGGTTCCTTGCCTCCGGAAGCTATTCAAAAGGCACTTGCCGCCGGACAGCCTGTGACGGCAGCCCTGCAAAGTTTGACCGGAAAGAATTCGCTGTTTGCCATTGGACAAGCATTTGCTTTTTTTGCTTTAGTCACTTCCTTTCTAGGGGTTGCCTTTTCAGTTGTCGACTTTTTGAATGATGGATTGAAATGCCAAGGAAAAAAACGTCCCTTCCTCGTCGTTCTCACCTTTGTTCCGCCCGCAATGTGCGCTTTTCTCAATCCAGCTATTTTCGAGACTGCTCTAGGAATTGCCGGGGGCTTTGGCGAAGCATTTTTAAACGGGCTTTTGCCCATTGCTCTGGTGTGGAAATACCGAAAAATGCAATCGATTGGCTTCATACCAGGAAAAAATCTGTTGGCATTTTTGTTTGTTTTCGCCCTTTTTGTGATGGGGTTGGAAGCATGGATTCTGTTGAAATAGGAAAAAAGTCGCTATATACCCAATTTTTGAGTCAACTTGGGTATAAGGATTTATAGCGACTTTTACTGCGCGCGGTTAAGTTTTAAAAATATTTTAAAAAGCTTGTATACTGGTTTAAAGTTTGATGGGATCTTTTAAATTTGTCTTTATACGGAAAATGACTCAAAAATTGGTTTTTGGCTGCGTTGGCTATGCAGCAAATTTTTTGTCTTCAACTCAACCAGTTCGCGCGCTGCATCGCGCTTCACCTCGAGATCAGACGCGAGCCAAGCAGTTGGCTCGCTTCTCGGCAAACATGCCGAGACTGAATCTCGAGCCTTGTGCTTGCACAATGTCGCTTGCTCCAGACAAAAAATTTGCGCAACCGCCTTGCCAAATTCCCAACTTTTGAATCATTTCCGGTATATCGATTCTTCTTGCAGAAGTTTTCCCAAAGCTTCTTCGTAAGTTTCTTTGAGGATTGTGGTGAGAAATTTGGTGTCTAAATTGTGATTCATATAGTCGAGATTTCCTTCGTGAATCGATATGACTTGTAATTTTTGGGGTTCCGGTTGTGAACCGTCCGGTTTTCTTAGAAAAATATCGATCTGAACATTAATAGGTTTAAAAGGATAATTAACAAGATAAGGTCGAATTTCATCGCAATCATTAATTTTATTGAGAGCAACATTTTCTGCATTAATTAACAATTTTCTGGCGGCATTAATGTCAACTTCGTGATAGTAATTAAATCCGAAATATAACATTTTTATTTCATCCATCATCTGAGCTCCAGTACCACATGGTCGCAGATCTTCTTCGATGGATAGTTTAGCAAAAACCTCCTTGCGTATTTTATTGACTAAAATAGAATCTGGAGACGATTCATAAATATTTGTTCTGTTTTTTGTGCAGCAAGAAAGTAATAAAGCTGAAGCTGCTATTAAACAAAGTTTACGGATATTTACCTTGGCGTTCTTCATAATCCTTTATTATCTTTATGATAATTGGTTTAAATGTCAAGCTTTGAAACTCATGATTAATTCCAGTTGCTCCTTCATGAGATTTTAGTATTATAAGCTCATCACGAGCTTTTATTGCCTCGGCATATCTTTCCATTATGTCTTTTTCAGACTTTCCTTGCATTACTGCCTGCCAACTAGAACATAAAATATCTCCTAAGTGTACAAGGTCTTTATCGCTTACATACTTTTGCGACATAAAGCACATCTTATCAGGTATTACCCTCGCAGGAGCGATAGAAACCACGATCAGCCGATCACAAATTTCTTTGGGCAAATCAGCAATTGCATTATAGGTGTCGATCGTTCCTTGACTATGACAGAAGTGAAGAATTTTGGCATCGGGTCTATCTTTATTTTTTTCATGGAACTCTATCCATTTTTTAATCAACAAATCTTTGGTTACTGGCGAATATCCCAAATAATTCAGAAACAATGCTTCCCCTAAGTCCAAGACCTTGCCATTTGAATGGTTATAGATTCCATCAATGCGTAGATTTCCCGGTGACAAAGTGTTAAGATAGCTCCCGCTGCTGAATGATTCTTGCTCTTTGTTATCTATTCCATTGATAAATGTTATCAGCATCCCATCTTTGCAAACTCCTTGAGTGTTAAAATATCTAGAAATATTGTAGTCAGGAATTTCTGTCCTCATCGACGGGCTAGGAAGAAAAGGGAGTGTGTGGACGCATTTTGCCAAGCAGGGAGTGAGACATTTGCTTGATTCCCACCTCCAATCTGATTGGGGTTTAAAAGATTCCACAACGAATTGAGATGTTGCTTGTCAATCGAGTTTTGGCTGATATTTTCAAAGGCGAGTTTTTCAAATCCGAATTTGATGCTATTTATGAACTCCGAAACAGACGGATTCGAATTTTCTATGGGAACTGTAATATCTTTCAGCAACACGCCTAACTGAATATTCGGATCAAATATTTTGGGTTCTCGCATGCCTTCGCTGATGATTTGGAAACCGAGTCTGGCTTTCTCTGCAAAATTGAATGCTGGGGTTGGGGGAAGGGTTGCAGCGGCGAGGGCCGCTCTATAAAAGGACGCGGTTATGAAAGCCTCATCGATTTTCTGATGGCCGGTCTGGATGAAATTGCGCCAGTTTTGTTCAGCGGAGGATGTTTTGGAAAATTCGCGACGTTGGGTGTCATTGAGCACGGTATTGGTGACCATCTGAATGGCCGTCCCTCTGGGATCGAATGTGGGGTCTTCTTTTTTCAGATGGGCGAGATCGGCCTCGGTCAATATTTCGAGGCGATCAATGCAATTCCAGGCGTTATGGGCTTCCTTTTTTGCGTTTTCGAATTCATCATCCGAGCCTGTGGTTAGCGAAAGAGTGGGTGCTGAAGACTTGAGCAGGTTTTCAACCCAATCGGGCAGGGGAGGTGGAGGAGAAGCAGCGGTTTTAGGACCGCTCGGCTCGTCCTCTTTTTTTCGGGGAGATGGACTGGGGGCAGCTGAAGCGCCTGCGGCACAAGCGCCAGCTACCATGTAGGCCCCGCACACTGCTGCGGCTACGGCCCCGACGATGAGAATTTCTTTTTTGTGCTCCACCACAAATTCTTCAACTTTGTGTGCAGCTTTTTTTGTGCCGTGGGCAATTATTTCGAATACTCTTTTGGCGGCATCTGCAACCTTTCGAGCGCCTTTCTTTACTCCATGCCATAATCGATGGAAAAACCCGGCGAGGTCGACTTGAGCAGGTTGAAGAGAATTGTGGAAGGTGAGTTGATCCCTAAGGAGAGAACAAGGTGCGAACACAAACTCGGATGGGGCCTCATCATCGAGTACAAGTTGTTTGACGGCGTGGGGGAAGGGTTGATCTTGGGGTGGGAATTGAAAAAGCGTGGTGGTTGTGGATTTCGGCGCGACGGCAGTGACTTCTCGCCCGTTCCAGAGGTGGATTGCGCAGGGGGCGTTTGGTTGGTAAAAAGTTTCGAGGGAATCTCCAACGGCGTCGACGTCATCGATCATAAAATTTGAACCCCCATGTTTAGAGGGTGAAAATTTTAATTTAATTTAGCGTTAAAAAGCAAATTTAAATTTGTTAGTTGGAAAAATTTTATTCGCTTATAAATGCGCGCATCAGTTCGGTCACTATTTCAGAGAGCTCGGCCTTCTTGATGTCGCTGAGGAGAGCGTGGCGTTCATCGGGAAAGAGGGCGTCTTGGTGGCAGTTTGCACGACGTTCTGAAGCCAAATGGTCCAAGGTCTGTTTTGCTTTGCCGGTGCTGTTTTCGGCATTCGGATACCACAACGTCGTTCCTTCTCTTTGCACGTATTTGGAACGGGACCGAAAGAGTTTAAAGCTCTCTATTTTTTGCGGCACCGGAATCACCTTGGCGGTGTTTGTGGTTTGGCAGTGGCTGATTTTGGGTTCCTTGCCTCCGGAAGCTATTCAAAAGGCACTTGCCGCCGGACAGCCTGTGACGGCAGCCCTGCAAAGTTTGACCGGAAAGAATTCGCTGTTTGCCATTGGACATGCATTTGCTTTTTTTGCTTTAGTCACTTCCTTTCTAGGGGTTGCCTTTTCAGTTGTCGACTTTTTGAATGATGGATTGAAATGCCAAGGAAAAAAACGTCCCTTCCTCGTCGTTCTCACCTTTGTTCCGCCCGCAATGTGCGCTTTTCTCAATCCAGCTATTTTCGAGACTGCTCTAGGAATTGCCGGGGGCTTTGGCGAAGCATTTTTAAACGGGCTTTTGCCCATTGCTCTGGTCTGGAAATACCGAAAAATGCAATCGATTGGCTTCATACCAGGAAAAAATCTGTTGGCATTTTTGTTTGTTTTCGCCCTTTTTGTGATGGGGTTGGAAGCATGGATTTTGTTGAAATAGAAAAAAAGTCGCTATATACCCAACTTTTGAGTCAACTTGGGTATAAGGATTTATAGCGACTTATTTTTGAGAACTCACTTATTTTTGATAACTGAAAGAATCGTAGATATTTAAATCTTCAATGACAACAGGAGGGGTTACATAATCGGGTTCCCAAACACTTTTACTATTATCTTCCCATGAAAACTCAAGGCCTTTTTCGTCGCCTTGATTAACCACAACACGGCCGGCTGGGCTTAATAATCTGTTCAATTCATCTCTTCCGATGGGTGTGTCGTCAATTGCTGTTCCTTCGATAACGATCAAATCGAATTGCCCTGTTTTGAGCATCGGGTAATGCTGAGTGCCAAAATAGCTGACTAGAGTGGGATTGTGGGCAAGATGAGGATTGACGGTGATGGCATTGCGATGGGCATGAACTTTTCGGTATCTCTCAGATTCTTCGGGAGAATTGAGATACCAGTGTCCTCCATTACTTTTAGGGGCTAGGGGATAACCGCCCGCATCTGCAGTCGGCTCATTGCCACACCCTACGACGAGAGTACTACAATCTTGGGGAGTGGATCTGAGTTGCAAAATTCCAGTTCGATCCAAAATCTCTTGCATTTCTTCAGTGGAGATTTCCACCTGAAGATCTTCCCAGGGGAAGGGACACGAATCTGGAGAGGTGAACTCCTTTCGCATCTGTTCTGACTCGGGATTGTTATTTTTATCAATGAATGTCTGATATAGAGCAAACACCTTTGCAGCTGTATCCTTATCCAGGGACTGAACATTGTTTTGATTAGTTTGTAATTCTTGACGAACTAAGCTTGTATTAACGTTTAATTCTAGAGACATTACTTCCTCATTTGTAATTAATTTATAAATAATTATACTGGAATTTTAATTTTATTAAAATAACAGACTATTTTTTAATTTTCCCCTTTTGATTGATCTTATCTCATTGATTCTTATATTCTTAAAACTTTCGGGGTCTAGCGCAGTTTGGCTAGCGCGCTTCGTTCGGGACGAAGAGGTCTTGGGTTCGAATCCCGCTACCCCGAATAGGATTTATTGCGACTGATTTGTTGGATAATTGAATGATTCGTAGATATTCAGATCTTCGATCACAACAGGGGGGGGGACATAATCATTTGCCCAAAAGTTTTTACTATTATTTTCCCAGGAAAACTTAAGGCCTTTTTCATCGCCCTGATTAACCACAACACGGCCGGCTGGCCTTAATAATCTGTTCAATTCATCTCTTCCGATACGCGTGTCGCTAATTTTTGTTCCTTCGATAACGATCACATCGAATTGTCCTGTTTTGAGCATAGGAAATCGTTGAGCGCCAAAAAAGCCCACTAGAGTGGGATTGTGGGCAAGATGGGGATTGATGGTGATGGCGTGAAAGTGGTTGTGCACCTTCTGGTAAGCTATCGATTGGGGGTCACCTACGTTTTTAGGCTCTAAGGGAAAGCTAGCAGAGTTTGCAATCGGCTCATTGCCGCACCCGACCACAAGGGTACGAGAATCTTCGGGGATGGGTCTAAGTTGCAAGATTCCGGTCTCCTTCAATATCGGTTCCATTTCTGTAGGTGAAATACGAATATCCAGATCTTGCCAAGGGAATGAACAGGTTTCTACCGCATTGAAGTCGTTCTTCATCCATGCGTAGTCGGGATCCTTATTACCAAAGAATCGCTGATAGAGAGCAAACACCTTTTTAGCGGTATCCGTATCCATGGGCTGAACATGGTTTTGATTAGTTTGAAATTCTGAATTAACTAAATTTTTATTAACGTTTAATGCTTGAGCCATTACTTCCTCATTTGAAATTAATTTATAAATAATTATGCTGAAATTTTAATTTTTTTAAAATGAAAGATTTTTTTTTAATTTTCCCCTTTTGATTGATGTTTTCTCATTGATCCTTATAAACTTAGAGCTTTCGGGGTGTAGCGCAGTTTGGCTAATTGCGCTTCGTTCGGGACGAAAAGGTCGTGGGTTCGAATCCCGCTACCCCCAATCCTTAAGAATTTTACTCGGATAGGTCCTGGGAAGCTTCTAGAGCGATTTTAAGGAGGGAGTTGAGCCCTTCGCGCGGCCGCTGGTCTTCGAGATGGGGGTGCCAGTTCAGGCCGGTATGGGTGCCGCTGATCACGAACATGGCCCCAAGATCGATCTGATGGTAGTGCGCGACAGCAAACAGCGCGGCGGCCTCCATTTCGACAGTCAGGACGCCTTCTTTCTGGAAATGCTGAACTTCTTCTGCAGTCTGGCGATAAAAGCTGTCTGTCGTCCAGGTGCTGCCCATATGGTAGGGGAGGTTTCCGTTTTTGAGTAAATTTTGCAGTTTATTGGTCATTCTTCGAGGCGCATGAATATACTTTGACGGGGGAAGATAGTGATAGGAAGTCCCCTCGTCACGGATCGCTTTTTCGCAGACGACCAAGTCACCGGGGATAGCCTTCGAATGAAGACTGCCTGCCGTTCCTATGGAAATGAACTGCTGGACGCCCCAGGCGATAAATTCTTCCATCTTGGAGGCGACAAGAGGTCCGCCGATCCCAAAATCTCCAATTCCTACACCAGGATAATCGGTCAAATAGAATAGCTTGGAAAAGCAGCCGCTGCACTGCTCGTGGGCCATCTTTTCCAAAGCCTGATTCAAGAACCTTCCTTGATAGCAGAAAATGATTGTTTTTGGAGCAGGGGTGGAAGGGAGGCGGCCATGCTCCCGCCTATGCTCCAAGACTTTAGCCGGTGTAATCAGAGAAGAGTGTTCGTGCTTTTCGCCGTATTGGGGGAACATAACTTATCGACCCTTTTGAATGATCTTAACCTTCAATCCATTTTTTATGGATAAATTTTAAAGGATTGTATCAGAAATCCCGACGGGCGAGAAGGGAAAAGATATTTTTAACTCGACTTTGTAACTTTATTGCCCGAAGGACTCGAAATATTTGCTCTCGGGGGAGTTATTTAAAACAGGCAGGGGTTTTTAACCCCCTCCTGTTTTAAATACTCTCCCAGTTCGACCTTGGGTCGAACGGCCAAGAGTAAATAGGCGAGGCAGGCGGGCACAAAAGTTACAAAGTCGAGTTTAATCAAAGAAAAGAGTGACGTTTAAGAAGGGCGGAAGCGCCCTTCTTTTTTAAGATCTTCTTGCTGGGTTTAACTGCCGATGACTGCGTGAAGAGCACGTGAACGGCGCCCTTCGTTAAAATCACCCGCAATAATATTGAGTTCGTCATAGAAGCCCGCTATTTTCGTCGCTTCATTTCTAGCAGCAGTGTCAAGAGCGGCTGGCTGCAAACTCGCTTCAATAGACTGTTGTCTTTCCTGATTGGTTTCAGGAGAATTTTTTTCAGCGATGAGTTTAGCCTCAAGACCAGCTCTAATTGTGACAAAGCGTGGAGCATTAGCGTCCGGGTTCAAAAACTCCTGACAGATGTTGGCGAACTCAGCATCAGTATGCTTAGCTTTGATTGCTTTTCGTAAAGCTGTTTCGATTTTGATTGGGGGAATCGTTGAAAACCATTGCTGGACTGAGACAACGGCTGCTTTGAAACTCTCGATTGTGATTGTGTCCAAGTTTTGGCTACTATAAAGCTCACATAGTTCATCAAAGTATTTTTTGTTGAATCCTTGGGTGACCGTGGCTAATTTTGCTTCGTTGACGTTCGCATCTTTGAAAGAGGATTTGATGATTTGATTTGCAAATCCACCAAAAAATATAGAACTTTTAAGATCAGAGGTTGTGTTCAAGGGTGCTAAACTTTTCCTAAAATTGTCGAAAAAATTTGCGAGCTCAATTGCAGCTTTGAATATTAATTGCTCTTGAACGACGGGAGAGAAATGCGTAGTAAGTGTGGGTGATCCCATACTGCCAAGCTCGCGTCGTGTCAGGGGCCGCTCTTGAGTTGCTTTCGTTAGATCAAGTACAACATCTTTTAAACGGGTGTAGAGCTGTTGAAAGCCTAAACCGATCGTGGAAACGTTCAAATAGATCGCATTCAAAGTTTTGCACACTTTCCCCAAATTGACTTGATCTTGCTCACGGAGAAAAGAAAAAAATATCCCGATCACATCACCAGGAACTGGTGAAAAAGGAACGGTATTGTCAGGACTCGGTGAAAATGAACCTATTGTCCCTATGGAATTAGAAGGTGATGCCATAATTTATTAACCTATTTTTTTAATTGTTTTTAATTTAACCAATGATTGCATGTAGTGCATTTGAATGAGCGACTTTATTATAGTCTCCTATGTTAGGTTTAGTTCTCGATAGAAATTAGCTATTTTCGTCGCTTCATTTCTAGCAGCAGCATCGAGAGCGGCTGGCTCCAAACTCGCTTGAATAGCCTCTTGTCTTTCCTGACCGGTTTCAGGGGCATTTTTTTCAGCAATGAGTTTAGCTTCCATAGTGGCTCTAATTGCGACAAAGCGTGGAGCATTAGCAGCTGGGTTCAATAATTCCGCACGGATGATATCGAACATCGTTGAATCATGCCCAAATTTGATCATGTTTCGTAAAGTTGTTTCGATATAAATCGGGGCAAGAGTTCCAAACCATCTCCTGATGGCTTCGACTTCTGCTTTGAAGTTGTCTATCGTGATGGTGTCTAAGGATTGTTTGCCATAAAATTCACATAGGGCAAGAAATAATGTTTGGTTGAATTCTTGAGTAACAGTGCCTAATTTTGCTTGATTGATGTTCGCCATTTTAAAAAAAGAGGATCTGATGATTTGATTTGCCAATGTTGCAAAATGTCCGGAACTTTCAGAAGAAGGGGTTATATTCAAGGCTTTTAAGCTTTCGCTATAATTTGTGTAAAAATTATCTAACTCCTGATGAGCTTCCAGGTCCCCCTCTAGGGCTGCTTCCGCCAGCCGAACGCCCGCATCTTTTAAATGAGCACAAAACTTTCTAGAGCCTAAACCAACCGAGGTGATGTTTTTCAAATAGGTCGCATTTAAAGTTTTGCAAACCATGCCTAAATCGGCTTTGCCCCACTCGTCGAGAAAAGAAAAAAATAACGGAATCACATCATCGGGAATGGGTGAAAAAGGAACGGTAATGTGTGGTGGGGATGAAAATAAACCTGTAAAAGGTTTTGTGATTGGGTCTAAAATATTAGAAAATGCCATAATTTATTAACTCCGTATTTATTATTCTTAACTTAAAGTTCAAATTATACGGCAATATATATTTTATTAATATTACAATGAATTTTTTAATTTGTTGAAATCAATAAAAAAACCCGGTTTTAAGCCGGGTTTTTTTAAGCCTCAAAGGATAAGGAACTTACTTTCTGTTTCTCATCCAAAAGTAGATGGAGCCGAGGACGATGCCGTAGACCAGGTGGCCTATGAGCATTGGGAAGGCTTGGCACATTTCCCCGGAAGCCCAGGAAATGGGAACACCTCTCGTCCAGGGGCAAAGGATCATGGGTCCTATGAGCCACCAGATAATGCTATAACCAATTCCCCATAGCGCTGAGCTGTAAAACGTCTTACAGGCATCATAGAAGATCAGCGCGAAGATCACGCCAAGGATGGCGCTGAAAAACAAGTTAAAGATGAATGAGGAAAGCGGATCGGACAAGTTAAAAAATCTGCCGGCGTAAGATAGGACGCCCATTCTTGCCATGACACAGCCGAGCAGCACCCCGGCGATCAACCCGCCGACAACCCCGCTTATGATGTTATGTTTGTTAAGTATTTGTGCTTTCATTTCTTTTCCCTCCTTAAGGGTTTTTGTTTATTTTATGTTCCTCGACTTTGCAACTTTTGGGGCCCGCCTGCCTCGCTTATTAACTCCCCCGAGAGCAAATATTCGAGTCCTTCAGGCCCAAAAAGTTACAAAGTCGAGGTTCCTGTTTGTTGGATCAGTTTTGCGACCAATGCGGTCCATCCTGTTTGATGGCTGGCTCCAAGGCCCTCCCCGTTTTCTCCATGGAAGTATTCATTGAAAAGCAGGAGGTCTTTCCAGTGGGGGTCTTCGTGAAATTTGCTGTGCGCCCCATAAATCGGCCTTTTCCCTTCCTGGTCTTTTAAAAAGAGTTTGATCAGCCTCTTCGACAACTCCATGCTGATGTCCCATAAGTTCATACGCTTTCCTGAGCCCGTCGGAAATTCCACTTGAAAATCATCTCCGTAGTAGTGATGAAATTTTTGCAGAGATTCGATAATGAGAAAGTTAATAGGGAACCATACGGGACCGCGCCAGTTTGAATTACCGCCATAAAGACCGCTGTTGGCTTCCCCGGGAAGATAGTTGACACAGTGTTCTTGGCCATCGGCTTTGAAAATAAACGGATGGTCTTGGTGGTATTTCGAAACGGAGCGGATCCCGTATTCGGAGAGAAACTCTTTTTCGTCGAGCATGTACTTGAGGACGCTGGCCAGTTGTTCTTCCTTCAAGATGGAGAGCAGGCAGCGTTTCCCGGCGCCGGGATGATAACAGCAGGCCATATTCACGCTAACGTGGGGTCTTTTGCTAATAAACCAGTCGACGCGGCGGGAAAAAGTTTTGAGCTTGGACATCCCTTCTTCCTCTAATGTCTCGACGGCAAGTAAAGGGAGCAGGCCGACGATGGAGCGAACCTTGACGGGGAGGATCCGATCATCTGGAAGGTGGAGGGCGTCGTAAAAAAAACCATCTTCTGCATGCCAAAGGGAATACCCTTGGCCGCCCACGTCCTTCATCGCCGTGGCAATCCTTAAAAAATGCTCAAAAAATTTGGTCGCGATATCCTGATAGACAGGCTCCTCGAAAGAAAGATGAAAAGCGATGCGGAGCATCAAGATGCAATAGAAGGCCATCCATGCCGTCCCATCCGCCTGATCGATATGTCCGCCCATGGGCAAGGGACTGCTCCGGTCGAAAATGCTGATGTTGTCCAGACCTAAGAATCCCCCCTGGAAAACATTTTTCCCCTCGGTGTCCTTCCGATTGACCCACCATGTGAAATTCAGCAGTAGCTTATGAAAAACCCCTTTAATGAAATCCCGGTCGTGTTTTCCCGTGATCTTGCCGTCGATCTTGTACGTCCGCCAGGCTGCCCATGCCAATACGGGAGGATTGACGTCGGAGAAGTTCCATTCGTAGGCCGGAATCTGTCCATTGGGATGCAAATACCATTCTCTTGTCAAAAGTTCAATTTGCCGCTTGGCGTAGTCGGAGTCGATGAGCGCTAGCGGAATGCAATGAAAAGAGGTGTCCCATCCGCAAAAATAAGGATATTCCCATTTATCAGGCATCGTGAAGAGATCGAAGGCTGTCAGATGAACCCAATCTTTATTCCGGGTTTTTTTGTGAGGAGCATGGGGATCCCCTTTGGACCACTGCTCCATATCGAAGTAGTAGAATTGCTTGTTCCACAGCAGTCCTGCAAAGGCAGCGCGCTGGACGCCTTTTAATTCCTCTTTGAGCGATTCCGGGTGGATGGTGGCATAAAACGCATCCGCTTCTTTCTCCCGCTCAGCAAATAATGGATCGAACTCTTTGAAAGGGGAGTCGCTGGTTTTGTTTGTGAGACGGAGTTGAACGACCGCGGTTTTTCCGGGCTCTATGGGGAGCCGATAAACGGCGGCCGCTTTGGTGCCTGTTTTTTCCGGATTGACGGCCGTTTTTTCATTGCCGGCGAGGTAACGGTGAAAGGCGTCTTTCACATAAGATGTTTTGCTTTCTCCTTTCGTCTCATTTTCTGTGAAGATCAGTTCCGGAGACCCATCGCAATACAAAAAATAGTGCCCTTCGACAGGGTGGGAAAGTTCAATTGTGTTGGGATCCTTATATTTTAAGTTCGGTTCCCCATTCTCATCGCCTGTCGGGCCTTTTTCTCCATATCCCCATCGCCACGTATTGCGGAACCAGATTGTCGGGGCTAACAGGCAATCAGCCTTTTCCGCCCCTCTATTGCAAACTGTGTACTTAACCAGAATATCTTCCTCGCCCGCCTTGGCGTACTCGATGAAAACATCGAAATACTTATCTTCGTTAAAAATCCCGGTCTCGAGAAGTTCAAATTCCCGATCGGGGTAGCTCCGCTTTTTGTTCTCTTCCCGCAAAGTTTGATAGGGGAAGGCATTTTGAGGGTATTTGTAGAGCATTTTCATGAAGCTATGCGTCGGAGTATTGTCGAGGTAGAAGTAGTATTCTTTGAGGTCCTCTCCATGGTTCCCTTCGGGATTGCTCAGCCCGAACATCCGCTCTTTCAAAAATGGGTCCTTTCCATTCCATAGCGAGAGCGCCAGGCAGATCCGCTGGTTCCGGTCGCTGATTCCCCCAATCCCATCTTCATTCCAACGATAGGCGCGCGATTGCGCTTCTTCGTAGGAAATGGAGTGCCAAGGACTTTTTTGTTCATTCTCATTTTCGCGCACGGTCCCCCATGCCCTCTCGCTGAGATAGGGACCCCACTTTTTCCACTTGGAGTGTTGCGTCCGGTAGGACTCTAAGCGCTCATGTTCTGCTGTTTTTCCCATGCATACCTTTATATACATCCTTATCCTATAGACAGGTTTTGGTTCAAAAAAATTCTTTACAAATGCCCGATGAGTTTGTTTGTTTTCCCCTTGAGAATCTGAGCTGGGTTGCCCTATAATTTGCAGTCATGGAAATCGCAAAAATCACATCCTTTGCCGTCATTAGTCTTTTGGCGGCGATCAGCCCGGGCCCGGATTTTGCAATAGTCATGAAAAATTGCCTTTCCGCAGGAACTTTCCGAGCCGGCTTCCTCACGTCGCTCGGTGTTGCCTGTGCGCTTTTGATCCACGTGACTTATTGTCTCTTCGGCCTTGCGATCGTGATTCAGGAATCCCCCGTTCTTTTCCTTATTTTGAAATACATAGGAGCAGCTTACCTCTTCTATTTAGGGATTATGCTTCTCAAAGAGAAAATGTCTCCTGAGGGGCCTCCAAAAATTCCCGATGCTGAAATCAAGAAAAAACATCGTCCCTTCCTCGGCGGATTTTTGTGTAACTTGTTGAATCCCAAAGCGACTCTGTTTATTTTGAGTTTGTTTTCCCAGTTCATCGATCCAAGCATGAGTTTTATTGCAAAGGCGTTGATGGGTAGTATTTTGGCCGTGATCACTTTTGCGTGGTTTGTCTTTCTTTCCTTTTTAATCACGCACCATTTTCTGAAAAAGCACCTCGTCCGCTTCCAAATCATCATCACTAAGTCAATGGGCGTGGTTTTGTGCTTATTGGCAGCTTACGTGGCGTTTGTTTCGTAGAACCGGGAATCAACTTTGCGTTAATCACGTCCGTTTTTTTCCTCTCTGCTTTGTAAAGTAATTAATTTAATTTCGCGGGGCGCTCTCTAAATTTAAAAAAATATTATTACCATCCCCTTTAATTCCATAAATCATTGAAAGTAAATAATCTACGGTATCAATCTCACCAGCCGAACCAACTTGTTCGCGTTATAAAACAATCATGGAAATTTGCTTTCAGATACATTAAAAGGTAATTGTGGATTAAAAATTAAAACATAACGTGCTATTATAGATACCATATGGGAAAAAAATACGACGAAAGCACAGTTCAATCCTTGGATGCGTTGGCGCATATTAGGCTGCGCCCGGGGATGTACATTGGACGTCTCGGCGACGGTTCGCATCAGGACGATGGCATTTATGTCATGCTGAAGGAAGTCATCGACAACGCAGTCGATGAGTTCATCATGCAGCACGGCACAAAAGTTGCCATCGAGCTCGATGAGAAAACTTCGAAGGTTTCCGTGCGCGACTGGGGCCGCGGCATTCCTCTTGGCAAAGTGATTGAGTGCGTGAGCCAGATCAACACCGGTGCAAAATACAACGATGATGTCTTTCAGTTCTCCGTTGGCCTCAATGGCGTCGGAACGAAAGCGGTAAACGCATTGTCTTCTCATTTTGTCGTTAAGAGCTTCCGGGATGGAGAATTTGTCGAAGCGCGTTTCGTCAAGGGCGTGCTTAAAGAGAAGAAAAAAGGGAAGACCAAAGAACCTGACGGCACTTATGTCGAATTTATTCCAGATATACTACTTTTTAAGAAATTTGCTTTCCAGAAAGAAAAAATCCTCAAGCGGCTTTGGCATTACGCTTACCTCAATACCGGCCTTACCCTCCATTTCAATCGGGAGGCCATCCGCTCGGAAAATGGACTATTGGACTTATTGAATGCAGAGGTCAAAGAAGACCGCCTTTACGATCCCCTCCACTACCGAGGGAAAACTCTCGAATTCGCCTTCCTTCACGGGCCGAATTATGGCGAGACTTACTTTTCTTTCGTCAATGGGCAATACACCCAAGACGGCGGAACGCACCTTTCCGCTTTCCGCGAGGGTATCCTCAAAGGAATTAACGAGTACGCGAAAAAGAATTTTCAGGGCGTCGACGTCCGCGAAGGGATTATCGGGGCCGTTTTGATCAAAGTTAAAGACCCGGTCTTTGAATCACAGACAAAGAACAAGCTGTCCAACAGCGAAATACGGGGCCCGATTGTTCAAGAAGTGAAAGATGCTGTGCAAAACCTCCTTTATAAGTTTCCTGAGGCAGGCAAGAAAATCGTCGACCGGATCCTTTTTAATGAAAAACTCAGAAAAGAGCTCGCATCAGTCAAAAAAGAAGCCAAGGAGAAGCAGAAAAAAATCTCCTTCAAGATCCCGAAATTGCGCGATTCAAAATACCATTTTGGCGATGGTTCGAAAGAAGGGGAGCGATCGATGATTTTCCTCACTGAAGGGGAATCGGCCTCGGCTTCCATTGTGATGAACCGCGACCCGCTGACCCAGGCCGTGTTTTCCTTGAGAGGAAAGCCGCTTAACGTCCATGGGATGAAGCTCGATCAGCTTTATAAAAACGAAGAGATGTACAATCTCATGTCGGCGCTGAACATCGAAGACGATTTGGAAGCGTTGCGCTACAATAAAGTGATTCTCGCAACCGATGCCGACGTCGATGGAATGCACATCCGCAATCTACTCGTTACCTTTTTCCTGACCTATTTTGAAGGGCTTGTTTTGAACAACCATCTCTTTATCCTCGAGACGCCTCTTTTCAAAGTCAGAAATAAAGAAAAAACGATCTACTGCTATAATGAAGAAGAGAAAGAGAAAGCCGTTCGGGAGCTTAAGCGCGGGATCGAAATTACCCGCTTTAAAGGCTTGGGAGAAATTTCACCTGGCGAGTTCAAACAATTCATTGCTAAAGACATGCGCCTGCTTCCCGTACGGATACAAAATCTTTCCGATATCAAGCCGACGTTAGAATTCTACATGGGGAAAAACACTCCTGAACGGAAAGCCTTTATCATGCAAAACTTGGTGAATGAAGATGGATGATCTCAAAGAGCAAATGAAGAGACACTTCACGCTGTACGCCTCTTACGTCATCCTCGACCGGGCGATCCCTGATGTCGTCGATGGACTAAAACCCGTTCAAAGGCGCATTTTACAAACTCTGTGGCAGCTCAACGATGAAAAGCTCCATAAAGTGGCCAATGTTGTCGGACAGACGATGCAATTACATCCTCACGGAGACGCGGCGATTTACGAAGCTCTCGTCAACCTGGCCAACAAAGGGTATCTATTAGACAGGCAGGGCAATTTCGGAAATCCCAATACGGGCGACCCTTCAGCAGCAGCCCGCTACATCGAGACCCGTCTTTCCCCGCTGGCGCGCGAAACGATGTTCAATCCCGACATCACCGAGAAAAGTCCTTCCTATGACAGTAGAAACATGGAACCCATTACGCTGCCGGCGAAGATTCCTCTCCTGCTCATGCAAGGTGCCGAGGGGATTGCCGTTGGTATGGCGACACGCATTCTGCCGCATAATTTCACAGAGCTTCTCGAAGCAGAAATCGCTTACCTAGAAGGTCGGGATTTCAAGATATTCCCCGATTTCCCCTCTGGCGGGATCATGGATAAAAGTCAATACGACAAAGGCCGCGGCAAAGTCAAACTGCGCGCGAAAATCGAGATTAAAGATCCCAAAACGCTGGTCATTCGTGAAATCTGCTATGGGACGACCACGGAAAGCCTAATCCGTTCGATCGACGAGGCTGCTAAGAAGGGAAAGATCAAAATCGAGGCCATTAACGATTACACGGCAAAAGACGTCGAGATCGAAATCAAACTGCCGCGAGGCCAATACGCCGACGAGATCCTGGATGCGCTCTATGGTTTTACCGAATGCGAAGTGTCCCTTGGATCCCAGATTATCGTCATCAAAGAAGGATATCCTTGGGAGGCCGATGTCCATGAAGTCCTAGCTTACAATGCCCAAAAGCTAATGGAGTTCTTAAAGCGCGAGCTCGAGATTGAACGCGACCGACTGCTTGAAAAACTCTTCTACAAGGCATTGGAGAGAATCTTTATTGAGAACCGCCTCTATAAGAAGATCGAAACGATCAAAACTCTGGAAGGGATCCACGAGACATTGGAATTATCCTTAAAACCTTTCGCGAAAAAGCTGCTGCGCACACCCACTTACGAAGATCGTGAAAAGCTCCTGCAAATCCCCATTCGCAGAATTTCCCAGTTCGATATTGACAAGAACCAGAATGAAATTGCTATTCTCCATGAAAACCTGGCGCAAGTGGAAAAAGATCTGAAAAACGTTAAAAAGTTTACCATCAATTATCTGAAAAAATTGATCCAAAAATTTGGCCAGGAGTTCCCGCGAAGGACCCGTATCAAAGCCATTGAAGAGATCGACCGTCGAGCGATTGAGACCAAACAGATTAAAGTCGGATTTGACCGCCAAACAGGGTTCATCGGCACGAAAATCTCCGGCGCCCTACAACTCGAATGCACCAACTTTGACAAGCTGCTCATTTTCTACAAAGATGGCACTTACTCTGTCATTAACATCCCTGAGAAATTGTTCCTGCAAAACGTCGCATGGGCCTGCATCGCCGATAAAAAAACAGTCATCAGCGTTGTCTACAAAAATAAGGCGACCGGCCATCCGTGGGCCAAACGGTTTATCGTCGACAAGTTCATCCTCGAAAAAGTCTATCGGTTCCTCGATGAAAAGAGCGAAATGCTCTATTTTTCGGCACAACACGAGCCCTCTGTCGAGCTTAGTTTTGTTCCAGGCGCCCGGCAAAAAGTGAAGAATCTCTCTTATTCCCTAGATGCTGTACCTATCAAAGACCCGCAAGTGCGCGGAATCCGCATCTGTGAACATAAAATCAAGAAAGTCATTCGCGATCGGTAAGAGGTTGTAAGAAAATAACTTTTACAGTTCTCGAGGGAAAAATCGATTCATCTCTCGACGATTTTTCCTTGCAGGGGTGAAAGGAACACCTGCTGCGGAAAAATCCTCAAGATCTGAACCGTTTTTCTCCTCGGGAACCGTAAAATTTATTTCCTTACAACCCCTGAGGCCTTCAAAATTCGATGCTGATTTTTCCTTCAACGAATTTATCAGGAAAATAAGCGTCAAGAATTTGTTTATAAGAGGTGAAGTAAACATCATCCTGACCATATTTTGACACATAGAGGTCCTTAGCCAAACACATGAAGTAGTGGACAGTCATATCTTTGCCACTGTAACTACCATTTTTCCCGAAATTGGCTGTTTGAGCCTTAATTGAATAGACATGACCTACCATAGGCTCATGCTCATTTCTATAGTTTCTAGAAGATTTCGAACCGAAGTCATGTGGAAAACTACCCTCTTTTCCATGCTTTAAATAGTAAGAAAACCGTTGGCAGTCAAAGTTTACATCTTTATTGGAATAGCTTCCGTTTTTGTCCACTTTATCTTTATTTATTTCCTTTCTAAAGAGAGCAAAATCGGTGGAAAGATAGGTGATTAATCTTTGAGTTGAAGACCTATATTCGGGTAAGAGTTCTTCATTTTCTCCATCGGAAATGATGATTTGTTCTATGTTTCCACATTTCTTAGTATCCACGGGCCATTTATTCACTTCAATTTGCTCGTTATCCTTTGAAATCAATTTGACACTGTAGTGTTCGAATTCACCTTGTTTGTCTTTCGACTTTATGATTTCCTTGATGTTAACGACTAAAACAGTTCTGGCAACCCGGGATATCTCCAAAACTTCTTTGGGTGGTTCAATAATAACGGGTTGCGGGCTTATAGGATCAGATTTTTTCAAATTTTCCAACTTCTGATTAATTTCAGCTTCTTGCAATTCAGCTTGTTTTAAGGCTTCTTGAATTTTTTTCAGATCATAAAGAAGTTCATTTTTTGTTTTTTTCACTCGGTCTAATTCTTCTAATAAGTCAGCTTTATTGACATTTGCTACTCCAGGCAACACGTGAGGTGCATGATATACTACTTTTTGATCGAAACCAGTTTGAATCGAGGGGATCATAGAACTCCGAGATTAAATATTGAATTAATAGTATATTATAATATGATGAAATTAATTAATCAAATTTAAAAATTAATTTAAACCTGTTAAACTGGGCTTTAGCCATTCGAAGGTTTAACCGGTTTTGTCGGCGGCACTGCCTTCGACAAAGTCAGTTAAAATATAAGCATTAACTAATTTTTCAAGTGGCTAAAGTCCAGCTTTACTGATCTGTGAGAGCAAATCTACTATATTTTTCACCTGTTCTATCATATAAATCCTCATGCTGACCACTTGGTATAACTGGATTGGTTCGTTATAATTCAAATTATTATTTATCAATACGACAATTCGACTTTGGCCATATACAGCCTACATTATTATTTGCAAATAAAGTGAATTTGTGTGGTATAATATGATGATAAAGTAAAATAATATGGTAGGTACTATTATGTCTTCAATTACAAGCATGGAATTAGATGTAGTAAGGGGTTGGTTTAAAGAAATTGAAAAATTTAATGATTATCAAGAACCAGACGGAGTGAAAAAGTGGTTTGAAGAGGAGGCAGGTCTCGTCTATGAGGAACGTGGAGATAAAGCGAATTTTGAGTCTCTACAAGCAAAATTTGTGTCATTGTATATTGCATCAAAAAATAAGTTTCTAGAAGAAGCAACGAATGAAATCTATGATTTGGATCCGAAATCCGAAATAATGAAAGAGGACTATTTTAAGCAGAGATACAACCAGTTGATTCAAAGGATGCTCAAAGAAAAACTATGGGATAAATGGGAAGACACCCAAAAGTCTCCAAACACCGATGTGGAAGAGAAAGAATCTCAAATGCTCCGAGAAGAGCTACATAAGTTGCCCACTGCCAAAGACCTTCAAGTGTTTCAAGCCATGGTATATAGGAAATTAATCACCCAAGACCTCAGTTCAAAAATTTTAAATGAATCAGCTGATGTCCAGAAATGGTTTCAGAAGCATGCTTATGATTCAGTTTTAATAGAAAAGTGGTTTCGTGATGCTGGTTATGTAGACCCTTCAAAAGTAGATAAGTGGTTTCGTGATGCTGGGTATGTGGAACCGAATTTTGGAGAAAAGTTTCAATCCTCCATTTCTGCTATCGAAAAAGAAGTAGTTAATTTTTTTGGATTGGAAACAACAGAAAAAGAGGCAAAAGAGCAATCCGAGAATCAGAAACTCCGGACTAGGCTCGATGCTTTATATGAACTGCCCCACGCAAGTTCTATAGAAAAAAATACGATTCCATCGGAAGAAGAACTCAATGCAAGATTCATTGCTTTAAAAGGCTGAGGCTCGAATCGAGGAAGATACGCTGAACGGGTGTTAAAGGAAGGAAGAAAAATTCGCATCATCAGGGGCTTTTCATTAAAAATACTTTATAACTCTGCGTAGACAAAGATAGCGAGCTACTTCACATTGTAAGATCATAATGGTCCAAGAAATTTGGACCAAACGTGGACATAGTAGATAGTCAGAGCGTCAAAACAACAGAAAAGGGACAAGACCAAACATCGTAGGGTGTTCTACCTTTTAAAGGCATGGTTTCCACATAAGGCAAAACTTCGCTCTCTCCATAGGCTTTATCGCTTGAGGCCATAAGGATTCTTTGGACCATTCGACCCTGACGGCGGCAAGCTTCTAATAGATTATATGTTCCCCGAATATTTGATTCGAAAGTCTGCAAAGGGCTTCGAAAAGCGATTTCTAACAAAGTCTGCGGCCCCAAGTGTAATACCGTATCGATCTGATATTCATTCAGGATTCTTTCCACAAGCCCATAGTCCTCGAGGTTGCCAAAGACAAGATGCATCTTTCGTAAATCATCTTTGCTACTGGACTTTAGCCATTCGAAAAATTAGTTAATGCTTATATTTTAACAGACTTTGTCGGAGGCATTGCCTCCTGCTCCTCCATCCGCATTGTCGGTGCATTTTCCGCCAGCGCTCACGCGTAGAACGAAAAATGCACCGACAACGCGTTCAGAAAAAAGGAGACATTCAAAAAAATGGTAGAGATGTCAAACGACACACGCTAAGATGTTTACTGCAAAGAAAAACTTCAAGGCGGAATCATGACACCCCTACCGGAAATCATTCTAGCAGTTTTCGCACCTTTCGCCACAATGTTTTTAAAACCCAAAAGAATGTCTAAGGCCATGTTGCTCTTGACAGGAGCAATTCTTTGTCGTGGAGAGCGCACAGTGTATGCAGCGCTTAAAATTTTCGGCATGCAGGGAGAGGAACATTTCGATAAATATCACAGGGTTTTAAGTAGGGTTAGGCTGGTTCTACTTAAGGGTATTGAGGAAGAATACAAACCAATTGGTCTGATGGGAGTCGATGCGCTTTTTCAACTGACAGCCATTGAAATAATCGAGTGGTTTGTTGCTAGATGAACCAGGAAGTAACGCATAGAGAAGTCCCTGATCATCTCGGAGTGCAGACTCAACGACAGTGGTCAGATAAGGCAATAGCTCGCACCACTCCAGCATTGTTATAACAGATCGGTTGCAAGCAACCCTTTCTCTGAAACTTGGTAGCACTGCATCGTACAAAAATGCATGCGACTTTTGCCGATATGTTACGCGAGGTTCGTCGGCATTGGTGGCCCAGTAGATATTTTAATTGGCTCTATGAAAAGGGCGACCATGAAGAAACTCTTTTCATCAGAGCAGATTGCTGCTTTGGTCGACGAACTCTCAGAAGTGGCTTGATTGTCATTTGAGACCGCGTTGTCGGTGCATCTGTTCGCCCGACGCGTAGCGCTGGCGAATAAATGCGCCGGCAATGTGGTACGGAGGAGGGGGAGGCAGTGCCTCCGACAAAACCTGTTAAACCTTGGGTGTTAACTAATTTTTCGAATGGGTAAAGTCCAGTTAAAAATATGATGTTGGCCATCCTTTTATCTAAGTTATTATAGAGTTTTTTCTTAAATTTCCTTGTTAGGCCGTCTAGTCTTCTATGGCATTAAATTCACGCTTTTGCTAATTTGATCCGCACTATGATAAACGGATCATTGCCATTTTCACATTCTGTGATTTTCTCACGAGCCGGCATCGAATCCGTTTCCTCTTTCTTTTTCGTCTTTATTCTCCTTCTTTTTGTGCCTTAAAGGCACAAAATAAGATCCACAACTCACATCTTTTTATTTTTTTCAAACTTCAAAAATAACATGGAGAATAAGATGACACAACCTGTCAATAATACAAAAGCTAACGAAATGGCTGCTTATGAGCTGCCTAAACCTAAAGGAAAAGGAGCATGGTACCAGACCGGAGTTCAAATCGTGTCTGGAGGAATCGCTGGAGCAACGGGAATTCTTTCCGCAACACCATTGATGTATTTTAAAATGCACATGCAGGAAAAAGCTAGAAATCCGCAGAATCCCCCTAAATTTCAAACAAATCCCGTCAAGTGGTTTGCGGGTGGGGGAGGATTGGCCGCTTGGATGTTTCCTCAGGCCGCATTCAATTTTTATGTCACAGAATGGATGCGCCAAAAACTCTCAAATGGGGGGAAAAGGGAACTGACTCCTTGGGAAAAATTGGCCTGCAGTTCTGCAACAGGCGGTTTTCTCACCGCATTAGTAGCTCCGCAAGAATTGATTTATACCCAGCAAAAGAAGGCGGAAGGAGCCAGGCTGAAGATGATCGAACTGGAAAAACTCGATCCTAAAACTGTCCCATCTAAAAGCGCAATGCAGATTACGCAAGAGATCTGGACAAAATATGGGATCAAAGGTTTTTATCGAGCTGCTCCAGAAACCGCTGCACGTGAAATGGTTTCCTCTTCTGTTTTGACCTATTTGGCAGCAGAGTATCCCGTTCTTGCGCCGGTGGTTGGAGCGATGATCAGCCAACCTTTGGACAGCCGTAAGACCAATAAGCAGGTAGACTTTTCTTACAAAGCCCCACTTGCGGATTCGTTTAAGTCCAAGGCTTTTGCCGGACTTGCTCCCAGAATCGGCATCTACTTGATTTTCATGAATGTCGCTTCTCGCGTTAAAAATCAAACCGAGAAAATGTTGCTCCCTGACAAAACTCAAGGAAAAACAGAGAAAGCCTAGTAAAAGGGTAAAACCCACTTCTTCGGAAGTGGGTTCTAGGGATTTTGTTCTTTTTTCAACCAAAATAGGTATCCCTCTCCATCATAAGCACTTGCTATTACAAATTTTGTATTATCGCAAATTCGGTCTAGTCCCTCATTTGTAAAAGATGGAGGCATCATGTTGTCAGTTACTGTTAGAACAGTTAGAAAATGCCATACTTCCTTGGATTTTATTATCGCACTATAAATTTGATCATTTGAATTTTTCTTGTTTAGGAAATAGTAAACTTCTTTCCCGTATGGGGGATCATTTTCACATTTTTTATATTTGCATAAACACTATCTGGCTCTAACATAAAGTTCTCGATTATGGCGCAATTTCCAGACTTTTCTTTTGTACAGCAATGAATTCACCCAACTCGCGATTCATAGTTATTACGTGTTGAGGAATAAAGTTGCCCTGATCAGCCTCAATAGCGCAATCTTCGGCATATGGGATCGATGGTATTATTCCTCCATAAAGAAACTCATAAAGCCTCTCCAAGTCTGCATTGTCGGGCAAGAGCGTAAAAAAAATGCCATGGTGAAAATCGATTTTTTCCGAAATCTTTTGGGATAGAGCATTCCCCCACTGATATGATCAACAAAATAGGAAAAAGTTCTTTCAAAATCCAAATCGTGCTTTTTGATATTTCTTATCATGACTTCCATTCCCAAGTTCCATCGGTGTTTAACCTAGCTTCTTCTCCGCCGGTGTTTTATAATCCTGACTTTCTCCCTGGCATTTCGCACTTCGGAAAAAAAGATGTTTTTTCCCAAAAAATATATCCTTCACCATCGTAAGCGCCTATCAAAATCAACTCAGCAGTTTTGCAAATTTCTTTAATAATCTCCAAGCGGAATTTTTTTGTTAATTTGGTAAAATCGGCACTCGTTAATATAAACAAGGAATGCCAAAAAGCATTAGAAGCTCTTAAACATTGCTCAATTAAGTCACAAGAAATCTCGTTTTTTTGAATTAAATAATACAGCTCCTCCTCTTATATCAAACCATGAGAAAGGATCAAACTCTTATTAAAGTTATCGTTGGGAGAACGCAAGACATCATCGAAAACACAAGACATTCGATCGTTGGATTTTATTTCCTCTAAGATTAATTCGCATAATTCTTCTCTTATAGTGGGTATTATTGAAAAGCTGTTTCTTTCCTCAGCAATGTAATATATTTGTTCTGGATTTTGAGGTAGAACCATTCCGGATTCAAATTCGTAAATTCTCTCTATATTTGAATCAGAGGGTAACAATGTAAAAAAAATTCCATCTTTAAAATTTAGATGATTTAATAATTCAATCGACATCGTATTTGCATTCTCCAGCGCATATCTAATGTATTTTAAAGCTGGGGAGAAATCTAATTTATATTTATGTAAGTGTCTCATTTTTTTGTTTTCCAACTTCCATCCAAATTTAATCTCGCTCCATCAGGAAAGTCAGGTCCTTCCTAATCCCAGTGAGGTTGTATTGGAGCGGGGTGATCAAGATCGGGATGCAAACTTTCTCCTGTGTCTTTGCATCGTCCCCTTTTTCGGTCTGTCCGCGCAGTCTCCTCTTGCTGTCGTAGTCGAAAGTTGTGTGAAGCCGATGAGAAAAATTGGTGGATATCTCAAGATGTCCTCTTGGGCCGATATGTGTATACGGCTTCTTGTCCCAAACGGTTTGTCTCAGTGAGCACGTCACCGCGCTCATTGTAGGTTTTGCGAATGGTGTAGGCATGATGCCCTTCGGCGTCATAGACCTCTTCCAGGGCGACGTTGCCATGCTCATCATATTTTAAACAGGTCTTCTGCAGAGGTTTTACGACACCATTTTCCAGTATGTTTCTTCAATCCACTCTGGCATATGGAGGAAGGGGGCGGACTGGCGCGAGGTGTAGCAGTCAAGGTCCTTTGGGTGACGTTCGAAAGGTCGTCCTTGTCTTCGCTGGCACCATCGTCGGAAATGGTCTGAATGAGGTTATTGCAATCGTCGTATATCCAAAATTCTCGCAGGATGATCTTATCAACATCTTTTGTGAGTTTGGAAGTGGCGAGGTTCGTGTTAGGGAGATAGGAAAGGCAGATGACTTTGCCGTCTTCCGTCTCTTCTCTTAAAAGAAGATGCCTTCCATCTTCAGAAAATGTCCTTTTAGTTGTATAGGTCTCTTGATTTCCCTCACCTGTGAGATCTCCGGTCAGGATTTCAAGGTTGGGATTGCCGAAGCGATCATATTCGTACGATTTTTGGTATAGGAGGTTCCCTTGTCCTTCCTTCATTTCGATGGACTTGAGCCAGTTCCTGTCATCCCATGACAAGGTTTTTTCTTTTTTGAGGTTTCCGTTGCCGAAATATTGGATCAGAGTTGGGAGAAGATTTGCGGAGAAGTGGTAGGTGGTGGATGTCCCATCGCTGTTTTTAACTGTCGTCGTTCCTCCTCGTTGTCCAGCTACCGGCGGCTGGTAGTTTAATTCATAGACCGAGACAAAGGCGTGATTTTCACCGACCGGCAGTAAAAGTTTGTGAACCCTGTAATGCTGCTCCGGATTTCCGAAGCCACTATAGGCGGCTTTGAAAATGTGATCTTTTCCAGAGTAAGAGTCTAGGAGAAAACGGCCACAGTAATTAGAGGATTCATTGCGGTAGGAAGGGCTGCTGACGGAGCAAAGGGTGGCAGGGGACCACGATTGATATTCTCTTTTGAGCTTCTTATGCCCATTTTTTTCTTTGATTTTGATATCGAAGTTCGTCCTCTGATAAATATATTTGGCTCTCATTCCAGAGGAGGAAGTAAAATTGCAATTCTCCTGCGGACTACCATCGATGCGAAGGGAGGCATAAACGTACCGTTCTTTGGGATCTGTGCTTTCTACAAATTCCGCCTGGGCACCATGGTCAAAGCGGTATCTAAGGACTTTGCCGCTCGGAAGGATTTCCTTCTCAAGGGAGTATAGATGATAGACTCGCGATATCCATGCTCTTTTATAAAATCGGAGAGGTGATGTTTGTGCCATTGCTCGGGACTTTGTTCATGTTGTGGAAAGGAGCAGGGTATGTACGGTGGAATATAGGTGCGGCTCAGGACGATATTTTGCGCTCCTCTGGCGATGAGGTCTGTTTGCTTTAGTACCGGATGTCCGATGAGAGGGCTGACAACACCGCCGATGAGAAATTCGGGTTCGGTTCCAAGAACGGCTGCCTGTTCCGGAGTCGAAGGGAAAAATTCCTCCTACGGTTCTTCAGCGAGGGAAAAAGCGGGAACGGATGTGACGCAGTTGATCAGACATCCCAAATAGCATAAAATACGCTTTGCTTTCATGGGAGAATTCCTTGTGTCTAGTAAGGAAGGACGCCCATTGAAACAGATTTTTCAAAAAAAAAAGAGTTTACTTGTAGGAACATTGCGTAAATTTCAATTGATCATCGTGCTGACTATTTTGCAACGGAATGCAGAAAAGTCGTGACTTTTCTGCATTCCGTTGCAAAATAGTCAGCCCTGTTTTCTTTATGTCATTCGTATTTACAGCCTTAATGTTTTAAGCCATTTTTGGCATAACACACCTTCAATCTCACACACGGATGCAACGATCGCTTCATCGATGCCAAGGGCGGCGATTTGGGTGCCCATTTCCTCGAGGTGGCCTTTTTCTTCGAGGAGGATGGAACGCACGGAGACAGGAGATTTGTGTTGGGAGAGGAGGGTTTGGTAAAGGGGGTAAACTTCAGAAGCGCGGAGTTCGATGGCATAGGTAACAAGAAAATAGATGGACTGGGGATCGACAAAGCGGCATAGGGACGTTTCTAAACGATCGAGGTAGCGTAAAGTCGCCAGTCCTCCCCATAGGACATCGGGATGATAAGTGGGAAGAGATAGGCCGAGTTTGGTGGAGATTTGTTGTTTGAGGTAAAAGGCGTGGCGGAATTCTTCGGCGGCGTGTTTGAGCATCTCCCTGGAGACATTTTGCGGATGTTCGCAGCGGGCGATTTTGCGGGCGCCGCAATTTTCCAGGTAAGAAAGCGTATTGAGCCATTT
Organism: uncultured Verrucomicrobiae bacterium; assembly: GCA_963731265.1. Taxonomy (GTDB): domain Bacteria; phylum Chlamydiota; class Chlamydiia; order Chlamydiales; family Rhabdochlamydiaceae; genus CAJCIW01. Next base: position 669,010 of record CAVSUE010000001.1, read on the forward strand.
GGCATGGGAAAAAGGGTGGGAAAGAAAAAGGGGGAGAATTTCTTCAAATTGTTCCCGTAGAGACAGAAAATGTTTCATGTAAACAACTCCAAAGTAGCTGCGAGATGGCAGTAAATGTGTTCGAGTTCGGAAAGTGTGATGCAGTAAGGCGGCATCACGTGAACGACATTGCCGAAGGGGCGGATGAGAAGTTTTTGCGAGAGAAAATAGCGGGACAGCCGTTCTTTGATCGGATTGAAATAGCCTGTGGAAACAGGGGATTTGTACTCTAAAATGAGGATCGTTCCCAGGGATTCACAACGCTGCAAGGCAGGATGGGATTGAAAGTTGTGGCAGAATTTTCGATGCATGGCGGAAATGGTCGTTCTTTGCTCGGAACATTCAGGTTTCAGAAGTAAATCAAGACTTGCTAGAGCTGCAGCGCAGGCGAGGGGATTGGCCATATAGGAATGCCCATGCAAAAAGGCTTTTTCGAGAGTGGAAGAAAGAAAGGTCTCGTAGATATCCTGGTTGCAGAGAGTGGCACCGAGGGGTAAAAAGCCTCCTGTGATCCCTTTGCCCAGGCAGAGGATGTCGGGCCTTTGTTCCAGGGCATCGCAGGCGAAAAGAGGGCCCGTTCTCCCAAATCCGGTCATCACTTCATCTGCGATTGTTGGGACGTCGTATTTTTTGCAAATTTGCAGAGCGGCATCCAAGGCTTTGGTCGAATAGATTTTCATGCCGCCCGTGCCCAAGATCAATGGCTCGAAGATAAAGCCGGCAATCGATTCTGTGCGGAGGATGTTTTGTAAGTCGGTTACAAATTTGTCTTCGCGGCCATGCAGAGGAGGATCGAGGGTTTTAACGGGAAAAAGGTAATTCCAGAAAGGGCGGTTGAACGCATTTTTTCCCGAAACAGACATGGCGCCGAATGTCTCTCCGTGATAGGCGTCTTTGAAAGAGAGAAAATGCGTTTTTCGTTGGCCTCGATTATGCCACGACTGCAGCACCATTTTGAGGGCTGTTTCTACGGCGGTGGACCCATTGTCGGAATAAAAGATCTTGTCCATCTCCGTAAGCGATGTTAGCTTTTCAGCCAGGTCAACAGCGGGCCTATGAGTGAATCCTGCAAAGAGGACGTGTTCTAAGGTTTTTGCCTGGGAGGCGATTTTTCCGGCGATGTAGGGATGTGAGTGACCATGCAGATTGACCCACCAGGAGGAAATCGCATCGAGGTAGGCTGTTCCATCTTCCGCATAGAGATAGGCTCCTTCTGCCCGAACAATGGGAATTGCCGGTTCGGCAGTGAGCATTTGAGTGAAGGGGTGCCAGATCAGTTCCCGATCACGCTCTGAAAGGCTTTTTGTTTTGCGTAATTCTGGACAGTTTTTGAGTTCCATAGTGGCTCCTGGTTGATTCTTGCAAGACAAGGCACTTGAGAAAATTTAAGAATGGCCTCTTCTGTCTCTTGGCAGGGGCTTCCGTTAAAAATGATTCCTTTGATCTTAAGTGAACGGTTTTGTATCGCTTCCACACTCAGCAGAGTATGATTGATGTTGCCGACATAATGGCGTGAGACGAGGATCCATTCACAGTCCCACTGCGTAAAGAGATCGATCGCCAGGGTGTTCAGGTTAAGAGGAACAAAGAGGCCGCCGCATCCTTCGATGATGAGAGGGCGGGTAGATTGGGGTAGAACAATTTTATTGGGATCGATGGTGATGTGTTCGAGTTTTGCGGCATGATGAGGGGAGCGGGGCGCGGTGAATGCATAGGCTTCAGGGTGTGTGCGGCAGCCCGGAACGAGCTCTTCGATGGTTTTACGATCGAAGTCAGTTCCGCATTGCACGGGCTTCCAGTAGTCGGCCTTAAGCGCTCGGGTTAATAGAGAACAAACAACCGTCTTACCTACATCAGTCCCTATTCCTGCGACGATTATTTTTCTCATTGGCTGCTCCATTTTTCTATTCTTTCCATACAGGTTTGCACATCGGCGCTTGTGTTGAAGCTGTGCAGCGTCAAACGCAACTGCTCTTTTCCTTTAGGCACTGTGGGACTCAAAATCGGGCGCACATCGATTCCGTGATGCATCAAATAGTAAGAAAAGAGTTTCACTTGTGAATTTCCGGGCGCGCGGATCGCTTGGATATGCGATGAGAATTGAAATTGCCGGCAGAGATCGGCAACGTGTTCTCTTTCTCTCTGCATCCCAGGAAAGCGTTCATAGCTGCAAGCTATCGCAGCGAGAAGGGGTAGGGGAGGGGCTGTGGTGTAGATGAGCGGGCGGGCAAGGTTAAGCAGCTTTTTTTTAAGAAGAGAGGAGCCTAAAACGACTGCGCCATGGACCCCCATCGCTTTGCCGAAAGCGCACATACAGGCAAAGACTCGTTCTTGCAAATTTTTCTCTGCGGCAAGACCTCGGCCTTGGGGACCAAGAATGCCGACGGAATGCGCTTCATCGACGATGATCTGCGCTCCATATTTTTCGCAAAGGTGAACGAGTTCTGACAGAGGCGCCTTGCCGCCGCTCATGGAATAGAGAGATTCGACGATGACGAAGCACCGCTTTTTGTTTTTTAGGCGCGTTTCCAGATGCGCGAGGTCGTTATGGCGAAAATAAAAGAGTTGGGCATTTGACAGTTTCATTCCATCGTGGATTGAGGCATGGACATCGCGATCGGCAATCAGCGTATCTTCCACAGAAAAAAGAGAGGAAAGCATACCGAGATTGGCCATGTAGCCGCAGTTGAAAAGCGTGGCCGATGCAAATCCGTGAAATTGCGCAATTTTTTCTTCCAGCTCTTCAAAAAAACGGTGGTTGCCGGTAAGCAATCGCGAGCCCGTCGATCCGACTTTGTTGCTTAAGGATGGGCACCATTTTTCCCATTTGTCGATGATGGCCTGCCGAAAAGCGGGATCGCGCGAAAGGCCCAAATAATCGTTTGAGGTTAAATCGATTAAATATTCACGCTGCTTTAAAGAGCGCAATGCGCCGTTTTTAAGAAGTTTGTCTAGCATATATACACATCGGGATTCAAAAATTGGCCACTGGCTTCGTCGGCATCTTCATTTTTGTAGCTGGCTGCATCGAGAATGTGCTTGCACATCCTCTGCTTCGCCAACGGCTGTGCCGGCTGCAAATCTGAAGCGCCGACATTGCCATTGACCAAATTTGAATCCCTCTGTGTATAAGCGCGCCGTTTTTTTAGTCCGAATAATCGAAACATCTCTTCATCGCGGCTCACAGAAGGGTTCTCGACGGTGAGTAATTTTTCGCCAAACCACAGGGAATTGGCGCCAGCGAGAAAGCAGAGGGCTTGCTGTTCCCAGGAGAGTTTGATGCGGCCTGCGGAAAGGCGCACCATGGCCTGCGGCATGAGGATGCGAGCAGCAGCGATGGTGCGCAGGACTTCCCAAAAATCGAGCGGCTTATTCTCGCTGTACGGGGTTCCGGGAACCGGGTGCAGTTGGTTGATTGGCACCGATTCGGGATGAGAGGGTTGGGTGCATAACGTATGCAAGAAGGAGATCCGGTCTTCTTCCGATTCGCCAAGGCCAAGGATGCCGCCGCAGCAGACACTGATCTGCGTCTTACGGACGATTTCCAAAGTCTGCAACCGCTCATCGAAAGTACGCGTGGTGATGACTTGAGGATAGTATGCGCGCGAAGTGTCGATGTTATGATTGTAGGCGTACAAGCCGGCCGCCTCCAGCTTTTGCGCTTGAGATTCATTGAGCGATCCCAGAGTGCAGCAGACTTCGACGCCCATGGTGGCGAGTTCGGAGACCATGTGAAGAATGGAATCAAAGGCTGCGCCGTCGCGCACTTTTTTCCAAGCGGCTCCAAGACAAACACGTGTTGCGCCTTGCTCCATGGCGGCTTGCCCTTTCGCTTTGACTTCTTCCCATGTCATCATGGGCTCTGGTTGGATACTTGTCGTATAACGTGAAGATTGCGCGCAGTATTTGCAGTCTTCGGGACAGCCGCCCGTTTTGACGGAGATCAAAGTGCAAATCTGCATTTCGACAGGGTCATGTAATTTTCTATGGATTTCGCTTGCCAGGATTAGCAGTTCAAAGAGCGGCTTTTTATAAAGCTCTTGGACTTCTTGCAGGCTCCAATCGTTGCGGATTATTGGTTGCATGGTCTTTTCCTTAAAAATCACGACTATTAAGGCATGGGAAGGCAGGAAATGGCAAGGGGGTGAAAGGGATAAAATAAACTACTTTATAGGTTAAGTAATTTAAATGATGGTGTAAAAAATCGGAATTTTCTAGAATGACGGTAGCAACTCTATTCTAGTTGATGAAGTCCACATTTGAGGTGAAAAAAACGATGCTCTCAGCGCTCCTAGGAAGCAAAAACATCGAAAAAATTCTTTATTTTCTTTTGATCAATGAAAGAGGATACGGCACACAGCTACACCGATTTCTCAATACTCCGTTGACGCCCATTCAAAAAGGGTTTGCTAAATTGGAGAGGGCTGGGGTCGTCCAGAGCTTTTATGAAGGCAAGACTCGGTTTTACCGGTTCAATCCGGTGTATCCCTTGAAACAAGAATTGGAACAGTTTTTGCGCAAAGGGTACGAATTGCTGACCCCTCAAGAAAAACGGTTGTATCATATCTCCGATGCACATCCTTCCAGCCGGGCCCCATTAACTTTTAAACAAGCCCAAGATGCGCTTCTCGTATGTTGGAATCGTCTAAAAGCGGTCAAAATGCTGATGATCAACGCCAAGCTTCATCGCGAGGCTGTGATGAAGAGGGGAAAAGGGGATGTTTGTGTGAGCGAAGAAAGTCCATCGGTCCTTTTGTTCCATGAAAATGGCCACTGGCAGATGGAAAACGATAGTGAGATCCAATTTAGCAATGTGCTTCGCTGGTCGCTCGATGTGTCGAGCGGGACGATCAGCCTGGAACATCTGCGCCCCAGTGCGGCTAAGCCCGTCTTTCTCTTTCATCTCAAGCCCAAGAGGGAAACTCTAATAGCTTCGATCGATTCCCATCTGTGCGGTTCCGATGCCTATTTCGGCCAGGTGGAGCTCGGCCCCCATTTTCTCCAGTTCAGTTGGAGAATAGTCGGGCCGAAAAAAAATGATCGGATCGAATGTCTCTATTTATGAATCTGGCTCCTCGTTTTCTTTACTGAGTTGTTCAAGTCTCTCCAAAAGATTGGAAGCAGGAGAAATGTAGTGGCTGTCCAGTTCGGGCAGAAAAACTCCAAGAGCATTTGGGGAAGTGCGGCCTGAAATGCTGTTCATCCCTGACATTTTTAGGCTGCGTTCATATTTTTTTGGAAGTTCTGAAGTTTGAATCACTTTATGATAAAGTTCACCCCATAAGTCCACGGCATAGACAAGTTCTTGTGGAGTAAAAGTACGATTATTCCTTGCAGAATGAGTGATATAATCGCGGATCCTTTGCAGACGGGTATTGCAGGCATTGAGCTGATCAGGAAGCAAAATACGCCGTTTGGCATTCGTAGGAAGCAAATGATTCAGCTCCCCGTTTATCAAATGCGGCAATAGTGGTTTTTCAACCTTGATGTGATGCCCTCCCTCATCGACACCTTCACTATCGGGAAGCAGCTCTTCTGCCTCACGATCTTCATAATGGATTTTCAAATGTTTTAAGTTGCTGATTATGCTGAGAATGTCCCATTGCCGAACAAGGCGGTACAATTCGCCGATTTCTTCGGGGCTTAATTTTTCAGTGGTTCGCGGGTCTTTATCAAGATACGGCAGATCGATGGCGGAAGGGGATTTTTCTATCTCCCCAGGTGTTAGAGGGGGATCGATGCGGATGGGCATGCAATCTTCCACATCGAAAAACTTGGACCCTTCAAAATTATTTCCATCTCTCAGACCGACTGCAAGGGCGAAGATCGTCATCTTAGTGTAGTCGAGAAGCGAGGCGGTCGGTTCTTTTTTTAAAAAGGGCTGGATGATTCCCACGACTGCCTCCGCCGTTTTTTGTGCAGGGCGTTCTTCTTCGGAACTTTCCCAGCTTTCGGTTTCTGAAGCGGTTATTTTTTCCGGTGGAGGCAAATAGACTTTTTCTTTGCCGTTCCAAAGTTCTTCGACTGTATCCTCGACATCCTCTTGTGTCTCCTCCGCATCCATTGAATCAGGGTACATGATGGGAATATTCATGACGGCGCAGAACATTCCTGAGATCATCTGTTTGCTGAGGCCCAGAGTATGGGCAAAGTGCCGCGCCATCGTTTCTATGGCGGCGCGTTTGCGGCCGATCTTGAAGACGGCGACATTTTCGAATTTGCCCTTCTTGTCCTCCACAGGCTTTTGGAGAAAATAGGTTCCCGTAGTCGCATTAACTATCCGCAATGAACCCTCGCTCAATGTTTGGATCAATGAGAGCATCGTTTCTTGGGCTGCTTTATCGCCATCCGCCACATGAAGGTAGGAAAGAAGTTTGGCCGCTTTTTCTTGCTCACCGGCTCGGATGGCCTCGAGAGTTTGAGCGAAGACCGCGCCGATTTTTTCGTGGGCCGGTATCTGGGTTGTTTGAACGTATTGTTCTAATCTATCAGTTTTTTTTGGGTTTAAATAAATCGTCATAGTTCAGTGTGTTTGAGCGTGTTTTTTAGCAATGCTCGACGCGGCAAGGTATGCCGATGTCCAAGCGTTTTGAAAGTTGAATCCGCCGGTGACGCCGTCGATATCGAGGACTTCTCCAGCGAAAAAGAGGTTGGGGATAAGGCGGCTTTCGAACGATTTAAAATCGATTTCGTTTAAGGCAACGCCGCCCGATGTGACAAATTCTTGTTTATAAGTCGTCTTGCCGTCTTGGAGAAAAGAGGAGCGGGTGAGCCGTGAAGCAAGAAGGGAAAGCTCTTTCTTGGGCAAATGCCCCATCGGCTGGCCCAAGGCAATGCCGCTCAAGTGAAGAAATCTTTTCCACAAGTTCATGGGAAGATGAAAAGGATTTTCCCCTTCAAGAGTCTTTTTTGGGTTTTGCTCTTTGATCCGATTTAATAAATCAAAAGCCTTTTCGGGATTGTAGTCGGGGGTCCAGTTGATCAAAATTTCTGTGCAGTAGTTACAAGCATGCAGCTCGCGGGCCGCCCATGCCGAGAGTTTGAGTGCCGCCGGGCCGCTGAATCCCCAGTGGGTAATTAAGAGCGGGCCTCGCTGCTTCAAATTTTTTATAGAAATTTCGGCGTCATCAACCGCGATGCCGGCAAGATCATTGAGTGGCGAAGAAGGAACGTTGAACGTAAACAAAGAGGGAACAGGGGGGGTGATCGTATGCCCAAAAGAGGCGGCGAGCTCATAACCGATCGGGTTGCTTCCCGTAGCGAGCAGGAGGTAGCTGCATTCGGCTGGTTGCCGATTCTCAATATCAACGCTGAATCCTTGCTCCGTTTTTTCAATGCGCCGCACGCATTGCTCCAGGCGGATGTCCACACCTGAGTTTTTAGCAGAGGACAATAAGCAATCGATGATGGTCGAAGATTGATCGGAAACCGGAAACATGCGGCCGTCTTCTTCCGTTTTCAATGTCACTCCATGCTTGTCAAACCAGGCGATTGTATCCTGCGGTTGAAAGGCGTGAAAGGGACCAAGCAGTTCTTTGTTCCCGCGGGGATAGTTACCGATGAGTTTTTTAGGATCGAATTGCGCATGTGTGACATTGCAGCGTCCACCTCCCGAAATACGGACTTTCGAGAGAAGCTGCCTTGTTTTTTCCAGGACGACGATATCAAGCCCTTTTGCTTTTTCAGCGCAGATCGCAGAAGCAAAAATTCCGGCGGCGCCCCCGCCTATAATTACTATCATAGTTAAAATTCAGTTAAAAAAGGGCATCATTTTAGGCAATGCCGGGGAAAAAAGCCATTATTATTCGAAGGCATTGAGCAGGTTGTTGGCTTGGGCCTCTCGAGTTGAAAGAGAGGGTAGGCTCCATCTTTCTTCAATGAACTTCAAAATGGACACTGTTTCATAGCAAGTGTGATCGACGAAGTTGCGTTTGGCGTAAGGGGAGATGATCACGGCAGGAACGCGAGTGCCGGGCCCGAACTGATCGACGATGGGCGGCGCAACATGGTCCCATCGGCCGCCGTTCTCGTCATAGGTCACAATGATCGCGCAATCTTTCCATATAGAGCTTTTCTGGACACGCTCGATAAAGTCAGCGCACCATTCTAGGCCTGCATACAAGGACCCGTCTCCTGGATGTTGGCTGTACATATCTGTGCATCGGATAAAACTCACGGAAGGGATATTCCCTTGGTCGAGCTGTGTATAAAATTTGCTTAAATCGAACAAGTGTTCCTTGCGCGCTGTTGTGCCGGGAGCAAATTGTTTGAAATAGCTCGGCGCATGATGATGATAGGGGAAATGAGCTGGAGCATTTCCTTTAAGCGCGTCATCCCATCCTTGCGCATACCAGCCCCAAGAGACCCCTTTTTCGCTTAAAAGATCTCCAATCGTCTGAGAGGTTTGCGGAGGCACCCGTTTATTTTCCGGAGTTTTGGGCTTGTACGGGGCATAAAAGGGCTGGCCATCGTTAATCACATACCCTTCAGGGGAAACGAGGCCGTTTTTGATCATATAGCCGTTGGTGTCCAGCTGGGCAATGAGTTCTTTCGGTGCATTCGGCCAGCACATCATCTGGGCAGTGAAAAGCATTATCGCTCCGCAGGTCGAACCGCCATAACACGAGTGAAAAAAGTTGTCGCAAATCGTGTATTGCTGGGACATCCTTCCCATCCGCGTGTTGCGTATATCATAATAACTCATCACGAAACCGCCGGAGTCACTGTATGCGGCAAAGCCGTTCATTTTGCCGCCGTTGATCTGTTCTTGTTCCTGATAATACTCATGGACGAGATCTCCCGTGATTTTGTCCCACGAAATGAAGGGCTGAAGATTAAAAGGAGCGTTAGGTAAATTGCCGGGAATTTCCGAATACGTTTTATTTGTGTCGGCATTGATGCACGTCGGGAGTGCGAACGGCGTGCCGCCTTTCCGATCGATTTGAACTGTATTTTCAGGATTTGCGGAATCGAGTCCGTTGACGCCTGGAAATTTACCATAGAGAGAATCGAAAGACCAATTTTCCTGAAACACGACGATTAAGTACTTGATTTTTTGGGCTGCATCCTGCTGTGCTTGGGTATATTGGACTTTTTGAGAGGGCTGCCGGAGCTCGGTGGCCCCCAAAGTATAAAGGGCAAAGAGTAAAACAAATCGTTTCATCCGTCCTCCGGCGTAAACCCGGCCCTTAAGGGCCGGGTATTTTCAAAAACAATGTTGGGCCGAGTACGAAGCTCGGCCCCAACTTAATCCCAGGCCTTAAGGCCTGGGTTCACGTTTTTTCCTATACTGTTTTTTTTCTTAAATGTAAAAAAATAGTTGATGATCTTTTGGGGTAGCCCTATATCTTCGATATAAGATAAGGCGTGTCCCATGCTGCGGAAATTTCTTTTACCTTTCATTTCATTGATAGGAGCTTTGATCGCTCTTTTAGTTGTTTTTTGGAGCCAAAAAAAGGAGCCTGTTCCTGCCATCCCTTATCCGGCGCCGCAATCTCCCTACGTACATGCTGTTTATGGAGCAGGGATCATTGAAGCTTCCACGGAAAACATTGCGATAGGAACCCCTTTTATCGAGCTCGTCACGGATATCTACTGCATCGAGGGGGACCTGGTCAAAAGAGGCGACCCTCTGCTGAAACTCGATACGCGGCTGTTGGAGGCGCAAAAAATAACCGGGCAAAGTCAGCTTCAAGCCGCCGTTGTGAACTATGAAAATCAGAGAACGCAGTTTTCCTTTTATGAGCAAGTTAAAGACAAAAGAGCTGTGAGCAAGCAGGCCTATGAATCGGCCTATTACGCGATGAAAGAGGCCGAGGAACAAGTCAAAGTTGCTGAAGCACAGCTAAATCAAATCGTGGTCGACATCGAGCGTTCTACGGTACGGGCTCCTGTGGAGGGAGAGATTTTGCAGGTCAATGCGCATATCGGCGAGATTTACCCTAACAATTCATACAATACGACGCAGCCGTATGTGAATCTGCAAACCGCATTGATCTTTATGGGAACCGTTTCTCCCTTGCAAATGCGGATCGATATCGATGAAGAAGATGCGTGGCGCTTTAAACCCGGGACTCCTGCGACAGCTTTTGTCCGCGGAAATGCCAATATTCATTTTCCCATGAAGTTTGTCCGCATTGAGCCTTACATCATACCTAAGACCTCCTTAACGGGAGAAACGATCGAAAGGATCGATACGCGGGTTCTTCAAGTTCTCTACCGTTTCGAAAAAGGAGATCTTCCGATTTATCCCGGTCAGCTATTGGATGTTTACATTGAAGCTCAACCGAATCCGATTGGGCAGCCAAAAACACCCAAGCAAACGGTCACTATTGAGAAGGAAACAGAAAGCAGCGAGGTTGTGTTCGGCCCGTGAACCGAGGCCTTAAGGCCTGGGATTAAGTTGGGGCCGAGCTTCGTACTCCGCCCAACATTGTTTTTGAAATACCCGGCCCTTAAGGGCCGGGTTTCCGCCGGAGGACAGATGAAGGTTTTTCGTTTTACCGTTTTTTTAATTCTCTCAGGATGCATGGTCGGGCCCAATTACAAACATCCCGAAGTAGCGATGCCGTTGGAATTTGAAGAAGTGGATGGGTCTGTTTCTGTTGCCGATGAAGACCTCTGCCAATGGTGGAGGCAATTTGAAGATCCGTTGCTCGATGCTTTCATGGAAGAAGCTTATCTAGCCAATTATGATCTAAAAATTGCCTTAGAGAATGTTATCCAGGCGCGTGCGCAATATAGGATTCAAGGGTCTTATCTTTGGCCTGAAATCGATCTCAATGCCGCCGCTGTCCGCTCCCGTTTCAGTCAAACGTTATTGTCTTCAAACGCAGTAGTATCGACGGCAACCGGCATATCTCCAAGCACCAGCATCACAACCGGCTCAACAGGTTCTCCAATGGGACCTCCCATTCAAAATTTTTTCCAAGTCGGGTTTGACGCGATTTGGGAACTGGATATTTGGGGAAAATTCCGCAGGGGAAAGCGAGCTGCCTACGATCTTTGGGAGGCGAGCCGCGATACCGCGCAGAATGTGATGATCACCGTGCTCAGCGAAACAGCCCGCGATTATGTCGCCATTCGCGGGTTGCAATCGCAGATCGATCTATTAGAGGAAAAAATTTGGGCGGATGAAGAAGAGCTCGCACTTGCTCAAGTGCTCTTTGAAGCAGGGTTGGACAACTTTATCCAAGTAGAAAGTTTTGTCTCCGCTTTAGAAACGGATAAGGCAGCATTGCCCGTTTTAGAGACATCATTAAAGCAGACAATTTATGCCCTGGCAATTCTTTTAGGCAGACAGCCCGAAGGCCTCGCAGCGGACTTTGAAAAACGTGCGCCCATTCCATCGGGAATTGGAAAAGTGCCAGCTGGTCTTCCTTCGGAACTTTTGCGCAGGAGGCCGGATGTGAGGGCTGCGGAAAGGCAGCTCGCTGCTGCCACGGAGCAGATCGGGGTTGCTGTTGCCAACCTCTTTCCGCACATTTCGTTGACAGGGAATGGATATGGATTCGAAAGCAGCAAGCAGAATAAATGGCTTCTCGGCAAAAGCCGCTATTGGAGTATCGGCCCTAGCTTGAATTGGGACCTCATCGATTTTGGCAGGACGCGTGCGCAGATTGCCATAGCGAATTCACAACAAAGGCAAGCTTTGAGCAGCTATGAACAAACTGTTATTTCTTCTCTTCAGGACGTGGAAGGAGCGCTTGTCGCTTATTTCGAGGAACAGAAACGACAGGGAGCTTTTGAAGATCAAGTGGATGCAGACAGGCTCTCTTTGGAGCTTAATGAAGATCTCTTTCAAGCGGGTTTAATCGACGATATTCAGGTCTTGGAAGCCTATACCACCCTTCTTTCCTCCGAGATCAATCACGTACAAAGCCAACAAGCTTTGACAAGCGATCTCATCGCCCTCTACAAAGCCTTAGGAGGGGATTGGCATTAATGAACCTATCCCAGAATTGGAAAAACATGCTTTTCCAGTCTTTTTCCACATCTTTTAATGCCGCTTCTTCGGAATACAGTCCCCTCAGGAGCTTTAGGGCTCTGAGGGGACCTGCCATCATCCACTGGAAGATTGCAGCTATGTCCTGCGAAGCGGCATTAAAATCTGTGAAAAAATCCTTCAAAAATCAAATTTTTAGAATTCTGGGATAGGTTCAATGTACCTCGTTGCTTTGAAAATGCTTATCGGGGACAAACTCAAATACATCGGTCTTGTCGTGGGGTTGAGTTTTGCGTCTTTCATCATCTCTCAGCAGGGTGGGATTTTCTTGGGGATCATGAAACGCACCTATAGTTTTATCACGGATGCCTCGCAGGCCAATATTTGGGTGATGGACCCCACGGTCCAATTCGTAGACGATGTCAAAGGAATGAAAGAGACTGTGCTCTATCGCATCCGCAGTCTAGACGAGGTGCAGTGGGCCGTCCCCATGTACAAGGGATTGATCCCAGCGCGATTGCATAATGGGATCTATCAAACATGCATCCTCGTCGGGATCGATGACGCGACGCTGATCGGAGGACCGCCCAAAATGCTCGAAGGAAACATTTCCGATTTGCGTTTCCCCGACGCGGTCTTTGTCAACAAAGTGGGAGCGGAAACAAAATTTGCTTTTATTGGACCAAATGGAGAGAGGGTGCCTTTACGTGTCGGGGATGTCATGGAACTCAATGACCGGCGTGCTTATGTCGCGGGCATTTGCGACACATCCCGCACGTTTCAATCCCAGCCTGTCGTTTACACGACTTTCAACAATGCGACCATTTATTCCCCTCTTGTTAGAGACGATCTTTCTTTTGTTCTCGTCAAATCCAAACCCGGGCTCGATCCTGAAAAGGTCTGCCAAATCATCCGCGCCACCACCGGTTATGCTGCCTATACGACATGGGGTTTTCAAAAATTGACAATGTTTTACTATGCTAAATACACAGGTATTGTCGTCAATTTTGGCTTTGCGATTATCTTGGGCTTTATCATCGGCATGGCGATCGCCGGCCAAACCTTCTTTAATTTTACGGTCGACAATCTTCCCTATTTTGGAACATTCAAGGCGATGGGGGCTGACAACGCTTTGTTAGTGAGAATGGTCATTGTACAAGCCCTCCTTGTCGGTGCGATTGGGTGGGGAATAGGGATCGGCGTGGCAGCCCTTTTCGGATGGTCTATGCGCTTTACGGAACTTTCCTTCAGTTTGGCCTGGTGGCTCTATCTTCTCAGCGCTTTTGCCATGTTGTTCATTTGTTTTGTCGCCGCGTTGTTCAGCGTCGTGAAAGTGATGCGCGTTGACCCGGCCATTGTATTTAAGAGCTAATTAATAGTAGTGCAAAAACATACGCATATGTGAAAATATGCTGTCATGAAGAACACATATTCTCCAGGTGAATTCGGATTATTAATCGGAAGGACGACAAAAACCCTGCAAAGATGGGATCGTAAGGGCATACTTAAGGCCCACCGTTCCATTACTGGACGGCGCTATTACACCCATGACCAATATGTGGAGACAACTGGACAAAAAGCCAAAAAACGACAGTTGGTCACTTATTGTCGAGTATCAAGTGCAGGTCAAAAAAAGGATTTGATTTCACAGAAAAATGCTGTAGAATCTTTCTGTTTGACAGCAGGAAAAATCATCGAAGAGAAGTTGGAAGATATCGGTTCGGGGCTAAACTACAAGCGGAAACATTTCGTACAATTGATGGAAATGGTAGAACGAGGTGAGGTATCTGAAATTGTAGTGGCCCATAAAGACAGGCTCGTCCGTTTTGGGTTCGAATGGTTCGAAAAATTCTGTAACGACCACGGAGTTTCCATTCTCGTTATGAATGCGGACTCTCTTTCACCTGAGCAAGAAATGACCAAAGATCTCCTATCAATTATTCATTGTTTTTCCAGTCGCTTATATGGCCTGAGAAAATACAAGAAGAAAATCATTGAAATGGCCAAAGACAATGAGAACGGTCAAGCGTAGGTCACTTCCACTCAACGCAAAAAAACAAACAGCTCTTGAAAGCTTATGCCAGGCATACACTGGTGAAAAACGGCTTTGGCTGCAACACTTTCAAGCCTGGGATTGTCAACCCTATTTAGGAAGGCCCCGAGCGATTCGCGATGAGAAAATCAAACAAGGCTATCGTTCACCCAACCAATTGCAGGCTCGTCATTGGAAACTTGCCCTTGATGACGCAGCTGAAACATGGGATAAATATTGGCAGTCCACTTTTGTTAAAGTCCGCTTAAAGATCTCCCATCGGAAAGCACTCTCCGAGACGGAGAGCCATTATGCCTATTGGCTTCTGAAAGGTTATTCCCAGTTTTCCGCCATGATGCAGGGGAAATGCCCGGAGTCGTCCTTTCCCATTGATGATCTCTCCCGGAGGCATATTGCAGGCTATGTGCGGAGGATCACCAGACTCTGCAAAGGAAAACCACCCACTGTAAAAAAAGCCAGAAGCGTCCGGTTCGATGCCAACTGTTACGATCTTTTCGAGCACAAAGGGCGTCAATACATCAAAATCATGTCTCTGATTCCCGGTAAGAGGATTTGTATCCCCTTATCCGGCAAAGCGCCTATTTCAGGCACAATTACCCTTGTTTTGTCAGAAGGAAACGTCGACTTTCACATCCCTCAAGAATTAAAAAAGAAGAATCCTCCCAAGACATCTCCCGAAGCTGTAGACTTTGGATATACTGAAGTCATGACGGATACCCAAGGCATTCGTTATGGGACTCAATTTGGTACAATACTGACACAGGTATCAGAAAATCGGCACCAGAAAATGCAAAAACGTCACAAGCTGCATGCCATGGAAAAGAAACCGACAACTTCCAATCCCAAAAAGGCAAAATCCCTTCGAAAATATAATCTAGGCAAGCAAAAACACCATGCGGCTGCCAAACGACTCAGGGCCACATTGGAAAGAGAAATCAACACCTCAATCAACCAACTCATCCAAACGAAAAATCCCTCCCTCTTAATCACAGAAGACTTGCGCCATACTTTTAAGTATAACAAGTCTAAACAAATGAATAGAAGACTCTCCAGCTGGTTGAGAGGTAAACTACAAGATCGAATTGCTTTTAAAGCGTTGGCGGAAGGTTTCCGTCATGAGCAGGTCAATCCGGCCTACGGCTCTCAAAGCTGTCCCTTTTGCGAATTTGTGGATCATCGAAATCGCAAAAACGACCGCTTTCAATGTCTGCATTGTGGACATGAGGACATATCGGACCGGATTGCCGCACTGAACTATGCCAGAAGATTTGGCGATCCTGAGATCGGACGGTATACGCCTTACCCTCAAGTAAAAACCATTCTTTTGGACAGGTTCCACCGCCGATTGGAAACGGGGCAACCCGTGACTGTTCCAGGCAGGACTCTAGAAACCGTAATGGAGATGTATCCACCGTCACCATCGAGACTAAGTCATAGCCGGAAGAGAGAAATCTCGCGAACCGGACGGTCAATCAGAGAGCGAAATTAAAAATAAACACGTTTGAACACGTTTTTAGGAACAGCTAATTAACCTGAGTTTTGGGTTCATTTCATAGTATCTTGCCACATCTTTCGGGCACTTGCAAATTTTCGCGCGTCCATAGGTGCCTCCAGCTATTGAACGCGCCAAAATTCACAAAAATCGCCTCGAAATCTACGGCAATCTACTATAAACTGAACCCAAAACTCAGGTTAGCTATGGAAATAGCAGTAGCATGTAAAAACATCAAAAAGACTTATGGGACAGGCACGACCAAAGTCGATGCTCTACGCGGCATCGACTTGGAGGTTAAAAGAGGGGAGCTGCTAATGCTCATGGGTCCTTCAGGATCGGGAAAAACAACATTGATCTCGATCATTGCCGGCATTCTCATGCAAACGGAAGGAGAGTGTCTTCTTTCGGGCGTTAATCTCAACCAGATGTCCGACCGGGAAAAAACTCATTACCGCGGGAAACACATCGGATTCGTTTTTCAGGCGTTTAATTTGATTCCGATGTTGACCTGCGCTGAGAATGTGGCTGTCCCCCTTCTCATTATTGGGGCAGAAAGAAAAGAAGCGTTGGAAAAATCAAAAAAGCTGCTTGCCGATGTGGGCATCCCGGAGAAAGCCGATGTTTCTCCCGTTGAGCTTTCCGGAGGTCAGCAGCAGCGCGTCGCGATTGCACGGTCCCTTGTCCATGAGCCGGAATTAATTGTTTGCGATGAGCCCACCAGCTTTTTAGACCATGAGAGCGGCACCAAAGTGATGGAGCTTTTACGCTCCATCGTCGCTTCTCATGAAAGAACTTTGATCGTCGTTTCTCATGACGTCCGCATCACGTCGTTTGCCGACAGGATCGTCCGCGTTGAAGACGGGAAAATCATTTAGGTATAGCTTCTACAAGACTTTCTAGGAGGCCTTTTTTGTCGAGCTTGGCGATCCAGCATTCGTGGTCTTGTCTGCCGTAGGAGATCCAGATGTATTTTTCGTCGCGGACATATCCGCAGGGAAAGACGCACCGGATCGGCTTCCAATAAGGATTGTAGTAGGTTCCTTTGTAGAAATGCTTTCCGATAATGGGTTCCGGACTAATTTTTAATATTTGAAAAGGGGGCTCTTTTGAAAATACATAGGCGCCCATAAAATAATGGGTGATTGGATTCCCACCGGTGTATGCTGAAGCCATTTCGATGGAGGAATGAAAAAAACCGAGATATCCTTCTTCTTCGAGCAAAGCGGGCGTGCCGCCGCGAAGAGTTCCCCAATTCCATGACAAACAGAATTTGGATTGAGCAATGGTATCGCATATGCCATTCCCGTTAAGGCGGGGATAGAAGATTCTGTGGGGGTTGATGCTATAGGCCAACAGCAGGCGACCTTGATAGTCGAAGGGGACCCATGCTTTTTCACGGACTTCTCGGCTTTCTCCCTCGAACTGGTTTAAAAGTTCAACAGGGTCTGCGATAAAATGTTCCCCATCGTAGTGGATTTGGGCGATAAACATTCTAAAACCGCCTTTGCTGAGATGCGGTTCGATATTATCGTCATACACCATGTAGAGCTGATCACCAAAAGTGATCAAGCGGGCGTCTTCTGCGCGGCAAGGGGCCAGAGAATATTCGTCTCTAAGTGCTAATAATTGAGGTCGGCTGATAGGCTGGAAATCGTCATTGAGGAATACCAGTCCAATTTCAGAATTAAAGGGTTGCTTACGATTGGGAATGATACGAAAACTCATCAACAAACGTCCGTTCCATCGCACGATGCTCGGATTGAAGGCAAAAGGATAATCAGGAACTTCAATTCTCTTCGTCTCCAAACAAAAGCCCTGAATGGTAGACTCGAGATCGTAGGGAAGTTCCCTGCCAAAACAAACGGAAAAGAAAAAAATAAAGGAGAAAATATATTTCATTTTGAAGAAACGGGAATCAGACTTTGCAGCAACTGTTTTTTGTCGAGTTTTGTGATCCAAATTTCATTGTCCTGTCTTCCGTAGGAAACCCAGATGTGATTTTTATCAACGAGGATTCCACAGGGAAAAACGCAGCGGAGCGGCCTCCATGTTTTATGATAGGGAGGACGATAAAAACTCTCAGCGACAAGCGGCTCAGGGCTTATCGAGGTAATGGCAAAGGGAGGATGCGCTTCGAAAGTATAAGCTCCCATCACATAATGGGCAATTTCCTTCCCGTTGGATTGCACGGTGGGCACTTTGATCCACGAATGGAAAAAACTAATATAACGATTGCCGTCGAGCAGCGCTTGCGATCCTCCTCTAACAGGCCCCCATTTCCATGCAATGTCATTTGTCGATGAGCATACTGTTTCGCACATGCCCGTACCCATTAATGGGCGTAAAATACGATGGGGCTGGTGACTGTATTCGAAAAGAAGTTCTCCATTGTACACAAAAGGGGTCCAGTTCTTTTCATAGCGGGTGTCTTTTTTTCCCTCATATTCCGAGATGCACTCAGGTTGGCCTGCAGTAAACTTTTCCCCATCGTAAAATAATTCAACGATGAACATTCGCCGCATTTCGTGATTGGTCACATTCTCCAAGATGTTATTGTAAGCGGCAAACAAACGGTCGCCGATGGCTACTAATCTAGGGTCTTGTAGTTTAGAAGGGAGGACAGGATTATGGAACGGTAGTTCAAAAACCTGGGGTTTGGATATCGGTTCGAACTTTTCATTAAGAAAAACAAGGGCGAAAGGATTCGTCGACTTGTTTTTGGGATTGTAACAACGAAAACTCATCAAAAGATTTCCTTGCCACCTAACCATGGACGGATTAAACGCTCCGGGAAACTCTGGAAATGCGATTTGTTTGGTTTCCAAAATAAATGGCTGGGCAAAATCTTCCATGTCAATCACAGGAGGTGGTGAGGGCATTGTTGGCTCTTCCAGATCACCAGCCGAAGGATAATCAGCAAATATAAAATTAAGAGGATCGGCTAGAAGAAAGTGACTCGAAAGAAAAAGGAAACAAATGAATTTTTTCACCATTTTTTTTCTCCAATAATTTTATCTGTTTAATTTCAGCATTCGGATAACAGTCGAACGGAAAGACTTTATAGAGTTGTTTCAGATCGCATTCAAAAGGGCGTTCTCCTCCCATTTCCATCGCTTCTTCCACAGAAGTGGCATAACGAAAGTCAGCACGGTTTGTCCCGTAATAATAATCACAGTATTTGAACAGCGGTTCGCTGCTAGACATCATAAACAAGCGAGCAGGGATGCCATACGCTTCTGCAAGGACGATCCCATGCAAAGAGCTGGAAATCACAAAACGGCTATCGAGTATTTTTTCCAGAATTTCTTTCCATGGATCAGTCGAGTAAACGACATTATCCCATTCTTCTTTTAGGAAATGGTGTTCTTCAGAAAAATGGGGAATAATCAGGTAATCGTATGTGGGATTTTCTTTTCTTTTAAATTCTGGAAAAAAATACGGGAATAAAAGAGCGGGGTCTCCGTAGATTTCAGGACAAACGATCTTAAAATGATCCCACAGGAATTTTCGCGTCAGGGGCCCGCGTACGGACCGAATGTCGAGTTTTTTGAATTTAAACCCTTTTCCATCCGTCGGCTTATTACTCGTACCTGTTCCCCAAATCACATCATTGTCATGGGCAAAGTAAAGCAAGGATCCAATGGCAAGCAGCTTTTTTTCGGGTTTTTGTCCCTTTTTGTAAATGCGTACAGGGCTTCCGATAATTCTTTCTACGAGTTGATGTGCAATGACATCGCCAAAGTTTTCCAAAACGCGACCGTGCCAAATTTCATCCCAGTGATAAAGCGGAAGGCCCCCCTGAGGCGCTTGCTGAGCGCACTGAACAGTAGAAGTGATCCATGACAAGAGAAAGAGAAAAAGGCGACTAATCTGAAAGTATTGCATCTTTTTGGAAAAGTTTTTTTACTAATGACTTTGTTTTTGGATGCCAAAGATTAATGAAATGCAAAAAAAAACTCAACCACATTTACTCAGAATATTGTTAGGGGGCTTTTTTTTGCGTCAAGAGTTGTTGCACTTGTTTGACCGTGCGCTTGTTAATGACGTGGATTTCTTTAGCCACCTTTTTACCTGCTCCGTTGACTCCTGCGCGAAAGAATTGCGATAAAGACAAGTTTTGGATAAGAAAAAAGAGTCAATCGGGCACGTACCGGAGCTTCACCTGGTCGTGACGAAAACCTTGCCCTTCGTATCGACGAGCACAGAATTTTCGGCTTGGGCCACAAGGCCGTTTCCTTCTTCGATGAGAGGAGGATACCCTACGATGACTCCCGCCGCATGCAGTTCTGTCAGGCCCAGTTTCACCTCGACTAAATTCAGCCCGTTCTTGAGAAGATCGTGAACCGAAAAGGGGAGTCTCTGATAAGTTTTGATCGTGGCTAAAACCCGGCGCGCAAGATCGGACTTGAGTGAACGATTGTCCGAAACCTGAGAATAAATCGTGGGATTTTGTCCCTCATAAATCAGCCCTTTCCCATTTGTGGCAAACGGTTCGATGGCAAAAGTCATACCCGGCTTAATTACAGCATTGGAATTATCATCGTAATTGGGCACAGTGGGCGCCGTGTGGACCCGGTAATAGCTCAATCCATGCCCGGAAAGATTTTTGATGGGCTTTAGACCAAAAGAAGAAATCGTGCTGGCGATGACTTTGCCGATTTCTCTCACAGGGAGTCCTACTTCGATGATTTGTTCCGCTTTTAGCAAAGCAGCTTCCGCAGCTTCGATCAAATCTCGATGCTCGCCCGATAGGTCGATTGTCGCCGCGCAGTCTCCAATGGCACCCTCATAACAGACGCCGATATCGAGTTTAACGACTTCCTTCGAAAAAATCAGATCGTAACCGGGCTGGGGCAAGAAATGGGCTGCTACAGAATCCATCGCCATTTGCGGAGGGAAGGCGGGCCGCGCGCCAAGCTCTTCAATCTTATGATAGATCTGTTCGATCACCTCATTGTAAGAAGCTCCCGTTTTAATCAAGGAGACCCCATGGGCACGCACTTCCTTAGCAAGAGCTCCCGCTCGGAGAAAATTCTGTTTGTACTGCTCATTCATAGACAGCACTCTAAATTAAAAAGCAATTCTTTACAAACTATATTATTTTTAGTATTTACAACAATATCCATGGGGGCCATGTGCGCATTAAAGAATGGGAAAGTAATATAAACGCAAAATTAAGATTCATCAATCTTAGGCAGATTGGCGGATTAATCCTTTGCGGTGCGGGCGGCGTTCTCATTTACTTTGCTGTGGAAGGATTTAAGAAAATCACCGAAGCTCAAGATTTTGCCCACCGATTTACCAATTTCTTTCAACATAACACAACATGGAACCCCATGCTTAAATTTTTCGGTGGAAAAGCAGAGGAGAACATCTCTCAACACGAAACCACGGCTGCTATAGTTTTGTCTGCGGGGATTGCGCTGATCATCATTGGTACAGCCATCATTGTTCACTTTAGAACCCAGAAACATTAGACAAGCATAAAAAGTGTTTAAATTAAATTCTTCGTTAAAGATATACTGCTGACGGTTGAAAGTTATAGAAAATTCAAGTGGGCCGTGGTAAAACTGCGGCGCCAAGTGAAGATGCTGAAGCAGAAATTTTCATAACTTTCACGTGGAACTACTATATACACATCATGATTCAAAATTTGGCTACTGGCTTCATTCCTCCAGCTGGCTGTATCGGCCTTGTGCTTGCACAGCCCTTGCTTCTCTTATGCAAGTGTCCGCAGTGCCAACGTCTGCGCCTGCTGCAAATCTGAAGCGCTGACATTGCCCAGCTTTTGAATCCCTTTGTGTAAACAAAAAATAGAACAAGCTAGGGGGCAATATGATTGAAGTTCATCCGGTTATTTATCCTATTTTTGCATTAATTGCTGGAATTTTAATTCTGATTTTTCCCGCGATTCTCAATTATGTGGTTGCGGTCTATTTAATCATTGTCGGAATTTTGGGAATTGTGGGCGGAAGAGTTTGAATGATGCTGGGCAAGGGAACCCTTGCCCAACAATGAAGACTACTTCTTCTTCTTTTTGCATTTTTCTAGGATTGGTGGAAGCTGTCCTGAAGGGAGTTCATCGTCCGTAGCTTGAACTACGCAAGCTTTGCTTTCTTCCGGCTGGATCGGGAATTCCGTTTGGGTAGCAAAACCCGCACAGGCAGAGCAAACAGCAACCATTGAAAAGATCATTTCTTTCATAAAAACCTCCATTTATGGGTTAAGGGAAAATGGAAATTTCCCATGTTAACGTTTTTTTAGCAAGCAACGTTTTAAAAGCATGGGAATTTCTTTTTGAGTTAAAAGTATGCTATTGAAAAAAATGTGAATATTTACTTTAATTTCTAATAGATTGATAATCAGTGGCTTGTTGAAAAATCGAATTTATAAATATCTGTAAATTAAAATATTTATTATATTGAATAAAAAACTAGATTAATATAATATTTATATTGTTTTAATAATTTATTAATAAAGGCGATAAAATGACAAGCGGTTTTACTCTTCATTATGATGGAGCCAAATTTGGCCCAAATACACCCACCATTCCCTCGTTTGAAGGCGAAAGAAAGGCAGAAACGGCAACGGAAAAATTGGCTCAGATGTTCAGTAACATCGGCGCTCTGGTGATTCGGTATCAAATTGGCCAGGGTCAAAGAGCTGGTGTGATCCAGCAAATTTCACGTCAAAATTACGAATCAAACCCAATTCAAAAACCCGCCAATGGTGCTGATCAAACGGACCTTTTTGAAACAGAGTTTAACTTAACACCTGCTTGCGCAGCTACCCGAAGATTGGAAAAAGCCGCACATCGCACATTAGGAAAAAATAAGATTTTGAATGAAAGGGGGCAACCGCTCGTGCATACCAACAAAGGAAAACTATCCGGGGAACAAGACCTTTGGGGAAAAATGCATGCCACCGTATGGCATACAGGAATTGACCTCGCGGGCCAATTGAGTAAACAGGGATTTTTATACATATGCTGCCCAGTTGGAATGGGGCGTGAAGATTATGACCTCATCAACCAAGAAATGTCAGCCGGTAAGTTTAAAGTAGATGGAAACGAGATTGTTGTTGCAGGAAGACGTTTCCAAACTTACGATCCGAAACAATTTTACGTGAATAGAAACTCTGTTCATTTAGACCCCGAATTGGTCGGTACATTTCAGGAAAACGGGCTTCTCGTCGATGCTGGAAAGGGTAAAGCCCCGCTTGGATGGATGATCCATCGGAACAACACCAAAATAGTTCCCGGGGACATGTTAGAAGACCTCGTCCGCACCATTAGAATTTCTCAAGGAGGTTTCCATGACCTTTCACCGGGAGAGCAAACCCTCATTCAGGCAGGACGCCTTAAAAACACGAATGGTCTTGGCCTTTTCGAACAAAATCAGACTTTTAATGCGATGTATGTGATTTGCGATCATCTTGAAAAAGAATACGGTTTTAATTCTGAGTTGTTATTCGGTACTTCATTGACGGTTGCTTCAAAAAGAGTAGCGGAATTTTTCACTGATCTAGTGAACGTCGAGGATTTCTTAACCGGACCGATTTTGACAGAAATGGTCCAGAGTTTAAGAGTGACTCGTTCCGCCAGTAAGCGAAAAGAGCTGCCGCTCCGATTTACGAATCCTTTCATCGTAACCGATAATAACGTTAAAGCCATTGCTTATGCTTTTGATGCTCAATATAATGGAATGCCGCTCTTCCAACTCGAATCGATGGAGAAAAACGAATGTCTTCTTGATGTTCACGTCAAAGGGCAGTTGGCTCTTCCTTCGCTCAGTTACGGAAAACACGCTAGCGCGATTTTAGCAACATCGATTTTAGTCTCCGAACAAGTGCTCCTTGAACAGCTGATTAGAGAGGCATTCGTCAAAGATGGAAAAGAAGGCGTTGTTGACTTGCTCATGCTAATTCCAATAAATGAAGAGATTGCTTGCCGCATTGCAGAACTTGCTGCAGACGCTAAAAGCGATGCAAACGGACCTATCTTGGGCCTTCAATTCGATTATTGCGATGAAATGGTTGCTCTTCTCAGGCCGGCTTTAGGCTTTAACCTGTTGATTGAATTGACGCAAAAACTGGAACAAGAAGGAAAATTGACCGATGAAGCCTTGGAAGAGTTGTATCAAACGCATCCAAAGGAAGAGCTATTCAGAGCTTTCACAACTCTGAAGGGTTTAGCAGATTATATCCAACGAAATCCATCAACGAGCGCTGAGGCCGAAGGCTCTAGTGGAATCGCCGCTGGTCTGGAACCATTATTGGCGAAGCTCTTCCCTGAAAAATTTAGACAAAAAGGGACTTTTCAGGTTCCTGGCGTTACCCGCCAACAGCTCGAAGAGGCTAACATCAAGAGCACTAGCGTAACTTCTACGACTTCCGCGGTTTCAACGAATGCGGATGCTGTAGAGGAAAAAAATGGCAGGGCTGAGCATCTCAATATCTTGGGTTCTTATGCTAAACAGGCCTTTGACGCTTTGGTCGCAAACGGTCGTGCAATTCCTTGGATCGTGTTTATGGCCATGATCACGGCAGGGAAAGTGCCGTTGATCTAATCTTGTATGCGCTGGGGTTAAACCCAGCGCATCAAATCACATCGATGGCGACGTAAACTTCGACTTCTTGGGGCGTCCCGGTAAAGAATTTATCGCCATAAACCTCATAATCGCTGGTGTATTTCCGGATGCGTTCGATGTTGCCATCCCAGATCTTTTCCCAGCTTTCGATCACAGCCTTCGGTTGATCTCCGATGGCACGATACAAAGCATAGGACCCCTCAGAAATGAGTTTGGCGGTCATTCCTTCTGGGACTTCGTCCAGGGATGTCACTGGACAGCCGACAAAGCAGGTGTAGGGCTTTGTGTAGTTGCCTTCATAATCGGAATAGAGGGCGATGATCTCACTAGAGGCTTTATTGGGAATGCGACCGATGATGTTTTCCTGATAAAACCTGCTCCACAGTTTGGGGATGTCATGAGGAGCGGCGTCGGGGGAGTTCTGCGTACGGCAAGCGATCCCAATGATCATCATTGACGGGCGATGGACAACAGTAGCATGTTTCATGGAGGGTTCTCCTTGGCTTTGTTTATTGTTTAATCCTGCAAAGAGCATGAGTGAGCATAAAATAGCGTAGATCATAAACCTAGTGGAGGGGGTAAAAGGGGTTCTGCTCCGGCGGCGGCGATAAACTTTTTAAAAATATGCTCTTTGAGTTTTCGGTATTTGGCGCCTTCATTGTCGGCCCCAAGGACCGCTCGTCGTTTCACTTCTGCATATTCGTTCGCCGCTTCAGGATGACGCCTAAGATAATCCCTGAACGCGAGCATTTCTGTCCATTCCTTGTTCTCAGATGGCATGAGATGCAGATGGTATCTTCTCGTTTTTTCTTCAGGATCGGGTAATTCTGTCTTGAAATACAGCCTGTCCGCAGTGCTCCACGCAGGCCTAAACTCATAACCTATTTTTTGGAGCTGCAAGGAAATCGCATCAAAATTTTCTTTTTTAGCGGCAAGCGCCAAATCGATGATTCCTTTTCCTCCCAAACCCGGAACGGCGGTGCTCCCTACATGCTCAATGACAAGGGTGCAGTCGATATGGTCGGAGATTCGTTCTTTTTCTCTCAGAAAAAGTTCAGGATAAATCCTGTTGTAAGGTTTAAAGACGTATTTTTTCGTCAAAATGGAAAGAAAGTTGTCAAGGATACGGTACATGTTCTGATTGATGGCATTAAAATCGTGGTTCCGTATTGTCTGGGGGGATTGGACGTACGCATTTGCGCTTGGAATCAAATCCTCTTCGCAATTTTCAATAAGAAGGTCGGCAATCAGCAAAGTCATTTCCGCATGGCATTGGAACCCGTACACGTGAGGAGCATACCGAATGATCTGCTGTGGGCATCCGGCGCTTTTAGCCAGGACGACGGCTTCTTTTGTCAGCCCAGGCATGTCATTATGCCAATGCGCAACCAAAAATTCTGGCGGCAGACCGGCCAAGAGGGGATCATTCCTTCCCTGCTGGGACAAGACTATGGGGAAAACACCCACTTCCTTGCTTGGGCTTTGCATTGTGACCGCGCCCAAGGCCTCCCCAATGAGTTGTGCGCCAAGACAAAAGCCCAAAACCGGCAATCCCGCTTTTATCGCATCGCGAATCAGGGCGATTTCCCATTCCAAATAGGGAAACCTGTCGAGAGCTAGCGGACTCTGGGGGCCGCCCATCACAATTAAACAATCAAATGAGCCACTCGCCGGAACAACGTCTCCCTTAAATGGAGAAAGATATTCCTGATTAAAACGTTTTTCCGCAGCCCAGCTTTCAATGGCCCCGGGTGTTTCAAATTCAGCATGAAGAATATATAAAATTTTCATAGATAACCCAAAGCTTTTCTCACTTTTTTTCCAAGCCCGATGAGCCGTTCGCGAGGCTCGTTGGAAAAAACAAAGCGCACGTATTTTGCGGCATTGTTCCCCCAACCGGTCATTGGGGTGACAGCGACTTTACCCTGGATAAAAAGCTTTTCAGTGGCTTCGTGCGCTGTCATTCCAAGAGCTTCCGCGTCCATGAGCATGGACCAGCCCCCATGCGGTGGTATCACGGGAAGTCCCTGGAGTTCCTCAAGCAAACAGTTGCGCCGCTGTTCCCAGACGCCAATCGCTTCGTTCAGCCCATCTTCCTTTGCATTTAGTCCTGCCGCAACCCCTGCCATGCTGATGCCCGTTTGGCAGACGACGTTGGAAATGCTCACGAGCCCGATGTCCTTCATGATATTTTCTGGGCCGACAATCCAGCCTACGCGCCATCCGATCATTCTCAGCTCTTTGGAGGCCGCCCCGACAGTGATCGTGCGCTCCTTCATGTGAGGGAAAGAAGCGGGGTGAATGACGCTGCGTTGATCGTAGAGGATCTTTTCCATGGCGGCGTCATAAAGCAGCCAAATATCCCTGTCTACAGCGACCCGAACAACGATTTGCCATTCCTCAGGAGTTAGAATATGACCGCTTGGCATTCCTGGACTCATCACGATCATGCGTGTCCGCGGTGAGGCAGCCTTCTCTAGCGCTTCTGTATCCAATCGCCATCCTCTAGGAGACGGAATGAGCGGGACATAGACCGGTACCCCTCCGGCCAATCGAATCCGATTGACAATGCCTGCATAAACAGGGTCCGTCACGATGACCTCATCGCCGGGTTCGAGAATGGCAAGGAAACAATTTAAAATCCCGGACATGCCGCCGGCTGAGATGATGCATTCTCTGCGCCAATCGTATTCTTGGCCGCAAACCCGCGAAACGCGTCCTACTGCCGCTTTTTTTAGCTCATCCTGGCCAAGAAAGGGGAGGTAGCTGTTATTTTCATCCACACCGATTCCCTTGCGTGTGATATCAAGCGCGATGCTCGGAGGTGAGATGTCGGTGTCGAGGTTTTCCAAACGCAATATCTCCGAATCTTGTGCTTCATCGGCGGCATTGCCCATGCGGTCGACTCCAATCCCAGGAACATGAGTTAATCTGGAAACAGTCGAATGTTTTGGCATGTGGTCCTCCTCCACAAAGGCTCTAATGATCTCGACTTTGTAACTTTTTTGTCCGAAGGACTCCAAATTTTGCTCTTGGGTATTTTTCCTAGTTCGACCAGAGGTGTAAATAGGCGAGGCAGGCGGGCCAAAAAAGTTGCAAAGTCGAGATTATTCAATAACTTTCAAATTTAATCAAAAAAAAGGCATCCCTTGGAGCTGAATTTTTCATTTTACAATTTTCTTTGCTTTTCTTATATATCAATTAGGGTGAGTAAAACTATAGGAGAAAACCATATGAAATTTTTAGCATTGATCCCTGCTTTGTGTCTTGTTTGCTTCGGTTGCAATAATGCGAGCAGCCCGAACAGATCAAGCTCGCAAGAAAGCTCATCAGATTGGGCAATTACCACAAAAGTAAAAGCGGCAATCCTTTCTGATTCTTCTGTTTCTGGCTCTGCAAGATTTGTCTCTGTCACTACAAATAATGGTGTTGTGACACTCACGGGCAACGTGCCCTCTCAAGCCGATGCAGGCAGAATTGTCAAGATAACTAAAAATGTCGAAGGCGTCAGAAGCGTCGATAATCAGATGAATGTTCCGGACTAATCATACCTAGGTGGGGGAATCTCATTCCCCCTCCCTGTAATGCTTCACCCTCTTTTGAAAAACTGAATTTCCCTCCCATGCTGCAGCGCCAGACAAAAAATTGACGCAGCCGCGTTGCCAAATTCCCAACTTTTGAATCAATTCCCGTATTCCTCTTAATTTATTTGGCTTTTTTTATAATCAAATGGAATTATTAATAACATTTCAATAGTCCTAGAGGAGAGGCTCAGAGGTTTCTGTGGTTTCGTATAAACAATTGATCAAGTTCGTCTGGCAGTTCGTTCTGCAGCAGAAGGGACTCTTTTTGACCATTTTTTTGCTAGATGCTGTCGCGTGGCCTCTAGATTCTTTGATGTTTCCTTACATTTTACACCTTGTCGTCGATGTTTTCACACGGTTTGAGGCGGACAGGGCTGCTGCCTGGGGAGCCCTTCAAGGGCCGATTTGGGCAGGGGTCGGTTTAATGGTCTACGTTGAAATCGCTTCGCGGACAATGGGCTTTTTAATGGCCAAAGCTATCCCTAAACTACAGGCAGACATTCGAATGGCGATGTTCGACCACATTCAACATCACTCGCCGCGCTATTTCAATGAAAGGTTTGCGGGGAGCCTCGCGAATAAGATGACGGATATGACGTCGCAAGTGGATTTGATCATTCAGCAATTGTTTTGGCCGGTATTGCCGAGTATCTCAGCTTGTTTCTTGGGGGCAGGGTTTTTTTGGTTTGTGAATCCGATCTTTACCTGGGTATTTTTAATTTGGGCGGTTCTGCATTTTTACGTGTGCCTTAAATTTGCGCGGCCTGCTGACATTTACGAGCATCGGCATGGGGAGGCGCGTAGCACTTTACTTGGAAAAATTGTCGACAGTTTTACAAATAATTTCGCGGTCAATCTCTTTTACCGTTTTAGATTTGAAAAAAATAGGGCTGAATCCTTTCAAAAAGTGGAAGAAGAGACAAATCGGCAAGCTAAGACCTTTGTCGAAAAAATGAGATGTTATTTGTCCCTGGTTTATTTCGTTGGGGGGTTTTTGGGGATCAATGGTCTTCTGTTGTATTTCTGGGTTCACGGAATCATCACGACAGGGCAAGTTGTGCAGGTATTTGCTACGATGGTGAGCCTCGCCACTGTGTTATGGAATCTCAGCTCCTCGTTACCAATGCTTTTCCAGTCCTTCGGGATCGCTAAGCAGGCGTATTCTTTGATGCTCGACGCGCAAGACATTCTTGATCAGCCTGCGGCAAAAGATTTAAAGATCTCATCCGGGGAGATCGTTTTTGACAATGTCTCTTTCCACTACGGAGAGAGAAAATTGTTTCGGAATAAACATGTCCAAATTCGAGGCGGTGAAAAAATTGGGTTGGTCGGCTTTACAGGCGCTGGGAAATCGACTTTTATCAATTTGATTTTGCGCTTTTTTCCTCTCGAAGCTGGGAAAATTCTCATCGATGGACAGGATATTTCTGCCGTCAAACTTGAGAGCTTGCGGAAGCAAATTGCATTGATTCCTCAGGATCCCGTGCTCTTTCATAGGACTTTAAGAGAAAATATCTGCTATGGGAAACCCGAGGCGGATGATGCGGAAATCTTTCGGGCATCCAAGCTGGCGCATTGCGATGAATTCATTGGGAGGATTCCGGGCGGCTACGATGCAAAAGTAGGGGAGCGGGGGACCAAGCTTTCTGGCGGGGAAAAGCAGAGAATTGCCATTGCCCGTGCCATTTTGATGGATGCGCCTCTTCTGATCCTGGATGAAGCGACTTCTGCGCTAGATTCTGTGACGGAAAGATACATCCAGGACAGTCTGGAAAAGCTCATGAAAAACCGCACGACGATCGTCATCGCCCACCGTCTTTCGACGCTCTCGCGCATGGATCGCATTCTGGTTTTCGATCAGGGAAAAATTGTGGAAGAAGGGACCAACGATTTCTTGATCGATGAAAATGGGCTCTATGCCCACATGTGGAAAATGCAAGTCGGCGGCTTTTTGCCAGGCGATTTCATTGAATAAAATTCTGTAGATAGATTTAATACACGACATGAAACTTATGAAGTTAGTGCTTGGAATCCTTGCTATTTTATGTGCAGGCATTGCCATTTTTTTCGTCTTAAAAAGCGAGAATGCCCTGATCGCGAATCCTAAAGGCCTCATTGCGCATAAGGAACTGAGCCTGATCAAAACGAACATTCTTCTCATGTTGGTCGTGGCTGTGCCGACTTTTATCTTGTTATTCTGGGTTGCGTGGAAATATCGGGATAAAAGCACGAAGGTAGAGCACGAGCCTGAACACTCTTCCGGAGTTTTCAGCGAAGTGATGATGTGGTTAATCCCGACCGCCGTCATCGCCGTGATGTCGATCATCACTTGGTATGCCGCGCATGATCTCGATCCTTATCAACCCATCAAAAGCGAAGTCAAGCCTCTTAAGATACAGGTTGTCGCCATCGATTGGAAATGGCTATTCATTTATCCCGATCAGGGAATCGCCACGGTCAATTTCGTCCAATTTCCAGATCAGACGCCGATTCATTTTGAACTTGCCGCTGACGGCTCACCGATGAACTCGTTTTGGATTCCCCAGCTTAGCGGGCAGATCTATTCCATGACGGGGATGATCACGCCCTTGCACATCATGGCCGATGGGCCGGGGGAATATGCCGGCAGGGCTGCTGAGATCAATGGAGAGGGTTTTGCGGACATGACTTTTGTAGCAAAATCGACCTCGCAAGAAGACTTTGATGCGTGGGTAAACGGAGTCACGCAATCTCCTTTGCGGCTTGACCACATCCGTTACGAACAACTTCTCAAGCCATCGAAAAACAATCCTGTTGCTCTCTATTCATCCGTGGAACAAGATCTATTCCACCATATTGTTATGAAATACATGCATCCAATACACGAACACGCAAAGCCATGATGGGAAAACTGACTTCAGAGGCGCTGCCGCACGAATGGTACACGATTGCCGGCACCGTTTTCATTATCCTCATGGTTTTGGGCGTTGCCGCGTTTTTGACAAAAACCAAGCGATGGGGCTGGCTATGGAACGAATGGTTGACGTCGACTGACCCCAAAAAGATCGGCACGATGTATGTCATCTTCGCGGCTCTCATGTTCTTTCGCGGGATGGTGGACGCCGGAATGATTTGGGTTCAGCAGTCGATTGGCGTTGATTCGCAAGGATATCTCACCGCAGACCATTTCCAGCAGATTTTCACTTCCCACGGCGACATCATGGTCTTTTTTGTGACCATGGGTTTTTTCTTTGGTTTCATGAATTGGATTATCCCTTTGCAAATCGGCGCGCGCGACCTCGCTTTTCCTTTCTTAAATTCTCTCGGGTTGTGGCTCACGATTGCAGGCGGGATCCTGATT
The DNA here is from genome assembly GCA_963731265.1 of uncultured Verrucomicrobiae bacterium. Lineage (GTDB taxonomy): Bacteria > Chlamydiota > Chlamydiia > Chlamydiales > Rhabdochlamydiaceae > CAJCIW01. Next base: position 700,053 of record CAVSUE010000001.1, read on the forward strand.
AATTTGTTTTTTGTGATCGGGGGAGATTTTGCGAATACCGGATGGATTGCGGTCGCTCCGCTTTCCGAATTGGAGTTCAATCCAGGCGTAGGGGTGGACTATTTGATTTGGAGCTTGCAGCTGTCGGGACTTGGCAGTCTGCTTGCGGGGATTAACTTTACCGTGACAATCATCAAAAAGCGGGCTCCAGGAATGACTATGATGAAAATGCCCCTTTTTGTCTGGACTTCGCTTTGCGGCATGATCCTGATTATTTCCGCATTTCCTGTATTGACGGCAACGACGCTGCTTCTTTGGCTGGACCGGATTTTCGATATGCATTTCTTCACGGCTAGTTTTGGCGGGAATCAAATGATGTACTTCAATCTGATTTGGATGTGGGGCCATCCCGAAGTTTATATTTTGGTACTGCCGGCGTTCGGGATGTACTCGGAGATTGTGTCCACATTCTCGCGCAAAAAGCTATTTGGGTATGTTTCGATGGTGTGGGCGGCGATTCTCATCACGGTTCTTTCCTACTTGGTCTGGCTGCACCATTTTTTCACGATGGGTGCCGGAGCAGACGTGAACTCCTTTTTTGCCATTGTGACGATGATTATTGCCATCCCGTCGAGCGTGCAGGTCTTTAACTGGATTTTCACAATGTACAAGGGAAAGGTGCATTTCGCGACCCCGATGTACTGGTTCATCGGTTTCGTCACCACATTTATCTTCGGGGGTATGGCCGGTGTCTTTATGGCATCTCCGCCCGCTGATTTTCAGGTCCATAATAGCCTGTTTCTTGTTGCGCATTTCCATACCCAGATCATTGGCATAGCCCTTTTTGGGACATTTGCGGGGATCACCTACTGGCTTCCGAAGATCACAGGACTTAAACTCGATGAAAGGCTGGGCAAGCATGCTTTTTGGCTCTGGTTTATCGGCTTTTTTGTCGCTTTCATTCCGCTTTATCTGTTGGGCTTCATGGGAGCGACACGGCGCCTCGACCATTACTCGTCCTTGACGGGATGGCAGCCTCTATTCATCACGGCAGCTTTGGGCTTTGTCCTCATCACTTGCGGTGTCATCACGCAAGTCATGCAGATCATCGTCAGCATCAAAAATCGAAAACGCCTTATGGACACGACAGGGGATCCCTGGAATGGAAGAACGCTGGAATGGGCCACTTCTTCTCCGCCGCCTTTCTACAATTTTGCTGTCATCCCCATTGTGACAGATCGCGACGCCTTTTGGGCCATGAAACAGAAAGGCCAGCAACCTAGTACGCAATATAAAGACATATTAATGCCGAAGAACACAGGAATGGGGATTTACATCTCCGTATTTGCTTTTTTAGCGGGTTTTGGGTTTGTTTGGCAGATTTTTTGGTTAGCCATCTTTGGAGTGATCGGTGCCATTGCTTGCGTCATCGTGCGTTCCTTTGATGAAGAGACAGAGTATGTGCTGACCGCAGCGGAAATTGCCAAAATCGAAGCTTCGAATAGGCGAGGATAGTGGGATGGAACACGAACACGATAACACAGTGGTTTTCGGATTTTGGATTTACTTGATGACTGATCTTGTCATTTTTGCCGTACTTTTTGCTGCGTTTGCCGTTTTGCGTGCGAACAACTTCGGAGGCCCATCTGCGCACGAACTTTTTCATATGCCGCTTGCTCTAAAAGAAACGTTGATCCTGCTCACAAGCAGCTTCACTTGCGCTTTGGCAATGCTTAGGATCCATCGGGGGGAAAAAAAATCGGCCATTTTTTGGTTTGCGGTAACTTTTGCCTTGGGCGTCTCTTTTCTCTATTTCGAAATCACAGAATTTTCCGATTTTATCGATCGAGGCGCCAGCTGGCGGCGAAGCGGGTTCCTTTCTTCTTTCTTTACCTTAGTGGGCACGCATGGCCTACATATTTCCATCGGTTTGCTCTGGATGCTTGTCGCCATGTTTCAGATAGTCTATAGGCCATTATCCCATCATAGCGTGTCGAGAATTCTCAGAATGGCCCTTTTTTGGCACTTTTTGGACTTCGTATGGATCTTTATCTTTACGGCGGTCTACGGAGTGGGGCATTTACTGTAACAACCTGAGTTTTGAGTTCATTTCATAGCAGCTTGCCGCATCTTTCGGGCGCTTTTTGCAGATTTTGGCGCGTCCATAGGTGCCTCCAGCTATTGAATGCGCCAAAATTTGCAAAAATCACCTCGAAATCTACGGCAATCTACTATAAAATGAGCTCAAAACTCAGGTTAACAGGTAGAAATTATGGAGCTTTCCCTAGCATCGCGCGTCTTTGGTTTCATTGGTTCGCTGGTCTTGACACTGGTGGCATTTTTTTTTATCGTCCGCCCCGAATATTTCCACCTCAGTCTTCAGACAGTCGTGATCGTGATCTTTGCTCTCGCACTCGTTCAATTCGCCCTACAATCCTTTTGTTTTATTCATCTTTGGGAAGAAAAGGGAACGCGATGGAATTTGATTGTTTTTCTTTCTACTCTTTCCGTTGTCCTGATCATCATCATCTTTTCCATCTGGGTCATGACCCATCTGGACAAAAACATGATGCCGCCGATGTGAGTAGTAAAAATTAACCAAAGGTCGAAGATGCCGCTCCGAATTGATTCAAATAATCATGTAAACAGGATGAATATAGACCCTGAAATAGTTAATAAAGCACCCTATTTTCAGGACAATAATCGGTTTCTCTCGACTCTCCTCCTGCATCAGGGGAATTGCTTTGAGCGTTTTATTGAAAAACTAAAGACTTTCTCGAATTGGATCTTAAGTTGCTTTTCATTCAGATCTCGTTCTACTGATCCCACTCATTCCGTCACTTCCTCTGGTCTCCAGAATACGATTGATTTTGGAAATCGATTCATTACCCACATTTTACAAGAGGAGGAGGCGAGATGGATGGCTGATCTCTCATGCAAATTGGGCATTGTAGTCAAACTGAATCAGGAAATTATCTCTCAACATTTGACAGTCATCTGTATGCCGACTTTGGCTCCTTCAAGGGAGATCGCTGCTGCCCAACTCACATTCGATCTCGAACGGTATTTTGAAACTCATCCCTCTTCAAACGGATTTAGAGTAGAAGCCTACTTCTTGAAGTCCACTCCTACCGGTGCATTTGATATTGAGTATCGATTTGACACCCAGAACAGTGGCCCGAATGGTCGCGATCACTCTCCTGGGTTAACAAGATCTCATGGGTTAACAAGATCTCAGGCTACTGAGTATTTGATTGCGAAATACGGAATTTCCAATGCCCTAAGAGATAATTTTCTAAGATTCATGGTATTTAATGCATGAAATAAACAACTCCTGAACCAAATAAAGTTAAGAACACGGGCATTTTTACCATCCGATACCCATAGAGGCTGTGAAACAAATTCAGCAGGGTAAGCAGCATCAAACCCGGGTACACGATTTGTAAAATGGGCCCTAGGAATGCGGCGATGCCCCCAAATCCTAAATTGGCGAAAAGGATAGTCGCGGCCAATGTCAGCAGGAGAGCAAAGTTAGGAGTGATTTTTCCCCTGCAAAGGTCTTTTTGCAAGTAATCCGCAAAAATCGAAGCCAAAGTCATCGCCGTTGTCAAACAAGCGGTAATAATCGCCGCTGCAGCGACAAAGCCCCCGGCCGGCCCGAGTATTTTTATCGCAATCGCGCTGAGCATCCGTTCAGGAGGCAATGAGGCATCCAATGGAGATCCGTGCCGCGCGGAAATTAGGCACAGCCCAATGTAGGTCAAAAAGAGGAGCGAGGCCGCAACCAAGCTGGAAAAAACCATCTTTTTCAAAAGGGGCTTCTGCGAACGATGGCCGCTTTGTTGAAAATGGGGTAGGACAACAGTCGCAAACAAAAATGCCGCGATCAGGTCCATCGTATTATACCCGCCGAACAGTCCATGCAAAAAGCTCTCCTTTTGCGAGAAGCCGCTAGGGGCCATGAAAGAGCCGTCAGCAAGGCCTAAAATCATCAAGGCCGCTAAAGCAATTAAGAGGACCGGCGTCAAATAAACACCTAAAAAACCGACGAGCCTTTGCCGTTTAAAGCTGCAAGCAAAAATGAGAGCCGCTGCAAGAACGCTAAATACAGGCATAGACATTCCAGACAGATAGGGGCTTGCCGTCGCATGCATGAGCGTGACAAGCCGAGGGATAACTCCAAAGGGACCTAAAATGAGCTGCAAAAGCAATAGCAGCAGCAGGCCCGGTATCTTTCCCATCCGTCCGAAAAATTGGTTGTAATCGGCTCGAAACAGAATCATCGCTGCCAGCCCAAGAAACGGCACGACAATCGCCGTCAACCCAAGACCTCCTATAGCAAACCACACGTTGTCCCCTACAGATTTTCCAATGAGTAGTGGAAAAATTAAATTCCCTGCTCCAAAGAACATGGAGAAAAGAGCAAGCCCAGTTGTGATCCAACTGCTTGATTTTGTTTGTTGCGCCAAAAGCGGCGAATCTTGAATTGACATAACAGCACCCTTAAAGTTTGGCACTTCTTACCCGTTGAAGGCTTCATCTCGAAGGTTTTTTGCTGGAGAAAAAGATTTGGCGGAAAAGAAGTGCTTATTTTTTTATGCGCGCATGCGCACGACCGTCACCACTTGACCAAGAGGGGCAAGTGAAGAATCTAAGACAAAAGAAGTAGATTCACGATGATGGTTCATATTAAGCACTCCGCCAAAATGGCTGGATTTAACCCCCATCATAGAACAACCGCTATTTTCAAGGAATAAAACCTTTATATTTAAATACAACCAACTGATATTCAGTATTTTATAAAAAAATTGAAATTTAAAACTAAAAAACATATAATATATATTATAATATTTAATAATAGATATAAAAATGAGTATATTTAATCAAGTTAATGTTGAAGGCTTGAATAAGTTCATTGCTTTAATGCAGTCGCATGGCGCAATTGCAATGCAACCCATTTTCACAGACGACGTCAAAGCCATTTTCAACAGTAACGATTCAGTCTCTAAAGCTGAAATGTGCGCCCGACGGCTTATCGATTGGCAAAACAACCTAAATCGAACCAAGAATAATCCGAACTGCGCCATTCTTTTTGATAAAAATATATTTAATGAGTTCATAAATAGTCAAAAAATTCTTAATAAATTAAAACGGAAATTCAGCAAACTGCTCATCGCAGACATGACGCTTCCCCATCGAGAAATGCTGACTGAAGAGGCCTCCCAGAGTCTAGGCACGCAGTTTAAAGACGTCATGTTAATTTCCCATTTGTTCGAGCATTATGGAGATGATGCTATCTGCTTAAAGTTGATTGCCGTCCATGCAAAACATCGGCTTGATGCTGAGTTTCCTAAAAGAGGAGAATCGGTCATCCTTGGCGATGGTTCAAGCCGTTACCGTGTGAATGCCCGTTTAATTCTACCGGTTCTTTCTGCTGCAGAGCACTTCGATTTGGCCTCCAATGCATGGGGATATCAGGGCCAGCAAATCTCGCCATTGACGGCATATGCAACAAATAAAGACGATGCTGTTCGTTCCCGTCTCAGCGAGGTCCGCAAACTGGGGTGGCTGAAATTCCCTCAAAGTCCTTGGGACCTGGTTCTAGGAAGGAGTGAATTTACAAGAGCCATCCAATTCGCAAAGTTTTTTGATGGGTGCCCGATTGGGAATTGTGCAGAACGAAGCGATTACAAATTTCGCAAAATTGTTAAGCAAAGGCAATTCGATTTGGTGCTGGAAGCGGAGTTCCAACCTAGTCGACCTGCAGACCATGTCTTTGTTATTTTCGTATCCCTTTCTAATCAGTGGAGCTACGTCCTCGACGCTTGGAATGGAGCGAGGGTCTACGCGAATAAAGATAAGGATAAATATCTTGAAGGCTACGCCGGTACGAAAGCCAGGGATGGGACGGCCAATGTTGTAAAATTTGATCCCAATCTCCAGCATATCCACATTAAAACTTTCAGCATTTTTCCTGTGGAAACCTTTAAAAAAATGTCAAGGACTCAACACATTGCATTGATCGAGCTATTGAAGGAATTTCACCAAACTCCTAAAGAGCATTACCAAGAAAAAATGTTGAAGGCAATGGAGATCGTCCTCTTTATAGAAAATAGGATGCCGCTTTATGAATACACCGATCCAGCTGTCCATGAACTCTATGATCAAATGGTTTATCTGACAAAAAAAGAAAGAAAAAAGGGATTAGCCCTTCCTCCTCTAAACGACAAGGTGCGGTGTTTAGTTAACGAGGCCCTTCAAAATTTAGATCTGCCTAGCTTAGAAAAGCATCTTAGGGACAACCAACCCATGGACAGTGTGACGCTTTTCCATGCGATTAAGGCAAGCTTGCGCGCAAACAACATCCAGTTCTTACAGGCAGTTGTGAACGCAAATGTGCCTATAAAGCCCTCTTTCTTGACCAACGTTTACGATTCGAACCCCCGAGAAGCCATTATTCAACTCGCCAATCTATTTTATAAACGTACCCAGTCGTTAGACCTCAGACCTCTTTGCATGGAAGCTGTCCAAAACTCAACAACGGCTTAAGGGTTGGCCGCTGCAACGTAGGCCGGGTCTTAGAGGATGTCGCTATTTTCAACGAATTAAAATCTTTATTTGATCGCAAACAGCAAATATGCAGTGATTTATAATTAATTGATAATAATTACTAAATAATTTATAATTTTTAGTTAAAAGTTAATAATTGTTCTATTGAGGTGATAAAATAATGAGCATCTTTAATCAAGTTAATAAAGACAGGTTAAATGAGTTTATTGCGTTAATGCAATCGCATGAGAAAATTGCAATGCAGCCCATTCCCACAGATGAGGATAAAGCCATTTTCAAGAGTGGCGATACGATCTCTAAAGCTGAAAGGTGCGCGCAATTGCTCATCGAATGGCAAAACAATATAAACGAATCGAAGACTAATCCAATCTCCAAAACGCTTTTTAATAAAAAAAAATTTAATCGCTTTACAAACAGTCAAAAAACCCTCAATAAATTAAAACGGAAATTCACTAAACTGCTCATCGCAAACATGGCGTTCCCCCAGCGGGAGATGCTTACCAAAGAGGCCGCCAATCGCCTGGGCTTGCCGACGAACGATGTCATGTTAATTTCCCATTTATTCCAACACTATGGAGATGATTCCCTCTGCTTAGAATTGATCGCTCCCCATGCAAAACATCACCTGAATCCTCCTGTCTACCCAAGAGGAAAATTGATTTCGTTTGGCGATGGTTCAGACGGTTATCAAATTAGCAACCGCCTCATTTTTCCGGTTTCTTCTGCTGCAGAACACTTCCCTTTAGCCGCCAATACTTGGGGATATCGGGGCCAAGAAATCTCGGCCATGACCGCATATGCGTCTAAAAAAGCCGATGCTGTTATAGATCGCTTGAGCGAGATGCGAAATCGTAGTTGGGTAGTATCCCCTCAAAGCCCTTGGGAGAGTGTCCTGGAAAGGAGTGATTTTACGCGAGCCATCCAATTCGCAAAGTTTTTCGATGGGTGCCCCATTGGGAATTGTTCAGAACTAACCGACTATAAATTCCGCAAAATTGTCAAGCAAAGGCAATTTGACTTGGTCTTAGAAGCGGAGTTCCAACCTGATCAACCAGCAGATCATGTCTGGATCATTTCCGAAGACCCCGTTTATAAGCGAAGGCACATCTTGGACGCTTGGAATGGGCCGAAGATCTATGCCGAACAGGATACGGAAAAATACCTTGATGGCTATGCTGATACGAATATCGATGATGGAACGGCCAATCTTGTAAAATTTGATCCCAAACTCCAGCAAGTCAAGACTAGGGCTTGCAGCATTTTTCCTCTTGAAGAATTTAAAAGAACCTCAAAGACAAAACACCTTTATTTAATCGAGCTTTTGAAAGAATTTCATGAAATTCCTAAACAGCAATACAAAGAAAAAATGTTGAAGGCAATGGAGATCGTCCGGTTTATAGAAAATAGAATGCCGCTTTATGAATACACCGATCCAGCCGTCCATGAACTTTACGATCAAATGGTATATCTGACAAAAAAAGAGAAAAAAAGGGGATTAGCCCTTCCACCTCTGAAGGAGAAGGACCGCTGTTTGGTCAACGAAGCCCTTCAAAACTTAGATCTGCCTGGCTTAGAAAAACATCTTAAGCAAAATCAACCCATGGACAGCATGACGATTCACCATGCGATTAAGGCAAGCTTGCGCGCAAACAACATCCAATTCTTACAGGCAGTTGTGGATGCGAAAGTTCCGATCAAGAGCTCTTCCTTGACCACCTTTTATCATTCCAAGCCTGAGAAAGCTATCAGAGTACTCGCTGCTCGATTGTATAAAGCGAGCGATGCATTAGACCTCCGGCCTCTTTGCAAGAAAGCCGCCATGAACCGCCACTCCAGCCAAAATCAGACTTAAACTTAATTCGAAATTTGGGCGCTGGAATTAGCTAAAATACTCGGATGGACGGGATGGTGTTTTCCGCCTAAATGCTGAGATAAAAAGTACTCGGCATGGTTTACATACATCATTAGATTTGGAAATTTGGCGATGCGATGCCCTTCATCGGGGAATAGAAGGTACGTCACCCGTTGGTGGTTTTTTTTCATGCTTTGGTAGATTTGCTGCGATTCTTTTTCTGCGACAACATGATCATTTTTTCCATGAACTAATAAGAGCGGCGCTCGAATAGCTTCTAAGCAATTGAGTGGAGAGCATTTTTCTAAATGGCAGACCCCCTTGGGATCATCGGGGTTGCCTCCCATGCTCGTGATGAAGGCTTGTTTTGTAAAAAAGTTCATTCGATTGGAAAGAGGCCTAGAGGTGAATTCCCAGAATTTAGGGACATTATCTAGAACAGTCTTGAGATTGGAAGGGCCGCAAATCGACACACAGCAAGTGAAATACTCGGGGGAAAAAGTCAGGCAAGCAAGAGCTTCATAGCCGCCATAACTTCCTCCGAAAACAGCTAATTTACCGCGGTCAGTAATCCCTTTTGCGATGCAACTTTCTACAGCGTCGATGACGTCGAGGTGCGCTTTTCCTCCCCATTCGCCATTTCCGGCGTTGACGAATTCTTTTCCAAAGCCGGATGAAAGGCGAAAATTTACGCTTAATACCGCATAGCCGCAGCTTGCCAGCCATTGGTGATAACGATTGAACTCGTATTTGTCTCTGACTTTGAAAGGTCCGCCATGAGGGACGACAACGAGAGGGATTGGATTATCGACATACCCGCCTTTGTCGTATTCGTTGGGGAGCGTGTAGTAACAAACGAGCTTTTGATCATCTCTTGTCTCGACGACCAGGGGATACATTTTTGAAAAGCTGTCAGAATCGGATACTGAGGAGTGAAGAAGAGAAAGTCTATGGACCTTTCTTTCGTAGATCCAGAATTGCCCTCCCTGATCGGGAATACTCGTGGAAATCGTCCATACATCCCCATTTCTACTGCTGCTAACGATATCAAAATTAGAACCGATATGGTTTTCAAGGAATGCGATGTCTTCTTTAATGGATGGATCGATCACATGCCATTTTTTTTGCACATAATAGGTGGCATACGCCTTGGGCTCCCCATCGATGAATAGAACCTCGTCCACATCGCTGTCCAAGGGAGCGCCTAATACTGTCTCGTCGTCCAGAGATTTAACCACGAGCTGATTTTTATCCGAGAATCGGTTGTCCAAGAGGTAGACAGACTGTGTTTTTTCGTTGTAGGAAAGGAATTCGGTCTGGAATGCTTCAGAAGAGCTCATTTGCATAAAAATAGCGTCATCCGAAGTGAATATTGTCCACGAACCATCGTCCTCATGGATCTGCATTTTCAAAACAAGATCTAAATGATCCCCGACCAGAAATTTTGCATAACAATGGTTTTCAAATAACAGCTCAATTTTACCTGTGTCGAGGTCTAGAAAATAGAGGTCATGAAAATGGGGATTCCTATGGTTTAATCCAATGACCGCGCTATTCTTTGTGGAACTGATTTGAATCACTTTTGCGTTGACGTTAGAAAAACTCTCTGTATAGACGAGGTGTTCTTTAGAAAGAATGTGGAGGCCGTGTAGATGAAGCTGGCCTGTTCCATTCTCGTCTTTCAATAGCAAGACTCTCTGACTGTCGCTAGACCAAAAAAATTGAATGATTTCCGGCGTGGTGAAAAAGCTGATTTGTTCGCGGCTGGCTGTGGAATCGTCTATCGAGCTTATGAACACATTAGAAATCCCTTTTTCGTCCGCGCCTACATAAGCGACCGTATTCCCATCAGGGCTGATCTTTGCTGAAATCAGAAGGGGATTTGCAAAAAGCTCTTCTTTTAACACTTTTCCTGAGACATGTTGTTGCGCCATTGTGGAAAACATGATCATCACCATCCATCTAAAAAACCGGTTCATAAATTGAGCCAGGCTACGATACCGAATCCGAAGATCATCGTTCCTGCGCAACGGTTCACCCAGCGTATGGCTTTGGGAGTGACTTTCTTGCGAAAGAGCATCACCACTTCACTCAGGAGGATCCACCAAATCGTTGAGCCCATAAAAACTCCCAAGACAAGCCATCCGGCACTTTTTTTGTCGCCGCCAAGTCCTAATCCGGCGAATATGGCGAGAAAAGAGAGTATTGTCAAGGGATTAACCATCGTTAGAAAGAAGGTAGAGACAAAGTCTCCTAAGAGAGTCTTATGTGTGATTTGGCCTGATTTTTCATAGGGGTTTGCAATGAACGTTCTGATTCCCAAGTATATCAAAAAAGCCCCGCCCACCAAGCGAAGCCAAAACTGGCCTGGGAGCAAGAAATTTGAGATCGAAGTCAACCCTAAAGCAGCGATAAAGCCGTAAACGGTATCTGCAACAGCGGCTCCAAGCCCGGAAAACAGGCCGGATAATCGGCCAAATTGAATGGTTTTGCGAACGCATAGAAAGCCGATAGGTCCAACCGCGGCAGCAATAGAAAAGCCTAAAATGATCCCTTTGAGAAAGAAGCTAGAGTCCATAAGTATTGTTCAGCAAGTCTTGCATGTTCAATTCCATTTGGTAATGAAGCACCGGATGCCATTTTGCAATAAATTCTCCGACAATTTTAAAGCCTACCTTCTGATAGACGTGAATGGCGCGTTGATTTGTCGACTCAGGGTCGATTAAAACCCTCTTCACATGTGAAAAGTGAGTGGTCAAGAATTCTTTGATCATGGACACAGCAAGCCCCTTGCCCAGGTAATTTAAATCGCAAATAAACAAATCCAAGGTTTCAGCATCTATTCCTTCAGGGGAAGTAATCAGAAAGGCAAAAGGGGTATCGCTATCATAAGCGATCCAGTAGGTGGTTTCGGATGATCCCTGAAAAAACTTTTCCAAGCCATTTAATGTATTTTGAAGGCCTTCTCCGTGAAGCCATTCCTTAATGTGTTTTTGCCCAAACCATCCATGGATAAGTGTTCTTTGATCAGGAGTAACAGGAGCAAAATGAAAGTTGCGTTGATCTTTATTGTGTGAATTTTTCCATTCCTCTTTTTTGAGGCGGTATAAAACATGTCTTCTCAGGGGGTGATTTTCCGGAAGTTTCGGATGATCAAAATCATCTTTGGAGTCATGGTGCATGCCGATCTTTTCCATGACGCGTCGGGAGCGCCTATTTTGCACGGGAGTAAAAGAGACAACTTCTTGAAGATTTAATGTTTCAAATCCGTACTTCAACGAGGCATTAGCACCCTCCGTAGCATAACCTTTTCCCCAGTATTCAAAGGCAAGCCTCCATCCAATTTCCACAGCTGGTGTGAAATGTGCTGTAAAATTGACATGTCCTATGCCGATGAAGCCAATAAATTGATCTGTTTGGTTTAGTGAGGCTGCCCAAAAGCCCCATCCATGCCGATCGATTTGCTCTTGCATTCTCAAAGCGGTTTGGTCGCTTTCCTCTCGACTTTTAACGGCAGGAAAATACTCCATGACACGCAGGTCACAATTGAGCTGGGCAAATGGCTCCAAATTTTCCGTGCGCCAAGGACGAAGGGTGAGGCGAGCCGTTTTAATCATCATCGTTCTACCATGATGGTAACCGGCCCATCATTCACTAAAGCCACTTTCATTTCAGCTCCAAAAATTCCGGTGGCTACCGGAATGCCGCTCTTGCGTATCTCGTCGACAAAATGTTCGTACAGAGGGTTTGCGATTTCGGGAGGCGCGGCCTGTGTGAATGAAGGCCTTCGGCCCTCGCTGCAATCCGCATAGAGCGTAAATTGCGAAATGATCAGAGCCGACCCTTTTTGATCTAGCAGAGATTGATTGAGTTTTCCTTGGGAATCTTCAAAAATGCGCAAGTGGATCAGCTTGTTTGCCAACCATGCTGCCTGGACGGCTTTGTCGGTATGTGTGATGCCGATGAGGACGAGAACGCCATGGCCGATGCTGCCTACAACTTTATGATCGACCTCTACGCTGGCTTTCGCCACGCGTTGAATAAGAATTTTCATGAGGCTTGTATTGTGAGAACGGTCCCGGTCCCAATTTTATAAAAACGATCCTGAAAAGCTTGTTTAAATGTCTCAATCGCCTGGCTGCCGGAACAGTGGCAGGGCGCTGCAATTTGCACGTTAAGAGCTTTAAATTGATTCACTATTTCGTCGATTTGGCTCTGTCTATTGCGGAACAGATGGAATCCTCCCAACACAAGGTGAATGGGCTGCTTCAGGCGTTTGTGCGCCTCTTGCAGGATTCGAACGATTCCCGGATGTGCGCAGCCTGTGATGACCATTAAACCCTTTTGTGTTTCTACTAGAAGGGCTTGTTCATAGAAAAAAAGTCCGCCTTTTAAAACCAGGGAGTAAATCCCCGAGCCTATTTCTTTAAAGTCGTTGATAATTTCTATTTGGAGGGTTGAAGGAAGCTTTTTAGATGGGAATTTTTTGGGCAGGAAAACGCGGCTGCCTGCTTTGAGTTTTCCAAGGATATCTTTAAATCCCGCGACGTGATCCGCATGGTTATGGGAGCACACGACATCGGTGATTTCATTGCACGGAATACCTAATTTGTGAAGATTGGAGAAGAAAGCTGCTGAATCTGCGCCGGTATCAAAGAGAATTTTTCGGGAGCCGAGGTCGACCAAACACGAAAAGCCCCAACCTTCTTTGAAGTTTTCATCTGACTTACAATTGTCGTAGATAATCTTAATTTTCATTTGCTTTAATTATAGGTTAGCGGGTCCTCAATGTCAAGAGGCTACGGAAGAGAGGATCCTGTGACCGTTGAAGGTAAAGCCAACCCGCCTTTGCTGACAATAAATTGCTTGACTTGAGTTTCGAACTCAACTTAGATGAATTCAAAAAAAAGGCACTTTTATGAAACTAAAAACGGCTGCAGGTTTCACCGCTCTCATCATCAATAGCATGTGGTTGGTTAACCCGGCAGAAGCCAAGGAGAAGGCTCAATCTAAAGACACTTGCGGCACATCTCCATGTCCTATGCGAGTGACGGCCAGACATATCGAGCCCAACGGTATTGGCTACCATCAGGGCTATACGACTTTGGAAGGGTTTTTCCCATACAGCGGATGGGATAATTGGGTGGTGTTCCTCGATGCCCGCGCCCACATGTTCAATGATGGACGTCCTGCTGCGAACGCCGGTCTCGGAGTGCGCTATTTGACCGACACACGCGTTTGGGGCATCAACGCCTATTACGACTACCGCAAGACGCACCGTCAGCATTACAATCAAGCAGCCATGGGACTCGAAGCGCTTGGGCGAATCTGGGATTTCCGCATCAACGGATATCTGCCCGTTGGCGAACATAAGAGCCGCAATTATGGCCTAAAATTTTCTCGATTCAAACGACACAAGACGATTTTGAGTCAGAAATATGAATATGTCCTCGGGGGATTTAATGCCGAAGTTGGCGCTCACGTCGATACGTGGAAGAACTTCCCCATCTATTTTGCAGCGGGCCCATACTATTTGACCGGCAGAGGAGGTTCGACTTGGGGCAGCCAGGCGCGAGCTTCCGTGAAGATTTATGAATACCTGGAGCTGCAAGGAAATGGTTCTTATGACCATCTCTTCAAGTGGATTGGCCAAGGGCAAATCAGCCTTAACATCCCCTTTGGTGCCAGAAAACAAATCAAAAAGCGGAAAGCAGCGAGCTGTTCCGATTTGATGCCCCTTTCGGAACGCTCCTATCAATCTGTCGATCGCTCCGAGATCATTCCGGTTAACCGAGCCCATCATTATTCTGTTGCGATCGATCCAGCGACGGATAAACCGTATTATTTTGTTTTCGTGAACAATACAAGCTCTTCCGACGGGACCTTTGAAAGCCCATACCCAACACTTGCAGATGTGCAAGCCAACTCAAGCCCCTATAATGTGATTTACGTTTATCCCGGCGATGGGACGTCCAGTGGAATGAACACAGGGATCACTCTGAGTGATTTCCAAAGGCTGTGGGGTAGCGGTGTTGCACAAACACTCCCGACGACTTTAGGTAACGTGACGATACCCGCAATGTCTAATACGAGCTTCGAAGGTGTGATCATCTCTCCGATCATCACCAATGGGAATGGAGCTGTCGTCACTCTCGCCAATGGGAATGAAGTTTCGGGCTTTTTCCTACGAGGCCAAGGCTCGTATCCTTCTGTTTCAGCCACGAAGGTGATCGATGGGAACGTGGTCAATTCCACGCTTGCCGGAGCTAACGCCCCGGGATACATAGGAATTGACGGCACAGGCCTTACGGGAACACTTAACGTGAGCGGATGCAGGTTCAATGATGGAACGCATGGAATTCTTCTCCTAAATTCCTCAGGAAACCTTGTTGTTAACATCATGAATAGTACATTTAGCGATTTAAATACCGCGGATGCAGCGATCCTGTGGACTTTGGCGAATGCGGCGCAGGGAAATTTGAACGTCAGCGGCAGCAGTATCGTCTCTTCTTATAACGGGATTGAAGTCGACATCAGCGGCACCAGCGCAATCACCGCCCAGCTCAACAACAATAACATCACTGCAGGAGGGTATGGGTTCTATGTCAACAGCTCTACGGGAGAAACGAACATCAACGTGGTTCTGCAGAACAACGCTATTGAGACTTATAGTAATTCGGTCTATCTGGCTCAAACGGGAAGCGCGTCAGCTACCCTAACCGGCAACAAGTTGTTTGGTTTCAACAACGCCGCTGCTTTCGAGCTCGATTCAAATGCGGGCAGCACAACCGCAACGGTTATCGTCTCCGAAAACAATATGTATGCAAATGGTGGGTCTTGTGTCTATTTGAATCAGTTTGACGGTAATATCACAGCAACTGTAAATAATAACATCATACAAGCTGATGGGGGTGCCGGCATTTACGGCTTCATACCATTAACTGTGATGAGCCAGAATGGGGTCAGCCAGGTGCTTTCGGTGGAGGGCAATACGATTAATGCAGATGGGCCTGGGGTCCAGATGATATACGGTACAGGAATCGTGAGCGCCACACTGAATAACAATACGATTAACGCGATAAGCAATAATCCTAGCTCGATCTATTTGAATCTATACAATGACGCTAGCACACAATTGGTCATGAACGGAAATACACTCAGTAGTGCTAGTAATTGCATTCAAGTCCTTAAATCGAGCACGGCTAATCTTGACATCATTGCCAATAACAATACGGCCGTTGGTGAGCTCGGCTTCATTATAAATAATAATGCTGTAGGAAATACAAATCTTTCCATGTCGGGCAATACCTTCGATGCCTATCAACCAGTGCGTTTGAGCGTAGCTGAAGGAAACTTCAATGCGACATTCAATGGCAACACATTTACAGCAGCAGGTGACAACGCATTATTTTGCTTTGCAACGACAACAGGTTTTACTTCTTTGAATATCACCGGCAACACCATCACATCTGGCGGTGGTACCGGAAGCAGCGGAAGCGCGATCTACCTGGAGAGTAGCACTGGAATACTCAGCACATCCATTACTGGTAATGTTCTCAATGGCGTCGCTTTCGCATTAGATGCAGCTGTTTATAGCGGCACTATGAACATGGATCTTTCAAACAATAGCGTAACCAGCGGGGGAGGCTACTATCTCAGCGCACCGGGAGGCACTTCGACTTGGATGGTCAACGGCAATAACTTTGCGGCTCTGAGCTCCGCTCCCGTATTTACAACGATTACAGGCGGCAGCCTCTGCATGCAGCTCAACAACAATACCGCTTACCCGACACCCGGAGCTTATGTGTTGGATAATATGGGCGGCATTTTCATCCTTAATCCTCCACAAGGTAACATCGGCCAGCTCACAACGAGCGGCGTGGTCATCCAACCTTGTCCTTAGAGGATCCTTTTCTAGAGGGAAAGCAAGGAGTTGCACTATTCGATTCGTTTCTGAAGACTTGTACTCGACTTTGTAACTTTTTGGGCCCGCCTGCCTCGCCTATTTACTCTTGGCTATTCGACTCAGAGGATGTCTACAAAGTGAGATTATTTAATACAGGAAGGGGTTCAAAACCCCTGCCTGTTTTAAATAACTCCGCCGAGAGCAAATATTTCGAGTCCTTCGGCACCAAAAAGTTACAAAGTCGATTTGTATTAAATTTTTCCTAAAAGAAGTAAAATAATGACGATAATCAATACTATTCCTAATCCACCGAAAGGGTAATATCCCCAAGTGGCACTATGAGGCCACGCAGGAAATGCGCCTATCAATAACAAAATCAGAATAATAATTAAAACAGTTCCCAACATAAAGAGCCTTTGGTATGTGTGTTCTATACTCTTAATGTTGAAGGGGCCGAGCCGGCTCGGTTACAACAAGGCAGAGTATATAGAGACAATAGCCTCTAAACTTGCTTTTACATTTTAAATGTTTTTTTGGTAAGTTATTTTTTGAATCACAAATTAATTAGGATCAGATATATGTCAATTACGACCGGTTTTATAGGGATCTTGCTTTTATCTTTTAATCATCTGAGTGGCGGGTACATTTCCACCAAATCAATTGGGATTTCCCACGTCTCTTCGAAAGGGGTAGCTGAAGGTCTTATTTCCGAGAAGAAAGAAGGTCAAGACCGCCAAAAAATCAGAATTGAGCCCGCAGCTGAGGTTACTACAAAGGAACCGTCAGGCGTGGGCAAATCCCATCCCCATCTTGCAGATGATCATGACCATGACCATGACGGATGGGATCATCATGACGACGATGGGCATGATCACGACAGATGGGATCATGACCACGACCGCCATGATGACGATAGATGGGAAAATGATGGCGAACATCATGACGACAGAGATCATGATAACATTTGGCCTTAAGCGCAGGGGGCAACGCCCCCGCTGAAAGAGGAGCGCCATTGCCAAAAGGCCATGGCTGCGGAAACACGAGAAGGTCCCGTGAGACCGTCGCAGTGAGAAGCAGGTGAACGCCGTGAACCCGAGACGAAGGAATGATTCGGCAAAGCCGTAGCCAGCAGATTCTCGCCATTTTGAAGGCGCGGGTTAGTATACCGAAACGAACTCAAATCAGAATCGGTAGCCGATGGTGCTGCGGAGCCCCACAAAATTCATGCTGTTATTGCTGCCGTATAGATAGATATTGAAGGGTTCGAGACGTGCATCCCAGTGTCTTTTGTGCCCCAGCCTAAAAGTAATCGGCAAACTTGTATCGACGCCAACAACAGGGCTTCCCCAACCGTTCCATTTCTTTGCCACGGAACCGCCGATGATTCCTTTGACATTGACTCCCAAATTAAAGACGCTAGTGAATTCATGATCGTAGAGGAATCCGAGCGTTCCGTAAACGATTCCTGGCTTAGCGTTATCGTAATAGAAATTAGCGAAATCTTTGAAAAAACCAACGCCGGCTAGGGGAGTCAAGTGATCCCGGCCGTTCCAAAAAAAGTTGTACCCGGCGCGATATTCCCCCTCGACAATGAAGTTGTAATTCAGTGTCGGAACTGCCCACCCCTCGACCCCGGTATAGAATGCGTCTGGTTTAATCCGCTCGTAGACGAAGTGATTAAAGCTGACCACTGCGATCCGGTTGTGGTATTCAATGAAAGGAGTAGCCGTTTCGGAAGGAGCGGCATGCAGGATTGCGTGCGCAATAAAGAAGGCGGAAAATGCAAGAAAGCGTTTCATCGGTTTTTCCTCAATAAGCATTGTTTAATGCCGGTAAGAGGAAAGAGGATATTATAGAATTATGTTTTTTTCAAACTAAAAATAAAGTGTTAACAAAGCTCACAGAATGAATTAAAGAAGTAGGGCAGACAGAATCTTAAGCTTTCCAACTACTGCATGATTTGTAGAAGGGTTAATGCCGCATCAAATTGGAACTGGGAACATTCAGAATGCTCTCGGATTAAACAGGGAATATTAGTGTACATAATATGCGATGGGCTCTAACCAGTTCTCTTTGATCTTGCGAGATTCGAATTTATACCACGTCTGCTTGGGTTGTGTGAATTTTGACTGGCTGCGACTTTGCCAAATCCATCCTTCTTCGCGCCCAGTTCGCTATGCTCTCCTGCTTCTCACTGCGAAGTCCGACGGGACCTTCTCGTGTTTCCGCAGCCTTGCTCTATTCAGCAATGGTATCCCGGGTCATTTGGAACTTCGGTTCCGGTATGACCGGCAACCCTCCACTGGATGGGTGCAGCTTTCGGCTGTTGCTCTTCGGTTTTGTTTCGTCTCGCAGAGTCCAAATTCCCACAACCTAGTGCTCCTTAAAGAAAGTTTTTAAAATAATTATTGACGTGCTATAGTCCGTAACTTTTCTATTAATTTAGAGGAGTTATGGGAAGAAAAGTTGAATACGAGGTGGTCCTTACTGAGAAGGAAAAGGACCACTTAAGAAAGAACACTTTCGCAGGGAAATGGGGCGTAAGAACTGTAAAAAGGGCTCAAATCCTTCTTTAGGCCGACAAAAGTAAAAACACAGCAATGGAAGAACAGGACATAGCTCGTGAAGTGGGCTGTAATGTGTCCACTGTCAGAAATATAAAGTTGCGATTTGCGAAAGGCGAAAGGCTCAAGGTTCTTGGAGACAGGCCAAGAAGTGGGAGACCAAAAATGATCGATGGGGATCTAGAAGCGTTTATTATTGCAACTGCATGTAGTAGTCCCCCAGAGGGACGGGTCCGGTGGACATTGCAGTTGATTGCTGACAGAGTAGTCTCTTTAACAGCAACAGAATCTTGCTCCCATACAACGATTGCAACGACTTTAAAAAAAATGAACTTAAACCTTGGTTGAAGAAAGAATGGAAAATTCCCAGGGGATCAAAGGATGAGTTTGTCTGGAGGATGGAGAGTGTCTTAGACATTTACAAAAGAGGTTATAACCCCCTAAACCCAGTGCTATGTTTTGACGAGAGCAGTAAACAACAAATCCAAGACCTGGTTGATGGACTGCCGGTAAGGCCTGGAGATGTCGCGAAGTATGACAGCGAATACCAGAGAAAGGGAGTGAATAACCTGTTTATGATTTTTGAGCCGTTGCCAGGAAAAAGAGTAGTAAAAGTAACAGATCAAAGAACAAAAATAGACTGGGCAAAGTGCATGAAGTTTATTGTAGACGAGTTATAAACCATCGTTATGGACAATCTGAATACGCATTCACCCGCATCACTGTATAGCTATTTTGATCCACCTACAGCTAAACGAATTAGCGATAAGCTTGATATTCAATACACGCCAAAACACGGTAGTTGGTTAAACATGGCGGAAATAGAATTTAGCGCTCTATCCAGACAATGTCTTAACAAGAGAATACCTTCCCAAGAAAAACTCATCCAAGAGGTCAAGGCTTGGGAAACTGCAAGAAATGAACATAAGGTTGGGTGTAATTGGCAGTTTACGACCGATGATGCAAGAGTGAAACTGAAAAAACTATATCCCACACTAGCCTAATGATTATTTTAAAAACTTTCTTTAAGAAGCGCTAGGAAGGCGGGGCATACGCCATTTTTCCGCATTAGGGGAAAAAGTTGACAATGATTCTGGTTGGTTCCAATCGTTTCGTGAAAACCGCGGAAGTCGATATGGGGCAAGCCGTTCCAAAGCGGTGTGTAATAATTTATTTAGTTTATTAAAAGGGTATTTTTATGCAATAATGGCCTGTGTAAGTACGTTGTTGGCATTAAGAACTCTTTTGAGAAATAAACGCAAAAAAATGGAAGGATAACTATGGATGAGAATTCTATTGAAGTTCAGTCAAAGTCCAAGGTCTTGGTTCATTATGAAAAATACATGTTTGTCGTTGGAATTCTTGGCCAGTTATTATTTTTTAGTCAGGGATTTAAGATATTTCTAACTAAGTCCGCAGGTGACGTTTCAATTTTTGGTTTTTTATTTGGACTCATTTCCGTTTCGAGTTGGTTGATTTATGGAATTATGTTAAAAAACAAAGTCTTAATTTCTTCTAACGCAGTTGCAGTAATCGGCGCACTGCTTGTTGTTATTGGTATTTTAATCTACGGAAACTAGAGTTAAGAAGTTAGAGGATGTCTGCGCTTTGTAGCACCGGTTAATAAGAAAGGGGAGGCGGGTGGACGCATTCAGAATTTTTGACTGGAGAGACTCATGGAAAAGTTGCTTCTTAAAAGTAGGATAAGTCTATCGAAGTAGATGCTTGCTAGTTCATTAGATGACAATTTTAAACTCAATAAACCATTCACTAGCTCTAAAACGCCTCCCCCATTTATCGCCAATTACATCTACTGCAGAGCCGCTAGCAACTCTTTCGTCTCGAGATCCTCCTGAATCAGCTTAACTTTTTTGGATTTTTCACCTAAATATTTTTCTGTATTCTGTAGGCGATCGGGCGTTTTTCTTCGTTATTCTTCGGGTAGGGGAAGCCACTCGTTCAAACGTGAGATAGTGAAGTAATGCTTTCATGGCACCTTCTTAAAGGAACAACTTTTAGGTTTGCAATCTACAAAAAAAATGCAAAGTAAAACTTCACAGAAACAATCAAAAAAAATGACTAGACTTATTCGCCCAATATATTACAGTGTGGGTAGCTGGACTTTAGCCATTTGTCGGTCGGCTCTCACGGCTATTGCCCCCGCTTAATTCATTTCCTATAGGAGAGTATATGATGAATTCAGCATTTAAATCGTTATTGCCTCTTTTATTGGTAACGAACCTCTCTATACTTGCCGCTGCGCAGCCTAGACCTTCTGAGCCTATTAAAGAAGCTACGCCATTGCGCAGCAGCTTTGCGTTTCGCTCCGCTGCTTTTTTCCCCCTTTCGGACCGTTTTAGAGAAATTTACGGCGATGCAGGGGTGGATTATCAACTTGAAGCATCGACTAAAATATACGGTTGCTGTGACGCGTGGGTTAACTTCGATTGGTTCTCTAAACACGGCAAATCCGTTGGACTTCATGATTCAACAAGAATCAGCATCGGCAACACAAGTCTAGGCGTCAAATTCCCGTATCGAATCTCTAAGACATGGACCATTTATGTCGGAATCGGACCCAGTTTTGGACGGATCTGGTTAAAAAACAAATCCTACTGCCCCCCTCACCATATTTCTAAATGGGCATATGGGGGCGTTTTGAAAACTGGAGTCGACTTTTTCTTCACCGAACACTTGTTCCTTGATGTATTCGCCGATTATTTGTACCAACCTACTAATTTTAAAACACATGTGGATGTCGGAGGAGTCAAAGTCGGAGCGGGTCTAGGCGTTAAATTTTAAAAATTTGATAACTCTTAGGTTACCATCCATAGTGTGTTTTTTTTGATCATCTGGCCAAAGTTCAGATACAAGGTAGGAAGCAACGTGTTTCTGCATAAAAAATTTTCTTGCCTTTTGTATTTCTATTTACTGCCGATGTCTCCACCAACACCCTTCCATTTAGCGAGACAGGTTTAAATTCTTTAACCGCTCCTTCCCGACTGCAATTTCATCTCAGATTGAGTGGAGGAGTCAAATCGGAGCGGTCTAAGCGTTAAATTTTAAACATTTAATTGACTCTAATATTCCCATCCGTAAGTATGTTTTTTTTGATCATCTGACCAAAGTTCAGATCGTAAGTGAGGGAAGCAACATGTTACGGATAAACAAGAACATTTGTATAAAAACTTTTCTTGTCTTTTGTATTCTCTTTGCTACCCATATCTCCGCAAACACCCTTCCGTTTAATTGGACAGATTTAAATTCTTTAACTCCCCCCTCTCCACGACAATTCCATTCTCAGACTTTTGATCCTTCGAGTGGGAAGATTGTTTTGTTTGGAGGCTCCAATAATGGTAGCAGTCTTGGTGACACTTGGATATTTGATGTGAAAAATAATTCGTGGTCACAATTAACCCCAACGAGTTCTCCATCTCCAAGAGAAGCAGCGATGATGGTCTTTGATGAAAGCTCTGGATTGATCATTTTGTTTGGAGGGTCCAATAATGGTACCAGCCTTAATGACACCTGGTCATTTGATATCCTAGCCAATATGTGGACCGAATTAACCCCTCCTTCTTCACCTTCTGCTCGGTACGGCGGTTCCATGAGCTTTGCTCCCTCCAACGGACAGTTGATTCTATTTGGAGGCTATAATGGGACTACTTATTTTAATGATACTTGGGCATTCAACGCTCATGATAATGCCAATACCTGGACAAACTTGACTCCATCCGATCCACCTTCTTCTCGTTTAGGCGCTTGCATGGCCTTTAATCCGTGCAGCGGTCAAATGATTCTATTTGGAGGAAACGGACTGAATGGATCGCTTAACGATACTTGGGCTTTCAACGCCAATGACAATGCTAATACGTGGACAAAATTAAATCCCCCTACTTCTCCTGCAGCGAGATACAATGCTACCATGGCGTTTAATTCCTCCAATGGTCTAATGATTTTATTTGGCGGCAGCGGCAATGGCGGTTTATTAAATGACACGTGGGAATTCGATGCAAAAGACAATGCCAATACATGGATCGAAATGACCCTTTCTAACCCTCCGCCAGCAAGATATGGTGCTGGAATGAGCTTTAACGACTCAAGTGGCCAAATCATTTTATTCGGAGGATCAGGCAATAGTGGTGATCTTAACGATACTTGGTCGCTTGGAATCCCTTCCAATGCAGTGTTATTTTGGACGAATATGAATCCCTCATCTTCTCCTCCCACTCGATTTTCCCCCGCTTTTGCCTTTGATCCTTGCAGTGGTAAAATCATCATGTTTGGGGGTATCAATTATTCTGGGGGGACTTATTTTAACGATACGTGGGCATATGACGTTGTAAACAACGCATGGACGGAATTGATTCCTCCTATGCCTCTTCCTTCTGCCCGAGATTCGGCCCGCATGCAATTTGATCCTTCTAGTGGTCAAATCATTTTGTTTTCTGGTCATGGAGCTGGGGGGTATCTGGATGACACATGGGCCTATGACTCCACAAACAATACATGGACCGAAGTGACCCCTACTCTATCACCTTCAGCCAGAAATGGAGGTGCGATGGCTTATGATCCATCCAGCGGACGTCTCATTTTATTTGGGGGATATGATGGAACCAACGACTTAGCTGACATGTGGGGATATGATTCAAGTGCCATTACATGGACTCAAATCACCCCCATTAATTCCCCTTCAGCCAGAGATACAACGGCCATGGCTTTTGATCCTGCCAGCGGACAGATCATTCTATTTGGCGGCTACATTCGTACGAGTGGGCAGCTTCTCAACGACACATGGGGATGTGTTTATGATCACACAGCCAATACTTATACTTGGACAAACTTGAATCCATCAAATCCACCTTCTCCCCGATATGGCGTCTATGCATTCAAATTTGATCCTGCGAGTGGTCAAATCATATTATTCGGTGGAGGGGATATAATTAGCACATTTAACGACACATGGGCCTATGAAGGATCAGCAAACACCTGGACTCAATTATCCCCGATAGATCCTCCTGTAGCCCGGGAATTTGCTGGCTTTGATTTTAATCCTGTTAGTGGTCAAATGATTTTGTTTGGGGGCGTTAATCTTCCCTCACAGTTTGTTTTTGATGATACTCAAGCATTGGGATTCGGTCTTTCTCCACAAATTACTTCAGCAAATGAAGTCACATTTGAAGTCGGGATATTTTCTAGTTTTACGGTCACAACAATCGGCTTCCCCACTCCAGCGATCACTGAAAGCGGAACACTTCCTCCTGGGTTCACTTTTGTAGATAATGGGAATGGAACAGCGACTCTATCAGGGACTCCTACCTCTGACTCAATTGGAGTCGATGAGTTGACTTTCACGGCATTTAATGTGCTTTTACCCAATGCCATCCAACCTTTTACACTTCTGATCGAGCTGCCACTTGCTCCTTCCAATTTTATTGGTGTGATTAAGAAGAACAAATTTTTAAATAAAACAGAATATGTTCTTACAGCACAATGGGATCCTAGCCCTTCTCCTGATATTGTTTATTATTTGATCTATAAAAATGGGAGTGTAGTTGATGAAATCTCAACAGGCGAATCATTAATTTTTAAAACTTGTGTTAATTCCAAGAATTCCAAAAGCAATTACCAAATTGTGGCTATTAATTCTGCAGGAGCGGCGAGTGAACCGGTTTCTATAAGGATTCTGCAACAGTAAAACTGGGCTTTGCCCATTCCCTAATTTTGAGAGGACTTATGTTGTTTTTAAAAGAAAAGTTGATGAAGTTGTTTTTTGCTATCTGTATTCTTTTTACCAATCTAGCGCTCGCAAACACCCTTCCATTTAATTGGACAGATTTAAATTCTTTAACCCCTCCTTCCCCAAGGCAATTTCATTCTCAGACTTTTGATCCTTCGAGTGGCAAAATCGTTTTGTTTGGAGGCTCCAATAATGGTAGCAGTCTTGGTGACACTTGGATATTTGATGTGACAAGTAATTCGTGGTCCCAATTAACCCCGACTAGTTCTCCATCTCCCAGAGAAGCAGCGATGATGGTCTTTGATCAAAGCTCTGGATTGATCATTTTGTTTGGAGGCTCCAATAATGGTACCAGCCTTAATGACACTTGGTCATTTGATATCTTAGCCAATACGTGGACCCAATTAACTCCAACTTCTTCACCCTCGGCACGGTTCGGCGGTTCTATGAGCTTCGATCCCTCCAACGGACAGTTGATTCTATTTGGAGGCTATAATGGGACTACTTATTTTAATGATACTTGGGTATTCAACGCTCATAACAATGCCAATACCTGGACAAACTTGACTCCCTCGAACCCACCTTCTGCTCGCTCCGGCGCTTGCATGGCCTTTAATCCGTGCAGTGGCCAAATGATTCTATTTGGAGGAAACGGATTGAATGGATTGCTTAATGACACTTGGGCTTTTAACGGCAATGACAATATTAATACCTGGACACAAATAAATCCCCCTACTTCTCCAGTCCCGAGATACAATGCTACCTTAGCGTTTAATTCCTCGAATGGTCTAATGATTTTATTTGGCGGGAGTGGCAATCAGGGTTTGTTAAATGACACCTGGGAATTCAATGCAAAAGACAACGGCAATAGATGGATCGAAATGACCCTTTCTAACCCTCCGCCAGCCCGGTATGGTGCTGCAATGAGCTTTGACTACTCCAGTGGTCAGATCATTTTATTTGGAGGATCAGGGAGTGGCGGGGATCTTAACGACACATGGGCATTCGGAATCCCTTCTAACGCAGTGTTATTTTGGACGAATATGAATCCCTCGTCTTCTCCTTCAGCTCGGTACTCTCCCGGTTTTGCCTTTGATCCTTGCAGCGGTAAAATCATCATGTTTGGCGGTATCACTCATTCGGGGGGGACCTATTTAGCCGATACATGGGCGTACGACGTTGTAAACAACACATGGACGCAATTGAATCCTACAACGGCGCCTTCTGCCCGAAATTCGGCCCGCATGGAATTTGATCCTTCTAGTGGTAAAATCATTTTGTTTTCTGGTCATGGATCTGGGGGGTATATTAACGATACATGGACCTATGACTCCACAAGTAATACATGGACGAATGTGAGTCCGAGTACTTCACCTGGGGCCAGAAATGGAGCTTCGATGGCCTTCGATCCGTGCAGTGGCCGGATGATTTTATTTGGCGGATATTCGAACAGTGGTGACTACGATGACACATGGGCATTTGATTCTACTGGCAATACATGGACTCAATTAACCACTATCGGTTCACCCCCAGCCAGAGATTCCGCGTTCATGACTTTTGATCCTACAACCGGACAGATCATTCTGTTTGGCGGCTACAGTAATAATACCGGCGGACAACTTCTCCATGACACGTGGGGGTGCGCTTATAATCAGGCAACCAATACCTACACTTGGACAAACTTGTCGCCTCCTACGGCACCTTCTGGCCGATATGGCTATGCATTCAAATTTAATCCTGCGAGCGGTCAAGTCATATTATTCGGTGGAGGGTATCTAAGCGGCACATCTAACGACACATGGGCCTATGACGGGAAAGCAAATACATGGACTCAATTATACCCGATAGACCCCCCTTTAGCCCGTGAATTTGGTGCCTTTGATTTCAATCCTATCAGTGGTCAAATGATTTTGTTTGGGGGGGTTAGTCTTCCCTCACAGACGGTTTATGATGATACTCAAGCATTAGGATTTGGTCTTTCTCCACAAATTACTTCAGCAAATCAAGCCCCATTTGAAGTTGGGGAATTTTCTAGTTTTACGATCACAACAATCGGCTTCCCCACGCCAGCGATTACTGAAAGCGGAACACTTCCTTCTGGGTTCACCTTTGTAGATAATGGGAATGGAACAGCGACCCTATCGGGGACCCCCTCCTCGAGCTCAATTGGAGTCGATGATTTGACTTTTATGGCAACGAATGGACTTTTACCCAATGCCATGCAATCCCTTTCTGTTGTGATTGGGCTGCCGCTTCCTCCATCCAATTTTAATGGTGTCATTAAGAGTAACAAATTTTTAAATACAACAGAATATATTCTTACAGCAAAGTGGGATCCTAGCCCTTCTCCTGATATTGTTTATTATTTGATCTATAAAAACGGGAATGTAGTTGATACAATCCCAGCAGGGGGATCATTAGTTTTTAAAACTTCTGTTAATTCCAAGAATTCTAAAAGCAATTACCAAATTGTGGCTATAAGTTCTGCGGGAGTGGCGAGTGAGCCTGTTTCAATTAATTATTGAAACGCCATGCGTGATTTTTTTTGAAAGTAGCGCCCTGAGCGTGATTAAAAGCGGTAAATATACCGCTTCCACTTGAAAGGTATGAAAATTTCTGCTTCAGCATCTTCGCTTAAGGCCGTGGTTTTACCACGGCCTTTTTGTTAGTTTTCATTGAAATTTTCTATAACTTTCAAGTGGCTGATTATTACCCCTCACTCAAAGAGGTGACAAAGAGCGCAGGCGAGGCACAGCCGATCGATCCGAACGAGGCCGCATCCACTCAGGGATGGATGCAGCTCATCTCGGAAGCGAACTATCGTGAATAGCTCTTTTTTGCATGCTGGTGGCCCACAAATGGCCCACGGAATCAGATCGACTTGTAGGCTTGAAGGGCTTCTTTTGCTGTCTTTTCGTGATTGGTCATCGGAGCTGGATATTTTTTGCATCCAGCACGGCACTTTTCGTCATACCACGCATGAATAGCTTTGGGAGGGAAATCGCGAAGTTCAGGAATCCATTTTTTAACATAAGTACATTCTGGATCGAATCTTTTCTGCTGGTTCCAAGGATTAAAAATGCGAAAATAAAGCTGGGCATCGCATCCAGTACTAGCTACCCATTGCCAATTCCCATTGTTCACCGCAGGGTCGTAATCGATCAAAGTTTGAGCAAAGTATTTTTCTCCCCATCTCCAATCGATGTGTAAGTCTTTGATGAGAAATGAGGCTGCAATCATTCGAATCCGATTATGCATAAAACCTGTTTCGTTCATCTCTCTCATTCCTGCATCTACAATGGGAAAACCGGTAGAACCTTCGCACCATCGCTCATAAGCTTTCCTCTCATTGGACCATTTAACCTTATCAAATTTGGGACGAAACGCACCCATAAAAACATGAGGAAAGAAAAATGCAATCGATGTAAAAAAGTCTCTCCAGTAAAGAGAGCGGACAAGCTCATGGTGCGCACTTAGATTCTGGCAGATTGCTCTGTAAACTTCACGAGGGGAGCAGACGGTGAATTTCAGATAGGGGGAGAGATGCGTAGAGTATTCTTCTGCTGGAAAATCTTTCATCATGTCATATTGGCCAAAAGAACCTAATTTTTTGAGAATTTTGAGGGCCTCCGACCTTCCTCCTATCAACCCATTCTCTACGCTTGGCTGGGGAAAGACCGATTTGTCTTTTGCAAAGGAGATCAATCCCCGGAAGTAGTTGGTTCCTTTGGTTTGCGCGGGAGTGAAAACTTTGAGTTTAGAAGCATTGCGAAAATAGGGTGTAAAAATCGTGTAAGGCTTCCCATCTTTTTTCAGAGTCTCTTCAGGTGGATGAAGGAGAGCATCATCCAAAGAATGAAATGGAATCTGGCCTGTTTTGCACACTTTTTCGAGCTTTTTGTCTCTTTCCCGACTATAGGGAGTGTAGTCCCGATTTACGATCAAAGCCTCGATATTGAGTTCGCTCATACATCTACTGACAACTTCTTCGGGCCTTCCCTTAAAAAGAAAGAGCTTACCCCTTTTTTTCTTCAGCTGGTTTTCGAGGTCTTCGAGAGATTCAATCATAAATTTCAGGCAATGATCGCTTCTAAAGGGGTTTCTCTCGATTTGTTCTGGTGTGAAAATGAAGGCGGGAATGACAACTTCCGAAGACTTTAACGCAAAAATGAGCCCCGTATTATCCTCAAGCCGTAAATCGCGCCTGAATAAAAAGAGGGATTTTCGAAACTTCTTCTCCATTTTTAACCCTACCGATTGGCTCCAGTTATTACCCCACTACTCAAATAGGTGACAAAGAGCGCTGGTGAGGCACAGCCAAATCGATCCGAGCGAGGAATAACATTCTTGAATACGAAGGATTCCTCGCTCGGATCGATTTGGCAAAGCCGCAGCAAGCTATTTGTCCGCTATTTGAGTAGTGGGGTAATAAGTAAGATTTTCATCTTATCTATAAGCTAAATAGTCCACAAGCAATCTTCAAAATTGCCGTAGATCTTTCTGAATTGCAACTATTAAGTGAGGAAACAGTCACTATCATTCGCTTAAAATTAATTCTATTTTCTAAATGTGTTGGCTACTTGTATTCGTTATGAGACTATCCCACTATTCAAAATATTTGCTTTTCGTGTCTTTATTGCCATATTTTGAAACCGCTTCTTGGTCTACATCTTCAAGTATGTCCTGCCAAGCGGTTTCAAAATCTGACAAAAAATCCAACAAAAATCAAATGTTTGAATAGTGGGATAGTCTCATGGAAAGAGATTTTTTGCAGCATCAGATGGACAAATTAGTCATGGCCGAGATTCAATCGTCTTCTTTTGCTCATTTTTATGAAAAAAACAGAAGAAATTTTTTAGAATAAAGACGTAAATTCGGCAAAAGTAGATTATCAAAACCTGAATGAACGGTAGAATGCAGAAAAACGATTCTAATCCCTCCTTAGAGGATCATCTAAAAGCGCTTTTTGGATACAACGATTTTCGAGACTCTCAGAAAGAGATCGTGACTGCCGTTTTGGATCACAAAGATGTCGTGGCAATTTTGCCCACAGGGGCTGGAAAATCAATTTGTTATCAGTTGCCCGCGATGCTGTTGCCGGGAATTGCTGTTGTGATCTCGCCTTTGATTTCGCTGATGCAAGATCAAGTCGTTGGTTTATACAAAAACGGACTACCAGCGGCCTTTCTCAACAGTAGCCTGCATTCCGATGAAATCCGCGCTTTGTTGAATAACCTCGGCAATTTTAAGTTATTGTATATCGCTCCCGAAAGGCTTTCCGATAAAAATTTTATCCTGCATCTCCAAAAGATACCGGTTTCATTATTTGCCATTGACGAGGCCCATTGTATTTCTCAATGGGGACATTCTTTCCGACTTGAGTATCGACAGCTAGCCTTCTTAAAGACGAGGTTCCCCGGCTCTTCTATAGTGGCGTTAACTGCTACGGCAACCAAGGATGTGGAAAAAGATATCATTACACAACTCGGCATGAAAGAGCCTCATGTGATCAGGGCAAGCTTTGATAGACCTAATTTAACCTTCCATATTGAACCCAAGACGACTCCTAAGAGTCAGTTACGAGATTTTCTAAACAAGCATAGAGGAAAATCAGGCATTATCTATGCTGCAACGCGCAAAGGGGTGGATGAGACTTATGCTAACTTGATACAGGCGGGGTTTAAACCAGGAAAGTATCATGCAGGCTTGTCAGATCAGGAACGGACAAAAGCGCAGCACGAATTTATCCATGGAGAATGCCTTCTTATGGTGGCAACGGTGGCCTTCGGCATGGGAATTCATAAACCGGACATTCGCTTTGTCGTCCATATGGATATGCCCCGTTCCATAGAACAGTATTATCAGGAAGTGGGCCGTGCGGGCAGAGATGGTCTTCCCTCCGAGTGTTTGATGCTCTACTCAGCTCAGGAACTGATGGTTTATAAGGTCTTTTTGAATCAGATTTCCGATGAGGCCGTTCGCCGAACTACGCAGACAAAGACAGAGCAGATGCTAGCGCTTTGCAGGTCTGCCCAGTGCCGACGCCATGGACTTCTCCGTTATTTTGGAGAAACTTATCCAAGCAGCAGTTGCAACAGCTGCGATCGCTGTCTAGATGGTTCGGAGCTTGATGAGACGATTGTAGCACAACAGATTCTCTCGTGCGTTTATCGTCTTAAGCACCAATTTGGCGTCAGGCATGTCATCGACGTTCTGCGAGGAGCCAAAACGAAGATGATCTTTGATAGGGGACACGACCGGCTTTCCACCTACAATTTGATGGCTAAGTATTCCGAGGATGATATTCGATATTACATCTCAACTCTGATTGAAAAAGGCTTTTTGGAGCGCTCCGAAGGGGAGTACCCCGTTTTGCGATGGACAGCAGCTTCGTCCAGTGTGACGAGCGGTTCGCAGATAGTGATGATGCGAAAGAGAGTCGACAAAGTGGTGAAGCCCAAGAAAGGCAGCGATCTCCAATGCGATCTGGTTTTATTCACTGAACTTTCCCGGCTGCGTCAAAAATTTGCACAGGAAATGCGGGTACCTGCTTTTGTTATTTTCGGAGATCGGTCACTCATCGAGATGGCGAGGGTCTATCCCACAAATCGGGAAGCGATGCTAAAGATCAATGGAGTTGGTCCCGTCAAATGGGAAAGATACGGACAGGCCTTTCTCAATGTCATTCTCCAACACTGTGGCAAGGGCACTTGAAAGGGGGCCAGCTCAATAATTAGACGCGATCGATACTTACGCCCATAACCATAGTAATGTTAAAGCTTTAAAGAGAACGGAAAGTTGTAGCTTGGTGTAAAAAGTTGAGACGTGTTGCACCAAACTTTCTAACTGGATTTACTAGAAGGTTTGTGATAATTTTTTTGGTACATTTCGGAGAAGCAAATGGATTCGATTGGATATTACGATAAAAACTCAAAAAATTTCTACTATAGAACCATTAATGCCGAGGTGCAAGATCTCTATCAGAAATTTCTCGAGCATGTTCCTGACCAAGGGCGGATTTTAGATGCAGGCTGTGGCGTAGGTCGAGATTCTAAATTTTTTCTGAGCAAGGGGTACGATTGACGGTTCTTTAGAGATGGTGAAATTGACTTCAAATCTTCTAGGAAAAGATGCCTTGCATATGCTTTTTTAGGATATGCATTTTTCCAGCGAATTTGATGCTGTTTGGGCTAATGCATCTCTACCGCCCGTTCCGTATTGAAAATCTAAGGGAAGTGCTTGAAGGTTTTCACAAGGCTCTTCTTCCTTCAAGAATCTTATATGCTTCTTTTAAATATGGAACTTCTAAGACTGACTGAAGATAGGATTTTTTTTGACATGGACGAAGCTAGTATTGAGCATTACCTCAAAGGATTATTTGTTCCGTTGGAACTCCAAATGAAAGATATCTTAAATGGAAAGATCAAACAATGGGCTTTCCTTTGAGCCACGATGTTCAAAAAGCGTATGAGTAGCTCATAAAAACTACAGACAGCCTCCCTTTTTCGAAGAGAAGCAATAAAATAATTCAGGGGGACTGGCGGTAGGGTCGTCGTGGGGGGAATTTGGATTTGTTGAAAGCCCGAGCCTTGCTTTGTTCTTTTGATTCTTTCCGAGCTTTTTTCTTTCTCGCTTGTATTGCACCTTTTGCCATTGAGCACCTTATAATTAAATGTGGGCAATCAGGACCTGAAGCTGCGTTCGACATCCAATGGATTTCGTACTCGCTTCAGACCATGCGACCAGCGGGTTATGAAGGCGGTAGTCTACCCTAAAACCCAATACCATCCAACCGCTATGAGTAAGAGGGTAAAGGAATTTATTGGATTTCGTTGGTGCAATAGGTCAATCGATGCACCGCTAATGCACCGTCTATTTTTCTAAGTGATAGACTTCTTTGAGAAGAGTTAGATAGTCATCAAAAGAGCCTAATCCCATTGCCTTTCTACGATTGTCTAAATTATCAGGATCTTCTACTTTCCTTCGATGACTTGAACTTGTGTGCCATAAACTTGTGGTTTTCCTTCATTTACCAATACACGATCCATCAGATACGCCAAATGCCTTTTCGAAGCATCTCCTTTAACAACAGATTCTTTTAGCAATTGTAAACACGTTTTCTGAAATTCTATTTCTTGAACAATGCTGAACTAGCAACCACATCTTGTCAGCACCTTCTGCTCCTACAGTCCGAAATCCTGGCCATCCGAATTGCTCAACAATAGCTTTCAGGCGAGGAAGATTTCCTTGATCAATTTTTTCTATCATCTTTCCAGGTTCTTCGGAAGCTAGATTTCCCGCATTTATCTCCTTAAATCTTGCTTCTTGATCCTTCTCATCCATCAACGTTAATTCATTGAGCAAAGTAGGATTATAAGTCGACTCTCCAACTCTCTGGGCTTCAAGATAAGCTTTATAGAAACTGAGCGCATAAGATTTAACCTCAGATTTAGGGGCTGTATTCAGATCAACAACAATTCCCTCTCCCAAGTAATCTTGAAGTGACTTGAGAGCTGGAGAATATAACTCGGTATCCAAAGCCGCAATGCGTGATTCAATAGGCAATGCTATTTCCTCTGACGTTTCAGAAAATCGAAACCAGATTGCAGCTGTTAATAAACAGACTTTTGCCTTTTCTTCCTTTAAGATCTTACACTCTTTTTCCGAAGGCTTTCTTCCAAAATAGGCTTCTAAAAATACTTCCTCTTGGAGAAGAGATAAATTAGAAAGTAAACAAAAAAAGCTTAAATCAAAAAAAGGATCTTCTAATGTTGCAGTCGTCCAATCAATAATATTGATATCTCCAGAAGAATCATCAATTAAAATATTAGATGGATTTAGATCTCCATGAGAAGGAACAAGCGAACGTGGAGAAGACTTGTTCACTACATTCTGAACTTCTTGATCGAAACCTGTGGGATAAGCAACACCAGCTTTGATAGCCTTTTGATAATGTAGATTTATTCGGTCTTTTAGAGAATATCTCGTCGGATACGAATCGGAATAATTATGTAGTTTTCTAACCAGTATCCCAACTTGCGATAGCTGATTGTCGTTTGGGTAATGTAGTGGCCGTCCTTGGATAAACGGCATGACCATTAAGACGGCATCTCGATCTGAAAAAACACATCCAGGAGCAACCCCAAGTTTGTTTCCAATCTTCAGAGCTTCTATTTCGTTTTTCCTCATTTCTTTTGAATGACTTGGTGCTAAAGCTAAAAAACGAAGGACATATTTTTTTCCTTCAAACTCAAAAGCGTACACTTTAGCTCGCGTCAATCCCCCTTCTAGCGATTGAAATTGAGTGTCTTCATTCCAGTTAAGAAAGGAACTTGCTTCCTGTAGAGCTTTTATCTGTTCAGATTGGGATGCCTTTAAAAGATCCGAATAGGAGTAATTCTCACCCTGAAGAGAAGTGTAAGTTAATACGAGGAATAATAGATAATTTAAATGCTTAATCATAAGTGTTAATGAAAATTTAAAAGACCGATTTTACCATTTATTTATATTCAATGCAATATCTTCTCAGGTCCGAAAATCATGATCAGTCAACGGTTTAGCTTAAAGATTCGACTTGGTTATGACTTTCGTGTGTAAAACCCTTCAATATTAGGGGATATATGAAGACTCCAGAGACAGAACTTTTTGAAATAGCAGAAAGCCATATGACTGTCCCTTTTGGATTCAGAAGAATGGCAAAAATTCCGGAGATTTTAGTTTTGCGTAGAGTGAAGCTTCAAGCCGATGAGATTGTGATGAAGGAAGGCTATAAAATTACAACCCCATTACGAACCTTAATTGATCTCGTAAGATGGTGTGTTAGCCGAGGATTTACTAGTGTAGGCTTTCAAGGATCTAAGAAAAAAGGACTTATAACAAAACATGCCATTGAAATCAATCAAAGATGTCCTGCTGAAGTCATTGCAAAACTCCTCAAAATGATGCAAGAAGCACATGGGTAAAACATTTAAGACCGCAACAACTTTTCGGAAAAGTCTCGAGAGCAGACTGAGGAAAATCTCTCAAGAAACCAATTTAGATCTTCAACTTTTTAAGAAGAAAGGTTGCCTTTGAAATTTACAGAAAGCCATTCACAGTCCTTAACGCCATAGCTAAGGGCTCCTGAAAAAGAGGCAAGATATCGATTGACTGTGGCTTGGCTACGCTGAGTTCCTTTGGGGGAAACCATATAAGAGCTCTTGACGTTGTTTTTTGATCAAATCGGAGTTGATGTGATTCAGAGTGTATTTTCCGATCTTGGCTTTCCACCAGTTGAGATGCCGAAGAATTGGAGTGGTTCTGCATACAGATCGATTAACTCAGCCACTGTATGCTTTTTCTTGAGTTTCTCCGGAAAATAAATTCCTTGTTGTCGTTGGGCCTCTTCTTGAATCGCCCAGTCTTTGGCTTCTTCATAGGTAGGCCATGTTAAAACCGTCATTCCGTCTGATCATGACCCGGTAACTTATAGTGCGGTTTTTGTTTTTTCGTTTTTGTATCGTAGCCATCTTTAATCTCCTATTGGTTTTAAAGAAGATCTAAGGAGATGAGCTGTTACGTATAGAAGGTCACTATGCGGCCAGCGTGCCACAAGGCACAAAGTTAAGTTAATAATTGACTTAACTTGGCGTGTAACCGCTTATAGTGTAAGCGTTTAGAAATGTGGGGCAACCTGGACTTGAACCAGGGACCAGCGGGTTATGAGTCCGCTTCCTTATGTAACTCTGAACAGACTAGAGTTAACCAGAACCGCATTTTCCTCTCAAGAAAATCACGACCGCGTTCAGGTCGATTCCTGAAAATTCCTTTAATTTCCAGTCATTTGCGTAAAAAATGCGGAAAAATTTCATGGCAAGAAGCTCTCTCTCTGTTTCAGAGTTAAGCAATAAAGTTGACAAAAAAAATACACAGGCACATCCTTTGAAATTTAAAGATTATGTTAGGAGACTATGTGCTTAGACTAGTGCTGGTTGTGCTGTTGTTGGGGCTGGGATCACTCTGTTTTTCTTCAGATGGCCGACATAATCTCAAAGAATGGCAGTCTGAAAGTCTAAATCATCTTGGTTATGGGTACGACAATCTCTTGGCGCATGATCCATGCGGTGCATTGGAAGAATTTCAAAAAGCTAACTCTCTATTGGATCGTTCTGATAATTCTGCATCTGTAATCAGTTTTTTGATCTCTTTTGGACAATCGATTGCCTACGATGCTTTGGGATTCTCGGAACATTGCACACAAGCGGTTGGATCCATGTTTTTTGCTATGAATAGTTATGATGAAGATGTGTCAGAGGTTGAGTTGGAGACGGATGGCTTGCCTGAATATGATTCATCGATTGGGTTTTTACGCGACTTAATTACAATTGCACCTTCCTATGAAGCTCAAGAACTCTTAACTTCTCTTGTGGACGAAATTGAGGAACAGTTGCTTCCAGATTTCAAATTTGCGAAACAGCCTGTTTTAGGAAGTGCAGATTATATTTTTGATTGTAAAACAAATGATTTTACTTCTTTTCAGTGTAAATCATTTTGGAAAAAATTTACAAAATGGGCTAATAGAGTGCTTGAATTTCTTCATCTTGCAGAAAAGGCAAGTGATCATGCAAAGAATATTAAAAAGAATATCGATGAAATAAGAAATTCGAATCAATATCAAGACCCTCATTATGTAAATCCCAACATGAGAGTACGCTAATGTATATTATGAAAAGTGCTTTAACAATTCTTCTATTAGCTCCGTTCATAGTTAGTGCAAATTGCTTTGGTGGCTCAAATTCATCTGTTAACAGCAAATACCCCAATCATTTCTACATAGGACCTGAAGCTTTTGCGTTTGATTTGCACACTCATGTCAAAGATATCAAAATTCACGGTGTGCGGTATTTTGTAGGGCCGACGCTGAGGTACGAATACCTCAAGCCTAAAGCTCTTTATGCAGGGGTGGATTTTCTCGCATCATGGGGAAATAAGACATTCAAACGCACGTCGCAAAAATATGAATTTCATGGCAATGGAAGGGTTGGATTTGGCAACCTAGAGCTACGCTTAGGATATACTTTCGAACAAAAAGAGGGTTTGGTATCGCCTTATTTGGGTATAGGATTTTATGGGTTTGGTAGCAGTGGTGCGAATGAAACGCTCGCATATGTTACTGCTGGGATGCGTTCCTTGTTTGATCTGAATGAATCATTCAGTATGGGGCTGAATCTCAAACTGTTGTTCGCTCCAAGTGCTGAACGAAAATTCAAATATCACTATGAAGGTCATAAGAAAAGACTTCATGAATATGAGAATATGTGGGGAGGAGAAATAGGAGTTCCTCTAGTTTGGTATTTCAGTGCGTCTAAGCGTTGGCAAGTTCAATTGGAACCCTATTTTCTCAAGCTCGACTTTACAGAGACTCAAAATATCTACGGAGCCCGCCTCCTTTTGGGATATC
Organism: uncultured Verrucomicrobiae bacterium; assembly: GCA_963731265.1. Classification (GTDB taxonomy): domain Bacteria; phylum Chlamydiota; class Chlamydiia; order Chlamydiales; family Rhabdochlamydiaceae; genus CAJCIW01. Next base: position 737,103 of record CAVSUE010000001.1, read on the forward strand.
GTTTCTAGGCCAAGCTGCTTTAGCCCTAATTGCGGCTAAATCTAAGTTGGGGAGAAGTATAAGGTTACGCTATCTTGTTTGTGATCAAAAAGCCTTCATAGCCTCCCTCGAGGGAATATGCTGAGATGTTTCGTTCCTTCAATCGCTTGACAGCTGCAGCGCTTCGAATGCCTGTTTGGCAATAGAGAACCATTGTTTGGTTTTTAGGAATATTATCGATAGAGGTGATGGAAATTCCTTCGATATTTCCTTTGACTCTTTCTTCAGGTCGGCGAAGATCGACCAAAATAAAATCTCGCCCTTCTTTCATCCATTGCAATAGTTCGGTCACCGAAAGAGTATCCTTCGTTATTGGGGTACTGTATGTGAGAACCTGGGTGCGCCAAGTAAGCGCATCAATGCGAATCCATTTCCCCGGTAGATTAGCCCCTATACCTCCCAGCCATTGGAGGGCTTGAAGGGCTTGCATTGTTCCTAGGACCCCAGGCAATGGACCGAGGACTCCCTCCGCAGAACAAGAAGTCGCCATAGTATCCGACAAACCAGGAAATAGATCTGCGTATCGGGATTGGCTGAAAAAAATCACCTGGCCTGTGAATCGTTCAAGAGAGGCATGAATCCACGGTTTTTGTAATTCGTAGCAGACAGTATCGATTGTCAGTCGTGAAGAGAATCGGTCCGTAGCGTCGAGGATGAGATCATAGCTACGAATCAGGTCGAATCCATTCTCCTCATCGAGGAAAAAAGGACAAGAAATGAATTCTGTATGTGGGTTCAAAAGGGCGAGTTTTTGGATGGCCACGTCGACTTTAAGAGCGCCTATATCTGCCTCAGTATAGAGTGGTTGCCGATGTAGGTTCGAGCGCTCGACCCTGTCTCTATCAACAATTCCAATTTTCCCAATGCCGCCGCTTACAAGGTAAGGAAGTGCAGCGCAGCCAAGAGCTCCTGCTCCAATGACAAGAACGGAGCTCTTTTTCACTTTTTCTTGGGCTTCCCACCCCCATTCGCACAGGGCAACTTGTTTCACATATCGTTCTTGTTCATTTAGAGTAAACATTCTGCATCCTTTGTTTAATCATTTTGGCGGCTTTTTCGGGGTCAGGCGCTGAGCAAATGGCCGCGGAAACAGCGATGCCGGCGATTGGGGCCGATAGAACAGAAGCGACATTTTCTTCATCGATTCCGCCGATGGCAAAGAGAGGAAGAGGAGAACAAGTGGCGATGTCGACAAGTTTTTCGATTCCGAGTGGCGGTGTTTTTTTTTCTTTCGTCGACGTAGGAAAAATGTGGCCGATGCAAGCGTAATTAGCACCACCATATAAGGCTTTTTCAATGGCTTCCAGTATCGGTGTTGTCGCACCCAGGATTTTTCCTTTCGGTAAAAAAGAGCGAACAATCGAAAGAGGAATGTCGGTTTGTCCGATGTGGACCCCATCTGCATCGAGATGGAGTGCAAGATCGAATCGATCATTGAGAATAAAAGAAATACCGTGCTTTCGGCAGAGGAAGCGGATCTTTTTTGCGATACTGAGAACTTCTTCAGTGTAGGGTTCCTTATGCCGGAACTGGATCCAATCAACCCCACCTTTAATCGCCTTGCGCGCAATGACTTTAAGTTGAGGCAAAGGCGCTAAGTGGGTGCTAAGAATGAGATAGAGCGTTGGCATTGGCCAATATTCCTGTTTCGATGTTTTTGTCATTCCAATAACAGCGGATGCCGGCAATTCCTTTTGCACCTGTCTGGATACAAGCGGGGATTTTGGTGGGGTCAATCCCTCCCAGAGCAATTACAGGAATTTTTACACTGGATGCGATCACGCGCAGTTTTTCGATTCCTTGCGAAATTTTAGAAGGGGTTGCAAAAACGGGGCCGAAAAGGAGGTAATCAGCGCCTTTAGCTTCTTTTTCGAGAGCTGTTTCAAGCGAATGGACACTGCACCCAACGAGCAAAGAAGGATTGAGTTGTTTTACGACTGATGGAGATAAGCCTCTTTCAGGAAGATGCACGCCTGTAGCTTTCGCGGCGATCGCGATGTCGATGCGGTCATTGACTAATAAAACGACATGATAAGCCAGTGCAACTGGCACTAGACGTGATGTCAGTTCGAAGAGATCACTGGCTTCCATGGTTTTCTCTCGGATTTGGATGGCGTTTACACCTGCTTCGCAGGCTCTTTTTAGTTTTTCAAAGAGATCTTCTCTCGCATTCCCTTCTGTGATCAACATTTGCCGCATTGGATCCTCCCAATTTTAGGACTTGAAGCGACGGCGTAATGACTTTTGGGCATTCTTCCTGCGAGAAAAGCTTTTCGACCTGCTTGACATCCTTCTTTCATGGCGTGGGCCATCAGGACTGGATGCTGAGATTTGGCAATCGCCCTATTGAGTAGAATCGCATCAGCACCGAGTTCCATAGCGATGGCGGCGTCAGATGCTGTTCCGATCCCTGCGTCGATAATGAGTGGAATATGTATCTGTTCGCGAATCAATTCGAGGTGATAGGGGTTATTGATGCCCCTTCCCGTGCCAATCAGTGAACCAAATGGCATCACAGCTGCACAACCGATATCCTGTAATTTCTGACAGACAATCAAGTCATCGCTGCAAAAGGGAAAGACAGAAAAGCCATCCCGAACGAGCTGACGCGCTGCTTTGAGAAGTTCTTCGTTATTCGGAAAACAAGTCCTTTCATCGCCAATCACTTCTAATTTCACCCAATTTGTTTGAAGGGCCTCTCGAGCTAGGTGAGCGGTGAGAACTGCCTCATAAGCAGTAAAGCAACCGGCGGTATTCGGAAGGATAGCAAGATCGAGCTCTTCGATCAGACTGAGCAAGTGACAATCGTTTCGTTGCTCGAAATCGATGCGCCGTATAGCAAGTGTGACGATCTCAGTTCCGCTGGCTCGGATAGCCCGTTCACAGGTTGCGAAGTCGGGAAAATGGGAAGTTCCCATTCCAAGTCTAGAAGAAAAAGTACGCCCCTCAAGAACAAAAGAATCTTGGGATGCTTCAACCTCCTGCGACAGCATGGATCACCTCCACTTCGTCTTGTGACTCTAAACGACAATCTTCCCAGCTTGTTCGGGGCACGATGCTTCCATTGCGCGCCACAGCGACGCCACGTGTTTCTACGGTGATCTGGCGGTTGCGCAAGAACTCAGCTAAAGTTTGTGACTGAGGAAGCGTCGCACAGCGACCGTTTAGTTTGATGTCCATAAAAACCCTCCAAAAAATTATGTCAACTGATAAGCAGTATAGGGTGCGAATAAAATTCCTCCTCGACCATGACCGATAGCAAAATGGAAACCTTGAATAGAGCTTTCCTTTATGATGGGTAGATCAAACTTGGTTACTGGTCGACTGGCCGACTCTAAGGCATCAAAAGAAAACTCTTCGATCGCAGGGAAAACTTCCCAAGCACTTTGCAAAAGCTGCAAAGCTGCGCCGCAAGATAGTGTTTGATCGAACCCCTTTTCCTCGCTAGTTGCTCCGATCCGGATTGTCTCATCACTTTTTTGAACGAGATAGACGCGTGGTGTGCGGATCATGTGGGAGAGTCGATATTGGCCTTGGTTTCGTGCTGAAATGATTTGCCCCTTTACAGGGCGGATCTCTTTGCATTCGGGAAAGGAGAAGCGACAGCTCCACGCTCCAGTGGCTAAAACCCCTGCTTCAGATGCAATTTCTTCGCCAGTTCCTAGCTTTACTCCTCTGAAACGATCCTCTCGGTGGAGGATTTCAGTGACCTCTGTTTCTTCTTTGAGAATACCGCCTTGAGAAACAAATGCCTTCTGCAAGGCAATGAGCAGGTTTCTGTGATGAATATGCTTTTCTGTTGGCAACAAGATGCCATCTCCTACCCTAGGAGAAAGAAGAGGTTCTCGGAAGCGGATTTCTTCTTCGGTAAGCCATTGAAGGGGAAGCCCTTGTTTTTCCTTAAAAGTATAGATCCACTGCAGCCAAGCTCGATCGCTTTGGTTAAGAGCTACAAAGAGAGTCCCCTTGCCTTCCAATGCAAGTCTCGTACCGGAATCCTCTTCCAATTCTTGCAAAAAACGGGGATAGAAGGACAAAGCCTGTTCTCCAAGGGAAAGTTTATCTTTATCTTCAAATCCTGCTTCGGAAAAGGGGGCAAGCATGCCAGCTGCCATCCAGCTTGTTTGACGGCCTGCTTTTTCTTTTTCCAAGATGATCACATTGATTTTCTTACGTGCGAGTTGCCATCCGATACTCAGACCGATAATTCCGCCGCCGATGATTAATATGGGATTAGAAGATGTGCCTGACAGGACCATATCCTCCTCTCCCGATTGTGTTCTCTTTCCTTGTATCAAGGCAGCGATGAAGATAGGCTTTTGCCTTACGCACTGCCTCTTCAATAGCTTCTCCGTTTGCTAAGAATGCTGCGATGGCAGACGAAAAGACACACCCTGTTCCATGGGTATTACGCGTTGCGACTGCCGGGGCCTCGAACCAAATGGATTTCTCATGCATCATCAGACAATCGGTTCCTTGGTTTTCATAAAGATGACCTCCTTTTACAAGGACTGCTTGGGATCCAAAATCCAAAAGTTGGCGTGCTCCATTTTCCATCTCCTCAATCGATTTGATCTGTCGACCGAGCAAAATTGAGGCTTCCGGAAGGTTTGGAGTGACAATCGTAGTGAAGGAAAAAAGTTTTTTCATCGCTTTCAAACCTTCTGGTTTGAGTAGAATGCTTCCATCTTTTGCTGCCATTACAGGGTCGACTACGATAGGAAGATTGCGCGGCAATTTTTCGATTATCGTCTCTATGATCGAAACATCCCAAAGCATGCCGATTTTCACAGCATGGATCGGGAAATCAGAAAAAACTGCTTCGAGCTGCTTGCAGATCATCTCCTGGGAAATAGGTTCTACTCTGAGCACTCCAGTCGTGTTTTGCGCTGTGATCGCCACGATGGCGCATGTTCCATAACAGTCCAGAGCGGCAAATGTTTTTAAATCGGCCTGGATCCCGGCCCCGGCGCCGCTGTCTGATCCACCGATTGTCAATACACACTTCATCAGACGCAACATGCGATTGGTTTCAGATCAGAAAATGGTGACTCGGGTAAATACTGATTCGTATAAACTTTTTCAAGCTCGAATGAATCAGGCAAAATCCCGAGATGGGTTGAATAGCGATACACCTTGTTCCAATCGCGGTCTACATTGAGAAGATTGCGCGAAAAGAATGGGAGTGTGCGGAGAAAAATTGCCTTGTGCATCTCAGTGCGCAAGGCCGGTTTTGTACCGCAAAGGATATCAAAGGCTTTTCCTGGTTCTTCTACTGTGAATGCGGCCCCTCTTTGAGTAGCGAGGAGAAAACCCTTGACTAATTCTGGATGCGCTTTAACAAACTTCTCGCAAGCGATGAATTGGATCGAACAGAAACAGCAGCAGCCCAAACCTGCCAATTGGTCAATCCGGAGAAGGTTAGCTTCTCCTCCGAGGTGTTCCAGCTCCACCTTTTGGAAGTTGATAAAACCGATACCCGCATCGATTTTTCCTCTGAGAATCGCATCAGTGACGTTCATCCCTACTCGCACTGTTTCATAAGATGCAGGTTCTATCCCAGCTAAACGGGCAAGGTCATCAATGATCTTTTTTCCGAATTCACCAATATATCCGATTTTTTTTCCGACGATATCCTGAAAAGTATGAATACCACTGGACTTTAGGGAGAGCAAGCCAGTAGGGGGTTCATCGAGCAGTGTTCCCAAGGAAATGATAGGAAATCCTTTTGCCCGCCCGGCCAATGTATGGATCATCGCTTTAAGACCCAAATCCATCGCTCCTACGCCTACTGCCTCAGTCACATCGCTCGGATCGGTTGGTTCGAAAAGAGCGAGTTTGATTCCTGCGCTCTCATAGTATCCCAACTCCTGAGCAACAAAGAGAGGAGTATGATAGGGATTCGCATACCAGTTAAGAAGAAAATTTGTTCTGGTTTTTTTCGTCATTATTTACCTCATGAAAAAATAAAGAATGACGAAGGAGTAGACGTCCTTGCGCTGGCATTATCCAGATCAAGTTCTACGGGTGTTTCTCAGCCGGAAAGTCCAGCACCCCGCGTCATTGACAAGTGATGTTATTTGTTCACCGCTCACTTTTCAAGTCAAAAATTTCTTAACATAAATTTTTTGCATTTGAATGATTTAAGAAATGGGGCAATGATACCTTATTTTCATGAGTACAGATCCATTTATGATGTCGGATCAAATCACAAAATCGAATTTTTTCTTCTCCAATTTCCTGACTGGAGAGTTTCAGTGAATCAGTCGAGATTAAATGATTGCAGAAGATCCTTGCTTTGGCGGATTAAAGCCATAGCCTCTCGATGAAGGACTCGAGCTTCTTGAGTTTGACCTCCATGTAGTAGGGCTGCCCGGCGAGCGCGCTCTTTTCCTATTTTGGTTTTCGGCCCTCTAGATGTTCCTCCGTGCATGTGGCACGTACGCCTGCCGCGGACGGCCCACTTGAGGCATTGTTCTTGAGATCTTTTGCTGTTTGCTGTGCACTGAGCCACAATGATCCAACGGGTTCAATTCATGATTTTTTCCATTGACCCCTCCCCGCGAGGCTGGGAGGAGAGGTTTTGGGCAACTATAGCCTGCCCTTCATTGTGAACGTGAAGGACTTGTACCATTTGCTGTCCGCCAGAGCGATATTTCAAAACGGTCTGCATGGTTTGATTGGCTGTATTCAAAAGCTTGTTGGCCAAAATAAAAAGCCTCTCCTCGTGGTAGAAGCTATCTTGCGCGTTAGCCTGTCTTAGGCATTTCATTCCTGAGTCATGGAGAGCGAGAAATTGACCGAGCAGCAACGCTTCAGTCTCATCTTTTGGTCGTAAAGCAGGCAATAAGGTCGAGGCTTCATTTATTCGAGTGACATGATTCTCTGCTGACATTCCATACGAAACTTTGCCTAGAATTTTTTCTCCGATTTTCAGGTCAGTAGTGCCAGTGGTTTTTTTGAGTGCTGTTTTCAAACTTTTTGCATCGAGTTGACTGCCATCCGATAGCTCAATCGAATCAAACTCGTTTCTCCCAGTCTGTTCATTAAATTTATAGTTCCATTGAAGAACAGGTCCAGGCTCAATCTCAGGATTATTCCCTGTTGCAACGACCTCTTGCTGTTTTTTATCTATTTCCTGCGATGTTTTCATAAATCACCCCAATTTTTTGGAAACTTCTAATAATTTACCATCTGATCCTCATTATAAATTATTTAATTAATTTTAAACCAAGATGCGACAACAAAAAACGCTGACGCTCAGAATTTTGTGATTATTTTTACGGTGTTCATAGAAGCCCGTGCACAAATCGTGCACAATTCAAAAGCACTGATAATCAATGGAATACGATAATTTTCAGGTCCTAATCCAAAGAGCCGTACATAATCGAGTCAAGCCCAGAAAGGAAGATAGAAAGCGCTCTTTCCAGCACCGACCTCGTCTCCTTGCGGCTTGACCAGATTCTCTTGTATTGCATCTCGAATGATTCGATAAGCGAGCGAATAGCTAGATTGCTTGATCCCCAAGCGATTCCGCAAAGACTCATTTGTCATCTTTTTACCAATGACATGCTGAAGACAGGCATGCTGATAGGCAGCCCGAGTCCGTTCCTTGGAATCCATCTCCTTTAGCGTTTTATGCCCATATAAAACGGCAAGAGTGCTTTGAGTCGTTTTTCGAAAATCTGGGGCAGGAAGCTGGAAAAATTCGATCTGTAGAATGACTTTATCGACCCCTGTTCCACGCTCTTCGCATAGATTTAACCTGCGCATAAGACGTGCTAATATTTCGTTGCGTGAACGTGGAGTTTCATCAATAAATCGAAGGATATCAATCAATGGCAAGCCTGGATTTGAGATTTCAACCCGATTTGCAAAAATCTCTACCATGGGACCAGCGCCGGTAATGTTGAAATCTTGATGGATCAGGGAGTTCGCTACCAATTCTCGGATAGCAATTTTCGGATACATACGCACTTCTTGACGAAACGCCTCGCCGATATGCTCGTTTTGGGGAAGTTGGTCGTTGATATAAGCTACGGCTTCTTCGAAACCCAGAGCATACCCCTTTTTCATTTCATATTCCTTGATTGTTTCCATGCGACTGTCGCTGCGATAGAAAATGATTCTGAGAGTTTTTCTAGCCAGTCGATCGAAATCCTCCAAGTTTTTAGCAAAAAGGATAGCACCCAAGTTTGAAATATCGTAACTTCCGCCATCTGATTGTGAAATCAGTTTTTCAGAAGCAAATCTCTCAAGAACCGCAGATCTATTTTCCGGATGAGGCAGCCTCATAAGATCGAAATAGGCAGGACAATTGAGGAGAGAAAGGATTTGGTCAGCAGGCACGTTCTTCATTGCGACGCCCTTCTCAAAAGCAGTCTGGCCTAAGATACGCCATAATTCCCTTTCTTTTTCTGGGCATTCCTGAAGCTTTTTCTTGTAAGTTCCTACTCTGATGTATTCTGAACCCTTAAAACGAATCGGACGATGTGTTGCAGGTGCAAATTCAAACAGGACTACATAATTGCCATCAACCTCTCCCTCATGAATCCGCAGATCGATTTGAGGATCGAGATGGAAAATTAGCCAGCTTTCAAGCTCTTGGCCGTTTACTCTAGCTTCTCTGGGACGGAAGTTTGTACCGATGATGCGACTGGTCATGTCTTCAATGCCCCATAAAATGTAAGCACTATGCCTTCCCAGCAAAGCTGCTCCGTTTGAGAGAGCGGAAATGTATTCACCTATGTCTTGCGGATTTTCATTATTGTGCTTCAACTCCAGCCATTCTGACTCTTTGCGAAGAGAGGCAAGATTTCGTACAAGGCCTTGAAAGTTCAAGATATCCAAATTCGCTTCCTCAGTTCGTTAGATAGACATACAGCATAACTCTTTGAAGAATCATCTTCAAGATATGTATTGCGATTTCGGTTTCAATTTCAATCCAGATGATATCCATGTTTTCAAATTACCTCCCTTTGCAAAATAATCACCGGGACTTTTCGCTTCAGGAACAGGCCAAGGCTCAAGATTTGGATAGGACTGCTGCCAATACGGGTACTCCTTTTTCCCGGCTTCGTCAAAATCCAAAGCAAAAAGAATCAGTTTTCTTTTAAGCATCCATTCACGGAGAAGAGGACAAGGTCTTTTCTGGGCGCCTCCGAGAGCAATGCAGGTACAGAGATTTCCAGCTTCTTGAATGATAAGCATGGCGTCTAACTCGGCTTCCACGATGACGACAATCTCCTTCGATGGCATGCCGAAAATTGGAAGCATATTCGAGCTGCCAGGAACTTCATAATATTTCCCATAGAAATTCCCTTCTATCCACTCAGATTTACGGATTTTGAGCTTTCGAATAGTATCATTTTCGAAGAGAGGGATGACAATTCCCGGGGGCAGGCATAGCCATTTGCGTTTATCCGTTTCCTCAAGCCCCCAATCTGCACGCCGATGAAACATTTTGACAGGATTCCAGCCAATCTGGTTTTTCTTGATCGTATCAACGGACAGTCCGCGTTTCATGATTAGCTCCATCGCCGTTTTATCGATCAGAAGGCGTTGATGGGAACTTTCTGTAAATGCCCTGGCCTTATCTTGCCACGAGTCGGATGGTAAGTGAATGGGGGAGGGATCGGGCGGCTGTTGCCTAAATGGGAATGAAGAGTCCGGAAGATCTTTTTTTGTTTTAGCGTATGCGTCGCGAAAGGATAGTTTTTGAAAATCTCTGCAAAACTGGATAGTATCGCCCTTTGCTTTGCATTGCCGGCACCAGTAGCTGTTCGTTTGAGGCCAGAACATAAATCGATCGTCTCCTCCGCATACCGGGCATGGGCAATGATATTCCCCGCCGTGGCTGGATGACGTTCTACGCGGTTCCCATCCCATTTCTTCAACCAGGTCTAAAAGATTCATCTGTTCCTTTCGCAATCGTCGTAAGAGCGGTCAGGGTGGTCGGGGTAAAAAAGCAAAACGCATAAGATTTTCTGAACTTTTCTTTGAGGATTCCAATTTTCTTGCGCGAATTGCAATTTTACCATGACCACAATGACCACCATGACTATTCCCAGATCGCCGGGCTTTGTTTGTAAAATTTTTCAAATGAAGTCCGGCATTCTCCTAGGGATGGAAAGATATACATGACCGGACGCGATGGATTTTCTTCGCGCGGAGTTCTTTTAGTCGTAAGACCTGGGAAAATGGCCCGAAGCCTTTTTCCAATCAGTTCTTTGCGGAGGATCGATTGCTTTTCCTGCTCGCACCAGGTTTTGTAGTCAGTGTAGAACTTATCGATTGACTGATCTTTGAGCGTTTCAGAGGGCCCGGCATTGGCATGATCCCAACATCCTTCCTTTAGTGAGGCATGGATGAATCGATCGATGCTTGTGGTGCTTTCCAGCTTCATGTCAAAGCCGGCGAAATTATCAGGCATGATTCTTGGGTCGAATCCCGTTAGGTCTTCGTAGAGGAGATCATGCATGAGGGCTTCATGCCCCCCATTTTCAAGCTGATGACGGATGGCATGGAAGTAAGTAAGATCCTCTTTTCGCGCATTTGACACGTCGAGAACGAAGAATCTTCTATCATCGGGGTCAAGATGGACTGCCCAATCTTCATTGCTGCTGACGATCAGATGTTTGAAGTTATCGATCCAATAGCCGTCCTTGCCCTTTGCTTCGATGAACAGTTTCGGTTCCGTAACCAACGCCTTAAGGGCGCCGATTTCTTTCTTGTTGCCACCCCAGATCGCCTCGTCGGCAAAAATCAGGATTGCATTTTTTAGATGGGAATTGAATCTTCCAAGGATTTGATCAAGACTTGACAATGGAGCGTAGTGAGGGCCAAGTAGTTTACCGATGGCATCGACGAACGTGCCTTTGCCGGTTCCTTGCTTTCCTCGTAAAACGAGCGCGGTGGCGATGATCCAAGGCTTTTGAATCAAATGGGCGAGCCACTTTCTAACATAGATGTAGTGAACTTCATTCCCGCCGCAGATGACAACTTTCACATGATCCCAGAAAAGAGAGCAGTCGCCTTTTACTGGTTTCATCGCAAACCCCTTCCAAATATTGAAATTCCCATCATGATGGCCTGGAATTTTTGGATTAAAGACGATGTTTTTATAAGTACGGCGATGAGGACTTCTCAGCCATACTTGCGCCTTCGTAATCTTCTTGATATTATTACTGGAAAGTTCGGGAACAACCTGATTTTCATAGAGGATCAGCAGGGACGTTTTAGAATCTAAGACGAATTCGATCTCGTCTTTTTCGATCAAAATGTAGGTGCTGGATGTATGGACGATTGCAATAGTGCGGTTTAGTTCATCCACGATCGAGGCTTCAATCGTTTCCTGTTCTTGTGCGGAAGGAACGTGTTTCTTTTCACTCTTAGCAGACACGGATTTTGATTTTTTTGTACGAGCCGCAGAAGCCTTCAATTCGGCAGCGCGTTTTTTTGATTTTTCCTCGGGGGTTTTTGTGTCCGAGGAAATCTCATCTTCTGATACAATGGGCTTATTCATACTTTTTTTCCTTGATGGGTCGCTTTCATTGTCGTGAGAGGCGACCCATCTGCATTTTTGGTTATTTGCTGCCTTTTTCCCGGAGCAAACGAAAGAGGGTCTCGGGTAAAACAAGCCTTCGGCGGCCGATTTTCAAAAAAGCATTTTTCAATCCATTAATCTCGCATTCGAAAGCCATTTTTCGAAGGCCCCCTAAAGTGGGATATTCATAGATTTTACTAAAGCCCTTGAAAGTGATCGGGACTTCTTGGTTTTTAAAAGATTCAGAGTTGTTCATAACAAAGCCTGACTAACGGTTGTTTTCTTGAATAACTCTAATTGTCTCAGTTAATTTATTTATAAAAAATGCAAATAAATCACGTCAGAATTTATGATTGGATTTTTGAATGGGTTATTACGAGCGGAAATAAAAAGCGATCTTTTTTTCTGACCGAGTTTTTGACCTTATTTTTAATATGGTCTTCCAGAATTTTTCTTTTTCTCTTTGGGGGTCCGAGGATCTAATTTATGTTTTTTTATGACCTCTTTCCACTTGGTCTTTGCATATACAAGCCTCTTAGGGCATTCTTTTTTATAGGCTATAAACATTTTGTTGTGAGACGCAAGAGGAAATTCAGCTCTATATTTTTTTGCATGATCTATAATGAAGTTTTCACGCTCGATTCTGTATTGCTCTGCTTCAGTTAGCCGTTCTAATTGCGGAAGTGCAGGCGCATGTGGGGCTTGCGATGCCGTCTGAGCGTCTTGTATTCTGAATAATTGGATTGCAACGTGGCTCTTAAGAGACCGGAGATATTTCTCGTAGTCTCCTCGATGAATTCGATGCTCGCAAATGAGGAATGAATCAATTGAAGAACAAGGCTCATGAGACAGTTTTTGCTTGAAGGCCATTTTCGCGCCTAAGAGCACCTCTATTGCGCATCTCTCTTGAGCAGATTTCCATGCCATTTCTCGTGTCAGTGACCATTCCCCATTTGATGGTCTGAGCGCTGGAAAACCCCCACTCGCGTTATAGCACTGTTGGAGGAATTGAATTCTTTCCCAGCAAAAAACGGGATTAGTTTCTGCCATGTTGTGCATGTTCTGTCGCTTTTCATAGTCGTTTTGTCCTGGAATGAAGAACTTTTTTTCGATTGCTTCAGTTTTTGAGGAGAAGATAGCCGAAGGCATACACTCTGCCGATCGCTTGAAAGGCACAATGTTATTTTGCGCAGGAGCGAAGATTCTTTTGTGGAGATCGCGCCGCTTATCCTTTTTACTCAATTTACACAGAATGATTTTTCTCTTCGCGAAATATCTTTCTCGCGATGGATGGAGGTGGTTGAATTGGATAGAAGTACAGTTAAGCTCAGATTGTGCAGCTCTAAACAAATTGGGGGTTTCGTTTATAAAACGGCAAACCGGAGAGAAATAACGGAATTCCCATAATCGGAAAAGAATGCGGTGGTAAAGAGGGGAAAATGTAGTCTCATGCGGCGCAGTAACCATTCGCTTGATGCTTACGAGCTGTTTCCGATGTTTCAAGCTATGGCGGTGATATTTCCAAAGTTTCATCCAGCTGTCTTCAAGAGCTTCCAATGCGGCGATGCTGAATTCCTTCCTTTTGTTCCCAGACTCGTCTTCAAGTCCAAGTAGATAATCCCTAAAATGCGGGTGCTCTTGAAGCCTTGAGGCAAGTTCAACGTATAGGGCATAAAAAGCGATGTCTTGTTCACTGCGTAAAATACGATCGCAGGCGGCATCAAATGCTTGGCGGAAGAGATTTGGGTCTGAGGGCAGATAGATTGTCATGAGGTTCCTCCTGGTGGGCCGATCAGATTATTACTGGTTTTTTGCAGAACGCGTGCGATATGTTCCTTGCTGAAATGGGCGTATCTTCTCGTCATCGCCGACGAACGGTGTCCCAAGATTTCCATAAGTTCGCCCTGGGTAGCTCCATTCATCGCGAGGTGGCTGGCGCAGGTATGCCGCAGATCGTGGTATTTGAAGTTCTGAATTCCAGCTAATTGGAGTGCATTCTGAAAAGCTTTTCTAATCATGGAAGGCGGATGGCGCTTCGCCGGATCTTTAGAAGGGAACAGGAATTCATCCGGAAGTTTCGGACACTGCAAATCTTTGAGGTGGGCTGCGACTTGGCCAGGTAGCGGAACGACGCGAATATCGCCGTTTTTCGTCTGTTCGAGAGTTGCAAACCCGTTATCAAAATCGATGTGCTTCCAGCGGAGGCCGGCGATTTCTCCAAATCGCAGCCCCATCGAGGCGGCGATGAGGACCATGCCGTAAAGATGGGGATTCTTGCTTTCTTTGCAGTGGCCGAGGAGCGCATACAACTCTTCCTTGCTCAAGAAACGGTTCCGGCCGCCATTTTCTTTGAGTTTCGATACTCTGCGGAAAGGATTTTCGCTGATCCATTGCCACTCTTGAAAGGCGATAGTGAAGGCCCTGCTGAGGCTGGAGAAATATCGATTGACTGTGGAATTCGTGCGGTTTGTATTGCGGGGGGTTGTTCCGTTGAGCAGAAGCTCCTTTGCTTCCGCGAGCAGGGAAGGAGAAATCTCGATCAGGGGTTTATGCCCGTATTGGTCTCGCCACCATTTCAGGTGCGAGGATTGATCTTTGAGGCGGCAGGGGAACTTGCTGAGATGGAGGCGGGTGTATTGGTCGATCAGATCGGAGAGGGTATACTTGCGCGCCTTGTTGTCGGGCATGTATTTTCCCTCGAGGATTGAGCTTTCCTGTTTTCGAACCCAGTTCTTGGCGTCCGTCAAAGTCCTGAACGACTCGCGAAGGGGTTTAGCGTTTTTACGGCGCACTTCAGCGTGGAATGTGATAGATCCATCTTTTTTCTTATACTTGCGAATACATCTGATATTGTCTGAGCTTTTCATAATCTTCTGGAACTCAAATTTGAATTTTAAAACATTAGGGAATTATTGGGATACAGGATAGACAATCCGTTGCTCCCGATGGTTCTCGTCATTGCTAATCAGTGCTCTTTGATCTTGCGGGATTCGAATTTACGCAATTTTTCCGCATTTGAGGAAAAAGTTGACGTAGTTTCGGGGGCTGAATTGATGGGTATGTCTGAAAAGCGAATGATTCTGGTCGGTTCCAGTGATTTGCGTAAAAAGTGCGGAAAATCCGCTTTTTTGGAAAGTTTGACATGTGACCTCTGATTTAAAGTTCTTTGTTTCAGAGTCACTTAAGAATGTGGGGCAAGCAGGACTTGAACCTGCGACCAGCGGGTTATGAGTCCGCTGCTCTAACCAACTGAGCTATTGCCCCATGGGAAGAGAGAATCATAGCGGAGGAGAGGGGTGAAATGCAAGGGATTTGCGGTTAGCGGAAAGGAGGGGGGAAATAGCGGGAAGGAAAAAGTCAAGTAGCGGGGTGGTGAGAGCATTATGGCGAAGAAGATTTTCTGAATCGGGGGAGCCGGGGCCCCCCGATTGATGGGCCTGGCAATGCGTTTAAGCCCATGTAACAAAAGGGAGCCAAGTTAAAAGAGCCCATTAGAAAACTCAAGAGCCTTAGCTTTACGAAAAGAGATAACAAACAAAGCAGCTAGGATTACGGCCTTCATCCTATGGGTCTTTTTTGCGGCGGGGGGCCTTCTCGTTCTTTTGTCCTTCTTCGAAATAGTCCATGCCGGCATTTTTTGGTGGCCGTGGGCTCGGATGCTTGTCGGCGTCGGCGTTCGGATCTTTATCGGAGAAATAGTCTCTTTTTTCTTTTTTAGGTGGATGTTCAGGGCTCGGTTGACTTTTTTTCATTTTGCTTTTTTTCTAAGAGCTTTACGGGTTTTTTTGCGCACGACTTTTGCCAGTTTAGGTGCTTTTTTATGCATCATTTTTTCCACTCCGAAATGGCCTGTCTTGTCGTCCATTTCATGGAATTTTTTCATGAGACGTTTTTGGATTTTTTTCCCTTCCGCTGTGCTGAAAAGGAGGGTTGTCATCGCGCCGATCGTGCTGCCGATAAAGGCGCCGATCAGGAATTTGGTTGAACGTTTTTCCATAATTATCTTCCTTTTTTTGTTGGATGTTGTTTTCTTGCTTTATTCCACAATTGGATGCCTTGTGACGTCCAATCGATAACTTTGGCGAGTTCATTTTCTCCCCTGTTGTGAGAGAGGGCTTTTCCGGCCCGGGTAAGGGTGTCGAGGAGCTGTTTGTTTTTGGAAAGGACAGCGGCAGCGACCCCGATCATGCTTCCTAGGAAAGCTCCTAGGAAAAAGTCTTTTGTGCCGTTATTTGTTTTCATCGTTTGTTCTTTTTTAAATTGTTAAATAGGGAAATCCCTTCGGCGGCAAATTGGAGGATATCCGCGATCTTATCGGATCGATGCGGCGTTTTCTTTTTATCGAGTTTCGCCAAGGGGCGGAAGAAGAAGTTCAGCGCTTCCAACTTTTCTTTGAGGTCCAGGGCGACCTCATCAGCGGTCTTTACCAGATGGTCGACTTGGACGAGAGTGCGCTTCGTTTGCTTCAACGTGCCGAGCATCCTGTGCAGGGCGATGATGAGATAAACGACCAAGACGACAAAAGCAAGCGAAATGGCCCCAATGCAAAAATCAGTAAACATGACTTGTTTCTATTTATAACTACCTTAATTGTATTTTGATGGTAGCTAATTAATTTGTAAAGAGGAATTACAGATTTATTATTTCGAGGAAATATTGATTCCAATCGGTCTTTTGATCGAGGAAGGTGTCGAGGAGCTGAAAGAGAAGGGCTCGGGTAAAGGGCGCAGATTCGGCGTTTGCCCCCACGAAAAAGCCCAGGTTAAGGGAGGGGACGATGGCGAGGACGCAGTTGATCCCGTCGATTTGTCCCGGGACTTGTACAATGCCGATTCCTCGGTAGTCGTGAATAAAACAGCCTAGGCCATAGGTGAGGAATTGGGCGTTCGGAAACAAGAGTTTACCTCCAATGGACCGCCCTGTAAATTCTTCGTTTGTCGCGATGACTTGCGGAGTGAAGAGTTGGGTGAAAGTTGGTAAAGACAGGAGGGTTTTGGAGCGGTATGTCCCTTGATGAAGAAGGAAGGATAGAAAGTGGGTCATGTCGTGTGCGGAAGAGCTGAGTCCTGCTGCGGCCGACCAAACATCAAGATTTTCAAAAGGCACTTGTTCGAAATGGTCGGTGTTCCAGACATTTGGGAAGACTTTGTTTGGGCAGTTTTGCAATGCCTGGAAGGAAGTGAGGGTCTCGTTCATTTCCAGTGGGGCGAGGAGATGTTGTTGCAGAAAAGCCCTATAGGATGGTTTGAAAGCGATCTCAGCGAGAAGATAGAGCAAATTCTGGTAAGCGAAATGGCTGCGGAAGCCAAACGTTAATGGGAGGGAGGGGAGAACTTGATCGAGCAGCTCTTCACGAGTGATGGCTGGTTTGTCGTAGAGAAGATGGTTGACGGAGGGCCCAGGCAGGCCGCTACGCATGGCAAGGCAATCGCGAAATGTCAGATGGGAGGCCGCATAAGGATCGGACAGTTTTATCGTGGGGTAGACATCCATGATGGCGTTATCCAAGGTGATGGTCCCTTGATCATGTAGGATGCCGAATGCTGCGGCAGTGATGAGCTTGGTGATCGAAGCGATGGGGAAACGTGTGTGGCAGTCGATCGCATTGTTCAAGCCAATCTGCTTAACGCCATACCCCTCGCAAAGAAGAACTTTATCGCCTTGCACAACTGCAACAGCGCACCCTGGCACTTTCCAAAAAGCCAGCGTGTCATTGGCGATTTTGTCCATCATTTGTTCCCCTTTGGAATCATCGGAAGCTACCTTTATACAACTGGAGAAAATGAGGTGCAAACCGTTGAAAGCGCTGATTATTATGAGCTTGTTGAACATTGCAGTTTAAAGGATTATGGGGCTGAAGAAAAGAAAAAACCCCTTTCCGGGTCCGATGATCTGTTTCTTGTTTTTCATTGTTTGCCGTGAAAAGATGATGATGGATATTCAGTTTTAATACATACTCTCAATTAACTTACTTATTTTAAAGGGACTAGTGCCCCGTTTCAAAAATTTTTGAGATAATTTCTAGCGTGAAAGCTCGCTAGAATCGACGACCGCAGGCTTCGCAAGTTGATCCGTATTAATTCAATACGGATCAACTTGCGATCGTCGATTATATCGGCTTTGACGCAGAAATTATTCCAAAAATTTTTGAAACGGGGCACTAGGTTTTCTCAATTTTGAATTATGACAATAGGGATTTCCCTTTTTGGGCAAAATGTAAAGAATTTTTTTGACCCATATACTTCCTCTTGTTTATACATGGCATATTGAGCTGAAGTCAAAGGAGCGGATTTTGCGGGGAATTTTTTTTCATTTTGCAGCGATGACGTCTTTGACGTGCTACTCGCTGCTATCCACGGAAAAGGAAGTCGCGTTGTTAATTCAAGACGAGGTGCTGACGCGTGCGGACAACCTACCTATCGAGACCTTTGAGGAGGCTTCAGACACCTACCTAGAGGGCTACATCCAGGCTTTGATCGACGTGCACTATTACGAACATCAAGTGGCCGTGATCGTCAAAGACCACAGGGTGCTCCTCGCCAACTTGCCGCACAACGATCTGCTCGCCAAGAGTATTATCGCATTCGTCAAAGACCTGCCTGGGGTGACGACGGTCGAGGTGGTCGATGTTTCGAAGGAAGAGCTGGAGCAGCATAAGCTATACGTGGAACCGCCCCGGGTCGGAGGGATCTGGTTCCCGCAGTCCACGGTCTTGTTTGCACCTCTTGTGGCCGATCCGCGCCAACCCACGAATTCTGCAGCAGTTCGTTTTGGCGATAAGGTCTGCGGCGATATCTGCGCGGCTGTTTCTTTGGGCGACGACTTTCCGCTTTTTCGGTGGCTCGACGTTTTTCACTGGCAAGGCGATCTCCAGATCGGCATTGAGGCAGGGATTTGGGCGGTCTTCAACTTTAAGAGTATCCCGCATCGAAAAAGACACGAGACGTGTGAGCTTGTGAATGCTGACTTTTTGGTGGGGATTCCTCTGACTTATGCGGCAGACAGGTGGTCCTTCCGCCTGCGTGCGTATCACATTTCATCGCATCTCGGCGATGAGTTTTTGTGCAACCACCGCTACTGCAAGCACCGGAAGAATCCGAGCATGGAAGCCCTCGACTTCTTCACTTCGTATCAATTTTCGAGCCATTTGCGAGGCTATTTTGGCCCGGGAGTGGTTTTCCATAGCGACCCTTCGTTTAAGATTAAGCCACTCTATGTGGAGTATGGGGCTGAACTGAGGATCTTGGGATCGAAGTTTATATACCAAAGGGTCTATGGGACCCCCTTTTTTGCTCTGCATATCGAGAATTGGCAGCAGCGGGGCTGGGACTTTGATTTCACTGCTAAATTGGGGTATGAGATCAGCAAACTTCAAGGCATCGGCCGAAAAATGCGGGTCTACGTCGATTATCACCATGGCTTTTCATACGAAGGGCAATTCTTCAACAAACGCACCCAATACGGCGAATTCGGCTTTTCCTGGGGATTTTAATTATTTAAATAAGTTTTACTAATTTTATTTAATTAAAAGTTGTGTTATTCTTTTAATTATAATTAAAAATTGGTGAAAACATGTCAGTAACTACATCATATAAGACTGTCGATGTCGCTGCTTTATCAGCGGATATCATCGATCTGTCCTCAAAGATTGGAAAAATGGAAGGACGGGCCGAAGCAGCCCATTTTCTTCCATCGCCCGTCGCGTCAAGAATTGATGCAGGGGAAATTAAGTTGGACGATTTCCTCGATGATGCACGGACGCTAAGGAGCATGCGTGTAGATTTAGATAACATGTATAGGCATTTTCAGGTGATCGCAGCCGATTGTTCTTCCATCCAAAATGACGAGATTCGCTCCATTTTTGAAACCCAGATCAAGTCTTTGCATGAAAAACGGGGGCTTTTAGAATCGGGGCTGCGGGGTTTTGATAATCTATTGAAAGCGCATTGTGATCTGGCTCGCGCGGGGGATGAAATCGAGAACGAAGCTGAAGCGATCGAAACTTATGCAAAGGGAGAATTAGAGATCGATAGAGCCCCGGACATCATCGAGCGTTTGAGTCAGCTACGGGCCCGGGTGAATTTTATTCCTCCCTTGTTTAAACGGGATGGGGATGAATACTGCCAAACACATTTCGACAGAAAAAAAGTACTCTTTAAAGACATCAATGACTTAAATCTGATAATTAGTATGAAAGAGAAAAGCCGGCGCAGTGAAGTGAAAAACCGCGTAGCGCAGATCCTGAAAGATTTGACGTCGTTGCAGGGAACAAAGTTGGAATGGCAAACGAAAGTGCAAGTGAGAAAGAACATATCGGAGGCTTTTTTGTGGCTCCCAAAACGTTTAAGAGCCTCTGTGGATGAGAGTACTCTTTCAAGCAATCCTGTTACCGTTAAGAGGTCCCTGGAAGAAGCATTGAAGAAATTTCCCGCCTACTTGCCTGAAGGCGTTGAGCTGCCTGCAGAAAAGCCGGTCGCAAGTTTAGAAGAACGTTTACACATAGAACCGGTAAAGCGGGAACAAACGGTGCAAGCTGGCTTGGCATTAGACAAGTCGAACGGGGCCCGCTCCGTTGAGTTAGCTGAGGAAATGCCAGTCAGAACTTTAGAAGAATTGAAGGGACGGATTCAGAAAATCCTCACACAAGGGATTAAACCGGAAGAGCGGGAAAAATTGGCGCAAGGTGCTTTGGAATCCGTGGAAAAAAATGGCTTTGCATTAGACAGGCCTAACGGGGTCTATTATTTTGTCTGGAAGCTTGCTCATGAAAAGAATCCAAGCGCAGGGGGAGACAATTTCGGCAGGGTCCAGGCGCCCAAAGATCTTCACCGTCTGGTGGAAGCCATCGATCGATCGATTAACATACCCATCACCTCATTGCAGGAATTAAGACAGCGCGTTACCGAAATCCACCACGCCTCGGTTTCTGCTGAACAAAGAGAAAATCTTTGCGCTGCCCTTCTGGCCTCTGCAGAAAAAAATGGGATAAAATTGGATAAGCCCAATGGTGTTTATTATTGGGTCTGGTTCTTCTCCCATCAGAAAGACCCACGCGCCGGCGGCGATAATTTTGGCAAGATCCATGCCCCTAAAAATCCGGCTCTTTTGCTTCAGGCAATTGATAAAGCTAGTTAATTGTTACAAACCCATCGTTATTTGGCGGGAAATGGGGGCCGATGGAAAGGCTATTGGAGAAAAACTGACGGTAGACTTTCAACCCTTGTTCTGCGTTGTTCACGCAATAAAAGCAGTTGCTAACCCATTGTGAACCGGTGATTGTCCCTGCTTTTAAATTGCACTGGTAGCGATGGGTGATCTTTTGGCGCCAATAATCGGGATTTCCGAAGAGGAGGACGGGGGTGGGGTCCATGGAACCGACCTTGCGGCGCACTTCTTCGAGGCAATATTCAAAATCGGTGCCATATCCGCCGGTCAGGATGATTGGAAAGTCGAGGTTGAATTCTGCTTGGCGTTCGACGAGTTTGTCTAGGCGGAAGGTCATTTTGGCTTCGATGTAAGGGTTCTGGTTTTGTTCCTTGATGTTCAGGTTGTTGCTGTTGCGGAAATCGACGATATTGGCGCAGGAAAGGATGCCGACCCGTTTAGCGACGCGATTGCCCACCTCCATGAGGCCGGGGCCGCCTCCTGTGACAAGAGCGATGGGAGTCTGCGAATTGAGAAGGCGGTGTTCGAATTGGGAGCGCATGTCGATAATTCCGCGCAACAGCGTGGTCAACTCTTCTTCGAAATTCCCATGCAGAAGTGTCGATCCATAAATCCCGAAGGCGGTTGCTTTCACGAATGTATCGATCAAGCGTTCGGGGACGAACATGCCAGAATCTTTGTTTGGTTTGGGAATGTATTGCAAGACATTCCCGGACGTGTTGTCCACCCAATGGACAGGGATGCCAAACTTAGCAAGATCGAGGAGCAGCGACCGGTCTTCGTGGGAAAAGAAGTTGCCGTAAGCAAGGGAAGGGTATTGAAAATAGACCCCTTTCAAACATCGCTGGACAAGGTCGCTGAGAAGCAATCTTTTCATCAGCGGCGAAGGAAAATATCTCGAAAGGAGAATGCCTTGAGAGGTGATCAATCCATCTTCAATCGCTTTCAGGAAAGGATAGTCGGCCTGTTGTTCAATATAGTGTTGGACGAGTAGAGCTTGCTGAGCGGGGTAGAACAGCCCGGGAAATTCGCTCATGTGGGTTTCGCGGGTGATCCAGTGTTGGGGTTGAAGATTTAAGAGCTGTTCCCCTTTGACGACGAATACGGCGGCTCGGTTCGAGACCGGCTCCGGCGCGGTCTGAAAAGCTTTAAAGAGGGTTTGGGGATTTTCCAAGCTGCTATGTAGCTGGTCGCGGTCAGCAAAAAATACGTGCTCCCGATGGGGCTCCAAGGTAAAGAACTCCACCGGGACGACTTCGAGCTCCTCATCGGAAGAACCATAGAGTTCGTAAACGTCTCCCGAGGCTTTGGTATCCGGTTCAAGGACATTTGCTGTGGTATGGTTGATCCCCTGCGGTAGGAGGGTATCGACAACTTTCCCATAGGCTGTGCGGATGTGAAGGGGCGCGGTGCGGACGAGAAGGATTTCCCCTTTCGCGACTTGCCGTTTTGCGAGGGGAAGCCAATTCTGATCGAGCTGGATCAAGGTGCGCAGATGGAAATGCGTATGCGTCAAAGCTTTTCCTATCGTAGGAAGAAGGCCAAAAATCGCATCTTCATCATAGACGAGCACTCCTTCTTGAAGATGGAGGAAGGCAATCGTTCTTCCATCGACTTTCTCCAATAAAAGTTCGTCCCGCCCTTTCGGCCCCCCTAAAGAAAGCAGGGGACGGCCTTGACGGTCTGTGCGCCCGAACATTCTGAGAAGATACTCGGGATCGCGTACTTTGCGGCGGGGATCAGCAGCGAAGAGCTTACCTATATGCGCTCCCTCCGTGAGATGATCTAGCAACGCTGTCCCCACTTTTCCATACGCTTGCACCCGGACGCGCACTTTTGCCGTCAGGTTTTTTTTATCCAATTCATAGTCTTGGGGAATGCCGTTGAGCCCGAGCTGCGCCAAAGTGCTCTTTAAATTGAAGGAAATGTGTTCTTGCTCGATCTGAAAACCGACAAAAGCAGGAGAAATATTTTGAATGTGCAGCGATGCTTCCAGCTCAGTGGGGCTGTAGCGCTTCAAAGAAGTGAGCACGCCGTCGGGAGTGACAAGGTCAAAATGGGCAGGGAAAAGGTAGCTCTCCATAGAGGTGTATTAACTCGTCAGTAAATGCGTTAAGGTTTGAAGCGCTGTTTCGAATCGACTTAGAGTTTGAGGAGTGGCAAGCTCGGTGTCTTGGATGAAGGTACGATACGTTGCTTTAATGTGTTCGAGAGCTTCCGTGTGCTGTGAGGGAAAGACCCCCCGCGAAGAAAGATGCTCCAGTTCTTTCATCGGAGGCTGCATCTCGTCAATGATCTGCCCAGATTCTTTGGATTTTATTTTCAGATGTTTGTCCAAAGCCTCTGAAAGCGCGGACAAATAATTTAAGGCTTGCAATACGGCAGTATTCGGTTCAGGGATTCCCGCAGTTTCTGCTGCAAACATTTGCCCCAGTGTGCGGGAGCTTCCTTGAATCGCGGCAGCGCTTGTGGGAGAAACTGTCTGGGTTAACTCATACTGTGAATACAGTGTGCCGACCACATCGATTTCATTTTGCGACATGACCGGAGGCCGTCTGCCCGCCAATTGCACAAGATCCTGGATGGGTTGTTGTATTTTTGTGAGCAAGCTGTCGATGTGGTCAGGGGAGTCATGCGCTGCCAAAGCTGTTTGAAGGGAACCGGTATGCTCTTCAATCGAGGCAAGGGCATGCTGAACGCGTTCGCGGACCGGTCCGCCCCCGGGCAGGTCTGAAGGTTGGCCGGTGGGTTGAATGGGAGAAATGCTCATGCGTACCACCTGTTTCTCGTACTGTAAACATATTTTTTAAATCGGTCAATTGTTGAGCATTATTTTTTCCGAGAGTACAATGGTTATTTATCCCGGAACAGGCAGCTTTATGAAAATGCGCAGCATTGGAACTCATGATGGTTCTTTTCATGCCGATGAGGTGACTGCATGTGCTCTTTTATCGGTATTTGGGCAGATTGACATAGATAAAATTGTGCGCACGCGCGATTTGAAAATTCTCTCGCAGTGCGAATATGTTTGCGATGTCGGGGGAGTCTATGATCCCCAGCAGAAGCGGTTTGACCACCATCAATCGGAATACACCGGAGATTTTAGCAGCGCGGGCATGGTCTGGCTCTACTTAAAAGAGAAAGGGATTGTCGATGAAGCGACATACGATTTTTTTAACCGGTCGTTGATTCTGGGAGTGGATGCCCATGACAATGGGCGTGCGGCATCAGAGGTGGGGACCTGCACGTTTTCGCATGTGATCACGAATTTTGTTCCTGCGGCCTATGACGCCCCGCAAGAAGAGCAGACGAAAGCTTTTTTTGAAGCGTTGGCATTTGTCGAAGGGCATTTAGAGCGGTTACTGGACCGTTTTCAATACATCCATGCGTGCAGAGAAAAAGTCGCAGAAAGCATGAGAAAAAAGGAGAAATATCTCCTTTTCGAAGAGGCGATGCCGTGGATGGATTGTTTTTTCGATATGGGAGGGGAAACGCACCCCGCTCTTTTCGTCGTGATGCCATCCAGCGGGCATTGGAAGCTGCGTGGGATTCCACCGACATTGGAAGAGAGAATGAAAGTGCGTATGCCGCTGCCTCAGGAATGGGCAGGCCTTCTGGATGAAGATCTAAAGCGGGCCTCAGGGATTCCCGGTGCGATCTTCTGCCATAAAGGGCGTTTCATCTCTGTCTGGGAAACGAAAGACGATGTGCTCAAAGCATTAGAATATGTCTTAAATAGGATCGGTTATGACAACAGTATTCGGTAAAATCATTAAAGGAGAGTTGCCTTGCAAGAAAGTCTTCGAGAACGAGCGGATTTTGGCCATCGAGGATATTGCTCCCGTCGCTCCCGTGCATATCCTCATCATGCCCAAAAAAGAAATTCCCAGTTTACAAGCGATTGAGGCCGAAGATCTGCCGCTGATCGCCGAGATGGTGGAGGTCGCGCAAAAGCTCGCCGAAGAATACAACATCGCAGATGGGTATCGTTTTTTGACAAATAACGGCCATGAAGGAGGGCAGATCATTTTCCATCTCCATTTTCATCTGATCGGCGGGCGCAGGCTCGGCCACCTCGGATAAGTATGCAGAGAGGATTGGTATTATTTCTGACCATTCTTGCATCTGCACAACTCTTTGGCGCATTTTCAGAAGAAGAATATAAAAAAAGGATCCATGCTCATCTGATGATCTCCGATAGGGCCGCTGCTGTCGAAGAGGCAAAGAAAGCTCTGGGGGATTATCCCGCATCCAAGCCGCTGCAAATGGCCTACATCAGGGCATTATGCGAGAAAGGGGATGAGATGGAAGCGATGGAGCAGTGGATCGAAACAGGCATTCATTTCCAGGAAGAAAAAGAGAATAGACGCATGCTCGAGCTTCTGGCTTGGGGTGTCTTGAACAAAGGGGAGTCTTCTGCACAGATCAGCATCCGCATGAACTCGATGCTCGGAGCTGCGTTTACCCGCGATGCAAAAGCGATTCCCATCCTGCTAGGGCATTTACGCTCATCCAATGCCCTCCTCCGTTCGATTGCCGTCAAATTGAGCGCCTCGTTCGGCGACGCGCCTCTCAAGGAAGAAATCGCTCGTTTATTAAAAGAAGAAAAAGTGTGGTATGTACGACTCGATGTGATCAAAACAGCCGGCTTATTGCGCATGCATGACCTGAAGCCTGATCTGCAAGAGATCGTCGGGAATCCACGCACGCTGATCGAAGAGAAAGCTTCTGCGATCATCGCCCTTGTCAGCATCTACGACAGCATCGAGCGGGAAGAGCTTTTGAGACTTGTGCGAAGCAATCGCGCTGGACTTCGCCAGCTTGCTGCGGAAGCGATTGCCCATCTTCATTTGGCTGATGAAAACGACTTGCTTTTGCCCCTCTTGAAAGACGCTTCGTCAGATGTCCGCATCTCGGCGATGAATGCGCTCGCCATCATGCGCTTGCAAAAGATAGGGGATACCACTATTGCCGAACTCGTCGAAGAGAATCTTCACAACACCTCTGCAGAAGTCGCGATCACAGCTTCTTACCTCCTCCTGCTGAACAATGAAAAAGAAGGTTCGCGTCATTTAGCGAAATGGCTTAAGTCATCCAACCCTGAATGGCGCCGCCTCGCTTCTGCAGCTGTCGCCGCCAGTGGGAAGTATGGACTTAAATTAGAACTCAAAGAGTTCAAAGAAACAGACGACCCTTACGTCAAAGTCAATTTAGCCATTGGATTAATTGGACAGCGCATCCAAGTAAAAATGGCGTGCGATGCCATTCACAAAGTCTTCAGCCGGGAAAAAAATACGCTGTGGATGTGGGATGCCGGCAGCAATCCTTTATTCCGCTCTTTGGCCCCGAGCCGCGTCAAGCATATCGAACATATTCCCCATTATCCTGTGGTTGTCGATCAGCTCGTCAAACTCGAGCTCCTCTCCATTTTGAGTATTTTGCGTTATCCGCAGGCTCAATTGGCTGTCAGAGAATTCCTGCAGGCAGGAACTTGGGGAGTGACCGGAGCGGCGGCAGCGACGCTATTGCAAGAGGGCGATGAAGAAGACCTCGCGGCAGTCCGCGAACTCCTGAATGATCCCGATGAGAAGATCCGCATCCAGGCAGCGATGATCCTGGCCATTGTCGGGAGCGATCCTTCCGCAGTCAAAATTTTGCAGGAAGCTTATCCCCATGTCGATAGAGAGATGAAAGTCCATATTCTGGAAGCCCTGGCCCACATTGGCGATCCCGTCAGCATTCCCTTTCTGCTAGATATTTTAAAAGAACCTTTCCAAATCTTGCGCGTTGTGTCTGCTTCTGCTTTAATCCAGTGTTTATACCATTGATAATAAGTAATTCATGTTGAGTTATCCATGGACGTCTTCAAATTTATTTACATTAATTTTAAATTAATATATAATGATATAAAATAAAATGAGCCGTTATGTCATTTTTAAAATCAGTTTTTTTTGGGTCCCAGGGATCTTATAATCTTTTAGGTATTCCCGTTAATTTTGAACATTCACACTATTCACCGTACAACCTTGACAACGAGTCTTTTATATCGCGCCAAGCACTTAAGTGCCTCAATAGCAATGTTTTTCGTTTAGTGACTCAATCGTACGCCCATGTATTTACCCATGAGATGAGTCATGCACTCATGTTAAAATTCTTTTACGGTAGACCTCCAGGGTTCTATCGTGAGGGTATTTGCATTTATACTGATATTTGCATGGGTCAGACCGGGATGCCTCGAATAGAAAACCATAATTGGAAAACAACACTTATTTTGATGGCTGGGCCCATGGGAAACATTGCTTTTGCTACTGCCAAATTGGTAGCTGCCAAAGTCTTCAAAAACTATCTTACTTGGCCAATCGCTTCGATCTTTGGTAGCGGAGCCGTGATATGGACCTTGGGTGAAATTTTTTATGCATACCTTTCAGCTACAAGAAAAGACAACGGGGATTTTGGTCATATTGCGTCTCATGGCAAAATGCCTCTTGCATTGGCCAGCACGGCAGTTGTCGCTCAGTGCATTCTAGGTATATACGCAGCGGCTACTATCCCCTCCCTTTAACCCATACCTTTCTAAATCTTGCGCGTTGTGTCCACTTCTGCTTTAATCCAGGGTTTATACCACTCATGCAGGATGGGGCGATGGACTGGGACGCACGCATTGGAGAAGTTCAAAAGTATCTCGTGAAGGAAAAAATCGATGGCTGGCTGCTTTATGATTTCAACGGGAATAATCCCTTAGCGCGCGAATTTCTAAAAATCGATCCCGACACTCTCACGACCCGCCGTTTTTTTTATTGGATTCCCGCAAAAGGCGCCCCCATTAAAATGATGCATGTGGTCGAACCGCATGTCCTTTCTCATGTCCCGGGAGATTCTTTGTTCTTCTTAAAATGGCAGGAACTTCAAACGCAGATGGGCGAAGTTCTGAAAGGAGCAAAAAAGGTGGCGATGGAATATTCTCCTCGCAATGCGATCCCTTATCTCTCCAAAGTTGATGCCGGCACAGTCGATTTCATCCGAAGCTTTCATGTAGAAGTCGTCTCTTCAGGCTCTTTTCTGCAACACTTTACATGCTTGCTAGACGAAGAGCAGTACAAACTGCATCGGGAAGCAGCAAACCTGCTCGATCGTGTCATCGGAGAAGCTTGGAAAAAAATTTCCGAAGCGCTAAAAGAAGAAAATAAAATCACCGAGTACGATGTCCAGCAGTTTATCTACGATCACATCCATTCTAGCGGATTCACGATGTTTTCGAGGCCCATTGTCGGAGTGAATGCGCACAGCTCCGACCCGCATTATGAGCCCACCAAAGAAGGATCCAGCGAGATCAAAAAAGGAGATTTTATCTTGATCGATGCCTGGTGCAAAAAACAGCATCCCCGAGCGATTTATGGAGATATTTGCCGCGTCGGTGTCGCTGCTGCCAAGCCCACTGAGAAACAAGCTGAAATTTTTTCGATCGTGCGGAAAGCGCAAAAAGCCGCCACCGACTTTGTCATCAGCCGGTACTCAAAAGGGGAAAGCGTGAAAGGCTATGAGGTCGATCAAGTCGCTAGAGCGATCATTGAAGAAAAAGGCTATGGAAAATATTTCACCCATCGCACAGGACATAATATTTATACCAATGATCATGGGCCCGGGGCGCATATCGACAGTCTGGAAACCCAAGATTTGCGGGAGCTGATTCCACATACCTGTTTTTCCATCGAGCCCGCCATTTATTTGCCCGAATTCGGTATTCGCCTAGAATACGATGTATATCTTGGAGATAAGGGGAAAGTGGAAATCAATGGCGGGGTCCAGGACAGCGTATTAACCCTTTTATGAAATGTCTACTTCCATTTCATCTTCTTCAGGCAGGTTTTCTGTCGGGTATTTGAAACGCTTTTTTAAGAGGCGGTCGTAAGGCAGACAGGTGATGAGGCTTAAAAAAGGGACGGCTTCGATCTTGGCCCGAATAATATTGAAAAGGCCATGAAACAGGTAATGGGCGCTCAGCCGCCATTTTTGCAGCGCGTTTGCTTTTTTGAAAATGTGGGCTGCAAAAAAGTATCCCGATGCAAATACGATGCCGAGCAAAGCTTGCAGCATGCCACCCATCGAGCGCATAGTTGCAGAAAGTATAGAAACAAGCGGGATATAACCGACCAGATTCAACGCTTCTTCCGCGCGTGCAAGGGTCTTTTCCAGTTGGATTTGAGAAATGAATGGAAACATATTTCCCCTTTGTTAGGCAGCCATCCCCGAGATTAAACGCATCGCGAGATCGGTAATGCCTATTCTCTTGACTTCATCGATACCGATTGTGGGCGTTCTGCCGTTTTTAAATGTAAAGAATTCCGTCGCCGAGCCAGGACTTGTCCCGTTCGCAACGGCCCGTTCTTGGCCTGACATCGGTGAAAAGGTTCCTATATCTTCCAAAGTTCCGTTAAAATGGGGACGGCGGATGACGGCGTTGATAAAAGCATTTTTAACTTTGCTTTCCAAAGCAATCTTTTCTACTTCCAGGGCCTCAGAGCGCAATTCGTAAATGGTGTCCTTGTTAGTCTCATAATTTTCTGTAGCCAGCTTTGTAGACTCAGTGAGTTTGCCGTTTTTTTCCTCTTCGAGTTTTTTCACGCGATTTTCCCAGAAAGTATGGCGGGCGATGAGAGGTTTTAATGTGTCCACCCCTGCTGGGTTCAGTGCCATGCCCGGAATTGTGTACCATGCAACCCCTTTTTCTTGAAGGGCCTGCTGGACCTGCTGGCGAGGGGCTGAAGATAGCGCTTGATAATGCTGGGAAATTTCTTTTAATTGTTCAGCGCGGCCACGAGCTTGCTCTGACCAGCTTTCTAAAGTTTTTGCTCCTTGCTTAGCATATTTCAATAGAAATGCAGAGCTGATGGCCACGAGGGGGATGTAAAGCGGCGCATAAGCAGCACATAACGCCAGTCCACCCACTGCAAGCACTGTAAAAGCGACCAAAGTGGCGATGGAAGCGACTTGCCACAGCTTCGATTTCTGCTCCGATGAGCAAAGAAGGCTCGGGTCCAGATCTTCCACACACTGTTGAAGATATGTTTTATTAACAGAAACGAACAAATTATCAACAGTAATAGAAGTTGCCATATTAACCCCGCGTAATAAAGTTAGTTAATTATAACCAATTTAGGGGTTAAATCACAATTACACACAAGATTTTAGTTAATTAAAAATTAACCAGCCATTGCAGCAGTAAATTTTTGACCGAGCTGGGCCACTGTCATTGCTTTAGCTTCTTCATAAGTAATTGCAGCACTATTAGGGTTGTTAAAAATAAACATTTGGTTTGCAGCCGAATCGCTAAGGGCATTTCCAAAAGTTTGATTGAGATAGGTGTTTTTTGAAAGAAATCCATAATCCTGCCAATCTCCACAGAAATCGGGATTGCGTAAGACCGCGCTGGCAAAACCATTTTTAATTTTTAAGGTCAGGGCGGAGTACTCGTAGGATAGGGCTCTCTCCTGCTCTTTAGCTCGCAGAACAGTATCATTTTGCCGCAGAGCCTTAGATGCGTGTTTATCTTTTAAATCCTGATAATGCTTTGTTCGTTCTTCTAAATGTCTTGCATAAGCGAGCACGGGGTTTAATCGGGATAGCTGTTCAGGGTGTTGGACTTGCATTCCTGGAATCCGATTCCAGATGATGCCCATATTCAGGAGGATCCGTTGCAATTGCTCAGGAGTTTTTTCATTTAGGCCTTCATAGTGAGTCCTGATGGCTGTTCGTTTCTCAAATTCCTGCTGAACTTCATGGGACCGCTTTTGAAGGTTGACAAATTGGTTTCCTCCGATATGACCCCCCAGAGCTCCGCCTAAGATGGCAATGGGCATCGAAAAGGGAAAGGAAGCGATTGCGATCAAAGTGGATGCGACAATACCGATTGCAGGGATGGCCACCAGAGCAACGATGGATAGGATTTTCCATTTTCTTGCATCGCTTTTGAATCCAGCGATTTTTTCCGGAGTCAGATTTTCGACACAGCGGTTGAGGTAGGGAACTCTTGTTGCTGAATTAGGTTGGGTTGCCACTTGGGAAACCGCATTTGTTGTCATAGCAATTGTCATGGAAGCCCCCAAAAAATTAAAAATTAAGCATGCATTGCGCTAAAAAATCTTTGGCCCAGTTGAGCTACGGTCATTGTTTTTGCATCGGTGTAGGAAATCGTAGCAATTGTGTTGTTACTGAAGGCAAACAGTTGGCCAGCAGCCGGATCACTCAGCGCATTGCCGAGCATACGTTCTTCTGTTGAGATTTTTGAGAATGCGCCAAGTCTTTCGAAGGTTCCTGTAAAGTGTGGATCGCGCAATACGGCATGGTAAAAGGCATTTTTGATTTTGCACTTCAGGGCTTCATCTTCGCATTTGATGGCGTATTGCTGCTTGTAGGCTTTCACCAGAGGATCAGTAGTAATTCCCTGAGCTTCATTAACGGTTTTATCTCGGGCTTCCATCAACCGCTGAGTTTGAGATTCCAAATATTTTGCATGTGCAAGAATGGCGGTTAATCCGTAGAGCTGATCAGGGTGTTGGACGGATATGCCAGGAATTTGATTCCAGATAATGCCCATGTTCAGGAGGGTGCGTTGTAACTCCATGGGATTTTGTTCGGTTATTTTTGCGTATTCATGCTGGATTTGCTGGTATTTGCCATATTCTTGAACGGCATCATCGGCCCAGCTTCGAAATTTTTGAATTTGCTGGACGGCGGGGAAGGCAGCTAGAATGGCGCCGATCCCGACGATGGGCAAGTAGGCGGGGAAGAGCACGCTCGTTGCGATGAAAGTGCCAATGGCAAGGGCAAAAAAAGCCACTGTCGAGATGATGACGACGTTGTTCCACTTGCGCTCTTCGTTCTTCAGGTTTGTCACTTTGTCTGGGGACAGATTCTCCCTGCAGCGTTGATCGTATGTTGGGGGCAGAGTCGCCCTGATGCCTTGATGAGAGGAAGAGAGAGCTCCTGTTACAGAAATGGCCATAAATTAACCTCGTTTAAAAAAAGTTAAAACATCATCTCGGAATTGGCAATTAATGGCAAACCAAATTAACTTTTTATCGCTCCTGCAATTAAAAAATCTAATGCTTCTTTTTTCATGCGTTGATACAGGCTGGCGAGGCCGTTGGACCGCCCAGGGGAAAGAATGCTGGAGACGCCGAGTTCTTCCAGAAAACGGGGTGGACAGAGAAGAAGCGCTTGCGGCGGCTCGTCATGATAGACTGCGAGCAGCAGCGCGGCCAGCCCGGCAGAGATAAGAGCTTCGGAGAAGGCTTTAAATTGGATCTTTCCATTCTCCATTTGAGCATTCAGGTACATCGAGCTTTGGCATCCCTTGACAAGATGGGTGGAAGTCTTAAACTCAGCGGGATACGGCTCAAGCTGGCGACCCAGCTCAATCATTTTTTCATATTTTTTTTCTGTGGAATAGCATCCTTCAAACAGCGCGAGGGTTTGCCGCTGTTTCTCCAGACAGGAAAGAGTTGTCGATGCATCAGTCATTATAGGATTTAAAACTTTAATTTCTTTGGGCTGTGCATGCACAGCGCAAGTCTTTCAGGCATTATAATAAGATTGACAATTTGAGGGAAATCTAGTTTGATGATCGTATTTTCGAATTTCAGGATAGGCTCATGCCGAAAGAAGATACTATAAAAATTGATGGGACAGTCGAAGAACTCCTTCCCAATATGACTTTCAAAGTGGTTTTGGAAAATGGGATTAAGGTGCTTGCCCATCTTTGCGGAAAAATGCGCATGCGCAATATCCGTGTCCTCGTCGGGGACGTTGTGACCGTAGAAATGTCGCCCTACGACTTGACCAAAGCTAGGATTATCTACCGCCAGCGATGATCAAAAAAATCAAAAAAATACATTTAAGTTGAATTTATTTGCCTTGGAGAATAAACTTTGCTGCTTTCGACCTGAACTAGGGGTCTGCTCATCAGCAGTTTGCTGCGAGGCGGGTAAAACGCCCAGATAGCTCAGTGGTAGAGCACTTGCATGGTAAGCAAAAGGTCGAAGGTTCAATTCCTTTTCTGGGCAAAAAGAATGAAACATAACTTACAATACATAGGAGCCAAACGGAGGAAGTAATGGCAAAAGAAGCATTTCAAAGGACCAAGCCTCACGTCAACATTGGAACGATTGGACACGTTGACCACGGCAAAACATCTTTAACAGCTGCAATCACGAAAGTTTTAGCCGAAGAAGGAAAAGCGAAGTATCGCGATTACGCTTCTATCGACAACACTCCTGAAGAAAAAGCTCGCGGGATTACGATTAACTCTACCCACGTTGAGTACGAGACAGCTAACCGACACTATGCACACGTTGACTGTCCGGGCCACGCAGACTACGTTAAGAACATGATTACTGGTGCTGCGCAAATGGACGGAGCGATCCTCGTCGTTGCAGCGACAGACGGAGCCATGCCGCAAACCAAAGAACATATCCTTCTTGCCCACCAAGTCGGCGTTCCTGCGATCGTCGTCTTCTTGAACAAGATGGACATGATCGGTAAAGGCGACGAAGAATTGGTCGACCTCGTCGAGATGGAACTCCATGAGCTTCTCGAATCAAAAGGATACAAGAACGTCCCGATCATCCGCGGATCAGCGCTCAAAGCTCTTGAAGGAGATCCTGAATATATCAAGAGCATCAAGGAATTGATGAAGACTGTCGATGAGAAAATCCCCACACCTGTACGCGAAATCGATAAGCCATTCCTCATGCCGGTGGAAGACGTGTTCTCTATTTCCGGGCGCGGAACCGTGGCAACAGGCCGTATCGAAAAAGGTAAGATCAAGGTTAACGATAAACTTCAAGTTGTCGGCATACGCGACACTCGCGAGACAGTCGTTACAGGTCTCGAGATGTTTAATAAACTTCTCGATGAAGCGCACGCCGGAGAAAACGTCGGTATCCTGCTCCGTGGATTGGAAAAGAATGATATCGAACGTGGCATGGTCCTCGCTGCTCCTGGTTCATGCGCACCGCACACCAAGTTCAAAGGAACGATCTACGTACTTACCAAGGAAGAGGGCGGACGCCACAAGCCTTTCTTCACTGGATATCGTCCCCAATTTTACTTCCGCACGACAGACGTCACGGGAACCGTTACGCTTCCATCCGGAACCGAGATGGTGATGCCTGGGGACAACGTCGAGCTTGAAGCTGAATTGATCCATCCGATCGCGATGGAAGTAGGAATGCGTTTTGCGATCCGTGAAGGCGGAAGAACGATCGGCGCAGGAACTGTGACGGAAATTCTCAAATAAGCCTCATCGGCTTGATGGGAAAGGATCTAAGGCTCTCCGTGGAGGAGAGCCTTAGTGATTGCTGGTGGGTGTGTAGCTCAGCTGGTAGAGCAGCGATCTCCAAAGTCGCCGGTCGGGGGTTCGAATCCCTCCGCACTCGATAAAATAAGGATATGAAGAACGCTGCTATGACTATGGATGCAAAGTTAAATCAGACGCGGATTTCCACGGATGCTTCTACTCAGCAAGCATCCAAAAAGAAGCGCGCGTTTAACTATATACAAGAACTGAAAGACGAACTGAAGAAAGTCAGCTGGACGGCGAAAGGCGAGTTGAAGCTCTCGACGAAGATTGTCATCGGCGCGACATTTCTTTTTGGCTTAGGGATATATCTCTTTGATTTAGTGATCAAAGGATGTTTGGATTTTATCGCAATTGTTGCGCATTATATTTTTGGATAACTTTGAGGCGTCATGCATAAATGGTACGTCGTCCAGGTCGTTTCCGGACAAGAAAAAAAAGTGAAGAAGGCAATCGAAGAGAACCGTGAATCGAAGGGTATGGCTGAGCTTGTCGAATCTGTTTTAGTGCCGATTGAAAATGTCGCCGAAGTCAAGCGAGGCGAGCAGCGGATCAGCGAAAAGAAACTTTGGCCAGGCTACATCCTAGTCAACATGAATTTGACCGATGATTCGTGGATGTATGTTCGGAACTCTAACGGAGTATTAGGATTTTTAGGCGGCGAAAAACCCTCCCCGCTCGCCCAACGCGAAGTCGAAGAGATTCTGCGCGATTTGGAAGAAAAGAAAAAAGGCGTCGTTCAAAAACACAATATTATGGCCGGAGACAAAGTCAAAATCATCGACGGCGTCTTCATCAACTTCATTGGAACTGTTCAGGAAGTCTTCCATGACAAAGGAAGGCTCAGCGTTCTTGTTTCGATCTTCGGCCGGGATACCCGCGTCGACGATCTTGAGTTTTGGCAAGTCGAGCAAGTTCCCAGTGAAACAGAAGTATCGTAACCTTCCTTGCCTCGATTAGTCCCCGAGGGTAATAGGAGATAAAGAGCGCAAGCGAGGAAAAGCCAAATCGAAAGCGAAGCGTTCCGAACGCTGCAACCATCCAGTGGATGGTTGCAGGTCATACCGGAGCCGAAGTTCCGGATGGCCCGGAAGACCATTGCTGAGTGGCTGCGGAGACACGAGAAGGATTGATTTGGCACAGCCGTAGTAAGCTATTTGTCTCCTAGTTGCCTCGCGTGGTAATTAAGGGAGAAAAAATGAAATTTTTGAGGAATTAAACATGGCAAAGAAGATAGTAAAAGTGATCAAGCTCCAAATTTCAGCAGGCAAAGCGAACCCTGCACCGCCTATTGGCCCAGCGCTCGGCGGCGCCGGAATCAACATCATGGGTTTCTGCAAGGAATTTAATGCGAAGACACAAGATAAGGCGGGAGACATTCTCCCTGTTGAGATCACAGTTTACCAAGACAAGTCTTTTACCTTCATCACTAAGCAGCCGCCCGTTTCGAGAATGATTCTAAAAGAATTGAATATCGAAAAAGGCTCCAAAGTGCCGAACAGGGAAAAAGTAGGCAAGCTCACGAAAACGCAAGTGAAGAAAATTGCCAAAAATAAACTCCAGGATATGCGCGCAGCCTCTGAAGAAGCTGCAATGCAGCTCGTCATGGGCACAGCGCGTTCCATGGGAGTCGACATCATCGAAGGGTAGACGGAGCCCTTTTGTGAACGCCATGTTAAACATGGTTAATACTCCGTTAAACTAGAATGTAAAGGAATCAGAATGCATCGAAGCAAAAGATTTCGGGAGATAGATAATCTAGTGGATGTAATGAAAAGTTACAGCCTGGATGATGCTATCGAAATTTTGAAGAAGTGTCCGCCGGTCAAGTTTGATCAATCGGTGGAACTATCGCTTAAAACAGGCGTCGATGTCCAGAAATCTGAACAGCAGGTGCGTGGAACAGTCTCCTTACCGAATGGGACTGGGAGACGCATCGTCATCGTTGTGATCGCCAAAGGCGATAAGATTAAAGAGGCGCTGGCAGCTGGCGCAGATTTTGCTGGAAACGAAGAGCTCTTTGAAAAAATAAAATCGGGCTGGCTCGATTTTGATGCGATTATCGCTACACCCGACATGATGCGGGATCTTGGAAAACTCGCAAAGGTCCTTGGACCGCGCGGATTGATGCCAAGTCCGAAAGCGGGGACGGTGACAGCGGACGTCGCTAAAGCCATCACCGAGGTCAAAGGAGGAAAGATAGAGTTCAAATCTGACAAACATGGTGTTGTCAACACGATGGCAGGCAAACTCTCTTTCCAAACTGCGAAGCTCAAAGAGAATATCACCGCGATTCTCTCTGCAATCGTTAAAGCCAAGCCGGCAAATGCCAAGGGTATCTATTTAAAGTCCCTTGCGCTCTCATCGACCATGGGGCCCGGCATGAAAATCGATCTGCAGTCAATTGCGGAAATTCAAGGAGCCAAAGAGTAAGATATGAGACCGGAAAAGCAACTACTTCTCAATGAAATCACAGATAAAATTGCCGGCTCTAAAGCGATCGTGATCGCCAGCTATAAGCGTCTCGAGCCAAATGCAGCCTCCGTATTTCGCACGAATTTGGCGAAAACCGGCGGCAGCCTCGAAGTCGTGAAAAAGCGGGTGCTCATCAAAGCAGCACAAGTTGCTGGTGTCGCTATCGATCCTGCTCAGTTACAAGGACACATTGCTGTTGTCTTTGCCAATGAAGATCCCATTCAAACTACAAAGACTGTTTATCAGTTTTGTAAAGAGAATGAGGCGGTCTTAGAAGTTATCGGCGGAAGGTTCGAAGGCGCGATTTGTTCGGCCAAAGATGTGGAACAGATCTCTAAGCTTCCGAGCAAAGATGAAATGCGCTCCCAATTTTTGGGTACGCTCGAAGCACCGCTTTCGCAAACGCTCAGCGTTATCGAAGCTATGCTTA
This sequence comes from uncultured Verrucomicrobiae bacterium, assembly GCA_963731265.1. Taxonomy (GTDB): domain Bacteria; phylum Chlamydiota; class Chlamydiia; order Chlamydiales; family Rhabdochlamydiaceae; genus CAJCIW01. Next base: position 774,114 of record CAVSUE010000001.1, read on the forward strand.
CCTCCGTTATGTACTGCTTGGACAATAAGTCTCAACAAACTAACTCTTAAAATTAAACAAGATCAATCAAAGAGGTTAAACTGTGTCTACACAACAACAAAACATCGATACACTAGTCGAAACACTTAGCCAATTAAGCGTTCTCGATATGGCAAAATTAAAAACTGCTCTGGAAGATAAATGGGGCGTGAAAGCAGCTGCCGCTGCGCCTATGATGATGGCTGCTCCTGCTGCTGCCGCGGCTCCTGCTGCTGAGTCCACTGAATTCAAGGTGACTTTGGAATCAACGCCAGATGACAAGAAAATCAGCGTGATCAAAGTTGTCCGCGAGATCACACAACTTGGCCTCAAAGAAGCCAAAGATCTGGTAGACAGCGCTCCGAAAGTCTTGAAAGAGACTTCCCCCAAAGCGGAAGCGGATGAAATTGCTAAGAAAATCACAACTGCAGGCGGTAAAGTGACCTTGAAAGGTCTCTAAATCGACAACAGCCTTAAAGATTAACGAGAGCAGAAGTCATGAAATATTGACTTCTGCTCGTCGTTTTTAGTTTTTTTTTGGAATCGATCAACATATTAAGCTAGGAGCCGTTTCGATGTTAAAAAGGCCGCCTCAACGGGTGAGTTTTCGTAGTAGAGAAGAGATCATTGATCTGCCGAACCTTATAGAGATCCAAATTAAGTCTTACGATCAATTTCTCCAAGCGGACAAAATGCCGCACGAACGGGAAAATTTCGGATTGCAAGAGGTCTTTACTGAAATATTTCCGATCAAGTCTTACGATGAGAAGACGATTCTCGAATTTATCTCCTATAACCTCGGAGTGCCCAAATACACTCCTGAAGAGTGCATCCGCCGCGGAATTACTTTCAACGTCACGCTCAAAGTTAAGTTTCGCCTGACCGACGAAACGGGTATCAAAGAAGAAGAAGTCTACATGGGGACAATCCCTGTGATGACTGAAAAAGGGACATTCATTATCAACGGCGCCGAACGCGTCATTGTTTCTCAGCTTCATCGCTCTCCTGGCATTTCTTTTGAACAGGAACGCCACATCAAAGGGTCCACGATCTATTCTTTCCGCATTATTCCTTATCGCGGGAGCTGGCTTGAAGGCGCTTTTGACACCAACGATCTCATTTACATTTATATCGACCGAAAAAAACGCCGCCGCAAGATTTTGGCGACCTCATTCATCCGCACATTAGGCTATTCGACAGATTCCGATATCATCGAAGAATTCTTTAGCACGATCAAAGTGAAAATCCGTTCCGATAAAGACTTCCCAAAACTCGTGGGAAAGATCTTGGCCGAAGATGTTCTCGATGAACAAAGCGGAGTTGTGTTTGGAAAGGCTTCCGAAAAATTAACGACCGCCATGCTCAAACGGATGCTGGATGCGAATATCTCCGTAGTCCGCATTGCGGAAGACGCCGATGAAACGAGCCCCATTATCAAGATGCTTGCTAAAGATCCGACCGACTCCTACGAATCGGCTTTGAAAGATTTCTACCGCAAAATCCGCCCCGGCGAACCGGCGACCCTTTCCAATGCGCGTTCGGCGATCATGCGCCTCTTCTTTGACCCAAAACGGTATAATTTAGGCCGTGTAGGACGTTACAAGCTCAATCGCAAGCTTGGCCTAGAAGTTTCGGACGACGAGCTCAACATTGTTACGCTGCGCAAAGAAGATGTCATCGGCGCGATCAAGTACTTGATCCGCTTGAAGAAGGGGGAAGAAGGGGTCAACGTCGACGATATCGACCATCTTGGAAACCGCCGCGTGCGCTCTGTCGGCGAACTGATCCAAAACCAGTGCCGCATCGGCCTGGCCCGCATGGAAAAAATCATCAAAGAACGGATGAATCTCTTTGATTTCACTTCAGATACACTGACTCCCGGCAAAGTTGTTTCCGCAAAAGGCCTTGCAGGCGTTCTGAAGGACTTTTTTGGCAGATCGCAATTATCTCAATTCATGGACCAAACGAATCCTGTTGCGGAACTCACCCACAAACGGCGTCTTTCCTCACTCGGGCCAGGCGGCTTAAACCGGGAACGCGCAGGTTTTGAGGTGCGCGACGTTCATCCGAGCCACTATGGAAGGATCTGTCCGATCGAGACTCCGGAAGGACCCAACATCGGTTTGATCACCTCGCTGTCTGCTTTTGCGAAGATCAATGAATTCGGCTTCATCGAAACGCCCTATCGTATTGTTCGGGATGGCGTTGTCACGGAAGAGATCGAATACATGACAGCGGACCAGGAAGAAAACAACGTCATCGCTCAGGCATCGGCCATCTTGGACGATCATAATATGTTCGCCGAGCCGCTTTGCTGGGCACGCTATAACGGCGAATCGTTAAAAATCGAGACGAGCAAGATCACCCATATGGATGTATCGTCCAAACAGCTCGTATCGATTGTCACCGGATTAATTCCCTTCCTCGAGCACGACGATGCGAACCGCGCCTTGATGGGCTCCAACATGCAACGCCAAGGCGTTCCATTGCTGAAGACCGACGCGCCCATCGTGGGCACGGGATTGGAACTGCGTTCAGCGCGCGACTCGGGCGCTGTCATCGTCGCCGAAGAAGATGGAACAGTTGAATTTGTCGATGGTTACAAAATCGTCATTGCTGCCAAATCCAATCCGCTCGACAAAAAGACTTATGTTCTCAAAAAGTTCATGCGCTCTAATGCGGGAACATGCATCAACCAAACTCCTCTTTGCAATGTGGGCGACGTCATCAAAGCCAATGACGTTATCGCTGACGGCCCTGCGACAGATAAAGGGGAAGTGGCCCTGGGTAAAAACGTGCTCGTCGCGTTCATGCCCTGGTGCGGCTATAATTACGAAGATGCGATCATCATCTCCGAGAAACTTTTAAAGCTCGATTACTACACATCGATCTACCTCGAAGAGTTTGAGCTCACTGCCCGCGACACGAAGCTCGGAAAGGAAGAGATCACCCGGGACATTCCGAATGTTTCTGAAGAAGCGCTTGCCAATTTGGGCGAAGACGGCATTATCCGCATCGGAGCGGAAGTGACTCCTGGCGATATCCTTGTCGGCAAAATTACGCCGAAGTCCGAGACAGAACTCGCTCCAGAAGAGCGTTTACTTCGCGCGATTTTCGGAGAAAAAGCAGCAGACGTGAAAGATGCCTCCCTCACAGCGCCTCCGGGAACGGAAGGCGTCGTCATGGACGTCAAAGTCTTCAGCCGCCGAGACCGCCTTTCTAAGACGGACGATGAGCTTGTCGAAGAAGCGAGCCGGATCAAAGATATCCATCAGGATTTCAAGACCAAAGAAGCTGAGCTCATGATCGAATACCATGAAAAGCTCGGCGCCCTTCTTCTCGGTGAAACAGCACCTGCTCCGATCATGCACCGCAAGAGCGGCGATATCCTCATTAAAGAAGGGGAAGTGATCACGCAAGAGATGCTCGAGAATTTAGAGTCGGAAAAGCCTGAAGATTTGATCATCGGCGAAGCAGAAGTTTACAACACGCTTAAATCCCAAATGCGTGAATACGACACAGCGATGCAGACGTTGCAAACGCTGCACAAGAGCGAAGTCGACTACACACGCAAAGGGGACACAGAGCTCGATCCGGGAGTCATCCGCCAGGTGAAAGTTTACGTCGCTTCCAAGCGCAAACTGCAAGTCGGCGACAAGATGGCCGGCCGCCACGGAAATAAAGGCGTCGTTTCCCGCATTGTTCCTGAGCAGGACATGCCGTACCTTTCCAATGGCGAGACCGTCGAGATCATCCTGAACCCTCTTGGCGTACCGTCCCGTATGAACATGGGACAGCTCCTGGAGACGCACCTGGGCTACGCCGCACGAAAAGCAGGGATCTATGTCAAGAGCCCCGTCTTTGAAGGTTTCCCGGAATCGCGCATTTGGCAGATGATGAAAGAGCTCGGCCTGCCAGAAGACGGCAAGAGCCATTTGTACGATGGACGCACCGGAGAAAGATTCGAAAACCGCGTCGTCGTCGGCTATATTTACATTCTCAAATTGAGCCACCTCGTTGCGGACAAGATCCATGCGCGTTCAATCGGCCCTTATTCTCTCGTGACGCAGCAGCCGCTTGGTGGCAAGGCCCAAATGGGTGGCCAGCGCTTTGGGGAAATGGAAGTTTGGGCGCTTGAGGCCTATGGCGCAGCCAACCTGCTTCAAGAGATGCTTACCGTCAAATCAGACGATGTCGGCGGACGGACCCGTATTTACGAGTCGATTGTAAAAGGGGAAAATATTTTAACGGCAGGAACGCCTGAGTCCTTCAACGTTCTCGTGAAGGAAATGCAAGGGCTTTGTTTAGATGTGCGCACCGAAAGCGCAACAGAAGTTTAATAGGGAGAAATAACTTCATGTTAGAAGAAGATTTCAAGGGTTCCCAATTCGATAAATTGACGATTAAAATTGCGTCTGATGATGTCATCCGCAATGAATGGTCGCGCGGGGAGATCAAGAAGCCCGAAACGATTAATTACCGGACATTCAAGCCGGAAAAAGGCGGTCTGTTCTGTGAAAAGATCTTCGGCCCGACGCGGGATTGGGAGTGCGCTTGCGGCAAGTACAAAAAGATAAAGCATAAAGGAATTGTCTGCGACCGCTGCGGCGTCGAAGTGACCCTGGCCAAAGTGCGCCGCGAACGCATGGCCCACATTGAGCTCGCTGTTCCCGTCGTGCACATTTGGTTCTTTAAAACGATGCCATCGCGCATCGGCAACATCATGGGGATGTCGGCGACCGATCTCGAGCGCGTGATCTATTATGAAGAATACGTCGTCATCGATCCGGGCCGCACCACGCTCGAAAGAAAACAGCTCTTGTCCGATGCGGAATACCGTGAAGCGCAAGAAAAATGGGGATCCGATGCTTTTGTCGCCAGAATGGGCGGCGAAGCGATCCGCGATCTGCTTGAAAAAGAAGATTTATTGGGCCTTGTCGTTGAACTCAAAGATAAATTGCGCAAGACAAAATCGATGCAAGCTCGTATGAAGCTTGCAAAACGGCTGAAGATCGTTGAAAGCTTCTCTTCTTCGCCGAATCGTCCAGACTGGATGGTGATGTCGTGCGTCCCTGTGATTCCGCCGGACCTTCGCCCTCTCGTTCCCCTCGACGGAGGAAGATTTGCGACGTCCGACCTCAATGACCTGTACCGGCGCGTGATCAACCGCAATAACCGCTTGAAAGCGATCCTTAAGTTAAAGACGCCCGATGTGATTGTCCGCAATGAAAAGCGGATGCTGCAAGAGGCCGTCGACGCTCTATTCGACAACGGCCGCCACGGCCATCCGGTCATGGGCGCCGGAAACCGTCCGCTCAAATCCCTTTCTGAAATGCTCAAAGGAAAACAGGGGCGCTTCCGTCAAAACCTGCTCGGCAAACGGGTCGACTACTCCGGACGTTCAGTCATCATCGTCGGTCCCGATTTGCGTTTCAACCAATGCGGTCTGCCAAAACAGATGGCCCTCGAGCTGTTTGAACCGTTCATCGTCAAACGCCTCAAAGACCTCAATTATGTTTACACGATCCGTTCCGCGAAAAAAATGATTCAAAAACAAGCGCCCGAAGTGTGGGACGTTCTCGAAGAGATCATCAAAGGGCACCCTGTTCTTCTCAACCGTGCGCCGACATTGCACCGATTGGGGATCCAGGCCTTCGAACCCGTGCTGATCGAAGGGAAGGCGATCCGCATCCATCCGCTCGTTTGTACGGCATTCAATGCCGACTTCGACGGCGACCAGATGGCTGTCCACATTCCGCTTTCCATTGAAGCGCAGCTCGAAGCGAAATTGCTGATGATGGCACCGGACAATATCTTCCTGCCGTCTTCAGGCAAACCTTCTGCCGTCCCTTCTCAGGATATGATCCTCGGCCTCTATTACCTGATGCTCGATCCGATCTATATTGCTGAAGATCATGGCAAGAAGACCAAGGTCTTCAAAAACATGGACGAAGTGCTTACCGCGCTTTCTTCCGGCGGGAGCTTTAACTGGTTCGAGAATGCAGGAAAAGACGGGCGGCGCGACGACCTCGGACGCGGCATCCGCCTCCATGAAAAGATCAGACTGAAACTCGAGACCGGCATCATTGAAACAACGCCGGGACGCGTTTTGTTCAACACGATCGTTCCCAAAGAACTCGGCTTCCAGAATTATTCTCTGCGCAAGAAGAAGATGAGCGAGCTCGTGCTTCAGACCTACAAAAAAGTCGGCCTCGAAGCGACAGTGCGCTTTTTGGATAATCTGAAAAATCTCGGATTTGCTGAAGCGACAAAGTCTGCCCTCTCGATGGGCGTATGCGACGTCCGCGTTCCTAAAGACAAACAAAAAGTGATCGACGCAGCGCATAAACGGATCGAAGTCGTCGTTAAGCAATACGAAGACGGTATTATCACCGAAGGGGAAAGAAAGTCGAAGATCATCAGCATTTGGACGGAAGTGACCGATCAGCTTTCTGAAGAGCTTTTCAAGCTCGTCAGCGAAGTCCGGGACTACGAGTTCAATCCGCTCTATTTGATGATGGACTCCGGCGCCCGCGGTAATAAGTCGCAGGTCAAACAGCTTGGAGCGCTCCGCGGCCTGATGGCGAAACCCTCCGGAGAAATTCTGGAGTCGCCGATCACAGCGAACTTCCGCGAAGGATTGAGCGTTCTTGAGTACTTCATCTCTTCTCACGGTGCGCGCAAAGGTCTTGCGGACACCGCTCTTAAAACAGCGGACTCCGGCTATCTGACACGCCGCCTCGTCGACGTATCACAAGAAGTGATCATCACGCAAGAAGATTGTGGCACGCTCAACGGGATCGATGTAGCGGCGATCAAGCAAGGCCAGGAAGAACTTCTTCCCATCAAAGACCGTATTTATGGCCGAGCTGTTTGCGACGATGCTTACCAACCCGGTGATAGCACTAAAATGCTTGCCCGCGCTGGGGATATTCTCACTGTCATCCAAGCGGAAACCATCGACGATGCCGGTATTGACAGCATCCGCATCCGTTCTGCGCTAACTTGCGAGTCCAAACGGGGAATCTGCGCAAAATGCTATGGCGTCAACCTCGCTAATGGGGCTGTTGTCGGCCAGGGCGAAGCTGTGGGTACGATCGCTGCTCAATCGATCGGCGAACCGGGAACGCAGCTCACGATGCGTACCTTCCACACCGGGGGTATTGCGTCCGCAAGCGTCACACCCGAGCTTCTCGCAGAACAAGAAGGCGTCCTCGTTTATATGGGGCTGCGCACGGTTCAAAACGAAGAAGGCATTTGGCTGGCCCTCAATAAAAACGGGACGCTCCACATCGTCCGCGATGAAGGCCGTAGCTTAGAAGACTGCAAACGCCTCCTCAGCACGAAGTCGATCGAACCCATGCAGACCGTGACTGTTGAGCTCGGCACACGTATTCTTCTGCCCGATGGCGCGAAATTGAAGAAGAAAATGAAGATTGCGCAATGGGAACAGCACAACGTTCCTATCATTTGCGAACGTCCCGGCTATGTCAAATACGAAGACCTCGTCGAAGGGATTTCTACCCAGCGCGAAGTCAACAAACAAACAGGCCAGACTGAGCTTATCGTTAAACAGCATCGAGGCGAACTGCATCCGCAGATCGTCATCTACGCAGACAAAGAGTACTCCGAACTCGTCGGTACGTATGCGATCCCATCGGGAGCGTATATCTCCGTGCAAGAAGGACAATATGTCTCTGCAGGGATGCTGCTCGCCCGCTTACCGCGCGGCGCGATCAAGACGAAGGACATCGTTGGCGGTCTTCCCCGCGTCGCTGAGCTTTTCGAAGCTCGCCGGCCGAAAGATGCCGCCGAGATCGCGAAGATCGACGGCGTCGTCGACTTCCGCGGCGTTCAAAAGAACAAGCGCATCGTTGTGGTCCGCGACGAAGAGTCCGGCATGGAAGAGGAACACCTCATTCCGCTGAGCAAGCACCTTATCGTCCAACGCGGCGATTTCGTGATCAAGGGACAGCAGTTGACCGACGGCCTCGTCGTTCCACAGGAGATTTTGGATATCTGCGGCGTCCGCGAATTGCAAAAATATCTCGTGAACCAAGTCCAAGAGGTCTACCGTCTGCAAGGGGTTGACATCAACGACAAACACATCGAGATCATTATCCGTCAAATGTTGCAAAAGGTCCGCGTCACCGATCCGGGAGACACGACCTTCCTCTATGGCGAGGACATCGACAAGAGGAACTTCCACCGCATCAATCGCAAAACGATCGATGAGGGTGGACGGCCAGCGCAAGCAGCGCCGGTTCTGCTGGGGATCACAAAAGCATCCCTTGGCACAGATTCGTTCATCTCTGCCGCTTCATTCCAAGAGACGACACGCGTGCTCACGGACGCTGCCTGCGAAGGAAAGACCGATTACCTGCTCGACTTCAAGTCGAACATCATCATGGGTCATTCGATTCCTGGCGGCACCGGCTTTGAAGAATACCGCAAGCGTATCAGCAAGTCGCTTGATCGCGACGCGGATGAAGAGCTCCAATTCGTCTTCGAATAACCCTTATTCAAAGATTCTTATTCTAAACCGCTTGGGGGATCCCCCAAGCGGTTTTTTAATGTTTTTAATTCGGTTTTATTATAGTATTTTATATACAAGATTAATTTAATTAGTTGATAAAATGAGTGCTATTGATAAATATTTAACATCCGATCTGACAATTTTTCCAAATACTCCTTCCGACATTCAGAAGGTGATCATTTTGAAATGCAATCCAACCGGATTGATCCATTTAAGTGGTGTCAATAAAGAAGCTTCCACTCTGCTGAGCAATGAGTTTTTTAAAAAGCTACATGACGATCAGCATCCCTATCTAGCTGTTTTTGATCGGCTTTTTGGGAAATTGTGTTCCTACCACCCCTTGAATTGCTGGAAGGTCGTCTGTCAAGTCACGGATCCGAGTTGGAAAGGGTATCAAGGAGAAGACAAGACTGTTTCTATTGCCCTGCGTTTGAGTCCTTCCTTTGTCCAGGAAGCCAATTCAGCAGCTGTTTTGGAACTGGAATCGGAGAAAGAGAAAGTGGTAAAACGGATCAAAGAAATTTGCGGTACCCATTTTGAAGACCCCCTTTCCCCGATTGATCAAGCCTGGAAAGGATATAAAAAAAATGAAGAAGAATTTCGTTTAGTGAATCAGGAGTATTCCCAAGGAGTAGAACAAGTTGGGGAGGAATTTGATTATGAATTTATGTCAATCCTAGGCGATATCATTGGCGATTTAGATGAGGATAATTTTGAGGGCGCCGCTGGCCGGTTTATCAGCATGTCCTATGAAGAATTTGTGGAGAAGATGGATGAAGGAAGAAAAGAGAAGAGTAAAGAATACTTTTTACTCTATCAAAAAATTGCTCAATTAAAGCTGAAATTACGCCCTATATGGATACGAAGGGACGAATTTCGGATTCAATATAGAGCTCTCGAGCAACGAAGAGTTGAATGCCAGTTCCGGATTAATAGCACCGATTCACGTATCAACCATTTTAATTCCAACAGTGCTTTAATTCATATGGACGAGTTAACCCGCGAATGGAATGAAGCTCGAAACATTATTGAGAACAGTGAATCCAAAACTAAATTGAGTAAATGCAGTGATCTCATTACGAAACTTATTAATTCTCCTGTAGAACAAACGCCCGAGGCATTAGCAGAAATTCGCAGTTTAATTAATGCATGTGCGGATGACCATAGAATAGACGTTTGGAATACGTTATATTATCTCAGTGGAAATGGTGTTATGGAAGCCTCTTGGGCCGAAAACCATTTTCAGCATCACTTGCCCGAGCTAAATTTGGCCGTGAAGAGAGCGGTTAAAAACATCCAATCTCATTTTGACAACCCAGATCGATGGTCTAATTCCCCTTCTGCTTCATAAAAGAACGTCCTTATTATAAACCGCTTGGGAATCCCTCAAGCGGCTCATTTGTTAAGGCATTGTTTTAATCAAATCTTTACCGCTTTTTGTTTTTTGAACCAGCCTCTGTGTAGCAATAAAAAGGCTGTCGCAAAACGACGGCCGAAAGTGAAGATGCTTGAAAAAAGGAAAAATTTTTTAACTAAGCAGTTTCCCTGGCATCCCCTAATCCCATTTCCATTGATCCGCTTAGAGTCGTTCTAGCGAATTTTTTGGCCTATAAATTGTAATTGTTTTTACAGTCGTGCTCATAATTTTCTTTAAAATTGGAAAATAAGGGGTACGATTTTCCCTTGTTCAGTTACCGATATAGATCGAAAGATCATTGGTTTTTGCGACACGAAAATTCTGATTAGGCTAAGCGGGGTAAACAAACCAGCAGCTAATGACGTATTGACAAATGTCAAATTTTTTCAGCACCTTTTTTTCATACTTTAGATGCGATGATCGAGTCTTGGAAGATTCTTGGACTGAAAAACATTTCCAGGAGTGCCGCGCTACACTTTTTGTTATCCTTGGAGAAGAAAGGAGAAGTGTAAATTCAAGAGTTAATTATGCTAATTCTCGTCTAAAATCCCTATAGCTTAATCCAATTTTCTTCTGAGCAAAATGGAAAAAGTCGATCATCGTCAAAATTTTTTAGGTGATTGCTATTGCGTGAAATGAAAGACATGGTTAGACTATTTTAAATACTCCGAAGCACTCCCATGAAATAAAAACTGATTATTTTATTCGTTGTTTGATCAATTTCTCGTACGGGAGATTGCCCTGAGTCATTCTCAGAATTTTCTATTTATTACAACATCTGCCCTGGTGAAGAGATGAGCAGAAATACTGTTTTATCCGTTAAGAATTTAAAGAAGATCTACCCCGGGAAGACCCCTTTCATCGCTGTAGGAGGGATTTCTCTCGATTTGAAGGAAGGGGAGATTTTGGGCTTGCTCGGTTCCAACGGAGCGGGCAAGACAACGACGATCCAGATGCTTTTAAGCACGTTGAAGCCGACATCGGGATCGATTGAGTATTTTGAAAAGGATTTTTTCAAGCATCGGTCGGAGATTTTGAAGCATGTGGCTTTTGCGAGCACGTATGTCAGTTTGCCGTGGATGCTCACTATCGATCAGAATTTGGAGGTCTTTGGAAGGCTGTATGGCCTGTCTGAAGCCGAGCGGGCTGAAAGAACGGGGGAGTTATTGGAGCGTTTTGGGATTGCCGCTAAGCGCAAATTCCCCGTCTCGAAGTTGTCAGCAGGCCAGATTACGCGTCTGATGCTTGTGAAGGCATTCATGATTCGGCCTAGGATCGTCCTTCTGGACGAACCGACCGCTTCGCTGGACCCGGACATCGCCCAGGATGTGATCGAGTTTGTACTGGAACAAAGAAAGAAATTTGGCACCTCGATTCTGTATACATCACACAATATGGCTGAAGTGGCGGAGGTCTGTGACAGAATTTTATTTTTGCAGCACGGGAAAATCGTCGCTGACGACCTGCCGAAAAATTTAGCCAAAAGCGTAGAGACTTCCCGAGTGAAGCTTCAAGTTGGAGACGGAATGAAGCGCACGGCTGCGATCGCAGAGCGGCTGAATATGCGCTACAAGGTCGAACACCGCACGATCGAGCTCGAACTCGATGAAAGCCAGATCGCGACGCTGCTGTCCGCTCTCGCAGGGGCAGGAGTGGTCTATACGAATATTAATATTTTGCAACCCACGTTAGAAGATTACTTTTTGCATATGGTCAAAAAGGGGAGTCAGAAGTGAACCTGTCCCCAAATTGGAAAAAATGCTTTTTGCGTTTTTTTCCCCACATTTTAATGCCGCTTCTTGGGCTGTTTTTTTCAAGTATGTCCTGCGAAGCGGCATCAAAATCTGTGAAAAAATCCATCAAAAATCAAAATTTTCGAATGTGGGGACTAGGTTCATGAGCTGGTATCGGATTTGGGCCGTTTTCTTACGTTATTTTTATTTTTTCGCCAAAATGGACCACTTGGCTGATCTTTTCTTTTGGCCGGCGCTGGATATCTTCTTGTGGGGGATGACGAGCGTGTGGATCCAGGCGCATGATGTGCAGATGCCGATGATCGCGATGGCCATTCTGACAGGTTTAGTCTTTTGGCAGATCATTTGGCGCAGCAATTACGAAGTCTCAGTCAACCTGCTTCAGGAGTTCTGGAACAGGAACATGGTCAATCTCTTTTCGACTCCCCTGAAACTCTCCGAATGGATCTCGGCATTGATGCTTGTCGGTGTTTTTAAAATCTTTATCACAATCGGCTTTGGGTCTTTAATCGTGTGGGTGATGTATTCTCTGAATATTTTTACGATCGGCTGGGCGATTGTTCCCTTTTGCGCATCCCTACTGTTATCGGGATGGGTCATTGGGTTTTTGAGCGCGGCGATCATGGTCTATTTTGGACAAAGGGTCCAAATGCTTGCCTGGATGACGGCTTATATCTTCGCGCCTTTCAGCGCGGTCTTTTATCCCGTCTCAGCTCTTCCCGATTGGGCTCAAATCATCGCCAAAGCCTTGCCGATGACCTACATTTTCGAAGGAATGAGGACAGTTTTGAAAGAAGGGATTTTTTCCTGGCATGATTTTGGGATCAGCTTAATGCTCAATGTTATTTATCTGGTCGGGGCGATGTCCCTTTTCCGCAAATTGTTCGAAATGAGCCGCAACAAGGGATTGGCGAGATTGGAATAATACCAATCCTCGAAATGCGCACACATTGTCGATGGAAACGAACAAAAAGGCCGTGGCAACCCCACGGCCGTAAGTGAAGATGCTCAAGCAGAAATTTTCCTAACTTTCAAGTGGAAGCAGTATATATCCCTGTGACGATGGCTGACGAGCACAGGCATCCGCCGAAGGTTAAAATTGTGGAAATTGCTACGGCGATTGATGCGGCTGTCAAAAGGATGGCCGCTGAGACTGTGATTTGAAAACCCAGAACAGCGGTCAGGAGCATGCCGGCAGAGATCCCACCCATCGTCGACAACGCAAACTGTGCAACTCTGAAGATGAGGCTGTCGGGACAGCAGCCGACTTTGTCGCTAATCCAATGAATCAGGCAGTGGCCGAGAAAAGAACCGACGCCGAAGATCGCTCCTCCTAGAGGGCTTGTTGCTGTCAAAAGTCCCGCTGCCAATGCAGTCGTTCCCGCCATTACCGCAGCCCCAATGGCAATCTGCCCAAAGGAAGCTTCTTGCCGAGCCCGTGAATGAGTAGGCTGTGTTATCATGACATCCTCCTGTAAAGCATTGATACTTTAGGAGTGGGATGTTTTTTAAAACAACGTTTTTAGCAGAATCGTTCTTTCAAAGCGAGTCCGGCGCCTCCGAGGACATTCGAACAACACCCCGCGCCACCGGTGACACAGCGAATAGCACAAGAAGTGACGATCATGGCGAGGAGCATTCCGACTGATCCAATGACTGTAAGAGGGAATCCCATCGTTGTTGCAGCGAAAATTCCAGCCGCGACGCTTGCGAAAAAGGAAACCGCATAAGCCACAACTTTAAGAGTTGCGTTCGGTAAAACCTTGTCTGCGACGGTATCGGCGATGATATTTGTCAACGCATAGGTAGCGCCAAAGACCGCTCCACCGACCGGATTGATGATGCTAAACATATAACCGGCAAGGGCTGCTGCGCCCGTACTGACGCCGATCTCGTAGATCGCATTGAAGATTTTAGCCCCAGTCGAAGATGTTTCCTGACTTGGTGTTGTAACTGCTGTCATAAGTACTTCTCCATTTGTTTCAAATAATAAATTAAAAGGTATTATAGCTGAAATAGAAAAAAAAGAAACTGAAAAACACATGAAAATAAAATATTTAAAGACAGCTTCAGAGCCGTTGTTCAATCATTTTTTCTAATTTCACATTGTCTTTTGCGAAATTTCGAATGCCTTCCGCCAATTTGTCCGTGGCCATCGGATTTTCGTTGAGCATCCAGCGGAAAGTTTTTTCATCCATCACAATTTTGTTGATACCCAATTTTTGTGCGGCTTGAGGATCGAGTTTGCGGGGAACGGTCCCTTCGGCATTCTGAAGTTCTTCCAGGAGTTTAGGAGCGATCGTCAATAGATCGCAGCCGGCGAGTTCGAGGATTTCATCGGCATTGCGGAAAGAAGCTCCCATGATTTGGGTCTTAATTCCCAATTTTTTATAATAATTGTAAATTTGGGCGACGGAAAGGACGCCGGGATCTTCTGCTGCTGGATACGATTCTTTATTTTCATTTTTCTTGTGCCAGTCCAAAATTCTTCCGACGAAAGGCGAGATTAAGGTGGCATTGACTTGGGCGCAGCCGATGGCCTGCGCTAGGCTGAACATGAGAGTCATATTGCAGTGGATGCCTTCTTTTTCGAGAACTTCCGCCGCTTTGATCCCTTCCCAAGTGGAAGCCAGCTTAATTAGAATTCTTTTGCGGTCTATGCCGGCGCCGTCATATAGGGCGATCAGATGGCGTGCTTTTTTTAAACTGCCTTCGACGTCGAAAGATAAACGCGCATCGACCTCGGTAGAGACTCTTCCGGGGACATATTTCAGAATTTCAACCCCAAAATTGACAAAGACCCTGTCGAGCGCCTGTTCTTTGATCTCGCTGGGATTTTTGCCGTTTTTTTTCCCCCATTGGACGGCTTCATCAATGAGAAACTGGTATTCCGGTTTAGAGGACGCTGAGAAAACGAGGGAGGGGTTCGTCGTGGTATCGGTGGGATGGAATTTTTTAATTTCATCGATTTCGCCGCTGTCTGCGACAATCGTCGTCATTTTCTTCAACTGTTCGAGCTTGTTCATACGACCTCTAATAATAAATAAATTGCTTCCACTTGAAAGTTATGAAAATTTCTGCTTCAGCATCTTCACTTGCGGCCGTGGTTTTACCAAGGCCTTTTTGTTCGTTCTGCTTCAACAAACAAAAAATTGAAGCGCTGAAATTGAAATTTTATATAACTTTCAACTATCAGCAGTGTATACCAAATTCGGGCGATTGGTAAAGGCTTCTGCTTGATTTTTTGCCGCTAGAATCGATGTTCGTCCTCGCCAACTTACTTGCCTCGAGTTTAACCTCGGCCTCCCCATCGCTTCGATCGGCATACTCTCTAGGCCTACTCTGACCCGACCTGGTATTCATGGTAGGACCTTTTTTCGAATTTTGCAAGAGTTTACAGAGGCGAATGGAAGGGATTTGTAAGGGGTAATGGGTGGTGCAATTGATGAAATTTCTTGGAAAAATCTTCAGCCTGAATGGTCGAGCGGTAACCGGGAAGGATCAGGGTAGCATCCTTCTGGTTTTGCAGGGCTGCGATCAGCAGATGGGAAGCTTCTTCGGAAAGAAGGAACCGCTGTCCTCCCTCAAAACGATAAGCTGAAAAAGAAAAGATTCCTGCCGCGGTTTTGATCTTGACGAGAGCATTGTTGGGATTGCCGTCTTCAGCAGGAACGGGAATGGAGTGGATATGGAGATAGACATTCAGGCGCTCCCCGATTTTAAGAAATTCGACGTCGACTCCATGAATAGGATCTTTAGAAGCATAGCTTAGCCTTGTCGAACAGCTTTCTTTGTCTTCCGAAGAGATCCGGTCGGACGCCCAGTGGCTGCTTTTTGAACAGGCGAAGAAAATAACGGCCATGAAACAGAAGAGACTGGATCTATTTATCGTCACCGTGATGCCTGTGGTGGTGCCCGTCGTTACAGCTAACCAAAATCAGGGCGGTGACCGCAACGGCCACAGCTCCGACGGCCAGGGCGATATTCCGCCATTGTCTTCTTTTGGCCGCGTTTGCCCCTTCGTTTGAAGCGTGGCCAACTGGAGTCCCTCCCTCTTGTTCATCGATGAATTCATCTTCAGGGGCAGTTCCTTCGGGAGAAGGAAAGTTTGAGGAATTTTCTTGAGGAATTATCGGTGTATTGGGGTCTTGGTCTTCCAGTGGGGGATTTTCCGTTTCTGTCCAAGAGTCGTCATCCTGAACAAGGGACTCAGTAACATCATCATTGGCATAAGGCGATTGGCAATGAAGCGCCGGGGAAAATGCGATCATCGAGGCAATGAGGGAAGGTATAATGATTTTTCTCATTTTGGATCCTGATTAGATATTAATTTTTCATGAGCATCTCGTAGGACGAGGATTTGCCAAAAAACGCCCATATCGCCGAAGTTATCGAGGACGGACTTTTGAAAGGCAGCCCAATGCTCTTCTTTGAAGCGGGGATCTCCCATCGGATTTTTCTTTTGCGACCGGAAATAATCTTCAGAAGCGGTGAGCAGATGCGTTTGCTGCTGCTTCAACATTTGCCGGCGGTCTGTTTGGGGGATATTGCTGAATAGGTCGTTAGAGATTGTGAAAGAGCGGAATGTAGATTGAAAGTCTTTATAATAGTTGGAAATTTCTTCCCTAAGGGCCGCGGCGGTGACAACGTAGGCTTGCCCGTCTTTCACAATGATGAGCTGCAAGATCCGCACGGGGCCCCATTCGGTGGTCGAATCGATCTCAGTGAGCTGGCCCAGGCCGGCGCCTGTGCGCACTTTGCCGAGGGCCCTCCAATGGTTGCTGCGGTCTTGCTCATGAATGGCCTTCACCGCTTTCAGATATTCGTTTAAAGAAACATCGGTCTCTTCGATCGCGAGATTGATTGAAGGGCAAAATCCATTTCCTCCTTTTTTTAAGAAAGCGATTTTGACTTTAGGAGAAAGGGACTTCGGATCGGCGATTTCCCAATTTTTAGGAGGAATAAAAAAACACTGGGAGGAAGAGAAGGATTCTGCCGCCTGGGCAATGGAAGATGTTTTGGCGAAAGCAACGCTGGAAAAAGCCGCTAGACACCACAACAATACTTTAAAAAACATTGCCCCATACTCCCCATTAGAGACTGTTCTCAAACCTGGTCACTTTGCTTTTCGCGCCTTTTTCTTGCGGAACAGGACCAAAGCCAGAAGAAAAATCCATCAAAATCAAAATAGCCATGTTTGAAAACAGTCTCTTAATCGTCGCAGTGAGTAGAAGAATGTCCGGCCGTGCTTTGATGGAGCACGGAAGCGAGGACGGCAATGCCGGCTGAAAGGCCCAGGCCCCATCCCAGCATCGAAGTGGAAATCGCTGTAAAGGTCCCATCTTCCGCGCCCGAACCTGTTCGCCACAGCGCCTCGGTGTTTTTCTTGTATTGGTCAAGTTCGTCGCCATTGACGAGCGAGGGCAGTGAAGAGAGCAAGATTAAAGCAGTTAGCAGCCCTTTCATAGGAAAAAACCTCCCTTTTAATGAGGTTAAAAAAACAAATAAGATTTTGTTAAGTGAGTTCGCTTCAATATTTACAATGATCCTCGATTTCTTTTCCCGATCTTTCACATCACTCTCCTCAGGCATGTGTTCGGACATGGCCTTAGTCGTCTGCTGCGAAATCTCATCGAAAAGTTCCTTGAATCTCATTATAATTATTTCAGCTCACTCACTTATCTCAGATCCGGGAGTTTCAAGCAATTTTTTTTGGTGGAAAGAACCCAAAAATCGACGAAAAATTTCACTCAGTTGGGTTCAAGGTTAAATTAGCGTTGAAAAATATCCCTGAAATGTCAATAACTTATCCGTGATGTTTGAACATCTGTGTTGGGGAATTCATGAAAGGTACAGAAACAGGAAAAGAGAAAGTTAAAAAAATTTGCGATATTTTGCGGCGCGAAACGTTGGGGCCTGCCGAAACGGAGGCTCAGCAGATCATTCACACCGCGAAAGAACAGGCAGAGCAGATTGTCGCAACTGCCCATGAAGAAATCGAAAAGCTGCATCAAGAAGCGCGCCAGGAAATTGAACGTCAAAAAAATGTTTTTCAATCCTCTCTGAGCCAGGCCTGCAAACAGGCTTTGGAAGCGATAAAACAAGGGATTGAGGAGAAATTATTTAATCAGGAGCTGGGCCGTCTGATCACGAAGCACACTCAAGATCCCAAAGTTTTGGCGCAACTCGTTGCGGCCGTCGTCAAAGGAATTGAAAAAGAGGGGACCGGAGTTTCTCTAAGCGTCTACGTCCCTGCCGCGGTCCCTGCGCGCTCCGTTAATATGCTTCTAGCCCATGAGATTTTAGATAGGCTTAAAGAAAAAAGTGTTCTCGTAGGACCTTTGACCGGGGGGATAGAAGTCAAGCTGCATAAAGAGAATATCACGATCGATATCTCAGATGTCGCTTTAAAGGAACTCGTGGCAAATTACATACGGAAGGACTTCCGTGAATTGATTTTTGGTTCATAAGCGAGCATATTTATGCGCAATTACTATTTTATCGTTGCATCCTTGCCCCCTTTAAGCTTGAAGGAAAAACCGGAAATTTCCTTTCAAGAGTTAATGATGCGCTTGGAAATGAACTTGAGCAAACACGATTTGGAAAAAACGAAGGTTTTGCGCCGCATCGTCGATATTTACAACATACGCGCCCTTTTGATGGAGGAGCCGGTTGACCTGCGAGGCAATTTGAATGAAAAAGAGCTCGATGAAGCCTTGCTTATCCATGCCGTTTTGCCCGATTATGTTTTCGATTTCCTGGACCAGTTTGAAAAGGTCTCCGACAAGATTAGGAATTTTTATGGCCTGCTCGCACGATTTTTCAATGAAGAGATCCCTAAGCAAACAGGATTTTTGCACAAATACCTCGTCTTTGAAAGGGAATGGCGCCTTGTCCTGCTTGCTATCCGTGCCAAACAGCTCGGAAGAGATGTCGCAAAAGAGCTGCAATTCGAGGACCCTACGGACCCGCTTGTGGCGCATATTCTCGCTCAAAAGGATTCCGAGATCTACGAACCCCCTCCGGAATATGCAGAGATTAAAGAAATTATCGCTTCCTGCCATGGTGATCCATGGGTGGAACACAAGGCCTTTGCTGAATACCGATTCCGAAAAATCGAGGAACTTGCTGAAAATGGACTCTTCACGATCGAAAAAATCCTCAGCTACATGGCTCAATTGATGATCATCGAGAGTATCAATGAGCTCGACGCACAGCGAGGTGGAATGATTTTGGAAACTTTTAGAAGCGGATAAGGGTGTGTTGTCGAATTAAAGTACTTTGATTTTTGATGAATTTTTTCCTGGGTTTTAATGCTGCTTCGGAGGGCATATACCGAAAATGACTCAAAAATTGGTTTTTGCTGCGTTGGCTATGCAGCAAATTTTTTGTCTTCACTCGCGCCTTGTGCTTGCACAATAGTCGCTTGCTCCAGACAAAAAATTTGCGCAACCGCCTTGCCAAATTCCCAACTTTTGAATCATTTCCGGTATACTTGAGAGAGTAGACCAAGAAGCAGCATTAAAAGATGTGAAAAAAAAGCGCAAAAAGCAAACTGTTTTAAGTCGAGAACAGACTCTAAAGAGGTTACATGACTGGTACTCCCCACACTGAGCAGAAAGTTGCGACAGGCAAAGTCGTCAAAGCATTTGGAAACCTCTTGCATGTGGAATTCGAGGGCGACATCCATCAAGGCGAGGTCTCGATGGTGCGCATCGGCGGAGGCGTTTCCTTGAAAGCCGAGGTCATTGAGATCATTGGCAATACCGCTAAGATCCAGGTCTTCGAAGATACGCGCGGAGTCCGGTTGAACACAATGGTCGAATTCACGTCCCATTTACTAGAGGCCGAGCTGGGTCCCGGCCTTCTCACTTCCATTTTCGATGGACTTCAGAACCCTTTGGAAAAAGTTGCGGACGCCACAGGATTGTTTCTCTCTCGCGGTGTTTACATCCCACCGCTCGATCGCGCCCGGCATTGGGATTTTCATCCTACGGTCAAATCAGGGGATGTTGTCCGCCGCGGCGACGAACTCGGATACACGATGGAAGGCCGTTTTCACCATCAGATCATGGTCCCCTTCACCTATTTTGGAGATTGCACGATCAATTGGGTGATTAAGCCCGGCTCTTACAATGTCGATACCATTGTCGCCCGAGGCGTCGACAGTAAAGGGGAAGAACACCACTTCACCATGATCCAGAAGTGGGCTGTAAAAATGCCTTTATTCGAAGGGGAGAAGATCAAAGCCACCCGCATGATGGACATCGGAATGCGGATCATCGATACCCAGTTCCCGGTTCTTAAGGGAGGTACATTTTGCGCTCCCGGTCCATTTGGAGCCGGCAAAACGGTGCTACAGCACCATCTTTCCAAATACTCTTCTGTGGACATTGTCGTCGTTGTCGCTTGCGGCGAGCGTGCAGGGGAAGTCGTGGAGGTCCTCCGCAGTTTTCCTCACTTGACGGACCCTCACACCAACGAGCCGCTCATGAACCGGACTGTGATGATCTGCAATACGTCCTCCATGCCCGTTGCAGCTCGAGAAGCATCGATTTATATGGGCGCTACGATCGCGGAATATTACCGCCAGATGGGCCTAGATGTTCTTCTTCTCGCCGATTCCACTTCACGCTGGGCCCAGGCGATGCGGGAAATGTCCGGACGGCTTGAAGAAATTCCTGGCGAAGAGGCTTTCCCCGCTTACTTGGGGTCAAGGATTGCCGCTTTCTACGAGCGGGCCGGCGTGATCGCATTAAGAAACGGCAAGCAAGGTTCAATGACCATCGGGGGAACTGTCTCTCCTGCGGGAGGCAACTTCGAAGAGCCGGTCACGCAAGCGACGCTTTCTGTCGTCGGCGCTTTTCACGGTCTTTCGCGGGCGCGGTCCGATGCACGGCGCTATCCTGCCGTCGATCCCCTGATCTCCTGGAGCAAATATATCGATGACGTCAGCAGGGAGCTTGAAGAGCGTGTCGCCGGATGGGGGAAAAAAATCAAAAAAGCCGCTAAGATTTTACGCGATGGAGACGAAATCGGCAAAAGAATGGAAGTCGTCGGTGAAGAAGGTGTCTCTTTGCCGGACATGATCACTTTTTTAAAGTCGGAGCTTTTTGAGTTTTCCTATCTGCAGCAAAACGCCTTCGACAAGGAGGATGCCTATTGTCCTCTCAAACGGCAAATTCCGTTGTTTGAGCTCATCAGCAGGATCTTCGATATGAATTTTGTCTTCGATTCGCATGACGAGGCCCGAAGCTTCTTCTTAGAATTGCAAAATGAAGTTAAAAACATGAATTTTATGCCCTTCAAGTCAGCCGGGTACGAAGAAACAATGGAAAGCATTGAAAGAAAATTGGAGAAGATCGCGCCATGAAAAAAGTTTACGACAGAATTGTGGATATGCGCGGAAATTTGATTACCGTCGTCGCTCAGGGGGTCTGCCTTGGAGAGCTTGCCCGAATCAATAAGCGCAATGGACGTTCCACGTACGCATCCGTTCTCCGCATCGAAGGCGATGTCGTCACTTTGCAATGCTTTGAAAATACTCGCGGGATTGCGACTAATGACCGCGTGACATTTCTAGGCAGGCAAATGCAGGCGACCTTTAGCGATTCTTTGCTGGGCCGGCGGCTAAACGGAGCAGGGGAACCGATCGATTCAGGTCCTGCGATCATGGGAGAGCATATCGAAATCGGGGCTCCCTCTTTCAATCCTGTCCGCCGTATTGTACCACGCGACCTTGTTCGGACTAACATTCCCATGATCGACGTCTTTAACTGTCTTGTCAAATCGCAAAAAATTCCGATTTTTTCGATCGCCGGCGAACCTTACAATGCGTTGCTGATGCGAATCGCAAATCAAACCAATGCTGACGTCGTCATCATTGGAGGAATGGGTCTCCGTTTTGATGATTATCAGTCCTTCATCGATAATGCGGAAAAATCAGGATCGTTGAATAAAACAACAATGTTCATTCATAGGGCGACAGATCCAGCGGTCGAATGCATCCTCGTTCCTGATATGGCTCTTGCGTGCGCAGAGCAATTCGCCGTCCAGGACAAGGATGTCCTTGTCTTATTGACCGATATGACCGCGTTTGCTGATGCGATCAAAGAAATCATGATCACGATGGACCAAGTTCCATCCAATCGCGGCTATCCGGGTTCTCTATATTCCGACCTTGCTTCCCGCTATGAGAAAGCTGTCGATATCGATGGCAGCGGTTCGATCACCATTATTGCCGTGACCACAATGCCCGGGGGCGATGTCACGCATCCGATTCCAGACAACACAGGTTACATCACCGAAGGACAATTTTATCTTCACGGAGGCCGGATCGATCCCTTTGGTTCGCTCTCCCGCCTGAAACAGCAAGTCATCGGCAAAGTGACCCGCGAAGACCATGGCGATATCGCTAATGCCCAAATCCGCCTTTATGCCGATTCCAAAAAAGCCCGCGAGCGCCAAAGCATGGGCTTCCGCCTCTCGCGCTGGGATGAAAAGCTATTGCATTTTTCCCAATTGTTTGAAGATCGCATGATGAATCTGCAAGTCAATCTCTCTTTGGAAGACGCTCTTAATCTCGGCTGGACGACGCTGGCCGAATGTTTCGAAAAACATGAAGTGGGGATCAAACAGTCTTTGATTGACAAATTTTGGCCTAAGAACCTATGCGAATAAAAAGTTTCAGTCGTTATTTCGGTCCTTTTGAGCCGATTTTTGATCCCCTTTGCGGGGATAGTATACGAGTGTTGATACGATCCCCCCAAAGGGGATCGAAAAGCGGCCAAAATAATCCAAAAAAGCGACGAAAAATTTTATTCGGATAGGTTCGAAAGATGGCTGACATCAAACTGACTAAAACAGAATTGCGCACCCAGCAGCTCAAGCTCGACCGTTTGCGCAAATACCTTCCGACGCTCCAGCTTAAGAAATCCATGCTTCAAGTCGAGGTCAATCAAGCGCAAATCGAAATCGAAGCGCTGCATGCCGATTTTGTTACCGGTCATGAAAAAGTCGCGAAATATTCTCCCCTTTTGACCGAACGCAGCGCTCCTGATCTGTTTTCGTCAGTCGCTGTCCGCAATGTCGAACGTACCTATGAAAATATCGCCGGAGTGGATATCCCTGCTTTTGAACGCGTTATTTTCGATCAGGCCTCTTATTCCTTATTCGATACCCCGATATGGTTTGAATCGGCAATCCTCGGCATCAAAGAGCTGATCACTATCCGCGAAAAAATCAAAATCGCGGAAGAGAAGAAACGCGCCCTGGAAAAAGAATTACGCGAGGTTTCGATCCGCGTCAATCTCTTTGAAAAAATCCTGATCCCGCGCGCGCAAGATAATATAAAAAAAATTAAGATTTTTCTTGGAGACCAGCAGCTGGCCGCAGTGTCGCAGGCAAAAGTCGCGAAAAAGAAAATCCTCGCGAGAGGGAAGCGTAAGTTTGCATGATCATCGACGTTAAAAAATACCTCATCCTCGGCGCCAAAGAAGATATCGACCGGTTCTTTGCCCGTGCCCAGCATCAAGGAATCATCGAATTCATCGCACCGCATGGCAAAAAAGCGGTCGAGGTCCCCATCGAAATCCAGCATTTGCTTAACGCCATGCGGATTCTGCGCAAGCTGCCCGTTAAAAAGCCCTATGAAAAAGGGGGGAATCTCGCCTATGCCGATGAAACGGCCCAAAGGATCCTCGATCTAAAAGCGGAAGTGGAAAAACTTTCCGAAGAAAAACGTCTTTTGGAATCGGAAATCATCCGCGTAGCTCCATTTGGCGATTTTTCACTCGAAGATATCGACTTCATCGAAAAAAAAGGGAAGCGCGAGGTCCAGTTCTTTTGCATGAAGACGGACAAAGCCCATACTGCCAATATCAGCGACGATCTCATTTACATCGGTAGCGATTACGATCTGGATTACTTCATCGCCATCAATAAAGAACGGCGCAGCTATCCCGATATGATCGAAATGCGTATTGACCGGCCTCTGGGCGAGCTTCAGACGCATCTCGTCTTTGTTAAAGAGTCTTTACATCAATTGGAAGCTGAACTCAAAGGGTATGCCGGCCATCTCGACTTTTTGCAAGAAGCCCTCGTGGAGCGCCTCAACAACTTTAACCTCCTTGCCGCCAAGAAAGAAGTCGTCTACCCTTTTGAAAATTCCCTCTTTGCCATCGAAGCTTGGGTCCCTGCCAACAAAACAGCCATCCTCTTCTCGATCATCGACGGAATGGCCATCCATTGTGAACCGATTCTCATCGAAGAAGGCGACCGTGTGCCCACCTACATGGAAAATAAAGGGGTTCGGCGCATTGGCGAAGATTTAGTGAAAATCTACGACATTCCCGCGACCACCGACCGCGATCCCTCCGGCTGGGTCTTTTGGTTTTTCGCTTTGTTTTTTGCGATGATCGTCGCCGACGGCGGCTATGGACTCATGTACCTTGGCCTTTGCCTTTATTTAAAATTCAAATTTCGGAACCTCCAAGGCAGTGCCAAACGGTTTTTGAACCTGGCGACCATCCTCGCCTCTTCCTGCATCGTTTGGGGCATATTGACATCCGCATTTTTCGGTATCCAGATCAGTCCGAAAAGTTGGCTGGGCAAACTTTCCATCATGCAATACCTTGCCGTTAAAAAGGCCGACTACCACATCGCACACCATGACGACGTCTATCAATTTTGGGTGTCGAAGTACTCGGGCCTCTCCCAAGTTCAAACAGGACAAGAATTTATAGATGCGGCGGTCAACCCGAAAGGCCAATACGAGGTGTTGGACTCCTTTACCGACAGCATCCTGTTAGAATTTTCCCTCTTGATCGGGGTCATCCACATTTCCCTTGGTTTACTACGGTATTTATGGCGGAATTGGTCAGGGATCGGATGGGTGGCATTCATGGCCGGAGCCTACATGTATTTCCCTTTGACCCTCAAGGCTACGTCCCTGATCCATTTCATGGGCCTCGTTGATAAGCCGACAGGGGTGGCGATCGGCCTCCAGATGATCTATACGGGCATCGCCGTCGCCATCGTTTTAGCCCTCATACAAAAAAGGCTTAAGGGGATCGGCGAAATCGCCACCCTCATTCAAGTCTTTGCAGACGTTCTTTCCTATTTGCGTCTTTACGCCTTAGGCCTTGCCGGGGCCATCATGGCGAAAACTTTCAACGACATCGGTCAAAATGTCGGACTTTTCCTTGGAGTCCTTGTCATCTTGGTGGGCCACAGCGTCAACGTGATGCTGGGAATTATGGCCGGAATGATACATGGGCTTCGTCTTAATTTCATAGAATGGTATCATTATTGTTTCGATGGAGGGGGTCGCCTCTTCCATCCGCTAATTCGTTTAAAAGCAAAAGAACATATTTAAAATTAGATTATTAATGGAGTGGTTTAATTATGGATTTTAGTATGATTGGCCCTGCCCTCGTTTTGGGGCTAGGTTGCGTGGGGAGTTCCATCGGCTGCGGCATCAGCGGGATGGCCTCTCACGCTGTGATGAGCCGAACCGATGAAAACCATGGAAAATTCATCGGCATGTCCGCCGTTTCTTCCTCTCAAGCGATTTTTGGTTTTGTCCTCATGCTTTTGATGAAGAACAGCATCAAAGCGGGCACTCTTTCACCGCTATCCGGCATCGGCATCGGTTTTTCCGTCGGGCTCGCCTTTCTCCTCTCTTCCATTTATCAAGGGAAATGCGCCGCGTCAGGGATTTACGCTGCAGCAAAACAACCCGCTATCATTGGCAAATGCTTCGCCGCCCTCGGCATCGTTGAGTCGTTCTCACTCTTTGCTTTTGTGTTTGCCTTGCTTTTGATCTAAGTCTGTTGAGCCGATTTTCGAATTCTTTTTCCGGAGGTTGTATCAACTTGCGTATACTACCCCCGCAAAAAGAATCGAAAAGCGGCCAAAATAATCCAAAAACTCGACGAACCCTCACTTTGTAGTAATAATTCTCACAAGGGACACCTATTGAGGTGTCCTTTCAAACCAATTCTCCGTACACCCCATTCGGAATTCCCCTTAATAATTCTGACGCGCTTTTCATATTACTGGAAATATGACTTCTATTTTCAATCATGCTATGTACAATGAATTTAAATTCCTGAAACTGAGAAGGTGTCCCTTTCTCTGCTCGCAGTTTTGCAATGATCTTTTTGTTTTGATCGCTTGGATATCTGATATCACCTATGTGTACAATAACACCCTCATGATTTTTTATCACCGCACAGGGAATTTGACGATTTCCGTTTGTATATACAACAAAGGATCCATTGGGTACCTCAGGACGGTGTAAAGCAAGCAGGCACATTTCGTCTATACTTCCCTGTTCGACTGGGGTTATTGTTTTAAGCACGGGACTAAGAATACATTGGTTAAATTTTCCTTCTTCACCCAATGGAATTTCAGCTGTAACAATTCGAGCACGTTCTTTTTCAGGTAAGTCTAGGTGAATGGACTTAATTTGTGGGAAAAGGGAGCGCCAAAAACAACCCGTTTCTTGAATCCTTTGAAAAACTTTGCAAACAGAAGCAATAAACCCGAGACCTTTTAAGTTCAAAAAACTAAAAATATGATCAACTATTTCTTCAGGCAATTGTGTTAGAGGAGAGGTGATCTGGTTATTTGTAATGGGCTTTTTTTCAAGGATGGCAACGATGCTTTCCTTCATTTGTAAAGAAGCTTCAGAAGCAGAGTTGGAATGAGTTTCTTCAAGAATAGTATGAATTCTATCTTTTTGATCTTTGCTCAAATCGCTCAAATCGCATTTGTTGAACAATTTGACAGCAGAATCTGCGTATCCTCTAATGGACAAGTCTATCATTCTTGTTAAATTTTCATTAATTTTTGATGGTATGGACATATTTTCTCCTTTTTATTTTTAATTGAGGCTAGTGTTGAAAATTCTCTTTTAATGCCGTTCCTTTTTAATTATTTTATTTTATTATTAATATTTTGTATAAAATTCTTTAAAAGTTATAAACTATTAATAATAAATTAGTTGAGTCAATAAGGGCGGCTAAAGGGTGTAAAAAGTCAAGTTGAGGGAAAAATTCGCCGCCTTCCTTTAAAAATCTAACCCTTCGAAGCCGCCTTTGTCTTGTAAATTTTTTTCATGCAATCCGGCTTCTAAGTCTTTATTACCAAGGCATTGGCGCATAAATTTGTAAGCTTCTTTAGTTTTAGGTTCTTTTGAATTCACAAATTCATCGGTCATCCATGAATAAATAGATCTCATCGTGTTGGCATAAATCACATCAATCGTTTCTTTTATGAATGCTTGTTGAGTGGGAGATCCATTGGTTTTAACCCCGCTGATTTTTTGAAGCCACCGAAAAAGAAAAGTAAAGCAACGCTGCAATTTTACCGAATCGTTCGGCTTCATCTTGCCGGAAGGAGACAATTTCATGTCGCGCAGGCAATTTTTGAATGCTTCCTCAAATTTTTTAGCGGCTTTTGAAATGGGGATTTTCGCATGTTCACAGGCCTCATCAGCGAAGGTTAAAGCGTCTTTATCTCTTTGTAATTTATCCTTGGATACATGAAGAAATTTTGCGATTTTCCTATCAATTTTTTTCGTGTCCTTTGAAGCAAGTAGAAGGACTTCATTAGCATCATTGCCGGTTGAAATTGCTTCGGAAAGGGAATGTGCAGCCGGACCACAGGCAGTAAGCACAAGACAATGGGGGAAAAATCTCTCCCAAATCTTATGCGGTTCTTTTCCCAAATGATCTAAAAGCGTTTTAAACCGCTTGCTGGTCGCTCTGAAAACAAGAAGCTCCTCAGGAGATAGTTTGCTTGCGATATATGCGAGAACATCCGTCGGGACGTTATCGAACTGATTGGCATTTTGAAGGGTTTGGACTGTCATTTTTTTACCTTATTTTTATTCTTATTATGAATACATTTTACCTTTCATTGATTAGAATGTCAACTAAAAATTTTACTTGTATGATGTAAATAGTTAATGATAAAGCGGTTATGTAAATAATGCCGCCTAATGGGCGGTACAAACGAGAGGAAAGGGTGTTTAACAATTCCTTTCCCTAAGGATCTTAGGCCAAAAAACTCCCTATTGGAAAATATTCTCCAATCTGTATGATCTACACTTTGACGAATTTTTTTTTGGTTAATGGGCGACTTATTTACGAGGGAGAACCAATATGGACTATAGTATGGTGGGACCGGCGCTAGTTTTGGGGCTAGGTTGTGTCGGAAGTTCAATCGGTTGCGGGATTGGGGGCATGGCATCTCACGGCGTGATGAGCCGTGTCGAAGAGAACCATGGGAAATTCATCGGCATGTCTGCCGTTGCCTCATCCCAATCGATCTACGGTTTTGTCCTGATGCTCTTGATGAAAAATGCGATCCGAGCCGGTTCGTTGAGCCCGATGTCTGCTATCGGAATTGGCTTTTCTGTAGGCCTCGCCCTTCTTTTTTCTTCGATGTATCAGGGGATGTGCGCAGCGTCTGGGATCCAGGCGGCAGCCAAGCAGCCTGCAATCATCGGCAAATGCTTTGCTGCGCTAGGAATTGTCGAGTCCTTCTCGCTTTTCGCCTTTGTCTTCGCTCTACTGTTAATCTAGATCAAGCCGAGATGCGCTAAATGAAAATTTAGCGCATCTGAAACAAATTATCTTACTGTTGTTTCGCTTTCTTTAGGGAACGCAGCAATAGGCGCCCCTTGTTTGCCAAGAATGTAAACTCTTGTTCCTTGCTGAAGAGTTTTTCCTTCAACACGGTACCAGCCTTCCGCACCTAAGAGCAAAATATCGCCTTTTTCTGAAGCTCGGATAGCAGCCTCAAGGTCATTTTGAGGCGCGATAATTTTAATAGCGCTATTGTTGTCCTGGGCAGCTTGAGCTCTAGCCACTTGAGGCGCTGGATTGGTATTGACGGCGACTTCGTTTTGCGCATCATCGCAAGGAGTAGAAGCGCTCAATAAACCGGCTGCTGTTCCTATTGTAAGCATAATTCCTGAAAAGAATTTCATTGTTTCCTCCATAATATTGTAATAATAGTGTTTTCCATTCCTATAATTAAATTAATACATATATTTAATTAATTATTCAAGTTTTTTGTTATCAGCGTGCTCTGCGAGGGAAGATTATAAATGGCTTGCAGGAATCACAGCCAATGAGGTAGGAATCAAAACCAAGTCGATGATTTGAAAGGGAAGGAGTTCGATGAGACGATCTATCCGGGCAAAATGGTCAATCTCAACGATTGATGTGGATGCCGAGCTTGGTGAGCAGGTAGCGGCCGACCAAAATTGGGTGTTGGAAAAGCAGTTTGAAGAAGACGCAGTAAGAAACTCCTTCGATCTTTTTGCGAAGTACGGACGGGTGATTGGCCGCCGCATCGCGAATCCATCCCTCATAGGGAGGCGGAAGAGGCGGAAGGGCATTTAAAGAGAAAAAGCCAACGTCCTTGCTCTCTGCACTTGTCATCATAGATCCGCCGATGGCCCCGCATTCAAAAAAATGGGAGAGCTTCGTCATTTTATTGACAGGTAGATATTCAGCGACTTTTCTCACGATCGACGTCTGGTATCCCGTCTCCTCGAGAACTTCCCTCACGGCCCCTTCTTCGGGCGTTTCGTCTGGTTCGAGACCGCCTCCGGGCAGGACCCATACCGGAATATCGCGCCGCTTGATCAATAAAACTGCCGTTCCACCCTCATTGAAAATGATACCGTAGACAGCTTCGTCAGGTTTTGTTTTTTCTTCTTGCATATTTGCTAAAATGACCTTAACTTTAACTCGACTTTCCTTTTTGGGCCCGAAGGCCTCGAAATATTTGCTCTCGGGGGAGTTATTTAAAACAGGAAGGGGTTAAAAAACCCCTTCCTGTTTTAAATAACTCCCAATTCGACCATGGGTCGAATGGCCGAGAGTAAATAGACGAGGCAGGCGGGCCCAAAAAGGTGTAAAGTCGAGTTTAACACTTTTTAAGTTATTTTCAATATGAGATATTGGCTTCTTCTTCTCCTGCCCATTGTAATGTTTTTTTTACCTGGCTGCCGCCAGTACTACCTTGCCGTCTGCCAGGAATGGATAGATGTCCGCTATTTGGCCAGTTCCCATGTGTCTACTCCTGATCCGAGGCAGGAGCATCCTCCTGTAGGGCAGAAATTGATCGTCGACTGGCGCGTTCCCAAAGAGATCTTCAATGAAAAAGCGGAGGTTGTCTTGGATCTGATCTTATGGGATTACACCACGAGGCAAGTGCGGATACCGATTAAGCGGCGAATGGACTTTTCCACTTACTGGTTACTCGATGAAGAGTATCAAAAAACAGGGGGGATCCTGACATACAAAGCGACGATCCAGACAGAAAACGGAATCATTTTCCGCGAATGGAAGCATCAGCTTTGGGTCAATCTCATCACGATTAATCAAGAGAGCGGTCCTGCAGAAGAAAAAACGGAATCGGCCGAGTAAAAGACCTTGGCGTAACCTCACTCACTTGCTAAAATCGCCATTTTCCCGGGCTTTTGGCCCTCTGCTGCGTCGCCTTTTTCAGGTAAAGCAGGTTACGCAAGAGGTGTAATCAACGCCTCCGTTCTTTTCCAGTCTAAACAGGGATCGGTAATAGAGACAGCGTATTTGAGCAGGGAGGGGTCCTCTGTCAAGGGCTGGCTTCCGCTTTCCAGATGGCTTTCGAGCATTAGCCCAAAAATCTTGTCATTTCCTTTTTCAATTTGCTCTAGGACGGACAGGAAGACGTCTTGCTGTTTTTCGAAACTCTTTTGGCAATTTCCGTGCGAGCAATCAATCATCAGCCTCTGGGGTAATTGCGCTTTCTTGAGGGCCTCCAAAGCAGCTTGGACAGATTTAGGATCATAATTGGTAAAGTCGTGGGCGCCGCGAAGCACGGTATGAGAATAGGCATTTCCTTTGCTTTGAATGGCGCAAAGTTGCCCTTCGGCGCCGATCCCAAAAGAAGCATGCGGGGCCATCGCCGACAAAACCCCATGCACCGCGCTGTCGAGATTGCCGTCTGTGCTGTTTTTAAAGCCGATAGGGATGGCGCACCCGGAGGCAAACTGCCGATGGGGCTGGGAAGCGCTGGTACGGGCTCCGATGAAGCCCCAAGTGATCAGATCTTCGAAATAGAGGGCGGCAAGCGGATCGACAAACTCAGCTGCTGCCGGAACTCCTTTCTCTGCCAGGGCAAGGAGCAGTTCCCGCGTCAACAAGAGGCCCGTTTCAATATCATGGCTGCCGT
The DNA here is from genome assembly GCA_963731265.1 of uncultured Verrucomicrobiae bacterium. Classification (GTDB taxonomy): domain Bacteria; phylum Chlamydiota; class Chlamydiia; order Chlamydiales; family Rhabdochlamydiaceae; genus CAJCIW01. Next base: position 805,075 of record CAVSUE010000001.1, read on the forward strand.
CGAGATGAGGATCGTAGAGAAGCCCTTTCCATCCCGTCGATGTCCGCGGCTTCTCAACATAGACGCGCATCACCATGAAACAACTCTTCTCGACCCTTTCAGCAAGCTCTTTGAAATGTTCGGCATATTCGATCGCCGACTTGCAGTCGTGGATCGAGCAGGGACCCACAATCAGGGCCTTGCGGGTATCGCCGCCTTGCACAATGCGCTTTGCTGTTTCCCTTGATTTTGAGATAAATGCAGCCCCATGGGGCCCAAGCGGGAGCCGCATTTTGACTTGTTGCGGAGAAGGGAGGAGCGTAGTAAGGGTCATGCGGGATGGATTTTTTTATCGCAAAACGTAGCATAGAAAGGCCAATTTTTACAACACCCCCTGAGATGATAGTCTTAACTGATTGAACATCTTTACTAATTTTCTGAATTTTATTGCCGGATCTCAATTTTTTCTATTGGAAAAGAACGGCTCCTCTGTGGAAAATATGCTGCTGACACTTGAAAGTTATAGAAAGTTTCAATTTCAGCGCTTCAATGCCATGTGCAAAAAAAGGCCGTGCCACCCCACGGCCGTAAGTGAAGATGCCGAAGCAGAAATTTTCTATAACTTTCAAGTGGAAGCAGTATAGATGGCAAAATTAGGATTTTAAAATGGACAATGCATCTGCAATTGTGACGCTGCTCACAGCCATCGACCAATGGTTATGGGGCAATTTTTTGGTGATTCTGCTCGTGGGGATCGGACTTTTCTTAACTTGGAGATTGCGAGGGATGCAGTTTCGCTATTTGGCTTATTCATTGAAGCTCGCCTTTACGCGGCAGGATGAGACAGCGGAAGGGGACATCAGCCAATTTCAGGCGTTGATGACAGCGCTTGCTGCGACAATGGGGATTGGCAGCATTGCAGGAGTCGCGACTGCGATCGTTGCAGGAGGGTTTGGTGCAGTTTTTTGGATGTGGGTGATTGCGCTGATTGGAATGGTAACGAAGTTTGCGGAAGCGATCCTCGCCGTCAAATACCGAGTTGTCGATGAAAAAGGACGAATGAGCGGTGGTCCGATGCACTACATTGCCAAAGGCCTTGGCTGGAAATGGCTGGGAGGGTTATTTGCGGTCTTCTGTACATTGTCCGCTTTTGCCGGAGGAAACCTCATACAATCCAATTCGATCGCGGCTGCTGTTCAAGACTTAGTGCATCTTCCTCCTATTTGGACGGGGATCATTTTGGCGTCGGTGACGTCAATTGTTCTTCTTGGAGGAATTAAGAGCATTGGGAAAATCAGCAGTTATCTCGTCCCAGTCATGGCATTGATGTACATTGTGGGCGGGCTCGTGATTCTAGTCTTGCACTGCGATAGAATTCCGGAAAGCTTGATGACGATTGTGAAGACGGCTTTTACAGGGCAGGCCGCGTTCGGAGGATTTTTAGGGGCTTCGGTCATGGCGGCGATTCAGCTCGGAGTTGCCCGCGGGGTTTCTTCGAATGAGGCAGGCTTGGGCAGCGCTCCGATCGCGGCTGCCGCTGCGAAGACCGATGTGCCGGGCAGGCAGGCGCTCATTTCGATGAGCGGCGTCTTTCTTTCCAGTCTTGTCGTTTGTACGATCACCGCGCTTGTCATTGCCGTCACGGGAGTGCTCGGGATGACGGACAGCGAGGGGAAAGCGCTCAATGGAGCGTTGCTCGTGATGCAAGCGTTCCGGTCGGTGATTCCCGGCGGCGACATCATTGTTACGGTTGGGCTGGTTTTGTTTGGTTATACGACGATTGTCGGTTGGGCGTATTACGGCGAAAAAAGCATTGAGTTTCTGGCCGGAGAAAAAATTTTGGCGGGGTTCCGCACCCTTTTTTGCTTGTGCGTCTTCTTAGGGGCGGTCATGAGCTTTGAGTTAGTCTGGCCGCTTGCCGATATTATGAATGGTCTGATGGCCTTGCCCAACCTGATTGGATTGGCCGCGCTGTCCTCTGTGATCATCGTTGAGTCAAAAGATTTTTTCGCTCTTTTGGACCGTGAAAAGGGAAAAGTCCTCAACGCCAGTAGGAGGGATTAAATTAAATTTTCGGCAAATTATTGTATTTTCTTTGAGTTGTTCCCGTGCTATAATGCTTACTTTTTTAGGTGAAACAATGACCATAACAGCAGTTTCTTCTTCCACTCAACCTACGACGGCCTTTACGCCTTACTCTTGGGTCAGCGACATTTGCCAAAAAATTTATGATGTGGCAATGAAGATCATCCAATCGATCAGGGACTGTTTTGCCGGCGGCGCCACCCCGCTTTCCGTAGCGGCCCTAACGACCACCCCAACGGCCTCAGGTGCAAGGAATCTCATCGCTTTTTATCGCGGCCTCGAAGCCAATAACAATCAAGTGACATTGGAACAGATTTTAAATTGGGATGATAACAACTTAGAACAGGTGCACAATTATATCCAGTGGCTGTTTCCTTTAGAAACTCCCAGCGGTCCTAATCCGACTGCTCCGGTGTTGGACCAAGTGACGATTCAAGCGTTCCGGCAAGACCCCGCGCTTAAGGCTCAAGTCTTGCGCTCTTTCCACAGGATGCTGGCCTTTTATGGGTTGCAGTGGAATGAGCCGGCTCGCGTCATTTCTCGAACCCCGAACTTCAATGCACGCGCTGCGGTGTGGTTGACGCCATCTAACCATAACTTTTTGCGCATCACGCGCATGATCCATTCTTTATGTCTGCTTGGACTTCTTGAACAGGGCAGAGCCCTCTTGACCATCATGGAACACATAGCAGGCAATGAAGGGGCGGCCACGGTCAGCCCGGCGACATTGCAATTTTGGCGCGGCGCCGCCGTCACTCGAACTCCGTGAGTTTGCGCATCGTTTCCGCCAGTTCTTTTTCCGTTTGAGACAATGAGTTTTTGATTTTATCGACCAGCTGCGGAGGCGCTTTTTCTAAAAATTCTGTGTTTGACAGCTGTTGGCGCAGGTTGTTCTGCTGAACGATGTATTTATCCCGTTCTTTAACGAGACGGACCTTTTCTTTTTCTTTGAACTCTTGAGGAAGAGGTATGACGAGCTTCAGGTTGCCTACAATCGAGCTGGCGCTGAAGGGCAATTTTTTCTCTTCTTGAGAGAACGTCACGGTCTGCGTGCGGACGAGGGCTTTGATGATGCCCAAATTGGTTTCGACGAGAGAACGTTGGGGATCATTGGGAGAAGAGTGGATATGCAGATCTGTAGAAGTTCCTGGAGGAAGCTGCATTTCGGCGCGGATGTTGCGGACGGTGCGGATCACCTCGTCCAAAAACGCGAATGTGGTCTCAATTTGAGGATTGATGTCCTGGTCGCGGATCACTTGTGGATAGGCAGCGACGATGCAGGCAGGGGATAAGAGGGCTTGAATCGTTTCGGCTGTGTAAGGATCAGTTTGAACGTGGCGGCTCAGTCCGGAAAGTTTGCCTTTGAGAATTTGAAACAATTCTTCCGTAATGAAAGGGGCCATCGGATGCATCAGGCGAATGGCATTGCACAGGACAATGCAGAGGATCTTTTGCTTTGTTAGCTTGTGCGCTTCGGTTCCGACTTTTCCAAATAAAACAGGTTTGACGAGCTCGACATAATAGGCGCAGAACTCTTTCCAGAAAAAGTCGTAGGACGTCATAGCCGCGCGGTCAAAAGCATAATTGCCAAGATGGGTATTGACGTCCTGAATGGTGCGGTTCAGCAAAGAAAGGATCCAGCGGTCTTCAAGAGCTAAAGCGTCGAGATCAAGACCTTGAGCAAAATCTTCATAAGAGAGCGTTTCTATGTTGAGAAATACAAAGCGCGCGCCATTCCAGATTTTATTGATGAAATTCTTAAACTCTTCAAAACGGCGCCGGTCGAGATCGATTTGGCGCGCTTGCGTAGCGCTGGCGCAAAGGCCCATGCGCATCGCGTCGGTGCCGTAGGTTTCGATGATTTCAATCGGATCAATGATATTTCCTTTCGACTTGGACATCTTTTCCCATTTCGAATGCACTTCCGGAGGAACGGGTTGGCCCAGATCATACGAAAGCCGTTCTTTGGGGCTGGCATAAGCAATGGAGCCGTCTTTTTGATGACGCCAGTAAGATTTTCCATAGATGAGGCCGTGCAGGAAAGTTTCCGGGAAAGGGGGCGTGCCGAATGCATATTCGCCCATGAGGATCATGCGCGCGACCCAGAAGAACAAAATATCGTGGCCTGTGATGAGCGTGCTGTTGGGATAGAATTTTTTGAAGTCGTCGGATTTATCCGGCCAGCCCAGAATGCTGAATGGCCATAGCGCAGAAGAGAACCAGGTGTCGAGCACATCTTCGTCTTGCGTCCAAGCATCGGGCTCTTTTTGAACTTCGGGAGGAACGTCCGGCCCCTCATAACAGAGCATCGTTTCCGGATCATCTTTCCGGTACCAGATCGGAATGCGGTGGCCCCACCATAGCTGGCGTGAAATGCACCAATCGCGCAGGTTGTCGATCCAATGAAAGTAGGTATTTTCCCAGTTCGACGGAATGAGGCGCACTTTTTTCTCTTGGACAATCTTGCGTAATGTGTCTTTAAATCCGCTCATGCGCACGAACCACTGCTTGGAAAGATAAGGCTCGATGATCGCTTTGGAGCGATAGGAGATGCCCACGCGGTTGCGATGGGGTTGCGCCTTTGCAAGCAGCCCGAGCTGTTTCATCTCTTCGACAACAGCGATGCGAGCCTCTTCTCTGGCCATTCCAGCGAACTTTCCGGCATTCTCGTTCATTCTGCCATCCGGCGTCATGACATTGATGAACGGTAGCTTATGGTTTAAGCCGATCTCATAGTCATTGGGATCGTGCGCAGGAGTGATCTTGACGGCGCCCGTGCCGAAAGCGGGATCGACGAAACGATCCGCAATGATAGGGATTTTCCGGTCGGTTAAGGGATGAAGAACCATTTTCCCGACAATCTCTACATAACGCTCGTCGGTAGGCGAGACGGCTATGGCTGTATCACCAAGGATCGTTTCGGGACGGGTGGTCGCGATTAGGATATCGCCACTTTTATCAGCTAGAGGGTAACGGAAATACCAGAGGAACGACTCTTGCTCCTCGTATTCCACCTCATCATCTGCAAGAGCGGTCTGAGTGACGGGATCCCAGTTGACAAGATAGTCTCCGCGGTAGATTAACTTGGCATCGAACATCTTCTTGAACATCGTGCGCACGGCGCGATTGCGCTTTTCGTCCATCGTGAAAGCCAGCCGCGACCAATCGCAGGAGCAGCCAACTTTTTTCAGCTGGCCTAGAATTTGGCTTTCACTTTGCTCTTTCCAATTCCAAACATGAGCTAGGAATTCTTCGCGGGAAAAATCTTTCCGCCTTTTCCCCATGCTCGCGATCAAATGGCGTTCGACGACGGTCTGCGTCGCAATACCGGCGTGGTCTGTGCCGGGAACCCAAAGCGCTTCAAATCCTGACATTCTTTTCCATCGGATGAGCACGTCTTGAATGGTGTCGACCAACGCGTGGCCCATATGGAGGACGCCGGTTACATTCGGCGGCGGGATAGAGATGCAATAAGCCGGCTTGGAAGAGGTGTTGTCAGCGTGGAAAAAACCTTCTTTTTCCCAGAACTGGTACCATTTTTCTTCGACGTCTTTGGCGTTAAACGCTTTTGGGAGCTGTTCTTCGTTCATATGGACACTAGGATACCATAGGAAAGGAAAAGGCAAAAGAAGAAGATTTAAAATTAAATTTTAAATATTTTAGTCAAAAAACGTAAAAAGGGTGCGGAATCCAACGACAGAGAACGATAAGCGATCAGGCCGTCGGGCCTGATAAAATAAAAGCAAGAGGCCAAAGCTTGATAAACTTGAACGGCTTCTCCGCCCTGTTCGGAAGGGATCCGCTCGAAACGGATCACGGCGGAGTATCGGTGTTGGATAGCGTCAATGAAGGGAACGAATTCTTTGCCCCCGAAACAGAGCAGCGTGTGCAAGGGGTGGAAATACAACTGAAAAAGCCGCTTGTTTCCGAGGTTTGCATCAGGGGCGCGCTCCCCGCAGCGGGGGCCTTTCCATCTTCCATCGGGATCTTTATCGATAATCGAACTCGGGCGATAGCCAACATTCAGTTCGCTTATGCTTAAGGCGAGTTGCTTTTTGAAGAAGGGTCTTTTGAGTAAAAGAGAGACGATGGGTAGCACTAAAGTTTTCAAAAATCGAGAAGCCATGATGTTGGTCAGACGTGTTGTGAACTGCAGAACATTTTTGGCTACAGGGAGCCGCTCTTCTTCGAATGTGTCCAAAAGTTGTTCCTGTCCCCGCTTGTCATGGACAAGGGCGACCTTCCACCCTAAATTAAATGCATCTTGCACGGAAGTATTCAGTCCTTGGCCTCCGGCGGGGCTGTGAATATGTGCGGCATCGCCAAGCAGAAAGACGTTCCCAACGCGCATTTTTGAAACGATACGCCGATGAACTGTGAAGAGCGAAATCCAAGAAGCCGTTTTGATCTCGACAGGGACGCCCGAACAAAGAGGAACAAATTGGCGAAAAAAGGGAAGATCCGGAACAGTCTCCTTTTTTGCCATTTGCTTGGGAAGAAGAGCAATGATCCGAAAGTGATTTTTTTGCGAAAGCGGGACAAGGCCGCAGAGTCCGCTCTTGTAAGAAAAAAAATGTCCCTCATCGGCAGGCAGATCGATGAACATTTCGACATCCGCAAGCGCAAACGTCTCCGGAAACGCAGCCCCGGTAAAGGGGAGTCGCAACGAGTGGCGTACTTCGCTATGTGCGCCGTCGCAGCCGAAAATCCATGTTGCCGCAGTAGTCTCCATGTGTCCGTCTGAATACTGTAAAGTCGCTTCGCTGCCTTGCAGACTTTGCAAAGAAATTCCTCTTTCGACTTTTCCGCCCACATCTTCAAAATGCCTTGCGAGAATTTGTTCTGTTTCCGATTGGGCGATGCTCAAAATAAAGGGATAGGGGGCTTTTACCTGAGAAAAATCTAGGATTCCAAACAGTTTGCCGTTGTGATGAAAATTTCCGCGTCGAATGATTTTGCCTTGCTTGAGAAATCGATCGAGAATGCCCATCCTTTCCAAGACTTCCAAGGTGCGGGATTGCAAGGCCAACGCTCGCGATTGATCTGTGGGTTCAGCGAGCTTTTCGATTAGGCGTACTTTAAGGCCTCGCCTGAGCAATTCGCATCCGAGGGTAAGGCCTGTCGGACCTGCGCCGACGACCAATGCGTCCGTCTTTTTCTCCATAGAAACAGGACTGTGCAGAGAATCCCGTCGATGGCTTTCCCCGAATTCGTCCATAAGATTTGAGTGTTAACACAGAAAAGCAAAAAGAGTAAAGGGAACAAAAGCCCACGCGAGTTTTGTACAAGTTTCATAAAGAAAAACGGGAAAGGTAGAATCATCCTAATGCAGGTCGAGAAGAATTAAAAAATATTTTTTTAAGTCCCGGATTCTAAAACTGCTGTTTTCGGCCGCATAATAATTGCCATAACACTCTCATTCAATGAGATGCGCATTTTCTTAGAAAAAATCAGAAAAATTGTTTACGTTGATTTTAATTTAATTATAATGCATAATATTTTTTATGAAATTATCTTATTCCAAATAAAGTTATTTATAACAAGCAGCAAATTAGGAAATTAACGTATGTCGCAAATTACAAATGCTTCTTTTGATCCCTTTAGCTATGTCGACATTGTGAGCCATATCGCCCTATTCACAGGGCTTGCCGGCTTGATCCCTTCCACCCTCGTATGTAAGGCATGGCACGACACCATGCAAAACCCCAGCATTTGGTTTACTTTGTTTGACACGGAATCAATCCCCCGTATTGAAGGACATGAGGTTGCCAGCGCCAAGGAAGACTTTCAGTTCATGTACCCCAGAACGCACAGCGCCAAACAAATGGCCCCTTTAGGGCGGTTTGTTGGCATTGTACCTCAATTAGATCCGGTCGTATTTGAGAACTTTAGAACGATCATGGATCCGTATGACCCCACAAAAAAGATGAGCGAGACGTGGGTGTTTGTCGTAGAACCGGAAAGCATCTATAGAGATGACGTCGATGATAAACTATTAGAGGCTCTCAAAACCAAAGGAGATTTCGAAGCAAACGCAACGGACGACGAACTCAAAAAACGAGGGGTTTTGATTCCTTATTCTCTTAAAAACCTCAAGGTGTCTGGTCATCACCCGGTCACCAATAAGGGCACCCGGGTCTTTGGTTTTTTTGCGTCCGAGGTACTTAGCGCATGCAGCAGAACTTCAAAAGTAGTCCGTGTTACCCTCATGCGCAAAGAAGTTCCCGCGTCCACCCGAAAAAAGACCTGGGCTCACCAAAAAGACGAACTTGCGGAAAATGAGCATGTGCCTGTCAAATTATCCACCCGAGCGTACTACGATGCGACGAACATTCTGAATAAAGGCACTTGCCCCGATAAAAAAGAAGGGAATCTCTACACCTATTCACGAACGGGCGATGAGATTAAAGTTGGTACTGATCCGGTTATCTTGGCCATTGGGGCCTTCGCCCCTGGCACTGGTGTTAACGTCTACTACTACTATTCGCACGCTTACGACATCAGCGGCACCGCCCCGGCTGTTCCCGCGGAAGTTCGGCACTCGTCTTCTGAACCGATGGAACTTGAAAATTAAATTTTAATTTTTTTACAAAGGAGTAAGGCCGTGCAGAGAATTCCGTCGACAGCGTGGCCCGAATGGATCTCATGCATGAGCTCTTCTTCTGTTTTGAGTTCCGTATGGATCATTTCGAAGGGCTCCGGGGCTGCTTTTTGTAAAAGCTCGACATTTTCGGCATACACATAGTGAATCAGCTGGCTGGTGACGGCAGGCATCGGATGAGCGGTCCCGATGAGGGTGAATTTGCCGCCGCCGTATCCTGTTTCTTCCATGAGCTCTCGTTTCGCAGCCTCAACAGGGGATTCTCCTGTATCGATGCGGCCGCCGGGACAGCTGAGTAGCCATTGTCTTGGAGGATGGCGGAATTCTTTATTGATCACGAATTTGCCATCTTTTGTGCGCGCTAAGATGACGGCGGCATGCGCGCCCAATTCCAAAACAGTGTAGGAGAGTTTGGGGCCGTGGGGCAGCTGCAGCAGATCGATGCGCACATTGAAATAGCCTTCGTGGACGATCTCGCTGCTTTTTACTTCGGGGAGTGGAATGCGGAGAGGGGTTTCATCGTTCATTTGGATCCAAAACTCAGGTTTTTAATTTTTTTATTTCGATTTTAAGGCGTTTGGAAAATTCTTTCTCTTTTTTAGGCGATCCCGCGCAATGGTAATACAGAGCAAGCTGGCGGAACAGGGAGATTTTTTCCCAAGGAAATGCTTGCTTGTTCTCTTCGATTTTTCCGCGTAGATAATAGCTGAGGAGCATGGTCGTAGGAGGATGGGGGAGGTCGATCGAACCGCTAAAGTGGGATTGGGCGATCTTTTCCCCTTCTTCATGGACCAAATAACACCCCATAGGAACAAAAAGGGAAGAGTATTCATCGCTCAATATCTCGGGGGAATAAGCTTCGAGGAGCATTAACGCCTCTTTCCATTTGTTCTGCATCAAACAACTCTGGATATGCAGGGCATCGATAAATGGCGTGGAGGGAAAAGATTGAAAAGAGGGCAGAGAGATTTGAGTTTTTCCATCGAGAAGAGCGCAGTTGAAAAGAAAATAGGCGCATCGCATTTGGCTATTTGTGGGAGAAGAAGAAAGGTTCTGGCATAGGGCTTCAAAAGCCTGTTTAATCCCTTTGTGAAAATAAAGCAGTGCAGCCTGAACAAGAGAAGATTCCTGTTCATTTTCTAAATAATGCAGATTTTCTTCGACCCATTCCCATTTGCCCATGGCCAAGAGAGCAAAACAAGCGTTGGCGATGATGACAGGGGAATGGGAAGTTTCGATCATCTCGATAAGAGTGATCGGTTTGTGCAGCCAGAAAGCTAGCTGGCAAGCTAAATGTTCTTCTACGGGCTCAGCCAGAAGAAAGAAAGGAAGTTTTTCCAAATGCCGCTTCAAGCTGGAAATGAGCTCGGCGTGTTCAGGACTTTGGAAAATTTGAGGGAGATGGCGCAAAGCGAGCAATGCAAAGTGATAGGCGGCGACTCTTTCTCGTGAAGCTGTTTCATGCAGGCGGAATGCGATCTGGTCCCGGATGAGGCGCAAGAGCGGATGTTTCGGATATTTTCTCAGGGACAGTTCGAGGCATTTGATCTCTTCTTCAATTTCTTTCGAGGCTTTGTAGACAAGAGATTTGCCGAGATATTCTAAAGGAGCGCCTGTCGTAAAACGGAGTTTGCTGAATTGATCGAGCGCAAGGAGATGCAGTCGTTCTCTCTCTTGTTTTTTCTTCAGGGTCGAAGCTTCTTGCAAGAGAGTGACGCCCACCCTGAAAAGAGCTTCCCGCCCTTCCGCGCGCCCGGCAAAGGAACTGGCGATACTCCGATATTCTAAGAGGGCCTTTGCGTAATTCTTGTTGGCGAGAAATGCATCGGGGACGGCGAGGCAATTGACCATCACATTCTGACTGCCCACGCTGACTTTAATCGGATCAATCTCGAAATCGGCATCCCGGCTCAAGACGCCTAAATGAGTGCCTGCAAGAGGAATTTGGCTGATATAATGACAGATCTTCTGATGGTCGATCTCGATGAACAAATGGTTGTCGGTTTTCTCCAGGCAAATCTCATGCCAGGCTAGATCGTCGATATAGACATTGGGGATTGTCATCACTTCGACATCGCGGTGGAAGAGACGGCATTCTTTGCCCAGCCATACGCAGTATCCCTCGTTCAAGTCTTTTCTCTCCAACGCCTCAGGAATGCCCATGAGCAGGCCGATTCCCTGGCTTTCTTGTCCTAATTTAATCCGTGTTTCGACTTTTGTATTTCCTGAGAATGAGCCCTTGGAAATCATGAGATTGACCCATTCCATGACCTCGGGAGAGCGAGTGATTGCCGTGTGGCGGGCAAAGAGGACATTCTCTTGGAATTCCCAGTCTTGGGGTTGATCGATCTTGAGTTCCGCGGTCGGGATCCATTCCGGTTTTCCCTCGAGGAAGGATTTCAATTCGGCGATGATCTCATCGACGCTTTGAAAACGGTCTAGAGGGGAATAACGCAAACATCTCTTGGCGATGTCGGCAAGATGTTGGGGAATTTCGCGATAAGGGGCGATTTCGAGAGGATCGGCCACCCTTTCCGATTGCATGTTCTTGCGGAGATTTTTTATCGACGTGCGCTGAAAAGGGACGCGCAAGGTCAGAAGCTGGAACAAAATGACCCCAAGGGAATAAATGTCCATCGCCGCTTGCGTGGGTTCCCCCCGCGCTCTTTCCGGTGCGATGTAATTCAATGTTCCCGGCACTTTTCCTGGTCTTGTGAGATCTTTGTAAAGAGCAGGTTCCTCTTCTTCGTCTTCGACAAGGCTCTCGGTTTTTCCGAAGAAATCGGCGAGACCCCAATCCAGCAGGAGAACTTCTCCATATTTTCCCACAATGATGTTGTCGGGCTTGATGTCCCTGTGGACGATCCCTTTTGAATGAGTATAGGCAATCGCTTCGCAAACAGCTAAAAAAACCCGGGTCAAAGCGAGAATGGAAGATCCGATTGGATGCTGGACGTCTCCCTCCTTCTCTTCTTCAAAACTCTGTTTTAAAATTTGTTTTAACGTTTCCCCTTCGACATAGGGCATCGTATAATAAATTTCATAGTTCAGCTCGATAGAAAAAATGGGAATGATCGAAGGGTGGGTGAGCTGGGCGGCAACGCGGGCCTCCCTTAAAAACCGGTCTTTCATGATGGGATGCGCCTTAAGCTCCTGGCGGATCTGCTTTAAAGCGACATGCCGTTTGCATAAAGAGTCATACGCGAGGAATACTTCCCCCATACCCCCTTTCCCAAGGCTTTTTAGGATCTGATATTGGCCGATTTTATCCGGCAGGACATCGTTCATCGTATCTGGTGTACTTCAAGACGGCATTTCCAGCAATCTCGACTTTGCAACTTTTTGGGCCCGCTTGGCTCACCTATTTACTCTCGGCCGTTCGTCCATGGGACGAACGGCCGAGAGTAAATAGGTGAGCCAAGCGGGCCCAAAAAGTTGTAAAATCGAGATGAGTGCCAACATTTGTTTTTAGTCGTGTGAAATTTGGGGGTTTGGTATGTTTCCCACCCACACTTTTATTAAAGAGAGGGAAATATGATTCCCACCATTCGCGATCCATTTTCTTCTATCGCTCCTGTCCAACACCGTGAAAACGTTCATACCCATCCGTGTGGAATTGGCCAAGCACCCTCTGTTCTCGAGTCCGCTGCGAACTCCCGTTTAACTGCCAAAGAAGGCACTCCTATTTGCACTTGGATTCAAACCGCTGCAAAAACAATTAAAACATTTTTTGTCCATGGATTTGCAGATGCTCAAATGCTGGTAAAAGCTATTATTGCTAAGGTAACCTCGGAGCAAACCGCCGACCAACGCATACAGGAAGTCTCCTCGTGGGTTAACGTTATACGAGCCCTGCCCCCAAACACTATTGCGCACAATGCCTTTCAACAACAGTTCTTTCGTTCTGATACTCTTCGTCTTTTTTATAACTTTGAAGGGCATATCAATCAAGGTAGGTGTTTATTGCCGCGAACTCTTACCCTAGAAATTCAAGAAGACATGCTCCGTGAGTGTCATCAGGTCATCTTTTTTCAAAAATTACTCAGCGGAAGAGTTTTTTACTCCTAGGCCCCCAATGCTCTGATATCGAATGAGAACTTTTTTTTTCATTCATACTATTCTTTTTCATCTTTTAAAATTTGGGGATTTGGTAAGATTTCTGCTCACACTTTTTTTTAAAGAGGCGGAATATGATTCCAACCATTCGCGATCCATCTTCTTCTATCCCTCTTGTCCATCACCACGAACACGTTCATACCCCTCCCTGTGGAATTGGCCAAGCACCCTCTGTTCTCGAATCTGTGGATCCTCGTTTAACTGCACAAGAGGGCACTCCTTTTTGCAAATGGATTCAAACCGCTGCAAAAAAAGTTAAAACATTTTTCGAACACCGATTTGCCGATTTTCGTATGCTTGTGAAAGCTTTTAATGCCAGGGGAGTCTCCGATGAGACCGTCGTCCAACGTATGAGGGATGTCGACTTGTTGGTGAATGTCATAGGAACTGCCCACCTCTGCGCCGGTTCCATAAATGGTGACCTTAACTTGATTAAACAACAGTTCTTACGTCTTTCTCCCGATACCCGTCAGCTTTTTTATAACCTGGAAGAGTACACTGATAAGGGAGGCACTCCAGAAGAAATGCTCCGTGAGTGCCGTCAGGTCCTCTATTTTCAAAAAATATTCAGTGGAAGAGTTTTTACTTTTAAGCCCCGGCTCACGCCCGGCCCCATTCCTGGCACGTTCAAATATGAAGGGCATAACATCCCTGCTGAAGTGCAAGAAAAAGCCGATGAGATCAATAGGCTCAAGGCGCAATTTGCCCTTTTAACCCATCCACCTCGGATACCTGATCTCTATAAAGATCCAGTGATGTTGGAATGCATGTCCTTTCCCGTTTTTGACTCTTCCCACCCTGCTGTGCAAAATGCCTTAAATAATGGAACCTCAACAACTCTGAATGACCGCAATTTGCGCCATTTGATGGACAAGCAATCAATGGAAAGCCTTTTTTCAGGTCCGGGATGGGTGGCTCCTCGATGCCCGAACTGCCGGCATCCTGAGGTGGGCAGAATAAACCGCGACGACCTCTTCATCGATACCGGTATGCAGGATGAAATTTTGCAATTCCTTCGAAATGCAGTAGCTGGTGAAACACCAATTACAACTACAACAATAACGACACCCACCGAGATTCAAGAAGCCCTGGGAGCAGTCCCTTATGTGCAAACTGCCGTCCCTGCAATGGTCCAAACTAAAGCAGCGTTGATCAATCGTTTGAAAGTTCAATTTAACGCACTGCCGGGGCGTCCCGCGCCTCCCCCAACCTATGTGGATCCCGTTTCGAATCAAATTCTCGCCATCCCCGTCTTTGACCTCTCCCATACTGCCATTCAGAATGCTCTGCGGGATGCAAATACAGCTGGAATCCGCGATCGCACACTCCGCCATACCAGGGAAAAAGATGATCTGGAGGCGCATCTTGCCACCGGAACGTCCGCCGCTACTGCAAGATGCCTCCAGTGTGGTTCTGGCGGTGGGGGAATCCGCCGTGAAAATTTACGTATCGATACCGCGTTACAAGATGAGATTCTGCAGTACTTAAGGACAGCGGTCCGCGGCCCCGAGACCGCATGACGCAATGAATTAAATTTTTTATTTTACATCCTTTCGTAAATTCTTTTTGGCTTCTTTAAATCTTCTTAACTTGATATGCTCTTTGCCAGTTAATTTTTTTATTAGAAATCGAGGTTTTTATGTCAACTCAATCAAGAGCCGTTTCTCCTTTGGATTATACACTCCCCATTCCCCCATCAGAAACGAGCGCCCCATCCCGAATCGATTGGAATGGCCGTTTGGTTGTAAAAGCGGGAAATGGCTGTTCTGACTGGCTATCTAAGATTCCCAATACGATCCGTGGATTTTTTATTCACGCTTACTATGATGCCCGCATGTACTTCCGCGCTTTCACCTCAATGGGAAAAGAGACCACTCCTAGCGGGATAGATCGCCGCATTAACGAAGTTACACAATTTTTAACAGTAATTGAAAATAACACCAATTCAGCGGTTACCTCATGGGATTTTAATGGGGTCAAAAATAGGTATCAACGCCTTTCTCCCCAAGTTCGGGACCTCTTCTTCATCGTCGATCAAAATTACATCAACCACTTTAGCGTAGATCAAACTATTGGGTCACCACAAGCAATGCGGGAAGAGATGATCCGGGAGTGCAATAGAGTGGTTAGTTTTCAACGCCAGCTGACAGCTGTGAATACTTTTTATCGACTCTTTACGGGTAAAGTAGTTATTCCGCCTGTCTCAATACCTGAAACACCGCCACTGAGCGATGATGGAATGGTGGTGGATGTCACTACCACTACAACTACCACTACTCATCCCTTGAATCTCAACGTTCCAGGAACCGTGCCGTACGTTCAGAATGCGATTCCCGCGGATGTGCAAGGAAAGGCCGACGAGATCAACCGCTTGAGTGTGCAATTTGCTGCGCTGCGATCTCCTCCTGTGGTTCCTACCATTTTCAATAATGTCATTATGAGTGAAGACTTCATGGCGATTCCCGTTTTCGATGCCTCGCATCCTCAAGTGCAAGAACGTCTGCGCGCAGCAAATGCTTCTGGAGCCACGACCGCCGTAAGAGATGCGCTTGAAGAACGTACTATTCGCCACCCCTATGATAAGGATGCCTTGGAAGCGCAGATTCGGGCTGGCACGACCTGGGCGCCTGCAAAGTGTTATATTTGCCGTCATCCAGCAGACGGTGGTATCCGCCGCCAGTACTTAAGAATTGACACAGGGCTGCAAGATCAAATTTTGCAGTTCTTGCGAAACGCCGTTGCCACTGGCGCTTCTACAACTCCATAATTTCCCTTTGATTTGCCCTATTCCATACGTGGAATAGGGTTTTTTTTTGCTCGAAAATAAGCGTAATGGCAAAATGGAACGAAATGACTCCGCAAAAAAAAATCATCCTCACAGGCGACAGGCCTTCGGGACCTCTTCATCTTGGCCATTATGTTGGCTCCTTGAAAAATCGTGTGGAGTTACAGACAAGCTGCGATCAATTTGTCATGATCGCCGATGTGCAGGCGCTAACAGACAATTTTGAGCAGCCGGACAAAGTCCGTGAAAATATCTTGCAGGTCGCCCTCGATTATCTCGCGATCGGCATCGATCCTTCAAAATCGACGATTTTAATTCAATCTCTTGTCCCTGCGCTTTTCGAGCTGACCGTTTACTATTTGAACTTGGTGACGTGGAACCGGCTGAAACACAATCCAACTGTGAAGCAGGAGATTGTGCAAAAAGGGTACGGAGAAAGCGTTCCGGCAGGGTTCATGGTTTATCCCGTCAGCCAGGCTGCAGATATTACAGCGTTTAAAGCCAATATCGTTCCGGTTGGAGAAGATCAGCTCCCGATGATCGAACAGACCAACGAGATCGTCCGCCATTTCAATCGGATCTATAAAGCTGAGGTCCTTGTTGAATGCCAGGCGGTGATTCCCAAAATGGCCCGCCTTCCCGGAACGGATGGAAAAGCAAAGATGAGCAAATCTCTTGGCAATTGCATTTACCTTGGTGATAGCGCCGATGCGGTAGCGAAGAAAGTGAAGGGGATGTACACCGATCCCGGCCATCTACGCGTAGAAGATCCCGGAAAAGTCGAAGGCAACCCCGTCTTCACTTACTTAGAAGAGTTCGACTTGGATGCCAATGGTTTGGAGGCGATGAAAGCCCATTACCAGCGCGGCGGCCTCGGAGATTCTATTGTCAAAAAACGATTGCTCGATGTTCTACAAGCCTTCCTTGATCCCATTCGGAAAAAACGGGAAGAGTATGCGAAAGACCCTCAACAGGTGATGGCCATTTTGCGCAAAGGCACCGACCGCGCCAATGCGGTTGCCGGGAACACTCTGGAAGAAGTCCGCAAAGCGATGCGGCTAGACTATTAGTTGGAAGACGATTAACGCAAAAAGACGCAAGATTCTATTTGTGCTGATCTTCTTCAATCTCTTTATTCAAGTCTTCTTCTTCCTCCTCCAGGGGTTCTTCTTTACTTTCTAAATATTCACGGAAAAGGATGTAAATGCCGCCGAGTGCGAAGAGGACGGGCAGAAGGACCTCCCAGGAGATGTCGAACTGGACGGTGACAAATACGCCGATGAAGACGAACAATGTCACTCCCATGTCGTAATGACGCCCCAATAGATGTTGGCGGAGGGCCAACGGGATACCGACAGCGAGCATGATCCCCGGCCACCAGGCTTTCAAGTAGGCGATGATCGCAAGGCCGATGAGGAAAAGGGCGACAGAAATCGCCTTAGCGCGTTTTTTGGAAACGATGCGGTTCATATATGGCTCCTAATAAATTAAGATGCTTTGAAAATTGAGGACCATAAAGGCCCAAATGCCCACTAACATGTGGGAAACGATCGGCCCGATGATTGCTTTCTGACGCTCGTAGAGCCACCCCCAAAAAAGGCCCAGAAGGAAGGCGCTAAGCGCAAAAGTAAACGACTTTAATCCGTGAAATAGCCCGAATATCAAGTTAGAAGTGAAAATCGACCAAAAGACGCGATGGGGGGAAGAAAAAAAATTGCGCAAAGAGCTTTGCAGACAGCCGCGGGCGATAAATTCTTGGACGGGCACTAGAAGAAGGTAAACGAGCAGTATGCTGGAAAAGTTCGTGTGTTTTTGCGGCTTACCGAACAGATGCTCAAACGCATTGTGCAAAAAGGAAGGGGTAGTGTGGGGTTGTCCGAATTGGAAAATCGTCAGTTTGCTGAATTGTGGAACGGTATGAATTAATAGATATTTCACGCCAATCATTAGAAGGAGAATCGGAATCGTGAAGAGAATGGCGTCTCGAACATTTTTATGCCAATTCTTCATCGTCAGGCCGTAAAATTCGAGGGGATAGCCGCCGCGCTTGATGATAACGACCCCTGTAAGGCCAAAGCAAATGATGAATAAAGAGATGACAACTTGCGAGACGATTGAAAAAGAACCGTACTGTTCAAAAACTTTTAAAGCATAGACGAATGCTGTCAGGTAAATAAAGAGATAGATGATAAATTGGGCCATTTGATCATGAGATTTTGTCAATCGCATTTCCTCTTTAAGCGATTTGACAGCGGCTTCATTGGCTTTCTCGAGGTGTTTGACGCTCTTTTTTGCCAGATTCATCAAGAGTTTAGAAAAAACTGGAGACTCATTTGCAAGGAGATGCAGATCTTTGAGATGCAAGATCACGATCTCGGTTTTTTCGAGGGCTTTGGCAGAAGCCATGCGGACCTGCTTGCCTAAAACCGCCAATTCTCCGAACCAATCATTCTCATGCAGGAGGCCTAAGTGAAATTCGGTCTGATGTTCCTTGTCCCGCTTTAAAATTTCGACGGACCCCGATTGGATGAGAAATAATTCATCCCCCTTTTCTTGTTCTCTGACAACATAAGCGCCTTTATCGTAGATGGCGCGCTTGGCCAAAGGAAGCAAAAGCTGAAGTTCTTCCAGGGTGAAATCGTGGAAGAGTTTGTTTTTCTTAAAAAAAGAGATTAAGGCATCCATAACTTTCTTGTAATGGAAGCCTCGACAGAATTCAACTTTTTAACTCGACTTTGTAGCTTTTTGGGCCCGCCTGCCTCGTCTATTTACTCTCGGCCGTTCGACCCATGGTCGAACTGGGAGTTATTTAAAACAGGAAGGGGTTAAAAACGCCTGCCTGTTTTAAATAACTCCCCCGAGAGCAAATATTTCGAGTCCTTCGGGCCCAAAAAGTTACAAAGTCGAGTTTAAAAACTTTAAATGCTCCCTTAAATAAGGCGCAGTGAGGGATTTTTTAATCGGGGCAACCTCCTCAGGCGCACCTGCCGCAACGATTTGCCCGCCCTTAAGGCCGCTGCCGGGGCCCATGTCGATGAGATAGTCGGCGGCGGCGATGACATCGAGGTTGTGTTCGATGATGATCACGGTATTGCCCAGATCGACGAGTGTGTTGAAGATGTGCAAAAGTTTGACGATATCGTCGGTGTGCAGCCCAACGGTCGGCTCGTCGAACAAATAAAGCGTGCTGCCCGATGAGCGTTTGGCTAATTCTCTCGAGAGGCGCATCCGCTGAGCTTCCCCTCCGGACAGCGTCGCGATCTCTTGGCCCAATTGCAGATAGCCGAGGCCGACGGAAATCAGAGTCTCCAAAATGCGGACGCATTTGGGAATGGGGGGAAGGAAAGACAAAGCCTCTTCGACGCTCATCTGCAAAATCGCTCCAAGATGTTTCCCTTTTGTTGCCACTTTTAAGCTCAGAGGATTGAGGCGGTAACCGTGGCAGGATTCGCATACGACTTTCACGGGAGGAAGAAATTGCAGGGAGATATTTCGCGTCCCCAGGCCCCAGCACGTTGTGCACATCCCTTTGCGATGGTTGAAGCTGAAATTTTTCGGAGCCAATCCCCTGGCTTTTGCTTCGGGTAGAGAAGCGAAAAAGTAGCGCAGGGGAGCCAAGAGGTCGACATACGTGCTCACATCGGCGCGAAGGGTATGTCCGATCGGATTTTGATCGAGGACGAGCAGTTTGTCGAAAGCGTCCATGCCTTCCAACGTGGCCCCGTGGTAAGAGACCTCCCTCGATCCTTTTGCTCTTCCTCTTTTTCCGCGCAAGGCAGCTTCTGCGGCAGGCTGTAAAAGATCGGTAAGGAGCGTGGATTTGCCGGATCCTGAAACGCCGGTGATGCAGATCATGGTTTGGACAGGAAAATCGATATCGATGTTTTTTAAATTGTGCAAGGACGCGTTTCGCAGTTTTAAAAGTTTTTTGGGTTGCCGCCGGGAAGAGGGAAGGGAAATTTTTTTCTTTCCGCTTAAATACTGGCCCGTCAAAGAGAGGGGATTGGCCTTAATTTCTTCAAACGTGCCCTGAGCCATGATTTTTCCGCCCTGCTTTCCTGCCTGAGGACCGAAATCCAGAATGTAATCGGCAAGTTGGATCGTCAGAGGATCGTGTTCGACGAGAAGTAAAGTGTTGCCGAGAGAGCAAAGCTGCAGGAGCGCGCGATTGAGCCGTTCGTTGTCGTAAGGATGCAGGCCAATCGTCGGCTCGTCGAGAACATACAGGCATCCAGTCAGGCCGCTGCCGAGCTGTCTTGCTAGACGTATCCTTTGCGCTTCGCCTCCGCTCAATGTTGGAGCGCTTCTCTCGAGCGAAAGATAGCCGAGGCCGATCGCACGCAAGAAATGGAGCCGCGATTTCAATTGTTTTAAAGTCTCTTCCAGGAACTCATGTTCCGTAATTTTTTCTAGGAATTCTGCTGCATCATCAATGGAAAGGCGGCAAAAATCGGCGATCGACCGATTGTGGATTTTTACATTGCGGGCGAGGGGATTGATGCGCGTCCCTTGGCAAGAAAGGCAGAGATGTTGATCGAGGAGAGGAAGAAGCGGTTCGCGGATTTCCGGATCGGAGCTTTTGGCAAGCAAGGCGAGGACCGCATTGAACCCGCGCCACTTGAAATACAAACCGTCGCTCTTAATCTCCCCACCGCCAGAAAAAAGCAATTGGACTTGAGCAGGAGTAAGTTCGGCAAAGACAGTGCGGGGCTCGATTTTGTTTTGTTTAAGAAGCGTGAGAAAGACCGACAAAGTGTCTTGAGTCAGATTTTCTTTCCACAGCAGACGCAAGAGTCCGACAGAATGCATTTTCATAATCTGGGAGTGCCGCGTCAAATCAGCTCCGTATTGGAAACCCAGGCCCTGGCAATCGAGGCACATCCCTTGCTCGGTATTAAAAGAAAAGGTGTGGGGTGTGATGGGCGGATACGATTTTCCGGTGCTGGGTACGGCAAAGGCGAGATTGAAAAACAGATCCCGCTCTTCGAGGGCGGCGACGAGCGTCCCGCCCGACAGAGTCGCTGCCTGGTCGATCGCGTCGAAGATCCGTTTTTCATTTTCTTTGGAGAGGACAAGGCGGTCGATGACCAGGAATAATTGATTTTTTCGTTGCTTGTCGAAGGGAATCTCCTGGTCGAGCTCATAATAAACGTTGTTCAAACGGATGCGCAGATAGCCTTGTCGCTGCAGTTTGTCTTTCATCTCTTCAAACTTCTCGCTGCGTTTCATAGCGAGAGGGGAAAGGATATGCAGCTTTGTACTTTCGGGAAGGTCCATCAACCGGTTCAACACAAACTCTTTGCTGATCGTTCGAATTTCTTCTCCGGTGTCCGGACAAAACGGCGTTCCCAAATGCGCGTATAAAATGCGGAGAAAATCGTAGCTTTCCGTCATCGTCCCAATCGTGCTGCGGGGGTTGCCAGCATGGCTCTTTTGTTCAATGGCGATGGCCGGCGACAGCCCTTCTATCTGCTCGACTTTGGGCTTTGGCATCTGCTTGACGAATTGGCGGGCATAGGCCGACATCGATTCGATGTAACGGCGCTGTCCTTCTGCGTAGACCGTTTCAAAGGCAAATGAGGATTTTCCCGAACCAGAAGGTCCGGTGCACAACGTGATTTTGCCTCGTGGAATTTGGACGTCGATCCCCTTCAAATTGTTCTGCTGCGCGCCCTCGACTAGGATGTGCTGCAAGGGCTGCCGCATCACGGGAGGCGCTTTCGAGACGCTTTCTACGACTCCAGGCTTTAAAAATGGTTTGAGCGCTTCGCCCGTCGACGTTTTTAGCTTACCGATTTTTTCCGGCGTTCCGACGGCGACGATCTCGCCGCCGCCTTTACCGCCTTCGGGGCCCAAATCGATGATCCAGTCGGCTGTCTTGACGAGGTCCATATTGTGCTCGATCACGAGGACCGTATTGCCGCGCTCGACAAGTTTTTGCAGGACGTCGATGAGTTTTTTAATGTCGTGAAAATGCAGTCCTGTTGTCGGCTCATCGAGAATGTAGAGCGTATTGCCGCTAGAAGGGCGGGAAAGTTCTTTGGCCAGTTTGATGCGCTGCGCTTCACCGCCTGAAAGCGTGGGGGAGGGCTGGCCCAATTTGATGTAGTCGAGCCCGACGTCCAACAAGGTATCGAGCTTCGTCTTCAGATGAGGGATTGCAGAGAAAAATTCTGCCCCTTCCGCAACGGTTAGCTCCAGAACTTCGAAGATGTTTTTTCCTCGATAGAGAATCGAAAGTGTATTGCTATCGAACCGCTGTCCTTTGCAATGCTCGCAAGGTACCCATTCGTCTTCCATGAAGTCCATGTCGATTTTGATCATCCCCATGCCGGAACAATGAGGACAAGAACCGTCTTTGACATTGAAGCTGAACCGTCCTGCTTTATAACCCTGGGCGACGCTCTGCGGCAGGTTGCTGAATAAATCGCGGATGTCGTCGAAGAGCTTAATGAACGTGGCTGGATTAGACCGGGGAGTGCGCCCGATCGGCGTCTGATCGATGGCGATCACCTTATCGATCTGGTCGATTCCGCGGAGCGCTTTGTGCTTCCCGACGGGCAATTGCGCATGATGCAGATGATTGGAGAGGAGGGGGTAAAGCGTATCCGTGATGAGAGAAGATTTGCCCGATCCGGAAACGCCCGTGACCGCGACGAGAACTTTCAACGGAATTTCCACATCGATCTGTTTTAAGTTGTGGTGGGAGGCTTTTTCTATTTTGAGCGCGTTCGTGAAGGAGCGCCGTTTCGGAATAGGAATCTGTTTTTTTCCTGAAAGATAAGCTCCCGTCAAAGAATCCGGGGCTGAAAGGAGGGCGTGCAGATCACCTTTGACGATGATATTACCGCCGAATTGCCCCGCCAGCGGTCCGACGTCGACGATGGTGTCTGCGGAACGGATCGTCTCTTCATCATGTTCCACGACGATGACGGTATTGCCTTTGTCTCGCAAACTCTTCAGCGTTTGCAGCAATTTGTGATTGTCCCGCGGGTGCAGGCCGATGGAGGGCTCGTCCAGGACGTAAGTGGCCCCGACGAGGCCCGATCCGATTTGCGAGGCGAGCCGTACGCGTTGCGATTCTCCCCCGGATAGAGTCGGAGCCGTGCGTTCCAGGCTTAGGTAGTGCAGACCGACCCCCTTTAAGAATTCCAGCCGCTGGACAATCTCTTTGAGCAGTTCTTCCGCGATCGCCCTCTCTTGTTTTCCGAGCTTGAGATTTTGAAAAAATTGCAACGCATCGTCGACGGGCATCGCGGTGATCTCGGCGATCCTTTTTTTTCCCACGGTGGTGGCGGCAGGGTAGGGCCGGATCTTTTGGCCCTGGCAATCGGAGCAGATCGATTCGTGCATCAGCTCTTTCATTTTAGCCCGGTAGAGATCGCTTTGCGCCTGATTGAACCTCTCCTTCGCATCATGTAGGATGCCGCGCCATTGCACATATTCGGTCCAGCGGCTTCTTTTATGCGGATGGACAAAGCGCATCTCCGTCCATTTCTTTTCCGTTCCGTAGAGCAAAACCTTTTTTCCCTTTTCGGGAAGGTTTTTCCAGGGCGCATGCACATCGAAACTATAGAGACGGCCCAAGTTGTCGTAAATGTTGCCGTAGCGCACCGTCTTGTATGAACTTGAGATGATGCAGCAATCTTCAGCAATCGAAAGGTCGGGGTTGATAATCTTTTGCAAGTCAAATTCTTGGATCACGCCCAAACCTTGGCATGTGGGGCACATCCCGTTGGGATGATTGAAAGAAAAATCGGAAGGCTCCAGCGGCCCGTAAGAAAGCCCCGATTTAGGAGAGAATGCATGCTGCGAAAAAAGCGTTTCCTTGCCGCTGTCCGCTTGGACGATGCTCATCAAGCCTTGGCCCGCTTCCAGAGCTTGAGAAACAGCTTCCGCCAATCGGTTGTCCTCTTCGGGACTGACACTCAGCCTGTCGATCACAATGTCAACATCATGGGCGACTTTTCCGTCGATTTTGACCTCTTCGCTCAAATCAATGATTTTACCATCGAGCCGCACTCGCGTATATCCCTTCCGGACAAGCTCGGCAAAGTCCTCCCTGAATTCTGCCTTTTTGTTTTTTGCAAAAGGCGCCAAAAGAATGAGACGCGTCTCTTGAGGCAGCTCACGGATAGTTCGAAGGATCTGTTCGGCACTTTGGGGTGTCACGATCTCGCCGCTGACAGGGCAATGGGCGATTCCAATGCGGGCGAAGAGCACGCGCATAAAATCGTAGATTCCTGTGATCGTGCCGACCGTAGAGCGGGGATTACGTCCGGCCGTTTTTTGCTCTATCGCGATGGTGGGAGAGATCCCGCTGATCAATTCCGCATCCGGTTTCGTTAGATCTCCAAGATGGCGGCGCGCATAAGTAGATAGCGATTCTACATAGCGCCTTTGTCCTTCAATGTAAATCGTATCGAAGGCAAGCGAAGACTTCCCCGAACCCGACACCCCCGTGAAGACGATCAATTCATTGTGATTTAAGTCCAGGTCAACACTTTTCAAATTGTGGACTTTGACTTTTTTCAGAACGATTTTCGGCTCTTGCATCTTGTAAAATTTGCCTCTAAACTTTTGATCCAATATAAACGCAAAGCCGCAAAGACACAAGGACGCAAAGGTGGGTTAAACTAAATATTTTGGGTCACGGGCGGCTTTTTCTTGCAGGGGCACCCGGAATTCGTATATTTTCCGGATGAGTGGGATTGGATGTGCGGCGGAGGTTGCGGATGGCAAGGACAGGCACTGACTGTTCCTGAGAAAATGCAGAGAGAAATGATTCCTAAAATTCCTGCTTTCATAAAAGCCTCCTGAGTAGGTATTTAATTCGACTTTGAAACTTTTTGGGCCCGCTTGCCTCGCCTCCCCATGGTCGAACTGGGAGTTATTTAAAATAGGAAGAGTTTTTAACCCCTTTCCTTTTTTAAATAACCCCCCCGAGAGCAAATATTTCGAGTCCTTCGGACCCAAAAAGTTACAAAGTCGAGGTTAATCATTTTTTTTATACCTATTAAACTTAATGTACAAGTAAATTAAGAGAATGCATATGCGGACTCGAACCAAGATCATTTGTACGATAGGGCCAGCAGTCGGGACCTATGAGAAAATTCTCCAGCTGATCGATGCCGGCATGAATGTCGCACGGCTCAATTTCAGCCATGGGACGCATGCCGACCATCTCAAAACGATCAAAATGCTCCAGAAAGCGCGCGAAGAGAAAAAAGTCCCTTTGGCGATCATGCTCGATACCAAGGGTCCAGAGATTCGCATCGGCAATATCAAAAATGGGCAATTCTCTGTGAGCGCCGGTCAGCGCCTTCTTCTCGTCAAAGGAGAAGTGGTTGGCGATGAAAATCATGTCCAGATCACCCCGTCGATTGCCCTCGATTCTTTAGAGCCCGGTATGCGGGTGCTCATCGATGATGGATGCATCATGACACGTGTCGTCGATAAGAACAAAAAAGGCGTCGTCATCGAAATAGAAAACCCAGGCATTCTGAAAGATCACAAGGGGGTCAATGTTCCCGGCGTGAATATCGATCTGCCAGCGATGACGCAGCAGGACATTTCCGACATCACCTTCGGCTGCGAGCAAGACGTCGACGTCATCGCCGCCTCGTTTATACGCTCTCCCGATCACGTGCTGGAGATCAAAACCCTACTTCGCAGTCAAAAGAAATCGGAGATCTACGTCATCGCCAAAATTGAAAATAGTTTAGGCGTGCAAAATTTCGATGGGATTCTGCAGGTTGCCGATGGGATCATGGTGGCAAGAGGAGACCTTGGGGTGGAGCTGCCACTGAAAGAAGTTCCCCGCCTGCAAAAAATGATGATCCGCAAATGCTACCAGGCGGGAAAGCCCGTCATCACGGCGACGCAGATGCTCGAGTCGATGATCAAAAATCCGCGGCCCACGCGAGCGGAGGTTTCCGATGTCGCCAATGCGATCTACGACAGCACATCGGCAGTGATGCTCTCGGGAGAAACAGCTGTCGGACAATATCCCATTGAAACCGTCGCCATGATGCGGAGCATTGTCGAGGAAGCCGAGAAGGACTTTAACTATCGAGAGTTCTTCAACCGCGATTCGAAAACCGATTTCAACGACGTCTCGAATTCTCTAGGCCTTGCCGCAGTGAAAACGGCGTATAGCGCCCATGCGCGCGGCATTTTTTGCTTCACCAATAGCGGGTCTACCGCCCGTATCGTTTCCCGCTTTCGCCCGGAAATGCCGATTGTCGCTCTGACGCCCCAGCGTAAAATCTATCACCAAATGGCGATGAATTGGGGGGTTATCCCCGTCGATCCCGCAGCGGCCAAAAATGTGCAGGAAGCGATTTCCCTGACGAGCTGTTTTGCGTTAAAAAAAGGGATCGTCCGTTATGGGGACCTCGTCGTCGTGACAGCCGGGTCTCCCTTTGGGATTAGCGGCACGACGAATATGATGATCGTCGAGAGCATCGGGGATGTACTTGTCCGCGGTAATTCCCGACCGGGGCGCCGTGTGCATGGGAAAGTGACCCTGGTGCATGCTTCGGACGAAAAACTCCATGGAGAGCTGCGCGGCCGGATCTTGGCTATCCCGCGCTGCGACGACTCGTATCTCCCTTTGTTAAAGCACGCTTTGGGGATTGTCTTGCAGAACCATCCGGAAGACACAGTCTCCGAGCAATTCGCCCTCCAAGTTTCCAAAATGCTCGACATCCCCATCCTGACTCGCGCCGACGGGGCGATGAAATTGTTGAGCGAAGGGCAAATCGTCACCCTAGATCCCGAAAGAGGGATTGTCTATAAAGGCTCCATTGAGAACGACGACGAGATGATCCCCACGATCTGTTCGCCCAGTTAAATTCGATTGCAGATAAATAATTTTTTAATTACACCTTCTGTTTTTAGAGGTCAATGTAACTATTTCTCTTTCAATCTACCAAGGAATAGTTTTGTTAAATAATAATTTCATTCCAGGAAATTAAAAAGTATTTATAATGTTTTTTTTTAAAAGGCTCGGGCAATTCGGGACTATTTGAATGATCTGCCTCAAAAAAACAACCATCAATTGCTAGCTCACCTGGGGATCAAAACCGAAAAGGGGTATTCAGAAAAGCTCAATTGCCGTTCAGGGCATTTAGAAAAAATCGGCATATTGTCTGCAGAAGACGTGAAACTGATCGGCTCAGCTTCTCCGGACTTTCTGAAACGGGGTACTAGAGATCCTCGAAGTCGAAGAAGATTTTAGAGACAACAAGGTAAAAATAGAGGCCGAACGATGAAAGACGAACCTGACAACACTTACTGGGCAAATATCCCAAGTTCTCGAAGATGAGATTGAAGAGAGAAAGTTTCCAACAGCAGCTAAAAGCTTTTCAACCAAAGCTCGGTGAGATTGCAGAAAAATCCAATACGGCAAAGTTGATGGTCGAAGCCTTTGACTCTAAAAATTGCAATGGATTGGCCGATGAATTGAATGCCTTAGTTAAACAATTTCAAGCATTAGATTTCCAAATTGTGCTTATGTGAATCAAAGGGGGATTCTGAAAGCTTGGAATAACCTCCGATCTCAAGGCGTGCAGAATTTGTCTGCGGTCCCTGAATCCAAACAGAGTTTGCAAAAGCTTTTCCAAATGGGTGAGTAGGTAGTAAACTTACTTAACAAAGAGGAATTCAAAAGTTGGCCAGTGCAATCTGGGCGCTTCAGATTTGCAACACGTTCACACTTGTTCAAACTCGAGAAAAGGGTTTTCACCTCTACCAGCCAAAAAAGGGGGTAAAGTTAAAATTTTAAACTCACAATATTTTATTCATTGAAATTTAAATTAAATAATTTTATAATTGTGGGGATATTTAATTAAAACCGGAAATAATTATGAATAAAGTAGATTCCACTTCTAATCATCCAGCCATCCTTGTCACAGGAGGCGCCGGATACATCGGCACTCAAGCCTGTAAAGCATTGAAGGAAGCCAACTTTTTCCCCATCGTCTATGACAATTTGTCCAATGGCCATCGCGAAGCCGCTAAATGGGGAGTCTTTGAAGAAGGGGATATTTCCGATCGGAAAAGACTGTGCGAAGTGGTCGATAAATACCATCCCGTCGCCGTTATGCATTTCGCTGCATTTAAATCCGTTGGCGAATCGGTAAAAGAGCCTGCAAAATACTACCTTAACAACGTTGGCGGTTCTACAGTCTTACTAGACGTCATGCGGGAAAAGAAAATCGATAAAATCATTTTTTCCAGCACTGCGGCCACCTACGGCCAGCCCGTCCATTCCAATCCCCTGAAAGAAACTGACCCTTGCAATCCGATCAATCCTTACGGACACTCCAAGAGGATGGTCGAGATAATGCTGCAAGATTCCGACAAAGCCTATGGTCTTAAACACGTCGCTTTACGCTACTTCAACGTCGCGGGCGCCGATTTCAAGGGAGAATGTGGAGAACGTGGGTCTAAACCTATCAACTTAGTCCCTATTGTCTTACTAGTCGCTCAGGGAAAAAGACCTTCCCTAGATATGTTTGGCAACGATTATCCGACTCCAGATGGTACAGCTGTCCGCGACTATCTCCACGTCGTCGATCTCGCCGATGCCCATGTCAAAGCTCTGAACTATTTGCTGAATGGCAACCCAAGCATTATCCTTAATCTCGGAACCAGTAAGGGAGCCTCTGTGCAAGAAGTCGTCGATACAGCGCTCAAGATTACCGGCCTGTCGATCACCGTCAACCAAGCCCCCCGCCGCGATGGAGATCCCGCATTCTTAACAGCGGATTACACTCTCGCCAAACAAACCTTGGACTGGGAGCCTAAGCATTCTGACTTGCATACGATCGTCGACAGCGAATGGAAATGGTTTCAGGCAGGACAGAAGGAGAAACGGGAATAAAGGCCTCAAAAAAATGGACCGTTATTCCGATGTTATTAAATAGGAAAATAATATCAATTTTTAAAATCGATAGAAAGCCAGATTTTAAATATAACTGCTTTTGAATATTTATTTATTATGAGTCTTATATGACAAGTGCAATTTTGAACTCAGGGTGGATAATCCGAGAAGCTATCAAGCCTCAAAATTTGAAGATGATTGGTAGAGGGCTATTGAACCCTCATAATTGGTACGACATATCCATTTTGTCATTAACTTCTTTGCCTAAAAAACATACTGCTGTGGGGTTAGCTGCCATTGCAAGCGGGACTGCTTTATATGTTTTCCAGCCAGAAACTTTCTTATCACAATGCAGTGCTATCGCAATTGCTTCAGTATCAGCCTGGGCGACTACAGAGATAGTAAATCGCAGTGCAAGCAAGTTATGGGAACAGCGTTTATCTGCCCTCGAGGCTAATTTTAAATTATCGGAAACGGAAGAAACTAAAAAAGCATTAGAAGCGTCGGTTAGAGAGCTGTTAAAAGACATTCACTAGTGGAATAATAACGGCTCAAAAGTCGCCGTTATTCCGATTGAGTTTTTTATTAGCAGCAACTCAAGAAAAGGTCTACCTCGTGGGACGCATCTTTCAGGGCGGCCAGGAACGAGATGCGTTGCATTTGCGCTGCCATTACAGGGACCTCCGTCAAATCGATCACTGCAGCCTTCAGATATTTCTCATGGGAAGCAACCTCGGAACGGTTTTTACCCCTGAAATCCATGATGTTCTCTGCAATCTCATCAAGTTCAGCCCTTGTTGGAGTGAATTGGGACTCTTTCTGCATTTTGCTAATGAGCCCATCGATATCGCTTTTAATCTTTTGGACTTTTTTTGAAAGAGGGGAAGATTTGGGTGTGGGAAGAGCGCACATGGGCATTCTCCTAATTTGTTTTCTTAACTGTATTATTTAACGATTTAACAATTAATTTCAAATTAATTATTATTAATATAAGTAATTTAAATATACGGCTGAATTAGGCTTAGAGCTGTGATCGCGGCTGTTTCGGTTCGAAGGATGTTGGAATTGAGCCGTATCCCTTTTGCTTGGAGCATATGTTGTAAAAAATGGATCTCCCTCTGATCAAAGCCGCTTTCGGGGCCGATGAAGACAATAATAGGGGAGGCAACCGGTTTTTTCAAAGCCAAGTCCCACAAATAAGGCGCGTCTACGGCCGTGCTGCCGAACAGCAAAGTTGCTTCAGGCAGAGCCCACTTTAAAAGCGGAGGTTTTATCTCAATCGAGGGCAGATCGAGTCTGCCGCACTGTTTCATGGCGGAAACAGCAAGGTTTTTAAGCCGTGTGGTTTGTGTTTCGCTCAGATCCTCTTTGTCGCTCAATAGTCCTGGGAATAGCCAAAAGGCGGAAGCGTCCAGTTCTGTTCCTTTTTCAATGATCCATTCCAGATGATTCATGCGCGTTAGGGCTTGGGCAAGGACCAAGGGCGCTTTTTGCCGAGGTTTTTCGATGACCTGATCGATTTTGAGTTCTGCCTGGCGTTTGCTGAGAGTGCAGACTGTGGCTTGAGCGAGCTGGCCTCTTCCATTCACGAGTTCGACGGGGTCGCCGCTTTTTGCACGGGTCACTCGTGCTAAATGGTGGTATTCGTCTCCATCGAGGATGGCTGCTGTCTGTTTTTGAAGAGGGGAGTCGACGTAGTAGCGATTATGGGGCATTCTTTAGTAAAGCCTTTCTTAAAGTATTGGCAAAGGGAGCATTCTGGATGAATTCGTCCAACGAAACAACCTCGAATGCGGCGAGTTTTTTGAAATGCGGTTTGACTTTTTTCGAGTGGCTAAAATTGAAGACGAGTTTGAACCGGTAATCCCTTTTCAAAAGGTCCTTTTCTTTCGTGTAGTGCACAACTTCAGCGTCTTCGATACAATTGACAAAACCTTCGGGGGCGTACACGGTGATGAATTCATGAGGATAGATTTCGCGAAATACCTTAAGACCTGGAAGAATATAATCCAATTCCTTTCCTGGCATCGGAAGAATGATGAGCATCGATTCGTGCCGGTACTTCCTTTTGAGTTTATCGGGAGTTTGTTGTTTCCATCGGTTATGCGACCAGAGCCATTGCCCGGGGTTTTCTTTAATGGTCCTTTCCAAATGGGCGAGCGCTGCTTTCATGATGCGGTCGACCTCCTGATCCATAGGCTGCTCCGGGTTTGACCAGATAGGATCTGAGTAATGGATGAAGTATTTGTTCTCTTTTCGGCGGGTGGTAGCGACCATGATCGGCGATCCTGTTCTGTACGAGAGAATCGCTGCGATCGGGGACGTCCACGCTTTTCTTCCAAAAAATAAGCTGCTGTAACCGCTGTCCGGCATTCCCTGGTCGCCGACGATACCCAAAAAGGCTCCTTTTTTCAATCCTCTCAATCCTTCGCGGATGGCATTGTGCGGAGCGATCATCTTACCGCCGTATTTTTGGCGGATGGAAAGGATCCAATTGTAGAGGGCGCGGTTTTTAATGGGGCGTCCGATGGCCACTCCAGCCATTCTGCGTGTTCCCTCCAGAAAGAGGACTTCCCAATTAGATTGATGGCCGCAAAAAAAGATCACGGGTTTGTTTTTTTTCATCAATTGGTCTGCTGCTTCCGGATTGACGCATGAGACGATGCGGTGGATATTTTTTTCCGCAGCGAATTTTGCGTATTCCAGACAAGTGGTCATCAAATTTTGCAAAGAGGCTTTGGCCAAAGGGAGGATCTCTTTTTCGGAGAGCTGCAGCGTGGAAGCTAAAGCCAAATTGCTTAATGCCCGTTTACGAAACTTGGGGATGGCCCAATACACGCAGGACCCTAAAACAGCTCCCAGCCGATGGATAGCCGAGTATGGTAGCCAACGAATAGGCCAGGTCAAAATGAGAATGAGAGTAAAAAAAATTTTATCACGAATCATGGCCTGTATCATAACACTTCTAGGCGCCGATCGTCAATGCGGTGATGCGCCTAAGCTGGCTGGAAAAATCGAGATGGTTGACGGATTGTCGGATCACATGGGCGCTAGCCGCCGTTTTCCGAAAATTTAAAGTATTTTTTAACACTTCAGCGAATGTATTCACATCGTCCAAACACTCGATCAGCATGCCATTTTTTTCCGTTAATACTTCATGCCCGCCGTTGGTTTTAGACGAGAGGACAAAAAGCCCCATGGCCAATGCTTCGACGGTCACGTTGGCAAACGGATCATAGAGAGAAGGAATGGCCAGGCAATCTGCCGAAGAGTAAAACGGAGCCATGTCCTTCTGCGGGCCAAAAAAGAGGACTTTTTCCGAAATGTTCAATTTCTGGGCGAGATTTTTGAAATAATCGGTGTTTCTTTCATGACCGACCACGCTGAGCTGAAAATTTTCTTCTTTGATCTGCGCAAGCGCTAAAAGCAGTTTTTCCAGTCCTTTGCGGAAAAAATTATGCCCCGCGAATAGAAATTGGAAAGCTTTGGGATCTTGCACTGCTTGTTCTTTGATTGTTTCCCACCGATCAAACGTGTTTTGCATGGCATGCCACTCTACGCCATTGTGGATAGCCTGGATTTTGCTCGGGTCAAGGGGGTAAAACTGCAGGATCTCGCTTTTGACCATTTCTGAATTCGTGAAGAGGATTTTAAGTTCAGGATGTTCAAACCCCTTTTTTTCCAGAGAAAGGATCGCGCGATGCAATGGATTTATAGCGAAACTCAGTTGCTTCACATACCCTTCTTCTTTTGCGCGGTGCTTCAGATAAGCGATGTGGGCCCCGTTGCCAGCGCGGATGTGTGTCTGAAAACTATTTCGGTCGAGGCCAAAAACAACAGGCGTTGGATTTTTTTCCAAGTAGCGTATGCAAGCTTTTTCAAAGTGGAGCAGATTGAAAAAACTTAAGGCATGACCAATGGGGAAGGAGACGATGTTGAAAAGGGGATCGGAAAAGGGAGCTTGTACCTTGCCGCTTGTGAGCAGGGTAACGGGACAGCCAAGCGCGCAAAAGTCCCGGGCAAGGGCCCAGGTGTATTTTTCCAGGCCGCCTTGTTTGTACAACTCTGCCTTGAGAAGAGTGACCGATTTCATGAGGCCGCTTCTTCGATTTGGATCTGATTGTCTTTAAGGAAGATCTCCACATCAAACTTGTTTTCATTGGGAAGGATCAATTGAAAACGGTTCATGTAGCTCCGGAAGCGGTTGCGCAAATACTCCTCGCGAAGGGCCGGCTGAAGGATGCGGATGTCCTTATCGGTAACATCGGACATCAGGGTTGCGACATATTTGTCTTCCAGCTGTCTGGGATTGGCAAACTGGACGCTCCAATCGAGCATCTTCCGGTCGGTTTTGGGGGAAACGATGACGACGATCTCGATCATATCCCTCACCGTTTGCAAAAAGAGGTTGTCAACCCCATTGGCGTAAAGGGGATAGGCGATGAGGGGAGTTCCATGTTCGAACTGGATGAGTTTGCTCGGAGCGAAAAAGGTGTTCTGGGGATTGTGGGCCGATAAGTTGTCGGGAGGAAAGAAAAGCGAAAGCTGAATCTGAGCATCCACGGGGATCATGTTGCAGCGGACGAAGTCGATCCGCAATTCTTTCCCCTGAGGATCGTCGATCTCAATGGGTGTGTCCGAGATAATTGGAATATTGATCTGTTTCCATTGTTCCGGGACAAAATAGCTGACGATCTCCGTAGCGCTTCCTGATTTTAATGAAATCTCGTCGAGCTGGGATTTGGAAATGTCATTCAGATTGAAAGTGATTCTTTGTTCTTTGAGTTTAAGCCGGTTGATCACTTCTTCAGGACCTTTGACCGTCATAGTCAGCCGGTAGGGCCAAACATCGAGAAATTGGTAGCTGCGTGGCGCCTCTCCGATGGGCTGAGTGACAATGATGGGAATTTGGTCAGTGACCAGCCTCGTCATTCTCACGGCAAAATTGGGATGGTAGATACGGGAAATGCCGCTGATGTCAACCTCTGGATTGTTCGACACAAGATTTTTTTTGTTCACGGTGACGATCCATTCATCGGGTTTATCCGCAGCATCGATAACGAGTTCCAGGTCGGCAGGGGTCAATGCGTCGATGACAGCTTTATTGCCAACGACAGTCAATGTGATTTTTTTTGCCAGCCGCCCATTGGATTGGATTCCTTCTATTGTCTTCCCGGGAGGCAAATGGAGGACCCGTATCGCAACATTGCTGATATTGCGCGTCGCTGTCAGCGTATGATTGACGACCATCCAGATAATCATAGCCAAGAGGATCGAGACTAATTTCCTCGGCCAATGTTCGACGAAGATTTTATAAAGGAGAGTTTTCACTGTCTGAGCCACTCCCGAAGGTTAAATTGGCTTTTGAAGTCTGCTTTTTGAGGAGGTGTGAATATACTGCGGATGATCCCTTTGAACCGGTCTATTTTAACGCCAGGAGTCATGACCCCGTCCCTCGCCAAGGAAACCTTGCCGGTTTCTTCCGAAATGACGATGATGATCGCATCAGTGTGCTGGCTGGCCCCTAAACCTGCGCGGTGCCGCGTTCCCATGGAGCGCGTCAACTGAGAGCTGTCCTCGGCCAGAGGAAGAATAACGGAGGCGGCGACAATGGTCATATCCCGAATGATCACCGCTCCGTCGTGAAGAGGCGTCGTCGTGGCAAAGATCGATTCCAAAAGTTCCCAGGAAAAATTCGCGTTCAGGATCACGGCTTTATGGGCAAAGTCATCGAGAGAATCCTCATGCTGCAGGACAATTAATGCCCCGATGCGCTTCTCGGCCAACCGATAAGTCGAACTCGCCAACTGATCTAGAAATTTATCGAATTCGGTCAGCTGTTTATAGCGGCGTCCTTTTAGACTGAGCTTCGAAAGTGCGACGCGGAGTTCCGGCTGAAAGATGATCAAGATCGCGATGACTGCGACGTTCCCGATCAGGACCATGATCTTGTGCAGGATCGGCAGGTTGAGCCATGAAGAAATCGCAAAAATTAATAAAAAGGCGAGCAGCCCCAGCACCAAATCTCCGGACCGCGTGTTCCAGAAGAAGGAAAGCAAATAGTTGAGCATCACCGAAATGATGATGATCTCAACAAATGGCGTAAAGCTGTGGAGAAAAGGACTCATCGCCCAAAAAAAGTTATTCGGTGGTACTTAACATGTAATGCTGGACACTGCTTCTGGAGATAGCCTATCTGCACGGCGCATTGTTCTAGCCTCACATGTTGCAGACCACCGGTTATTCTGAAACCCTAATATATCAAATTTCTCGATGAATCACAATTTTAAAATCAACGCTGCTGCTTCTTCTTTGACAATTTTTTTTCAACACGTGTAGGATTGGAAAAAAATTATTCTTTAGGCCTTATCGATGGATGTCGTGACCCTCTCCAGGATTCAGTTTGCCCTCACGAGCGGGTTTCATTACATTTATCCTCCGCTCAGCATCGGGCTGGGCCTGATGCTGGTGATTTTCGAGGGGATCTATCTCAAGACAAAAAAGCCTCTGTATAAGCAGATCACCAAATTCTGGGTGAATATTTTTGCGTTGACCTTTGCCTTGGGAGTGGCGACCGGCCTGGTCCAATTGTTCGGGTTTGGGACAAATTGGGCGCAGTACTCCCGTTTTGTCGGGGACGTCTTTGGAAGCGCTTTAGGGGCTGAAGGGGTGTTTGCATTCTTTTTGGAAGCAGGATTTCTGGGGGTGATGTTATTTGGTTGGGACAGAGTGAGCCCAAAAATGCATTATGCATCTACCATTTGCGTGAGTTTGGGCGCTCATTTTAGCGCCATCTGGATCGTCGTCGCCAATTCGTGGATGCAGACGCCTGCGGGTTTCAAGATTGTGGGAGAGGGGATGAAAACAAAAGCCGTCGTGACCGACTTTTGGGCGATGGTGTTCAATCCTTCCTCTGTCGGACGGCTAACCCATGTGATTTTGGGATGTTGGCTGTCTGGGATTTTTCTCGTGCTCAGCATCACAGCCTATTATTATTTAAAAAAACAACACTTGGAGTTTGCGCGGCCGGCGATGAAGATCGGTCTTTGGGCTGCTGCCATCGTCTTGATCTTGCAGCTTTTCTCTGGAGATGAATCAGCGCGCGGGGTAGCTTTCAATCAACCTTCCAAACTTGCAGCGATGGAAGGGATTTATCAAACAGAAAAAGCGACGCCGATGACGATTATCGGATGGGTGGACAGGGAACACCAGACCGTCAAAGGGCTCAAAATCCCGGGCCTGCTCAGCTTTTTTGTTCATCGGGATTTTGAAACGCCCGTCGTCGGTTTCGATCAAATTCCGCTTAATGAACGGCCGCCCATCCCTGTTGTTTTTCAAGCCTATCATCTCATGATCATGATGTGGGGATTGATGGTCATAGTGACAATCGCTGCCCTTTACTTGTGGAAGAAAAAGAAATTGGAGAAAACGAAATGGGTGCTATGGGCTTTAATGATCTCTGTTCTTTTTCCGCAAATTGCCAACCAAGTGGGTTGGATGACAGCGGAAATCGGGCGCCAACCTTGGGTCGTCTGGAAATTAATGCGCACAGTGCATGGTGTATCGCCTTCGGTCTCTGCCCATCAAGTCATGATGTCAATCACTATGTTCATCATCATCTATTCTCTTCTGCTCTTCCTTTTCCTGTTCTTGCTCGATCGTAAAATCAAACACGGGCCGAAAACAGAGGACTTGGTCTATAGCAATATCCTTCAAGAAATCGAGGAAAAAAACACATGAGCGATTCGATTCTTCCCCTTCTTTGGTATGTGATCATCGGAGTATGCGTGTTCTTTTATGTCGCCCTGGATGGTTTTGACTTAGGAGTCGGCATGCTGCATTTTTTTACCAAAAAAGATGAAGAGAGAAGGGTTTTTCTCAATGCCATTGGGCCTGTTTGGGACGGAAATGAAGTATGGCTTGTCGTGTTCGGCGGCGCCTTGTTTGCAGGATTCCCCGATGTTTATGCGACGTTGTTTTCCGGATTTTACGATTTCTGTATGATCCTTCTCGCCGCTCTCATTTTTCGTGCAGTGGCCATCGAATTCCGCAGTAAGAGGGAATCGATGCGATGGCGGTTCACATGGGATGCGATCTTTTCTGTAGCCAGTCTTCTTATCGCGTTTGGGCTGGGCCTAGCTATCGGAAATCTGATGGAAGGCATCCCTCTCGACAAAAACGAGAATTTCGCCTGTAGCCCCTCAACTTGTTTTAGGCCTTTTCCTGTCATGATCGGCTTTTTCACTGTCAGTTTATTGTTGATGCACGGATCGATCTATTTAGCCATGAAAACAGAAGGGCAGCTGCATGATCGCCTGCGCAAATGGTCTGTCCGCTGCATGCTGATTTTTATTGTCTTTTATGTCCTGACGACGGCGGCCACATGGCTTCATGTCCCGCATATGGTCGAGAGATTCCTGAGCAACCCTTGGTATGCGGCGGTTCCTTTGCTAGCTCTTCTAGCCATCCTCAACGTCCCGCGGATGTTCACCCGCAATCAGGACGGATGGGCTTTTTTGTTTTCCTGCTTTTGCATCTTTTTCCTTCTCTGCATCTATGGGATTGGCACGTTCCCCAACCTCGTTCGATCGACGATCGATCCCGATCAAAACAGCCTGACGTACTACAATTCTTCCTCATCAACGCTGACACTGAAGGTTCTGCTGATCATCGTCGCGATCGGAATCCCCATGGTTTTTGCTTACGGGACGCTCATTTACCGCATTTTCCGCGGCAAAGTCAAAATAGGTTCTTCTAGCTATTGACCTTTTTTCCCAACTTCAGGTGAAAGAATAAGGCCCGACTTTTGACATAAACGCGGGGCGAATCGGGCTACACTTTCTCGAAGTGCGATCTGTGTAGCTCTCCCATTTGAAAGAGCTTTTGTAGGGTCCGCTCTGACTGTGGCAGATCCTTTAAGCTTTGTTCAACTCCTTCCCCCTTACGACGTGTCCACGCTGCAAGAATGCCCCATTGGTTGATGTAGGTGTGGAGCTTGGCAATTTGATGATCCCGATCCAGGGTCTGGAACTCAGCGGCTAATCCATTTAATTCATTGACCAGGTCGTTGTATTTCGCCGATTTGAAGGCTTCTACAGTGAGTTTGGGCAAATCTTTACATTCCAGCACAATTGCATCCAGTTTCTCCCGGAAGGCGTTCAATCGATTTTGAAAACCGATCCATGGACACTCTCCCTCATAAAGAAGAACGCCGCAGGTATTTGTTTCTTGAATCTTGCTTGCTACTCCTTGCGACATTTGATCAGAGAGATCGGATAATGCCTTTTGGCGCTGATGGGCTTTTCTCTTGACTGCATCATCTCTAAAATTTTCCTCCACTCCAGATTCTTCCTCGATCATCAGGACTTGAATAGCGGGAGAAAGAGAGCAAATGATCTTAAGATCTTCAGCTGATAAAATGCCTATTTTTTCCAGATGTGCGGGTCTGGTTCCGAGTTTTGTTGAATAATCATGCGAACTCACGATTCCAAAATCGATTAGTAAAGGATGGCTGTCTTTTTTAAGCTGCTCTTGTAGATAGTTTCGAATCGCCTGAGCCTTTTGCGAAGTAGTTGAATTTTGCCCACGTACCCCATGAAAAGCATCTTCTCCACATCCCCAGTAATCATTGGAAATAAGCTTGAGGTTTTTAAGGATCGTGTATAATTCACCATAAATTTTATTTTTTACTCTTTTCGGCATTCTTGAGAATCGCAGGAAAGCTTGATAGTCGTTTTTAGAAGCGCCGCTTTCGATTAGGTCTGCAAGCTTGTCAAATACCGCGTCGAACTCTGCCCCAAAGTCCCAGACGTTGATCGTACCATCGTTTTGCCCAAAAAAGTTCACCTTGGTAGAATAGAGCTTGCCATTGGAAATAGCATGGGAGACATTCGGACCGGTAATGTGTCTTGCCTCATCCGTATCAAATGTCGGACCGATAGTACGTCTTTTATTATCCCTATCAAATGTTTGTATCCGCTTTTCTGTTTCTAAATCCCAGATTTTGATCCCAGCGCCACGGCGCCCGTCAAAGAAAGAAAGCAGTTTCCCCTCGGAAATCAAAAGAGAGTAAACGGGTCCAGCAAGTCCATC
Organism: uncultured Verrucomicrobiae bacterium; assembly: GCA_963731265.1. Taxonomy (GTDB): domain Bacteria; phylum Chlamydiota; class Chlamydiia; order Chlamydiales; family Rhabdochlamydiaceae; genus CAJCIW01. The sequence continues at coordinate 843,622 of CAVSUE010000001.1, forward strand.
TTCTATTGTTCCTATGCAAGTTTTTGTGTTTAGATCCCAGACACTCACCATTCCTTCCATGATCCTGTCATCACTTTTAGAGCCGGAATAAAGTTTGCCATTGAAAATGGCAAGGGAGTAGATCGGAAATTGATGCCCCTTAAGCGTTGCAATACAAGAATTTGTATCTAAATCCCAGATTTTGATCTCTTTGTCCTCAGAGCCGGAAAAGAGTTTGCCATCAGAAAAAGCAAGACAGTTTACTTCGTGTGTGTGCCCATCTAATATTCCTATAGAAGTTTCAGTGTCTAGATCCCAGATATTGATCTCGCAAGTGTAAGTTCTAGGAAAAATCAGTTTTCTATTCGAAATAACAAGAGAGTAGACACCTCTATGAACATCGAGTGTTTTTATGCAGGCTTTTGTGTCTAAATCCCAGATTTTAATTTTACCTTGTTTATCGCCAGTAAAGAGCATTCCCCCAGAAATGAATAGTGAAGTAATACCGCTTCCCTCCGGATCAAGATCAATAGTATAATCAGCATAGATCCCAGTGATAACGCGTGGATAACACTGATCTTGATAAGCTTCCTGGAAATTTGTAATTCCTTTTGGAATACGATACAACGGAAAATGATTCTCGAGTAACTTTCGACAAATTGCATTGTCGCCAAACATTTGTTTCCACTGATGGCAGACCAATCGGCAAGTGCCCGATTCCTGAGCTCTTAGATGTTTGAATATCTCTACAACCACATCTAAGGGCATGTCTAGTATAAGGGAATTTTGCTGTACAGGAACAAACTCAGTATGGTTAATGCAATTACTTATAGATTTGGTCACAATAAAACACCTTTTTTAAAAAAAAATTGATTTTACATGAGTCTTCAGTAATAATTCAAGGCGCTCCCTTGTCAATTAAAAATTTGTTGTGAAAATCTATTTTAATTTGGATCTAGATTGAAGAAACAAATTGCATTTTTTCAAGTTGCAAAGTCGAGCTTAGGAATAAATACCGGGGAATCCGATGATTGTTTGGTAGCAGAGCAGCAGGTGCTTGACGCCGTTCATGGCGCGGTGAGGCTGTTCTTCTTCGGCGAGTTGATAAGCCCGCGCGATTTTGTCTTTGGAGAAGCCTGTTTGCCAAGGATATTTTCCGGTGCCTAGGGCGCCCTTTTTCATCGCTTCTGTCCAATACATCGAAGCTAAATCCAGCCAGTGGTAGGGCCACAGCAGCTTTTCCTGCAGATCGGGGTCGACCAATTGGGAGAAATAGACGCGGTCAAAAGAAGGATTTTGGCAAATAAAGACAGCTTCGCCCCGTTTGATCTTATTTTTTGCAAAGGAAGCTTGAATCTGTCTGCCGACTTCGGAGGCATTCTGCCCGGTCTCGATCTCTTCCCATTTGAATCCATTGACCTGCAAACTTTCAGGATCGCTTTTTTGCCAATCTTCAGAAGACATGGAAACAGTAGAATGAAACGAGTCTTTCAGTTCGCCGCTGAATACATCGATGACTTCATAGGCGATTTCAATGATCTTATGCTTTTTGGGGTTGAGCCCATTTGCCTCGGTGTCGAGGAAGATTCCTAACACAAGCGTTCCAAATTTTTCTGCTTCGAATCTCGAAGGGTATCAAGAACAGTTCACAGAATTCAATAATTATTTGGAGACTTCGACCTCTTCTGCTATATTTAGTACTAAAAAAGGAGGCCATGATGGAAATGAATGTAGGAATACCTGAAGAGAGCAGGTCGGCAGTAAGCGAAGGGCTGTCGCGTGTGCTTGCAGATACTTATGCGCTCTATCTAAAGACGCAGTATTTTCATTGGAATGTGAGAGGTCCGGAGTTTTATTCTCTACATCTTCTCTTCGAAAAACAGTATCAGATACTGGCCGAAGCTGTCGATGAAATCGCCGAGAGAATTCGCGCGCTGGGAAATTTCGTCGAGGCAAGTTTTACCGCCTTTGGCAGCACATCGACAATCAAAGGGGAAGAAAAAGTTTTACAAGCCAAGGAAATGCTGACAAGTTTGGTCCATGGCCATGAAATATGCATTAGAGGTGCTAGAAAAGTAGCTGAAATAGCCGATCGGGATGGGGATTTTGCTACTGTTGATATGCTGGGGCGTATGTTGGGGAGCCATGAAAAAATGGCCTGGTTCCTTAGAAGTCAAATTTAAAATTTATTTTGCTCTGGATAATAGTAGTGCCAAAGCAGGGGATATGGTATATTTAGTTGCTTTTGTCAAAATTTTAGATGATATATGCCGCTATCGCCGCAAAAATTCCGAGAGATTGTTTTCCAGCTGCTGTACAGCGCAGACTTTGGCGGCTGTGCAGAAGTAGCCGAGATGCTTATGGCCCAGCTGGCTGTGACAAAAAAAGTCCTGCGCGAGGCGGCTGAAGCTAAGGATAAAATTGTGGAGAAACTGCCGCACATCGACGAGCTTGTGAACAGCCATTCGGAAGAGTATGGTTTCGAAAGAATCCCCCGCGTCGAGCGGAATGTGATCCGTTTAGGGGCCTACGAGCTTCTTTTTTCAACGGCCGTGCCGCCAAAAGTGGCGATTGCGGAAGCAATTCGCCTGACACGGAAATTCGCAACTCCAGAGGCTGCGTCGTTTGTGAACGCGATATTAGACGCCATCTATAAGAAGATAAACCGCGCGCAGGAGAGTTTCGTGGATTTGGACTCTGCGAGGCAAAGCAAAAACGAGGCTCCATCCATCCAGGGGATGGATTCAGGTCAACTCGGAACCGAAGTTTCGGATGACGGGGACGACCCTTCCCGAATAGGGATGCAACCATCAAAGGATGGTTGCAGGTCACTGCGGAGTTCAAACCCCGAAGTGATCGGAACCGAGGAGGATCAATTTTGCAAAACCACAGCCAGTCCAAATTCACAAAACATGACGGAGTGCGGTTCGTCTCATGAGTCAACCATTTCGGCCCAGCCAGTTTGAAGTCGATAAGCCCTTAAGCCAATTATCCACGTTTGGGATCGGCGGGCCGGCGCGCTTTTTTACTGAAGTGCAAAAAACCGAAGATCTGCAAGCCGTTTTAAAATATTGCCATGCGCAAAACCTCCCTTTTTTAATCGTCGGCAAAGGTTCCAATTGCTTATTCGACGACCGGGGTTTCGATGGTGTTGTGGTCCTCAACAAGATCGTCTTTTGCCAATGGGAGGGGCCGATCGTCCATGTGGGTGCGGGTTATTCTTTTTCACTTTTGGGGACACAAACAGCCCGCAAAGGGTGGGCGGGCCTCGAATTTGCTTCCGGGATTCCTGGTTCGATTGGAGGAGCCGTTTACATGAATGCAGGCGCGAGCGGCACGGAAACCTGCGAGGCATTGATCGAAGTTTCTTTTGTCAATGAACAAGGCGATCTTGAAGTTTTAAAACGGGATCAGACCGCGTTTTCCTACCGCTTTTCGAATTTTCAAAAACGAAGAGGCGCGATCGCCTCGGCGAAGTTCTTGCTCGGCCCATCCGAAGAGGCTAGAAAAAAGCAGCTCGGGATCGTCGATTATCGCACACGCACGCAGCCCTATTCAGATAAATCGGCCGGCTGCGTTTTTCGCAACCCTGAATCCCATTCCGCAGGCGCGCTGATCCAGCAATGCGGCCTCAAAGGAAAACGCATCGGCGGGGCCGAGGTCTCGACGATGCATGCCAACTTTATCGTCAATAAAGACAATGCGACTTCCCAAGATGTTTTAGCTCTCGCTGAAGAAGTGAAAAAGACCGTCAAAGAAAAGACGGGAGTCGAGCTTGAAATGGAAGTGCGATACATTCCAAGAGAAAAAGATGTCCTTTCGTGCTGATTTGCATTGCCACACCACCTTTAGCGACGGCAGTTTGACGCCAGAGCAACTCTTGCGCCATGCCAAAGAAATCGGCCTTACCGGCATTTCGATCACCGACCATGATACCGTCGAGGCTTATTCTCAGGCGCGCCCCCTTGCCAAAGAGCTGGGACTTCTTTTGGGCGTAGGCGCCGAATTTTCCTGCGTGTTTCAAAAAATGAGCGTCCACCTCCTCGCCTATGATTTTGATCTCGATGCCCCTGAGATCGCCACTCTGTGTGGTTTGCATCGAAGGCGCCGTACACTGCGCAATAAAACGATCCTCGACAAGTTAAGCCGCCTCGGAATGACAATTAGAGAAGAAGAACTCTACGCCCTCGGCAAGGGGACTTTAGGACGTCCGCATATCGCGCATCTCATGATTAAAAAAGGGTACGCCTCATCGATCAAGGACGCTTTCAATCGATTCATCGGCGACGGCAAGCCATGCTACGATCCCGGAGAAGGAGTTTCTGTTCAAGAGACAATCGACATCATTCATCAAGCCAAAGGAAAAGCCTTCGTCGCCCATCCGCACCTTCTGGAACATGCCCGCAAAATCAAAGAACTACTCAAATACCCGTTTGATGGGATAGAATGCCATTATGCAAAATTTCTTCCCGAGCAGGAGAAACGTTGGATAAATACCGCAAAAGAAAAAGGCTGGCTCATCAGCGGCGGGTCCGACTTTCACGGCGCTTCGAAAGAGTACATTCAACTCGGATGCTCTTGGGTGGATGAAGAGACATTTCACAAGATCTTTCAGCACATATGATATACCGCGGGCAGGAAGGTTTTGTGAATTTGGACTCCGCGAGGCAAAGCAAAATCGAAGCGCAGCGGCCGAACGAGAAAGACCATTCCCGAATAGGGCTGCAACCATTAAAGGATGGTTGCAGGTCTCCTCGGAGTTCAAACTCCGAAGAGACTGGAACAGCTGACGAGGCTGCGGAGACACGCGAAAGTCCGGTGGACTTTCGCTGTGCAAAGCAGGTGAACGAAGTGAACCGGGCTGATCGATTTTGCAAAGCCGCAGCAAGTCCAAATTTACAAAACCTGACGGAGCGCGGTATGGATTTTGAACAGGTCATCGATCGGTTATTCAAAACCACGTCGAGTAGTAAGCCCGGCTTGAGCAACGCGCTCGCTTTTGACCAGGCCCTTGGTTTTCCGACGGCAGCTTATCCGACCATCCATATCGCCGGCAGCAACGGCAAAGGCTCTGTTGCGACAAAAATTGCCAAGGCCATAGAACTTTCCGGCTATCGTGTAGGGCTATACACTTCTCCCCATCTCCATTCTTTTTGCGAACGGATAAACGTCAATGGGCAAATGGCAGATGAGGAAGCAGTGGTGGAGGGGATGCGCCGCATTTTTTCCATCGACGATGAGCTTCAGCTACAGGCAACTTTTTTTGAAATGGCGACGTTTTTTGCTTTCGATTACTTTCGCATGAGGAAAGTCGATCTCGCCGTCATTGAAACAGGGATAGGGGGCCGTTTCGACGCTACGAACGTCATCACTCCCATTCTCACCGTCATTACTTCCATCTGCCGCGAACACACCCACATTCTAGGGGAAGACATCGAAAAAATCGCCTCTGAAAAAGCGGGAATCCTTAAAGAAAAAGTTCCCGCCATCCTGGGCCCCAAAGCACGCTGCCAGGCGATCTACGACCGCGCGAAAGCACTGAATTGTCCTGTCTTGCCCTCGAAAAAGATCAGTCAATTTTATGATGAAGAGAATACCGCCACCGCCGAGCTTGCCCTCACATCGGTTTCATCTCATTTCTCATTGGATGGGGATGCCGTGAAGCGAGGGGTGTCGATCCGACCTCCTTGCCGTTTTGAAAGGATAGGTAATGCGATTTTTGACGTGGCCCACAATCCGGAAGCTGTTTTTTATCTGATTCAAGCGCTGCATACATTCTTTCACACATCGCGGTTTCGCTTTCTCGTCGGATTTTCCAAAGATAAGGAATACGACCAATGCCTCGACTTAATTGCCGCCGTGGCTTCCCATATCCACTTCGTTCAAGCTCCGACGCCCCGGGCTGCAACCGTGCAGGAATTGATCGCCGTTATAAAAAATGAGGATCCCGCTTTTTGCTCTTCCCATCTCTCTATTCAAGAAGGAGTGGAAGAAGCTTATTCCCAAGCTTTGGAAAACGAAGAGATCCTCGTGATTTGCGGGAGTTTTTATATCATGGCAGAGGCCAAAGAGGCTCAGTTGGGGGTGCTTTCTTCTTTTGCCACCTGAGACAATCCCAAGAATAGGTTGTCGATCTCTTGGCTAGTTGGGTAAGTTTCCCCATTTTCGACGAGATCGTTGGCAGTGGCGATCAAAGCCTGGATCGTTTCCAACGCATCATCGAAGGGGAGGGCCGTCAGCTGCTGCATATGCGACTCAAAACGCCTGCGATGGTCTTGAAGCAGAGTGTTGTAACGCATTCTGGCTTGCCTAAAATCCCGGTTGTAAACCGCCCGCGCGATGTCAAATAATTCCTCCACCTCGCCCGGCAAAAGCTCAACTTCATCGACGAACCGAACTACAGGATTCTGTTTAGCCAGCCAATCAAAGTGTTTGACCACAGCTTGACCGTCCAATTTGGCTTTTGCCTCTAAAAGAGCATGCTTGGCATCGGCGATGATCCGCCTGTGAGGAATCGAAGTTTTGTGGTTGTCCTCAAGCTGGCTAATATGCGATTCCAGCAATTTGACCGCTTTGGCGGTGATCTTCCCTTGCTTAAGGGAGGACGACTCCTGCTGGATCTGCGTCACCTCGCCCTCGACAAGACGGTCCACGAGATCCCTAGAGAGAGTGACAACTTTTTCTTTTAAATATTCCGTTTGCGCCTTTGCAAACACATCGGTCGCTTTTTCCAAATCCTGGAGCTTTTGTGCAGCGAAATGGAGCTTTTTGGACAACGATTGGAACTTTTTTGGAGAAATTGCGGAATGAGCAATTTCACCTTCAATCGTCTGCACTTCGGATTGCACCCATCGGGAGCTATTAATTCCGTTAGATCTCATAATTTTGTCTTATTAATATTTGTATTAGATTATAAAGGTTTATAGTAACCCTTAATTCAATTGTAAACCTAAAGCATATAATGTTCAATGCACATAAATAATTATAAAAAAATTTATTAACAAATAAAATAAATATTTGTCGAAATTTTCGACGACAAAGCCGCCTCTCATCAGGAGAGGGTATAAAAAAAAGCTATGTCGTTTTTACAGACATAGCCTTTTGTGTGAAATAATGTAAATTAAAAAGTTTGATTACACTTTCCAGGCCGCTTTCAAAGCATTTCGGAGGTTGCCGATCACTTGGAGCTTGATCGCTGGATCAACGCCGTCCAAGTTAACCCTGCGGAAAGCTTCTCTGCCAAAATCCCCTCCGAATTGACCATCATTGGGATTGACGAGAGAAGGGTTGCCGTTGCGAGCTGCAATGTGAGCATTATAAAAATCACCGTAGATCAGGTGAGCGGCGTTTTCCCTTGCATTCGCCTGGTCCTTCGTAGCGAGCTTTGTCTCTTCGAGAAGATTGAGCGCATGAACTAAGAGTTCCCCGTTTTCGAAATTGATCGCATCTTCGATGTTTTCCAATGCGAGCTCTACGATGGTGCGTTGCACAGCGCGCTGACGCTCTTCAGGCGTCGCTTCATAGGTGCCTGCGAATGCCTTGCTGCCGTATTCCATGTCGTCTTTAAGCTTACCTGGCGCATCGTTTTTATGGATGAGATAGATGTGGTAAAATGGACGGTCGCCAATCGATCGTTGGTCTCTTCCGCTCATTTGGAACATGGCTTTCGTTTGTTCCAACGCGGCTAACGTTGTAACCGCTTGTTGCACGTTACTCCCCTGTAACTGGCTTAAGACGTTTTTCAATTTGAGCATCACAGTCACGCTCGGATGGGCATTTTCCGTCGAAACTGTCCCTTGAACGGGACCGGCAGATTCATTGATAAAGGCCATTTCCTCTGCAGTTAGATCGCCAAGTTGTGACGCTAGAGAAGAATTGTTGGGGGTGGTTCGCACCGACGATGTAGGCATGAGATTCTTCACATCGTTCAATAGCTTTCTCATTTCCTCTGCTTTCTTCACAACAGGCGCAGCAGGTGTGGAAGGTGTTGCCGGAGTGGAAGCCGATCCGAGAACTTTGTCGACAGCTTTTAATTTGTCGCCAACTGCTCCCGGCCATTGGAAAATGTTCATTCTTTTAAAAGGATTAGTAATCGCATTTTTCGGTGGCTGGCCAGTTGTTAATACCTCATTGTAAGCATCAAAGACTTTTCCTTTTTGTTCTGCATTCAGTCCATCGAATGCCGTTTTTACGCGATTGATAACTGGCAATGAAATGTCTGTGGTTTTACCTAAATTATCAAGAGCAGTTCTCAATTCATTTAATGCCCCGTTTGATCCTTGCTGCGCTTGAACTTGCGGCGCGGCTACTGCTTTTTCTTTTTGCTCTTGGGCGTGGCAAATTTTCTCTAATTCCGCTTCCAGAGTGTCTAAGTGCGCTAGAATGATATCTCCAGCGTTTATCGAATCAAACTCCGTTTTGCCAAGAACGTATTCACGGACCTCTCTAAAATGGGGGAGGAGAATGTTAAAAGCTGGGACAAAATCACCCGCTCTAATTTTATTCTCAACGTCTTTTATAATATCTTTAAAACGATCTTTGAAAAGGCTAACTTGAGCGTTTTCGTCTTGGGCTTGTCTGATCGTTTGGTTGTCACCAGCTGGAGCAGAGGGTGGAGGATTGCGTCTCTGACCGCTTCCCAAAGTGGACTGCAGGGTTTGAACAGCTTCACGTATGCCGGGATTAGGGAATTGGTTGGCGGTGGACAATTGTTGAACACGCTCTCTTAGAGACGTGAGATGGGTGGGATTTGGGTTGCCGGCATGAAAAAGGGATTCTGCTTCCGCGACGAGCGATGCGACGCTTGCTGCTGTGGTCGTATTGAGGTCGATAGAATCCAAAATAGCAGCGGATGCGCTAAGCTTTGCTGAAATAGTGAGAAGGTCATCTTCAGTAACCCCCGGAACGGGAGTTAAGAAGGCTTGCTGGACCATTAGTTGCAGGTGAGTAAGAGATTGCCAGTCACCTTGCAGTTCCGGCGTATTTGAAGCAACAATTTGCTGATCGGGAGATAAACTATCAATGTGCTGCTTTGTTTGCTCTAAACGCTGTTGCAACTGCGTTGCCGTATCCATGTACTCCTGTCTGATGCTTGGTGTAGCCATAATTCTCCAAATTTGTTTTATGTTTGTTGCATCTTCATTGGAACCCCAATGAGTCCAATGTTCTAAATTTTATTTGCTAATTATTCTATAGGCTTCATCAATAAAATTAAACGATAAAATAAATAGTTAAAGTAAAATTGATTTGAATTTATGTGTTTAAATTTTTTTGAATGATTAGCACCGAAGGAGCAAGCCGGCGATGAGGAAAAGTATGATGGCAGACCTCCCAGCGATCAGAAGGCCATCGGGCCAGCTCCTCAAGAAGAGCCTTTTCCTCCAGGGCGCCCTCTGCGTGGCCCGGATAGCAAGTGATCGATATCGCCCCGCAGGGGAGGATGATCTCTGAAGCCTTGCCGACACTTATTAGTGTGCTTTCAACCCTTGTCGTCATGTTCTTATTTCCCCCAGGCAAATAACCTAAATTATAAATAATAAGTCTGACCGGCTTCTGCATCGCAAGTAGGGGAAAAGTCTCATGGGACTGGCAAAACAAATGGACGTCGGTCCTTAATCGTAAACGCTCTTCCGTCTTCGCAATGGCCTCTTGCTGAATATCTATGGCAATGACCCCGCCTCCCTTTAAAACTTCCGCAAGTTTAAGAGTGTCGCGCCCATTGCCGCATGTGGCATCGATGGCCCAATCTCCGGGCTGAAGGATTTTTTTCCAATACTGGTGGGCAAGGGCGATATGGGGACGATAATGCATGCTCATCGTTTTCTTAATCTAATGAATCGGCTATTCTATACTTAAAAATAGTCAAATGGAAACAGATATTCTAATCATCGGCTGTGGCCTAGCCGGATGCATGGCCGCCTTGGAACTTGCCGAAAAAGGCATCCAAGTCACCTTGCTCGGATCAGGCCTCACCGGGACCGAGTCGAATTCCCATTCCGCCCAGGGCGGGATTATTTTTCAGGGACTTGATGACTCCAAAACTCTGCTCAAGGAAGATATCCTCCAAGCAGGGTGCGGGCTCTGCAACCCCCAAGCTGTCGACCAGCTCATTCAGTGGGGGCCTAAACTTGTCCAAGAGCTGCTCATCGACAAATACCGCGTTCCGTTCGACCAGGACGACAAAAAACAATGGCTACTAGCTTCCGAAGCCTCCCATTCGGTGCCTCGCATTTTGCACCATCGCGACCAGACCGGAAAAGCGATCATGGCCGTCTTGCTCGAAGCCGTCAAAACATCACCCCATATTGTATTCAAGCCCAATCACACCGCCGTCGACCTGATCACGCTTTCCCATCACTCCAAAAAGTTGACCGACATTTATTTGCCCTCGACATGCGTGGGCGCTTACGTGATGGACAATGCCCAATCCAGCGTGGAAATTTGTTTTGCAAAAGAAACGATCCTCACCACAGGAGGACTGGGGGAAATTTTCCTTCATACGACCAATCCTAAAGAAGCGCGAGGTGATGGAGTGGCAATGGCCTATCGCGCCGGCGCACGGATCATGAATATGGAATATGTCCAATTTCATCCCACCGCGCTCTATCTTCCTTACGAGCGGCGGTTTTTGCTAAGCGAAGCGCTGCGCGGTGAGGGTGCCGAGCTTTTGACCAGCAGTTTTCAACCGTTTATGCACAATTATCATGAAAAAGGCTCATTGGCCCCGCGCGATGTCGCGTCGCGTGCGATCTATCAAGAAATGCTCCGCTCTGAATCGCAACATCTTTGGCTGGATTTTACCAAAAAAGAGCCCTCTTATTTGAAAGACCGGTTCTCCGCTATCTACGAACATTGCTTAGATAAAGGCTTCGATATGGCCAAAGAGCCTTTGCCGATTGTCCCTGCTGCGCATTATGTGTGTGGAGGAATCGCCGTCGATGCAAGAAGTCGGACTACGATCCAACGTTTGCGCGCCATCGGCGAGGTCGCTTGCACAGGTCTGCATGGGGCGAATCGTTTAGCTTCAACATCGCTTTTAGAAGCCCTCGTCTGGGCTAAACTGTGCTGTGATGATCTCTGGGAAAACATCGAACATCGAAACGATTATTTCCCGCCTGTCGACCCTTGGATGATGAGCCACGAGACGACAGACATCGCTTTGATCCAGCAAGATTGGATGACCATCAAGCAGACCATGTGGAATTATGTCGGCCTTGTCAGAGATAAAGCACGATTAAACCGCGCCTACAAGATGCTTATCGAATTAAAATGGGAGATCGAATCGTTTTACGAGCGCTCCCGCCTGACACCGGAACTTCTGGGTCTGCGCAACGGTGTCCAAACAGCCCTCCTCGTCACGCAAGGGGCACTACGCAATCGCAGCTCCATCGGGTGCCACTACCGCCTGAGCTAGGCTTCTTTTCTCTTGATGCAAATTTCTGCTTTGGACTATGATGCCTTACTCATGATTTAATTTTTTAGCGGGGTATTAGCTCAGTTGGTTAGAGCGCCACGTTGACATCGTGGAGGTCAGCTGTTCGAGTCAGCTATATCCCATATTTTTTAATGGAAATTTCTACAGATCCACATCTTTTTCTCAATCAAACCGCTTCCGTCCTTTTGGCCGCTGCTGTCGTTGAGCTTTTTCCTCAGGCCCAACTCCAGGGAGGCTGCGGAACCTCAAAATACTTTTACTATGATTTTGTCTTGCCCTTCCCTTGCACACCCGATTCTTTGCCGCTCATTGAAGAACGGATGCGGCTGATCGCTAGAGAAAAGAGGGAAGTCCGCTCCACAGAAATGATGCCCTCCAATGCAGCTGCTCTCATGCGGCATCGCCGCCAATATCTTCTTGCAGAGCAGCTCTTGCTTCTCCGGCAATCGACTGTGCCTATGGTGCAAATAGGAGATTTTACGATTCCCTGCTCCGATTCCATTGCAGAAAATTTTGTTGTCCCTCTGTTAAAAATCCTTGAATACTTCGATTTAGAAAAAAAGAGCATCAGGATCATCGGGGCAGCCGCCCAAGACAAAGACACCCTGAAAAAGATCGGCAAGGAACCCACTCCCGGATACCGTTCCCATCTGAAATTAGCCGCCGACATGGCTCTATTTTGTCCAGCTGAGGAAGAAGGCCTTTGGATGTGGCGACCAAAAGGGGAGCAGTTGAGACATCTTCTTCTCACTCATTGGCGGGAAGAGATGGTTAGGAAAAATTTTAATTTAATTTCGCAAAGCGGGCAAAATTTTCTCCTCTCTCACTGGAAATATTTTTCCCGTTTTCATACTTCCAAACTCGCAGAACTCGGTTGGGCCGCGAACCCTGAATTCAACAATCTTAGCGATGGCTTGCTCTCTCCTAAGGCTTGCTTTGGCGACAGGGCACATCTCTTCTGTACCGAGGAAAAACTTTTAGAAGAATGTATTTCGTCCTTGCGTTTCATCCTCAAAATCCCTAAAATTCTGGGTTTTGAGTTCGAAATTGTCTTATCGATTTCGAGCCAAGGCGCTCAAAAAGCGAAGGCGAAAAAGGGCGCCATTCTCCGGCAAGCGCTGGAAGAAAATGGACTTGACTATAGCGTCGAAAAGCAGTATCGATTCGGAACATTAGCGAGCATCGATATCCGTTTTACCGATTCTTTAGAGAGGAAATGGACTGGCCCTTCCGTGAGCTTTCCGGACATTGCGCATCCGCCGGACAAAAGTTGTGTTCTGGCGATTTCGCTGTTTGGATCGCTGGAAAGAATATGCGCCTTGCTGCTTGAGAAAAATGAAGGGTGGCTTCCTTTTTGGTTAGCGCCGGAACAGGTGCGGATTTTGACGGCAAGCCATCAATTGGGCGCTTTTGCGAAAGAAATCGAAGAGGCTTTGAGGACCCAGGGCATTCGAATGACGATAGAGGCCGGAGAAGAAAAGTTAAAAACTCGTCTCTACCAGGCCGTTGTTGAAAAAGTCCCTTATGTCCTACTGCTCGGCGAAATAGAAGAGAAGACAAAGACGATCGCCTTACGAGTTTATGGAGAATGTGAAGAGCAGAGATTATCCTTAGGGGAGCTCTCCGCGAGACTTCGAAAGATAGGAATGGTGAGTGGAAACACTGAATTTAAGAATTAATCGAGAAATCCGAGCCCCGAAAGTACGCGTCATCGATAAAGACGGCGGGCAATTCGGGGTGGTGACATTAGCTGAAGCTTTAGCCAAAGCTGAATCTTCGGGGTTGGACCTCGTTGAGATCGCTCCGTCGGCGGATCCACCTGTTTGCAAAATCATCGATTTTGGCAAGTACCGCTATCAGCTGACGAAGAAAGAAAAAGAGCAAAAGAAGACGCAGCATCAAGTTAAAGTCAAAGAGATCAAGATCAAGCCGAACACGGATGAGCATGATCTAGTGACTAAGATAAAACATGCAAAAGAGTTTATTGCCAAAGGAAACAAAGTCAGGCTGACTTGTGTCTTCCGCGGCCGGGAAATGATGCATCCTGAGTTTGGACAGCGCGCCGTCCGACGCGTGTGCGATGACTTGGCAGATGTCGCCACTCCTGAGTCGCCGGCAAAAATGCTCGGCCGGGCCCTATCGGTTGTGCTGGCCCCCGGGGGAACGAAAAAGAAAACGAATCATAATGGAGTTTAACAGCCGTGCCAAAAATGAAATCAAACAAAGCTGTAGCGGCAAGATTTAAAGTGACCGGGACTGGCAAATTAGTCCGACGCCATCCTGGCCGCCGCCACATATTGACCAAGAAGGCATCTAAGCGCAAGCGCCGTCTGAAGAAAGACGCCTTGGTCGACAAAGGACAAGTAAAAATGTATTCCCGCATGATGTTAGTGGGTTAAAAAAATCAATAATTTGGAGAAGTAACAATGGTCAGAGTCACCAACGCAGTGGCCGCCAACCGCAAACGCAAACGCCTCCTCAAACAAGCAAAGGGATTTGTCGGCGATCGAAAAAATCACCTCCGCTTGACATCGGACGCTGTCATGTCTGCATTGGCATTCAACTACCGCCACCGCAAACAGAAAAAAAGAGATTTCAGACGCCTTTGGACTATCCGCATCGGAGTCGGTGCTAAGATCAACGGCCTGTCTTATAGTAAGTTCATCGCAGGTTTGAAGAAAGCCGGCTGCGAGCTTAACCGCAAAATGCTTTCCGATATGGCACTTCGCGACCCAGGCAGCTTCGCTGCCATCGCCGGCGCCGCAAAGCAAGCACTCGCTTAAAGATTAGCCTGCGCTTAAAGGCGCAGGCTTTTATCGAGGTCCTCGTGGAACACCAAGTCTCTTCGCTTCGCAAAAAATTTCAAGACGAACTCGGTCAAGTTCAACACAGCAAAGATGTTGAACAGCTCAAAGTCAAATACCTCGGCAAAAAAGGCCCCGTTCAAGACCTCATGCTGCACCTCCGCCACGCCACGCCGGAGACACGCCCCCTCATCGGCCAGCAGATCAACGAGCTCAAAGAAGAAATCACCCGTCTCTGCGAACAAGCCATGCACAGCTTTTCCCAATTGGAAATGGCAAAACGCCTCACTGAAGAAAAGATCGACGTCACACTCCCAGGCCGCCGCCGCCACCTTGGCCGGGAACACCCCATCAATCAAGCCCTCGATGAAGTCATCGAAATCCTCGTCGGCATGGGCTTTTCCGTGCAATACGGCCCAGACATCGACAGCGACTACTACAACTACGAAGGCCTGAACTTCCCTCCCGACCATCCAGCCCGCGACATGCAGGATACTTTCTACATCACCAAAGACATGCTCCTCCGCTCCCACACCTCCAATACCCAGCTCCGCGTCATGGAAAAACATAAACCACCCATCCGCATCATCGCCCCTGGCACCGTCTACCGCAATGAAACCATCAGCAGCCGCTCTCACGTCTTCTTCCATCAAGTCGAAGGCCTCTACATCGATAAAAACGTCTCCTTCGCCGACCTCTTTTCCACGATGGACGAATTCCTCAGCAAACTGTTCCACACACAAGTGAAGACCCGTTTCCGTCCCAGCTATTTTCCCTTCGTTGAGCCTGGGCTCGAAGTCGACGTCGCCTGCACCTCCTGCAATGGCAAAGGCTGTCGTCTCTGCAAACACTCTGGCTGGCTCGAAATCTGCGGCGCCGGCATGGTCCACCCCGAAGTCCTGAAGAACGGCGGCATCAACCCCGAAGAATACAGCGGTTACGCGTGGGGCATGGGCATTGAACGCCTCGCCATGCTCCGCTACGGCATTAAAGACATCCGCATGTTCACCGAAAACGACATGCGTTTCCTAGCAGGGTGCAAATAAAAGCGCTTAGGCTTGATAATAGCGCTACGAGCATCCATCTACTGCGTTGCCCTCCATCGACAACCCCATAAAGTGGTTGCGTGCTTCGGGTTCCCCTTCGGGTGCCTTGTATCTGGAAGCTCTCGCTGCTATTCTCTAGCCTCATCACTTTTAATTGCACCCTCTGAACAGTTCGCTTGATGTTTATCCTAAACTTGTTATAATTCCCCATTCTTTGGAAGAGTGGCAGAGTGGCCGATTGCGTCTGTCTTGAAAACAGAAGTCGGGCAACCGACCGTGGGTTCGAATCCTACCTCTTCCGATTAAACAAAAAGGCGCCTATTCAGGCGCCTTTTTCGTTTAATGGAAGGGGAGTGAGCCACGTGCGTGGCTCACGTTAGGATTCGAAGTAAGCGGCTTGCAAGCCGTGAACCGGCCGATGGATGGGACGGCTACGCCGCCCGCCTGAGGGGAATCCTTCTCTCACCGGATTAAACAAAAAAGGCCCCATCCCGGTCCCTTTTTTTTGATCGGAAGAAGCGACACAACTGCTTGTGTCCAGTTACTGGGTACACTTCGAACTTTTGACTGGATTGCCTTCTCTCAAGAATTTTCAATTCGTTCACTTTCTACCCTGGTAGCTTAATCTACAAAACCTACTCAATTAACTTGAATGAGTAGATTTTGTAGAATTCAGATATGAGACGGTCAAAATATATTCACACTTTGAAGCCTCTCCTCGAGATGCTCTTATTCACCGCTAAAGATGCAGAATCCAGGGGTATTCCTAGGAATGCTCTTGCCTATTGCGTCAAAATAGGTGTCCTTGAACGGCTTTACCCAGGCGCCTATCGTTCAGTAGATTATGAACAAAAAGTCGATTTTCCTTTGGAACATGTTGCGTGGGCAGCAGCTTCGATTCCAGAAGGAGTGATCTGTCTTATTTCCGCGCTCTGCAAGTGAAGCCTGGATTGCGATTCCTAATCGCGCCGCATCAAAACGACCTGATAGCCGCATTCTAAGAATGCGCAATGTCGATTTGGGCAAGACAGAGATGATGTTGGGCGAATATAAGGTAAAAATCTTTGACAAAGAGCGTTGACTACTAACCTTCGCCTGTAATTCCTGTATTACGTGCTTGTTTTTGAGAGCAAATCGATAACACTTGACGGCGCTTTTTTCCCTATAGCTATTGTCAATGGCGTCTCTTGATCATTATTTTTTTGGTTAACATCAGCTCCTGCTTCGATAAGTCGTTTTGCGACATCCCAATTCTTATGCTCGAGAGCAATCATGAGAGCTGTCTCTCCGAAAACGTTTTTACAATCTATATCTGCTGGTTTGAGGCGTTTTAAGACCAAGTCAATAATAACAGCTGATGGTCCCTTTCCCGACAAATTGTCATCAAGGGCGTCACAAGATTGTTGTCTGGAAGTTTAACATTTGCCCCAGCTTCGATAAGTTGTTTTGCAATGTTCCAGTTCGGGCGGTTGACAGCTTTGAACAGAGGTGTTTCTTTGAATTCATATTCACAATCGACATCCGCTCCTCCTTCGATTAGGGCTTGCAAGGCACCTAGATCATTATGGGTGACAGCCTTCATCAAGGGTGTTAAATTTTCCTGGTTGCTACAATTAACATCTGCTCCTGCTCTGATGATTTGGTGTATAAAGCCTTTCGAATCGACCGTACTAACAGATGCATGAAGCGGGCTTCCATAATCGTCTATCACTTTTATATCGGCTCCATTATCGATCAAATAATTAACTATTTTAAAATTATTTAGGTGACAGGCGTGTGTTAAAGGATGAACATTTTTTCCCTCAATTTTTTGTGGCGTATTGATGCTTTTCAGTTTCCTAAGAGATCCCAGCGCATTTGCATTGACACAGTCCACAGATGTAAAGGGTTGATCCGCGTTTAGAGCGAGAACTCCTCCGTGAGAGGATCTAAAGGGAGTAGTTAATAGTAGTGCAAAAACATACGCATATGTGAAAATATGCGGTCATGAAGAACACATATTCTCCATATGAATTCGATTCGTGAATCCGACAGACGACGAAAATGCTATAAAGGTACGATCGTAGGCCCACCGGCGTTGTTATACGCATGATCAGTATGTGCAGATAACTGGGCTAAAACCCAAAAATCGATAGTTGGTCACTTATTGCAGAGCGTTGAGCGTAGGTCAAAAAAAGGATTTGATCTCATAGAAAAATACTGTAGAATCTTTTTGCAAGAAAAAGATTATCTAAATTGCAAAAGACAATGAGAACTGTCAAGCGTAGGTCACTTCCACTCAACGGAAAAAAACAAACAGCTCTTGAAAGCTTATGCCAGGCATACACTGGTGAAAAACGGCTTTGGCTGCAACACTTCCAAGCCTGGGATTGTCAACCCTATTTAGGAAGGCCCCGAGCGATTCGCGATGAGAAAATCAAACAAGGCTATCGTTCACCCCACCAATTGCAGGCTCGTCATTGGAAACTTGCCCTTGATGACGCAGCTGAAACATGGGATAAATATTGGCAGTCCACTTTTGTTAAAGTCCGCTTAAAGATCTCCCATCGGAAAGCACTCTCCGAGACGGAGAGCCATTATGCCTATTGGCTTCTGAAAGGTTATTCCCAGTTTTCCGCCATGATGCAGGGGAAATGCCCGGAGCCGTCCTTTGCCATTGATGATCTCTCCCGGAGGCATATTGCAGGCTATGTGCGGAGGATCACCAGACTCTGCAAAGGAAAACCACCCACTGTAAAAAAAGCCAGAAGCGTCCGGTTCGATGCCAACTGTTACGATCTTTTCGAGCACGAAGGGCGTCAATACATCAAAATCATGTCTCTGATTCCCGGTAAGAGGATTTGTATCCCCTTATCCGGCAAAGCGCCTATTTCAGGCACAATTACCCTTGTTTTGTCAGAAGGAAACGTTGACTTTCACATCCCTCAAGAATTAAAAAAGAAGAATCCTCCCAAGACATCTCCCGAAGCTGTAGACTTTGGATATACTGAAGTCATGACGTGACCTTGCCCCGTAAAAACGGTCCATAAAGAAATAGAGGTTCGTATAAACTTTTAACACAAAAGGAATACGATCCATGAAAAAGAGATTTTCAGAAGAACAAATAATTCTCATTCTTAAAGAAGCAGATACAGGGGCAAAGGTAGCAAATCTTTGTCGCAAACATAACGTTTCGAATGCAACCTATTACAAATGGAAAGCTAAATTTGGGGGCATGAATGTTACAGAAGCTCAAAGGCTTCGATCTCTGGAAGAAGAAAATCGCAAACTCAAGAGACTAGTTGCCGATCAGGCGTTGGACATAGTTGCTTTAAAGGATATTGTCTCAAAAAAGTGGTAAGCCCACAGGCCAAGAAAAAAGCCATGGAAACTATTGTGAACCAACATGAAATCAGCCAAAGAAGGGCTTGCAAGTTGGTGAGTTTGCATCGGTCTGTAGGGCGATACGTGTTACGAAGCAATGAAGAAGGCCTGCTGAAGGAAAGGATCATTGCGCTTGCTCACCAAAGGAAACGTTTTGGTTATCGCAGGATCCTAATTCTTTTGAAAAATGAGGGACTTAAGGTGAATCATAAGCGTGTTTATCGTTTATACAAGGAGTCAGGTCTGAAAGTCTTAAAAAGGGGCGGTCGAAAAAGGGCTTTAGGAAGCAGGTTAGCTTTGCAAGCATTAGAAAAACCAAACGCAAGATGGTCTTTAGATTTTGTTTCAGATTCGTTGTCAAATGGCAGGAGGATTCGCATTTTGACTATAGTTGATGCTTTCACAAGGGAATGCTTGAAAATGGTA
Source organism: uncultured Verrucomicrobiae bacterium (assembly GCA_963731265.1). Classification (GTDB taxonomy): domain Bacteria; phylum Chlamydiota; class Chlamydiia; order Chlamydiales; family Rhabdochlamydiaceae; genus CAJCIW01. The sequence continues at coordinate 862,674 of CAVSUE010000001.1, forward strand.
GTTGATACTTGTTTAAACGGGGTGAGAGTTGGCCGTGAATTATCCTGCCTCATCAAGGAAAAGGGCAAGCCTGAAACTATTTTAAGCGACAATGGCACCGAATTTACAAGCCATGCAATTCTAAGATGGTCCCAGGAAAATCAAATTGATTGGCAGTATATCGAACCAGGAAAACCCATGCAAAATGGTCATATTGAAAGCTTTAATGGAAAGCTAAGAGATGAATGCCTAAACGAGCATTGGTTTTTAAGCTTGGAAGAAGCAAAGCAGATTATTGAGAAATGGAGATTGGATTACAATCTTGTGAGGCCGCATACAAGCCTTAATGGGTTGAGCCCTCAGCAATTTTTGAATAGCCTAAATGCACAAAATGAAGGTAAATTAACCGCGTAACCTCTATGGGCGAGTGGTCCGACTGGAGGGGCTAGGTCAACAAGTCTAAACAAATGAATAGAAGACTCTCCAGCTGGTTGAGAGGTAAACTACAAGATCGAATTGCTTTTAAAGCGTTGGCGGAAGGTTTCCGTCATGAGCAGGTCAATCCGGCCTACGGCTCTCAAAGCTGTCCCTTTTGCGAATTTGTGGATCATCGAAATCGCAAAAACGACCGCTTTCAATGTCTGCATTGTGGACATGAGGACATATCGGACCGGATTGCCGCACTGAACTATGCCAGAAGATTTGGCGATCCTGAGATCGGACGGTATACGCCTTACCGTCAAGTAAAAACCATTCTTTTGGACAGGTTCCACCGCCGATTGGAAACGGGGCAACCCGTGACTGTTCCAGGCAGGACTCTAGAAACCGTAATGGAGATGCGTCCACCGTCTCCATCGAGACCACGTCATAGCCGGAAGAGAGAAATCTCGCGAACCGGACGGTCAATCAGAGAGCGAAATTAAAAATAAACACGTTTGAACACGTTTTTAGGAACAGTATCGGATAGATAATGGAAAAGGTTTTCATTGAAGGGATGATAATTTATTGAATCTTTATCAAATCCAGTAATAACGATTTGTTCTTCCATATTGTGAAACTCAGGATCTAAGGTAGGGTCTTCAAATATCGCGCTCCTTGACTCATCGTGCTTTAATAAATGAATCATTTCGTGGATGTGATTCATCCACTCAGGTTGAAAATGGAGCTCCTGTTCGTTATTCTCATTAATGTAGCTGTAATAATACTGTTCTTCCGGAGCTAGCTGCACCTGCTGTCCTAATGGAGAGCACCCACTCTTATAATATTCCTGATATGATAATTTAGGATAACGCTCGAATATTTTGCTGAATAAGTCTCTTCCAGCTTGCCATTGACAAATAACAAGAAATTCCTCTTTTGTATTTTTAATAAATTCTGGACTGCATTTTTCATTGAACGTGAATTTGGATTTATTTAAAGCGTAGAACTCATTTGACTTTTCCACACTTCTAGTTTTATCAATGCCTGCAAAGCATTGGGAATATTTTTTCAAAAGAAATTGATTTTACGTCGTCTGCTTGACCGGCTTGAGGCGCCGCTAGGGGATTTATGCCGGATGTAGCAACGTGATGCGAATGCTGAACTTGACCTGCCATGTTTTTCCCATTATTGTAGTAATGATAATTTCCTAAATATTAATTATAAAATAATTATTATTATAAATCAACTAATTGAAATTAGGATTGTAAGTGAATGTTTATTAGATAATTGTGTGTATTTTAATCGGGGCTCCCGAAGCACTTTGGCCAACGGATCAAGCTTGCAGCTCCATAAAAACAGGTCAAAAGAAGCTTTGGGAGCTGCGGCCTTGTCAACGACGATTTTCGCAATGCCCACCGTCGATTACTGCTAATGAGCACAGTGAGGTCGCCCAATTGTTGATTGAAGGCGGCGTTGATCTCAATCTTACCGATCGAAGGGGACAGACACCTTTACAGGCTGCTGAGAATCATGCACAGTTTGAAATTGCAATTTTATTGTTCAAAAAAGGAGCTGCGTTGAATCCTGATTCGGCAAATCTTGTATTGGTGTATAAAACCTCCACGCATTCCAACTTTTTTGGATAAAGTGAATTTTGGTCTGCTCTCCGAAAAATGATTCAAAAATTAGGACGTCTTTCACACAAAAATATCATAAATATAAGGTGCGGTTCGCTGAACCAGATCGGGAACTCGTTTACAGGCGCGCGGAAAGGAAGTAGGCGAAAATTGTCTCCTTTCCCTCCGGCGGGGGCTACCGTCTCGAGAAAGAGTTAAGAAACTGACTATCTATGACTTGAGTTTTTATAGGAAAAAATCAACAAAAGTTGACTTTTAATTAAATGATCTGTAAAATATTTAATTATATTAAACAACAATTTAATTACTATGACAGTTAACAACAACACACAAAGTACTAATCATAAAGTCCAAAGAGATGAAGTTGTCGTTCCTCTTCCGGTGCCAACATGGGAAGCCCACCCGGGAAAATATATTCTTTATCAATCCCGGGCTTGTCACATGGAGTCGCATACTGCAGCTGCTATTTTTAAGAAGATGATTAGCGAAAAGATTCCTCAAGCTCAACATTTAGTAAAGCAGATTGCGCAAATTGATCGACACATCAAAGAATTTCATTATCCTTTACATCTCACGACAATTTTTTTTATTTTTCTTGAAGAATTAGTCGAACATTATCAAAATCATGTCTCGGAACGAGATGAAAATCTAGACCAAGAATTTATCAAACTTAAGCGTGTTCTTGCTAAGAACCAGACTCAAATGTGGCCCAAAGATAACCACGAGATTCATACATTCATGAATTTATTAAAGACTAAGCTAAGTCAAGTGGAAGCTCAGCTTGAAAATTTCGATCTGCTGGTCAGCCACTGGTCCGAGATTCTCAATATCCAGTATCTAGCGAGTATGACATTGGGTGGAGTGTTTTTACAAAGCAATTACACCCAAGTTCATCGATTACCCTCGGAGGATAACACAAATGACTTTCACGGAGAAATCCCTTTAAACCATGGGCACCTTTTGCAGGCTTTTTCTTTAATTTTGCGTCAGCTAAAGAACGACCTTCCGTGGATTATTGAAACCATGAAGGAAAAAATCCCATGTCTGAATGATAAAGAATTAGAAAATGAATTTTCCTTATTTACACTTTCGCCTTCGAAAAAAGAATCGATGGCTAAAGGGTTAAAAGAATTGCCGACCTTTGCCTCATTGGTTCGAGAATACGGTATGGAAATGAAAACCATTATCGATCAACTTTCTTCGATGAGTTTCTGCGATAATGCAGTGTTATTACGGATCCAAGATAGACTTGTTTTAACACGAGCTATTGTGTGTGATCAAAGGACCGACTTTGAATACCAACTATTAGGAATAAAAAAAACCCCCGGTCTACAATTTTCTGGTAATGGATTAATAATTAATGCAGATCATGATTTGATTCCCTACCTATTCGATTATTGTGATTGCGTAAAATTAAAGTCTACTTATTTAGACCGTCCAATAATTGCGCTTGCCTTGATTCTAGAAGCGATTAAAGATTCTAATCGGATTTGGGCCCAGTATGAAAAGAATGGAATTCCACCGTCCACAACGTTTATGTCAATCGAGTATTTTGATCAGGAAAAGGCAGAGAAAGAATTGCTAGCTTTGGAGGGAAAAAAGAAGCATCAAAATTCTTCATCCGCCCAAAAGAAGAAAAAAGCAAAAACTTCTAATCCCTCGAATAAGAAAAAAGACTTTCCGAAAAACAGTTCCAAGCAACCTCTGACCACGACAACCAATACATCAACGACAACAACGACTACCACCACCACAACTACAACTACGGCAACGACCACAACTACAGCAAGCTTGGCCGTACCTTTGCTCATGCAGACTGAGCGTTTAAGAGCAAAATTGGCCGAGCTTTTTGAGCAAAATCCTTCCTCGTCGCTTCGGCAAGTGATTTGGCATTTGGACCATCTGGCAGTCGTTCAAAAGACGCTGGCAAAGTCGGCTTCTTCCTCGCCGCAGCATTTATGCTTGCTTAGTTCTGCAGCCGCTTCTGCGCAGAAAATCATGGAACAGGCGTACCGCTGCGTGTTAAAGCAGGAACAGGCCTCTTTTACAACGACCCACAATTTAAAAGAGTACCATCGCCAGTATGACCCCGATTTCAAAGCCTACCCTCCTGTTGTTAAGCAGCTCTTTTTGGCCAATCATTGGGTGCGCTATTTTTACACTAACCATAGAAATTGGTATTTCACAACATTACACGTCGAAATCCCCGCTGTTTTGGATAAATTATTCAAGATCGCCGATGGGCAGCCTTACTCTCCCCAAGAGTTGAGGGTGACTGTGGAAGAAATCGTGGAAAACAGTTGTAAGCAAGTGGAAAACTTATTGAAACAGGATACGTCTGCTCTACAATCAGCTACCTCGCAGGCGCATGAAAAAATCTCGATCACAGCTTTTCCTGAACAGATGTTTGCAGGAATTCAGCAGAAGCTTGAAAATTTTCAAGCCAACCTGGGTACAAACCATCCCTTATTTTTACGGGTCAAACAGGGGATATCCGCTTTGAAAATGCTCGAGGTGAGCATTCGACAGATGAGCAAAGCTGACGATGTACAAGAGCTATCTACATGGACGGTTTGGAGTTTGCTGCAGTTACAAGAGTCTATCGAGACGATTTTTCATTGCATCGAACAATATAAGGCGGGGGAAATGACCGTCCAGCATGAGCTTAAAACCCTCGCAGACGCCATCGGTTTGGAGATGGGGCCGCTGGCCGAATACACTCACGAGCTCTCCTATAAAGTCCGTTATCCAGCAGAAAACAAAAATAACAGCTTGTCGGCTCAGATCATCGACGATCTTGAGGCACTTAAGGAATTTCCGGAGATCATGCAGGGGTTTAAATTGAAAAATATACCCAAGATACTTTGGACGGATCCCAGCGCCGATATTTCTCTTGAGGGAGTCATTGGAAAGATGCGGCTATTACTCATTGAAGCTCAAAAGTTCTTGAAAGAGACTGCGCTGCCAGCTCTGCAAAAGGCCCATGAGGACTCTTTGGAGCCCAAAGGCGAGTAAAGATTAGAATACTGCTTCGCACTGAATGCGTCCGCTCTAATACTAATCTAAGAACAGATTTAATGGAAAAAGCCACCCACTTGAGGAAGTCTATCTCCTCTGAAAACTGAGCATTTTTTTCTTGTAGCCAAGGAATAGAATGAGGCTGGCCAAGAACATCGCTACACCGCCAAGCACAAGAGGGGTATCATAGCTGAAACTCAATAATGCGCCGCCCAAAAATGGCGTTGCGGCAAAAGCGAAAGCTTGCAGTGATTGAAAAGCTCCCAAAATCTCTCCTTGGCGGCCTGCTGTAGTGAGATTGGAAACAATCGTTGCACCTACAGGGAAAATCAAAGCGATGAGGAATTGCTGCATGGCAATATGAGGCCAATACCATTCAATTCTGGCATGTAAGAGGAACAATATCAATGTCCCAAGGATTGCCAAGGCAATAAACAGAATCGGAAGGCTTTTAAAACGATTCAAAATAGGCCGAATGAGCATACCACTGCTTAGAACGTAAATCAAAGAGCCGAATGCGTAGAAGTTGCCGATCTGAGACACATCAAGCCCGTAATTCTTGATCCACGTCACCGGGATAAATTCCCAATAGAAAGACCATCCAAAACAAAAGGTGAAAAAGGCGAGGAAGATGATTCGAAATGGAGGGGAAATGGTTGTTTTCCAGAGATCGTGAAATCGGGAACCAAGAGGGGAGTTGTCCTTCTTTTTTTTGACTATTGTTTCAGAAAAATAGAAACTGATGAGTGCGAAATTCGCTAACGTCAATAGTAAGGCAAATAGAAAGGGAACGTGAAGGCCGAAGACTGCCAACTTTCCACCAAGAAAAGGACCGACTGCAAATCCAATCCCATTTGCCATGGCGATTAATGCGAAATTCTTTGCTTTTACTAGTGATGGACTAAAGTCTGCAACAGAGGCGTTTATCACTCCGACATTGCCTGCTCCAACTCCTGTGACGAGCCGTCCTAAAAGCAACACGAAAAAAGATCGTTGCCACATTCCCAGAGCACAAAGAAGGGCTCCTATTGCGATAAGCAAGGTCGTCATTTGTAAAATAGGTTTGCGTCCTTTCCGATCCGAGAATGCTCCAATGGAAGGAGAACTGACAAATTGTGCCAAGGGAGATGCCGCCAGCAAAGTTCCTAACCAAAATCCTGGTGTTATGTCGGAGGCCAAATCGAGAAAAATCGGATCAGAATGATAAATGGACATGGCGAAAATAGGATAAACGAGACCATAACTCATCCAATTGAGAAAAGCCCCAAAGCATAGGACAAAAAAAGACATGTTGAAGAAAGGCTGTTTTGGCATTCTTTCTGTTTTTTTATACGTAAAAGGGTTCAATTAAATGGCCCGCTTTTGAATCACGATGTGTATAATCAATAGAACAGAAATATCTACAAAAAGCAAATTGTTCTGACGAAAAAAAACAAATGGGTTAAGTTGTGGAACAATGGGTCGAATTTCAGAGGAGCGGGATATGAGACTATTTCTTTTTATCTTGTTATGCATTGTCAGGTCAGCTTTTGCTGCTAATCAAGGGCCTGGACCTTCCGATGCAAAAGCTTTGGGCAAGCAATTGATGAGCAATATGCCGGGCATATTTTCCCTGGATCAGGAAAACAAGGAAAAAATAGGTGGTTATCAAGTCCCCGCTATCAAAAATGGGAATTGGATCATCCGTTCCCAACCCGTATCTCTTGTAGAGAGTTTCACGGAAGAAACTCAGGCAATAGCGACAATCTTTGTGAAGGTGGGAGACGAATTTGTCAGGCTTTGTACGACAGAAAATGAAAAGGTAGGAACAGCATTATCCCATTCTCATCCTGCTTATCAACGGCTCCTGGGTGAATTGCGCTATACCGATAAAGTCACTCTGTCCGGCAATGATTATATGGCCGACTACGATGTCTTCCGAGATAGGCAGGGAAGGGTCATTGGCGCCTATCTCGTCGGGATACCTATGGGGGAATAGAACCTTACCTCGAATCGGGGTTCAAGGCCGATAAGACCGCGCGATGACCCAAATTGCCGCGATCCCGAAAGCAGTGTAGAAGATATGTTGAACCATGTGCATGGTGATAAAAACCCACATAACCATATTAAAATCAGCAACCCCTACAGTTCCCCAGTTTAGGCCGCCGATCACTAATAAAATGATTGCAATTTTGTCTAAAATTTTCATCCGTCCTCCGGCGGAAACCCGGCCCTTAAAGGGCCGGGTATTTTCAAAAACAATGTTGGGCCGAGGTCGAAGCTGGGGCCCAACTTAATCCCAGGCCTTCAGGCCTGGGTTCACGATTTTCCCAAAAACTCTATCTAAACCTATTTAGCAAGAAGTATAGGATTCATCAATTATGAGTCTAGGGCAAGCCGCGTTTTTTTGGGAAAAAAGATTTTTTAGTTTTTCTTCAAAAACCGTACATCTGCTATAAGTTAGTTATGTTGAAGCATATTGGCATTTCCAGCTCTATTTCCCTTCTTCTCCTTAGCTTTCAAGGCTAAAACATTGACATTTCCATAAATTCTTTTTTTTACAGAACGCAAGCCAAGAACCTTGGCTATTTATAACTTTTTAAGAGGATAAGAAAATGTCTCAAGAGAATACCTGGAGATCCCAGGCTGGTTTTGTCTGGTCGTTGATCGGCTCCGCTGTGGGGTTTGCCAATGTTTTAAGTTTTAGTGCGAAAGCTTACAAAAATGGAGGCGGGGCTTACCTGATCCCGTATTTGATCGCTTTGTGTGTGATAGGAATCCCTTTTTTGATTTTGGAGGGAAAGGTCGGACAGAGGTGGAAAGCGCCCCTTGTCACTGCCTATGGAAATGTCTGGAGCAAAGCAGGCAAAACTATTGGATGGCTTGCTGTTTTAGCATGCTTGACGATTGGAGCATTCTATATCGTATTGACGGGCTATTCGGTGGCTTATACGTTTTTTTCAGCAACGAATCAAATCCCTGAAGATACAAAAACATTTTTCGTTCACAACTTTCTGCAAGCAACGGGAAGTATTAAAGAGTTCGGAGCGTTCTCCTGGTCGATATTTCTCGCCACGGGAGCCGTCGGTCTGATCTCGTGGATGGTTCTAAGACATCATGTGAGAAACGGGATTGAACGGGTCTGTTCGTTTTTCATGCCGCTAATGGTGGTGATGATGGCTGTTTTTGCCGTTGTGGTCTGTTTTCTTCCAGGAGGAATGGGGGGATTGGTCTATTATTTGAAGCCCAACTTTGCAAAGTTAACGGATTTCGGGCTCTGGCGTGATGTTTTCGGACAGCTTTTTTTCAGCCTGTCGCTCGGCCTCGGGATCATTGTCGGCTACTCAAGACACACAGGAGAATCGACAAATGTCCCGAGAGCGATGTTTTTTGTTGCGATGGGCGACTTTATCGTCTCGTTCATCTCGGGGGTGGCGGTCTTTGGGTGCCTGGCCCATATCAGCTATGTGCAAGGGATCCCGTTTGATCAGATTTTGACGACCGATTCGACGTTTGAGATTGGTTTCATTTTGTTCCCGAAGATTCTTAAAACGTTTGGACCTTTACTTTCTCAATTTGTCGGTTCCGTCTTCTTTTTCTGTGTTTTTATTGCGGGTATCACCGGTGTCTTTTCTATTGTGGAGAGCATTGCGGGTAATGTGGAGGTGGAGTTTCGGACATCGCGTAGAAAAGCGGTGGGAGCGACATTAACGGCCTTGCTTGTCATGGCGCTTTTTTTCTGCAGAGGAAATGCGTCCCATTTAATCGATGCGCTGGCTCCCATGGTCCTCGGAACAAACATGCTCATTGGAGGGCTGGCACTTGTTTTTGCCTTTTCTAAAGACTTACGCCTGCGGATTGTCGCTCCATTAATATTGGGGACTATCCTCGTCGGCAATCTTTGGCAGGAATGTCATGGATTTGACCCTTCAAAGGCGGTCCGTTGGGGATGGCTTCTAGGATCATTGTTCATAGCAACAGTATTGAGTATCAGGCGGAAAAAAGAGGTCGGAGTGTCTGATTTCTGAGAGTCGCGGCTGCACGTTTTTCTAGCGAAAACGTGCAGCCTTTATAGTATTAAAAATTTTAATATTATAAAATAATTAAAAATTGATTTTCATTCAAATTAATGATAAAGTAATTACATTAACAAGAATGTAGTGATATTATCATGAGCTTTTTAAATAATTTAATTTACGTATATAATTCCGGTTCGATTGCAGAAAGAATTGAGGCGAAAAGACAAATTTTCGGCGTTAATGACGAGCTAATTACAAATAAATTTGCTTTTGGATATTTTTTAGATGGGGATTTTCCTTTAGAACAGCAAAACAATGTAGAAAAGCTGAAACGGTATGAATTCTTTGCTCCCTCTCTTAGCTGTCAAAAATTGGTGAAAGAACTTAAGGCGTTTTTTCCGTCGGCTGGATTTATGCAACTGCACACAGAAACTCAAAAACTTCTGAAGGAAGCCGCAGATATTCTTGAAAAAACCCAAGATATTACTTTTCGAATTGATGATATCCGCTCAGCCGATCTACGGCAAATTTTTCTTACCCTCACTGGAAAAGGGGTTTCTCTGCTCGGAGATCAGGAGTTTGATCCCGAAAAGCGGGATGAGATGATCGCCAAGGCGCTCGAACAGGTTGTTTCTTTATCCATCGGGGAACAAGGGGTATTTTCAGCAGGAAACATCGTTCACGAAACCCTTCTCTCCGTAGAAAAAATCGACGATAATCAGTTTAAGGTTCAGTATTACAATACTGCTGATCATGCCAACCCTAAACGGAAATATTTTGTCAGCGGTTCTTTTCTCTTGGGAGAAGCCTTTTGGAAGGATCTCTATTCTTCAAAATTTATGCGAAGGGAAATGCTGTTGTTTAAACAATTCAACGAATTAGACCCCGTAGAGAAAACCGACCGGGACATTTCTGCCCGTTTCAGACAACGAAAAAATACCTGCCATCTACGCTGCTTCCTATCCTTTCTCAAAGATCAGGTCGTTCAAAGATCACCACTTCCGATCCAAGACAGTTATTGCGACTGGACCCTTTTCAAAGAGCAATTTGGACAATTTCTTCTTAGCAGCGGGCAGATGACTCATGAAGAGATGAGCCGCTTAAGTCAGCAGAAACAACTCAAACGTTCCTCGAAAAGTAGAAGGGTTATCGATTTTCAGGCTTGTGCCAAACAAGGGAAAGCAGAAGAAACCCTGACAGCTTATCGTACTCTTTTCTGTCAATTGACAGGCGACCGGATTTCCGCAGAAAACAGCAAGAATCCTGTTTTCGATCTGATCCAAGCAGAAAAAACACTCTTGAAAGCGATGGAAAGCTGCCTGCTCTTGCCCGAAGATTTGGATCCCTTATTTGAAAAAAATCCCAACCCTTGGGTTGAGCAAACTTTGCAACACTTCAAAGAGCGTTTTCCTAAGAGACAAAGTGATTTTCAAAAGGGTTTAAAAGAAGAACTGGAGCAAAGCTCTAAAGTACACTACGAGTTCTTAAATCAGCTCCAACGTTCCACATTGGAATGCTTGAATGAAGCAAGCCACAAACTTTCAGAACTTCCCTTCCTCTCGTTGAATACTCTCCATCTGACAGAATCTCGCAAAATCAGTTCTAACGTTCTGATTGAAAAAGCGGAGTTGCAAAATCTTCTCAATCTTTTTGAAAATCGTCCTGAAAGACTTCATTTTCTAGGTCAAAAGCCGCATTGTCTTGCCTTGATCACGCAAGCCATCAAAATGGGAATGATTGAACAGGTGGATCGAATCTATCAAAAATTGCCTCAAAAGGAGCAAGAGGAGATTTTGACTGCCTGCGGAGAAAAAGAAGTTTTTTCTTATCCTGTGCTTCCTCGGGCAGTGTATGATTATATCCTTCAACAACCGGATTCGGCCTTATCTAAATGCCTATCCAAATGGGTCTGCCTAGATGCGCTGCGTAACGGTCAGCGTCTGGAGTTTTTAAATGTGATCGACGCCATGAAAGTTTCCGAGCCTGATCTCGCCGGTAATTTACAGACTAATGAACTTCATGATTTCCATGCGGGAATTCCCCAGGAAGAAATTTTGCCGATTTTATCTTTATTGGACTCTTATTTTCAAACAGTTAAAACTAATTGCCCCTCTCGAATATTGGATAGTTTGATCTCTTCGATCGGCAAATCGTTATTGAAACATAAAGATACCCATTTGGCTGCAGAATATCATATCCCCGAATGGAAAGAATTTCTTTATTTCGTTCATTTGTACCGTCTTTATCAAAACGGAGAGTTTAAAGAGCTATCCTCAAAACAGAAAGCTACTCCTTATTCTATTGAGGCTCATTTTCAATTCGATAATGAAAATTATAAAAATGGGTTAGACCTGTTAAAAAAAGTATTTCCGGCCTCCTTTCTGTTTATCCTTTTTCAGGATCTGGTGACCTTTGCTTTCCAGCAAGGCGATGTCAAGGCCGCATTGGAGGCCCTTCATTGCTATGGCCGGAATCCATTCTCTCAATGCGCTGACTACTGTTGGAGGCTCGACTATTCCCTCTTCCTGTTCATGGCACAAGGTTTAGTCAAAGAGGAAGCTAGGGAAGATGAAAAAAATGTATTCATGGTGATCAAGTACCTCATCGATAACTGCGATTCGAAAGAGCGGTTCGACCAAATAAGCGGTATCATCGAGTCTTTATGTTTGCAATACCCTTCGATAGGGGATCGCCTGACTGAAACGATCACATATAAGGTTCGGCATTATATCGATCCATCCGCGCAAGGCTTTCTTGCAAAAGCCACTCGAAAAGATGAATGCGGGCGCGCTTTCATGGAATTGGTCAATGATTGGGGTTATCGCGATGGGGAAACCTTCTCAAAATACCGGAAAGAATGTAATAACTTTCTAAATAAGTGGAAGCTCCTCGTGCAGAATGAAGATCTATCGGATTGGCGCAGAGCCTATCGAGATTTTATTCAACCCATTTTTGGGATGCATGTGTATGGAAATCGATCCCATATCGACGCTCTAGGTCTTTTAAAGAGCATGTCGTTTGCAGAAAACGTGCGCTTGCCCCTTGCTGTGCTGTTCAGGCAAGCGGATGAGGATAGGAAGGAAAACAAAGATGCAAGAGCCTCGATGATTTTTCCTAATAAAGAAAAACTCAACGAAGCCTATGTGTCGCTCACCTCAAAAAATTGATCGATCTCTCCGCGATCAAAATCGATCGTAAGGATCATCCCGTCTTTGAACTTTTCGGTAGCGATGCCTGTGCCTACAATGCAAGGCATCTGTATTTCTCGAGCGACGATGGCGGCGTGGCAAAGGATGCCGCCTTCATCGGTGATCAAGGCAGCGAAATTTTTCTGCAGATAAGGGATAAAATCGGGCGTGGTCATCCCTGTGACAAGGACATGCGGCTCTTTGAAGGGGCCCATCTTTTCTAATTCCTGGGGCTGGAAGGCTATTTTTACTTTGGCCTTGAGATGGCCTTGGCCGAAGACGGTCTTTCCCTTTAGCCCTTTGCCGGATTCTGCTGTAGGGGTTTGGACGGTGATGTTGTTGAACAGGCGCGTTTTCCCATAGCTGCGATAGATCACGAGGTTTTGACGGGATAGGGAGAGGGCAATGGTGGAATTGTGTGTTTTGAGAGCTTTTCCGATGAGCTCTTTGGAGGAATTCCAAAATTGCTCGATCGTGATGGAAAGAGCTGTGCAGATCTCATCGAAAAGGGGACGGGAGCGGACGATGGCAGAGATGACGAATTCCATTTCTTGATTACGGAAGCGCATCCATCTTCGAAAACTCTCAAACAGCGCGCGCTGATGATCGGAGATCAGATATTTTTTACAGAGTTTGCGGTAGGGGGATTCATCTTCTTTTTTCCCTTCGGGGGACACGTCGCGCAGCATCTTGAAAATCTCTTCGGCGGTATAACCTCTTTCTGTGATCTGATGGCATTTCAAAAATCCGAATTTGTCTGCGATTTCTCCCAAATTTTGCTGGTGCAGGGAAGAAAGTTCAGTGAAGGCAGAGGGGAGCGTTCCCATTTTGTTTTTAAGATTGGCCAATTCTTGGTACAGAATATCGGACAAAGCGGCTATGCCAAATGTGCCCATGAAAAAGAGATCGGCGTCCGCATAATCAGCGTCAACTTCGCTCATTCCTGCAAGAAGAACGCGATGAAGGGATTCAATGACGAACATGGGGGCGTAATAGTGCGCCCATAAGGGGGTCATGAATTCAGTCCACTGGAAAAATCGATGGGAAAGAGGAACGGATTGATGAAAAAAAGCGGTATAAGAAAAATCGAGGATTTTCCGATGCGTTTCCAGATAGCGCTCTTCGAGGCGCATTATGTATCCCTCTTCAGAAAGGGCTTTGACCGCGATTTTGGAGACGGTCGCTTCATCGATCAGCTTGTGGACCCAAAGCTCCTGCTGCTCGTCGACGCCGGTGACCATGACCATCCAACGTTCAAACTGAAAAGAGACTTCGAGATAGGGAGCGAGGAATTGGCTGCATCCATCGATCAACAGTTCGATGTCAAGGCTATGCAGGGAACGTTTATACTTGCGCTGATACGCGTTCAGGTCGAGAAGGTGGGAAGCGGCGAGCTTGCTGATGGGACGCTGCTGTAACAGCCAGAAACGCTCCTGTTCATCAACGGCAAATTCGATATCGATCTCATGGCGGTAGGTGTTTTTTAGCGAGAGTAAGGTTCTGAGGAGGGTGTCTATCCAGGGGGCATCGGAAACTTGGGACAGGTCGTCGATCTTTCCCGACAGGCGGAAAGGGGTAATTTCGCCTTGGACGATTTGTTCGCCGGAGCAGGGAGCAAATTCGATCACTATATGTTGGTTTTCGAAGACATTGGCGGGCGAAGGGTGGCGGGAAAAACAGACCCCGGCATACTTGGCTTCGATCATCGGTTGGATGAGCACTCCCATGCGCAAGACGGTCTCTCCTTTCAGATAGGACGTCGCCCGCACGGAGAAACAGGAATCCCAGACCTCTGCGATAGCGGTAACAAGGTCTGATTTAGGAACATTCAGTTTGCTCTCAAAGATGCCCGCAAAGCTGTGGACGGAGGAATCTTCGTATTGCGATGAGGAGCGTACGGCGTAAACCCCTTCGGGAATTTCAGCAAATTGATCAAAGAGCAATTGGTTAAGAAATTCTCGGGCTTTGTTTTTAAAATCTGCATGTTTGAGCTGGGGATGCTGCGCCAGGAAGGTCTCATAGTGGTCCGTGCTAAGTAAATAAGCCTCCGGAACGGGAAGGCCTAATTGGAACGCCTCGAAAAGCCCGAGAGCTTTGCCGCCATAGAGCTTTCTGACTTGATTGGGGGGAATCTGAGCCAGGTCGGTATAACTCTTTAGAATAGCCATTTAATCTGCATAGTAGGGGTGGTCTTCGACTTTTCTATAGCCCTGAAGAACTTCATCCCAAATCATCGTCGGCTCGAGATTTTCGCCGTATTTGCTTTGTAAAAAGGCAACGGTATTATTGGGGGCCCAAACGGTCAAATGATCGAATTTTGCTTTTTTAAGCGGAAAAATCTCTTCGTATTTTAAGGGTTTCATGCATCTTAGCTCTGCTTTTTTCCAACTATGAGGAAAGGGGCTTTCTAAGTAGGTAAAGAAATAAGCGACTTTACGTTCTTCTTCATTAATGTAGTAATGGTAGATGTCGATGAAATTTTTCGTCTCTTTGACATAGAGCTTCAAAAAGCTTTTCGGCTTAGAATAGCTGGACCAGTCTTGAATCTGATATTTTTCCGGATCGAGCTGGGAGAGGACTTTTTTCACATTGTCGTGGTCGTCAATAAAAATCGAAATGTCGACATCCCAGTCCCATGGGATGATGCCGCCGTAACGATAGGCCCCAAGGCACGTTCCGCAATCGATCCAATAAATGATCTGATGGGAATCCAAGAGCTCGATGACTTCTTTGAACGCCTGGATTTCGACTTTTTGTTTTTTTGTCAAACGGGAAGGGCGCTTGTGCCCTTGGCAAGGAATGGATTCATCGGAATGGAACGTTTCAATTCCTTTTTGCGCATACATTTCTAGATTTGATTTAATCGAAGATTTAAGAGTTTGCCTAATTTTCTCATGCCGTTCTCTCACTTCGGGAACGAGATACGCCAACCCTTTGAATAGGGCTCCTAATGCTTCGCTGAAAGGGAGAGCAATCGTCGAGACGACAGACTTTAACCCATGTAGGTCATCATAGCTGAACATCTGCACGACCTCTATTGCTTCACCGTTTAGAATGATTTCCTTACCGGCAAATAGATAATGCGAGGGGGTGAGAAAAAAGTCGCCAATCGACTCAAGGACATGGGAATTCTGGATTTTTGCATTGAGGAAATAGCTTTCGCGCATCGCATGAAAAGAAGAGACGACAGGGATTCCTAATGGCTGCATCACATCGCGAACAAAATCAGTCGGGACCTGCCGCGCGTCCTCTTCTGCAGAGAGCGTGGATACCATGCCAAAAAAAACGCAAACTAATTTCCTGAGCATAAACACCTTTGCTTCCTTGAGCCTGGTATATGCGAAAGTAGGATTTTCAAGAAAGGGTAGATTGAGGTCTTGGGACGTGGAACGGGGTGGTTTAAGTTGTGATAGTTTTCAGGTTATTTTTTGTTTTTTTCGCTACAGAGCTCCCTACCGGTCTAGCGCCATGAGATAACCAGGAACTTTAGCGGTCCGACTTTCTCGCCTGCGGCGAGTTACGAACCTCGGCGCTTGCTGGCGCAAGGCACCTCTGTTGGTTTTATAAATGGCACGCCTTAAAATTGTCTTTGGTAAAAAATTTGAAAGAGATTAAATTTTGTCCTTGGAAGAGGGAAATGGCAAGATGAGGTACTTATTTTTAGTATGATGTTCCGGCTTTAAATAAGGAGATAATGTGCATCGTTTTAAATTTCTGTGGATCTCAATTGGAGTCCTCATTTTAATAAGCTTGGGTGTTTACCTTGTAGGTAATTTTTATCCCTCACTTTTTTTCTATAATCCAGCGTATAGCAAGCATACCCAACTTAGAGGTTATGTCTTAACAGATGAGCAAATTGTCCAGGCTGGAAATCTTTATTTAGAAAATGAGCAATTTTTCCCACAACAACTAAGCTATGGCGCGCTCAATAAACACAGAAAAAGTTTTTTTGTTATTTTAGCGAAAAATACTAGCAATAAGCAAGTATCTGGAACATTGAGATGTGTTGCTGGCCTTGGAAATGTTGAAGTCTCTGTCATCGGGTTGGGGCCCCATATGAAACAATCTGATGTATGGATTATTCCAGTAGGCACCGCCATTATAGGAAATGGTCCTAGTCAGCCCCAGGTTTCAGTAGAATGGGCTAGGCTCTATGCTAAATAAGTCGGTCACTACTCACCCCATATTTCCTTTTCGAGTCGACCAACCGAGTCGTACTTAATTGTTTTACATGAACCATTGGGTAAGGAAATGTGGGTCAATTGATTGAATGAATTATATTCGTAAGAACTGACTTCTCCCTCTGCATCGGTGACTATTTTCAGATTGTGCTGATTGTCGTAGTCGTAAGAAGTCTTAAAATTTCGAGGATCTACAATTAGCCTCAGATCTCCTGTCTTAATCATAGGTAAAGTGAGTCGTGCCTAGGGGGGTTCGAACTTCTTTTAATTGACCGCTTTCATCATAATCATAACTTTTCTGTAACCCAAATCCATCGGAAATTTCATGAATTTTACCCTTTTCATCGACTTTACGTTCAACAACGTATCCCATTGGGTAAGAGATTTCCTTCAGTTGGCCATGATCATCATAATCAAAAGAGGTGGTACCTCCTCGAGTATCTTTGCGGCTCTTTAGTTGACCTGTAATTTTATCGTAATTGAAATAGGTGGCAGGCCCTTTAATCTGAATCCCTGTATAGATCTGAGCAAAGAGATTATTCTCATCGAATTCTAAGTAAGTGTTTGCATAATTTTGGCTGAGTTGTTGATTGACTCCAAAATACCAATTCCAAATTGTTCTTTTATTGGGTTCTCTTCTTGCGACTAACTTTCCAGCTAAATCATAAAAGAATCTCCATTCTGCTCCTGCTGAATTTTTCAAATAGATCGGATTGCCAGCCGGATCATAATGGCATTTAGTAATCCCTTTTTTAGGATCGATGATTTTTGTAGGAAATGGAACATGGACCTGCTCATACTCAAACTCCCATATTAACCCTCCCGGATCTTGCCTGTAAATAAGCTTGTCTTTTTCATCGTACTTTAAAATCGATTCTCTTCCTTGATGATCATAGACTTTCATAACTCTCTTTTCCAAAGAAAAATCGGCTTGATAACTGATCCCTCCTTCTTTGATCAAAGTAGCACGATTGTAATCATCATAAGCGGCTTCAAACAGTATATTTTCCAAACGATCGGTTATTTTACTAAGCCGCTGATCTAAATCGTAGGAATAACGGAGATAGGGGCCACTTACGTCGTCCACAGTTTTTAACTGGCCATCAGGGTGATACGTATAGTACACAGAAGTATTTCCAGGCCCTATAGCTTTGAACAGGCGATTCTCTTCGTACTCAAGAAGGATAGTGGCTCCATTTTGATGACAAATGCTAACAAGCTGATCACCTCGATAGCGATATTCGATCGAGAAACCATTTGTATCGAGAGTCCTGATAAGTCTTCCACCTTTATCAAAGTCGACACGGCCAAAGCGAGGAATATAAAAAGAGAAGGTGCCGTTCAAATTATCTTTTAAGAGCCCTGAATAATCAGGGCTATTAAAGACAGGACAGTTATCTGAGCTAAGGGCGAAAGGTTGAAAGAAACATTCTGCGTCAGGAGTTCTGACTAAAATGGCTCGACGGGTTTCACAACTTTTATCATCCTGTGAACTAAGAATCACTTTTTCCAGGGAAATCTCTAGCTCGTAGGGAACTATTCTCCACCCACGTCCTAAAGCTGCTTCCTTTTCAGAAAAAGAATTGTAAAACCGATACAAGGTAAGCTCTTGATTCCCAGGAACTGGAAAATTCATATCGACATAGCTTTTTTTCACATTACCAGGCTTTCTCGTCCGTGAAATACTTTGAGCAGCGGCCATAAAGGTTTCACGATTGGTTGGAGATCGGAAAGTCCATGTGAAGTCTTGCTCGGATGGTCTGGATCTCAAAGCTGAAATCGAAAAATCATTGACAAGTGGATCTACATAAGTCGCGAAATTCGAGCTATTCAATCTGTAATCAACCCCTCCTGAAGCGGAGAAAGAGTATGTATATGGAACTGCCACCTTTTTTTTCTTTTTATGTCCCGGAACTTTATGCTTTTCCGTTTTTTCAACCATCCATTCACCGCGACTTTCTGTAGAAGGAGTATATGCGACTGTTTCTATCTTTTTAGGCTGATAATTGATGAAAAAAGAAGGATCGAAAGGGATGTTGTTTTCTCTAATCCATTTGACGATAGCAGTAATTTTACCTAGAGTCTTTAACTTCTCTAAGATGGGATACTGCTTTGAAAATTCGTCGAAATGAGCAGTAAAATGTTCAGCAAATTCGCGGCAAGCTGGCACGTCCGAAGGAGAGCCGTTGAATTGTGACTCTGTAAGCACTTTCATGCGTACATCGCTAAACACCATGCCTTTGTGATCTTCCGCTTCCACAAGAGTAATTTTATCGGGGACAAACCACATACGATGGCCTACCGCCGTCTGGCTAAAAAACTGATGTGCAGCTAGCCTATTAATCAGACTGGAGTAACCAGGCACATTTGCAGATACGGCTTGCCCCGAAATATTATCTTTGCCAAGCTCGAGGCATTTGAGCAGTCTATCTGCTTCAAACATGATTTGCCCAAATGAGGTATTTGCAGTTGCCCCGTCATATCTAACTTTCATTTGCCCTGCAAAAGGAGAAGATTCAGTTCCAATTGAAACACCTGGATCTTGAGGACAAGGTAATCCAATGCTGTAAACAGATCTGACTGCAACAGCTAAGTCATCAAGATCAATCGGTGGAAAATACCGATCTTCGGGACCAAAGAGGACAAGCTGCCCTGTGATAGGGTCGAAAGCGGCACCTGTAATATCGGCAAGGTTTAACTGAAGCTCTGCTGTTTTTGAAAGGCTAACTCCCCCAAAATCTAAATTGGGAGAGGAGATGAAACCTAAGGAAGGGGAAGGTGGAGCGGGATGTGTAATTTCTATCTTTTCTCTGGGATAACTAATAATGCGGGGATCTATCCCATGAAATTCTAGCATCTGAGATCTCAACTCAGAAGGAAGTGGCAGGAATTTGCTTAAATGGATCTTTTCTCCATGAATGAAACCCATCTCTTTCATTCCTTCTACAGCTGTGTAAACACAATTTTTGCTCAGGGTCCATTTAATTTGGGTCATGAGAGCAAGAGCCGTATCCACTCCAGACGACTTGCAAAGACATTCAAAGGTAGCTGTGTTTGCATTAATGTTTTTTTGGTCATATGACTGCATACCTTCTGGATAATTACCTTGGAAGAGATTGCGATCGGGAAATTCTAAACAGACATGTCCGAACCAGCCCTGCCCTCCAAACAACCCACCTAGGTCATTGATATGTAACCCTCACTCGTTCCCATGCTTCAGGACTGACACCCTCCAATCCCAAAGGGTCGATAAAATTTACCGGATTATTCTCGACATAGCAATAGGGATTGACGGTTGAAGGACGATCTAACTTGCCAGGACGAGGGTCTTTAGAAATAAATCTGCCGATCTCTGGATCGTAGTAACGATTTCTAAGGTAGATGAGGCCAGTTTCCTCGTCGAATTGTTCACCACAATACTTATAGACATTTGGGACATTTTGTTCTTCGGAAAGAGAGCCGCCAAATGAATCGTAATTATAAGTATTTAAGACTTTGCCTGAAGAGCTGACAAGGTTTGAGACATTTCTTCCAAGACTATCGTAAAGATAAAACTGCGTCCTGCCATCAGCAGATTGAGAGATCCGTGAACCTCCGTAGGTATAACGGATCGTTTTCTCCCCTTTCCACCAACAGCCCTGCACCTTCTTAAGAAGAACTTGCGTTACTGGCGCTACAAGATCATTAATATACTCAGTACATACACCATTGACTGTTTTAGAAATCCGATTCCCATTACCATCATATTCAAAGGCAACTTGATTAGTTTCATCTGAATAAGAGATCAACCGATTGTCAAAATCATATTTATAGGTAGCTTTGCGCGCTGGAGAAGATTTTTCAATTAAATTGCCCGCAAGATCGTACTCATAAACTGTGTCACCTGCCTTTCTAAGGCGATTTTCTTCATCATATTCATAGACGATCTTTCCTTGAGGTGTCGTTTTGCTGCGCCGATTCCCTGCTCCATCGTATGAGAACTCCTCAAAAAATCCGTCCGAATGCTCTGATTTTACAATTCTATTGAGTTTATCGTAGATATAAATGACATGCGAGTTGACTTCCGAAGAGATTTTTTCAATTTTTGTTCGATTCCCATTTTCATCATATGCATATCTAAATTCCTCGATGAGGATCCCGTCTGCCTTTTTGTGAATAACATTTGATATTTTTCGTGTTTTATAATATTGATACTCAGTCGTTATGCCATTAGGTAATGTTTTCTTCTTGAGAGCATTGCTCAGCTCATCATATTCAAATCTGGTGACACCTGAAGAATCTTTGACAGTTTCTAATCGATTAGAAAGATCATAGGTATATTCAACTTCAGTTCGGTCTGGATAAACAAGTTTAATGAGATTGCTTTCAGAATCGTAATAGTAGGAGACAGTCTGGTCATCGGGAAAAGTGACTTTGGTAATTCTGCCAAACTCATCAGGTTCAAAGAGAGTAGTGCCCCGATGATCTTCCATTTTTGTACGTATGCCGCTTAGATCATAGGAATACGTAACACTTTTGCTATCAGGGTAATCAATTCTTTCTAGCCGGTTGATTAGGTCGTAGTGAAATTGAGTGACAAATCCTCTCGGATCTGTAATATCTTGTACATTCCCATATTTGTCATAAGAATAGGATTTTACGGAAATAGCGTCAGAAGTATTGGGGAATAGCAATAAAACGATCCACAGGAAGTGGAGCATTAGTTTATAAGAGTCAGTTAACATAGAGAAACTCACTTAGTATAAAGTTCTTCCCACTCAATGGAAATTTTCGGCGTTCCCGTGTCGCTTGAAACAAGCATCAATGACCCTAGTGCTCCATCAAGCCCTAAATGAGGGGTTCGACTGCGCGAAAGCCCCGGGGCTTTGGCGCAGTCGAACCCCTCATTTAGGGCTTGATGGAGCACTAGCATAAACTATTCACTTTGTATAGAGTTGATCCCATTCGAAGGTGATTTTAGGTTTGAAATTCTCATAACTGTATGCTACAGAGAATCCCTCAAGGCATATCAAGTAATTGCAAAAATCATCTCGAATACTAATAGTTGGAATTTTTATAGGATGCCAAATCCTGGGTACTGAGCAAGCCAGTGTTCCCCAAGCGTTTTTTTTACCTAGATTTTTGACTCTTACAACTAAATATAACTTAGGAACTCTTGCCAACTCGCTGGCAAGTAGCTGGGTTGGTTCTTGTAAAGAGTCTGCTAGCAAATCAGCAGATTGTTTATCGGTTAAAATATAAGCTTTTACTTCAATCTGTTTAGCATACGCTTTATCTGAAAACAGAAGACGTTCAATAAAGTTCAAATCAGCCCTCAAAAGTTGTGGAATAAATGCAAGAGCACATATGAAAACCATTTTTATAAGAAATCGCATTGATTAACCTCTTCATTAAATCTGTTTTTTTCTGCAGGTCAGGTGAGATTGGCAATAAAAGAAGGAGCAGTCATAGTTCAACTCGATCTTGTTGCATAAACCAAAAATTTAACCACCGAGCTCACCGAGAGCACCGAGATGAAATCGATCACAAGCGCTATCGCTATCCACGAGGCACAATTACTGTCATATCTTAAATTCGCTGGTTGTCAAGTAGGGTTACTGATCAACTTTAACGTAAAGTTGTTAAAGAATGGGATCCGTAGAATAATAAATTAATCTCGGTGCTCTCGGTGAGCTCGGTGGTTTATTACCCATTTATGCAACAAAGCCGTTCAACTCCCGAAAAAAAAGCCAAAGGCTAGCCTTCTATCGGTTTTCCCATTCATCCTCCTCTTCATCAAATCCTTCCTCTTCGATTCCCGAGCTATCAGCAACACAAGTAGAACTCCAAGACTTTTGACTTCTTAAAAAATCTTCTCGTTCCCTAGCTTCTCTAATGGATTTATCAAGGTCAACAATGAGATCCTTTTTCTCAACACGTTGACCACCTGGTAGGATAGGAAGCAATTCCTGCGTTGGATCCCAATCTTCTGTGTAAAAAGAAAAAGGAGCTGAAATTTCTCCAAGCTCAAACCATTGAACAGATTCTTCAGCCGGGTTTTCTTCTTCAGCAATTAAATGGGAAGAAAAAGCATTGAAGTAGAGCGCTAAGAACACATATTTCATTCGAACTCCTTCATTTTAAAGAATAACCTTACTGCTTTTTGACTTTTTTTTACTAGAAGAACATGTCTCTTGCTCTCTTGTAAACGCGCTTTTTTTTCATCAAAAACATCCCGCAAACGCTAAACAGGGGTCTGATTTGAGGGGCAAGGTCTCTTTCAAATGGGAAAAAAACGGGATTAAATAAGCATGCCTTATTTTTTCCTAACCTGAACTTAACAAAGCTGTGCTCATGAATCATATGACCTCTTCGAATTGGATGCGGGTACCATCACCGTTATTGAGCTCAATAAGGTTTTCCGAAAGGTCGTATTGAAATGTACGAGATGTTAAACTGGCTAAGCTATTGGTAACATATAGCAAAGAAGTTACAAAACCCAATAAAAATCGAGTATTCATAATTTAATTATCCAATTTTTTATTCTCATTAAGGGTGTGTATATAAAGAGTTCCATTTAGTTTGTATTTCCTTAGGAAGGGCTTCATTATTAATGCCTACTACAATGTCAACTGGAATTATGAAGTCACTAAATCTTTTTGCGTGTTTAACATAGGAAGGTGGCAAATTACTGATATCGATCTTTAGCCAATTTTGATCATTCCCTATTCTCCAAGCCAGAGTGCCCCATGCACTAGCACCTCCATGATTTTTTAAGCGGAGAACCACGTTTGCATTTTTGAGATAAAGATCTTTTTGGGGAGGTTGCAGAACATCATTTTCTGGATGGGTTAACAGTTGAACTACTTGCTGATCATTAAGCAGATAAGGCTTTACCTCGATTTTCTTGGCATACCCTCGATCGCTAAAGAACCAACGGACAAAGAAAATCGATTTATTCCCTGTAACCGTATCCTTAATCTCAAGAAAGGCTAAGATTCCTAAGATGATCGTTAATGCGATGATGCAAAAGGAAGGCTTTTTCATCTTGCTCTCCCAAATACTTCTTCGAAATTGGATTCATCGATGGGATACGCGATCTCCTGTTGGAGAGAATCTTCAGAATGCGATTTGAGGGTTATATCACCTCCCTTTAAGTTGTTCTCGGGTTGAAGACGTGAGAGGTTTTTTAAAGCATTTTCAGTGGTTATTTGTAAATTACCAAAATTGATTTCTTTTAATGAAAACTCTCGATCTTCTTCTCCGAACAAGAAAATTGAAGTCAGGGAAGCGACAATTATTAATGGCATTTTTTGTTTCATGGTTTCAAAAAAGGGTTAATACGAAAATCCATCTTGTCATCGAGCAGGTAGAAATTCAAGACTTTTCTGCAGATAGTTTTTGGATTTATCCTTGGGAAAAAAAATCGGATTAAATTAGGATCACTTATTTTTTCCTAACCTGAACTTAACAAAGGTGTGCTCATGAATCATACGACCTCGACTATGATACTGACTTCTCTTTTCTTTTTCGGCGCCGTAAACGGAAATGAATGGTACACAGAAACGCTTTACCCGGAATGGCATCAGGCTGTGAGGGTAGACCGTGTCATCGAACAGGATGAAACGGGGGTGCAAGCTCTGGCGATTTTTGAAAATGATCGATTTGGACGGGTCCTGGCTCTGGATGGGGTGATCCAGACGACGCAGGCTGATGAATTCGTTTACCACGAGATGATGGTGCATGTGCCTCTGATCGCGCATGGAAAGGCCGAGCAGGTATTGATCATTGGGGGAGGAGATGGGGGGATCTTGCGCGAGGTTTTCCGCCATAAAAATGTGAGAAGAGTTGTCATGGTGGAGATCGACCGCTCGGTGGTCGATTTATCGAAAAAGTATCTTCCGACATTCTCTGAGGGAGCTTTTGACGATCCCCGGTTTGGGCTTGTCATTGACGATGGCGCAGAATATGTGAAAAATACAAAGGACCGCTTTGATGTGATCATTTGCGATTCCACGGATCCGATTGGACCTGGGGAAGTGCTCTTTACCAAAGAATTTTATGGGAACTGCAAAAGGATCTTGAATGGGAAAGGGATCTTCGTCAACCAGAACGGGGTGCCTTTTATGCAGCCGTTTGAGGTGAAAGAGACGTACGAGCGGCGCAAACCGTTTTTTGAAGATACAGGTTTTTATGTCGCAGCGATTCCTACCTATGTGGGTGGATTCATGGCATTGGGTTATGCGACGGATGAGAAGAGTTATCGCAAAATTACTCTTAAAGAGCTGAATCGAAGGCTTCAAGAGGTGGAAGGGGAGTTGAAATACTACAATTCCGAGATTCATCAGGCGGCTTTTGCTTTGCCGAACTTCGTTAAGATACAATTTAATCAATGAGGATTGGTAATGAGTTTAAGAAGATGGATGTTGCGAATTGCAGCGATAACTCTTTTTTCCAGCGCCGCCGCAGAGTTTGATGCGACGATTCCCGTGCTGGACATGAAGGAGTATTATCGGCAAGAGACCAAAGAAAAGTTCGTCAAAGAACTTTACGACGCGCTGCACGAGGTGGGCTTTTTTGCTGTCGTCAACACAGGCGTTAACGCCGAAATATTGGACAATGGCTATCGGGCTTGTTTTGAGTATTTTGCTTTGCCGTTCGACGAAAAAATGCGGAGTTTCAGCCTTTCTACGAATGGCCAGCGCGGCTATGTTCCCGGAGAATCGGCTAAAGGGTCTCATTTGGGAGACTTCAAGGAATTTTATCATGTGGGGCGCGAGCGGAGCGAAGAGCAAGCGCGGGCTTTGAGCACATGGCAAAATATCTGGCCGTCCGATTTTAATTTGAAAGATCCGCTTTATTCGCTTTTTACGGCACTGCAGGAATACACCTTTTCCTTGGGCTCAGCGATGTCGGAAGCGATGGGGGCTTGTCCTGCCCTGTTGCAGGACATGATCGTTGATGGGGATGTGCTGATGCGCGCCATCCATTATCCTGCGAATCCTCCGAAAGAGAGTTTTTGGGCTGCCGAGCATACCGATATCGATCTCTTCACCATTTTGCCGCGGGCGACAGCAGAGGGTCTGCAGGTGCAAAATAAAGAAGGGGAATGGATTGATGTCAAAGTTCCTGAAAAGGCTTTTATCGTCAACGGAGGCGATATGTTGGAAAACATCACGAATGGGGAATTCCGCAGCGGACTCCACCGTGTGGTCGCCAAACGGGATGGCTACGAACGGTATTCTCTGGTGTTTTTTGTACATCCGCGCTCGCAGGACAGGTTGGATCCACTCACCGCATGCATCGAACGCACGGGGGGTGTGCGCAAATATGCGAACGCGACGCGCCTTGAGCTTCTTGAGGAAAGGCTGGTCGATTTGGGCCTGGCCTCTCCGGCCATGATGGAGCATCTTGCCCAAAGCGGCCTGATGGAACGGTTGATCGAAGTGGGCAGGGCGAGTCCCAAAGCAATGAAAAAATTGAGAGACGCGGGGTTAGCCAGTGATGCCGTTTTGGCGGAACTCGTCCGTCTTAATCAGTAAAAATTTTTTTAAACAGAGATGTAATTAACATCCCGGTTAATTTAACAATGTAATAAAATTTTTTTTCCGTCTATTTAAAGTATCTTCATGTTATAATTATCCATAATAAATGGGTTTTACCATGTTTTATTTTGAAATAAACCGTTGGTTCCGGGCCCTTGCCCGCTTTTGCGATTATTGCCTTTTTTTTCTAGCGCTTGGAGCTGTTACTCTTTTTCTTCCGTTCTTTTACGGCCCTCTATTTTATTATTTGCTCGCATTGGCTACCCCATTCTTGTGGGTCCCCGTAGAAGCCTGGTTGATTAGCAAGTGGGCAACAACTCCCGGAAAAGCCCTATTAGGTTTATCGGTCCGCGACCCTCTTGGCTTTAAACTTCCCTTTTACGCTTCTTTGCGCAGGGCATTTTTTCTACCTGGCCGGCCGGGGACAGTCCTTCAAAAAAAGATCTCGTGGATAAGAAAGTTATGCGCCATTGCAGCGAGTACGGTATTTGTCATGACAGCAGTCTATGGTAATTATTTGACGTTGTGGAGCGTGGGCTTAAACAAGGGAATCTCTCCGCAAGAATGGGTCCAATATTCTCCCAATGATGGCGGTTTTAAAATTTCTTTTCCGACGCCCCCGGAAGAAAATGTCAAAGAACTCGTGATCCCCGACAGCGGAAAAGTTCTTCCCTACGAAGAACTCACCAGCACTGAAAATGAAAAAATCCGCTATTCTGTGAGCCACATGGAACTTCCCCGACGATGGAGAATCGCGGGCAATACCACTCTTCTCAAGGGAGTGCTCGAACTCGTAGTGAAACATACGGAAGGGGGAGAGCTCATCGAAAAAGAATTGAAAATAATCTCGGGGCATCGCGTCCTAGACTATCGCATGAAACAAGGTGACGAGGAAGTCAAAGGGCGCTTGATTATCGTCGGGCCCATTTTGTACAAACTCTCCATCACCTATCCCCCTTCCCATGCTGACAAACTGGAGCAGAATCCCTTCTTAGATTCCTTTGAAACGTCTTAGAAGCTGTCCTAAAACCGCAATTTCGAATCTTCGGCGCTTTCGCGATCTTTTTTGCCGCCTCGCTCAGCCATATCACCGTCCCGATATTGTCTTCGCTCGGCGTCAAAAAATCTCATCGAAAGCTCCTCCGAATCTCCGGGATTGTGGTTTTAGGACAGCTTCTTAGAGACTGACCACAAACTCAGCTTCTGTCGATTTTCGGGTTCTTTGGAGCCAATTTTCGAATTCTTTTTGCGGGGGTAGTATCAACTTGCGTATACCACCCCCGCAAAAAAAATCAAAAAG
Source organism: uncultured Verrucomicrobiae bacterium (assembly GCA_963731265.1). Taxonomy (GTDB): domain Bacteria; phylum Chlamydiota; class Chlamydiia; order Chlamydiales; family Rhabdochlamydiaceae; genus CAJCIW01. The sequence continues at coordinate 889,919 of CAVSUE010000001.1, forward strand.
CGGCCAAAATAATCCCGAAAAGCGACGAAGCCTGGGTTTGTGGTCAGTCTCTTAGTGCAACGCTTTGATCCAGTAGATCATCGGCTTTTCTGTGGCATGATCTTTCCCAGCTGTTTTCCATGCAAGGGTGCATTTCATTTCGGGATGCACAATATATCCTCTTTTCCGCCAAAAATCAGATAAAGGGATGAAATCTTTCGGGGCCCGTGTATCTGTTTCGGAATGTTCGGGGAAGCAAAAGCAGATGTGTTTGTATTTTTTGTGGTGGGCGACATGCGCTTCGCGCGCATCGAAAAAATGATGGCCGATCCCTCGGCCCCGGTAGGCCTTGAGGAGGACAGAGTCTCCAAATGAGTAATAGGAATCGATATCCAGGCGTCTTTCTTTAAAAGGTTTCAAGAGAGGTTGTTCCTCAATGGCGAGAGGATAGCCAACGGAAGCGCCGACAATGGTCGTGTTATCGAAAATCAAAACTCCAATCGACTCTCTGTGGGATAATACTTTTCTTAAAGTTTGCGTTTCCCTATCAAGGTCCGGCTCTTCAAAATAGGGGTACTCCCTAAAGACATCCATGCGTAATTTGGCCACCGAATGCAGATACGACTTTAGGCCCGCCCCGGTGAAAGAGCGGACGTGGATATCTGTCAGAAGCATCATGTTTTCCCCCAATAAATGTTTGAGACAAGGATTTTTTATGTCGAAAAATGAGAAAAAGATAAAGCGAAAAAGGATGCTTGGGTATCCTGAAGTCTATTTAACCCTCAGAGGCTGACATGGCTAAGCTATATTTTCGGTATGGAACCGTTGGAAGCGCGAAGACATTGAATCTGCTCGCTGTCGCGCATAATTACCGCCAGCAAGGCAAGAGAATTGTCCTTTTAAAGCCTGAGCTCGACTCCCGTTTTGGCAGACAGAGAATAAAATCGCGAGCAGGATTGGAGATGGATGCGGACATTTTGGTGTCGCCGGAGACTAAACTGCTTGAAATGGACTGGGACGACATCAGCTGTGTTCTAGTGGACGAAGCGCAATTTATCTCTTCGGTGCATATTGAAGAATTGAGGAAGATCACTCTTATCAAGAACATTCCGGTGATCTGTTATGGACTGCGGTCGGACTTCCGTACCCGATTGTTCGAAGGCTCGCGGCGCTTAATGGAATTGGCTGACTCGATTGAAGAGGTCAAGGCGACTTGCCACTACTGCAATCGCAAATCCATTGTAAACTTGAAGCATGTCAACGGGATAGCCGCTCTCGACGGCCCTTCTGTCCAGCTCGGCACCGAAGAGAAATATTATCCTGTTTGCTACAAGTGCTATGTCGATCAAATCGAAGCGGCGAACAACATAGCACTCTTGGCACAAGTACAAGATGCTAATTGAGGCAATTGCAAAACTCCACGCCATCAGAAAGAGGCTGCGAAGAAAGGCAAGCAGTGCCAAGCAGGTGAGCAAAGCGAATCGCCTGAGGCGTCAAAAGGGCGATTCTACGCGGCCAAGAGTTTTCAATTGCTCAGTTGATCGGTTGTTTTGCTTTATCTGATCTTTGGGCGAAAAAGTCATGTTCCTTTTTCAAGCCTGAGATCACCAAAGCGATGCCGTTCTCATTACGCTGCCTTGTTGGAATGATCAAGTCTGCATGACGCTTGCTTGGTTCCACGAACATCTCGTGCATTGGCTTTACTGTTGTCATATACTGGTCGCGCACGCTGTTGAAATCGCGGGCTCTTTCATTCAAATCCCTCTCAATCCGTCGAAGAAGCCGGATGTCATCATCGGACTCGACAAAGATCTTCAAATCGCACAATTCCCGAATTTCCGCCACGGCGAACAAAAGGATGCCTTCGACAATGACGATCTCAGCGGGGTTGACTGTCTGCGTGCTCTTTTCGCGGGAATGGGTGCTAAAATTGTAAATCGGCACTTCGATCGGGTGATCTTCTTTGAGTTGAATCAGATGCTTTTTCAATAACGCAAAATCGATCGCATCGGGATGGTCAAAATTCCGTTTAGCGCGCTCTTCAAGACTTAGATGAGAGAGGTCTTTGTAATAGTCGTCTTGGTTGATGATGACAGCGCAGTCGGAAAAAGTTTCGAGCAACTTTTCGGCGAGCGTCGTTTTTCCAGAACCCGTTCCGCCTGCTATCCCAACGAATACTTGGGCCTGTGCTATTAAAGGGAATACAAAAGATAAAAGACCAACGATGAGAAAACGCATAAAATTAACCTTCTATTTTAAAACTCCCAATAGGATAACTAAGAAGAGGATTAAATCTCATCTCTTAAGATTTTTTGACGGTACCGCCGCATCAAATCTATCATGAAATGCAGGTTATGGATCGTGGCGAGCGTCATGCATGTCATCTCGCGGGCTTTGAATAAATGATGGAGATAGGCCAAAGAAAACTGGCTGCATGTTGAACAAGGACAACCTTCTTCAGGCGGAACAAAAGCCCTGGCATGGCTGCTCTGTGTGATTTTCAGGGGACCTTTGTTAGTCAACAAGATCCCATGACGTGCTGCGCGTGTGGGATAAGAAGAATCAAAAGTATCTATCCCCAAAGGAATGCATTGATCGATCGATTCCAGATCGCCGATCCCAAGTAGATGATTGGGCTTTTCTAGCGGAAGCATCGGCATTGTCGTTGAGAGCATCCCGATCATTTCGGGCTTGGTTTTTCCCATGCTTCCTCCAATTGCAAATCCATCGAAAGCAAGGCCGGTTAAGAAATCGCAACTCGCTTTGCGCAGTTCATGATGAACCCCGCCATGAATAACTGCGTACATCGCTTGTCGTTGAGGGTTTGCCAGGTGAGCGTTGAGCGAACGCTCCTCCCATCGATGCGTGCGGTCCAACGATTTTTTTAAATCGATATCGGCAATATGATAGGGGGGCAACTCGTCGAAAGGGATGATGATATCGGCGCCAAGGTCTTTTTGCGCAGCTATCGAAGTTTCCGGGGTCAGAAGGATCTTCGCGCCATCTCGATAGGAGCGGAACAGGACTCCTTCCTCGGTGATTTTCAACACGTGGCCGTCTTGTTTTTTTGTGCCTTTGCTCTTTAATTCATCGGCGACGGAACCATAAGCTAAGCTAAAGACTTGAAAGCCCCCTGAGTCAGTGATGATGGGCAATGAGCGGTTGATATAAGAGTGCAGACCGCCTGCCTGGCGCACAATTTCCGTACCCGGCTGAAGCATGAGGTGATACGTATTGCAGAACATCAGCTGCAATCCCATTTGTTCAACGGATGCGTTATCTAAAGCTTTGAGGGTCCCGTTGGTCCCGACCCCGACAAAATTCGGCGTGTCGATGACTCCATGAGGGGTTGTGATCCTGCCGACGCGCGCGCGCGATTTTGAAGAGCTATGGATAAGCTCGAATTGAAAATACGGTTGAGTCATTCTGTTACCGTTCTTTTGGAGAAGTGGACCAGCGGCGTCATGAGCATGATGACCAGGAGTTTAATTAAAAAGCTGACGAGGATGACATCCGAAAGATGTTCCACGATTCCCCAGAGGCCTAAAATCGAAAAGAGAAGTGTATCGAGAAATTGCGTGAAACCGACTGAGAGGGCGTTCCTGCATCCTAGAGGGATCATTTGAAATTTGTCTTTAAGCAGGCCAAACAGACGCAATTCCATCTGCTGGACAAAAATAAAGACGGCAAACGAAGCGACGAGGAGGCGAGGGGAGGAAGATAAAACCGCTTTAAAAGAGGCATGAGAGGTATCGAAAGGGCTTGGGGCATAGAAGAGATGGATCTGCGCCATGGCCGCAAAAAAGGCCATCGCGAAGAAACATGTCCGCAGCGCTTTTTTCGCTTCCTCCTGCCCATGATATTCCCGCAATAAATTCAGGCCGAAGATGTTGCCGACGGCGAAAACATCGCTGCAAGTGATATGGAACCCAAAAAAGAGGATTTGTTTGATGACAAACAGGTTTGCCAGCACCGCTTGAAGCGCAATCCAGGACGTAAGGGTGGCCTTCCCCATTTTAAAGGCGGCAAACCCAAAACCTATAACGATAAAAATGTGGGCTAGGAAGAGCAATTCATTCATTTTCAAAAACCATGTTGGGCCGAGTTCGAAGCTCGGCCCCAACTTAATCCCAGGCCTTAAGGCCTGGGTTCACATAAAAAATTTCTTTGTGGAGGGTACAAGAATAGCACGGCGGAGTTTAATTCGGAAGAGTTTGCATTTTTTTTTCTAAACACATAAACTAATTATATGGAGTACAACACATTTATCTATTACTTTGTCTCTCTCCTGGTCATCTGCAGCCCTTTTTCGGCCTTGCCTGCTCTAATTACTTTAACCCAAGGGCTTTCCGAGGCGGAGAAAAAGAGGACCGGGCTCGTTGCCGGGATCAGCGTGGGGGTGATTTTGGTCACAATGACATGGATTGGGGGACCTCTTCTCGATTTTTTGGGGATCACAGTCCCTGCTTTCCAGGTTGCTGGGGGCATCGTGGTCTTCTTATTGGCCTTATCGATGCTCAACGCAGAAACGAGCCGCATTAAGCAGACAACAGAGGACCAAAAGGATTCCAAGCATAGAAACTCGATAGCAATCGTCCCGTTGGCTATCCCTATTATGGCAGGGCCCGGAGCGATCAGCACGATGATTGTCGCGGTCAATGATAATCCAGGGGTGATCAATCAGCTCTCTTTGACCTTTTGCGCGATCCTCGTCGCCTTGGCGCTCGGAATCACGCTCTACTTTTCCCCGAAGTTTGAGAAATTTCTCGGACAAAGAGGGATCAACATCGTCAATCGCCTCGCGGGTCTGATCCTCGCAGGAATTGCCGTCCAAACGCTTGCTAAGGGCATCATCGGTCTCTTCCCATTTCTCGAGTATCCTGTGGGTCATTGACCAAATCATCCAAATAAGCGGCAAGTTCGGGTGACCGTTTGAGAAGCCATTTCCGCAGTCTTCGCGTATCTTTCACCAATTCATTATGGGTTTGAAGCTCGGAAGAAAGAAAAAATGAACCAATGTCTATGGAAATGGCCCTGTCTTTGAGGAGGCCGATATTGCGCCGCACGGCTGGATCGAAATCGATGATCCCTTTTTGATAGCGGGCCTGCAGACAGGTGACGACATTTTTAATCACTTTGCGGCAATAAGTCAGGTCTTTGTGCTGAAGATGAAATCTAAGCGCTGTAAACACGAGATCGGCCCGATATTGGAGGGCAAAAGGAATGCTGGACAGATCAAGATGGTGCTTGATGCCGGTATTGTCGATGAGGGTGATTTCTAATTCTGTGTATTTTGGCGAGGGATTAAGGTTTAAAAACAGGAGGCCGGACACGTCCTTAAGCTCTGTGTATGCGAGATGGGAGCTAGTGAAAACGCGCTCGAGTTTTTGTTTTTGCCACTTTAAAAATGCGATGCGCGGACGATCGAGGATTCCGGGAAGCGATAAACGATAAAGAAGGGGGTATTGCCGGACATTGTGCATTTTAAAAAGTTTGAGCACGATAGATCCGTCCTGAGAGAGAAAAGCATAACTCTGGCCCCCGCTGCCAAAATAAACAAAGGGCTGTGAGAAAATGGCTTTGAGCTCGGCCAATTCTGTGGCTGAGGGGGGAGAAGTTTCCCATCGAGGGGAATGCGGAAGACGCGAGACGATTTTGACCGTTTGAAAGCCTTGGGTTTGAGAATGGCAAAATTTCGAAACCGCCCAGAACAGGAACCCGGCGAATAGGAGTTTACAGAATGACTTCAGCATGTATTTTTGCAATTTTTTCCAATAGGTAGTTTAAAAGTTCCGGAGATTCCTTTTCGAGCCACTTTTGCAATGCAAACGTCATGAAAAAAACTTCTGTCGCCGTCTTGAAAGGGCTCTTTAAAGAGGGATCGGAATAATAAGATCCGAGATCGAATTCGATCGCTTTCCCATCGAGGAAGCCGAAATTAATCCTCAGATTGGGATCGCGGTCCCCAATCCCATTTTTGCAGCGGAGCACAATGAGGGAAATCATCGCATCGATCGCTTTTTGCGCTTCGTCTTGTCGTCCCTGTTCGATCAGCTCTTTGAAATAGGGAAACAGTAGCTTTGCTCTTCTTTGCAAGGCAAACTCTGTTTGGCTTAAATTGAACGAATGGGGGATTCCCCAGGCGTCATATAGGGTGATTTGACGATCGAAATACTTGTTCGGACTTAAGGTTAGGTAAATGAGGCCTGTTTCTTCTTTGAGCGCCTGGAAAGAGAGGCTGCAGCTATTAAAAAAGAAGGAATGCCGCTTATGTCGATGTTCCTTTTCGCGGAAAAGAATTTTCTGGATGCGCCACGCGTCGCAGACACCGGGAAAGGCAAGATGGAAAAGAGAGTGCTTAAAAAAAAGCTGGTGATGTTTGAACACTTTAAGAATGGTCTTTCCATCCTCTCCCAAGAATACAAACGAAGTCCCTCCCGCTCCGAGAAAGCGGAAAGGCTGATCGAGCAATGCATCGACACCGGCTGGGGGTGGGCAATCGATGGAAGTTTGCGAGGAAGCAATTTTAGAAAGGTGGAAGCCTCTATTTTGCCAATAGTAAACTCTTTCTGTCAAAACTCCGGCGGAAACAAGTAAGAGTGCGGCAAGGATGATCGATTTTTTTTTCATGATTTTTCTACAAGTGCCAGTTCTTCATTGAGGCAGGGGACCAGCTGCGGGTGGTTGTCCTCCAGCCAGGGGCGCAGACTTTTATCGGTAATCCGTTTTAAGTCGGCAAGGTAAATAGCAGGGTCTTTTAAGAAAGGAACGCGGACAAATCTTCCGATGTCGATAAAGATGGCTTTTTGGCCGACGAACCCTAAATTATTGTAAAGACGGGGATCTTCGTCGAATACGCCTTTTTCACTACGATTGACGATGGCCTGGACGATGGCATGAAGAGATTGTTTGGCAGATACGAGATCTCCTTTTGCCATGGATGCGTCGATCCGAGGAAAAATAGGCTCGGCTTTTCTTTGGACGGCAAATTCGATATTGTCCAAATCGATCTTATGTTGGATGCCGATTTTATCGATGATCCGGACCGTTCTCTTGAGCTCACTCCCTTTGTTGAGGTGAAGATAAAGCAGACCTGTTTCTTCCCGAAGGTCTTCATACGCGATTTTATAACTCATAAAATCCCGATGGAGTTTAAAAAGTGCCCTGTCGAGTTTACGGAGGCGGGATAATTCTGCGACGCTGGGAAACGGGCGGGTGAGCAGGAAATGGTGGGGTTTGCGAAAAAGACGGAATTTGAAAAATTTGATCACGTAATTTCCGTCTTCGGAAACAAACGCAAAACATTGCCCTCCAAATCCCAAATAATGAAATTTTTGCGAGAACACCCGGTCAAGCTCAGCTTTTGCCTCCGGGGGAGGAGGGACAGTCTCCCACGCGGGATTAAAGGTGAGTCCGGAATGGATGAGCGCAACGGAAAAGCCGTCCGTTTTTTGCTGGCAAAAGCGGGAGGTGAAATGGAAAAGAATGATCAAGAGGGGGAGGATCAAAAAGTTTAGATATTTTTTTTGCATAAGTGATCGAAGTATTCTAATAGTTCTGGATCCTGGGTGGCAAGGTAGATGCGAAATTTTTCTTTGAAGCGGCGCAGGTCTTCCTCTGCGCTTTTTTCGGCGTAGGCCATCCTTCCGACATCAACAACGATGGGATTGCCATCCACAAATCCATAATTGCTTCGAAAATTGGGGTCTCGGTTACGGACGCCTTTATCATGGAGCCGCATGCATAGCGAGAGCAATTGATCGATTGCGTGTTTTGCCCCGTCCATATCGTTGCTCGCTACAAGGGCATCGATATGGCCATTGGCCAAGTCGGCCTTTTTTTGAACGACGAACTGCAGTTCGTCGAGGTTCAGAAGATGTTCTTTTCCGGAGATATCGGAAAATAAAACGGTTTTATACAGATGTTGCGTAGGATTTAAATGAATGTAAAGCATTCCCGTTTCTTCAGAAAGATGATCGAAACTCAGTCTGAATGCGGAAAAAACCCGATCTCTTTTGCCTTTCACTTTCTGTAAATTCAACGACAGCCAATGGCGAGGGAGGAATGCCTTTTGCTTGAAGAACTTGATGACGTATTTTTCATCCTGGCTCACGAAAGTAAAACACTGCCCGCCCCCGCCTAAAAACCGGTAAGATTGGGATAGAGCGGTTTCTGTGTCTTTTTTTTCTATCTCGTTTTGGTCTCGTCCTTCCCAAGCGCGCTGGAAGGGGACTTTGGTGCTGATGGCCTCCAGAGAAAAGCTTTTATTGGGCTTCGGAACGGGGATCAGAAGAAATACTAAACCTAGGTTTAAGAGCAAAAACACGGCCAATTTTTTTATCATCCGGGGCTCTTCCCTATTTCTTGAAGTAGGTGATCTGACAAGAGAGGGTATTTCTTGTCCAGCCATTGGCGGAAACTATCTGTGATCAGAAAGATGTTATCCCGGTCACCGGCAATTTTGCTTCCCTTGCTAAACCGGCCGATATCAATCTGGACAGGGGTTTTATCGATAAAGCCGAAATTGGTATTTAGATCGGGATCTTTATCGTAAATCCCTTTCTCGCGCCGTGACTTAAGGAGATTGATTAGAGACGTGATAGCCTCCTTGGCAGTTTCCATTCCTTCTGTTGCCACGAGATATTGGATGGAAGGATAGAGAAGAGAAGCTTTCTTCTGAACTATGAATTCCATCTCGTCGAGATCGATCTCATAGGCTATCCCTAACTTGTCATGGATCATCACCTTCTTTTTCAAATCCTTCGTCTTATTGAGATGGACGTAGAGCAGTCCGGTTTCTTTTTTTAATTCCTGAAAGGCTATCTTATAGCTTTGAAAATCTTTGGCCAACTCCTCCCGTTTTCTAATCATTTTGCCGATCTTGCAAGGTTGAAGCGGCAACGGGAAACTCAAATGCGTCATCCATAGAGGAGGCAAAAGATGATAAATACGGATAAACTTGATCACGGTTTTACCGTCTTCAGATGCGAAAACATAGGCTTGGGCTCCTCTGGCAAGATAGTAAAACGGTTGGTCGAAGATTTTCATGAGTTCTTCGTGTTCATCGGACGGCAATGAAGCGGTTTCCCAATCAGAACAGTAAGAAAGGGAGGAGAAGATCTTATAAAGTGCAAAACCATCCGTTTGCCGATAGCAGAAACGTTTCAAAATGACCACAGCAAGGATAAAGACGCAGATCTTTCCAATTTTCAAAACGTATACGGGAAATGATTCAAAAGTTGGGAATTTGGCAAGGCGGTTGCGCAAATTTTTTGTTTGGAGCAAGCGACCAATGTGCAAGCACAAAACGCGAGTGAAGACAAAAAATTTGCTGCATAGCCAACGCAGCCTAAAACCAATTTTTGAATCATTTTCAGTAAAGCTCATACCGAATTTGTATACACAAATTAGCTGTTTTTTTTCAACAACATTGACAAATTGATGATGAATTAATAGAATGAAGAAAAGTGAGGTTTATTATGTTTAATTGGCCGTTCATTTTTATATTTGTTTCTGTTGTTGCAGGATTATATGGTTTCATGGCTAGAGCCAAAGATTCGACAAAGATAGCAAAAGTTTTATCCGTTGTCTTTTGGGCTCTTTTTGTCATATCTTTAATTTATCAATATTCTCAATATGGAACAATGACTTCGCAAAATCTCAATGCGAAGGACCTATTTCCATCTAGAGTTGCTTAACAAGAAAAGGGGAGTTTTATGTTAACTTGGGCCGTCATATTTTTGATTATTGCAATTGTTGCAGCATTATTTGGTTTTGCAGGTATAGCCAATGTGTCTACACAGATTGCAAAAGTTCTGTTTTTTATTTTCTTGATCCTTTTTATCGTTTCTTTGATTTATCATTTTTCCAATAGGGAACCTGTTCCAGTGACTACCACAACACTAAATTTCCATGCCAACGCCATTGTAGAAATGATATACACATCGTGACTCAAAAGCGGGCCATTGGCTTCGTCGGCATCCTCATCTTTGCAGTTGGCTGCATCGAGGATGTTCTTGCACATCCCCTGCTTCCCCAACGGCTCCGCCTGCTGCAAATCTGAAGCCCCGCCATAGCCACTAACCAACTTTTGAAACCCTCTGCGTATAGTTACTTAATGACGATAGTCCTGGTGATATCGTTGAAAGGGCTGGCCACGTAGTTGTTCTGCGGATCGAGAAGTTCCAAGCGGATTTGGTGCTGCCCTTTTTTCAGGCCGTAAATGTAATAAGGCTGCCAGGAGGTAAGAATGCGCTGGCTATCGTTATCGATGGTGAGTCTGATTTTGTAGCCATCTTTCGATAGCTCGCAATTGGTCAGGTAGAAGTCAAGAAGGATGGGTTGAAGGTTTTTTCTGTCGTAGTCGTATTCTCCCTGCGGTTCATTGTAAGTGAGGTAAGGCTGCGACAAATCGATTTTGGAATTTTCCTTAGTTTCTTGGAAATAAAACTTGCTGGCTGCGAATGCTCCTGCAGACTTTAGGCTTTCATTATAGGAGCGCACGGGAAACGCCCTGATTACATGCATTCCGGGTTGTAATTTGAAAGGAATTTGAAATTCGGCTGTCTGGTCGAAATAATCTTGCACATCGTCTAGAGCGTCGATCAGGGCCTCGTCTACGGCAAAATAGGGCTGATTGTCGATAAAGATATGCAGACTTTGCCCTTCTGAATCATTCCAAATCTCATGTTTTCTCGGCTGGTCCGTGTCGACTCCGAGGGCAATTCCTTCCAACTTGATTTGCCCTTTGACAGGCGAAGATTTTTTCAATTCATTCTTTTTTGGGTAGAGAATTCTCGTATTGACGTGGTCTGGGTCTGGCGTCGGATCCACAGGAACAACTTGCAGTCCTCTAGTGTTAGGAGGCTGGTGTTCGAGCTGGGCGCAAAAACCCATCGTGGATACAAGAGTGAAAAGTGAGAGGTGAATTATCCTAAACATGAGACTCCCGTTTTAACTCGACTTTGCAACTTTTTGGGTCCGAAGCCCTCGAAATATTTAATCTCGGCCATTGACAATGGGTCGAACGGCCGCGATTGAATAGCAGGCGGGCCCAAAAAATTGCAAACTCGAGTTTAAGAATTTGTTTACTCCTTTCCTATATTTACGTCTAGTGGTCCTTGACAAAAACTCTTGCGACAATTTCGAGCGTGAAAGCTCGCTCAAATCGACGAACGCAAGCTTCGCAAGTTGATCCGTATTAATTCAATACGAACCAACTTGCGATCGTCGATTTCAGCGGCTTTGACGCTGAAATTGCTCCAAGAATTTTTGTCAAGGACCACTAGTGCCCCTTCACTTTATCGCTCACTCCTGTTATTAGGTGATTATATGAGCTTTTCACCCCTTGATCTAGTGATCATGATTATCATTCTCGGCCTTCTGTTCGATTATACGAACGGATTTCACGATGCGGCCAATGTCGTCTCCACCGTGATCGCCACGCGCGTTTTAGCCCCATTGACGGCAATCGTCCTCGCCTCATTTTTGAACATGGTCGGAGCCACACAGATCAGCGGCGTGGCCAAAACGATCACGACGGGGCTTGTCGACCTTCATAGCGCCACGCAGGTTGCGATCTTAGCAGCGTTGATCGGGGCGATCGTGTGGAATATTCTCACATGGTACTTTGGGATACCTAGCAGCTCATCCTATGCGCTCGTAGGAGGTTTGGTCGGCGCTTCCTGGTTTCGCGAAGGCTATGATGCGATATTGTGGAAAGGGGTTTGCTACAAAGTAGTGATCCCCATGGTTCTTTCTCCCATCGCAGGATTTTTGCTCGGTTTTTTGGTTTTGCGCGGTCTTCATGTTTTGCTCAAATGGAAGGTTTTTAAGCATAATGAGCGTGTATTCGGCCATCTTCAAATCGCTTCAGCGAGTTTGGTCGCTTTATCGCATGGGCTCAACGATGCGCAAAAGAGCATGGGTATCATTACTCTCGGGTTGTTTTCCGGAGGGATGGTCGCCACAACGCACATTCCTTTTTGGGTCATCGGCGCATGCGCGATCGTCATGGGCATCGGCACGGCTTCAGGAGGTTTTCGGATTATACGCACAGTGGGGTATGAGATCACAAAGCTCAAACCCATTCACGGTTTTGCCGCGGAAACGAGCGCATCCTGCGTGATTCTCACGGCGAGCTTTTTAGGGATGCCGATCAGCTCCACGCATATGATTGTCGGTAGCGTCACCGGAGTTGGGGTCGCCCAAGGGTTCTCCAAGGTCCGTTGGTCAACATGGAACAAGATGGCCATCGCTTGGGTGTTGACACTTCCCGGATCCGGTCTTATCGCGGCCTTTGCCTGCCAAGTGTTTAAGTATTTCTCCTGATTAACATTTATTAATTAACATTGATTATTAATTGTTAATAATTAATAATAAAATATAGGTTAGTACTAACAAAAATAACCAATATTATGCATTTGCGCAAAGGTAAAGCAGAACTTTCTGTGATTGAAGCGGTCGATAATCTGTCCCACATGGCAGAAGTGGATGTGACTACCCCTCAAGAATCTGAAAAGCCCCTCGAGCTGACGGAAGAACAGCTCGCCGAGAGAATGCATCTTCATTCCTGGCATGATCCAGAATATCACAAGTACAATCAGGGTAGAATTCGAGAGACATTTCAGGCGCTCCACAAATATTTAAAAGATCTCTACGAAAAGGACAAAGGGCAGCTTAGAGATGAAGAAACGCAAAGAGGGATCCAGGCGATGATGCTCCTGGCAGGGGAGGCCGCGCAAAAGATCGACAATTTCACCGACATCTTCAAACAAGAAGGGGAAAGCGTCACCGAGCTCAAGGAATATAAAGAGCTGCAGCAATTTTATCTCACCAAAGTTGTTCAGCGGTTCCAAAAGACCGTCGAATCTGAAGAAAAGTGGCAGGAAGAATGGGGCGCCGGCGTCAGCGAAGAGAAGATCGGCGTTCAAAAGGGAGGGCTCAAAAATTTGGAGTCGGTCCGCCAGGATAAAGAATATGAACTGTTTTTCATGCGGAATGAATCCGGCCGCCCTTTTTTCAACCGATCCCTTTTGCACCACATCCAATTGATTGGACAATTCGATTTCATGCTCCGCGATATGACCCGTGAAAATCCTTTTTTACGGATTCCGATGATCCTGGACAGGGATGCGCATTCCTCTGCAAAAGAAGTGCTCCATCTCGTTTCGCCCTACATCGGCGAGTATTTCAAAGAAGCCTTGAAATTCAAAAAGATTTCCTTCGTTATCGAGATCAATAAGGCTTTGATGGCATTAATGCTGGCCGCTAATCCCCGCAACCTCATGCAAACGGCAGCAGGTAAATGCTGTTTAAATTATTATACTGACTTCCATAGTTATTTGCGCAGCGGCCTTCAATCCAAAGAATACTTGCGTTTCATCGCCAATCCTCCCGACCTTTCGGAACATTTTCTCCATACACTTGTCAACTTGACGCATGTGCTCTCCGCCTCTTTCTTCTTAAGAGGGATGTCCAAAAAAGACATGAACGCCTTCATCCACATGCTGATCGAAAAGGGGGCAGAGGGAACAATCGAACAAAAACCCACAGGATCACCGTTGTCCTTCTGGAATACTCTTTTGGATCAAGACAACGATATCCGCCGTACATTGAAGCAATACCCCAATGGACCGTTGATGACGACGTTGCGGCTTTTCAGCAAAGACAAGCAGCTGACAGGCTTTGACCCTCTTTCGCAGCTCGATTTTCCCGGTTTGCTGTACACGATTACAGGCGATGATTTGCATATCAGCTGCATTAAGCTGCCATCGCCCACTTTCCAGGAGAAGATCGATTCTGCGCAACCTACAGAAGAGTTTCGCGGCTTTCTGCGGTCGATCGGATCGCAGAAACGGAACCAGCGCTATCTGCTCATCAATCTTCAGGACCGCACTTCCAGCCATGAAATGCCCCGCTGCATGGCCATCGAGGAAGTGCAAAAAATTGAGGAATTTATCGATACGCTGATGGTCGTGACGCTTCCCAAAAACGCTGACTTTTACCTTCAATCGGGCCCTTATTTCGACCTCAATGATGCCAAGGAGTTCAAAGGTCAGTTAAAAGAGCAGATCGCCAGCGCCGAGCAGTGCGGATTTTACCTTCCTCCCGGGATCGACAAAAAGGCGATTCTCAAATTCACCGAGGGGGCTTTAGACACCATCCATCAAATCTTTTTCGGAGACAAAGGTAACCTGGTGCATAAAAATCGGCTCGATTTCATCGAGATTTTCTATTTGCTCTTCATGTTGAAGCTGATCGAAGAGTTTAAACCGGATATCTTAAGCTTCACTTGTAAAGATGCGATCGATACGGGCGCGGCAGCCAGCACCGCATTTTTTGCTTTCCTGAGGATGATGAACTCGACCTCCAAATGGTCGAAAGATGAGACAGACTTCGTCTTGTGGATGCTCTATTCCCCAGCCTTATCTGCGCGGGAGCGAGCGATCGATAATCAGCGCTTAAACCGTATGGTCAGCGCGCTATCTGTAGTCAACGCTGAGCTTGAAGCCCATTATCAAGATACTGTAAACGCTTGCAGCAAGCTGTACAAGCTTGCTTTCTTCAAAGGCCTCACTGTCCAAGAGGCTGAGTAATTTATACCGCACTCCGGCCGTCTGCAAAAATGACCCTTCTCGCTTGCGACCACTTCGCTGCGTCCACTGGACTTTAGTTCCGAACGTTCCGCTTCGATTTTCTTTGCCTCAGAGTCCAAATTCACAAAACTTTCCTGCTCTCGATTTACCCCTTTTCGCTGAATTTAAATTAATTTTTTTATTATATAAATCCACAGGTCCACCTCTTCCTCATGATGTCCTCAGGTAATTATTTTTTTATTATGAATATAACGTCGAATTAGTTATAATCTATAACAGAATTTTAAAATAATGTTGTTTTAGGATTAAACCGCCTTTTTCCTGAACAATGGAGATCAAGTTAATTTTCCATAAAAAATATCATCGAGGTTTATATGAGTTTTGTACACATTCAGGGTATTCAGGTTCCAGAATCTACTAGAATCAAAGAAGACCTGCTTCTTTCAAATGATCTCTTAAACACGGTCAACCGTTCCTTAAAAACCCATGCCATGGGTGGGAATAAGGTAGATAAGCATTTTACTGGCCTTGACATTGATAGAATTATCCATATTTACAATCGAAACGTCAATTACATTAATTGTAAATGCAAAAATTTCAAATTGGAGTACTTCCAAACGTTTGAACAGTATCACAATTCTCATTCTAATCTTAATCTAACTGACGCGCGCGACAACTACGAAGATTTGAAGACGATAGAATATGTAAAATTCTTAGATAATTGGGATGAAGTTCGTCAGTTGGCTCAAGCGGGATTTCTTCATCTAGATTTGAAAGTGAAAATTGAAAAAGCGATTCAACGAATTGTTGCGCTAGATTTGTATCCTGCAGATCTATTTCCCCCATTAGAGATTCCATTAGAGAAGGCTTTGATTTATGCGTACGATAATAATTATGGTTGGAATCCTCGACCTCAGCTACGGCATCTAGACTATGAATCAAAATTAAAAAACCTTATGCACACAAAAGAGCTTCCGCGTGAAAGTTCCTCCACCTCTAAGACATCCTCTTCTGACCAAACAGTTACGACGGAAAGCAGCCAGCCTCTGGTCGAAACTTCTAAGACTAGCCCTGCCACTGTTTCTGCTCATATCGAATGTAATGTTAAAAAAGGAGTTCTGGGAATCTGCCACGAACCTTCTTGGATCGAGCAGCCTGTTCTTTTTTCCCCTACCGAAAAAGGGTGGTCAGGCCAAATTCCCGTCGGCATAGATTTCAAATTCGTGATCGTTGAAAATGGTAAAGTCAATCAATGGGAGATAGGATTAAATCGCTGTTTAACGGCTGAAAATGCTTCTATTTTGTTGAGTGCCGATCAAGTCAAATTCGATTAATTTAAGCTCAAATCTTCCGGGATCATCGAAAGGGTGGCGTACTTGCCACCCATTTCTCGAAGGATATTCTGCCAGATCTTTTCCGGAGGAGTCTCGAAGACGTGCTTTGCGCTTCCGGGATGCAAGAACCAATTTCCGCTTAAGAATTCCCGTTCCAGTTGGCCGGTTCCCCACCCGCAATAGCCGAAGCAGAGGCGGACAGCAGGCCCGTTCGCATCGCTGACGGCTTCTTGGAGGAACTGGAGGTCTCCGCCCAAATAGACACCATCGCAAAGCTTCAAGGTCTGATCCGGAAGAGTGTCTGAGGAATGCAATAGCATCATTTGGTTCGGCTGGATGGGGCCCCCGGCGCGGATTTGGACATTAGGATTGGTGAATTCTTTGGAGTTGACGATCTCCTCGGGGAGTTCCACTTCCAAGTTCTTATTGATGATCAAGCCAAAAGATCCCGCGGCGCTATGCTCGCATACGACCACGACGGTGCGGAAATAGATTCCCGTATCGAAATCAGGACTAGCGACGAGAAAGGAACCCTTCGTTAAGTGTGTATAAGGGATTGATTCCATAGTTTTATATTTAAGGATCGTTTCGGGCATCCATCAATTGTTGGTTATAGAGTCTTAAATTGTCTGAGAGTTCTTCGGACATGCGAAGGAGCTCGCGGAAATCTTTGAGAAATTGGTCGTCGCTCAAAATTTCTTCTTTTTTCGGGCTGCGCTCGGCGCGTTCGATCAAGATCGAAAGCCGTTCCATCGACACATTGATATCACCTACTTCACTTTCGAAATACTTTTTAAATCCTTGAGGAGTGTCCAAAGCATTGATCTGGGTGATTTTTTGTAGGCGCTGACGCTGCCAACTCTTGTTCTGATAGAATAAGAGGCCGTAGTTGTTGATGTCGCTCATCAATGTGTCGACTTTGCTTAGCACAGAGTTTAAATGCAGATAGAAATTCTCGTCTGTGACGAGTTTTCCCAAGGTTCCTTTGCCATCGGCGATGTCCTCCGTGATCAATTGAATGTTATGCGAAGCGCTCTTTAAGTTTTTGATCATACAGCCGGCGTTGACAAAGACGTCGCCCTGCTTCAATTGGGTAATGGCATCATGGACATCGTCTAAAGTAGTCGTGAATTGATTGAGCGCAGTTTTTGCATCATCCAGAATGCCTTCTTCGTTGATGGTGTGGACCGCGCATTGGATCTCATCCATTGCTCCGCCGAAAGAGCGCACGGCATCACCCATGTCTTCGCCATTGTTTTGGATCCAGCAGGAGAGCTGTTGGAAAGTCTTTTGCATATCCGAGGCGAGATTGCTGATTTCAGTGAAGGCCCGCTCAAGAGGATCGACCGATTCCGCATAAATCGGCTGCCCGTCAGAGATTAATCGGGGAACGACTCCTTTGGGCGGGACTTTGGGAATGATCGCAATCGATTTTTCCCCAAGCAATCCTGATGTCTGAATGGTCACTTCATCGGTGTCGTAGACTTTAACGCTAGAATCGACTTTGAGCACGAGCTGATAATAATAGATTTCCCCGATCACATCGGCAATCGGTTTTAGACGGGCATTGGGGATCGGTTCGATAGCGACGACCTCGCCCACGGGCTTTCCAGCGAACAGGACGCGTGTTCCGATGTTGATCTGGTTGACGTTGGAGAAACGCACATACAATGTTTCTTTCGCATTGCCCACGGTGGGCTTGAGAAATAAGATTAACCAGATAATCACAGCGCAGGCAGCGATGACAAAGACACCGATCAACATATTCTTGGTCTGTTCACCCATGGTGGTTTTTCTCCTTAAGCTTTCTGGGGTCAATAGAAATCGTCGCGTAGAACTGTTTGATCAACGGATCATCGATCTCGATAAAATGAGCCGGATCAGTTATATGGGCGATTTTACCATCTCGGATCAATGCCAATCTATCTCCTACATAGAGTGCTGAAAACATATCATGCGTGACGACGATGCTTGTGGCTTTGAGCTCTTCTTTTGTTTTCACGATTAGTTCATTGATTTGCATGCCGATGATCGGGTCTAGCCCCGTCGTAGGTTCGTCATACAGAATGATTTTTGGCCGGTAGACGATGAGCCGCGCCAAGGCAGCTCTTTTGCGCATCCCGCCGGACAGCTCGGAAGGCATTTTATTTTGCGTGCCTTCGAGTCCAACGAGTTCAAGGGCATGGTCGACCCTGTCCGAGATCTCCTGTTTGCTCAATTTTTTGCCGGTTTCAGGATCGCCGTGTTGTATCAGATAGAATCCCGTATTTTCTTCCACGTCCATCGAATCGAATAAAGCGGCGCCTTGAAAGAGCATCCCCATATCTTGCACAGCTTTGAATAATTCCGGACCCGATAAATCGGTGATCCGGATGTCATTGACATCTACAGTGCCTTTATCAGGTTTAATCAGACCAATGATGTGTTTGAGAAGGACGCTTTTGCCAATTCCGGAATGCCCCAGGATAACCAGTGTTTCTCCTTCTTGTATGTCTAGATTCAGACCTGCGAGCACTTGATTTTTGCCGAAACGTTTCCACAGATCCGTAATTTTTATCATTTAAACCTTGTGATTACAGCGCGGATAACATTGAGAGCAAGAGTAAGGAAAAAATTCGTCAACAAGATAGCAACATAGGTGACTACCACGCTGTTTGTCGTGGCGCGTCCGACTCCTGCAGCGCCGCCCGATGTGCGTAACCCCTTATAGCAGGCGATTGTCATGATCAAAATACCAAAGATGAACCCTTTGACAAGCCCTGTAAAGAAATCGAAGTATTTGACATGGATGGGGATCGGGCTCATGTAAGTATTGGGCGCCATCCCAAAATAATAGACCGATATCAAATAGCCTCCAAAAATCCCCATCACGATGCAAAAAACAGTGAGCAAAGGCATCATAAAAATGCCCGCAATAAACCGGGGGGCAATCAGATAGCGGTGAGGGTTGATGGCCATGGTTTGCAGGGCGTCGATCTGCTCGGTGACCAGCATCGTCCCCAGCTCAGCGCACATCGCAGCTCCGACGCGGCCCGTCACCATGAATCCAGTCAATACCGGCCCAAGTTCTGTCATCATCGCTTCGGTCACCATTAGCCCCGTGACGGAAGTCAGCCCTTTGTCCGACAATTGGTAAATCGATTGGGCGGCAAGCACAAGCCCCGTCGAAAAGCCCGTGATCGCCACGACAGGCAATGAAGCAACCCCTATATCGTACAGCTGCTTGAAGATGAGTTTGACACGCGGCGGCCGCAGCATCGTCGCCTTGAAGACGTTCAAAATGAGAGTCATCCATTCGCCCACCGAGATGACCAATCTTAAACGGGTCATCAAGAGCTGGCGAAAAGTATGGTTGTTATTATTATTCGCTGTTTCAATTTCCATAGGGAAGAAAAAAAAGAATAAGCCTTTCCTTACCGGGATTCTATAGGAAGCCCCATTTGGGGTCAAATCAGGACATTACAATGGTTTTTTTTATTTCGAAAAATTGGATTTTCAATAGACTGCTGACAGTTGAAATTTTGTATAACTTTCAACTGTCAGCAGAGGAGCTTATTTTCTAACCAGCGTTCCATGTCCTGCGACCCGGAACACACCATTGAGATTATGTTTATCTAATAGGCTTTGCAAAATTGTGCGGTTGAAATCGAACCCAGCAGTTTTCCTGACCTCGTAAACATCAGCCAAGAACGCGTCACCGTTATACGATCTGACACCAGCGTTGTAGAGGAATTTTTCCATCGTTCTTCTGGAAGCAGAATTGACGTTTACGCTCTTAACTGGATTTCTATGCTTCTTCAGAGCATACTCTTTAATTTGCGCTCTCGAAGGCGCCATGGTTCCTGGTCCTACATCGGACCCGATATTTTCTTTTTTGAGCCAATTTGCTGTTCTCTCCACATAGCTTCTATCTGGTCCGCCTCCCATTGAAGCAGATCCAAAAGCATGAATATTTCCATCTCCAGTTTTGTAACCAATAGGGGTACCCGAATAGGCGTCTTGATTCAATTGCATACTATTCTTGAACTCTTTGGTCGCTTCTTTCAACACGAGATCATCTTGACCGATCGAACAAACAAACTGATCGCATTCTAATACAAACGTGTTAGGTATTGCGCTTAGATCCTTGGCTTTAAAATGCAACTGCAGTTTACCAGTCATTGGATCCTGAATAATTTTTTGCAGTTCGCCGTTCAGTTGCTCCCCACGGCTTGTTGCCGCTGTAGTCGATCGGGATGCTAGTCGGCCATTTCCTACGCTGTCATAATTTCTTGCCACCCACTTGACTGAATTTTTTCTATTGGCCTCCGTAAATTCAAGATTTTGTGTTCCTTTATCTTGGTTAAAGAAAGCTTTTCGATAACACGCTGAAGCAGTTCCCCCACCGCCATAGACGACTATCGATCTGGGGTTGGTGCAATTTTCTTCAGAATCTGTCAGCATGAATTGATTCCCATCGACAATAGGTGTAAATTTCTTAATATCGTCGAATTGGCTTAATCGATCGAATTCTGCTGTCGGAATAATCGAATATCCGATTTTACTAGCCGGTCCAAGCCCTGTGCAAATATCCACGTTATGGGTATAAATTGTTTTTTCCCCATGTGTCGTTGTGATGATCACACGGTATTTACAATCCTGACATTTCCAATCCTGGGGATGTTCGGTTCGCTTCTGAATACTCGTAAAGGAAGCAGTTAGAACAGGAGCTTGTGTTTTAGCTAAAATGACTTCATTAGCTTGATAAACGTGTCTGCCATTCACAAAAGCATTTTTTTCATAATTTGTTGTAGTCACATAATCGGAAGGGTTCCATTTAAGTTCAGCACGCTCAAGAAAACTGTGAGGCTGCGCGAGTGTATAATCATGACCGAAACACCCCTGATTTTTTGCGATGATCAAAACGTCGGGAATTTCTCCTTGAGATAATTTTTCCTGTGTTTTGTTATGATGCGACTCATAATTTTCGAGCCAGAGTGTTACTCCTGTATCGCCGGCACCTAAAACTACGCGTGGGACTGTAACAAATTCTTGCGATTTGAGGATTTCGAGAATTCCTTCATTGATCGATTTTTTGACTTCGTGCGATTTAACTAATCGATCATAACTCCGTGTGATTCGTGAAAGATCATCGGAATCAGGAAGCGCTGAGGCAGAAGCAAATGAGCTTTTAAATCCATGGCTACCCATATCCTCTTCTGTGAAAACAATGCTTAGATCAGTGGCGTGGTTATAGGCTTTAAGCGCTTGCTTAAATATTTCAAAGCATTGCTCTTCGGTAAATTGCCGCTTAAAAATTTTGGGTTGTTGATTAATCTCCCTTACCACAAAAGGGAAACGATCTATCAAATCCTCTCTAGTTTTGATGTTGTAATGGAGTAAGCAGGAACAGATATGGTTAATCTTTACTTGGGAAACATGGGTAGAAGAATTTGATTTTTTTGCCACATTTATTTTTCTTTTCACTCTTTTGCTTTCTAGATCATCAGCTACTGTCTCAGGATCGGAATAGTATCCATCCAAATTAGCATCAGAAGCCTTCAGTTCAGAATGCTTCCGCCCCCCTCTTTTACGCTTTTCGGAAAAGACTTCCTGGTCTGAGTCAGAAGCGGTCGAGTCTCGAGAATTCGTCTCACTGGTTTCAGGGCTGCTTCTCGGGGCAACATCGAGAGTGCTGAGGGGAGCGGAAATAAAACTGGTAATGTTTGGAAATAAATTTTTAATAGGATCAAATTCCGCTTTTTTTGAAGGCGGCAGATTTTCATCATGAACCATTCCTTCGTCGTCAGAGCTTGTTTGACTAGAAGAACTGAGATTAGTGGAATAAACCTCGTTTTTTAATGATGATGTATTAAATTCAAAGAATGTCATATTAAAACTCCTTTTACATTATTACTTATCGAAGTTAATTATACCATTATTAAGATTTTAAATATATTTATTATTTATATAAGTTTTTTAAAGAAACGTGATTATTGATAATCAGTTGTTTAGGGAAATTTTAATGCAAGACATTAAAATTCAATGACTTATCAGACTATTGGAATTAAAGTTTTTAGAAAGAGGAAGTTACAAAATGCGCTCAATCTCTGCGAGGGCTTGGGGCGATGAAAGATAATATTCTAGAATAACACGCATTAGCTCATCCCTACCCCAGCGACCATGGCTACCGTCACTTCCGCCAGGTCTTGATGTCATGTCGGGGCTGAGATCGATGCTTTTATTTTGGCCATGTAAACTGTAGTAGGGCAACGGTCCAAGTGCATCGTATCTGATCGTTAAAGCAAAATAGGTGTTTGTCGTCACGGATAGTTCCGCGTGATGCGCCTCCCGGTTTTGGGGGTGGCGGATCAGGGCTTCGAGCTTTTGCATGGCAGTTTGTTTTAAATTTTCCAGCGCTTGAGGGCCATTCATTTGCATGTAGCAATAGTCTTGCATCCGATTGTATTTGAGGAAAACAACGACTTTGCTGTCCCGGATAAGATCGGATTCAATGCCGCGCGACGTCCATGACTCACCGTGGCCCGGAGGTTCATCGACTCTGGGGCGGAGCTGGTCCTGAATGTAATTTTTCCCCATGCTAACTCTCTGCTCGATCAGCGAGGCAGAAATCGGCCCTGTGGGGATCGTCACTGTTTGAACTGGAAACAAACAGGGAAGACAATATCTTAACAGCTCTTTTATCCTGGTCCGGATGCCATTGAAGAAAGCCGCAGTTTCGTTAAATTCTTCTTTTGCATTTTCGCGTTGAAGGGTTTCCAACTGGGAAGGGATAGAGGACAGGCCGCAAGGGATTGAAGGCCTAGAAAGTGAAGATATTTCCAGGGCTGAACGCTGAAGGGTACCCGTAATTCTAAGATCAGTACTCATTTCTATTCAGCCCTGAAGCTTAGGCGCCTTTGGACTTGGAATCTAAGAGGCGGGAAGCTGCCTGTTGTGCCGTTTGCACGTTCTGATCAAATTGCGACTTCTTCGCTTGCCCGTCTTGGATATTGACGCGTTCGATAAGTGCTCTCCTGGATTCGATGTCCGTTGTTGTTCCGCGGAACCAGACTTCTACGGGTTGGGTAACGCCGCCAAAAAATTTGGAGGTTGTTTTGCAGGTCGTCCTCAAAAAATCATTGTCGCTCAATTTTTGCGTGATGGCTTTCAGCGCATTGGAAAAGGGGTCGGAGTGTCCATCGTGAGCGGCGAGACGTGGATCGACGGTAGGGGCATTCCCATTGGCTGCACCGCTTTTAGGGATCAGGGCTCCTGCAATCGCAAAGCTTGCGCTTAATGAAGTCAAACACAGTGTGGACCAGCCTTGCCAGTTCAATTCTCCGACGAGATCTTTAGTCATCTCCTGGAAGCGCTCGATATCACGGCGGACAATGATGAGAAAATCGGAATGCAGGCTTCCCATCGTCTTGGTGAAGTCGGCGATTTCTGCAAATACCTTATTTAGTGCTCCTGACATATTACCTCTTAAGTTTTAACCTTGCCTCACAAGCCGAACATTGGATTGTGAAAGGGTTTGTATAATTTTTTTCGATTTGCTCTTGACGGCTCTAAAGTCACTCATGCTGCTTTCGATCTCGCGCATCACAGTATCAAAGTTTGTGCGTTCAACAGTCAAATCCGCTTGCGCCTTCTTGAGCTCTGCATCCGACCAGATCAGGTGTGTCTTTGCATACCCTGCGCCAAATGTCGTAATGCCATCAAAAACGGCAAGTGCGGTCTGTGCGATGTATACGGCTTTCTCAGCAAATTGGGCAGCGCCTGTGGCTATCACTTGGACGGATCCGACGATTCCAATCGCGCCGGCGATAATGCCGACAGCTCCTGGTAGGCACATCGCGAACATCTTTCTACGCTCTTCATTCTCGCCTGCAAGCTGTTTAGCAACCCAGTCCCACGCGCCGGTTTCCGATAAGGCAAAATTGGCCAAAGAGAGGACGCCGGAGGCGATCATCGCTCCGCCGATCAAGGCTCCGCCGCCTGTGGCGACCAGGGAAATACCGAAGACGATCGAGAGGGCGGAAAGAAGGGAAGTCGCAATCTTTTTCAAAACCGACCAAAAGCTGCTGTCGGCGGCTCTTTTGGCGTTTTCTTTTAATTTTTGGATGTTGTCCGCAGAAATTTCTCGGATCGAATGTTTCACATGCTGAAGACGGGTTCCCAGCGTTTCCATGATTTGGTTTCCGAGGCTACGCGTCTCTTCCGTCGCCGCAAGCAATCGATATTCACTGCTTGGTGGTGTGCGATTGGGAGGAAACAAGTCATCGGGAGAAGTCAAAACGGGACGTTCAGGCATCCAATCCGCGGCTGTCATTCTTTCCGCAACGCCTAGAGTATCGGAAACGCCGGAAGTTTCCCTGGATAGCGAAGCCGAAGCCGGCGCATCCGGAAAGGAAAGGGACTGGAAGGAGGAAGAAATTGGGTCAAGATTTGGCATAATGAATCGTCTTTAATAAGTTGATCTTATCGCGCAATCGCTCGTTCTCGCAGCATAAATCCAATGCGGCGTCGAGAGCTTTAAGCGCATCTTCTTTTTCATCGAGGGAAAGAAAACATTCCGCTGCATGAAAGTGGGGCGCGGAATCATTTTCTTTCAATAATGCAACCAGGCTCCAGGCATGTACAGCGGCTTGATACTCTTTTGCCATTTGCTTGGAGCTCGCAAGCCCTTGCCAGTAGTGCAGCGAAAAGGGATGGGTTAGAACGAGCTGGGTAAACAGCTGGGCAGCTCCTCGGTAATCGCCCTTTTCATAAAGACCAAAGGCGATCGCATAAAATTGCTGCTCCATTTCAAGCGGAATCGGT
Organism: uncultured Verrucomicrobiae bacterium; assembly: GCA_963731265.1. Taxonomy (GTDB): domain Bacteria; phylum Chlamydiota; class Chlamydiia; order Chlamydiales; family Rhabdochlamydiaceae; genus CAJCIW01. Next base: position 914,634 of record CAVSUE010000001.1, read on the forward strand.
GAGATCGCGTCTTCCGTGATCCCCAGGATTTCCATCACTTCTTGTTGAAAGGAGCTGCGCATCATTTTTTTTATCCGCCACGGCCGGTTTTTTGGATGATCGATTTGTTCAATTCATCCGCTTCTTTGAGGACTTGTTTCGCATTTTCGGTCATCTGAGAGCGGTCTTCGTATTTGCTGTTGATGTCCATTAACTGTTTATTCAAGTCTGCGCCGAGCGACTTCAATTCTGCATCCAAACCTTGGACGACGACATCGATCGCCGATTCATCGAGGGGTTCGAATTGGAGATTCGGATCGCAGTGAACCTTTTCCATGATCATCCCAAGATGGATTTCTGCATCGGGCACGCCTTCTTCACGAAGTTGATCGATAATCTCGTTTAATTTTTGTTCCAGGCTGATCTCTTCGACGGGTGTGTTACCCACTTTGCCCTCGAAAATCGTTGGATTCCTCAAATAAGCGAGATAGGCGTAGTTTTTGGCAACTTCATCATTGGTGAGATCAATTTTTTTGTCTTTTTGCTTGGCATGCGAGAGTTTGTTCATCACGTCTTGCATGATTTTGACTTGGATGTTGGTCACTTTCAAGCCGTCGATGAGTTTATTGAGCTCCACCTCGCGATAATCGAAATATTTTTGATAACACTGTGTGATCTCGAGGCCCATATTGTAGCCATGGTTCGTTACAGCACCCATATTTCTCCTTAAGTGGTTTTTTTTTGGGATTGAGCATAGCAAAGAATCTTCATTAAAGCAATCTTAACAAAACTCAATTTTTTGAGGTTTTGACAAATAAAAGGATTAATTAACTGGTTCGTGTAGAGAGTGATCGAAGATTTTAATGCTCGTTTGAAGACTCGTGCGTCGTTCCTCAGCGTAATTTTACTCATTTACACATTATAAATAAATACGAGCACTTATTTTAAAAGGGAATGACCAGGAAAGGTTGACCCCCTAGAGGTTGCATAGGCTTTTATTCAACGCAGAGGCGCTAAGACGCAAAGGTAAATTCCGAGGCATACAATGTCTCAGAATTTACTTTCATTTTTTGGCGAAAATCAAGAGTTATAAACCATTTACTACTCGACAAACGCCATCCTTGAGCTGTTTTTTGCCAAAGTTGAGAAGAAGACCTAATTTCATGCCACTGAGGCGCAGATAGGTTAATAATTGGGATTGATATACGGAATGATCAAGTTCAGTTGCTTTGACCTCAATGATTATTTTGTTTTCGACCAGAATATCTAAAAAGAGAAGATCCCTAATGGTTTTGTATTTCACCGGAATAGCCAATTGCCTCTGGCAACGCAATTCTAACAAAGACAATTCATAGACCCGGCCCCCTAAGGCACGGTGAACCTCAATGGCTGCTCCAATGATTTTTCGCGTAAGCTCAGCTTCCATGGTCCTAAAACTATACAGAAAAAATATTTTTGCAAAATGACATTTGGTGCTCTCTTTTCTTCCTTCCAAGTGAAGGTAAATTCCGCGGCATTCTAATGCCTCGGAATTTACCTTTGCGGCTCGGCGGCTTTGCGCCTCTGCGTTGCATAAAACCCTATGCAACCTCAAGGTGGTAATGGGATGTGTAAACTTGCCACGAGCCCGTGCCCGGCTTCTTTATTAATAGCTCTTGGTCCACTTGAGGGAGAATTTGCCTTCTTCCTCGTCCTGGGTTTCGGCTTGGAAGACGAAGCCTTTGGGGAGTTCAACTTCGACGATGACTCGGCTGCTGGTCGCGCTTTGGGAGAGAGTGATCAGCAGGCCGCGGGTCAAGTATTTTCCGATTTGTACAGCGATCTCATCAGTGCCCGGCTGGGAAGAGATGTTAAGGCGGTCGACCCCGATGCTTTTACGGATGGTCTCGAGGACATCGGGCCCTGCCCCTCCTGAAAGGCTGACCAGGGTGCTGGCGAGCTGGACCGCTTCAGGATGGGAAATGTCGGAGATATCTTTGTTGAACAGGATCAGGGCTAAGATCGAGCTTGTCGGTTTTTGCGGGTTGGATTGGAAGGTAAGTTGAGGGGAGTTCAGAGGGCCGCGCAGCATCGCCGTGATCGTCGCTTCAGGCAAAGTGAGCGTTCCGTTCAGGTTGAGATACCCTGAAGGGGTTGGTTTGTCATTGAAGACAATTTCTCCTTCGGTCAGCTTGAAGACTTTGCCGGAAAACTGGTATTCTCCTTTAATCAATTTTAAAGCTCCATTCGCAGCGATGTTGGCGTTATTGCCATACAGATGGACATGCCCTTCGAGTTCTGCATTCAAGCCGCGCCCTTCTACGAGGACTTTGTTATCAGCTGTCAATTCCAGATCCATCGAGAAGATAAAATGTCGTTCAGGTTTTGCTGCCCTGGAATAGAGATAGGGAGGACGATTGACATAAGTGAAAGGCATGGTCGGAATTTCGTAAGGGAGCCTTTCGGTAATATGAATTTTCGCCTCTTCGATCAACAAATTGCCTTGCGCAAGCATCTGTGTCGTGTCGCCCGTCAAGTAAAGAGGTCCCGTGAGATTGGAATCGATCATATCAAACCCTAAAGCGTGCAAGTTCTGCAATTCGGCCTCAAAGGCGTAAGGAAAAAATTCCTGGGGTTTGAGCAGGATTTGGCCTTGGCCAGTCATCGACCCCTTTTTATCATCATCCGCCTTGATCTGGATGAGATGGATGGTGTCATTTTGCGCTTCGCAGTCTGCTTGGATATTCTTGAGAGAGATTCCCGTAAAATAGTTCTCATAGGTGCCGTTTTGCCATTCTAGTTTTCCTCTAAGAGAAGGAGCTGCGAGGGTATTGGAGAGAAAAAGACGACAGGAGAGCAACCCCGAGAAGTAATTCGTGCCCAGATTGACGAAATCGAACAAGTCCTGCAATTTTCCTTCCGCGATGAGCTCTCCCGAAATGTTTTTTGTCTCATCAAAAGTCATGCGGAAGGGATAGAGCTGGTACTCGACGGGAAAAGAACCGGCGAAATCGAGAAATTGTTGGTCTGTTGCGTAAAGGTCGGTGTAGACCTGAAGGATGCGTTGATCGAGATGCGCTTGAACGACGCCTTTAGCCCGGAATGGATTTTTTCTTCCGAAGTGAAGAACGTCGACTTCCTCAAGGATTGTCTTTGACACCCCTTCGATATTTTCCGGCGTTGCGTCAAAGAATCCATCCGAGGAGGCAAAACCATGTAATTTAAAGTGAGGGCGGAAACAGCGGAAAACCTCCAACGGAAAATGTTTTAAATCCCATTTGCCGAAAGAACGGAGCGGAGTCGATTCGAATGTCGCATAAAATCGACCATCGCCGATGAGAAAATCAAAAGGGCTTAATGTCACATAACTGGCGCCCCATTCCATCTCAGTAGGATATTTTAATGAAAAGGGAATGTCGGAAAGATCGCCAAATAACTGGGTGAGTTCCAAGGAAAATAAACTGTTTTCTTTTTTCCAAAATCCTTCAGCCGTGCAATGAAAGGGATTTTCTATCTGTCCCTCTGTCTTTATCGTGAATGGCCAAATCCCCTCATCGGATTGTGTGGTAAAATGAAGTTCGTCCAGGTAGAAGCTGGGCGCATAAATTTTTTCTGCGAGAATATCGACTTCCCCAGAGGGTGCATCGAAGAGGTTCTGGATTTTGGCGGCCACATTTAAATCTTCAAGAAAGTATTCGCGGAAACGCAAATTTTTCCCGATGAGGAGGCAATGTGCATTTTGTTCGTTGTCTTCGGTGGAAAGGACGCATTCAGCGGCAAGTTTACCCCCGAGATTTTCGTTTCTGAAGAAAGATTCAAAAGATTCGAGATGGTTTGTATTTGCAAAAAGCGAGGATTGGCAAAGGCCCCGGGGCAAATCGTAGGTCAAATACCCATGGAGGGAGGCATCAGAAATTTTGAAGTTGAGATCGATGATGGAAAAGGATTGACCGGGGAAATATTCAAAGGCAAAAGCAACATGGAAGGGGAGGTCTGCCTGAGGAGAGGACAATTGGACTTCTCCTTCCCATTCCCTGTTTTCATAGCTCCCTTTGACCATCCCCTGGATGGTATTGGCGGCAAAAGAGTGGATGTGAAGTTCATGGGCTTCCAATGAGGCTTTGTATGTCCCTTCCTGGTAGACGCCTTTGCCATGCACGGATCCTTTTACCGGAATAGTAGGGAACTTTGCTAAATCGGGAAAAGAATATGCGAAAGCTATTTTGCTTTTTTCCAGATCGGCATTCAAATTCCCTTTTGCTTTGAGGTGGACGAGATCGCTCAGGAGGAGCAGTTTTTGCAGATAGATTTCCTGACCGGACAAAACGGAAAACTCTGTTTTAAATTTCCAATCTCGATTTAAGAGGGGGACAGCTGGAAAATGAACATTGGCAAGCTCTCCTTTCCACGTGCCTTGAAGAGGGGAGCCTGTGCGCGGAAGATCGTAGAGAAGCTCTGACCATGTCATCCAGGAACCTTCTAAATCGAATTCGGAATCGATTTCATTGAGATGGGCCTGAATTTTGGCCTCGACTAAATTTCTTAACTTATTGGCTGATAAGCGGAAATCCAAATAAGTCTTCTTGTTTTCCGGGGAAAAAAATGTGAGTTCCAACTTAAAGGTTTCTAAATCGCGGCGCAGGGCGATCTTTCCCGTTAATCCTGTACTCAGCGTGGAACCGGTTTGGATATTTTTTACCTCTAAGAAGGCGAGATTAAAGTGATCAATATCGATTTCGCAGGGTAGATCGATCCCTTCGATTTGTTTGCGCACCCACGCTTTGGCGCTGGCGAGATCTAAAGCAGGAGGTTGTTCCGAAGGAAAATAAGAATAAATGGCATGGCTCGCGCTCAAATAGTTGATGACGATTTTTCCTCGCAATAGGGGCAGGATCGCAATGCGCAGCCTGACATCGGACAATTTCAGCGAATCGCCTTTGTTGAAAGTAAAATCGGCTTGCTGAATTTCCCAAGAAAACGGAAGGCGTCCCGATAAATCAGCAATAGAGGCCTGTGTTCCGGACTCGTTTAGATAAGCGACGATTTTTGCCTGGATTTGATCTTTGGCCCATTTTGTCTGCATCAGTGCGAACGCAGTGCAGAAGAAGAGGATGAGTCCAATGAAGATGTAGAGGACAGATTTGGTCAATTTATAAAATATAATCATATTAGAACATTTGCCCGATGCTTACTAAAATTCTATATACGGGATCGATCCCTTTACGGCGATCTAAAGGGAACGCCAGATCTACTCTAAACGGCCCCATGAATGTGAAGTAGCGAAATCCCAGACCAACAGATTTATACCATTTCCCGTGAGTGGGGTATTCTGTCGTCCATACACTTCCCATGTCGAAAAAGGGGACCAGCCCGATCGTCTCTGTTACACGGAAGCGTGTTTCAAAAGTGAAATAGGCGGCAGACCTGCCTCCGATCGGTTTCCCATGCACAAGCGGGCTTACGGTCTGGTAGCGGTAGCCTCGCAAATCTTCTTCGGAGCCCCCTAAAAAACGGTAACAGAGAGGAATGGCCTCAAGGCCATTGCTCAGGATCATGCCATAAGTGAATTTCTCCGCCAGGACAACTCTTGCTTTTTCATCGAGAGGCAGGTAAGCCGATTCGATGAATTTTTGAGTAAGGTAGACATCGCGTGCGCGCGCGACATTGAGAGCAGGCGTAAGAACGTATTCCAATGTCGCCCCACGCGTGGGGTTCAGCAAGCTGTTGGCCGAACTCCAGCGCAAATACATGGGGACTTCCAAAAGCCAATAATTCCCATTTTGGGCGCTTTCCGTCACGTAGACTCTTTCCCCTTTGATGCCGGCCGAGCCGCGCAGCCTTCTTGTGAGCTGCCGTTCAAAACGGTCTGACAGGCTGTACGCGCGCATTGAATAGGCTTTCGGCAAGGCCCCATGTGAAGCTTGGGCTTGGGCAATCATGTCCTGGCCGATTTTGTTGTAATCGGGATGGATATATGTCGCGTTGCCGGTCTGGCTAATGCGGGTGACATCTCCTTGAAAACTAAAAGTACGGCCCATTCCGCCAACGTTATTGTTGGCCCAGCCGAAGGTCAAGCCGGGGCCGAACACCGTTTGATAGCTGACGCCGATATTGACCTTTCTGTGTTTACTCTCGCTGACTTCGATTTTAAGCGGAATTTCTCCATGGGAAGAGAGTGTTTCTTCGTGAGTGACGAGGACGGAGCTGAACAATCCCGTCTCGATCAAAGCGTTTTGCGTTTTTTCGACAAGACGGCTATCGTAAACTTCTCCTTCTTTCCACAACTTTTTTTGTTCTAAAAACAAGGGTTTGACTCTGGTCGTGCCGACGATCGCAGTCGGACCAAATTCTGCTTTTTCACCCGTTTTAACATCCAGCTGTACGCGTACACCTTTCGTGTTCCCGTCCACAATGACGTCCCGCCGTTCCGATTTGGCGAGTGGATAACCGCACTCAGACAAACGTTGCAGGACTTTAAGCTCAGCATCTAAAATGGCTTCTGTCTGCGCGGGCTTGTTCAGCTGCACTCCGATATCCCCAAAGGTAATCTGGCAGCATGAATTAGGGACATCTGAGGTTTCGCAATAGAGGCGAAGATCGAACGCTTCCAACCGATATCGCGGACCGGGATCGATCATCACGATCACTTTCACTTCGTTATTGAGCTCATGGATCTGAATGTTGATTTTTGCCTCGTAATACCCATGCGCCTGAAGGACTTTGATCAATTCGGGGATGTCGGACTCTGTTCGATAACGCAAGGCATTGATCGAAGCCGGCGGCCGTTTTTTTAGCGAAGTGAGCTGAGAGGCTAGCTTAATTTCTCGAAGAGCGCGGGAGTCGCCTAAACCTTCAAATGCGACGTTGTAGGAAATTCCTCCCGCATAGGCGGTAAATGGGATCCATAAAAAGAGGGCGGTTAAAAAGAAATTCCTCAACGTCATGGAGAAAAGGGTATTTGTCCCCGATTTCCAATGCAACTTCTTCTTTCCATTTTCCCCTCTTTAATTTAAAACTTGCTGTATGAAATTACGTCCGCACACAGAAAAACTCTACCGCGACTCCTGCGCCCTGATGCCGGGCGGGGTCAGCTCTCCCGTTCGATCTTTTAAAGGAATGGAGCTTACGCCTTTAATTGTCCGTGAAGGAAAAGGGGATACGATCATCGATGTCGATGGGCATGCCTATATCGATTTTTGCCAAAGCTGGGGGGCGTTGATCCTCGGCCACGCCCATGAGCGCATCGTGCAAAAAGCCTCGGAGCAGTTAGGCCGCGGCTCTTCTTTTGGCATTGCTACACCTTATGAAAAAGAGCTTGCGGAGGCGCTCATGCGCCATGTGCCCTCTATGCAAAAGCTACGTTTTGTCTCCTCGGGCACCGAGGCAACGATGAGCGCGGTCCGCCTTTCCCGCGGCTATACCGGAAAACAGACAATTATCAAATTCAACGGCCATTTCCATGGGCATTCCGACAGTTTATTGATCCAGGCAGGTTCCGGGGTCACTCATCTTCCCCAAGCCTCTTCCAAGGGCATCCCTTATGAGCTTGTCAAACTCACTGTATCTTTGCCCTTTAACGATCTTGAGACATGCCGCAATTTTTTGAGGTCGCGCGACGATATCGCCGCCATCCTGATTGAGCCAATTGCGGGAAATATGGGAGTGGTCCCAGCAAAGAAAGAATTTCTTGAAATGTTGAGAGAAGAGACGGAAAAAAAAGGAATTGTGCTGATCTTCGATGAAGTGATCACGGGATTTCGAGTCGCCCTTCATAGCGCTCAGGGTCATTATGGGATTACCCCGGATTTGACATGTCTGGGCAAAATCATCGGGGGCGGCTTCCCTGCCGCGGCCTGCGGGGGAAAACAGGAAATCATGGAGATGATCGCTCCTCTGGGCGCGGTCTACCAGGCAGGGACTCTTTCCGGCAATCCTTTGGCTATGTGCGCAGGCTTGGAAACTTTAAAAATCATCGAACAGCCCGATTTTCATCCAGGCTTGAATGCGAGAACGGAAAATTTTTTAGAGCCGATCCGGAGATTGGCCGCTCAAAAACAATTACCCATCGCCATTCAAAGCGCAGGTTCAATGTTCACCCTCTTTTTTGGTCTTGAAAAAGTCGAAAGCAGGGAAGACCTTGCAACCATGGATGAGGCCCGCTTCAACCATTTTTTCCGCACGTTGTTTGACCAGGGGATCTATCTTTCCCCTTCCGCATATGAGGCACATTTTCTTAGCCAGGCGCACACCGATGAGAGCTTGGAAAAGACTCAGGGTGCGATTCTAAGATACCTTGAAGAATTTTTCTGAAAATTCTTTCACTTTGCCGGTGGGAGTTAAAATTTCAGGAGCATGGGCATTGATCAGTTCCTTGCCATGCACGTCTGTGGCGATGACTTTTTTTTCTTTGAGTTCAAAAGTAATAGGGGCGATAGAAAGATCATCGAGCTGATTTCCAAGCGCAGGATCCTGATTGAATGCCTCGCCCAAAAAAGAGAGAATTTTAACGATTTCCTGAGAAGACCCTTTTAATTTTAAAGGGATTTCGGGAGCCAATTCTTCTGTTTCCTTTGTCAAAAGAACTCGGACATTATAGGTGTCCTTTTCTTTTGGATCGGAATCCACTCCCAATACTTCGCAGTGCTTTTGAATGACAATTCGTGTATTCATCTAAACAATATTTTATATGATAAAGATTAAAATTTAAACAGTTGGACAAAATTCTGTTAATTTTTTACTTTTAAAGAAGATGTGTAAATGTTTTATATCCTTCATATTCATCGCTTTATGTGCTTTCTGTCAGGGAGATCCACATTTGATCCTCAATTTCACCGATCATTTATCGGCAGAAAAGATACAAGGTGTTAAAGATCAGTTGGATAAGTTTGATGGGGAGGAGATCCTCTTCGAAATCGATTCGAGATCAGGGGAGTTAGGGCCATCATTAGACCTTGCTCAACAATTACACGATCTGAGAGTCGCTAAAGGGGTAAAAATCGTTGTTTATATCAAAAATCAAGCCTTAGGTCCCAGTGCTGTTTTCCCCCTTTTGGCCGACCGCCTTCTAGCGACTCCCACTTTTGTTTGGGGAAATATTATTTATGGGTCTGAGCTCCAAATCCCTTTTGACCAGCTCCAACGCCAAGTGCAGGGGATTATCCCAGACAACGTTCCCAATCCTTATGTCTTAAGGCTCGTTGCTCAGGCCATGATCGATCCTAAGGTCGATGTTGTGAATGAAAAGGGGTGGAAACTCGTCCCCGTCAATCCCCCTCATTCGGCCCCCTTGATCCTAAATCGTTCCGAACTTGCCAATATGCGGTTCGTGATCGAGTCGCTTCTTCCCGAGCAATTTAACCTCGCTTATGGGGCCAAAACCCAAAATCTCATTTCCTCCATTCCTTCGGTAGATGCAGAGCTAGCAGAATTGATCCATTACAAAAAAACCGGGGATAATCTTGTCGGTTATCTTTACATCGGTCCCGACAGGCCGATTGACCAGACGACATATCTGCATATCAAGTTTGCTTTGGAAGAATATAAAAAGAAAAACGTGATCTTTGTCATGCTGCGTTTAAATACTCCTGGCGGTGAGCTGCTGCCTGCGATGAAGATAGCCGAACTCTTACAGCAATTCGACAGGGAAAATGGTCTTCCGGTCGTGGCTGTCGTTTACAATTGGGCTCTTTCCGCGGGGGCCATGCTCGCTTACTCCTGCCGTTTTATCGCCGTGACCGAAAGCGCATTGATGGGCGCTGCGCAACCTGTCATTACCAAGCCCGAAGGTGTTCTGGAAGCTGCTCCGGAGAAGATCAGGTCCGCATTGCGCGCGGAATTTGCAAGTTTAGCAAAATTTTACGAACGCAATCCTTTGATCGCCGAAGCGATGGTCGATCCCGATATCGTTCTCGTCATTAGAAACGGCGAGGTTGTCCAGCTCCAAGCTGACAAGGAAATTCAGACGCAAGGGGATCATCCCGATATCGTCATTACCACGCAGGGAAAACTGCTCACTTTGGACTCCCAGCAACTTTTGGAATGGGGCGTGGCGGATATCGCGGTACCGATTTTGATCACGCGAACGATCACGCCCCTCGAAAAGGAGATGGGGGAGTGGCCTGCTGAACAAAGCCAGCTTTTTCACTATCCATTCTTTGCGAATATTCCCAACGCGGAAATGATCAATTATCATAATTGGAAAGTGGGTTTTTTCGCTTTTTTGACGCATCCAATCGTCGCCTCTCTGTTGATGCTTGGCCTTATCATCGGCGTCTACATGGAACTTAGCCAGCCCGGCTTGGGGCTGGCTGGCATCATCGCTTTGATCTGTTTGGGGGTGATTCTCTGGCCCAATTTTACATTGGAAACAATCGGGTGGCTTGAAATTTTGATCATCGCAATAGGGGTTGTCCTGGTTCTGGCAGAGCTTTTCATATTGCCTGGATTTGGCTTTTTGGCCGCGGTGGGCACAGCCCTGATTCTCTTTGTAGTTTTTGCCCTATTACTGCCGGATTTCGAGTCGGTGAATTTTTCCTGGAACTGGAAAGAATGGAATTTGGCGACAATGGAGTATATGAATGACTTGGCTTTTTATTTGGGGGCTCTCGTCATCGCCTTGATCATCGTCATTTTGATGGCCCGTTATCTCACTCCGCGCCTTCTAACGAAAAGCCGGGTCGTCCTGCAAACAGAACAGGAAGGGCCCGAACCGATCTCGCTGCCGGCTGTCCATACAGAGGGGGTAGCCTTTACTTCCTTGCGCCCCGGAGGAAAAATTTTAATCCCTCCTCATTTGTACGATGCCCTTTCCGAAGGAGGATTCATCGAAAGAGGGGAGATAGTCATTGTCAGGAAAATTCAGGGAAATGTTATCATCGTCGCGAAAAAAATAGAATAAAGTGAATATGGCGATCTGACGCTTCTCGTCAGCCTCGTGGCCCGTTACAAAAATTTTTGCAACGGGGCACTGGGACTTGGTTTTGCCAACTGTCCTCCATTCTTGGGCATCGCATATGTGTTTATTTTGATTGTTTTGGTCTTTATGACCTGTAAATTTGCGCTCTGGCGCTTACAGTGTTCCAAGGAAAGGGGGAAATAAATTTTAATTAATCTTTACGGATACCTCCGATCCCTTCACTTTGGTATAATCTAGCCTTAAAAAAAAATTTGGCGGCGCTCTTATGACCAGTACAATTCAAAGTCAAAGTTTAAATCTTCCCACACAGTTCCAGCAATTTTTTTCTTCCGTTGGATCGATGCTGACTTCCCTTTGCGAGAACACCGATTCCGCTTTCCGCCGCGTCCATGTGATGAAGAGAGATGCAAATGGCAATATCAGGCTGTTCGACGTTAGAGATGAGAATACATCAACAACCGGTGAAATGAGAAAAACGACGCTCATCACCTATGTAGAAGATATTAAAACGGGGGAAATGACCCTAGACGAACCGCACTATGTCATTTCGATCAAATGCTTTCTTATCGCCCTTGGGATGCCTTTTTATGCCATTGGGAAAATGGCTTGGTATACTTTCAAAACTCCCTTCGAGATCACGGCTATTGCCACTCGAGCTATCCTTGAAGCGGGGCGGCAGTTCGCCTATGGGAGATTTTATGAGGGCTTTGGGGGATTGAGCAAAGCCGTTTCCCTCAGTTCGGAGAGGTTGGGGTATGGTCTTGGTGAGATCGTTAAGGCCCCGCTCTTTGGTTTGGGAGGCGTTCTCGCAGGTCTTTACGGCGTTGTAAAGCCGTACCATGGGAGAAAGATTGAGGCCATCATCGAACACGCCTGGCAGAACGGCGCTTCATACAAAGAAGATTTGCGCCAAGTTCCAGCTCGTCCCGGAGAAAACTGTTGGGAAGCTTTTGTCAAAGACGTCATTGATGCCCATCCGTTCTATTTGGCGCATTGTTTCCAGGTCCGCGGCAACATCAGCGATTCAAACCTCGTCGTGATCCGAAGATCGCCCCTTTGAACCTCCCTCGCCTAAAGCGAGGGATTCTTGCTTCATCGCTCTCCTTAAGGAGTCGCTCCACAAGCTTTTAAGACCCTCATCCCAACGGCCTTTTCAAGGATCGCGCTATTGAGGTCCCGGTCAATGACCAGTGAACAATGGGGACATCGATAGTAACGATCGCTTAATTTCATTTTTTTCTTACATCTGCAACCGCTGCATGTTTGCGTACTGGGAAAGTACGGCGACGTTTCCACAAAGTGTTTTCCCAGTGCCTTTGCTTTGTATTCAAGGCATCTTAAAAAGTGGCGCCACCTTGCATCGGCTATGGCTCGGGACATACTTTTTGTCCCTTTCTCGATGAGATTGGCAATTTTGAGTCCCTCTACACAAATGATGTGGTGGCTCTTGACTACATTTGTCGATAGTTTGTGTGCAAAATCTTCTCTGCAATGCTTGATTTTGGCATGCAGTTTAGCGAGTTGTTTTTTGGCTTTTAACCAATTTTTACTAAATTTGACTTTTTTCGAAAGTCGTCTGGATAAGACACGAAGTCGAGGTAAATATTTAGCTAAGAAGCGGGGATTGGAGACATACGTGGACTTGTTGTTGCTCCCCGATGCCATGGTGGCAAACCGTGTTAACCCCATGTCAATGCCTACGGCTTTTTCATCTTGTAGGGGGACGGCTGGCGGATCTGGAATTTCATATTCTGTGGAAAAGGCGATGTACCAGTGCTCTCCCTCTCGAGTAATGGTTGTCTGTTTGATCGTTCCTTCTATCTCGCGCGACTTGTGGAATCTTGTCCATTCGATTTTGGGTAAATAAACGTTGTCTGCTTCGACTTTGACCCCTTGTGGATAGCGGAAACTATCCCGAACCCCTTTGCATTTGAAGCGTGGAAATCCTGGCTTTTTACCTAATTTTACGTTTTGGAAGAAGTTTTGAAAAGCTCTCTCTAAATTTTGAAGGGCTTGTTGGAGGACCTGTGAATGAATCTCTTTCAACCATTGAGTAGTTTCTTGCTTCTTAAGGGATACGAGTTCGTTGTTTTGATCGTAATGTTTGATCGATTTCCCTTCTTTTTCATAGGCTGTCTTCCTTTGCTCAAACCCTCGATTGTAAAGAAAACGAGAAGCCCCAGCATACTGGGCAAATAGTTGCCTACGACTTGTTGTGGGGTCAAGTCGATATTTAAATCCCTTTTTCAAAAGCATCGCACTATGCTAATTTTAGCCTATGAACCCAGGCCTTAAGGCCTGGGATTAAGTTGGGGCCGAGTTTCGTACTCGGCCCAACATTGTTTTTGAAAATACCCGGCCCTTAAGGGCCGGGTTTCCGCCAGAGGACGGATGAAAAAGTCAATGATTTGAGGCATGGAAGAACATGCGTATTTGCAATGCACGTACACTTGGTCTTTGTTACAAAGTATCGAAGGAAAGTATTCACTCAACAAGTCATGCGTGAATTGAAGTTGATATTCACAAGCGTATGTAAAGACTTTGAGGCAACACTTATAGAATTCGATGGCGAGCAAGATCATGTGCAATTGCTTGTGAGTTATCCTCCAAAAATATCTGTTTCAAAACTTGTGAATTCCCTAAAGGGTGTATCATCACGTCTTCTTAGGAACAAAGGGTTTCCTTCTGTTCAACAGGCGCTTTGGGGAAAAAATCTCTGGTCGCCTAGTTATTTTGCGGGATCTTGTGGAGGTGCTCCAATTTCTATCATCCGACAATACATTGAAAATCAGCAATCACCCTAACAATGATATAGGCGAAACGGCGCGATTCATCTCGGCCCTAAAGGGACCGAGTTTTCTCGCGTCTAGTGGATAAAGCGCTATTCGTTTGTTTCCTCGAGCTCCTCTAAGGAAGTCAAAGCGCGCACTTCGACCTGGGATTCTGAGATTAAAACTTTCTTGTTGTCGATCTGTACGATGTAAAGCATCGATTTTGGGCTGAGCGCGCGCCGTTCCAGAATGTTGATCCCATTGCCTGAACCTACTTTAAATTTTCCTTTTCCAAGTCTTCGCAAAATCCAAAAAGTCGCAAAAACTAAAAGAACGAGTCCGGTCAACGTCACCAACATACGGACAAAAGCCCCTTCATAAGAAGTCGTCATCTCCTTCGAAGAAGGAAGAGGCGCTGGAACTCCCTGGTTGGATTGGGAGGGAAGCGGTTGTTCGCTGGGGGCGGGGGATTCTGAAGAGGAAGGCTGTTCTGTGGCAGGTGGAGAAGTTTCCGCATTCTGCATTTCATCTGAATAACCTCTCGATGCACTAAATAAAACAAAAACAATGAATAATTTTTTAAAGCTCATATACTCCAAAAAGCGAAAGTATAGAAGCAGTCTGCGATTCTTGTTAATTTTTTTCAACAGTTCCTGTTAAATTCCATTCTATGCGCAAACATGTTGGATGGATAGCCTTAGATATTGACGGAACGATCACAGACAAAAGTCACAACGTTCCTCCTCAAGTTGTGCAATTTTTGCATGACTTGGAAAGAGACGGGTGGGAGCTCGTTTTCATCACCGGCCGTTCCTTTTCTTTTGGGTGCAACGCCCTGAGAGAATTGAATTTTCCTTATTACCTTGCCGTGCAAAATGGAGCTGACATCCTTTTCATGCCGCATAAAGAGCTTGTTTCCCGCAATTATCTCAACAATCAGGTCATTCTGATCTTGGAAGAAGCTTATCGCGGAGAAAAAGAAGACTTTCTCGTCTATGCAGGATTTGAAAGGGGGGATTTTTGCTACTACCGTCCAGAAAGATTTTCCCCATCGATGATAGAGCATGTTCACAAGATCATGTCCTTTTCCCCGGAGCCTTGGAAAGCGGTTGAAAATTTCCGTTTTGATGGGCCTATCGCATTTCCTTTGGTCAAATGTCTGGGGACAAAGGAGGCCATGATGCGCATCAACGGCCTCCTGCAGTCCGTTCCGGAAATTGCTGCGACAATGATCCGAGATCCCCTGGGAGAAGGCATTTATCTCAATCTCGTCACGGCAAAAGAGGCGACAAAGGGGAATGCTTTGCAAAGCGTCAAAGAGGTTATCGGCGATGGAGGGCCTGTCATTGCCGCGGGGGATGATCTCAATGATATCAGCATGCTCGAACACGCTGATGTGAAGATCGTCATGGCGTCGGCCCCATCAGAAATGCAGGGGATGGCGACAATCATCGCTGAAGGGGAGCATGGGATCATCGAAGCTCTAACCAAAGCTACCAAGTCTATTTATTGGTATTAGTAGCGAGCTCGGCTTCTTTTGCCTGAAGTAGGGCTTGACTGTCCACCGCCAGCCCCATAACGTTCATGCCATTGTCGACGTACAAAGTCGTTCCTGTGATTGCTGTGGCAAGGGGAGAGCAAAGAAAGGCAGCCGCGCTGCCAACTTCTTCGGCCGTCATGTCCTTGATGAGAGGGGCATTGGCTTTCGAGTATTCGATCATG
The DNA here is from genome assembly GCA_963731265.1 of uncultured Verrucomicrobiae bacterium. Taxonomy (GTDB): domain Bacteria; phylum Chlamydiota; class Chlamydiia; order Chlamydiales; family Rhabdochlamydiaceae; genus CAJCIW01. The sequence goes on from CAVSUE010000001.1 coordinate 930,000, forward strand.
CTATCAATGAATCCGATCGCTCTTGCTGCTCTGCTGCGCAACGGACCGGCGGAAATGGTGTTGACGCGGACGCCCCATTTACGTCCAGCTTCGAAAGCTAACGTCCGGGTATCGCTTTCCAGTGCTGCTTTTGCCGAGCTCATTCCTCCGCCGTAGCCTGGTACAACACGCTCAGAAGCGAGGTACGTCAAAGAGATAGATACGCCGTCGCCGTGCATCAGCGGGCCGAAATGCTTGAGCAAGCTGACAAAAGAATAGCTGGAAGAGCTGACTGCTGCGAGATACCCGCTGCGCGAAGTTTCCAGTAACGGCTTTTTGACCTCCGGGGCATTGGCAAGGGCGTGAACGAGAATATCGATTTTGCCGAAATCTCTTTCTACAGCCGCCGCCACTTCGGAAATGGTGTAGCCGGCAGCATCTTGATACCGCTTGTTCTCGCGGATGTCTTGAGGAACGTCTTCCGGTTTGTCAAAAGCAGCGTCTAAGGCGTAAACTTTCAAATATTCCATCATCTTCCCGTTGGACAGCTGGCGCGATTCATCGAATTTGCCCAGGCTCCAGGATTGCGTGAATATCTTGAGGATCGGCGTCCACGTCCCGATAATGATCTCCGCGCCGGCTTCCGCTAAAGCTTTCGCAATTGCCCAGCCATAACCTTGGTCGTCTCCGATACCGGCGATAAAGGCCTTTTTTCCTTTGAGATTGATGGATAGCATGTCATCCTCTTTGTGAATTAAAATTTAGAAGCATCAGTATAGCAGAAAATCAGGAATATTAGAAGATTAAATTTTTTTATAACAAGCTCGCACTCGCTCGGATTTTTCGAGTGCTTTTTATCTGTCGATGATGTAGATTGATTCAGATTTTATTTAACAAATTTAAAAGGTAATTATGGCAGTTAATTATATAGGATCTTCTAATTGCGTTAATTCCACATTTGATTTTAATCTGCCCGATGAAGTTGTATTAAACAATATTTTTTCACGATTGGAGTTCCCTGATCTTCAACGAACGGTCCATGTATGCAAAAAATTTAAACAAATTGCCGACAATGAGGATCTTAGAAAGCTGCTTTTTGAGAAAGATTTTCTAAAACAGGTTCCCGTCCCCAATCCAGCTTTTTCCTGGAAAGACCAGTATAAATACGCCTATTTGCTCGAATCTAACTTAAGATCAAACAAATGTCATCTAAGCGAGTATCCTGAGGTTCATCAAAAATCCATTGTTCATGTTAAGAAATATCGTGAACATCTCATCACCGGATCCTCAAATGAGACAATAATTATTTGTCATCAGGGATCATCTCAGCGATTGGTTTTCAAAGAAGTATCGAAGGGGCAGTTCTGCATCAGTGGGGACGATCTTTTTTACGCCTCTCGTCATCAAATGATCATAATAAAAAAATTCCTCGATGGAAAAGAATTTCTCGACACGGAATCCTTGGCCATCGATACCAATGACATCAATAAATTTTACGTTGAAGGTGACCTTGTCTATGCAAAGACGCACATGGGTACCCTGCAAGTGTGGCAAAAGGATACCGAAGGAAAATTTGTAAAATTACTAACCCTGGAAAATATCCATGATTTTCATGCAAAAGGAGAATATCTGTTCTTAGCGACAAATCAGGATACCATTGAAATTTGGGAAAAAAATGCGAGCGGGAATTTCGCGCAAAACCAAGTCCTCGAAAAAGTGGGTGCAAAGGTCTTCAATGTTTCTGAACTCCGTTTTGAACAAGGAGTTCTTATTGCAGGGTGTTTTGACGCCAGTTTCAAAGTGTGGAAAATAGACAAAGAAGGATCGTTTCGCCCTCTGCAAACTTGTGAAGGAAATTTAATCCATTTTCTCAATACTGTAACTGCTTCCGTCGTTAAAGATGGTTACATGATCCTAGGATGTCTAAAAGGGGAATTATTGATTTTTAAAAAAGATGAAATCGGCCTATTCCATCAAATTCAGATTTTCAAGGCCCATGCCGATACAATCAGATCTGTTCAATTTCAGTGCGGTCGTCTTCTGACGGCTTCTGTGGACGGCAAGGCAAAAATTTGGCTGCTGGATGAAGTAGGGAAATTTAAAGAAATTTTCAGTTGGGGCCGGGAAGGGAAAGCGGTCATATGTGCAGAAATTGATGGGAGTAAATTTATTACAGGTTATGCAGACGGAAGTTTCGAAATCCGTGATTTTTCTCCAATAAAAAAGCGCGAAGACTGATAGCCTTCGCGCGTCGTGAAAGGGAGGGTTAGATTTTGACCGGATTGATCTGCTTACTGAAGACTCTGAAAACTGCATCAGCTATATATTTCTGATCCTCACCTTGAAATGCGCCTCCGCTCATTGCGGATATGATTCTCTCTTGAAATGCTTCCGAGCCTTCAAATTTTCCCGAATTTAGCCATCGCATCGCTTGCTGTACATTAGATTCTCCATAGGTTTTTTCGAGGGCCTTCATAAACCTTGGGCCATTAACAGGGGGTAAATTTGATACTGGGGTCTCCGATATGTTTTTAATGTATGATTTGTTTACAATTGCTGTCATAGTTTCTCCTTCTTATTATGTTTTATTTCCCTTCTATACTAATTATATATCAAATACATAAATAAAGACAATAGTATTATTAATTAATTGAGAATTTATTTAAACAGCTGATAATTAATGACTTATGACTATTTGTTTTTGCCTGTTTTACGCATCATGATCCGCTTCCACCCCTCTGCCGTGAGCAGCTTTTTAGAAAGGGATTCTCGAGAACTTTCCCGGCGCTCGGGCTTTTCCGAGTCGGTTTTTTTAGGTTCTGGAGCCTTGGGTTTCTTTTTAAAGAAGCGGGAGATCATATGGTCCTATAAGGGGTCTAAACACCCTCTAGGTTCAGTTTACCTGTGAAATGGGAAGCCTGTCAATAAATTTCTTTAATCCTTTGCTTTTCAAGGATTCTAGGATATACCCTAACCTGTATGGCAAAGATTGACATCTGGTATGAAAAAGACCTTTCCACGCGGGCCGTCCACTCAGAGAATAAGACGGAACTGCTTACAGACGCCCCGAAAGAGGTCGGGGGGTGTGGACGGGTTTTTTCCCCGACAGACTTGTTTGCCGCTTCTCTGGGATCTTGCATACTCACCTTGATGGGAATGGCGGCAAAACGGTTGAATATCGACATCCAGGGAACGCATGCCAAAGTGACAAAAGAAATGACGACAGCTCCAATTAGGCGTATTGGCAAGTTATCTGTAATCATTTCTTGCCCGCAGGACTTCCCGGAGGATGTGAAAGCGAAATTAAGCCGCGCGGCAGAAACATGTCCTGTCCATCAAAGCCTCCATCCGGATATTATTCTGAATATCGCCTATCGATGGGGAACGACTGTTTGAAATACCAAAATTTATCCGCTTTTGAAAAACATTTGCAGCAGGCGGCGAAAGTGCAGCTTTCGCGGGTTTTTCTAATTGTTTCCTCATGCCCCTATGAGCGTAAATTGATCAAAGAAAAAATTTTTGCGGCCATTGGGTTAAAGCAGCAGAATTTTTCCCATGTTGTCCAAGACGCGATGCAAGGATCGATAGAAGAGAGGATCGCCGATCTAAACACATCTTCCCTTTTTAGCGGAACGCAAATGGTCTATCTCGACAACATCGACAAATTAAAGAAAAACGGATTGGCCATGCTTGCCGATTACATTGTTCATCCTTCTCCCTTTGCTTATCTTGTCCTTGGGGCCAGCGCGGGAAAAGGTTTGGCTGATCTGTATGCCAAAGGGAAAAAAGAGCTGATCGTTTGCGATTTGAGCGAGGAGAAGCCTTGGGACCGCAAGGACCGGTTCAAACGTTACCTGCTCGATATGGCTGTGAAGGCCGGCAAACGATGGCATGGCGACGCCCTGGACAATTTGCTCGAGAATGTCGGCCTGAACCTGCCAAGTTTGGACCAAGAATTGGCCAAATTGATTGCCTATTCGGGCGAGAGAGGTGAGCTGACATTGAAAGACGTTCAAACGCTGTGCGTCGTGCAAAAAAGCAGCTCTCTATGGCATCTTGTGGAGATGATCGTTTGGAAAGAAGATCTCCCGCGCATCGATGAAACAGTCGACCTGTCGCTATTGCTGCCCCTACTTTCGCAGATGCGTCTGCAGCTTCAACACGGAATGGTCCTCGCTGTTCTTTTGGAAAGGGGAACCGCGCATGCCGAGATCAGCCGCTATTTGCCTACCATCAAAGCATCCACGCTGGACAAAATGCTTCCGGTCGCGAAGGCCCGCCGTCTTGGCTTTTTTAAAAAGGCCCTCGATCAACTGTTCGAAATTGAACTCATGGCCAAAAACAGTTCCTTCGAGCCCGGCCTGATCCTCGATCTGTTTCTTGCTAAAATCACACTGCTCAAGAAAAATCATGCTCTATCTATTTCCCAATCTTCTCGCTGAAGAATTACCCCATTCCGCTTTTCTGCCGGCAAGCGTCGATGCCGCCGTTAATCAGATCAAGGGCCTCATCGCCGAAAATGAAAAAGAAGGGCGTCGTTTTTTGCGCCGTTTTGCATTTGAGGGAAGGACCTTCCGCGATATTCCCATCCGCTTGCTCAATGAGCATAGCAGTCCGCAAGACAAAATAGAACTTCTCCAGGAAATCATGAAGGGAGGAGTCTGGGGCCTCGTTTCCGATTGCGGCATGCCCTGTTTGGCAGACCCCGGCGCCGATCTTGTTCTTATGGCCAGAGAAAAAAGGATTCCGGTAGAAGTTTTTTCAGGTCCATCCAGCCTCCTTTTCGCGCTTGTCCTTTCAGGGCTGGGTGGCCAGCGTTTTACTTTTCATGGATATTTGCCCAAAGAAGAAAACGCTCTAGTGGACGCTTTCAGGAAAATTGAGAAGACATCGCGGCAAGACAATGCGACGCACCTTTTCATTGAAACGCCCTACCGCAACAATCAACTTCTGCAAAAGATGATTTCCATGCTGGACGCGAAAACCTGGGTCTGCATCGCTTGCGATTTAACGCTTCCCTCCCAATTAGTTCAGACAAAAAAGGTCGGCGATTGGCGAAAAAATCCTCTGCCAGATTTGAACAAGCGGCCGACGGTTTTCTTATTAAAGGGATAAGAAGCTGTCCTAAAACCTCAATCCCGGAGATTCGGATGAGCCTTCGATGAGATTTTTTGACGCCGAGCGAAGACAATATCGGGACGGTGATATGGCTGAGCGAGGGGGCAAAAAAGATCGCGAAAGCTCGCCGAAGATTCGAAATTGCGGTTTTAGGACAGCTTCTAAGAGCATAGTGTTATACACAACTTTTTATTGACAAGATAGCCCTTCCATTCTGCATCCTGTTTCTCCTAAACTCTTAGGAGGGCTAAAATGGGATGGATTGATTTGGAAATGGCTGAATTGAAAGTGGGTGATAAACGGTTAGACAAAAGAGTCAAGCATGCGATTGAAAAACTCGCGGCCTCTTCTGAGGGCAGCTTGCCAGCCTGTTTCAAAACAAGATCCGAGCTGGTCGGGGCTTATAGACTGTTTAGTAATGATTTTGTAACTCCTGAGAAAATATTAGAACCCCATTACAAGAACGTGCAGCAAAGAGCTAAAGCATTCCCTGTAGTCTTATTGTTAAATGACACCTCCTCTCTTGACTACACATCTAGAGATGTAGAAGGGTTAGGTATGTTGGAAAAGAATTATACGAAAGGACTGTTTATTCATCCTATACTCGCGATCACCCCTGATAGGCAGTGCTTGGGACTCGTAGATCATGGTACATGGACTAGAGTACCCAACCAGCATAGAAATCAAATTTCTGGAACTATTCGAGGCAGCCAACCCATAGAGGAAAAAGAAAGTTTTCGCTGGTTAGAAAGCTACAGGCAAGGATGCCTATTTGCAAAATCCACACAGGAAACAGGATTTGTATATATTGCGGATAGAGAAAGCGATATTTTAGAGCTGTTGGCTGAAGCAATTAAGGAAAAAGAGCAGACTAAGAATATCGATATTCTGATTCGGGCAAAACACGATCGTGTTTTAGTCGGTGAAATCGAGGAGAAAAAACTTAAGAAAACGATGTCGAAAGCTCCAGTAATAGCTCAGATAAAATTCCACATTCCAGGAAGAGGAACTCAAAAAAGCCGGGAAGTTGAACAATCTATTCGAGTCAAACAAGTGAAGGTTCAAGGAAAAGAAGTCAAAGGGAAGATCTACCCCTCTATGCAGATCAATGCAGTCCTTTGTGTGGAGGAATCCCCTCCTGCAGGTTCTGAAGCGGTTGTTTGGCTTCTTTTAACTACCTTGCCGATTAACAATGAGGAAGAAGTTTTAAGAGTCATTAAATACTATTTATGCCGTTGGGAGATAGAAACGTTTTTTAATGTTTTGAAGAATGGGTGTAATGTTGAAGAGAAGGAACTTAAAACAGCAGACAGACTAAAAAACATGATCGCTCTGTTTATGATTATTTCATGGAGAGTCATGTTTTTAATGAATCTAGGTCGAAAAAATCCAGACAAGCCATGCGACGAAGTCTTTGAGAATGCTGAATGGATGTCCGTCTGCAGCATACTGAATAAAAAAGCACCGAAAGAACCACCCCGACTTGGAGAATTTATGATCATGATCGGTAGATTGGGTGGTTACCTACCTAGGGAGAGCCCTCCCGGAGTAAAGGTTATATGGGAAGGGCTCAAAAGAATGGCAGATTATGCATTGATGTGGGAAACGGTTAATGCGCATTATCTGTCAATAAAAAGTTGTGTATAACACTATGTTCTAAGAGGCTGTTGTTGGATTAAGGCTTCGTTGAGTTTTCGGGATTATTTTGGCCGCTTTTCGATTCTTTTTGCGGGGGGAGTATACGAAAGTTGATATTAACCTGATCTGTCAAAAGGTGACACTCTGCTTGCTACGGCTTTGCCATATGGATCCTCTTCGTCGGCCATGGTTTTACACATGACCTCCTCAGTCGGACCGCTTCGCTTCCATCTGGCTTTGCCTCGCTGGCGCAGCTTGCCACCTTTTGACAGCTCGGGTTAATACCCCCGCAAAAAGAATCGAAAATCGGCTCAAAAGAACCCAAAAATCGACAGAAGCTTAATTCAACAACAGCCTCTAAAAAATCCCCGGCAGAGTTGCCGGGGACAGGTGCAAAGTGAGGACTAGTTTTTTTGGCTTTCTGCGTGCAAACATCTTTCCAGTGCCTGGATCGACAAAGGAAGAATTTGGGGTTTGTCCCAATTGTATTCTGCGAAGTTGAGGTCCCATGATTCGATATAGACATTTGCCTTCACGGCTATTTCATAGACGTATTGATAAAACAACGGGTTCTTCTGCAAAGCTTGAAAGCGCTTGAGAAAGTTGTGGTGCTGTCCGGCAGATTGATCGGAATAATAGAAATCGAGCAAAGCCTGTCCTTCAGAGACAAACCTCTCGTCCAGACCATTTTCTGCAGGTGGAATCGCTTTTTTGTTAAAAAGTTGCAATTGGCTCAAGATTTTACTTCCATCGAAGATGTGGCGTACCGCATCTTCCGCTTGTCCTGTTAGACGAGGCTGATAATGCACATGGCGCAACACGTCTTTTTGGGCGGATGGAGGCAAAGTGAACCATTTATCATTGTCGCTACGGTTTTTTAGTAAATCTTCAAAAGCGATATCGATATAGGAAATGGAGAGGATTTCCTTATTTTTTTCTGGTTGGGGTGGCAATACGATGGGAGTGAAGAGGGGTTGAGCTGCCGCGGTCATCTGTACTACGGGAATCGAGACGACAGGGGGGGGAGTCGGATCTTGTGCAATTGAACTGGGGTCGATTTGCGGCGGAGCGGAAGGTTGGACGGGAGGGGGGAGCATCAATACACCCAATTCCTTTTCCAGCGCATTCACCGTTTGTTGTTTTTTTGTTGCCAAGGCATTAATGTCGCCGACCCGTTGTTCCTTCGTTTTCGGAGCCGGAACGAACGGCACCCATTGCAACAACTTTGGAAACTGGTTTTTTGAAGGAGTCGCGAGAGCTTCTACTCCCTCAGTTTGCTCTTGGATCAGTTTTGCTCGCACGGCGCAAAAAGGAGCGGGGCTGCTAAGATCTAAACCAAAGATATTGGCAATCAAAGACAGCTTAAGATCCCAAGATGGATAGATTGTTCCGTGATTGGTAAAAAAGTCTTGCAGCTTGAGAACTTCTTTATTTAAATGGTCAATGTTGATTGTTCCTTCTGCTTGAAATTCTTTGTTATATTGTTCTGCCATTATCGTGACACCTTTCCACGTCATTCTCTCTCTAAGGTAGGCATCAACGCAGAAGCCAGCGTTGGAAGCCGTGGTTAAAGGCAGGCTTTTTAACTGTGATTGGATAAATTTTTCGCTTTTTTCAATTCCCTTTTCAAGAGGAAGGCTAAAGGTTGTTTTAGTAAGGGACTCATTAAGACGAGGTTCAACCGCGTCTTTTGTCAAGTTAGTATACATATCTTGGTTGGGATTGGAATAGAGACCCTTATTCGTTACAAACTGATGCAATCCGAGTTCTATTTGGTCTATATTGTCCGGCAGTTTCTTCTTGCTGCTCACCAATGTACCGATGGCCGCTTTTTCTTGCGCGATGAGTCCAAAATAGAGATGAAATCTCAGCGCGATTTCCAAAAGTTCGAATTTAGCCAGCTTTGCAGCTACCTTCGCATCTGTAATGTCGTTGCATTCCCAAACAATTTCGCCAATGGCTTCCGACAAATAATCGAGTTTTGAGCCCAGTGATGGCAACGCTTTGGATTGAGCAAGGAGTGGGGTGCAAATGCTATTCAATTCGTTATGGATAGGATGCGCCAAATTATTTTCCCAGGGATTGAAGCCGTTAAGACAGTTGTCGAGATAGAGCTTAAGATTGCTTAGACAATGGTTATTTTTTTTATTCCCTTGGTTGAGCGGTTGAGCCATTAAATATTCAGCGCGTTGATTAAGCCCCGACCGAAACATCACAGCGCTATAATAAGCGGGATTTAATTTTAATTGGTCGTTGTTGTTGTAAGCGTCAAGCAAAGATGGGTTGTAGGAGGGTGCACTTGGTTGGAGGGTGGGATATAAGGAGGGTTTCGCTTCGGGCTGCGCAGGAGCGGAAGGATATGTAGGGTACAACTGAGCCGGTGCCTCCGGCTGCATAGAAGGGAGGGGATAGAGGTCCGTAGTCAGCTTAGGATACCCTGGAAATACTGATTGAGCCATAATTTTAACTCCGTAAGATTATTAATATGTAATTATTCACGTCGAGTTAATTGTACTTAGTTATGTAATTCTCATCAACTAAAATAACATCTTAAAGATCTTAAGACTAATGTCTTGTATACTTTATTTTTTATTAGATATTAACTTAAAATTTCGTTCATAACGTATTTGTTTTTATAGGTGAATTAATAATCCCGAATTATATAAAATTAAGGCGTGTCATAAATTGAATATATATTTAAATTTTGTTATAATTATGTTAGATAAAAAGAGAGTAATAATCCCACCAGGGAAAGGTAATAAAATATGGATAATACAATGCACGAACTCCGCGCTAGAGTTGCTAGCCTGGAGAGTAAAATTGATATGCTCGAATCCGAGCTAATATATTTAAATGACATGTTGGTCCGTTGTGGGTTCCCCGAAGGCGTTAAAACCCTAAAAGAAACTGTGGTTGAACTACTTGCGGAAGATCCTTCCCTTAACCACGAACGGCCAGAATTGATCTAACCTATTAAGAATCAAAAACCAAATTGTAAAGGGGCGAGGTGAGTTCCACCCGCCCCTTTACTTTTGGGTTAATTTATGTTAACTTCCCATTCATTATAGGAGATAGAGATGCCGAAACTGGTTTTTGAAAATACAGGCGAAGAAAAAGAACTCGAGGTAGACTCGCCGATTCAAGAAATTTGTGAAGAAGCAGGGGTGCCCTTTGCTTGCACAGAAGGAGTTTGTGGCACTTGCGTAATCGAAATTACCGAAGGATTCGAGAACCTCTCTGAGTTTACTCAAGAAGAAAAAGATTTTTTAGGCGATCAAGACCGGGAACGACTTGCCTGCCAATGCAGGATCAAGGGCGGCTGCGTCAAAATTAAGTATTAAATATAGGTTTACAGATGGGACACCCGACAATTTCCAAAGAAATGACAATCGAGGAGATCTTTTCTCATTTCCCTCACAAGAGCCAAAAATTAGCCCAAGAAATGACCAATCGCGGCCTGCATTGCGTGGGTTGCGGGGCAGCGACTTGGGAAACACTAGAAGCAGGAATGATCAGCCATGGCTTTTCTTCCGAAGATGTCGAAGAGATGATCGGCCGCCTCAACGAAATCTTATCCGAAAAAGCCGACCTTTTCACCATTTCTATGACCAAACGCGCCGCTGAGAAATTCCGTCAAATCCTCAAGGAAGAGGGCAAAGAAAGTTGGGGACTGCGATTCGGCGATAAAGCAGCTGGCTGCAGCGGCTTTGAGTATGTCCTCGATTATTCTGAAAAAGCCGAACCGGATGACCAGATTTTTCCATCGCATGGCGTCGATATCCATGTTAATAAGGTCGATGTTTCGCGCCTTCTCGGGTCAGAAATCGACTTTGTAGATGGGCTCAACGGCTCCGGCTTTAAGATCAGCAACCCCAACGTCAAAGGTTCCTGTAGCTGCGGCAAGTCCCAGAGTTACTGATCCCTTTTTTTGAGCAGGATATTAGGAAAAAAAATCCTAATATCCTTACACACATCCTGTTAATTTTTTTGTTCTAATGTTGCATACAGTACCAAAGTAGAATAGCTAAACCGTTACAAACTCAAGCTACATTAGATCTTATCCTGACCATCCTAATATCCTGTTATATTTTTTTTGAAAATCCAACTTTTGAAGTTTCATCCGTCCTCCGGCGGAAACCCGGCCCTTAAGGGCCGGGTGTTTTCAAAAACAATGTTGGGGCCGAGCTCGAAGCTCGGCCCCAACTTAATCCCAGGCCTTAAGGCCTGGGTTCACGGGTATAAAGTGGTCAACAGAATTGTGAACGAACGGGCGAGTGTAACTCCTGAAATTGCTATAAAGCTTGCTGCAGCTTTTGAAACAACTCCTGACTTCTGGCTTAATGCTCAAATGGCAACTGACCTATGGATGCTTCGTTCACAAAAAGGAAAAATTCCCCCTTTGATTAGAGCTAGACGAAGAATCAGTCGAGAGTTTAGTGTCGAATTTATTTGTGAATCGCGCGCTTTTCAGCGTCGAGAGCGGCTTCCTTCATGGCTTCGGCCAAAGTCGGATGCGCATGGGGCGTATGGATAATATCGGCGAGGGTCGCCCGCTTCTGAATGGCTAGGCCTCCCTCTGCGATGAGTTCAGAGGCATGAGAGCCGATGATGTGCACGCCAACAAGGATTCCACTCTTGCCCTCTGCAATCACTTTGACAAAGCCGCTGTCTTCACCGGTGCACACGGCGCGTGAATTGGCTTTGAAAGGAAATGTGCCGACTTTGATATCGAGGCTGGCGGCCTTGGCTTCGGCTTCGGTCATGCCGACGGAGGCGACTTCGGGGTGAGTGTAGACGACATTGGGGATGGCGGCGTAGTCGATTTTGGGATGGTGACCGGCGATGATTTCCGCAACGGCGGCGCCCTCTTCGGAGGCTTTGTGGGCGAGCATCGGGCCATCAACGATGTCCCCGATCGCATAGATGTGGGGAATGTTTGTTCGGAAGAAGCCATCGATCTTGATGAATCCCTTCTCATTTTGCTGAATGCCGATTTTTTCCAAGCCCAGACCTTGTGTGTAGGGTTTCCGGCCGATGCTAACCAGCACGACGTCGCCGCTCATTTCTTGGGTGGACTGATCGGGCAGGGACACTTTGAGGGTGATTTGCTTTTCGTTCACTTGGGCAGAGACAACTTTTGAGGAGAGATTGAATTGCATTCCTTGCGCCTGGAGGAGTTTTTGCAATTCTTTTGAGAGGCTTTCGTCGAGGGTGGGGCAGATCCTGTCGAGGAATTCGATGAAGGTGATCTTGGAACCCAACCGACAATAGACGGAGCCGAGTTCGACGCCGATGATTCCTGCGCCGACCACAAGCATTTCTTTTGGAATCTGCTCTAAGCTTAAGGCTCCTGTGGACGAGACGATTCTGCGTTCGTCGAAGGGGAGAAAGGGTAGAGCGATCGGTTCGGAGCCCGTCGCCAAAATGATATGTCGTGCGGAAATGGTTTGGTTTGAGACGCTGATGGTCGAGGGGCTCGCGAGAACCGCTTTTCCTTGAATGTGGGTCACCTTGTTTTTCTTGAAAAGGCCGGCGACTCCTGAATTGAAAGTGGCTACGACTTTGTTCTTACGGTTCATCAACTGGTTAAAATTAAATCTGACTCCATCCGTTTCGATGCCGTGGTTCTTTCCATCTTTCTGCAAAGTCTGCAGAAGTTCGGTCGAATGCAAAAATGTCTTGGAAGGGATGCAGCCGACATTGAGGCAGGTGCCGCCGAGGGCCTGCATTTCAATGCAGGCGGTCTTCAGCCCGAGCTGAGCAGCTCGGATGGCTGCGACGTATCCTCCGGGGCCGGATCCTATCACTGCGACATCAAAGGTTGTTTCCGACATTGTCATAAATCCAGTAAGAGCCTCGAAGGATCTTCGAGACTATGTTTCACATGAACGAGGAACATGACCGCTTCTTTGCCATCGACGATGCGATGATCATAGCTCAAAGCGAGGTACATCATGGGGCGGATGACGATTTCATCCTTGACGACGACGGGGCGCTTGACAATCGTGTGCATCCCTAAAATGGCGCTTTGAGGAGGATTGAGAATGGGTGTTGAGAGCAGTGATCCAAAGACGCCGCCATTAGTGATGGTAAAAGTTCCGCCGCGTAGATCGTCGATCGAAATGGTCCCTTCACGCGCCTTTTTGGCGTAAGTTTCGAGTTCTTTTTCGATGCCGCTATAGTTCAATTGGTCGCAATTTCTGATCACGGGGACCATCAATCCGCGCTCTGTGGAGACGGCAACGCCGATATCATAGCTTTGAAAAGAGACGATTTCATCGCCGTCGATCATCGCATTGACGTCGGGATTCTCTTTGAGGGCGGCGACGATGGCTTTGACGAAGAAGGACATGAAGCCGAGCTTGACGCCGTACTTTTTAAGAAAATTGTCCTTTTCCCGAGTACGGATCATCATGACCGAAGACATGTCGACTTCATTGAAAGTCGTCAGCATCGCGGTGGAGTTTTTCGCTTCCACAAGACGGGATGCGATCACTTTGCGCAGCTGGGTCATTTTTTTGCGCGTTGACTTGCCTTCCGAGGGCTTTGTTTTTTGTTCGGGCGGTTTTGGAGCGGCAGCAGCTTTGGGGCCTTCTTTCACGGCGGAAGCAAAATCGGACATCGTCACCCGCGCGCTTTCCCCTTCGGTTTTTTTTACCTCTGGCGCGGGGGCAGGGGCCGGAGCTGGTGTTTCTGCGGCCGGAGCTTTCACGTCGGTATCGACGAAGCCGATCACTTGGCCGATTTTTACGGTGTCGTCTTTTTTCACATTCAAAGTCAATTGCCCATTTTGCGGGGCATGGAGGACTTGGTTGACTTTGTCTGTTTCCAATTCCAGAATGTCTTCATCGAGTTTGACAAGACTTCCCGAGGGTTTGATGATGTTGCTCACGACCGCCTCGACAACGGACTCTCCCAAGGCGGGAATTTTGATCTCCACTTTCATGTCTTTACCCTTTCAAAAACGTGTTGCAGAATTTCTTCGAGCTGTTTTTTGTGCAGCGTGTGCGAGCCGGCAGCGGTAGAGGCGCTTCGGTCCCTTCCGATGTATGCGACGGCATCTTTTACACCCAGCAGCTGATTGAAGCGCGGGCGCAGATATTCCCAAGCGCCCATATTGCTGTGTTCTTCTTGTAACCAATACACCTTTTCGTTTGCACGATATTTTTCCAGAACTTGTCTGACTTTCTCCTCGGGAAAAGGGTAAAGCTGTTCGATGCGGATAAGGGCAATATCGGAACTTTCAGTTTTTTGCCGTTCCTGAAACAGGTCGTAGAAGACTTTTCCACTGCAAAAGGCAATCCGTCGAGGAGAGGAGGGAGGAGAGGGATCATCGATCACTTCCTGAAACTGCCCCTGACTTAAATCGTTTAAGCTGGAGACGCATTGTGGATGGCGCAACAAGGCTTTTGGAGTAAAGAGAACGAGAGGTTTTTTGACAGGGTGCAGCGCCTGGGCCCTTAAGAGATGGAACAATTGGGCGGGTGTGGAGCAGTTCATGATCCGCATATTTTCATGCCCCGCAAGCTGTAAGAATCTTTCCATGCGCGCCGAAGAATGCTCCGGTCCCTGCCCCTCATAACCGTGTGGAAGAAGCAAAGTCAAATTGGAATGCAAGCTCCATTTCTGTTCCGATGCGGCGATAAACTGATCGATGATGACTTGTCCTCCATTGGCAAAATCCCCAAATTGCGCTTCCCAAAGCACAAGAGATTTGGGATAGGTGATGCTATATCCGAACTCGAATCCCAGCACTGCGAATTCAGAAAGGGAGGAATTGAAGATATCAAAAGGCGCTTGATCGGGTTTGAGATGTGAAAGGGGGAAATATTTTTGTTCTTTCACTTGGTCGACCCAGACCGCATGGCGATGGGAAAACGTTCCGCGGCGCACATCCTGTCCGGAAATCCTGACGTGGACATCTTCGCAAAGCAAAGAGGCGTACGCGAGCATCTCGCCCACCCCCCAATCGAAGCACGCCTTGTTGGGATCTCCGCGGAACATCGCCAAACGCTCTTCCAGGTGGCGCTGGATTTTTGGATGGAGGCGGTAGTCGGAAGGAGCGGTATACATCCGCTCGCCTAAGAACAATAAAGTTTTCGCTTCGACGCCGGTCTTGATACTAGAGATGGCCATATCGACTTGCGGTTTTGGCTCAGGCGCAACACTCTTTGCTGCGGGGGGAGCTTCTAAGGCTTTTTGAAGATCTTGCTTAAAAGCATTTTCCAGCTCTTCCGCCTTTGCGTGGTCAATCACCTTTTCCTTGATCAGATTGTCGCGGAACAATTCGCGGATCGTACGCTTGGACTTAATCAAACTATATTCGAGCGGCTGGGTAAAAGTGGGCTCGTCGCCTTCATTATGCCCATACTTGCGGTAGCAATTGAGATCGATGAAGACGTCGCAATGAAACTTTTGCCTGATTTCGATCACGAGCTTGGCCACGCGCACGCAGCCTGCAGGATCTTCGGCGTTAACATGGAACACGGGAGATCCAAAGGCTTTTGCGATATCTGTGCAGTAGGTCGTCGACCGTGTTTCTTTGGGCAGAGCGGTAAAACCGATTTGATTGTTGATCACGATGTGCACGGTTCCGCCCGTCGCATAGCCGTTGAGCGCATTAAATTGCATCGTCTCGTACACGACACCTTGTCCTGCGATCGCAGCGTCTCCATGGATGAGGATCGGCAGGATTTTCTGCTTCTGTTCTTTACCCCCGTTGAGCTCTTGTTTTGCCCGCGTAATTCCTTCCACGACAGGATCGACGGCCTCCAAATGGCTGGGGTTGGCGACCAGCGTCACCGTGACTGCTTTGCCCGATGCTGTCGGGAGTGCCCCCACAAAACCTTTATGGTATTTCACGTCGCCTGTCCCTTCGATCAATTCGGGAGTGTAGTGGTCTTCGAACTCGCGGAAGACATGCGCATAGGATTTGTTCAAAATGTTGGTCAATACATTCAACCTGCCGCGATGTGCCATTCCCAGTACCGCCTCGATAATCCCGGTATCGGCCCCAGATTCAATCATGGCCGACAGCATCGGGATCATCGTCTCTCCGCCCTCGAGCGAAAAACGCTTTTGTCCCACATATTTCGTATGCAGAAAAGATTCGAACAATTCCGCTTTGTTCAAGTTGTCCAGGATATGCATTTTTTGCGCATTGTCCAAATGCAGAGGGAAAAGCGGCTCGATTTGCTCCTGCAGCCATTTTTCCAGTTCAGGTATTCCCAGTCCCATGTATTCGGCGCCGATGGTCCCGCAATACGTTTTCTTCAGCGCCTCGATGAGATATTTAAGGGGAGCCTGCGATTCTACTAAAAAGCCGACTGTCGGCAAAGAGGCTTCGAGCTCCTCTTTCTTGAACCCGAGCTTTTCGATATTGAGCTCTTGAGGCTCCTTGATCTCAGCCGTAGCAATAGGATTGAATTTGGCCATCAAGTGGCCGTATTTTCTGTAGGCGTCGATCAATTGGTACACTCGGAGGTCAGGGCTTTCTTTCCCCTTGCTGACAGGAAGCGAGGGCATCGCGCTTTGAGTAAAGGACATCCCGTCAAAGAAGTGGCGCCATGACAGATCGACGCTGTCTGGATCTCTAAGATAGGATTGATAGAGCTGCTCAAGCGCAGAGAGATTAGCTAAATTCGCATAAGAAAACTCGCTCATGTCAGACCCCATCTCTACTGCTTCGAAAATTTCTGCTTCAGCATCTTCACTTACGGCCGTGGTTTGCCACGGCCTTTTGTTCGTTTCCATCGACCCTGTGCTTGCACATGCTCTGCTTCAACAAACAAAAAATTGAAGCGCTCAAATTGAAATTTTCTATAACTTTCAAACTGTCAGCAGTACATACACATTTTGATTCAAAAATTGGCCCTGGCTTCGTCGGCATCCTCATTTTTGCAGCTGGCTGCATCGAGAATGTGCTTCCACATTCCCCATGCAGCCAGCTGCAAATTTGAAGCGGCGACATCGCCATTGACCAACTTTTGAATCCCTCTGTGTATCCCTATAAATATCAAATAAATCATTTAATTCCAGAGGCAATCTGTTCCGATTAAGGACTTTCTTGAACTTAATCTTCCCATCGCCGATACTTTCCGGCTCATTGAGTAGGTTGCTTAAGTTATAATTTCCATCCCCTAGTGTGAAAAAAAATTTTACATTTTGATTTGCATAAAAAAGGGGCCTTAAGTAAAACCACGATCAAAACAAGGTGTTGGCGATGAACATTAAATCTGAGCGTTTGAAAAAGTTGGAATCTGAACTCCAAGACTTAGAACAATGGCTCAAGCTCGGTCTAGTCCCAAAAAAGGATATGGAAAAGCACAGAGAAGAAATGCGCTCATTGCAGGATAAAATCGGCGAAGAGAAAGACCGGATCCGCTTCTTAAAAGAAAGCGGCGAAATGGAAGAATTCAGCGCCCCCAAACGTCCCGGAGGCCGTACGCCTGTTCATGAGCCGCAAAGTCTTCCCGACATCGATATCGCCGAAGAAGGATTCACGGATGCAGGACTCGACATGGAAACGGAGCCTTTCGATGTCGAAACCACTGCAAGCGGTGAAGAAGGGGAAGAGGTCGAAGAAGAAGGCGCCCCAGTCGAAGAAGAGGAAGACGAAGATCCTTTCAGCGACCGCAACCGTTGGCGGCGCGGCGTCCTCGAAGATCCCGACGCTAATGATTGGTGAGATTAGCTTATATTTCCATATTCCCTTTTGCAGCAAGAAATGTCCCTACTGCCATTTTTTTGTTCTTCCTGACGAACAAAATTTCAAGGAGCCTTTTGTCGACGCACTGCTTAAAGAATGGTCGCTGCGCCTGCCTCAACTCGTAGGTAAACGCATTGTATCGATTTATTTTGGCGGCGGAACGCCGACTAAACTCGCTCCCTCCGCTTACGAGAAAATTTTAGAAAAAATTGACCAGTCAGGTATCCAGATCGCTGAAGATTGCGAGATCACATTGGAGGCGAACCCTGAAGATATCACGCGGATAGGCATGGAGCAGTATAAGGCAGCCGGCATCAACCGGGTAAGCCTTGGGATCCAGTCCCTCGACGATCAGGAACTCGTCATTCTCGGCCGGACGCACAATGCCTCCAAGGCTTTAGAGGCTGTGCAGACCGTTTACGATGCAGGGATAGTCAATATCAGTGGCGACTTGATGTTTGAGCTTCCGCATCAAACTCTGCACACTTGGGAAAAAACATTACATCGCATCTCCCAACTTCCTCTTTCCCACCTCTCACTTTATAATCTGACCTTCGAGCCGCATACAATTTTCTTTAAAAATCAGCAACAACTTTTGCCTCAGCTGCCCTCTGAAGAGATGCGCCTCCAAATGCTTCAGACCGCCGTCCAAACTCTCGAATCGATGGGCTTGGGACGCTATGAGATTTCCGCCTTTGCCAAGCCTGGAATGCATTCCAGGCACAATACGGGCTATTGGACAGGGCGTCCTTTTTTGGGCTTCGGGCCCTCGGCCTTCAGTTACTGGCAAGGCTCGCGTTTTTCCAATGTGGCTAATTTCAACAAATATCTTAACGATCTTGAACAGGATCGCTTCCCGTTGGATTTTGAAGAATGTCTGCCTTATCCGCGGAATCTCCAAGAGCTATTTGCTGTGCGATTGCGCCTGCTTAATGGAATCGATTTGACGCAATGGACGTCAACGTACGGCCCTATACCGGAAGCATTGGAAAAGCCTTTAATGGGATTGATCGAGAAAGGATGGATTGAGCGCTGCGATGCGGCAGTGAAATTAACGCCATCGGGGCAGCTGTTCTACGACGCCGTCGCTGCCGAGCTCATATAAAAAAAAGAAGAGCGGCGGGTGCCGCTCCTCTTGGAATTGGAGTGGATGAAGGTTCATCCACCCGTCATTCAGATTTCCTAAGGAAACTTATTGGCCGATGATGGCGCGCAACGCATTTGAACGAACAATTTTAGTGCTATCTCCAACAACTTGGTTAAGTTCGTTGAAGAAGTTAGCAATTTTTGTCGCTTCAGTACGAGCAGCATTATCAAGAGCAGCTGTTTGCAGGTTCGTGGTGACTGCGTGCAGTTTACCACCTGTAACAACGCTAGACCCATAGTTGTATGTCGCGATCTCGTTCAATCTAGCAAAGAGAGCGTCATGAGCGGCCTTCTTCGCTTCGAAAGCAGCAGCTTTTTGCTGATAAGTAACGAGCAAGCCTTGGATCTGAGCAATGTTACTTGTAGCACCACTAGTTCCACTGAGGAACGCCGTGATGGCTGCAAGTGTAGCATTGACGTCAGTTACGGCCAGGTTAGCAGTTGGTTGTTGGAACGCTGTGACCAATGCGGTGTACGCTTGGTTCTTTTCTGCTTCAGCTGTTTGTCTCTCTTGGAAAGCTGTGTTGAGGGTTCCGTCGAATCCATGTGGACCACGGAGTGCATTCAGATCAGCTTCAAGAGCTGTTTTCTCAGCATTGAGCTTAGTTTCTATAGCAGCTCTTGCAGCGACAAAACGAGGGGCATTCGCAGCTGGGTTCAAGAACTCGGTGTGAATGGTGTTGAACTGAACTGAATCGTGCTTAGCTTTGATCGCTTTGCGCAATTCAGTTTCAATCTCAACAGTGTCGTTTGAAGAGAAGAATCCTTTGAGCACAACAACTTTATCTTTAAAGCCCTGGATCGTGATGTTCTCGATAGGTTGATCAGCAAAGCTGTTAACCATATCGTAGAAAATCTTGCTATTGAAACCTTTTACAGTTGTTTCAATTTTAGTCTTGAGAGTTGCTGTGGTATCGATTGTTCTTGGAACAACTCCGCCACCAACCTTAGTAAATGATTTCAGATTGCTGGAAGACTCTTGGATCGCCTTAGAAGCAGCTGCAGCGTAGACGCCGTAGTCATTGCTTTGTTCTGTGATCCCTAATTGGGTCACCCGCGCTTTGAAAAGATCGTAAAACTCGCTGAGTGCTTTGTTCGAAGCCTCTTGCCTAGCTCCATAAACCTCTTGGTCTTTAGCATTGGTAAAGCGAAGTCTAGGGAGACCCTTAGTAGCGGCTTCCTCTTCAGAGTAGTTACGCTCTGCAACAGAATCAACGAGCTGAGTCACGGCCACATTGATCTTTTCAATGGTGGCGTCTTGCGCAACAGCTTCGCCTTTGTTCCACAGGTAGACGAACAAACCAGCAAATTGTGTGAAAATGTTGGAAGCTTTCGTTACTTTTTCTTCCCAAAGTTTAGAGACTGCAGATTCCTTGAAAATCTTGTTCAAAGCAACAGCTACTGGATCAACAGTAGATGGTGGTGTGCTTGGTGGTGTGCTAATCACAGGCGGCGTGCTAGACGCTGCTGATGTGTTGCTAGATGAATTAACTACGGGCAATGCGCTAGAATTACTAGACACTGTTAATGTAGATGAAGTCATACTTATATTTCCTCCGAATAACTAAATCTTGTGTGTTTTAAAGTGCAATTTTTTTGCGTTACGATTAGAGTATAATTGCTCTGCTCATTTTAATTCAATTTAATTTCATTCTTAATTGCATTAAAAAACAAAAAGTACAAACAAATGTAAATATCAAAATTTGATTATTTATTTATCGTAATTGAAACGTGCGAATTAAAAATTAAATACATTTTTTTGTGTTATAAAAAAAATTGTATTTGCAAACGAATTGTTGGGAAACTCCTTTTGATTCAATTTTATTCCTAGTTGCGTTAATAAAAATTACTTAATTGTAAATATCAAAATTTGATTATTTAATTATCGAGATTAATGATTGTGGATAAAAAAATTATTTTTAAATGGGAAGTGGGAAATGATTTAATTGTTGTCTAACCAGCGCGCAAGCGCTTGGGCAAAACGATAAGTATTTTCTATGAAATGAAATTGGGCCCATTGTCGGTCCCAATCTTCGATCACAACCCCTTCAGCGCGTGCTTGCTGCTGGATGCACTGGAAAAGTTCTTCTTTTCGTTCGAACTCTTTTTCCATCAGGGTGACAATTTTTTCTTGAATCGCTTCTTCAACGAGATGCTGCTGAAATGCCGTGATGATTTGGTTAGCTTCGTGGCGGATAGCTGCAGGAATCGGCGATGGCAGCGTACGGCAATGCAGAGCAAGCTGCCTTTTTTCTCTTGTCAAAAGGTCGACGATGGCGAATGGGGGCTGTCCAGGGACTTTTGATTCAAATAATTTCCACACTTTTTCATAGATGCCGCCTTGGGAGAAGCGTCCGTCCAGAATGTCGGTGACGATCCTTAATTTTGAACGCGGGGGAATGCGATCGTACCAATCCTGCTGTTCTGAAGGAAGTCCGGGCAGGTTGAGACTGGTCGCAGTAACAGGACTCCGGTAAAGCGGAATGACGGGCGCCTCTAATGGAGGGGGAGGGGCAGGAATTTGGGAAACCGTCTGCGGCTGAGGAGTAGAAGGGTGGGCAAGAGCAGCAGGGTCAGGAACTTGGGAATTAGGTTGAGGGGGTTGTGTTTGTGCTAAAGGCGTTGTCGAAACGGGTGGGGGAGGCGAAAGTTGTTGGTGATGGGGTGTCTGCCCCAGGGCCTGACGGTAGGTCTGGTTGAGGGTGTTATACACATCCTGGGCTTTAACGGCCCCAGCTTGCATCGGCTGCCCGGCGAGAGTAATGGCGCTTGCCATTTGGTCAGCCGTTACAGACGAAAGAGGTTGAATCAGAAAATCATGGGAAGCGCAGTTATTATCTCTTTTTTTTAATCCTGAGGTGTTGATGGTATTTATTTCAAAAGGGGCTTCATTTAACGAAGCGCGCCGGGCTTCATGCGCATTGATCAGCCCCCATGTCAAGCCGCGTATCCTCTCAAAGACTTGAGGGTTGCAGGAAGAGGGTAAATAATTCTTTGTGCCATCCCCGTTTCGAGTGTAAGCAAAAATTTGATAATCGTTGCTGCCCAACCTAAGCGTCATAATATACCCCGGTTCTGTCGGAACGGCATAGGCGTTGGGCGGAGTAATGGCCGGCATTTGGGTTGTATTATGCGTCATAATTACACTTTAAATTTACTATTCATTTTAACACTTGATCATTTAGATTTCAATAACGCTGATAAGTATTTTTTAATTTAAATTAATTTATATTTAATTAATAATGCAATAAAAATTTAAATTATGTGCGCCGTGATTCAGCAAATTCAAACATCTCATGATGTTGCTACTCCTCTTTATTAACTAAGTAAATGTCATTTGTGTTGTTTATAATAATTAATCGCCTTCCTATTATTAATTATCGTTGTTATAATTTGCGTGCGGCAGGAAATTATGGCAACACTAAATACAATAAATCCATATTTAAATTTTACACTAACAGCGGGTCGTTCACATACTGCTTTATCTGCAGCATTGACAAGTGAAAAATTTAATCATTCGAGCTTAGATTTTACAATCACTGTACCGAAGAACATCGCTTTCCCAACAACGGAAATTTATAAGCGCACCATCCCTGCAGTCGCGAGAGTCAATGTCAATGAGCCCGGCGTAGCTCCAGAAGGAACTTTACTCGGTCCTTTGGTGCTCAGCGGAGCAGAAGTCATTGCCGATTTTTCGGCTAATATCCGACAGACGTTTTCAACCTACCACCAAGTTTATGGTACAGAATCTCCGGCGGCTTTAGCCGCATTGGGCTTCACGACAGGTTTTAGCGCGGTCTCCGGAGTTTTAGATGTCCATAGCGCTCTCAAAGAAATCAGAACGGCGGAGAGGGTGAATGACATCGCGGGTAAAACTTTGGCGCAGCTGAAGTTGGTCAAAGGCGCTGCGCAAACAATTGGCGGGGCTGTCTATATTCCCGTTCGCGCTTTATCCCTAGCCGCCCTGAGCACATCGGCAAAGATTGTCTCTGTGATGGCCGGTACTTTGGGTAGTATCGGAAGCGCATGTTTTAATATCGTTTCGATTCTGGCCGCAATCTCCATTGGAATCAAACTTAATGATCAGAGGCTCTTTCGCAAAGAGCTGGACGCCATTTTGCAAGACCCCAATCTACCCGAGTCGGAACGCCCTACCAAAGCCCTTGAACATTTGAAAAAGCTCGCAACAGTATCCACTCAGGAAAAAGAAGAAATCCGCACGGAACTGAGAGCGCAGCCTGAGAATCAAGCTTTGTCTTCCCTACAGCTCGATGCGAAAGTCGAGGAAAAGTCCAGCCTTCTCCTGCAAAGAAAAGAAGCGCATTTGAAACGCTTGATCGATAGTGAGTCCATCAAACAAATACGGGAAAAAGGTCCGGCCGAAGCGAATGAGGTGATCAAAGCTGTGCTGAATGCAAGCTTAAAGAAGGTCGTGTGGTCGTCCATCGGTATGGTGCTTATCTCCATTGGTCTAGCTTTGACAGTAGCGGCATTTATATTCACAGGACCTATTGGGATTATCGTTACGACGGCAATCGGCCTAACTACGTCTCTGGGCTGGCTCATTTACGATGGTTATGAACTGATTAAAGAATTCCAAGAAGCCTCTCCCGGGCGTTTTGATAAACTGGCCATTTTAATTTCTTCCATTGTTGCGGTTATTGCGGTCAGCTTGGTCTTTTTCCTTGGCGGAGGATTAGCTCCAATCATTGCGGCCTGCATCGTCGGCGCTTTATGGCTCGCTATCAATGGCGTTTGCTATTATCGGTTGTATAAGTATTCTGCGTTAAACTGATTATCAGTTACTTGCATCCATTGACTTTAATAATTTAATATATTATAATTATTTATTTAAGTTGTAATTGAATAGGTTTATTTAACATGTCGATCAAAAACTTGTTGCAAGTCCCTGGTTATGATAATCTTATGGATTCATTTCCCCAGCCCGCCGATCCGGGAGGGTTTCGCTATATCAATGACTCGTTGCCCAATCCGCTCCAGCTTTTACCGCCATTCTTACCCTCTTCGCAAAACTACACCAAATTGACGAGAAAAATCAGTCAAGCTCCCGTAGGCATAGGATATAGCGACACTGTGGGCGTCTTTTTACATTTGAAAGCATTTCGAGGAAAGGGGTACCACAAAAAAGTGTCTAGTGCGAAATGGATTAAACTTTCTGGGGAAGCGACTCCTGCCGTCTACAAAAAACTTCTAAAAGTCCCGGAAAGAGAAACGGCCATTCGCGTTAAGCTCACAGAGAGAGAACTAATTCTGCAGTCTGCGTTCGCGCATCCTTCCATTGTCGAAGTCTATTTTTTTGCAACTTATGCCAATGGCTCAAAAATTGCGATCTACGAAGAAGCGTGCGATGATACACTGTTAAATTTTTCCCAAAAAATGAATGAACAAGAAAGGTTAATAATTTTATTAGATATTGCTGATGCTCTTACATATATGCATATTAATGGTTATTCTCATAATGACATTAAATTGAGCAACATCCTAATCAAAAGCAAACGGGGGAAACTGGGCGATTTTGGCGTTTGCAATACAATTGGATCCCCTGCTTTTACTTATACGAGGACGCGCGCGCCTGAACAAAAGACGAATTCGATGAGAATCGGAACAGACAAAACAGATGTTTATCAGCTAGGCCTTTGCCTATGGCATGCGTTCCATCCTCATCCTCCTGCAGGGCATTTAGAATCTGATTTTGCTTATCCGAACGATACGCTTATGAATTGGAATGATGATTCCCACTTGCGCGATTTGGTCGGAAAATGTTTAGCCGCTGACCCAAAACTCAGACCTTCTATGCAGCAAGTCAAAGAAAGCCTCATCAAAATTCAAAAAACTTTATGAGCATCTTGCCTAGAAACTAGAAAGCTTCTAGGCTCATCTCATGCAGCAATCGATCGAAGATTTTCTCTCCTATTTGGGTTCTGAAAAGGGCCTTGCTCATCATACTCTCATTTCGTACCGTCGTGATCTCGGGATGCTCTTGACCTTTCTCAAAGAGCAGGGCATTTCCTCCCCCACGGGGGTTCAGGAAGACAACATTCTTGCCTTTTTGTCGCATCTAAGGGGCAAGAATTATGCTGCGAGTTCTGTCTGCCGTTTGATCGTTGCCATGAAAACGTTTTTTCGTTTTGTGAAGAGGGAAAAAATGGTTGAGAAAGACATCACTGTTCATCTCGATTCCCCCCGTATATGGCAGCTGATCCCTGAAGTGTTGACTGTGTCGGAAGTGGAAAGCTTACTAAATGCCCCTAATACCCAAACATCGATTGGCGCGCGCGATAAGGCAATTCTTCAAGTCATGTATGCTTCAGGGCTGCGCGTTTCCGAGGTATGCGGACTCAATTTGCAGGATGTTGACGATCTGACAGTCCGCGTCATGGGCAAAGGGGGTAAAGAACGGATTGTCCCTATTGCAAAAATCGCGGTCGAAGCGGTCGACTATTATCTGGTGCATTTCCGCCAGGATGGAACCGATGAAAAAACGGTGCCCCTATTTGTCAGCGAAAAGGGGAAAAGGGTCGACCGCACACTGGTCTGGAAGCGGATTAAATTTTATGGCAAGCTGGCAGGAATAACCAAAGAAATTTCGCCGCATACGTTACGTCATTCCTTCGCGACCCATCTTCTGGAAAACGGTGCCGATCTCCGCGTGATTCAGGAGATGCTCGGTCACTCCAACATCGCAACGACAGACCGCTATACGCATATCAGCCAGCGCCATCTCAATGAAGCCTTCGATGCTTTTCATCCCCGGCCTTGAAACACTCGTTTCGGACTTACGCCAGCTTTAACACTGGTGAAATGCAGTTATTTTCTAGGATGGGTACAGTGGTCCGCAACAAAAGTTTTTGAGATAATTTCTAGCCTGAAACTCATCCATATTAATTCAGGCTCTTGAGTGCAGATTTGACGCAGCAATGATTCATTGAACCTCCCTCAACTTTAGGCGAGGGAGGTTCAAATTTCTGACAGTGGACACATTACAGCCCACTTCACGAGCTATGTCCTGTTCTTCCATTGCTGTGTTTTTACTTTTGTCGGCCTTAAGAAGGATTTGAGCCCTTTTTACAGTTCTTACGTCCCATTTCCCTGCGAAAGTGTTCTTTCTTAAGTGGTCCTTTTCCTTCTCAGTAAGGACCACCTCGTATTCAACTTTTCTTCCCATAACTCCTCTAAATTAATAGAAAAGTTACGGACTATAGCACGTCAATAATTATTTTAAAAACTTTCTTTAAGGACCACTAGATTTGAAATACTTTTTTTGACGTATTTCGAGAACAATCGTCCTGTTAACCCACTGATTTTCTGGGTCTAGTTCTGGCATATTTAAAATTATCATTTGTTAATGAACTATTTTGGTTTGCCTCTAAATTGATTCAATTTTTTAATGAAATAAATTAACATTTTTAATATAATTAGTGTCAGACATTAAATTAAATTTTAGAAGTTTAAGTCAGTTAAGGTTGAATAATGACTCGAATCAAAAATAGCCAATGCGAAAGCACACCAAAATTAAAAAACGCACGAAAAGCAAATGATCCTAATTCAGAGGATGCCTCTAAAGTGGCGTAAATTATAAAGCTAGAATCAATTACATTATGTAATATTAATTAATAAAAACAGGAAAATAATTATGAGCCAGATTACGACAACTCATTCAACAAGCTCTGCTCCCATTATATCGCAGGATGCGCCTATTTTGCAGATGCCTTTGGATATAGTCAGTCAAATATTCACGCACTCGAATGGCCAGGAAATTGGAAGAAATGCTCGAGTTTGCAGACAATGGCGTCAGATGATGGATGATTACGATTGGCGCTTATTCATATCTCATCATTTTCCAACGATTGACTTGAGCGCCATTAAGAATTGCAAGGGGGTTTACCAAGCTCTTTGTTCAAATTTTACAAACGGCGTGTATGCTTCCCATACGGTTCAAGGCCATCAGGGTAGAGTTTTCTGCCTTGACTTTGCTCAAGGAAAGCTCATTTCAGGCTCATATGACAACACCATCAAAATCTGGGATTTAGAAACGGGCGTCTGCACACAAACCCTTTATAGCCATGGGGACTCGGTTTGCTGCCTTGCCCTTGCTCAAGGAAAGCTCATTTCAGGCTCATATGACAATACCATCAAAATCTGGGATTTAGAAACGGGCATCTGCACACAAACCCTTCAAGGCCATCGGAACGTGGTTTCCTGCGTTGCATTTGCTCAAGGAAAGCTCATTTCAGGCTCTTATGACAACACCATCAAAATGTGGGATATAGAAACGGGCGCCTGCACACAAACCCTTCAAACCCATGAGGACATGATTTTCTGCCTTACTTTTTCTCAAGGAAAGCTGATTTCAGGCTGTAATGACAATACCATCAAAATCTGGGATTTAGAAACGGGCGCCTGCACCAAAACCCTTCAAGGTCATCAGAACTCGGTTCACTGCCTTGCCGCCTTTGCTCAAGGAAAGCTCATTTCAGGCTCTTCTGACAATACCATCAAAATCTGGGATTTAGAAACGGGTGACTGCACACAAACCCTTCAAGGTCATCGGAATACGGTTTGCGGCCTTGCCTTTGCTCAAGGAAAGCTCATTTCAGGCTGTCATGACCAAACCATCAAAATCTGGGATTTATCAACCTACGCCTGCACGCAAACCCTTCAAAGCCCTCAGAGCGCGGTTTGCTGCGTTGCCTCTGATCAAGCAAAGCTCATTTCAGGCTCTTTTAGCGGCGAGATCAAAATCTGGGATTTTACAGCGGATCACGCTAGGGTCTTTAAAGAGATCGGGGAATTGTTAAAAAGGGAAAATCCACAAGCGGTTGGCCATGCCATTGAACGGTTTTTAAGAATGCCAAGAACAGCCAAAAATGCGATCTACCGGAAGCTCTATGAAATTTGCAAACCTTTTGCAAATGACTATTGGGGATGCGCTGAACATGCTTTCTACAACCAACACGGACAAAGCTCATCGCCTACTCAAAAGGCTGAAGCAATCGGAGAATATTTGGATGATCTGCCCCCAATCAATCATCCCTTCTTGCTCGCTCATCTTGGAATCCAAATCGAAAAAGAATACCTAGAAAAACTGAATTGCCGCTCGGAACATTTACAAAAAATAGGAATTTTCTCCTTGGAGGACCTAAAACTCATTTGCTCTCCTTCTCCTCACGTTGCCCCATTGGATAATGTGGAAGTTCTGCAAGTTGAAGAGAATTTTAGAGAGAACAGTATGAAAGCAGAGGCGAACCGACGAAAGGAAAAACTCGAGAACTTTACGGAAGAACTCGCTCAAATCGTCGAGAATAAGATTCAAGAGACGAAGACATGCGGCGTGCTTCTTTATCAAGGAGAATGCCCATGGGTAGCTTTTCAACAAAAATTAAATCTCTTTCAAGGAAAACTCAAGAAGATTGTCGAGGAATCCAATACGCCCAAAACCCAAGTCGAAGCTTTTAATTTTACTAATTACAATCAGCTAATTCATGAAATGAATGCCTTCGTTGAAGATTTTTCGGCCTTAGATTGCGATCATCAGATTGCTAGATTGTATGTCTACGTTAATCAATGGGGAATTTTGAAAGCGTGGAACACCCTTAGATCTCGAGGAGTGCAGTCCTTATCAGGGCTCTCAGAATCTCAACGGAAAAATCTCTTTCAAATGGGAGAGTAGAAGTGTGAAACCCAGAAGACCTCCGGAATTAATTAAAAATAATTACATTATTTAATCAGAAAAATAATTATGACTCACATTACAACAACTCATTCAACAAACTCTGCTCCCATTATATCACAGGATGCGCCTATTTTGCAGATGCCTTTGGATATAGTCAGCCAAATATTCACGCACTCAAATGGCCAGGAAATTGGAAGAAGTGCTCGAGTTTCCAGACAATGGCGTCAGATGGTGAATGATTGTGATTGGCGCTTATTCATATCTCATCATTTTCCAGCGATTGACTCGAGCGCCATTGAGAATTGCCGGGATGCCTACCAAGCACTATTCAAACTTAATTCAAACTTTACCAACGGAGTCTATGCTTCCCATATCCTTCAAGGCCATACGATAGGGGTTCGCTCCGTGATCTTTGAGCAAGGAAAGCTCATTTCAGGCTCTGATGACAGGACCATCAAAATCTGGGATTTAGAGACGGGCGCCTGCACACAAACCCTTCAAGGGCATCGGCGCCCAGTTAACTCCATTGCCTTTGCTCAAGGAAAGCTCATTTCAGGCTCTAATGACGGCACCATCAAAGTCTGGGATTTAGAAAGGGGCGCCTGCATACAAACCCTTCGCTATCCCCAGGTTCGCTTCGTAGCCTTTGGTCACGGAAAGCTCATTTCAGGCTCTGGTGACGGCACCATCAAAATCTGGGATTTAGAAAGGGGCGCCTGCACACAAACCCTTCAAAGTCACCAGGACGGGGTTTGTTCCATTACCTTTGCTCAAGGCAAGTTCATTTCAGGCTCTGGTGACGGCACCATCAAAATCTGGAATTTAGAAACAGGCGCCTGTACACAAACTCTTCAAGGCCATCAGGCCACGGTTCACTCCCTTATCTTTGCTCAAGGAAAGCTCATTTCAGGCTCTTTTGATCGCACCATCAAAATCTGGGATTTAGAAAGGGGCGCCTGTACACAAACCCTTCAAGGCCATGACAAGGTTCACTCCCTTATCTTTGCTCAAGGAAAGCTCATTTCAGGCTCTTATGACAGCACCGTCAAAATCTGGGATTTAGAAACGGGCGCCTGCACACAAACTCTTAAAGGACATACGATCGGGGCTTACTGCGTTGGGTTTGCTCAAGGAAAGCTCATTTCATGCTCTTATAACGGTCCCATCGAAATCAAGGATTTTACAGCGGATCACCGCATGGTCTTTGAAGAGATCGCAGAATTGTTAAAAAACGAAAATCGACAAATGGTTGGCGATGCCCTTGGACGGTTTTCAAGAATGCCAAGAACAGCCAAAAATGCGATCTACGGAAAGCTCTATCAAATTTGCAAGCCTTTTGCAAATGACTATTGGGGATGCGCTGAACATGCTTTCTACGATCAACACCGACAAAGCGCATCGCCTACTCAAAAGGCTGAAGCAATCGCAAAATATTTGGATGATCTCCCTCCCAAAAATTATCCTCTATTGCTCGCTCATCTTGGAATCCAAATCGAAAAAGACTATTTAGAAAAACTTAAGTGCCGCTCGGGACATTTCGAGAAAATAGGAATTTTCTCAGCGGATGACCTCAAACTCATTTGCTCTCCTTCTCCTCATGTTGCCCCATTGGATAATATGGAAGTTCTGCAGGTCGAAGAGAATTTTAGAGAGAACAGTGTGAAAGCAGAGGCGGACCGACGAAAGGAAAAACTCGAGAACTTTACTGAAGAGCTCGCTCAAATCGTCGAGAATAAGATTCAAGAGACGAAGACATGCGGCGTACTTCTTTACCAAGGAGAATGTCCATGGGTAGCATTTCAACAAAAATTAAATCTCTTTAAAGGAAAACTCAAGAAGATGGTCGAGGAATCCGATACGCCAAAAACTCAAGTCGAAGCTTTTAATTCTACTAATTACAATCAGCTAATTCATGAAATGAATGCCTTCGTTGAAGATTTGTCGGCCTTAGAGCGCGATCATCAGATTGCTAGATTGCATGCCTATGTCAATCAATGGGGAATTTTGAATGCGTGGAACACTCTTCGATCAGGAGGAGTGCAGCACTTATCGCAGCTCCCAGAATTGCAACTGAAAAATCTCTTTCAAATGGGAGAGTAGAGTTGGAAACCCAAACGGAGCGCTAAGTTCTGGGCATTCCCTCTTCAGGTTCGTTTTTCTTTCTTTTTCTAGTGAGTTTCTCATGGAGCTCTTCGATGTAGGTATAGATCACGGGGGTCAGGTAGAGCGTCATGATTTGCGAAAAGATCAGGCCGCCGACGATGGCGATGCCGAGCGATTGGCGGCTTTTGGCTGTGGCGCCGCCGATGGCAATGGCGATCGGCAGTGCGCCCATCATGGCGGCAAAAGTGGTCATGAGGATGGGACGGCATCGCACCATGCAGGCGTTATGGATCGCATCGTGGATCGATTTGCCGCGATGGATGCGGGAATCGTTGGCAAAGTCGATCATGATGATCCCGTTTTTCATCACGATGCCGAGAAGCATGATCATCCCCACGACGGCGTATAACGAGAGGGTCTGTCCAAAAATCATGAGGCTGAGCAGGCCGCCTAGCGCAGCAGGAGGCAGCGTCGACATCACGGTGATCGGAGGAAAGAAGTTTTCATAGAGGATGCCTAAAATGATATAGATGATGAAGAATGAGATGATCATCAAGAATTTCAAATTGGCAAACGATTCTTGAAAGATGCTCGCTGAGCCTTGAATGTTGCCGGTTACGCTAACAGGCAATGTTTGACTTGCCAGATTCTGCACATCTTTGAGGGCAGTCTCCAAGGGGACATTTTTCGCGAGGTTGAAGGAGATGGTTGCGGAAGGCAGGCCGTTGATGTGGTTAACGGTCAGTGGGCCTAAAGTTTCCTGAACGTTGCAAATGGCGCTAAAAGGGACCATTTCATTGTTCGTATTGCGAAACCATAATTGTTTTAAATCGGTGGGGCCTCGATAAAAATGGGGGAAGGTTTCAATAATCGCGTAATACTGGTAAGTCGGGGTGCTGATGGGGGATAGATTGCTCGTCGCATAAGCGAGCTGCAGAGTATTCTCAATTTGATTGGCTGTGATGTTGTATTGGGAAGCGCGGTCGCGCATGATCTCGATTTTCGCTTGAGGCTCTTCGATGTCTAAATCGGAGATGACAGCGGTAACGCTTTTTAGCTCTTTCATTTTATTCACCAGTTCGGGTCCCGCCTTGTAGAGGTCCTCGGCGCTTAAGGATTGAAGGGTATATTGGTAGTCGCCTTTGCTCTCCGTGGCTCCGACTTGGAGATTGATCAAGGGGAGTGGTTTTAAAAAGACTTGCACCCCGGGCATTTGGCTGACGATAGTTTGGAGATGCTGCAAAAGAGGCTCCAGACCCAATCTTTTATGGATCGGTTTAAGATTCAAGTAGAGGATGGCCTCGTTGTCCTGGGGATAAGCGCTGACGCCAACGATATTCTGAACATTGGGATCATCGACGAGAGTTTTGCACAAGTTGTCCATATAGTCTGTGACTAGGAATGGGGATGTCCCATCGATGCCTCGGATATAAGCTTCAACCACCCCGAGATCGTCAGGGGGAATAAAGTCTTTAGGAAGTTTGATCACTAAAAAGATCGAGAGGGCTAAACTGCATACGCCCAAAATCATAATGAGAAAACGGTTCGAAAGCGCCCAGTTTAAGCTGGGGGAATAGACTTTAATGATTTTTTCATTCAAGGATTCCGAAAAGCGTTCGACCAACTTTTTCTTTCTTTTCTCTTCAAAGGGAGGGATCAGCCGGCTGCACATGAGCGGCGTGAGGGAAAGGGCGATTAGCCCCGAAACGAGGACAGTGGCCACGATTGTTACGGCAAATTCATGTAAAATGCGCCCAATGATCCCTCCCATGAACAACAGGGGGATAAATATCGTGCACAAGCAAAGCGTCATCGACAAGATGGTAAGGCTGATTTCTTTCGAGCCGTTGAGGGCTGCGGTGTAGGGATCTTCTCCGTGTTCGACATGGCGTACGATATTTTCCAGGACGACAATCGCGTCGTCGACGAGATAGCCGATGGCAAGTGTGATAGCGAGTAGGGAAAGGATGTCGATTGTGTATTTCATTAAAAGCATCACGATAAGGGCCCCGAGAACTGCCAGAGGGATCGTGACGACGGGAATGATCGTCTCTTTTAATTTGCCGAGATAAAGGAAAATCACGATGACGACAAGGATAATGGCAGCGAGCAAAGTGAATTCAACGTCATGTACGGAATCCCAAATGAACACTGACTCGTCGAAAATGCGGACAAAACGGACGGACCCGGGAATTTGATCTTGCAAGGTGGACAGCAATGTATTGAGGCGGTCGATGATGTCAAGCGTATTGGCACCGGCTTGTTTGCGTACCGCGAGGACTACCGAAGGCGCAGTAAATTCAGGTTCGTAGTAGGAGATAATCTGCTTATCATTTTCCACACTGTCGATCGCTTGGCCGACATCGCGGAAGCGGGTGATGGAGCCATTCTCATTTTTGATGATCACCGGATCGTAGAGGGCGGCAGGAATCAATAGGCCGTTGACATCGATGATGTATTCCCGTTTTTCTCCGAAGAGGGTGCCCACAGGCAAATAGACATTGGCATCTTTAATCGCTTGGCCGACATCATTGATGCCCAGTCCTTTTGCAGCCATTTTTTGAGGGTCAACACGTAAACGGACGGCATAGGGGGATCCATAAGTTTGCACTTGAGAGACGCCCTCGACGATGCTCATCCGCTGAGCGAGGACAGAATAGGCGTAATTGTACAATTCCCCTTTTGTCAAGGTCGGAGAAGTGAGGCACATAAACAAGATGGGAGAAGCCGTTGGATTCGTTTTTGTGTATGAGGGCGCGTAGGGAAGGTTTTGCGGAAGTTGCGCACTTGCTGCATTGATCGCAGCTTGGACATCAGGCGCCGCGAGGTCGATATTGCGATCGAGATGGAACTGCAGGACAATCGTCGCGCTCCCTAAATAACTTGTCGAGGAGATCGTTTGAATCCCTTGAATCGATGTGAATTGCTGTTCCAAAGGGACGACGACGTTGTTAGCCACCGTTTCAGGATCCGCCCCAGGCCAGTCGACGCTGACTGTGATTGTCGGATAATCGACATCAGGCAAACTGCTGACCGGCAGCGCGAGATAGCTCAAAATGCCAAAAAAAGCGATGGTCACCATGACGAGAATGGTCATGACCGGCCTGCGGATAAAGATCTCCGATAAATTCATTGTTTATTTCCTCGTATGGTCCAAATTGCGCGGGTTTTCCATCGTCGTCCCTTTCACCGTGACTTTCATTCCGGGATAAAGATTAAGCTGTCCTTGGACGACGACATTGTCCGTCGGAGATATTCCCGATAGCACGGAGGTGTATTTGTGGTCGTAGGTTTGGCCCACTTTCACATTTTTGACCGCTATGGTGAAATCCGATTTGACGATATAGACATAACGCCCATTTTGGCCGATCATCACAGCTTCGCTTGGCAATAGTATTGCGTCCTTTACTTCTTCGAGGATCAATCGGACGTCGACAAAATGTCCCGGCCATAGAACCTTGTCATCGTTGGGAAGAGTACCTTCTAGCAATATGGACCCGGTGCCTGTGTTGACCTGGTTGTCGATGAGAGTTAACTTTCCTTCAAAGGCATATTTGTGGGCAGGGTCGGGATAGATAACCAGTTTCAAGGAGCCTTCGCGCTGCTTTTCCTGAATGGTGAAAAGATCTGTCTCGGGTACGTAGAAATCGACTAAAATCGGCTTGATTTGATTCAGAAGAGTGAGCTGCGTATTGGCATTGGCATCGACGTAATTGCCCGTTTTGACGAGGAGTTTTCCGGTCACGGAGTCCATAGGCGCTGTGATATAGCAGTAACCTAAATTGATCTTGGCTGATTCGAGCTCGGCTCTGTTTTGGCCGATGACGGCCTCATCGACAAGCACGTTGGTGACGTACTGGTCGTAATTCAGCTGGGAAATAAAATCTTGCTGAACGAGGGGAGCGTAACGTGTTGTCGTCTCCTTGTCGTAATGGAAAGTCGCGTAAGTTTGTGCCAATGTGGCTTCTGCTTTTGCAAGCGCCGCCTCATAGGGCCTCGGATCGATGATGAGGAGGAGATCTCCTTTTTTGACTTCCTGTCCTTCTTCAAAATATTGGGCGATGATATTGCCGGAAACCTGGGCCATCACCTCCACCCCTACTTTGGCCACGAGATGGCCAATGTAGTCCACATAGACGGGGACATCGCAGACACTTGGTTTTGTGACAGTCACGGCATGGGGCTGCGGCGGGGGAGGGGGCGCCTTTTTGCATCCTGTCAGGCTGTACACTGTGATTAAACAAATGAAGAGTTTAAGGCCTTTCATGGGCTACATCCTCGTTTAGTGGATTTTCATTGACTTCGACTATTTCTTCTCTAACCTCTTCTTCCGTCCCTTCAAAAGGGGTGATGTATGTCGGAGAAAGAATTCCTGTGGAATAGGCAAGGTTGGCAAGTG
The DNA here is from genome assembly GCA_963731265.1 of uncultured Verrucomicrobiae bacterium. GTDB lineage: Bacteria > Chlamydiota > Chlamydiia > Chlamydiales > Rhabdochlamydiaceae > CAJCIW01. The sequence goes on from CAVSUE010000001.1 coordinate 964,785, forward strand.
AGGTATACCATTGTTGAAACGCATTGGCTTGAGTGGCGCGGGCGTCGATCAGCGAACTTTGCGCCGAAACGACGTTCAAAATGGTATTGGTCCCTTGTTTGTATTGGGCCAAAGCGACTGTGTATTGTTCTTCGGCAGCTTCCAGAAAAGCTGTTGCGAGGTACAAAGTATCATAGGCCGCGCCAACGTTGAAATGGTAACTCGTGATCTGTTGGATCATGTCTAACTCTGTTTGAGCGACCTGTTCCTCCGCAGCTTTTTTATTAGCTTCCGCAATCTTGATCGCATTGCGGTAGTAGAACCCTTGGAACAGGGGCATGGAGACTGTAAATGTGCTCAAGAAGTTATATTTATCGTGCAGGCCGCCGTTGTAGTAATTTTTCCCGATTTGAAAATTGTAATTGAATTGGGGTAGGAATTGGGTCTTGGTGGCGCGAAGGCTTTTCTGCTTAGAACGCAAATTGGCTTCAGAAGCGAGTAGATCAGGTCGGTTTTGCAAGCCGATCGAAATCAGCGTTTCGACCGGAGGAATGATATCATTTTTTGGAAGGGTCGTCGGTAGACTCTGCGTCTTGATCGACATCGTGGCTGGAAGGCCCATGTCGTTAAGCATCGTTGTGTATGCGGTCTCGACATTCTGTTCCTGGCTTGCTTGCGCTGTTTGGTTTTGCAAAAGCTGGGTCTTCGCCTGCAATACGTCGGAGATATTGCGGACGCCTGCATTAAAACCTGTCTGGGCTGCTTCTAAGGTCATGCTCGCCGTCATGACATTGGCCTCGTCCGCGACAAGCAGCATCTTCTGATACAGATAATTATAATAATCGGTCATCACCGTTTGCAGGAGTACCAAGATCGCATCGTTATGCGTCCAATCTGCAGTGTAGAGCGCTTGCCTTGCCGCTTCGGACGTCGCACGCAAAGTCCCAAAATCATAAATCAAATAAGAGATGTTTAACTGCGGTCCCCAGATGCTGTAGTAAAAATCCCGGGCTGTCGTCGGCGCTAATAACGTGGTCGACACCGGATTGGGAGGAATCGTAGAAGTGGGGTCTACTAAGGCGGATGAGAAGTCGCCCGATGTCGTGAAGGTGGGTTGGCGGGCGCGCTGATAATAAAAATCACCGTTGAAAGCAGGGAAGAATTTGCTTTGGCTTTGCCCGTATGCCGCCGCTGCCGATCGCGCTTGAGCCCAGGTGATCTTGGTCTGCGTGTTGTTGCACAAGGCGATGTTGATCAATTCTGCAAGGCTATATGGCTCTTCCTGTTCCGGCATTTCAGGGGGAGCGTCTGATAATTCCATCGGCTTGACGTTTTTCGGAGGGACCCAAGTGCGGGATGGACTCAATGGGGCGTAACTCCATGGATCGATGACGGCGCGGTTAGGGTAGCAGCCGCCGCACGTCAACATGACAAGAGCTGGGAATGCGAATCTCCTGAACATTTACCCTCGAGCAGCCTGAAAATGTAAGTAAATAATTTACTTACCACTGATCCGCAGTATAGCTACCTAGGTTTTTAGGTCGAGAATTACTTAACTTGAGTTTGGATAAGAAAAAGCGGGACGCGGGCACGTTTACGCATCCTAAGTCTATGTTGTTGGAGGTTGGGTAGGCTCTTATTCAACGCAGAGGCGGTAGAGTAAGGAGGGACTTTCGCCCCTCCTCCTCGTCAAACCGTACGTGCAGATTTCCCGTATACGGCTTTCCTTAAAGTTTTGCATTTAGTTGTGAGTCTTACTAGTGCTCCTCCACGCCTAAAATGATGGGTACAGCCTCTTCGGTTTAATCCGTGCGTCTTTTGTGGAAAATTGCCAGTCCACTTTGAGTTTCATGTTATTCCGATTCCTCTCCCAAGCCCGAACCTCTTCTCGCATGCTTTGCTGATCTGGTATTCGTTTCTTGAGACATTGGCGGGAAAGAATTCCTAATTCCATTTCTGCCATGTTGAGCCAGATCCCGTGCTTGGGCGTATGATGGATCTCCAGTTTTTTTGCAATCCTCAGAGCTTCGTCTGCGTGTACCGCCACCAAATTTGTGTTCACAAAATTAGTGGCGGTACACCGTCGTCAAAAAAGTCATTTACCGCTTCATCAAAGCTATGACATTCAGGACCTTTTCCTTCGATCCATATTCTTATTTGATACTCTTTATTAGAAATGCGATAAAGATCTTGCAAAAGAAATTCAACTACTTTTTTTCTATCTATTTCCATTCAGATATCCCTTTTCTCGACGCAAGTAATACTGAATACTTTCAAAACATCTTTTGCCAAGTTCATAATCTTGCCCCACTCTGGAGTATCTATAAATTCTTCTGGAAAGTCATTTTCATCAGAAAATGCTTTAAATTGATCTCGGAATTTTCTCAGTATTTGAAATTGATTTTCTGTTAGTCCAAATTCTTCATGTTTTTCTATAATTCCATCTCCCTCTTGGAAAAAATGACAAACAGTTTCATCAAAATCATCAACTTCAGGCCCTTCACCTCGAATCCAGACTCTCTTTTGATATTCCTTATCAGAAATGCCTTCGAGAGTTTCTAAAACGCAACGTAATATCTGTTTCTTAGCTTTGTTTGTTAACATAAAGCCTATCAATTCCTGTAAACAAATTCATCATATGGAATATGAGCTTCTGCAGCCTTTCTATCGACTTTATTTCCAAATTTGTCAAGGGCTTCTCCATCTTTCATTTGTACCACGTAAGGTTTTTGCTGATGTGGATGTGGGCTGTGCAGTTTTCCTGGCATTACCCTTACAGAAAGATGTGTATTTGTTGGATGGACATATTCCATGCCCGCGCCTTTTTCTGTAATCCTCACTACATAGTTTTCAGGAATCCCTATGGGTCTTGGAAATGTCCGAAAACCAGTCTCATGGATATACATTCTGATCCGTTCTTCAGGCATAGGCTTTTTTATATAGGGTTCTAAAGCATCTCGAGCTTTTTTATGCAGTGCAATCGATTCCTGCATCGATAGGCTTAAATGCTCATAACTATTAGCAATGGATGTCTCTAGTTTTCCAGCTTGCTTTAACTGTCCCATCTCACGTGCAGTAAATCCTAATTCCTCAGCGAGGAATGTTATTTTTTGGCCAGCTTCAACCACCTCGGCAATTTTTGCGCTGCTTCCAATTTCTGCAGCTGTCTCGAGGAGCAAAGTCTCTTGAGCGATTTTGATGTTTTTGGCAATCGCGGCGAATTCCTGTGCACATTTCAAGCTTTTGCTTGCGAGTGCAACGAACGCCCCTGGGGCAAAAATATCCGTCCCATGCTTTCCCAACGCATACCCTGCCAGCTCTCCTTTTTGTTCCCAGGAGAGATTCTCCCACTGAGTGATGAGCTGGTGCATTTCTGGAGACAGGCTCTCGGCAATCATTCCCCACTGATCATTGCGGACCAAATGAACTAGCGCAGTGGCAGCATCAATCATTTGTGCTGATGTCTGAATGGGATGTGTCACAAAGTCAGCAAAAAATAGAAGTAAACCTTCCCCAGATTCATAGATCCCTTTCGGGACCCCTTTCGCAAGGCCAAGGCTAAATTCGGAAACAGGGAGGGGATTTGTTTTTTGGGCCTGCGTTGTAAACTGTTGATAATCTTTTAATGAATGTTCATATTGTCCTAAGCCAAAATGAGCAATTCCTCTTTCAAGATAGGGAACGGGATTCATTGGATTTGTCTCAATGGCTCTTCCAAAATCATGGACAGCTTGGTCATAATATCCAAATGTTAACGCTGTTTCTCCTCGTACCTGAGGGGAAAGGGTGTTAAAATTGACTTCTTCAGTTGGATTTGTAAACAAGTGTGTATAATCGGTGGAAAACTTATTATCGATTTCCGGATGTCCGACGTAAGGCCCTTGGGTTTGCCCTGAATAGTACAGCATCTGGTCCTGAAGGGCAGTGAAACCATCATGGGCAAGCAGAGATCCTACAACCCTTCCGTCTTCTTCCCAGGAAAGGCCTTGTTGCCCGTAAGCTGGATCTGCAGACTGGAAGAACTGATTTTGCGCGATCTTTTCTTTGAAAGAAGAGACTTGGCTCTGGATAGCGTCTGCCATTTCAGGGGGAATGTTGTTTGGATCTGCAGGTGGAGAAGTGTTCTCATTTTTGTCTGGCTGCACAAGGGCTGGAGCTGAGGCAGCTGCTGCTGCAGATGCAGCGGTAGCCCCGACTGCTGCTGCTGAGGAAACAGCTGTGACTGCGACAACCACAGCAGCAGCTGCAATGAGGATAGCAGCTCCGATAATAATGGCTTTCTTATGTTTTTTGACGAAGTCCTTGATGTGAGTAACGACATTCTTTTTGTGTTTATGCTTATGCTTGTCTTTCTTGTGTTTGTGTTTACAGAGCAGGACCATCGCATCGTCCTCGTTATTCAAAAGCGCTGGCAGGATCGTGTATGCGTAGGAAGAATCGCGATATGGGGAAAAATTGTAGGAATCCTCTTCGTCTTCGAAGAGGGCTGCGATGTCACTTTCTAAATTGGCAATGGCTGCAGATTCTCCGGGAAGCAAGCCGATTTGAGCGAGGTATGCGAGGAAGCGGCTAATTTTTTCGAGCTCTTCTTCTGACAGGTTATCGATCCTTCCCTCTTCGATATCACGAAGCAAGCGTAGAACTTCATCATAAGTGAGATTGAAATTGGCAAAGGGGATTTCCTGGAAATTGATCTGCTGGGGCGAAGAATGTCCGTATTGAGGGCAAACAAAGAACGAAGGCGAAGCCACAAGAAGCATTGAGTGGATGAGGCCGTTGAATTTGCCCATAGGAACCCAAATTAAAAATTGGCTGCATACATTTATGCCTCAGAAATTCAATTTGTCAACTAGGGATTTTTTTCGTGAAGTCTATCTTTGGAGCTTGATTTTCTCCCAAATATGAAAGTAAATACCGAGGCGTAAATGCCTCGGAATTTAACTTTGCGGCTCGGCGGCTTTGCGTTGAATAAGAGCCATTGCAACCTCTAGGCGTAAACCGGGGTTACTTAAGCTTTTTGTTCAGCAGGTCGTTGACGACGGCAGGGGATGCTTTTCCCTTGCATAATTTCATCACTTGTCCGACGAGAAAACCGAAGGCGCGGTCTTTACCGGCTTTGAAATCGGCAATCGATTGAGGATTCGCCGCGAGGACTTGGTCGACAAGGGGTTCGATGCTGGAGGTGTCCTGCATCGGTTGGTAATCGGGATTTCCCGTGACGATTTGTTCAGGATCTTTTGACGGAGATGCGACCATGTCATCAGCAACGCTTTTGGCGATCTTGCCTGTGATGGTCCCATCTTCGATCATTTGCACGAGTTTGCCGATGTGTTCGGCGGGAATGCCGGAATTGAGAAGAGTATTCCCGGAATCTTTGAAACGCCCCGTGAATTCCACCGTGATCCAATTGCAGACATTTTTCGCTTGGTTGCAAATCTTAAGGGCTTGCTCAAAGTAATCGGCAAGCTTTTTTTCGTTGATAAGAATGGCAGCAGAGCCGATGGGGAGCAGATAGTCGGAGACATACCGTTTAAAGCGTTCATGAGGAAGTTCGGGAAGGCTGGCGCGAATGGCTTCAATGTAGGCTTCCGTGAGAACAATCGGAGGCAGGTCGGGCTCGGGAAAATAACGATAATCATCTGCATCTTCTTTTTGACGCATCAGGATGGGTTCTTTTTTTTCGGGGTCGAAGCGGTAAGTGCCCGATACGATGATTTTGCTTGGGTCTTCGTGGGGATGCATCGTATACAGATGGATTTGACGTCGAATTTCCGACTCAATCGCCATTTCCATATTGCTGAAGGAATTAAGGTTTTTGATCTCAATCTTGTTGCGCAGTTTTTTCTCGTTTTTTGGGCGGACGGAGATGTTGCAGTCGACGCGCAAAGACCCTTCTTCCATGTTGCAATCCGAGGCGTCGAGGTATTGCATAATCGCTTTGACTGCCATCGCATAAGCGATCGCTTCTTTCGGCGAATGCATGCAGGGCTCCGAAACGATTTCTAACAAGGGCACACCGGCCCGGTTGTAATCTACACCGGCGAAGTTGGAAAAATGTTTCAGCATTCCCGCGTCGTCTTCGAGATGAGCATGATGGACGGCAAAATGTTGGGACACATCGCCGACTTCAGCGACGACCGAGCCTCCGATGACGATTGGTTTGTCGAACTGCGTGATTTGAAAATTGCGCGGGCTGTCGGGATAAAAGTACGACTTTCGGTCGAATTTGGAAAAAAGGGCGACATTTGCCCGAATGGCAAGGCCAAATTGGACGGCTTTGCGGACAGCTTCCTTGTTGAGCACGGGTAGAGAACCTGGTTGACCGGTATCCACAACGCCGATGTTCGTATTCGGCTCGTCGCCAAAGTGATTGGGGGCGGGGCTGAACATCTTTGACTTTGTCTTGAGCTGAACATGGATCTCCAATCCGATGACCGGCTCCCAATTTTCATACATGATGTCGGTCGTAGCTTTGTTTAGTTTATTCATTGAAATGCGGGGGGATTTTTTGTGTAAAGCCGGTTGCCTTTTCAAAGGCTAGGGCGAATTGAAGGACTTTTGCATCATGCATTTGCGGGCCCATGAGCTGAAGGCCGAAAGGATGATTTGTGGAGTCGAATCCACTCGGAATGCTGATCGAAGGAAGTCCAGCTAGATTGGCGGCGATGGTGAAAATGTCCTGCAGGTACATCTGCAAGGGATCCTGAATGGCCCCGAGAGGAAAAGCCGTAAACGGTGAAGTGGGCATGGCGATGATGGCACACTTTTCAAAAGCCGCCTTGAACTTTTGAATCATCAACGTACGGACTTTTTGCCCTTTTTTGTAAAAGGCATCCTGGAAGCCGGATGACAGAACATACGTGCCCAGCAGAATCCGTTTTTTCACTTCCGGTCCAAACCCTTCCTGCTTGGAGAAATCATAGACTTCTTCCAGTGTTGTTGCGCGGCTCGAGCGTTTACCATAGCGAATGCCGTCAAAGCGGGCTAGGTTCGTCGAAGCCTCTGCGGTAGCTAAAATATAATAGATCGCGATCGAGTATTTGAGAAGGTCAAGATCGACGTCGACAATCGTCGCGCCCAGTGACTTGAAGGTCTCGATAGCTTTCATAAAGACTTCTTTGGCGTCTTTTTCCAATTTTTCCAGGAAGAGCCAGGGAACGCCAATGGTCATTCCTCGTACATCGCCTTGAATCGTTTCGAGATAGTCTTCAGGCGGGATGGCTAAGCTCGTCGAATCATGGGGGCAATGACGTCCAATCACTTCCATGGCGAGCGCAGCGTCGGCGACATTGTGCGTAAGAGGGCCAATTTGGTCGAATGAAGAGGCGAACGCGACAAGGCCATAGCGGGAAACGCGGCCATAAGTGGGCTTAAAACCGACAATACCGCAAAAAGCGGCAGGTTGGCGGATCGATCCGCCTGTGTCGCTGCCAAGGGCAACCGGGCAAAATCGGGCGGCGACTGCGGCGGCCGACCCCCCCGAGGAACCGCCGGGAGTGCATTCGATGTCCCAAGGATTTTTTGTCAGCTGATAGGCAGAGTTCTCCGTCGAGGATCCCATTGCGAATTCATCGAGGTTGGTTTTGCCAATGAGCAAAGCGTCTTCCTCTTCCAAGTGCTTGACAACCGTTGCGTCGAAGACAGCCCGGTAATTTTCTAAAAAACGGGAAGCGCAAGTCGAAATTTCCCCTTGAATGTGTATGTTGTCTTTGATGGCCACGGGCACTCCTGCCATCTTTCCCAAAGGTTTTCCCGATTTTCTCTTTTCATCGAGCTTTTTAGCTTTTTCCATGAGGCGTTCCGACATCAGCGAGAGAAAGGCACCGATTTTACCATCGTGATGGGCAATTCTCTTCAAAGTGGACTCGGCAATCGCCTGGGCAGTGACTTCTCCTTTACAAAACAATGCGCGGATGGCGTGCGCTGATAGTTGGTACATCTGTTAAATACCCTCTAAGAGTTTGTGAATTTGATCACAGGCGGTACGCGGATCATGCCGCCCACGTGCGCCGGTGCATTGGCTAAAAAGATTTCGCGGGAAAGGGTTTCGCCCACTTCGTCCTCACGCATGACGTTGGTCAGGGTCTCCAAAACACAATAGCAGGTCGCGACACCTTCCGTGTCGACTTCTTTGAGTTGCTCCACATATTCCAAAATGCTGCTAAGCTGCTCACGTAAAGATTTTTTTTCATCTTCCGTGCATTCGATGCGGCACAGCTTGGTCAGCTTGCTCAATTCCTCTTCGTCAAGTTCAGCCATACAATTTCCAATTAAAGCTCCTATGATATTCCTCCCATTCCCACGTGTAAAGAAAAAATGCACTGTAAACCCCGACTTTTTTATTTTTGTTGTCCTCCTTTCTCGTTTAATTCCCCGGAGAGCAAATGTTTCGTGAAGATAAACTTCGTTTTTATAGCTTCCCCATTGTTCACAATTCGGGGCGCAAAGTGAGGGTTCGTCGAGTTTTCGATTCTTTTTGCGGGGGTTAGTATACGCAAGTTGATACACCCCCCGCAAAAAGAATTCGAAAATCGGCTCAAAAGAACCGAAAAATGGATAGAACCTCACTTTGTAGACATCCTCTAAAGCGATGCATGTCCCCCGACCTGTGAACAATGGCGACTATCTAATCCTGTTTTTTTTAATGACAAAGGAATCTTTTTTTTTTAAGATGAAGATATGTAAGTATGGAGGTTAATTATGAAGTTCTTGAATGTTTTGGCGTTTGTTCTTGTGATCGTAGGGGCGCTCAATTGGGGCCTGTGGGGATTTTTCCAATTTGATTTGGTCGCTTGGCTCTTTAATGGAAATACAAGTTGGATGAGCCGCTTTATTTATGCCATCGTTGGATTGGGCGGCCTCTGGTGTCTGCGCTTGATCCCTCGCTGTAAACACTTTTGCTGCGATTCAGAACGCTGCAAGCCCCGCAAAAAATAGTCGGGTCAATGAAAGTCAAACAGTTCACCTTTCAATCGGAACTTCCCGTTTCCGCAGAAGAGGCTTTTGCTTGGCATTTGCGGAAAGGGGCATTGGAAAGGTTGATCCCACCCTGGATCAAGATCGAGCTTCTTTTCCCTCCGGGCAGTCCCGGAGAAGAAGGGAGTCAGGCGGGGTTAAAAGTAAAATGGGGTCCTTTCGCCTTCAGGTGGATTTTGGAGCACCGCAATTGTATCCAGGACGAAGAGTTTTCCGATGTTCAGCTTCGTGGGCCTTTTCTCCATTATCGGCATCGGCATCGATTCTTACAGATTGATCCCATCTCCTGTAAGCTTAGCGAGGAGATCGAATATTCTTTTCCGTTAATGAATCGAAAACTTCAAAACGTCTTCTTCCGTTATTTTTCTTGGAGACACGCAATTCTAAGAGGGGATTTGAATCTGATCGACAATTACGACAGGAAGCCGCTGCGCATTTTATTGAGCGGTTCCTCGGGACTGATCGGCTCGAACCTTAAAAACTTTTTACAGCTTGCTGGGCATGAGGTTGTACGTCTTGTGCGTAGAAAAGAAGAAGTTGGGATAGGCGCTATTTATTGGGACCCTGTCCATGATGTTGTCCAAAAGGAAGATTTTGAAGGATTCGACGCTGTTATTCATCTTGCCGGGACGGGAATTGGGGAGGGGAGATGGTCGAAGAAGCAGAAAGAGGAAATCTTTTTAAGCCGTTGCCGGGACACATGGCTGCTTTCTCATATCTTATGCAGGCTATACCGTCCTCCCAAAACGCTTATATGTGCTTCTGCTGTCGGATTTTATGGAAATCGCGGCGAAGAAGAGCTTACTGAAGAAAGCATCCGGGGCAATGGTTTTTTGGCGGACCTGTGTGAAAAATGGGAGAAAGCGACCGAGGCGATCGAGAATCGCGGGACAAGGGTCGTCCATGCGCGTTTTGGCGCAGTGCTCAGCGCGAAAGGGGGAATGTTGAAGAAGATCCTAGGTCCCATGCGTTGGGGTTTCGGGGGAAAACTGGGAACCGGAAGACAATGGGTCAGTTGGATCGGTATGGATGATCTTTTAGGCGCTTGTTACCATTGTCTTATGAAAAACGAGCTCAGCGGAGCGGTGAACTGTGTGGCGCCATCGGCAACCACTCAAGCAGAGCTGGTTCAAACGTTAGCGAAAAGAATCGGACGTCCCGCTTTTTGCCATCTTCCTAGCTGGTTTCTCAAAGCGGCTTTTGGGGAAATGGGAGAAGAGCTGCTCCTTTCCGGTCAGCGTGTTAAACCTGCAAAACTGCTCCAAACCGGGTATGCTTTCCGTTATCCTGACTTGAAGACGGCCTTGGACTACATTTATTACCCCACCACTCAAATAGGTGGCAAATAGTTTCCAGCGGCTTTGCCTCGCCAGCACTCTTTGTCACCTATTTGAGTGGTGGGGAAATATTTAGGCCGCACAAAGCTCTTTTTCCAGCTTTTCGGTCATCGTATAACAGTGATGAATTTTTGCGTCGTCGATCCAAGTTGAACCCGAATGGACGATAATATCGACGCTGTCAAGGTAATCGCGTACAGCGCGCACGAAGCGATTTCCCATTTTTTGGGCGATTTTTTGCATCTCTGTTCCGTGCTTTAAGACCTCGCTTCGGGCTTTTAGCTGCGCGTCGTTAATTTGATTGACATTCCCTTCTTCATAATGCACGATTACGCTGCCAATGCCTGAGCTGATCTTATGCTTTAAATCATGAAGAGATTGCTTGTACAATTCCAAATCGAACGATTGCGTTCTTTTTCTTCTGGGATGATAGGTTTTCATTTTTCTCAGCCGCGGCCCCATAACATCTCCTAATTATAATCACCTTGTTTATTTACTTGCTTTAATTATAAGTTATTTAAATTTCATTTTGTTTTCAATGTTTATTTAAATTATGTGAATGTTACGATTTTTCGTTGTCGGTTAATGAACTTATATGTGATCATTCCATCTCCTAAACCAAGGAATGAATATGCATTACTTCTTCATGCTCAGTCTATTGCTTACAGTTTCACTTGATGGTTCTTTAACTTCCGGCATATCCGCTGAAAAGCCGATTCTCGCCGACGTCTCTACGGGAGAGATTGATGAGGGCGACGACGACACCGATTCGGGAGAAGTCGACGAGGACATCATTATCGATGAAGAAGAACCAAACGATGATGAAGGGGTGAACAACTAGGCAAATTTTTCCTATTCTGTCTTTTCAGGAGCGTAGGTAAAAACCTGCGCTCTTTTTTTTTGCTTTATTTCGGAAGATTTTTAATTAATTAATTATTTTATTGAAAAGTTATTAGTTTGTATTTATTATAAAAACATGGGGCGATAAATAAAGGTAATTGCAAAAGCAATGCATTACCGATGATTGGCCGGGAGGGCCCGTGGTAAGTAGAGCAAAAAGAAATCCGTGGTTGAGCATTTGGACCGAACCTAGAAAAACTGTACGGTCAATTGTTAACACTGATCCGAAATTTGGTTTCGTCGTTCTTTCTGCCGTTTATGGATTCCCGATGGCTTTGAATCTCGCCCAAAATCTTTCATTGGGGGCTTCGATTCCTATCTGGGCAATTATGATTGGCGCACTGATCGTCTGCACCATTTTTGGAATGATAGGCATTTCAATTTCAGCATGGCTGCTGCATTTCACTGGACGCTGGATAGGCGGCAAGGGGACCTTTCAGACAATTCGTACTGCAGTCGTCTGGTCGAACGTGCCTAACATCGTTGCGATTTTGATGTGGATTGTCATGATCGCGGCATTCGGCAGGGCTGTATTCATCAATACGTTTTCATCTAGCCATTTCATCGGGACTCAGGCAGGAATTATCTTCATTGTCTTTTTGCTTCAGTCTATTGCATCGATCTGGGGATTTGTCATTTTGCTGCAGGGATTAGGCGAAGTGCAAGGGTTTTCCGCATGGAGGGCTTTGATCAACATTTTAATTCCATTTGTGATCGTCGTGGTATTTTTGTGGCTCATAGGATGGGCATTAACGGCAACAGGATCAATACATAGTTAATATAAAGGGAGAGAGGGATGGATAAGTTTATATTCAATGCGATAAAAACAATCGCAATCACTTCCGCAACAGCGCTAATGATGGCTTTCACTTCGCTTGCGGCAAACGAAAACGCGGATATTGCAGCGGCACCTCAAGCCGCCGCATCTATCCAAATACCGAAATCGGCTGTAGCTGCCTGGCAGGAATTCCATTCTGTAGTGGGTAAATGCACGATGAAATTCCCAAAGTATCCCGATCATCTCTCTGAAAAAATGCGTCTTCCTGAAGAGGGATTTGATTTAAAATACGATGCTTACATCTCGGCAATGGACCAAAAGACCGTTTTCCTTCTTTTAATTGCGCAATATCCTGATTTTGTCGATGAGTCCTATGCGCGAATGAGCCTGGAAGGGTTTTTGAATGGAATATTAACGCATAATCCCAACAATCAATTGATCTTTGCGGATTTGTCTTTAGTAGGCGGCCACGAAGCTTTGGACTTTTTCATACGTACAGGAAGCGTTTACTTCAAAGGGCGCGCCATAATGGTGAAAAACAGCTTATACTTGATGGCGATGGAGTGCGAGGTCCAAAACTACGATGAAGGCCATTACAAAACATTTGTCGAGTCCTTCGAGCTCTCTCAATAACAACTTCTGTAAAGAGGTTCTCACCGGGTTCTTGGCTCTATAGCCTGCAGAATCCGGTGTTTGAGCCCTCTGTATTATTCCGAAATCTAATTTAAGTTATTCTTCTTAAATAGCTTAGTGTGTTGTCTGAAAGCAGCTATGTCCGGAATTTCTGGACATACTTGCACTTCTTTGCTATTATGAAAGAAAGAGAAAAGATGATGTCGCTACAAGATTTGCGAAATGCTGTGGAAGGGGAGATCTTCGACTATCAGATGCTCATGCATCATTTGAGAGAATACAAAAAACCCCGGGATAGAATTACCGTACTTTTAAAAAACCAAGAGATCGTTCGAATCAAAAAGGGGCTTTATGTTTTTGGTTCAAATTACCAACGCAAGCCCGTTCCTTTGGAAATTCTAGCTAATGTCGTTTATAGTCCATCCTATCTTTCTTTGGAGTACGCTTTATCGAAATATGGGATCATTCCCGAACGCGTCTATGCCGTTACGAGCATTTGTCTCAATCGATCAAGGAAATTTTCCACGCCGATTGCCACTTTTGTCTACAAAACCAGGCCCCTTTCTGTTTATCCTATTGGGATCCAATCGATCCATCTTCCTCGCGAAGGGAGTTATTTAATTGCCTCCCCTGAAAAGGCTTTAGTGGATTTTCTTTCTCAAGAGAATGAGATTAAGGATACTACAGAAATGAAAGAACATCTTTATGAAAATCTGCGGATGGAACCGTCTGATTTAAAAAAATTTAACAAAAAATTAATTACACAAATTCTTGGTGCGTATAAAATGCCTCACGTTTTACTTAGAGCAATCTATGATTAACCAAGTGATCACGAATTGGCTCAAACAGTATTCTTGCAAATCTCAGGATGACTATAGAAATGCTTTGCAAGAAATTATCCAAGAGCTTGCTTTAGAAGGCCTGGCTAGAGCGAAGTTTTTTGAAAAAGCTGCCTTTTATGGGGGAACATGTTTACGAATTTTACACCAATTGGACCGATTCAGTGAGGATCTCGATTTTTCTTTGCTTGCTCCAGACCCTCATTTCAAATTAGAACCTTATTTGAAATCCATTGAAATGCATATTCAAAGTTATGGATTCGAAATTTCTATTTTAAAAAAAGAAAAAGCGATGGCAAGGGCTGTCGTATCAGCTTTTTTGAAAGGCAATACACTAGAGAATTTCATTAGAATTGGACTAAGCGATAGAGAACGACAACGTGTTCACGTCGAGGAGAATATTAAGATCAAATTGGAAATCGACACAGAACCGCCACTCGGATTTCAAACCGAAATTGTGGAAATGCATATACCAGGACTTTATTATGTCAAAAGCTACTCTTTGCCAGATTTATTCGCAGGCAAGATGAGCGCAATTTTAGCCAGGACATGGAAAGGAAGAACTAAAGGAAGAGATTGGTATGATTTGATCTGGTTTGTGGCAAAAAAAATCCCTCTGCATTTGTCTCATCTCGAATCTCGATTGAAACAGATTGGATTCATTGATGGCCAGCTGAGCCAGGATGTTTTTTCCAAATTATATCTGGAAAGAGTGGAAAAATTAGATATTAGCCAAGCGAAAGCGGACGCGGTGCACTTCTTGCCAAACCCCGAAGTTCTGGAAATTTGGTCAAAAGCTTATTTTGCCAATCTTCTTTCAAAAATCAGCTTTTCCTTGAGAGCCTGAATCATTACCAGTGGATAGCCTCCGAAGCATGGGATATCGCTGCTTGTCTTTCAGAAGCGGGAATTGAAGAAGGGATGGTTCGATGGAGCCATGAGCTGAGTTCCTCGTTATACAATCGCCAGATCCCACCTTCCGAAATGCGATCCCCTGTATCGTTCCTTCCAAAACAGCGCGTATGCTGTTTGCTTTCGCAGCGAATGAAAGGGGAAAGAGCTCCATCGGAAGGGCGGATTTGGCGTGCAAAACTATAGGTGGTGACCATGACATAGTCGCATTCTAAATGTTCCTGGTTGTTGGGTTGCTGCATCATGGTCTCAAATTTGGCAACGGCATCTCTTTTTAATTGATCGGGATTGATGGGGCGGGTGGATGGAAATATAACGATAGATGCATTGTTGTAAGAGACAACAACAAGAAATTTATCGCGATGCAAATTTCGCTCGCTGTTCCCGAGATGATGATCGATGTTGTTATTGATGAATTCGCGCCCTTTCTGAATGCGCATTTCGAGTTCTTGGGCAGTGAGGAGGTTAGTTATCGGTGTAGAGGAAAAGAAGCAAGGAAATGTTTTTTTTATCCATTGAAAAATTTTACTAAAAAAAGCGGAGAAACAATCTTCAGACGCGGATGAACGGATTGAGTCTCTTGTCAATGAATTTTGTGGAGTTTTAGGACTGATAGAACGTTGACCTTGTGGATAAGCAACATGGGTGGAACTTCTTGTTGGTCCAATACTCATAAAATCTCCTTGAAAAACGAAGTATTATATCAAAATGCTATTAAAATCGGCAGTTTAAAGAAAACTATATATTATTTCTTGGCTGTGAGAACCGGATCGGCGCCGATCATGCGCAAAATCTCCTTCTCGCGCTCTTTTTTAGAGAGGAGCGTGATTTGGGTCTTGGTGCGGCCATCGACTTCGAATTTCTGAACGCCGAGGTGGGTGTCGGCCTTTGAGGCGACTTGGGGGAAATGGGTGATGCAGATGACCTGGCGGTGTTTGCCGAGTTCGTGAAGCTTTTCGCCCATGATGGAGGCCGTCTTGCCGCCGACGTTGGAGTCGACTTCGTCGAAGATGAGGGTGGGGGTGTTGTTCTTTTCTGCAAGGGTGGTCTTGATGGCGAATAATAGTCGGGAGAGCTCGCCGCCGCTCGTGTGTTCCTTGACAAGTCCAGGGTGTTCGCCGGTATTGGCCTTGAGCCAGAACTGAATGGCGTCATCGCCGTATTGGTTGCGCGGCTGGGCAAGGGCTTTGATCGTCACTTCGGCGCCTGACATGTTGAGCGATTGCAGCTGCGAGGTGAGAGTGTTTTGGAGGTGAAAGGCCGTTTCTTTCCGTTGTTGGGACAGTTCTTGGGCGTAGTGCTTCGTGTTGTTATCCGCATCGGCGAGAGATTTTTCTGTCGTTTCTATTTCCTCGGAAAGATTTTCCAGCCTCGCAAGTTCCGAGCGAAGTTTGATGGCATAATTTTCTATCTCTTCGGCGGTTTGTCCAAATTTCCGTTTTAAGCGTGTAATGGCGTTGAGTCGATTTTCAAGAAACTCAAAAGTTTTGGGGTCATTATCGACGTTTTGTGCATAGGATTGCAAGGTTCGAAGAACCTCCCCGAGGACAATCTGCGCTTCCCGGATTAACTTGACGGGTTCCTCGATGGTCTGGTCAAAACTCATCAAGGATTCGCAGGCTTTGCTGTAGCGGAGGAGCTGGGGAAGAGAACTTTCCGAAACGCCTTTGACGACCAAGTCGATTTTCTCGGAGATTTCTTGTCCATGGGCTAACCGTTGGTATTTCTCAAAGAGGGTATCCTCTTCCTCTCTTTTTAGGTTGACAGCTTCAATTTCTTCGAGCTGAGAGCGCCAAATCTCTTGGTCTCTGTCGCGGCGTAATGAGAGCTGCTTTAGCTCTTCGAGCTTTTTTTGGAGTTCTCTTTGTTTAAAATAGGCGGTTTGGAAGGATTCAAGGGGAATTTCGAGGCCGCCGAACAAATCGACAAGTTGGCGTTGCGCGTCGCTGGAAAGCAGCGATTGGTGAGAGCCCTGGCCGATGAGATCGATGAGCTCGCTGCCGATTTTTTGCAGGAGGGGAAGGGGAACGGTCCGGCAATTGATAAAGGCGCGATTTTTGCCCTCTTTGGCGATTTCTCTGCGGATGATGAGCAGCTCGCCGGATTCATGAGGTAGTCCTGTTTCTTCTAGAATGTGATGGATGCGTGCCAAGGCGCTGATATCAAAAGAGGCTTCGATGAAAGCCTTTTCACATCCTTTGCGGACAAGGCTAGCATCGGCTCGATTGCCTAGAGCAAGGCCGATCGCCTCGATGAGCGCCGTTTTGCCTGCCCCCGTTTCTCCCGTCACGGCATTGAAGCCTCGGGAGAAATGGATTTCGCAGGAATCCACCAGCACAAGATTATTCAGAGCCAGATGTTTGATCATGAAGGATTTCTTCTTTCGTTTTAAAATGCAGCTTCGCAGTCTGTTCGAGAATCTGGGGCCCGAATTTCTTCACAAGGGCTTTGCCTGCTTTGATAACCAGAAGGGAAGCGCCTTTTGGCAGCTCGATTTCATGCTGTTTTCCCAGTCTTTCCAATCCTTCTAAAAAAGCTGCGCGCGCTAAGACGGAAGCGGCAGCGACGACCGGGTCGGCTTCGGCGCGATGGCGCTGGGTCAGCACAACTCCCTGGATTTTTTTTTGCTTGAGAGCATTGATGACCACGTTTTCGGCGGCAAACTGATCGATCATCACTTCCATGCATTTTGTCTTTTCGACGAGCTCTGTGATCACCGTGGCATGGCCCCAGGCCAGCAGTCTGTTCAGATTGTTGAAGCCGGCATAGAGCTCGTTGTATTTTTTGGGAGAAATGAAGACAATGGTATGGGGACAGCAGGCCTTGATTTTGACGCTTAATTTACGGACAACTGGATCTGAAATTCGTTTGCTGTCGCGCACGCCCAAGGAAAGGAGTTCTTTGATCTTTGCTTCGTCGGCATAAACTCCGGCAACACATAGCGGCCCAAAAAAATCGCCTTTGCCGGACTCATCGACGCCGATGTGGGGTGCTGTACTGACCTGTGTCTCTGGATAAGAAAAGGCCACCGATTTGAGAATTTCCGGTTCGAGATAGAAGGTAATAAACTCTTCCATTTCTTTGCCCTGCACCGTTAATTTCCCCGAAGTGTATAAAGTGCAGGACACCCCTTTTTTCTGCGCAGAAAAAATCGTATAGGCAGGGGTGGCGAGTTTAAACCCTTGCTCGATAAGGTCGGTACGCAATTTATCCGCGAGGGCTAAGTCGATTTCAGCGACAAAACAAGAACTTTTTTCAGAGGACATAAGTTTACTTGCATTTTTGCATTGATTTCGAAAAAAAACAAGTTTAGAATTAAAACACGCGCCGCGGTTTTACTGTTTTTAAGACGGAGGAATATGAGTGAAGAACTGAAACGCATCGGGATTTTTTTTAAGACGAAGCGCAAAGATCTTAATCTTTCTTTGAAAGAGGTTGAAAATTCCACTTCGATCCGTTCCGCTTATCTCGAAGCGATCGAAGAAGGACAGATCAATGAATACATTTCAGGGGTTTACGCCTTGGGATTCATCAAACAATACGCCCAGTTTTTGGGGTTGGACATCGAGGGGATGATCCGCGATAATCCGAATGCGTTCCGCATGCCTGCGGAAAAACATGAGTTTTCTTATGGGATCGGCACGCTGGAGGTCCGGGGAAGCATGGGCGGCGGGGTGAAGTGGCTCCCTAATTTATTATGGGCCGGGGCGGCGGCTTTAGTGCTCGTCGTTGCCTGGTATATGGCAAAATTTCTTGGGATTCTCTGAGCACTTAATTTTCAAATTTTTATGGCTACGCCTCAGTACACAAACCGACTAATCCATGAAAAATCGCCCTATTTGTTGCAGCATGCCCACAATCCCGTCGATTGGTACCCATGGGGGCAAGAAGCGTTCGATCAGGCAAAACAGTCCGATAGGCCGATTTTCCTTTCGATCGGGTATGCGACTTGCCATTGGTGCCACGTCATGGAACATGAATCATTTGAAAACCCGGAAATCGCGAAGTTGATGAATGACGCTTTCGTCAATATCAAAGTCGATCGGGAAGAGCTTCCGCAAGTCGATAGCATTTACATGGAATTCGGCCAAGCCTTGATGTCCTCTGCGGGGGGATGGCCCCTCAACTTGATTTTGACTCCTAATCTCAAGCCTTTTTTTGCTGTAACCTATCTGCCTCCTGCAAACAAACGGGGGCTGATGGGAATGAAGCAGTTTGTACAGCATATCAACCAGTTATGGCAGAGCGAGGAACGGAACCAGCTTGTCGATCAGGCAGACAAAATCGTGGAAATTTTTGAAAAAAGCGCAAAGGCGGGAGGGGATGCTGTTCCTACCCAGGAACATCTGATCATTTCGATCGAAATGCTGTACCAGTTGGCTGATCCGGTTTACGGCGGCATGAAGGGTGAGCCCAAATTTCCGATGAGTTACCAGTCGATTTTATTTCTCGAATTCGCCAAATGGAAAGGGGATAGCCGCGCCCTTTTTTGCGCCGAGTTGACTTTGGACATGATGCTTCGAGGCGGAATCTACGATCAGCTGGGGGGCGGTTTTTCCCGCTATGCCATCGATGAGAGATGGACGATCCCTCATTTTGAAAAAATGCTCTACGATAATGCTATTTTGGCTCGGACCTATCTCGATGCGTGGAAGTATACAAAGAAAGAGGCTTACCGCGCAGGCTGCGAGGAAATTCTCGACTATGTTTTAAATGAAATGACGCATCCCGAAGGTGGGTTTTTTTCAGGCGAAGATGCGGATTCCGAAGGGCATGAAGGGATGTATTATACGTGGACATCTCAGGAAATCCGTGAAACCCTTTCCAACGAAGAAGCGGAAATCTTCTCCCGCTATTACGGGATCATTCCTGAGGGGAATTTCGAAGGAAGGAATGTTCTCCACATCGGGGTCCCCTTAGAGGAATTCGCAGAACTGCGCAATATTCCTATTGAAGAGGTCCGGTCGCTTCTAAAAGCCGCCCGGTCCAAATTGCTGAAAAGGCGTAAGCTGAGGCCCCCTCCTTTTAAGGACGATAAGGTTATCACTTCATGGAATGGCCTCATGATCGATGCGATGATCAAAGCTGCGCATCCCTTGAAAAAACCGGCATTTCGCCATGCTGCATTGAAAGCTGCCCAATTCATAAAAAATTACCTTTGGAAAGACGGACGGTTATTGAGAAGATGGCGCGACAAAGAGGCGCGCTTCATGGGCGGTATCGATGATTATGCCTTTTTAATCCGCGGGTTGATCAGCTTGTTCGAAGAGGGATGCGGACCGGAGTGGCTGCAATGGGCCTTCGAGCTTTCGGCAAATTTGAAGGATGCCTTCAAAACGGAGAACGGGGCTTTTTATTATAACTTGGAAGATCCGACTCTATTGATCAGGAAATGTGAGTTCTACGACGGAGCCGAGCCCTCGGGCAATGCGGTTCATGCTGAAAATTTGCTTCGCCTCCATCAGATCACCCAAGATGCTTCCTATTTGAGCCAGTCCGAAGATGTCCTCAAGGCGGCCAAACACTACATTCAAATTTATCCTCCCGGGGCTTGCTACCATTTGATCGCGTTGCAGCGCTATTTGGATATGCAAGCGCCCACGATTGTCATCGCTTTGGATGAGGCGCAGAGTTTGAAAAATGAGATTCAGGATATTCTCAGTTCCCGTTTTATACCCCATGCTTCTCTTGTCTGGAAAGGGGCAAACGAGCAAAATTTGGATGCTTTGCTTCCCATACATGTTGATAAAAAACCGATTGATGGACAGACTGCAATTTATATTTGCAGGCAGGACCGCTGCGAGGCCCCCCTGATAGAAAAGGATCAAATCTTTAAATCTATAGAATCCTTGTGAGGAAATGATGAATCAGCGTCAAATCGGCGATTATCTGCTCATCCAAGAACTCGGCCGTGGTTCGATGGGGGAAACATTCCTTGCTGAACATCGGTTTTTGAAGCGCCTTTTTATTTTAAAAATTCTTCCGCAGGAACTTGCCTCTGATGCCGAATTTATTAAACGGTTCGAAAAAGAAATTCTCTCTCTTTCCAAGCTGGAACATCCCCATATTGCAAAAATCCACAATGCTTCTTCCGCGGACGGGATTTATTTTCTCGTTTCAGAACCCATTCTCGATTCCGCCAATCATTCGACCAACCTCGCACAGTATTTCGTTCAAAAACATTACCGCCTGCCCGAAGAGGATATCCTGCGGATTGCTAGGCAAATTGCCTCAGCGCTTGATTTCGCTCATGAAGCTGTGCTCGGCAATGAATCGGTGCCCCATGGTTCGATCAAACTGAACAACATCATCGTAAAAGAGAACAAAGATGGCCTCCACGTTTACTTAACGGACTTTGGACTTTCCCGAGTGATTGGGCCGCTGGCAGCCCTGAGCCGCATTTACCATTGCGTGGCAACCGCGCTAGCCTCCGGGTCGGGGTTCCTCATCCAAAAGAGCGGCCAGGATAAATACACTGCAGGTCCTTGGGACGCTCTCAAAACTTCAGAACTGCATCGATCTTTTTGCCAAAGCTTCGTTTTTTTGGCTCCTGAGCAAAAAATGATCGGCCATCCCAAGGCCAGCCCCATCCAGTCCGATATCTATGCTTTCGGGGTTTTGCTCTATTATTTGCTTACAGGCGAGTTTCCTGAAGGGTATTTCGAACTGCCATCGAAAAAAGTTCCCGATTTAAAATGGAATTGGGACCTTCTTGTCTGCAGGACTTTGCAGACAGATCCCATGAAACGCCCTGAAAATTTATGCGCCCGCATCGAAGAGCTACTCAATTCTACTTCCGTTTCGCCGCGCCTGCAATTGCAAAAACTCAAGACGATTGCAGAAGAAAACGTCGAGCTTGCCCCAAAATTCACTTCTTCTTCGACGCATGCTGTAGCCTCAGCAAATCTTTCCTCTTTACAAGTCAAACCGCTGCTTAAGCCCAAAGAAATTATGCGGCCCTCTTTTGATGCCGATCCCGCGGCAATTTTTCAAATTGACACAACGATTGCCACTTATAAACCGACACCTCACGAAGAAAAAGAGATCGAGCCCCTGCAGACAGAAATGTCGGTTGTCCCCGGAGGAACCTATTTACGTGGAAGCAATCACGGGGGGAGAGATGAAATGCCCCGGCACACTGTCAATCTGGCTTCCTTTGCCATCGATATGCATCCTGTGACCAACGAACAGTTTTCCCTCTTCCTCGAGGCCATGGGAGGGGAAAAAGACGGAAATAACAATGATATCATCCGCTTGCGGGATTCCCGCATTAAGCGGGCGGGCGGCAGGTTGAACATCGAGTCGGGTTATGCCAAACATCCCGTTGTCGGAGTAACCTGGTACGGCGCCGTTGCCTATGCGAAATGGGCTGGCAAGCGTTTGCCTACAGAAGTGGAATGGGAAATCGCTGCTTATGGCGGCCGCGAAGATTTCATCTTTCCCACGGGCAATGAGATCGAACGCCCCCAAGCGAATTTTTTTAGTTCCGATACCACGCCAGTCATGAGTTATCCTGCCAATGGATTTGGGCTTTATGACATGGCAGGCAATGTTTATGAATGGTGCCAGGATTGGTACGATTACCACTTCTATGATCTTTCTGTGCAGGAACCCAATAATCCCAAAGGGCCTTTGCAAGGGGTCTACCGGATCCTACGCGGTGGCTGTTGGAAGAGCTCGAAGGAAGATTTGCGCTGCGCGCATCGGCATCGCAACAATCCGGGTGTGATGAATGGAACCTATGGATTCCGCTGTGCCGCTGATGTCGTCGAAGGATAAAAAATTCTACTCTTTATGTTTCATTTGCTTTGGCAATATCTGCCGTTCTCCCGCATTGGAGGCGATTTTTAATACCCTGGCACAGAAAAAAGGTGTCGCCGACCACTTTTATATCGACAGCATGGCGCTGACCACTTATTACGTTGGCAAACAAGCCGATTCACGCATGTGTAAGGCCGCCGAAAGAAAACAGATCCACATTCAACATGTCGCGCAGCTGTTCAAGCCCACCGATTTCCAACGTTTCGACGTTGTCTTCCCCGTCACGAACGAAGCCGCGGATGTCCTGAAGGACATTGCTTCTTCGGAGGAAGATAAGAAGAAGATTGTTTTGGTGACCGCTTTCTCAAAGAAATTCAGAAATCAGGACGTCCCTGACCCTTATTACGATGGCAATGAAGCTTTCGACCATGTGATGGAAATGGGCTTTGATGCTTGTGAGGGAATTTTGGAGCATTTCTCCTATTCACCACATGCTCGCGGTGTGCGCTAGACCCGTAGATCGACTATGGTTCTAAATTTCTTCCTTTATTTGCTATATTTGATTTTATTAAAAAATTAAAACGAATAAAAAAAAATATTAAAAATGGCTAGCCCCATTCGAAAAACTCCTAACTTTTCTAATGGCGATAACTTTCAAGCCACTGTAAAAGCTGAAACATCTAAAGGTGTAGAGGTTGAAAAACCGATGACAGATGTGGAGTTTTAAACACTCTTTAATCAAATTACCGAAAGAGCAATTGAAAAAAAATCGCAAATTGCTCGAAGCTTATTCAGAAGGATTCAAATCGACTACCCGTGGGATTCTCGAGACGCGAAATCAGCTCTCGGCTGAAAAAAAGCAGAAATTCGAAGAATTATTAAAAAAAGCATTCAGTTAATGAATTTTAATGTATAATTTTTGTTTAGTTAATACCTGTTTAAGCATCTAGATGTCTATGTCTTGTCAAATTTTACTCTATTCCGGCCCTGGGGCTGGCCCATTTTGCACGCAAGCACTTAAAGATCAGATCCTAAATTTATACGATGACAAATCTTGCATGCTGAAGGAGGTTGGATCGATTTCCGACTGTTGGAATGACCCTAGTTCTGTAAAAGCTTTTTTAGTTCCGGGAGGTAATATGCGGGAAATGTCCAGGCATAACGAGATTCCAGGAAATAGAACCCGGATAAAACAAATTTTCGATAAACACTGTATCGCTTATTACGGGGCTTGCGCTGGGGGACTACTTGCTTGCAATGATTTTCAGAAGCAGGCAAGTAAGTCATCCAACTTCGTAGAAAGAAAAATCGAGCTTGAAAAGGTCGAAAATATTAGCTTAAATTTAGCACCTATCCATGCTATTGCACCTTTGGATATTTTCCCGAGCTCAGGAATATTGAGTACAGAAGATTTCCATATTTCGAATATGGTCATCGGAAGCGAACATTTACCTTGTGCTCATATCCTTTCCGCAGGGTACGTCGATGTCCAGAAGGTCGGAGCCAAAATTTTATCTAAACGCGAAACAATACTGCCCATTTGCGAAGAAAAAGAAAAGCATGCTTTTCCGAGGAAATTTATCTTAGACGATATTGCAGAGACTGTGCATTACGAAGAATTTCCGGACGCCTATACTTTCGAAAGTCGCCACGTTGTAATGACAAGCTTTCATCCTGAAGTGAGCTCGAGTTCAGTTCTTACAGAAAAATTCAAAACTGCTTTCAACGCAACTAATCAGCAGCAGCAGGAATTGGCTGCAAGGCTCGAGCATA
The DNA here is from genome assembly GCA_963731265.1 of uncultured Verrucomicrobiae bacterium. Taxonomy (GTDB): domain Bacteria; phylum Chlamydiota; class Chlamydiia; order Chlamydiales; family Rhabdochlamydiaceae; genus CAJCIW01. The sequence goes on from CAVSUE010000001.1 coordinate 988,673, forward strand.
CAGATCCGAGAAGGGAGGACTGGCTCAGGAAAAACTTTGTTAAGATCGGAATTCCTTGTAAGGAAGGCCTAAAAAAAATCTCAAGTTTCTAAAAGCGTTGCATTAAAAATTATCTTAGAGCCATATCTAAACATATGGCTAAGAATCATCGGGCAAACACTATCGTTCAAATGAAAAGGGCGACTCTTAAGCGTGTCTTAGGGGTCTTTGACTTGTTCGCGATCGGTTATGGGGACTTGGGCTCTTCTATTTACTATGCTCTGGGGGTAACAGCGCTTTTTGCTCTCGGAGCGACGCCGATTGCTCTAGGCTTGGCTGGGGTAGTTTTCATTTGCACAGCGTTGACTTATGCGGAGATGTCGTCAACGATCCACGAGTCGGGAGGGTCGGCGAGTTTTGCCAGGCATGCGTTCAATGATTTCATTTCTTTTATTGCGGGTTGGGGGCTGCTCCTCGATTACATTGTGACAATCGCCATTTCAGCTTTTGCGGTGGGCCCATATTTGGCTTACTTTTTTGGGGAACTGCATAAAACTCCCGTGCAAATTGTGTTCTCAATGGCCTTGTTGCTCATTCTATTCGCGATGAATGTAATTGGAGTCAAACAATCGACACGGATCAGCTTAGTTTTAACGACGATCACTGTCCTTGTGCAGGCCGTTGTGATTGCGATCGGATTAAGCACTTTGCTTAATGTCGAATACGTCGTCGAACGCATTCGGATCAACGTGCCGAATACCAGTTGGTCGCCCACCTGGAGCGAATTTTTTAAAGGGGTCGCCATGGCGATGGTCGCCTACACGGGGATCGAATCGATTGCTCAGTTAGCGGCGGAATCTAAGAGACCTGTTCGGACAGTGCCCCGCGCTGTTGTATTGACAATGGGGGTCCTACTTTTCATGTATATCGGGATTTCCTTAGTGGCGCTTTCTACGATAGATCCTAAAGTTTTGGGGACAAAATATATCTTGAATCCCGTCGCCGCCATTGTAGATGCTTTGCCATTCGGGAGTAAGGTATTATCACCGCTCATCGCCTTGATCGCTGCCATCGTGCTTGCTGTGGCGGCAAACGCCGGCATGATGGGGGCATCGCGCCTCTCTTATAACATGGGGGAATATTATCAATTGCCCCGATTTTTTTATGCGATCCATCCTCGTTTTCGCACACCCATTGTCGCCTTAGCTTTTTTTACCATTCTCGCCAGCTTCGTTGTTTTGGCGAGTCGAGGGAGCATGGACTTTCTGGCAGACCTTTATAACTTTGGAGCCATGCTCGCATTTCTTTCTGCTCATTTGTCGTTGATTTGTTTGCGGATAAAAAAACCTGAAATGAAACGCCCTTTCCGCGCTCCGCTGAATATTCCTTTCGGCCGGTATTCGCTTCCTCTTACTGCGATCATCGGCGCACTCGCGACATTTAGCGTTTGGTGTCTCGTCGTCATTACCAAGCCGCAGGGACGTTATTTGGGATTTGCCTGGATGACATTCGGCGTGATCATGTATTTCAGCTATCGCAAAAAAAGCAAATTAAAAGCGATGGGCCACGTGGCGATCGAAGAGATCAAAGTTCCGGGGTATGAACCCTTGGAGGTGAAAAGGATCTTGATCCCTACCCGCGGGGGGATGCAGACAGAGACGGTCCAAATGGCCTGTGAGATCGCTAAGCTGCATGGTGCAAGCGTCACTGCCCTACAAGTAATTGAAATTCCCGCCTCTCTTCCTTTAGACATCAAAATCCCGCATCGGATGGCGCTAGCGGAGGCGATTTTAAAGAGATCTGAAGCGATTGCCAGAGAAATTGGAGTCGATATCGACCTGAGCGTGGTCCGCGCGAGGTCGCTTCCGGATACGGTTCTAGAAATAGCGGAAAAAGGAAATTTCGATCTTCTCGTCTTAGGGTCATTAAAATCTTCTCAAGAACCTAAGACGAAAAAAATGAGCATGGCGACGGATATCATTTTGCGCAAGGCGCCGTGCCGTGTATGGATTTGCGCCAGCGATCCCGATGAACACGAGAATTCTACCCTGCTTTCTTAGAGGTTTTTCTAACTACTTCATACTCAGTTATTTAACAACAAATCGCTAATGATCAGCGAGTCGTATAATTAAATTTACATTATAAAAATATTTGTATATAATTAATAATAAATAAACAAACTTTATAATAATTATGACTTCTATTAATCAAATAAAACAAGCCCAAGAACCTAACCTCTATGGATATCGCCAAACCCCCTTGTATCAAAGGCGCATCGGCGATGTAAACGACAAGGAGCGGCTTTTCCAGCTCATCACAGATTATCAGTATGCGCGCGCCAGCGTTCCGCTTGCCAACAAGAATGTCGTTCTTCATTGCATTCAGGCCGGCGGTTTAGGGGATGTGAGCCAAACCTATCTGTACGCAAAAAAAATTCAGAATCAAATTCCCCAAGCTGAGATTTCCGTTGCGATCCAATGTGAAGATATCCCTGAGGAGCAGGTGAAAGCGCTATTTCCCACGGACCGTTTTCCCACGGAGTTCGTCAATCGTTTCGATTATTTTGATGGGGAGAAAAAAAGGGAACGTCTCCGGGCAAAAACAGGATGTATGATTGGCGTTGCTGTACCTATCTGGGAGCCCGGGTTATTGGATGGAGAAAGCGAAGGTCCATCGCGTACGATCAAAGAATACGGATTTGCATTTCATTCGAATACTAAAGGGAACACCTTGTCCATGGGATTGTCCGTTAGAGAAGAAGGGATCTTATTTCCTGAGAAAGTCGATCGCCGCTTGTACGACGTGCAAACACCGTGGTTGAAAGAAACTCTGAACATTCATTCTCCAGACGACGAGGACCGATATCTTGAACAGCGCACTCTCTATCATATGTATATGCCTCGATGGGGGACGCAAATGATTTCGCTTTATAGCATCGCTGCCATTGAAAAAAACAATTCCAAGTCCATCGATGTCTTTATGCCGATCAAACATTCCATAAAGGAGCTTGCCGAATGGGGAGCGCTAGATTTAAATGCCCTGAAAGAGAATGGCATTGGAAAACTCATCCGTGTCACATCTCAAGGAACAGAATGTATCGATCTAGGACCGGGAAAAGAAATGCGCATCTTGAGTCAGGCCGTCAAGAAAGAGGATGTCCCTGCGATTCAAAAATATTCACAGCCCTTATTTGGCTGCACGGGAAACGTTTCCTTCAGCGAAGGGATCGTACAGGATAAACTGTTGATTTATGACCTCTTGGTCCACCAAGCCTTTTTTGATAAGACTTGGCATCAAATCATTGACACCGATCCGCAATTCAATCTGTTATCAAAATTCAAGAAGGTACTGACCGATCATAATGCGCAAGAAAATCAGATTTTGCAAAAAAATACTCCCCGAAAAGGCAGTTGGTATCAAGAGGATCCATCGTATGAGCTTTCCGAGTCCGATTCGGTGACGCGAAAAGCGATCCATGAATTAGCACGGGACCTACCATTACATGGCAAACAATTGGCCGATCTTTATTTGAACAATCGAAACGCCCTTTTAGGCCAAGCCCATGCGTTCAATACCCATTTGCAGGAAAATTACAATTGCGCATCGAGGATCATTCAAACAGTAAGCCGAGGCTTGGTCCTGACCAACTATCCTCACCTTGTAAAAGTTGAAAAGGATCTTTGGCAGCAATTTAATCAAGGAAGAATTGGGGAAGAGCAGGTAGTCGAAGCATTGAGCGGGGAGCTTGACTTCATGGATTTATACCCATCGCAGTAAATAACTTCATATTTCAGCGCGTCAAAGCGCCGAAAATCGATTGCAAGTGGCATTGTATTGGTTTAATACTATGCCATTTGCAATCATCGATTTGTCGGCAGCTTTCACGTAGCTCAAATATGAAGTTATTTACTGCGATTGGTATTAACCCAGTGACAGGCGGCGAAATGGCCCGGGGCGATTTCTCGATGCTCGGGGGCGACTTCATGGCAAAGGGTGGTTGCATGAGGGCAGCGGCTGGCAAAGGGGCATCCTTTGGGCATAGCGAGGGGGCTGGGAACTTCCCCTTTGAGAACCACGCGATGCCGTTTTCTTTCCAGAAGGGGATCGGGGAGGGGGATCGCTGAAAGCAGCGCCTGAGTGTAGGGATGAAGAGGGGAACTGTAGAGTTCCTCAGCGGGAGCGATTTCGACGATACTTCCTAAATACATGACGGCGACGCGGTCGGAGATGTATTTGACCATGGCAAGATCGTGGGCGATAAATAAATAAGTCAAGCCGAGTTCTTTTTGCAGATTTTTGAGAAGGTTGACGATCTGCGCCTGCACGGAAACATCTAGGGCTGAGATGGGCTCATCGCAAACGATGAACTGAGGTTTTAAGGCTAAAGCGCGGGCGATGCCGATTCTTTGCCTCTGGCCTCCGGAAAATTCATGGGGGAAACGGCCTAAGGCCGATTCGCTGAGACCTACCATCTGGGTCAGCTCTTTCAAGTAGTTTTCTATTCCATTCTCGGGCCTAACGCGATGAATGTGGAGAGGCTCAGCGATGATATCGGCGGCCGTCATCCGAGGATTGAGCGAGGAATAAGGATCTTGAAAAATGATCTGGGCATTGCGCCGAAACGAGAAGAGTTCCTCCAGATTGAATGAGCGTAAATTTTTGTTCTGATAGATCACTTCTCCCGAAGTGATCTCTTCGAGGCGAAGCAGGCATCTCCCTGTTGTCGATTTGCCGCAGCCCGATTCTCCCACAAGCCCTAATGTTTCACCCTTGGAGATGGTAAAAGAAATATCGCGGATGGCGACGAGCTGTTTACTTTGAACATGGAATTCTTTGCGCAGGTTTTTTACTTCGATCATTCTTTTTTTCCATCGTATTTGTAACAGGCGCAAGTGTGTTTCGTTGCCACTTCAAAGAGAGGCGGATGCTCTAACGTGCAAATCTTCATCGCATCGGGGCACCTGGCGCAAAAACCGCAGTATTTTAGCGGGTGGGTCAAGTTCGGCGGTGCACCCTCAATGGGGATAAGGGGATGGTCCTTGGGCTGGTTGAGGCGTGGAATCGCTGAGAGAAGACGCTGAGTATAGGGATGCTGAGGGGAGGAAAAAAGCTGGCCTACAGTTGCGCATTCGACAATTTGCCCTGCGTACATGACGATGACGCGGTCGCACATTTTGGCAATCACGCTTAAGTCATGCGTAATCAAAAGAAGGGTTGCCTTTGTCTCTTTTTGAATCTCGAGCAGCAAATCGAGGATTTGCGCTTGGATTGTAACATCGAGAGCTGTCGTCGGTTCGTCCGCGAGCAAAATTTTAGGTTTGCAGGCAAGGGCAAGAGCGATCATGCTCCGTTGCCGCATGCCTCCGCTTAAAGTATGGGGATAGGTATCGAAGCGCTCTTCGGGATGAGGGATGCCGACTTGTTTTAAAGTCTCGAGTGCGATTGCCCGCGCTTCGCTGCGCGGCGTCCTCGGAAAATGGCGCAAATAGCCTTCCATGATCTGCCAGCCGATTTTTGCTGTCGGATTGAGCGAGGTCATCGGATCCTGGAAGATCATTCCGATCTCTTTGCCGCGCACAGATTGCATCTTTTTTTCCGAGAAGGACAGGAGGTTCTCTCCCTGATAGAGAACTTCTCCGGAACATTCGCAGTTGTAGGGGGAATTGAGCTGAATCAGAGCTTTAGCCGTGGCGCTTTTACCGCACCCGGATTCGCCGACAATGCCCAGGGTTTCTCCTTCGTACAAACAAAAATCGACGCCGCGGACAGCATGGAGGAGTTTTCCTAAGGTGCGAAACTTCACATTCAAATTGCGAATGTCCAATATTTTTTTCACCTTCTCAACCTCGGATCAAAAGCGTCTCGCAGTCCATCACCTAGCAAATTAAAGCTCAGCATGGTCAAACTGATGAACGTCGCCGGAAAAAAAAGGCGCCAGGGATAATAGCGAAGCGCGGGAAGCCCATCGTTGGCCATCGTCCCCCAACTTGCAATCGGAGCTTGAACGCCAAGCCCCAGAAAACTTAAAAAAGCCTCGGCAAAAATCGCTGTCGGGATGGTCAATGTCAAAGTGACGATGATCGGGCCCATCGCATTGGGAATGAGATGGCGGAGCAGAATGCGGCGGCGCGAGGCACCCAGGGCAAGCGCGGCACTGACATAATCTTGCTGCTTGATCTGTAAAATCTGGCTGCGGACGATGCGGGCCATATTGATCCACCCGGTAATCGTCAGGGCGATGATGATCGTCGTTAAGCCGGGGCCGATGATGACCATGAGAAGAATGACGACCAGAAGATAAGGAATTGCATAAAGAACATCGGCTATGCGCATCATCCATTCTTCGGCTTTGCCGCCAAGCATGCCGGCGATGGCGCCGAAGAGTACCCCTATGACGAGATCGACAAGTGAGGCAGTGATGCCCACAAACAGAGAAATGCGGGCTCCCCACCAGCAGCGCGTAAAAAGATCTCTGCCGAGTTCATCCGTCCCAAACCAAAAAGTCGCATTGGGGGCCTCATTTTTCAAAGAAAGCTGGGTCTCATAATACGTGAAATGGGAAAGAAAAGGTCCTGCGATGGCCATGACCATCAATAAGCACAACGAGGAGAGGCCAAACATCGCAAGCCTGTTCCGTTTTAGACGGCGCCAAGCGTCTTGCCAGTAGGAGACGGATGGAGCATAAATAGTGGACTCTTCAAGCGCTTTTTTTTCGGTTTGGCTTAATGGAGCATATAATGAATCATTCATTTTTCAAGCGAATCCTCGGGTCGATGAAACAGTATAAGAGATCGACTAAAAAAACGCATAGGATCAGGATCGCACTGTAAAAGATTGTCGTTCCCATGATCACTGTATAGTCGCGGTTTGTGATGCTAGTGACAAACCATTGGCCAAGTCCGGGGATGCCAAAAATTTTTTCTATGGCAAAGCTACCGGTGAGGATGGCAGCTGTCAAAGGCCCCAGGTAGGTAACGACTGGCAAAAGAGCATTGCGGGTGACATGAAAAAAGACGATTTGAAAGGCATTGAGCCCTTTCGATTTTGCGGTTTGAATGTAATCTTGCTGCATCACTTCGATCATATTTGCCCGGGTCAGCCGAGCGATGAAAGCTAGCGGGAGCGCCGCAAGCGCAATGGCAGGCATGATCGATTGAGAAAAAGTTCCCCATCTCGCAACGGGCAAAAGATCGAATTTCATCGCAAGAAAATATTGTAAGAAGCTCGCGAGAATAAAACTTGGCACGGAGATCCCAATGACGGCGAGGACCATGGTGAGATGGTCTTGCCACTTGAGATGGTTTAGAGAGGCAATGGAACCCAACGTAATCCCTCCGAAGACGGCGATACAGAGGGCTTCCATGCCGAGGCAAAAAGAAACGGGAAAGCCGTCCGCTATAATTTGATTGACCGTGCGCCCTTCGTATTTGAAGGAAGGACCCAGTTCAAAACTCAAGATGCCTTTAAGGTATTTGGCAAACTGAATGTAGAGGGGTTGATCGAGACCGTAATGCTTATGCATCGCCTGGAGGATTTCTTCAGGGATCGCTCTTTCCTGGACAAACGGGTCTCCAGGTATCGCATGCATCAAAAAAAAGGTGAGGGTCGTCACAATAAAGAGAGATAGAAGAAGAATTCCGGCTTTTTTAGCGAGATATCGAATCATCTAATTCCAAGTAAGCCCATTTGAGATCGAGATCGTTCAATTCGGAGAGATAGACACCTTTCACATAAGGTTTTTTAACGTATACTCCCCTATAAAAATAGATCGGGGCGATCGGCATCTCATCGATGAGGAGCTTTTCAGCTTCTTTCAGCAAGGCCGTCCGCTTGTCGGGATCGGCCGTCTGGTCGGCCTCCTCAAGCAGTTCGGAATAGTCGGGATTGGTCCATTGGGAGTGATTGTTGCTGCTCGACAAATACCGGTAGAACTCCAAAAATGTGCTGGGATCATTGATGTTGGCAAGTCCGCCCATGCGTGCAATTTGGAATTTGTGGTGACGCAATTCATCGAGGAAGACTTTCCATTCTTTGTTTTCCAATTTCACGCGGATGCCAAACGCCTGATTCCATTGTTCCTGGATTGCCTGGGCGATTTTATGATGGCCGACAGCAGTATTGTAAGTTAAAGTCACCCGGGGAAATTGGTGGGCTTTCAGTCCTAATTCTTCTAAGCCGAGCGCGAAACATTTTTTTGCCTCATCGAGATCATTGTCTCGGAAATGGGGCTCGACGTTTTTCCACATTGTGGGTGGGACAAGGCCCATCGCAGGCTTCTGGTCCATTTGGGTAACATTTGTGACAATGGCCTGCCGATTGATCGCCAAGGCAAAGGCTTTTCGGATATTGACATTGTTAAAAGGAAACTCCTTAGTGTTAAAAATATAATAATAAGTACCGGCAATGTCAAACTGGTTGAGTGTGCCTTTTTTTTCTAACGTCGAAAGGGCTTCCGTGGGCAGATTCGAGTGAGGACAGCCAGCCCAATCGAGCTCGCCGTTTTCAAACATTGTCAGTTCTGTGGTCTCATCTTCGACGATCGCATAAAGGACGCGCTCGAGCTTTGTATTGTCTTTGTCCCAATAGTAAGGATTTTTTTCCAGGACGATGCGATCATGGTGCTTCCACTCTTCCATGAAGAAAATTCCGTTGCCGACATAATGATCTTGAGTCCAATTCGAAAACCGGCTTGTAATATGAGAGGGGACCGCGAAAAAGGCATGGGTGGAAAGAGCGGAAAGAAAATAGGGGACAGGATGGTTCAAATCGACTTGAAGAGTTTTCTCATCCAAGGCTTTCACTCCCACCTCATCTGCTGGGCAGCGTTGCATTTTCGCTGCCTGGGCATTTTTGATGATGTACAAATCTATGGCAAATTCGCAGGGAAATGCCGGATTTAAAATCTGTTTCCAGGTTTTTTCAAAATCATAGGCGGTGACGGGCTCTCCATCCGACCATTTAGCTTCCCGCAGAGTGAAAGTATATCGCTTAAAGTCGTTCGAAATTTCAATTTTTTCTGCGGCCGCAGGGATAGGCTGGCCAGTAGGATCGATCCGGGTCAAACCTTCAAAACACAATTTGATCACAGCGATCGAAACGGTGTCCGTGGCTCTGCGCGGATCGAGGGTAGGAGGCTCTGCATGCAGATTTAACCGTAGTTCCTGCGTTTTGGGACGGTAGCCATTCTCTTTTTTGCCGCAGGCGCAAAGGCACAAGGAAAGAGCTATCGTGGAGCAGATCCATCGGTTCATGCGGACTCCTTGCTAATAAGAAGATACTATAAACGATTGGAAATTTTCGTAAACTCGACTTTGTAACTTTTTGGGCCCGAAGGACTCGAAATATTTGCTCTCGGGGGAGTTATTTCCCAGTTCGAGCTGGGTGGAACGGCCGAGAGTCTATAAGCGAGGCAGGCGGGACCAAAAAGTTACAAAGTCGAGGTAAGGATAGGATGGGTGCCGGAGAAGGCCGGCACCGGGGCATGACGCGATAACTTACTTATTTAAATAGTCGAGCAAGCCTTGGTTGGTCGGCTTAAAAGTATCATCGCCAAGTGTCCAGTTCGCGGGGCACACCTCGCCTTGAGCCTCAAAAGTGATTAAAGCATCGAGTGTGCGCAGCACTTCGTCGACATTGCGGCCGATGGGGAGGTCGTTGATGAGTTGATGACGCACAACGCCGTCCCGGTCAATGATGAAAAGACCGCGGTAAGCAATCCCTTTTTCGTCGTTTAACACATGATAACTTTCCGCGATCGATTTAGTGATATCGGAAAGGAGAGGATATTGGACTCCTTGGATTCCGCCCATCGATTGCGGCGTGTTTAACCAAGCGAAATGACTAAAGACGCTGTCCACCGAGCAGCCGATCACCTGAGCATTCCTTGAAGAGAAAGCGTCCAGTTTATCCTGGAAGGCATGGATTTCTGTGGGACAAACAAAAGTGAAGTCCAGAGGATAAAAAAACAGAATAACATATTGTCCCTTGAAATCGGATAGTTTCAATTCTTCGACAAATTTACCATTGACGATCGCTTCTGCTGAAAATTCAGGGGCGTCTTCTCCGACGAGCAACTCATTCGAAAAAAGAATAGAACTCTCAATTTGAGGGCTGAAGGGGGCCCGATCACATGTATAACTAAATGATTCATACCCGTTTACTACAGACGTCATTGCTGCTAGAAGAGCGGGCAAAAGTATTTTTTTCATTTTTTAACCTCTTGTTTTGGGGTTTCGAAACGTGAAGACAATTTAAATATTGAGTTGTCTTTATGTAAAGACCTTTTTTTCTGGAGGTTAAACCTGTTCGCGATTATCATTTTTTCTTTATGAAACGACTCCACTCATTAGGCAATAAAATCCATTTCGTCAGTTTGGGATGCGCACGCAATCTCGTCGACACGGAAGTGATGCTGGGCATCTTGCTCAAAAGCGGATACGAAGTGACCGATGAGATCGAAAGAGCGGATTATCTCGTCGTCAACACATGCGGCTTTTTGGCGTCGGCCAGAAAAGAATCTTGCGATACGATTGATGCTCTCTTTCAAGGGAAAAAAAAGCGGGCAAAGGTGATCGTCGCCGGCTGTATGGTCCAAAAGCATAAAGATGAATTAAAAGAGCAGTTTCCTGGAATCCATTATTTTTTGGGATCGGGCGACATGGAAAAGATCCTCGAAGCTGTCCAATCGGATGCTCAAGGGGAGGCGGTTACATCCGCTCGAAGCTATCTGGAATGGGGCGAAATCCCGCGTCAGCTTTCAACCCCGAAAAACTACGCTTACCTGAAAATTGCCGAGGGCTGTGCCAAACAATGCGCCTTTTGCATCATCCCGAAGATCAAAGGGCCTCTGCGAAGCAAACCTCAAGAGCAAGTTTTAAAAGAATTCGACGCTCTCCTTTCCCAAGGCGTCCATGAAGTCATCCTGATTGCCCAGGATCTTGGAGATTACGGCAAAGAGCGGAAAGAAAAATTCGCCCTGGAGGGCCTTGTCCGTGAAATGCTGAAAAGAAAAGGGGATTTTTGGCTGCGTTTTTTATATCTCTATCCTGACGAGATCACCGACGAATTGCTCTCTTTGATGGCGTCCGATTCCCGCATTTGCGCCTATCTTGACATGCCAATCCAGCACATCAATGCCGTGATGTTGAAAGCCATGCGGCGAAAAACCTCCCGCCAACAGATCATTTCCACGATCGAATCTTTGAGAAAGAAACTTCCAGGGGCTGTCATCCGCACCTCTCTCATGGTGGGATTTCCCGGAGAGACGGAAGAACAATTCGAAGAGATGGTCCAATTCATTCAAGATCATCCTCTGGACAATATCGGAATATTCAAGTACTCGCGTGAAGAAGAGTCGCCTTCCGCCAAAATGCAGGGGCATCTTTCCGAAGAGATCAAACAAAGGCGTTTTGAAAAGCTTGCGGCCACACAGATAAAAGTGGTCCGCAAACAGAACAAGAGCTACCTGGGAAAAAAATTAAAAGTGATCGTCGAGGGATATCATCCCGATTCCCCCTATTTGATGCGTGGAAGGTTCTATGGCCAATGCCCAGAGATCGACGGACAAGTGATCATCAATGATGGCCGCAAAGTCGACGCTTTCGGCAAATTTTACGAAGTCGAGATCACCGATGTCGCCGATTATGATTTGATAGGCTGCGTCGTTGAACCGGTTGCCGCCAAGAAAAGTCTCAACAAACTCGCTATTACATGAATAAGATTATCCTCAAGCCCGGCAAGGAAAAGGCGCTGCGCAATCGCCATCCCTGGATTTTTTCCGGTGCGATCGAGTCCGCTCCACCCTTTGAAAATGGGGAAATTTTACCCGTATACAGTTCCCAAGGAGAGTTTCTAGCCAAAGCCTATTTCCATACGGAAAATTCCCTTTCCGGCCGCGTTCTGACCTTTCTGGATGAACCTGTTGAAAATGCCATCGATCAGAGAATCGCTGAAGCTATCATCCTCCGAGAAAAAATGTTTGATCGGGAACAGACAAACTGTTTTCGTTTGATCAATGCAGAAGGAGATGGACTGCCTGGACTCATCGTCGATATTTATGACGATCTCGCCGTTGTCCAATGCAACACACACGGAATGGAGCGGCTCAAATCTTTGATCGCAGAAAAATTGAAGACAAAGTTGAAACTGCGCGGCATTTATGAAAAATCCCATTCAAGCGCTAGGCGCCGCGAAGGCCTTCCCGATTCTCTGGGGACTCTCTTCGGCGATTGCCCAAAAGAAATGCTCGTTAAAGAAAATGGAATCTTGTTTTTGGTCGCTATTGAAGAGGGTCAAAAAACGGGCTTCTTTCTCGATCAGCGCGAGATGCGTCAGCTTGTCTCCAGCTTAAGCAAAGACAAACGCGTGCTCAATTGCTTTTCCTACACGGGAGGATTTTCCATTTTTGCCTTGAAAGGGGGAGCAAAATATGTCGCAAGTATCGACAGCAGCGAAGGAGCCTGCCGCTATGCCAAGGAAAATACCCTGCTCAATCACATCCCTTTGGACCGACACGAAGTGATCCAATCCAATGTGTTCGATTATCTGCGAAACCTCGCAGAATCTTTCGATCTCATCATCCTAGACCCTCCCGCTTTTGCCAAAAAGCGGCAAGATGTCAACGACGCCTGCCGCGGTTATAAAGAGATTAACCGCCGCGCCTTAGAAAAAATGCCTCCGGATTCCTATCTCTTGACTTGCTCTTGTTCCCATTTTATCGACGCAGATTTATTCCAACAGCTTATCTTCCAAGCTGCAATCGAGGCTGGACGAAAAGTTGCCATCTGCTCCCGCCACATCCAGGCAAACGACCACCCCGTCTCTCTTTTTCATCCTGAAGGGGAGTATCTCAAAGGGTTGTTGCTGCACATCACCTAAAGAAAATAATTTTTCATAAAAGTTCTCGGCTGTATAAGGAAGTTGAAGCTCTGATCAACTCCAGGAGACGCCATGAAATTCAAAGTCATCACTCCAAATGCTCCCGAATACCCGGCAGAACGTATGTTGCGATGGGAAGTGTTGTCCAAGCCGCTTGGCATGCCGCCTCCTGAAGCAGATGTGTTTCCAGAAGAAATGCAAAGCTTGCACCTGATCGCCCTCGATGGAAAACGGATTGTCGGCTGCGTCTGTTTTCATCCTGAAAGCGAATCAAATGGCCGTATTTTTGAACTGGCGGTCAGCGAAGAATACCAGGGACGAGGATTCGGACGCCAGCTTTTGCATAGGTTGGAGAAGATGTTGGTTGAGAAAGGCATTCTGAATGTTTATCTTCTTGCAGGGACTGAATCCGAAGAATTTTATGCATTGATGGGATATCAGCCCGATGGGGATTTCATCCAAAAGATGGGCTTGAAACAAAGAATGATGAAAAAAATCCTGCCAGCGGAAAATGACACTTTTTAACCTGAGTTTTGGGTTCATTTTATAGTAGATTTCCGTAGATTTCGAGGTGATTTTTGCAAATTTTGGCGCGTTCAATAGCTGGAGGCACCTATGGACGCGCCAAAATTTGCAAAAAGCGCCCGAAAGATGCGGCAAGATGCTATGAAATGGACTCAAAACTCAGGTTTTTAAACTATGACCACACAAAAAACGAAAGAGCGCTGTACGGCTTTCCTCATCTTTGTCATCACCGTTGCCTCATTCGGCGGTTTTTTATACGGCTATCACACGGGCGTCATTGCCGGAGCTCTTGGATTTTTATCCTCTAAATTCCAATTGTCTATTGCCGATCAGGGAATGGTCGTCAGCATTATTTTGATCGGCGCGTTGATTGGCGCTATGGGCGCAGGAACTCTTGCAGACCGGTTGGGCCGGAAAAGGGCGATAGCCCTGACATCGATGCTTTTCATCTTTGGAGCAGGGATCATCGCTTTCAGTGAATCCTACACAATACTGCTCGTCGGCCGATTCATCAGCGGTCTTGGCGTCGGCATCATTTCTGTAGCTGGGCCGCTCTATTTAGCGGAGGTTTCGCCGCCTCATTACCGCGGAGCTTTCGTGGCCTGCTACCAGCTCGCCATTGCCCTGGGGATCCTGGCGAGTTTCATTGTGAATTACTTATTTGCCAGCACGGCTGATTGGCGATGGATGTTCGCCGTCGGCATTTTCCCTGCCGTTGTGCAGCTTTTTGCGTTGTTTTTTTTACCGGAGACCCCGGCTTGGCTTTTCAAGCATGGATTGGAACAGCATGGCCTCAAAGCTTTGGAGCGCCTGCGCAAAGACCGGGAATGGATGCATCAGCTCGAGGCCATGAGAAGTGCGGCAAGTCATCATCAACACGGAAATTGGAAAGCTCTATTCTCTTCTCAAATCCGTTTTGTGCTGATCGTGGGTTTTGTTTTAAGCGTATTGCAGCAGATCACCGGGATCAATACGGTGATCTATTACGCTCCCAAAATTTTTGAGACAGCGGGAATAGGATCTGCAACGGGGGCGATTCTGGCCACCCTCGGCTTAGGGATCATCAACGTCCTTATCACATTGCTCTCGACATGGCTCCTCGATAGGGCCGGCAGAAGAATTTTATTGCTCATCGGGATCGGAGGCATGGCGCTGAGTTTGGCAGTCCTGGCGTGCGCTTATTATCTCAATTCTGGGATGATCTCTGGGCTCGCATTCATTTGCCTGATGAGCTACGTCGCTTTCTTTGCCATCGGCCTTGGCCCGGTGACTTGGGTCGTCCTTTCAGAAATCTATCCGCTCAAAGTGCGCGGAAAGGCGATGACGTTAGCTGCATTGGGGAACTGGCTGTTCAACTATATTGTCTCTTTAACATTTCTCGATCTCATCGGAAAATTTGGCCCGCAGGGAACCTTCTTACTCTTCGCGGTGATCAGCGCGCTTGCCGTTTTGTTTATTTATCGGTTTATCCCTGAAACAAAGGGGAAAAGCCTCGAAGAAATCGAAAGTTTGTTGATTCGCTGAAATCTTGTGGTAAACTAGCATACTGTGACAAGGAGGTTTCCTGCTATGACCTATTCGAATATCGAAAAACAGCTCGGCGCAAAAGCGAAAGATCTGCTGGCGCATGTCTGCAAAACTGTTCCAAAAGAAAGGCTCCATATTCCCGGTCCGGATTGGGTTGACCGGATGTTTGCTCCTTCCGATCGCAATCCTCGTGTTTTGCGCAGTTTGCAAGCACTGATCAATCACGGCAGACTTGCAGGAACGGGTTATCTTTCGATTTTGCCAGTGGATCAAGGTGTAGAACATACCGCCGGGGCTTCTTTTGCTGCCAATCCCGAATATTTCGATCCTGAAAATATCATTAAATTGGCCCTCGAAGGGGGATGCAATGCCGTGGCTTCGACGCTTGGAGTGCTTGGGATGACGGCGCGGAAATACGCTCATAAAATTCCCTTCCTGCTTAAGCTCAACCACAATGAACTGCTTTCTTACCCTAACAAGTATGATCAGACAATATTTGCTGTGACAAGGCAAGCCTATGACATGGGATGCGTGGCTGTGGGTGCGACAATTTATTTTGGCTCGCCGGAGAGCAGGCACCAAATCACCGAGATCAGCCATGCTTTCGCTCATGCCCACGAGCTCGGCATGGCTACTGTCTTATGGTGCTATTTGCGCAATTCAGCATTTAAGACCCCTGCCGCAGACTACCATGAGGCTGCAGATTTAACGGGGCAGGCCAATCATCTTGGCGCCACGATCGGGGCGGATATCGTGAAACAAAAATTGCCTGAAAATAACGGGGGATTTAAAGCGCTCAATTTCGGCAAGCAAACGGAAAAAATGTATAACCAGCTCTGCAGCGACCATCCGATCGATCTTTGCCGCTATCAGGTGATCAATGGTTACATGGGGCGAATCGGATTGATCAATTCGGGAGGCGCCTCAGGAGAGAACGATCTTGGCCAAGCTGTCATGACAGCGGTGATCAATAAACGCGCAGGGGGGATGGGACTCATTTCAGGACGCAAAGCCTTTCAAAAGCCGATAAAAGAAGGGATTGAGCTCTTGAACGCCGTCCAGGATGTTTACCTATGCAAAGAAGTGAGCATAGCCTAAGCCCCTCTCTTTAAGGGGCTTAGGAAAATCTTGTGGATAATTAGAAAGATGCATAGCTAAAGTCGATGGCGCCGACGTAATCGAAAGCATAACCCTTGAGTTCGGGGGCATGGGAAAAGATCAATTCGTCGCTGCAAATAGGAATGAAGGGCATTTGCTCCATCAAAATATGCTCCGCTTCGCTGAGCAGCTGCATCCTTTGCTTGGGGTTTGTCTGCTGTTTGGCCAAGACGACTTTTTCCACGAATGGCGCTGAGACCCATTTCGGGAAATTATTGGATGTAAGCGCTGTCATTTTCTCAAGCAGTTCCATGGGGTCTTTGTAGAAGGCCGCTTCAAAAACGCCGCAGATTTCATAGTCGCCTTTTTCGAGATTGCAGCGCAGGATGTTCCATTCCTGGGTTTCCACGCGTACAGGTATCCCGAAGGTCTGGCTCCAGACTTGCTGCAAGTACTCTGCAAGCTGTTTGCGGTTGGCTTGCTGGGAATAAGAGATCACAATCGGAGGGAGTCCTTTTTTTTCGATCCCTAATTCTTGCAATCCTTGGTCAAAACGGGTTTGGGCTTCGGAAAGGTCTTTTTTGAGTATCGTTTGAGAAGGGAGAGGAAGGAGAGCGCTGGGTAAGGGCTTCAGCAGGGGTTTACCGCCGATGAGGATATGCTCCGTAATGGCTTGCCTGTCAATGGCAAGGCTCAAAGCTTGGCGAATCGATGGGGAAGAAAGCGCGCGGTGCTGGGTATTGAGGAAGACCCAGAAAGCGCGGTCGACGGGATGAGAACGTAAAGAGCCCTCTTTTTTCAGCTGGATGATCAGTTCCGAGGAAAGAGGGCTTAGCGGCATACCGATCCAATCGATCTGCTTTTTTTCAAACATCGAATAAGACGTCATCGGATCTTGAACAAGATAGATATCGATTTGCTTCAAAGAAATCCGATTTTTGTCCCAGAAATGAGGGTTTTGCTTCAAGGTGATGCAATCTCCATGCTTCCATGCATCGACTAAAAAAGGGCCATTGAAGATGTGTTGTTCTTTTTGCTGCGGGGAAATGAGGGGAGCGGCGATGGGCTGAGCGACGAGTTCCAAAAAAAAGGGGGAGGGATAGGCAAGCTCGACGGCCAGTGTTTTGTCATCAAGGGCCTTGACGCCGACGGTGTCGAGAGGGACAAACCCTTTTTTCGCTTCTACAGCATTTCTGATCATGTACAATAGATCGGACCTTGAACAATTGGAATCAGGAGAAAGCGCCTCTTTCCAGGCTTTTTCATAATGGGAGGCTTTGACTAAAGTTCCGTCGGACCAGCGATTATCGCGCAAAGTAAAGGTGTATTTCAGACCATCGGGGGAAACATCGACGGATTTTGCTCCGGCGAGCTGGATTTGACCCTGAGTATCGATGCGCGTTAAGCATTCGTATAGATTTTTTGCGATCGATATTCCGCGCAGATAGATCATGAGTGCATGCGGATGAAGGGAAGGGAGATCGCCCTCTTGAAAATTAATTTTTAGTGTATTCACTGTTTTATCCTGCTTGTTTTGACAACTTGTTGAAAAAAAGAGCACGAATAGGATAATTCCACGTTTAATTACTTTCCACATTGTTTTGCACCTCCAATTATAGTTTGGCAAAAATCTACACAGCCTTCCGGATCAATGAGATAATTTTCCAAATCAGGGTGGTGTGCGTAAAGATGTGTGTAATCGAAAAGGGGAGTAAAGGGGACTTCCTCGATTAAAATTTGGTCTGCGGCTTTAAGCAATTGGCTTTTCAGCTCTGCGTGCGTCTCTTTTTCCGCAGCATGGATGGTCTCCCGATAAGAAGGATGCGTCCACTCAGAGAAATTCCAGGAACTCGCTCCTTCCGCCCGTTCATAATATTCAAAGGAGTCCTCTGATAGCTTTTCTTGGATAGTCCCGCTGATCTCAAAAGATCCTTTCTCAAGTTTGTTGCGGAATGAATTCCATTCATTTTGTTCTAACCGGATCGGAATATTCAAAATCTTTTGCCAAGTCATTTGTAAAAATTTAGCGAGCATTTCGCGCCGCGTTTGGTGGGAGTAGCTGAAAGTCAAGGTCGGCAAGCTTTCTCTTTGCATCCCTAATTCCTTAAGGCCTTGATCGAACAGCGCATTGGCCTCTTCTGCATTAGGATGCAGAGGGGCGACGGGGACGCTTTCGGGGAATATGGACTGACAAATGAAAGCCCGGTCGATGGCCAGGCTTAGGGCCTTCCGAATAGATGCCGAAGACAAAAGGGGGTGCCGTGTATTGAAGCAAATAATGAAGTGGCGCAGCACTTTCTGCCTGTGCAGATTTCCTGCTTTTTTTAACAATTCGACAAAGTGCGGAGGCAAGATACTCAATGGTTCCCCAATCCAATCTGTTTTTCCTTCTCGAAAAGAAGAGTAAATCGATTCGATATCGTTTCGCCATGCGATCTCGATCTGTTCGAAAAAGGGGCGTGTTGTGTCCCAATAATAGGGGTTTTTTTCCAGCAAGATGCCGTCATGGCTTTGCTGGCGGACCAAATAAGGCCCATTGAACCATTTCGGTTCGCGCATGGGTCCAAAAAGAGGGAAGAAAAACGGTTTTGCCAATTTATGCAGAAAGTGGGAATCGGGCTGCTCTAAAGTCAGCTGAAGAGTCTCCGCATCGATGGCGCGGATGCCGAGATCCTTTGAGGAAATTTTCTTTTCCCTGAATGGTCTGGCGTTCTTGAGCATGAACAACAGCTCAGGATGGCTCATGTGGTCGCTTAAAGTATATTGCACGCTCATAACATAGTCGACAGAGGTGACTTTTTCGCCATTGGACCAATGCGACGGCCTCAATTTGAAAAGATACGAATATCCGTCAGGGCTGCGAAGGACTGCGGTCGCGCCCGCAAGTTCGGGATTGCCATGCTGATCGAGGCGCGTCAGCCCTTCGAACAGTAATTTGCTGAGCACCCGGCAGCGCATCTCCCCGTAGGTGTGGCAGGGATTCAGAGAGTCGGGACGCCCTTCCTGAAAGATCAGCTTCAAAACTTTCTGTTCGTCTACAATCATTAGCATCTATTTTGCAAAATCGGGAATATTGATGCACTTTTTTATTTTTTGCGGGTTTCACAAATAGGTTAAATTTTACCAACAAGAGGGGAAACCACAGAGAGGAAATGAAGTGAAAGTATACAATCAAGCAACAATCACTTGATGATCTTTAGGATTTGTTTGAGGGGCTTTTCATTCAACTTGAATTGCTTTTTCTTTTCGAGGTGAGAAGTTTTCTCCTTAATTTCCCATGGGAAGGGATGTTTGGCGGGGGGTACTTTGACATTGGAATCGGGCAATGTGGCCATTTTATTGACCAACCCGCCGACAATAGCCCCCGCAGGGCCTTTTCCAAACCCTCCTGCGTTTCCCGCCTGCTGCCAGGCGAGAAGCAAAGCGACTTTCGTGGTCGCTTTTTTCGTGTCGATCTGAACATTGTCTGCCTTTCCGCGCATGGGCAGGGTGAGCACATAGGTATCGGGAAGGTTTTTGATACCGAACGCCTGCTTCAGAGTTTGGGCTGTCAGCCCCAGGACCATGTCGACGTAGTCGTCGACGAGGTTGACCTTGCCCCAGACACAGACATCATAGGTGTCGGCGAGCAGAACTTCCGTGCGTTCGATATCGGCAATCCCTTGGAGGATATGCAAATCGATGGGGGCAAACCAAAGCATCAGCTCATTGGATTTTTCGAACTGCTTCGACTTCAAGAGTCCGAGGGCTATGTGGACATTGCCTTCATTTCGGCAAAGAATTTTACCCAGTTCGATTGTCGCATTGGGGATGGAGATCCTGGAAAGATCGACCGGATAAAGTGGGAAGGAAAATCCTTTGGAAGGAATTTCCAAAGTGACGGGCGCTTGAGAATAGAGATAAGAGAGGTTAAGTGGATTCACTTCCTTGAGGACGAGACGGCTTGCTTCAGGAGTGATTTTCATTTGGACGTAGGCGCCTTCTTTCAACGTCAGGACTCCTTTGGTCACGATCCCATTGACATCCGCTCGTGTATTCGGTGAATTGACATTCAATGAAACAGGGCCCGAAAATTGATCGAGTTCGATATGAATCGCAGCATTGATCACATTTCCAAACACTGTCGTAAAGGGAAAATCGGTCCTTCCTTTGGCTCGCGCAAAAATGTCGAGCGAGCGCGAAGGCAGCTGCTGCGCTTTAAAATCCAAGCTGCAGGTCAATTTCGAAACGTCGAAAGTCCCTTGGGGGGTCATCGTTTGGGTCAGATTTCCGCTTAATGAGATCGATCCGTTCTTGGCCCCGGCTGCATTGCTGCCTTGCGCCGTCACATTGCTGTCCAAAGAGACTGTCACAGGATTCTGATCGTTTTTGTTGAGCGTGATAGCAAGGTTCGAAAGCTGAGTTGTCTCATGGGAGCTGAGGTCAAAAAAAGTGAGCTTCGGGTTGCGCGCCGAGGCGTAAAACTGAAGTTTTGGCAAATCAAACTCTATCGACCGGGTTGAAAAACTCGCGGTGGTGCAACTTCCGGCTTTTGGGGCATCTTGCTGCTTTACAGTCAGGGGCAAAGAAAGTTTGGACAAAGAAATCGAAAAAGTGCTGGGCTCTTTGATTTCAAAAGGCATGACTCCGGTTTTGGTGCCAACGATCCATTGGTCTAATGCTTTATAGCTATCCGGGGTCAAAGTCCAGCTGATTTGATTGTTCGATCCTTGCAATTGCAGGGAAGAATTGTCGATGACAAAGCCGGAGTCCATCGTGAGATTCGGGCTTGTCCATTTGATTCCCAGCGTTTGCTTTTCCAGCCCCGTGCTCTCCAGTTTAAACTTGCTTGAAAATGTAGGCCCGACAATAGCGCTGAGGCGCTGTCCTGAAAAAGTGTCGAGTAGAAGCGAAGAGATATTTTGCAATTCCAAAGAGCCCACAAGTTTTGCCGAAGAAAAACCCGCGGCTAAATTGGCCAATGTGCATTGTCCTTGCATGCTGCCGTTGGTTCCCGCAGGGTTTTGCACCTGGGAAGAAATCTGAAGGGATGCTGTTTTAGAATCCCACTGGAAAGGCACGCTCGTGTTCTGCAGGGATACTCTCTTTCCCTCCGGCCCGAGGACCAATTCTGGGTTGGAAATCTGTCCTTTTAATTTGAGCTTGTAGAGATCGAAATTGGAGAAAGGAAGAACAAAAGCGTCTAAGGACAATTGAATAAGGGCCGGCTTGGCCAAAGCAGGACCCTGAGGATAGAAGGAGTTAAATGTCAGCTGATCGAGCGTATACTGGGCAGACAGCGGTTTTGTCATAGTGACTATTTCAGCAGCAGGATCGTAAGCGAACCCGAGGCTGGCTTTCAGCGGATCACCGTCCAACTGCAAATCGATCTGATTCAGCGTATTGACGGAAAGCTGGGTTTGCATCCTGGCAATTTCGAGCGGGTAACATCCCGAGAAGACCATTTGCCCAGCTTTGAAAGAAGCTTCGAGGCGTGTGTTTTTCACGCTGTCGAAGGGCAAGCTGAAAGTTTGAACCACGCCCTGGATAGGATCGGCTTTGGCAAGTTGGATCTGCTCTTTAGGAAGTAAAGCATTGAAATAGGTTGGATTGAGTATAAAAGCAAATGGCGCGGGCGAAGTTAGGGTTAAGGCTTTTCCCATCGACAAATCCAGGGCGGGCACTTTCAAGAAGTCGGATTGCCAGCTCAAGTGCACATTGTTGTTCCCGGGACGAAGCTTTGCAGCTGCGATGAGATCGACGGTGTGCCCCAATATTTCCGTTAAAGAAGGAGCGAGAATTCCAATAGGAAATCCTGCTGCATTTAAAGAAAGGGTTCCTTGCATGGCCGGATCAAACGGCTGTTCGATATCGCCTTCGATTTCAATTGAGCCCGTCCGGTTTTGGGTCTGCAGCCCTGAAGATAGGCTGCCAGTGAACTTTTGCTCTAAACCAGGACTATTGAAGCGTGCAGACAAGCTCCCCAGAGACACCGGTTTGCCCCCCACTGTCAAGGAGATTTGCGACGGGCCGACCAAGCTCGCCTGAAAAGAGGATTTCCTTAAATCGAGCAAGGTCGAAGGAACGGGACAGGAAAATTGCTCGATTGTCGTTTGCACGAGGGCTGGCTGCGCCAAGGCTAAGTCGGCTAAAGCAGGATAAAGCTTGGCAATCTTCTTGAGAAAACCAGGCGTGAAAGTGTAATTGAGCTCTGCAGGACTTTTAAGGGTCAAAACCCCATTTAAAGACTGGGTAGCGACATAAGCGGTAAGTTGAGGCGAAACTGCATTCAAACGCAAGTCGAAATTTCCGGCGCTTGCGCTCAAATTGCACCCGAGATTGATTGTCGGTCCGAAGAAGCTATACACAAGGCCGCTCAGTTCCGGATAAAAGAGAGAAGCGAACTGATCGATCCCCCGGACCGGAAGCTGATTAATCGTCGATTGCATAACCAAAGAAGGGTAAGTGGCGTTTAAATGGGCAGCAGAGCCTTTGAAAGCGATCTGGCCTTCCGGGTGTGTTGTGCAGCTTAAGGAAAGGGCGATCTCGTCTTCAGAGATCATATCCAGGGAAGCTTCGATCTGATCGAAAGCAATCGGCTCCAAACCCGGACTAATAAACTCCACCGCGCCTTGATTGACGATCACTTTGCCTTTAAATGGGGTAGATATTAGGGGCTTGGCAGCAGCGTATTGCGGATGCAAAGCAAAAGAAGCCCCCATGAACGTAGGCTTTTTGGGCAAATGCGCTGTCGGCTGAAAAGCCTTGCTAATCTTCAACTCGGGGGAAACCAGCTGCGTTTGGCCCAAGTCATTCATCAATACGATTTTCCAAAGCGGCGAGCTCGAGCTAATCTCTTCCGCTGTAAAATCCATTTGCTCTTGGCGCTGTTGCCCGTGCACGCCTTTGGCCTGCTGGGTTCCAAACCAGCTCAAAGATAGTTCTTGGATCTCCATTTGAAATCCCGTGCGGTTCTGTATCATCTTAAGCAGGTACTTCTTTCCACCCGCCGTTGAAAAAAACATCGGAAGGAGGAGAAGGCACGTAATGAGCAAAAGTAGAAAAATGCTTAAGAACGACGCAATCCATTTGGCCGTAGAACGCCTTTGACGCGGAAGACCGTTGGACATATGCTGCCTCCTATGCTATTTATTTGCCCTTGCTGCGAAAGCGAAGTAGTAAAAGTAGCGATCCAGGGCTTCAAGCGTGCTTCCATATTCACTACCTCCTAAAACACCGTCCCAAAAAACTTCTCTTGTCCGAGTCAGCTCTTTTCGACGTTTTCGCCAACGCGGGTCGCTTATAGTCAGATCTAATAATTCAATCGCCCGATCAATGCAACCTTCAAATCGTTTTTCCTCACCCCGTGCTCGAATCGCTCTAGAAACTTCACTTCCAACATTCCCCAACTGCTCTGCGAGGGAAAGAGTAAACCATCTTCCTGCAGCAAGAGATGGATGTTGTATATTGTTCATATTATTCTTCGATAAAATGTTTGATAATTTCTTTTATTTTCTGCCTAATTTCGGGATCATTAACATCCAGTGAACGATTTCCATGCGAAGGGCGGAAGTTGATTATGGAATCGAATTCTATCATTTCTTCACTCGATTTTGCAGGATAAATATTAATCCCCCATAAATGCTGCTGTTCAGATCCTTCGTCAATGAGAATACCTTCTTCATCGGAATGCAATTCCCCGCCAATAACCATAATTTTACGCTGAACCAACTACGGCTTTAACCAAGTCTCCGAATCGTCCTTTTGCCATTTCAGTGAGATGCGACTTGGGAATTTGTTTTTCAATTATAGTCATTAGCATAAGCTTTCTCTCCTTGGCTTGTTCACAAGATAACACCAGACACGGAGATATTCAAGGTCTCATTCAAGTTCAATGGCGTAGATCGCAATGGCTTCTTTTCGTCCGGGGAGGATCATCGGTCCGAGCGGCGTGGCTTTAAATTCATCTTTAACGGCCGCGTAGGTTGTTTCGCTGACTAATATGGGTTTCTTAAGCAGCTTTGTCGCTTGTTCGAGACGCGCTGCGATATTGACAGTGTCCCCGATGGCTGTGTATTCAATCCTCCTCTCCGACCCAATGTTGCCCACAACCGCGAGCCCGGTATGCACCCCAATGCCGACCGCGATCTCCGGCTTGCCTTCTCTTTTCCATTTTTCAAGAAGCTTTTTTAGCTCATTCTGCATGCCGATGGCTGTTAAAACGGCGTGCTTTTCTTGAACGGAATCATCTAATGGGGCGCCAAATTCGACCATGATTCCATCGCCCAAAAATTTATCCAGTGTGCCCTGATAGCGGAAAATCACGTCGAGCATAACATCGAAATACTCGTTGAGAAGAGAAACGACCCGTTCAGGAGGGAGCCCCTCGGCAAGTTTGGTGAATTGACGGATGTCCGAGAAAAGGACCGTGATTTTGCGCCGCTCTCCTTCTAATTTTGCGATGGCCCCGGTTTTTACAATCTTTTCCAAGACATGCTGGGAGACATACCTTGCAAAATTCAATTTCAACCGCTCCCTTTCTTTCAAGCCTTGGGTCATGTTGTTGATCTCATCTCCGAGAGCTTCAAACTCATCGCTTGTCTGCAACGATGCTTTGAAATCTAAATTGCCCGAGCCGATTTCGCGGACGCAGATGAGCAAGCTGCGCAATGACAAACTGATTCGGCGCGACAGCAGATATCCGCCGGCGAAGGCGAAGAGCAAAGATGCGAAAAAGCCGATTAAAAAATATTGAGTTAATTCCCGCATTTCAAAGAAGTATCTTTGAATGGAAATATCCGCGCCCATCGTACCGACATAATTGTTATTTAGATCATAAATAGGCGCATATCCAGAGATCCAAACTCCCCAAGGGTCCGAAATAAAATTTCCTGGAGAATAGTCATCGTCTACATGATGGCTCAGTTGAAAAGTAGAAATGTCCGTGACGACTTCTCCCGTATGGCTCACCAAACGAGGATCCTCTTCAGCGTCGACAACATAAACCCACTGGTCAGGTTGATTAGGAGCGGGCTTGATGACATACAGATATTTAATATAAATATTAGAGCGGCGATTGGCGTCCCGAGCTTTAATGAGTTCTTTTTTTAAAGTCGCATAAGCCGGGGTGTTTTCATCCGCACGCGTTTGTATTCCTTTTATAAGGTCAATATCGACGAGCGCCGCCGTTGTCGCCGCCACTGTGAGAGCTTTAATCTGTTCATCTTTAAAAATATGATCGCGGAATTCAAAAAGGAGAACGCCGAATCCGCACAAAGAACTGAAGAACGCAGTACCAGCCAAAGAAAGATAAAGCTTGGTCCGGTATCTCATAACTCTTGCACGCCCCTTCTATTCGCACTTTACGAGGCGGCCGAGTTTTTGTCACCTAATGGAACTCGGTATTAAGTTGGCGCCCCAACAGTGGCCCAGCTTCGAATTTGAGGAGATAATTCTTTTAACAATATCACTAATTGTTCAGGTGTTGTCCTTAAAGCGATTCGGTCATCTGCATATTTATCTCCTCGGGGCTCGGGAAGAACGCGTTCCGTTTCCCAGTGCGCGTGATCATAATGATAGATCAAACGAGCTGCCTCGTTATATGCATCTTTAGTAAGAGGATTGTCTTTCATTTTTATCAATGCTTCTTTAGCTGCACCGGAATCGTAATGTTCTGGCATTTCAATGTTATTTAGGTAATTAACAATAATAAGTTTTGCTATTTTCTCCTTGTTTTCCTCATTGCTCATATCTATTGCTTTATAGTGGCCAACGCCATCGTAGTTCACAAATATGGCTTTTTCGGGATCCAAGATTGTATGTTCTGAAGCAATAAAGCTAGGTTGTTCTCCTTGAACAATTACTATTTGTGTATCTGAAAAAACCTTAGGAATTACATATGCAAAAGCAGAGTCAATCCATTGGGCTGGTTGAGTGATGGCCGAGGCATAGTGTTGCATCAGCTCTTTTCTCGCGTTTATTTTCACCTGGGGATCAAGTGAAGTGTGTTCCTCATTGTGAATTATTTCTTTTACTCTAAGCGTTAATGCATCCCAATTAGAACCCCGGATTGATTCGTATAAGAGGTCAGCAAAAGTGTCATCATTATATAATCGTACGGGTTGATCTGGTCGCACCGCTTCGTCGCGAATGTATGTGGCAACTTGATTTCTTAAAGCTTGAGCTGCTTCATCAATTGCGCTTTGTTGGGGTACTTGTTCAGGCTGTTGTTTCTTCAACAATTGGTAGGCTATCGACTTATCGAAACATAAGCCATCACCGCCGCACTCTTGTGTTTGAAACGATGTTGCTATAGCATGTCCGGGTACTCTAACATTAGGACGTGGTATCACTGGAACTGGTGCCGCAGGAAGCAAAAGCTGAGGAGCAG
The DNA here is from genome assembly GCA_963731265.1 of uncultured Verrucomicrobiae bacterium. Classification (GTDB taxonomy): domain Bacteria; phylum Chlamydiota; class Chlamydiia; order Chlamydiales; family Rhabdochlamydiaceae; genus CAJCIW01. The sequence continues at coordinate 1,015,047 of CAVSUE010000001.1, forward strand.
AAGATGTAGTGGATGCCGTAGCCGGAGTCGGAGTCTTTAACCTTCTTGTTGTAGTGGCAGTGGGGGTAATATGTAGGTATTTGGTGTTGTCGCCAGTAGGATTATTAAGATCAAATGGATTTCCACGTTCATAGGATTCATATTGAGTATTTGTCGTATTGCGATAGACAAATACACATCTTCTGGCATCAATGATTGTTGATGTTGGATATGACAATGCTCGATCTGTTGTGGTGCCATTACCTTCAATGATAACGACTTGAAAGTCGGGAGCATTGTCACCAAATTTATAACTGGCTATAAAGACTTTAAAGAATAAATCGTCTAGTTTTTCGCCCCCATTTTGAATGTATTCAGCATAAAGCTTAATTAATTTTTCTTTTTCAATTTCTGTTAATTGAACTGGGTTTTTTGAGAGAATGTTATTTAACATTGTTTCATTTAAATCGACTGTGTGCAAGCTCTGTACAAGGTGTGGATCAGTTTCAATGTTCTTTAGAGCTTGGAAGAATAAAGTTGAATCACCTTTCCAAACATTTAAATAATTCTTTAAATCTTGAGAAATTGTGTTTCTTAATTCAGTAATAATTTCATCATGTGTCTTGGCATTGAACTGAGTTCGACCATGATTTTTCATTTTTGATAATTGGTCTGCTAGTGCATAAATAGCCGATGTCTTAAACGAAGCTGCAGAAGATTCACTAAGACGTATCTGTACAGTACCTTTGTTTCTATTTTTGCACGCTGCTATTCGATCATCGTCAACCATATCTTCGTATTCTGGGACAGATTCAGCTTGGGGAGCAGAAGCAGTTGCAGCTTGAGGTGAAGAAAGAGTTGGAACTAGAGGTTCAGTTCGAGTTGCAGAAGGGGGAGCGCTGGTGGTAACCGGTGCCCGACTTTTGAATTCCTCGCCTAAATGATTTAAGTCTTTGAGAGCTACCTCGCTTTCGCGTTCGTATGTCTTCGATTTCCATTCGTGAGCACCATCATCATGGTAGGTGACATTTGCGCTAACGATTTTTACGTTTTTATCTTTCAGATCAACTGCTGCAATGTCTCTGAAATCTCCAGCAAGTTTAATCTGACCCGCTTCGATAGGTTTTCCTGCTGCTGTAACAAACAATTTTGTGATTACTGAAGCGATCTCTCCCCAATCTCTTGATCCGGTAACATTGGCGCTGCCTTTAAAGACAGTACATTCATAGTCATACACCTCAGGGCTTGTTGTTGGCCCCGTTTGTTTTGTGACTCTTATTTTCCCACTTGGTAATGCTTCAATAGTGAAGTTCGGAACTGGATCGTCACCAATTCTTCTTAGATTAAGCTCAACAGAGTCGGGGGTATGGATATGAGGGCTTATTGAACTTGGTAAAGCTGGATCTGTCATAAAATTATCCTTTATTATTCATTATAAATATAATTATAGGCTGTTCATAATTTAATTAAAAGTTTTAAATTAAAAAAATCTTATCTTAATTAAGGGTGCAAAGGATTGATTGTAAGGGAGTTGTGACTATTCGACGGTGACCGACTTGGCTAGATTGCGGGGCTGGTCGATATCTGTCCCGCGTTCTAGCGCGATATAATAGGCAAATAGCTGGCCGGCCACGGAATAGGGGATGCTGGCCAGTTCGTCGCAGACGGGTGGAAGCCAAAGGACATCGGTAGCGACTTTGTCGATCTCAGGGGTGCCTTGGGGTGCAAAAGCGAGGATGGGGCCGCCGCGGGCTTTAACTTCAAGGAGGTTGCTGATCATCTTTTCCAGGGTGCGCTTGTTGCCGCACATCCCTATGACGACGAGATTCGGGTCGATGAGGGCGATGGGACCGTGTTTCATTTCGCCGGCAGGGTAGCCCTGGGCGTTGATGTAGCTGATTTCCTTAAGTTTGAGTGCGGCCTCCAGACTAGCTGTGAACATGTAATGGCGGCCCAGAAAGAAGAAGCTGTCGAAGCTTGCGTACTTTTTGGCGAGGGCCTGGATGGCCGGGCTTTCGCGCAGTACTTGGTCGATTTTGTCGGGCAGGGACTGAATTTCAGAAAGAAACGCCTGCCCTTCTTCTTTGCTCATATGGCGGAGGCGTGCCATGAGGAGGGTAAACAGGGAAAGGACGGTCAACTGGCTCGTGAAGGCTTTTGTGGAACAGACGCTGACTTCCGGGCCGGCGCGCAGGAAGAGGGTGCAATCGGCCTCGCGGGTGAGGGTCGAATTACGGACGTTGCAGATGCCGAGGACCTTCGCACCTTTGCTCTTGACCTCCCGGACGGCGGCCATGGTATCGAGGGTTTCCCCGGATTGGCTGATGGCGATGACCAGCGTGTTTTCGGAAATGATTGGGTTTTTATAGCGGAACTCGGAGGCGATCTCGGCCTGCGTTGGGATACGGGCTTTATCTTCGAGAAGAGATGCCGCGATTTGGCCGGCATGCCAGGAGGTGCCGCACGCGAGGATGACGATGCGGCGGACGGAGAGAAGCTCAGAGGGCGAAAAAGTGAGGTTTTCAAACTCCGCTGTACCAAAATCGGGGATCAAACGGTTGTGGAAGGCTTGTTGGATGGTTTGCGGCTGTTCGAAGATTTCCTTAAGCATGAAATGGGGATAGCCGTTTTTTGAAATGACCGTAGTGCCGTTATCGAGGCGCTCTGTATTTTTTTGTACGGGAGTAAAGCTTTGATCGAATACTTCGACTTTTTCCGGACTGATGAGGGCGACCTCGTCGTTGCGCAAAAACATCACGTCGAGGTTCGATTCGCCAAAAGCATTGGCATCCGAGGAGACAAAAGCTTCGGAGCGGGCGGTGTTGATCCCGATGGCGATGGGATTTTCCCGAGCGGCGGCGATGATCTGATTGGGATGATTTTTGTGGATGAGTGCAATGCCCCAGAAACCGCGCAGCAGGCTTAAGGCTTTCTGGACGGCGGGAAGAATTTCTCCTTCGTAGAAATGTGCGACGAGTTGGGCGATCACTTCGGAATCGGTATCGGAATAGAATGTTTTTCCGGCGTTTTTCAACATTTCGCGCAGGGAAAAATGATTTTCAATAATCCCATTGTGGACAACAGCGATGGATTGCGTTTCATCGAAATGAGGGTGGGCATTTTCTTCGGACGGTTTGCCGTGTGTTGCCCAGCGGGTATGGGCGATCGCGAGATCTAGGCTCATCGGCTGCAGCAGCAGTGCGTTTTCGAGGGAAAGGATCTTTCCGACCGCCTTGCAAGCGATGATCTTTCCCTCGACAATGCCGGCGAGACCCGAGGAGTCATATCCCCGGTATTCGAGCTGTTTTAGCCCGCTCAGGCAGACCTTAGCAGGATTGCGAGGACCGATATAGCCGAATATGCCGCACATAAATATAAACCTACTTGCATTCAAACATAGCAAAAATCACCAAATCTGGACAGGTTTATACCCAACTTTTGGGTCAACTTGGGTATAATCAGAGTTGCCTCCTGTCGAGGATTCGATCAGCTTCCCAGTGATGCAATATGCGAAAGGAAGGATTGTCAGCAAAAACAGGCCGTTCATTCTCCAGGACAATTTCTAAATTTAATGTTTGAGCGTTATTGCTTTTTTGAATGATCATTTCGACATCGTCCTCCATAAAATAGGCTTTGACGAGGTACAGATTTCCAGGGGCGAAGGGTAAATATTCTTGCACTTCTTGCATGTCGTCCGAGGCACTATCCACAGAAAATAACTCATCCGCTGCTTCATTGTTCTCGCGGCATTGCTCATAATCAAAGATCGCTAAGTGAACGAGTTCGTCTGTATGGTTTTGAAGCTGAAATCGCAAGAACGGCTGTGCAGGGAAAGGGTGAAAATTCACCGGAAAAAACAGAGCTGAGTCTAAAGATGTCGTTCCCATGAGGGTTCCTTTTTCTTAGTTTTCTGAAAAATTATACAGAAGGGAATTGAATTAATGGTATAATTAAAATAAAAATTACCATTCGAGGGTTCTATGGCGCAGCTAAAACCCAAAAAGGGCTCAGAATCGGCTATCAACGACCAAACCTACAAAGTTTTTCCTAACGATTTAAATTCCAATGATACGGTTTTTGGGGGATTGGTGATGAGCATTCTGGACAGAGTAGCGCTGGTCGTCGCAGAAAGACATTCGGAACGAATCTGTGTCACGGTCTCAGTCGACTCCATGCATTTTTTAGCCCCGGCCAGGAGAGGAGATATCCTGGTCTTCCGCGCCGCCATCAACCGGTCTTGGAAAACTTCCATGGAAATCGGCGTCAGGGTTATGGCCGAGCATTATAAAACAGGCGAGCAGAAGCATATTCTTTCCGCATATTTTACCTTTGTGGCTGTAGACGAATATTGCCAGCCTGTCGAGGTCCCTCCCGTCATTCCCGAAACGGCCATCGAAAAAAGGCGTTTTGAGGAGGCGGACCGTAGACGCGAGCGGCGCAAGGAAGAAAAGGAAGAGCGCGCCCGCCGTCGAGAAAAAATGGACGGCTAAGGTTTTTTGGCGACGAGAGTCATGAATAAAGGGAATTCTTGACGGCTGCGGTTTTCCATCGCGGCGTGTTTTCCTGTACTTTTTCTATCTGAACACCATTCCTCGATGTTTCCCAAAACAAATCCTGCTTCTTTAAGCTGGGCTGTATAAAAAGACAGAGGGTGATGAAAGGACCATGTCTGTTCAGAGTTTTCCTGTTTGCTGGGCTGGGTTTGAATGGGTATTTTGAGAGCACTCATATAACGGTCAATGCGTCTGTATTGGAGTTTTTTTTGTTCGTCGACGACCCAGCTGGATTGCCTGGGAATGCGGTAGCAAGGATGGTTAAGGACAAGGATGAAGGAAGCCTCTTTGCGTAAATGGGCAAATGCCGTGAGGAACAAAGGGAGGGGATTGGGAAGATTCTGAATAGCGAGAATGCAGGAGGCGTGGGAAAATTCTTTATACGGCAGATCGAGGGCATGGGAAAGATCGTGGATAAAGAATTGGTGAGGGGATTTTGGATCATGCCGTTTGGCCGCTTGGATCAAGGAGAGGGAAGCGTCGATGCCTAGATATTTCATCCCTTTGGGCAAATGGCGGGAAAGAATCCCTTGCCCGCAGGCGAGATCGAGAAGATAGGGATTGGGTTTCTTTTCCATCTGCAGAAGGCGGAGAACGCCGGGCAGGATCAGCTGCTGATGGTAATAATGCCCTTTTTGGCCGACGATCTTATCGTACCATTCCGAGGATGTTTCCCATGATGTGTCGCTATTCATCCGTCCTCCGGCGAAACCCGGCCCTTAAGGGCCGGGTATTTTCAAAAACAATGTTGGGCCGAGTACGAAGCTCGGCCCCAACTTAATCCCAGGCCTTAAGGCCTGGGTTCACCCTAATCCCTTTCATGTTCTAGCTGTTTTTTCCAGCTGGGTTTCTGAAATAGCAAAATCACTGTAGGGGCAAAGCAGGCCATGACGATGCAGAAGATCAGGAACGAAACGTAAAAGACCCTGTTCCCTGTGATGATCTGCGCCGGCGGGAAAAATCCGATAATGAGGGCGAAAGCGGAACTTAAGATGCCGATGCCGGAGACGATCCAAATGATAACTTTGCCGCCGGGAATTTTATAGGGGCGCTCGACGTTGGGCTTTTTGTAGCGGAGCTTGATGGCGGCGGCGAAGAGCAGGATATACATGATGAGATAGAGTTGGGCGACGATCGTCGTCAGGATCCAGAAAGCGCTGCTCACAGTAGGCATGAAGACAAAGACGAGAGAAAGACAGGATACGAATACGGCTTGGACGATCAGAAGGCGCGATGGCATGCGATTGGGATTGACAGTGCGAAAAAAAGGGGGTAGGTCTCCGCTTCTCGCAGCGGCGAGAAGGCCTTTAGTGGGCCCAATGACCCATGTGCTCAAGGAACCAAAAGCTCCTGCGGCAATCAGAGCGGCGATGTAAGGAGTTGCCCATTTCAATCCGTAAGCATCGACAAAATAAGTGAACGCCTGCATCGAACCTGCGACAAGGCTAATCTGCTTTTGGGGAATGACGCTGGCAATGGCAAGCACGCCCAGAATGGACATTCCAATGATGATCGCCGCAGATAAAAGGATCGCTTTAGGATAGTCTTTCCGCGGATGGCGGACTTCGCCGGCGTGGATGGCCGACATCTCCATGCCGCACAAGGAGAGAATGACGCCGGTAAAGAAAACGACCTGGTCGACGGAATTGAAATTGGGAACAAAACTGTCCCAGTTGAAGCTGATTTGCAGCGGATGTCCGCCGAAATACCAAATCAATCCGAGAAGAATGATGACACCGCCGGGAATAAAAGTGCCGAAGATCACTCCTAGCGAGCTGATCAATCCGGAGATTTTCATTCCGGAAAGATTCGCGATCGTCGCGGCCCAAAAAGAAACGAGGATGATGGATATTGTGTAAGGAATATTGTTCGCAAGGTCGGGGTTGAAAATGTAGGCGACAGTAGCGGCAAGGAAGGATAAAATTGTGGGATACCAAAAAGCGTTTTCTACCCAGAGCAGCCAAATCGCTAAAAATCCTGTTCGATGGCCAAAAGCTTCTTTCACCCAGGCAAAGACCCCTCCACTTTTTGGCCAGCCGGTTGCCAATTCAGCGGCGACGAGGGAAATCGGGAGGAAGAAAATGAGCGCTGCTAAAACAAAATAGAAGATCGAAGCAAAGCCATATTCTGCATTCACTGGCCAATTTTTCACGCTGCCAATGGCTGCGACATTGATCATGCCCAGTGTAAATACACTGATAATGCGCGGGGCTTTTTTAAGGTTTTCTTGCATAATTGTAGGTCTGAGCCTATCTTGAAATTGGAAAAACAAGCTTTTTTTGAGTCTTTTATTTCACATCTTTTAATGCCGCTTCTGGTTCAGTGCATAGACTATGTCCTGCGAAGCGGCATTAAAACCTGTGAAAAAATCTTTCAAAAATCGAAGTTTTCGAATTTCAAGATATGCTCATGTGATATTTTAGGTGTTACACATTTATGATCAATGATAAATCACTTGCCGCACTGAAAAAAGCCCAGTGGACTCGTCAGTTCAAACGGCCTCTTTACAGGGATTATGCCTTTACATGTCTTCCTAACACGATTCAAAAATTGTTGACGGGAACAGGAGGGGAGACTTTGCAGGTTGACGCAGTTGGCGGCCGATGGGAAAAATTCCAGTGCGTGATCCTATTTTTGGTCGATGGTTTTGGCTGGAAGTTTTTTGAGGGGTTTGCTTCAAAATACCCTTTTTTGAAACGTTTTGCCCAAGAAGGTACCGCCTCAAAAATTTCGGCGGAATTCCCCTCGACAACAGCGGCGCATATCACCAGTATCAATACCGGCAAAGAAGTGGGAGAGACCGGCATTTACGAATGGTTTTACTACGAGCCACTCGTCGATCGCATGATCGCACCATTGCTTTTTTCCCACGCGGGCGACCATGAATATGGGACGCTCCTCAAAGAGGGATTTACGGCAGAGGAGATTTTTCCCTTCGAGACTGTTTATCAAAAATTGGCAAAAAAAAACGTGCGCAGTATTGTGATGCAGCAAGAGAGCATTGCTTATACCCCTTATTCGAAAACGTTGCTTGCCGGGGCAGAAATGAGTCCCTATGTCCGGTTTATCGATGCTTTGGACAGATTGGTCGAGCTTTGCAGAAGTCCTTTGAAGGAACCGACCTATGTGTTTGTTTATTTCGGCGATGTCGATGCGATGGGGCATCGCCATGGAATCACCTCGCCGCAATTTGCAGATTCCGTCGATTTTTTCTGGACGGCCATCGAAAATTACTTCTGGCAAAAGCTCGGCGCGATTTCAAACAGGACGGCCGTTTTATTCACATCCGATCATGGAATGACCCCTGTCGACCCCAAGACAACGATTTTACTCAATCAAATCTGTCCAGAGTTGACGGGGATGGTAAAAAAGAATCGCGCGCGGGAACCGCTTGTGCCTGCGGGGTCTTGTCGTGATTTTTTTCTGCATATCGAGAATGCCTATCTGGAAGAAGCGCAACGTCTTTTAAGCGGCAAACTCAAAGGGGTTGCCGACGTTGTTTTCACGGACCAGCTGCTCTCAGAAGGCTTTTTCGGGCTCAAGGCCCCCTCAAAACGGCTAAAGGATAGGATAGGCAATCTTGTGGTCCTGCCGTACGAGAACGAAAGTGTATTCTGGAAGTTCGAGAAACATCGGCTAGAGCAGCATTTTTATGCTGCACACGGGGGGCTCACCCCGGATGAGATGGAATCGATATTCCTATTCACGAAAATAGGAAGGCTTTGATTTCCGGCAAGGTGGAATAGGAAGGCGTTAGGCAGTCCTCCCCCATCTGTTGTGCGTCTTTTTAAATTTGCTTTAAAAAAAACCCAGCCGGATTGCGGCTGGGTTCAAGAACAATAGGTCTATGGACCTTTGGTTTTTTTCTTTTCCAGTTTGGCCATACGTTTTTCTTTCAGAGTTTTCGTTGGTTTTTTACGGTCTTCTTTTTTTTGGTCTCTTGGTTTGCTCATTTCTGGCTCCTTGCTTATGCATGGTTGGTTCAAAATTACAATTGTACCATTGAGAGACTTTTTTCAAAGAAAAAAAATTAAAGCCGTCATCCAAACCTCGCGTTGCATTAAGGACGGTGCCCTCTTCCCACAGGAACGTGTCCTGCGCCTACAGGAACGTATCCAGGTCCAGCCGGGACAGGAATGTGTCCAGGTCCAGGTGGGTTAAGATGGCCATGTCCTGCGCCTACAGGAACGTGTCCGGGGCCTGGGGGCATTCCTCGGCCGCCTGGAATATGCCCCTGTCCTACTGGCACATGGGGTCCGGGTCCTGCCCTTACTGCATGGCCTTGGCCTACTGGCACATGGTTTCCGCGATCCATGTAGCCGGCACCAGCAGGGACGAAGGGAAACCAATTTTCATACCAAGCCCTGGCCGGCTGGGGGGGAAGGATATGGCCTCCTCCCACATGCACATGAGGCTCGTTTCTCACAGGCGTTACAGCATTTCCTGCGGGAGTCCAGGAAAACAACCGCTGGTGCCAGGGGAGTGCTGGGGCATCCCGAACATGATCGTGCGCTGAATTCTGGCAGCAAGAGTTAAAAGTCAGCAGGCCGCCGGCACCGACGATAAGGGTAGCGATAATGCCCCCAATCGGCCCCAGGAATACAAAGCTTCCGATGGAAGCGATGATCGCTGTGATGACCCCAGCGACTTTGAGTGCTGTCGTCCAGCAGCTATCGCCTTCTTTGGCCTGAAGGCGTGGATTGAACTGCGCTGAAATAGGCTCAGCGGAGCGTGGCATCGTTAAGACGGGGTTAATAGACATCTGAAACCTCTTTTTTAAGAGTTGAGGTTAATACTGTTTAACACGAATGTGATCATCCATGTTGACATTGATCAAAATGTGATCGTAAGGAGTAAACCAGGAGTCGTAAAGACCGAAGATAACGTGATCGTTGACGGCCCAATTTTTCAAGACGGAGCCATCCTGTGGATTGGCGCACCAAACCATTTGATTTTCCAGGTAAACATGACCGCCAAAATAATCGATATCGACAATCCAATGGGAATAAGGTCCGAAAGCCGTGGGTCCAACGTAAAGGTTTGCCCCGACATAAGTATTGTTGGTCTTATTTGTGATGTAATAATCATACGAACTGAGCCAGCTGTAGTTCGGAGTGATGATCAAGGAATCCTGACGGCGCCAATTTCTTAACGTATAAGAATCGGAAGGAGAGACTTCCCAATGCGACCCGTCTTCCATTTCTAGGGAGCGGTCGGCAACGCTCGCCAACCAATGGCAATTGATCGGCAAACCATAGGCAGACAAGGATATTTGCGGCCGTTGCATCATTTCGCGCGGCGCTAACATGAACTCAGGTTCGTTCATGAGCTTGCGGCTTGCGCGTTGCAGAGTTTGAACAGCATCAACCTGCTTTCCTTCGGCTTCTTCATTTTCACGCTGCTGCGCTCGCAAGCCGCGCATCCGCTCTTTTTTAGAAGGGTCCGATTCCCGGGAACCTATGGAAACATGTTCATCGGCAGTGTTTTTCTCGCTTAGGGCGGTCTCTTCGCCGATGAGATTCGCATTGAGTAGCAGGAGACATGTAAGAGAGGGAACGATTGTTTTAGAAAACATAGATTTGCCTTTTCATTTTAAGGGTTAAGGTAGTTGCACCGAGTTTCGCAGAAAAAAATAGCAAAAGAGCAGATTTTACAAATAACAAATTCGTCTAAATCGTTGTGCTAAGCGGCGGTAATGCGAACTGCCGCGCATTTTTGTGCAAAGATGGCGATTAATGGCACTGCGGAAGATCGGAAGTGAAGATTTGCGAAAAAAAATCCGCTCGATGGAAATTTGTTTCTGATGAATGAAGATTTTCGATGCTTTTGTTTAATTAAAAGATGCTTATGTAGATAATTAATTACAATTTCATCGATTTGACAAATTAAGCGCAAATTACTATCATAAATATATCGGAAGAGAACGCTTTTTCTGATCCGTAGGATCCTTTTTAGATATATATATGCTTAAGGAGGCTGCCAATGCAAGCCCAACAACAAACACAAACACAAAAAACGGCAGAAGCCGTAACAAGCAAAGAAGGGCACCCCACCCTGCTTGCACACCCTGTTACACGTCTGTTTAGTCATGATGATCGTGCTGAGTTCTACACTGGCAACGAAAGATTGACTTTGCAGATGAGACAGATTCAAAGAGTTCGTGAATTGCAAGAGTCCAATGATAACTTGCAGCGCCAAATTTCACGCAATGAGAAAGAGGTTATCCATTCAGAAGATCCTCTCTCGATCTTAGCCGAAATTGAACATTGCAACATCATTATCGCCCGCAATACAGGCGAAATCATCAACATCTATGCACAAAACGAAAAACGTCTGAAACGCATTATCGAATTGGAAGCAGAAAATATCAATCTCTCACAAGAAATGAGTGATACTCAAGGCAAATTCATCACTTGCCACGAAATGACTAAACGCACGAAAATCGCTGCAGAGTTTTTTGTCTCCCAAGCTCAATTCGAGAAAAATCTTGCTGAAATTCGCGAACTGAATCTTCAATAAGCTGAGCTCTCGTGAAAAACGCCATCCGGAGAAAACCCGGTTGGCGTTATTGTCAGTTTGTGTCCAGAATAAGAATCCCCTTAGGCGGTGCTGAAAATTCAGTCGGCCGTCCTAAGGGCCGGTTCGCGCCCTGCATAGCGCTTCACTTCGAGTCCTAACGAAAGCCAAACTTTTGGCTTTCTTTCTGAGCAAAAAAAAGGAGGCTATTGCCTCCTTTGTTTGCCCAGAATAGGACTCCCCTTAGGCGGTGCTGAAAATTCAGTCGGCCGTCCTAAGGGCCGGTTCGCGCCCTGCATGGCGCTTCACTTCGAGTCCTAACGAAAGCCAAACTTTTGGCTTTCTTTCTGAGCAAAAAAAAGGAGGCTATTGCCTCCTTTGTTTGCCCAGAATAGGACTCGAACCTACATACCTTACGGCACCAGAACCTAAATCTGGCGTGTCTACCAATTCCACCATCTGGGCAGGGTAGAGGATAAAGGGATAAAACTTAGACGGTTTTACCCCTTTTGTCAAGAATCTCGGAGAGGTTTAAAGGTTTTGGCGGATTTCACGCGAACGGCGCGCTGCGAGGTCGAAGTCTGCCCTGACGATCATCTCTCTAAGATGTCTCGGGATTTCCTTCTCAACGTTTTTCAATTCGATGCCATGGCTTACCGGTCTACCATCATTGTTCAGCATCCGATCGAATTTGGCGAGGAATTCCCCATCATTTTTAAAGGCTTCGGCGAGGCCATGCCTTTTGGTGAAATCAGTGTTGTCCTTTTCCCAGTAGATCTGCCCCTTAAAGCCGAATTTCCGCAAAACCATCTCGACGCAGGTGAGGGCAAAATGGGCAAAACCCTCAAATAAGAAACTGGGACGGATATTGTCGATGAGGATGCGGGTGCCGCGGACGATCGATTCGAAAATGGTCGTTGTGCCGGCTTTGCCGATGAGGACGCCACCGTAGGAAGCCATCGCCATCAATTCTTCCATTTTGTTCGACCAAAGTGCCGCGGTGATGGGGAGGTTTGTTTTTTTGGCGACGGTTTGCTCAAGATGGCGCTTAAAGCCGTGATTCTCTTTTCCACAGAGGACCACTAGGTGGATCGGGATGTCATTGGGATCCATGTTCGCATATTTTTTAGCGAGAATTTCAGGCAGGGGAGAAAAGCCGCCGGCGGCGCCATTTTGAATGATGACGACCTTTTTATTGACGTCGATTCCCCACTGCTGTTTGAGCCGTTGGATATCTTCCGGGGTGCGAGGAACAGTGAATTCATGTCTGACAGGGGGGCCCGTGATGATTCTTTGCTCAGGGGTGGTCGTGTCGGAAACGGAGTTAATCACTTCGGGTTCATTGAAGGGAAGGGACATTTTAAAATGGGCATAGGAGGGCGGCGTGTCGCGCGTTTCGATCTTGTTGTTGATGTCTGCGCCGACGTGCATACACGGAATCCCTAAGATCTCACAGGCTTTGATAACGGCTTCCGTATGCGCGCTGTAATCGATAATCACAGCGTCGGGGTTGACCTTCAATAGTTGGTGCATCACGAGTTTAAGCTGTGATTCCGTATAGGCAGGTTTCGGGGCGTCCTTTTGGGAGAACCAGCGCAAAAAGTTGATCATGGCAAACGCTTTTTCGGCGATCAGTCCCGCGTAAAGGGTAGCGATAGACCACTTTTTACCAAGCCAGCGGGTGAGGAAAAAGTTGCGGACAGGATCTTCCGAAATCAAGACTTCGGGCAAGTCCATTGTCACGGGATGATATCCCAAAGAGGCCAAATTCGTGCTAATACCTCGAGCGATTTCCTTGTGTCCTCCCCCCCATTGACAGCCGATCACAGCGATCGTTTTTTTGGTGTTTTCTTGATAAGCGGCCGGATCGATTCCCTGCTGTTGCATGTGCTGAGGAGAAATGGGCTGGGGCGAATTTAAGGGGATCAAAGGATGGGAATTAAATGGCCACTCTGCGAGTTCGTTTTGGCTGGCAGGAGCCTGGGCATGGCATGCGCACAATCTGTGGGCGGATTGTCCATGCGCTCTGTCGAAGACATTATTGATCAATTTCCACTCATTCTTCATATTGCCTGTGATGGCGGCAAAGCGCATTGGAGAACAAGCGGGCATATTTTTATTGTCGCCTAGAAGATAAATACATCCATTGTAGGCTTTTTTGCACTTCTCGGTGAGTTCGATAAGATCGTTGCCGTTTGTCCAATCCAGACTTCTTCTCAAAGTCGTCACGCGGGAAACGCAATTTTTGTAATAATTTTCAGCTTTTAACCTGAGGTAGGCTTGTCCGAAGAAATCTTTGCCGGTAAAGGGCGTCAACGTGGATTGCAACTCTTCCCAGCAGATTTTTTCGAGCTCAGGGCTTTTTTTCAGTTGATCGAGTAGAGAAAGAAATTCTTCTCGAAATTTCAGCGTGTCCCTAGATTCGAGGGTGGCGGTCAACGAGTCAATTTGCTGCTGTGCTTCTCTAGGGCAGGAAGGTTTAGCTCGAAGATCGGTCAGCCATTGCCTCAGAAATGTAATGCGCGATTGCTCCTCAAGAGCGTGCTCTTCTTTGCTGATGGTATGGGAAGGGGATCTGACAAGACGGTCGGCATAGATAGCGGGAGCTTCAAAGTGGAATGCGAGATCGGGGGAGGCTGCATCGTGAACCTGGGCAATTCTGGTATAAAGGCTAATGATATAGAGATATTTAAAGAGGGTAAGAAAATCGCCGCTGTCGATTTTTTGATGAAGGAAATTAAAACAGCCTTCTCCGATTTTGCCACTTTGTTTGAGCTGATACAAAACGGAGCGGGAAGTATGCGTAATAAATGCCGTATCCTGGAGATTATTTTTGAGCAGTAGAGCGATCCGGGTTGGAATGTAAGATCCCATTTGCAGTTCGTTGAGATAAAAGATGGAAGGGGAAGTGACGCGCTTCTCAGAACGAATGGTTTCATAACGGGAAATATCTGTTTCTGTCCCGAATTCCTCATTAAAACTGTTTAATGTCGGATGTTCAACGACGGTGATGCGTCTCACTGGGTCAAAGGGATGGGGCATGATGTCCTGTTAATATTTAAATCAGTATGTTGGTATATATTTTATCATTTCAATTTGTTTTTTTGAAACTAAATGAATTTGTAGTAATCGAGCGTAAATTAAAATTAAATTATTGATCGGTTTGATAGTTAATTATAAAATATGGGCCATAACCCTTTCTTGAAACCATGCCAGTAACCGCGTGCCCCAGCTGGGATTTCTCGCTTTTTCAGGAGAAACGGTATCGGAAAATTCGATATCTTTCTGTAAGACGCGCATGGTCTCCTGAGCGAACTCAGGCGATTCAACGATGCCATTGAATTCGTAATCGGCTGCATCCTCGTCAAGGCTTTTTTTGCCCAAATTGCTGCTTCCGAAAGCTGTGTGCCTGTCATCGACGACGATCACTTTTTTGTGGTAGGTCGTATTTGCGCGGTAGAATTCATGGACCTTGACATTTTCATGCCCTTCTTTTTCAAACAGCTGTCGGTATTTATTTTGGGCCAAATCCGCAAAAAAGCGGTGAGCCCAAGGGGTCTCTTTGCCTTTTGAATTAGTGATAATCTCAATTTTGACTCCTCGTTTTGCTGCATTCGATAAAGCGTCGATGAGAGATTGGGGAGGATGAAAAAACATATGGGCAATTCGGATTTTTTGCGTTGCCTGGTTGATCAGATCAATGAGAGCATGCAGATAGCTGTTGCGGGTATGATCTGGACCCGTTGAGTACCATTTCATGCGTACATTGTTCGCACCGTCTGCTCTGGCGTCCAAGCTTGGCACATGCGTCGCGGCAGGGGGCCTGCGCATCAATTCTTGGAAGGAGTTTTTAAGCTTCGGCACCATTTCTGGAGCTTGCATGTAAGCGTAACGGAGCATTAATTTTGCGCCTTCCAGAAAAGCTGTTGTCCCTGCACCGTTTGGCACGCTCTTAAAGGCGAAGTCCATGTCTCTAAAACCGTTTGCATTGAGAGGATTGTGAAGAACATCGAGATCGACCTTGGCTTTGCCTAAGTGTTCAGTACCTCTGACCTCGCTCCAGTGAGGGCGCAATGCAGTGCCGCCGATAATGGAGTAGGCGCCTTGATCGATCGCCATCAGCTTGATGTGATTGGTGCTTAAAGTGAGTCTGCCGCTTTTACGATGATAGTTAAGATAGATTTCAGGATTCATCACCGTGAAAAAACGGTCAGCATGCGCAGACTGAAGTGTGTTTAACCGTTTTTTGTTTTCAGGGGTGAGAAAATAATCGGAGCCAAAAATGAAGACGTTCAGGGCCCTGTTTTGCTCCATTCGTTCTTTGATCAGGTCGAGCACTTCATCGAAAGCCTTTTCTCCCATGTAGCAACTCAAAAAAATCGATGATTGAGCGTGGCGGATAAGATCCATTTTGCATTTTTTGCTCTCTACCGAATCGGCAAGGACATAAGCAGAACCTTGTTCTTGAATCAGCTCTTCAACAGGTTTTGCGTTAAAGTGTTGCGGATTCAACCCTGCCGTTAAGGAAGGAGAAAATTGATTCCGTATGGCGTGGAATTTTAAACCGCAAACAACGCCAGCCACGGCCAAGCCTGTCAAGGAGATCGCTACAGCGATGGCCGAAACAGGAAACATGACTACTGCGGCGATGACAACTGTTGCTCCAGCGCCGAGGAGAAGGGTGCAGACCAAAGCATGGGCCTTTTGCGCTGTTTGCTGAACCTTAAAATTGTCATCAGTAAATTCTTGAAACTCTCCAAACCCCAGGAAAGGAAAAGTTCGCAGGACAGTGGGTGGTAAAGCGAGGCTAGACATTTTTCCAATTGTTTCCTTCGGCGAAAGTAGGGTTGACCATTTTGTACCGGGTTTTGCTAAAATTTAAAATGGGGAAGGGGAAAGGGCCGATTTGAATATGAGAATGCGTTTGCAAAGCATAAGTGAAGCATTCAGGCCCGTAGAATGTTGTTAAGTAGCGCATCGGATTGGCCGGGCCTCTTAAAAATAACCGCTGATTAGGAGGACCAAAGGAATAATCGCGCAAGTTTTGCAGCTCTTCTCTCGGAAAATATTCCTTGGGGAAAGTGTTTTTATTGTATGCTGCCGTAGGCCGTACGATGCCATCTGGATCCTCTTCCATGAGAAAAATATCGACATTGGCAGCTGCGCTTTCCGGCAATGCAAATTGAGATCTTAAAGTTGCGGCATCGAAGGTAATCTTGAAACTTTCGATACCCATATCGTGGAGAACAATCCCTTTTTCTCTCAATCTGTCTTTTAGCGACAGAAATCTCGCCTTATCCTGCTTCATGATTAGGATATCGCCGTCATCATCCCAGGGAATAATTCCTTGATGTCGAACAGCGCCTAAAAGGGTGCCCCCGTCCATAGAATAGTCAATGTTGTTTCCCCTCAGCAAACCATCCACAGTCTTCAAAAGTTCGTAGATTTGGTCGATTTTGTGGGCCGGAGTTTTTTGGATTTGATCAGACGTCAGGTTCTCGACGCGATAAGGAAATTGGGAGCCGACCGCTTTTAGGATCGCGCCGGTTGCTGTGAGAGGAGAGGTGATCACGGCAACAGCAACGGCGAGGGTTTTCTCCGTTAGCCCTTGGAAAGCGGAAGGAGATGTTTCTCCGCGCTGGTAGATGCTGATGGCTAAGCGGGCCCCTTGCATCATCCAAAAGCCAATGCCTGTGATCGCATTGTCTTGATAGCCGTATTCCGGAGCATCATTGGGATCGGAAAGGAAATGCGTAACCTGATCCCAATACGAAGTAATGTTTTTCTGTGAAGAAGCGGGAGGGAAAGAAATATCTGCTAGTCTTGTCATTGTCATACCTTTTCAGAAAGTTTTAACATTGTTTTTTCTTAAAAACCAAGCTCAAACTAAATCTTGCATGGAAACGAAATCAAACATTGATTTAATATTCTCCCCTGTTATGCCTATAAGAACTGAATTACCAAGTTTTAGCCAACAGCACTGGACAAATCATTTGAAACGGTGGTGCATTCCAGGATTTGCGTCCGCTCAGGACAAAAAGGTGAGCGAGTATTTTACTGAGCAGCTTAAGAATGTTATCTATTCTGAATCTGCTTTAGATCTGGAAAAAATTAAATCCGATCTGTCCCTCGCTGAAGAACATATTTCCAACCATCGATGGTTGAATTGGCAAACTTCCAGGAAAGACGTTGCGCGGTTGGAGCATTATACTCTTGTCGTCCGGGATCGATTGAACTTGTTCGGGCCTACCCGCAGCCGGCAGGCGCTTTTGGAGAATTGCCGGTCCGATAACCAGCATCTCCTATCGTATTGGCTCAACTGCGGATTCTCAGAAGAAACCTTTTGGACTCATCCCGATCTTGTTGATTTTATCTTCAAAGCCCACCTCCATCGCCACATCACCCATCCTTATTACAATCATACGATCGATATGCAATGGAGGATAACAAGAAGGGGAGGGGAGGTCACCGCCGTCAAAGAGCCCCATTTGCTCTTCAATGGCCGTCAAATGCCTTGGACGCAAATCCGCAATAAAATACAGATCGATGGCGAGTCGCGTCTTTATTCGATGGATAGGGGACAAAAAAAGCGTTGGACCTATCTTGAAAATGGTTTTACAGAGCTCAAGGATGATCACTTTGCTTCTCCTCAACCCCTGAGAAAGCTCGATCAAGCTCCGGTAAATTCCCAAATCCAAATCGTCACAACGCATGCGCACAAGACAGACTGGAACCTCGCCGACCGCGTGCTGGAGGGAACCCGCCATTCCTTCTTTAGAATTGTCCCCGGAACGGGATTTTCAGTACGCCACCCAGAGATAAGAATGGAGCAGGGGGCTGTCTACAGCTTTGGGTGGGGGACCAACTGGCGCGATATCGATTTTTTTTCCCCTCTTTCCACTTTGAAAGGCAGCTGGGGTTCCCCCGACCCCTGGGAATTCTTCAAACAGGATCAATGTGTCACCCCACTCCATGCGACCGATGCTACGGTGATTAAACTGATGGAGATCATCCGCCGTCGCAGCCAGGAAGAGCGCCCCTTTCATTTCATCACCGCAAATTGCTGCGGGATCACCGCGGAAGTTTTGAACGAAGCTGGGATCATCGATTTGAATACAAAAAAACATATGGCAAAGCTGAGTTACGAGTTCTTTCTTCCTGAATTTATCCGCAGTCCTTTGGACAAGATCTTTGCCTTCATCAACCGGATCACGCCCCAATGCATCAGCAATGCGATTGAGCGTGTAGGGGTCTTTCTCGATTCGGTCGTTTTTGTACCGACTTTTTCGGTGTTCGGCGCGTGGAGAACCAAAATTTCTTTTGAAAATGAAGAAGGGGAAAGCTCTCAGCAAAATAGGATCAACGCCAAAGCTGCTAATCGCATCAAAGCTCTTTTTTCCAACATTTACGACTTGTTCAAACCCAGTAAAATGGAATTTGACATGACAAAAAATGTTTACAAATGGCAACTACGCCAACCTGGAACCACTTACGAAAAGAGAAACTAAAATTAACATTACAGTCGATTTAAATGTTCAATTGATTTATAATATTGATTAATTTGATGAACTTAATTTTAATCGAGAAGTTTCATGCCTTTAAATTTTGATATTTCAATACCAGAGGCTTGCCGCATTCCGTTTTTATGCCCAAGCCCTGCTGTTTCCTCTTCCGCCCTTTCGTATGCCGATGCCGCAACTGTTTCCGTTTGGCTCCGCAATTACAACAATCAGTTTTCCCGATTCGAGCGAATCGCGAACAATGGGTTGTATTCGATTTTAGAGAAAGAAGTGGAAAACATCACACCGCTATTGAATGAGGGGCAGAAGATCTCTATATCTCCGACGCATTATTCCGGCATTTCTCAAATGATCAACGATCTTGTTCGGCCTCGTCTGACCCAGCTCCAAACGAAATTTGCCTCTGCTCAAAAAAACCTTGCCGAGCACGAGGAAGAGAAAAAAGCCGATTTAAGGCTCGCTGAAAAATGGGCAGAACACGGACTTCCGGCTTCTGTACTTGAATACCATGCGGACTGCGCCCGATTTTTAATCGAAAGCAAACTCGCCTTTGACATTGTAGGTTTCCGGGAAACTAGCCACAATCCCAATGAACACAATGTTAAACTCGATCCACGGGACAACCATCCCATGCTCAAAATGCGTGGAGAATGGAAGCGCTGGGAGACAATTACGCGGGAGATCCATTACGATGCTAAAGCCAAGCAGATCAAATCGCTGAATTGTCCCAGCAGCCTCGTTCAGACGTGGAGTTATTCCCATCGCGACGGCCTTGTTCCTGAAGACCGGGCGAGCTGGACCCAACCCTACCCCGTTTATGAGCTCTCTGGGGAAGAGTACCAAAGAGTGCGTCAGTACGCTTTGAAGTTTTACGAGACCAATCCAGAAAAAGATCCAGGCATCCTGAAAGATTGCATCGTGCAATTTTATACGGTCGACCATCGAAATCTTCCCAAAGGAGCTATTTTCGACAACGCCCAGCGCAATTATCCCCTTCACATCGGCATGCGCGTTATCACAGCCGATCGCAAGGTTTATTCCTTTGGCGTCCAAATGCCCCCGGAAGAACAGGAATTTGTCTTCTCCGATTATTTTTCCACATTCTTGGCCACAGTGGATGGTAAAATCGAGATGCGCGATTTTGAAGAATTCCGTGCCGACAGCCGCAATGTCACTTCGATTCCATTGACACCGCAGCGGGCGCAAAATATCCTCAATCGCATCAAAGAAATTAATGAAAAGCAATACAGATTCCAATACATGAGGCAGAATTGCGCCAACTTGGCGAGTGAAGTGATCCAGCTGGCGGGATACAACGTCGATATGCGCACTTCAGCGAAGGACTTTTTTTTGGATACTTTTCCCAGTTTGACTCAAATTCCCCTGATTAAAACAATCTGCGATTGCGCTCAGAACATCTGGAAAGGGATGCCCGCGCTCATCACCAAACCGATTGAATTTACCGCTGACGTGATCTTATTTGTACCTAGGAAAATCGGCACAATCCTCACCAATCTTTTTGTCTTGAAGTTGGGTGGCGCAAAGAAATCCACACCGCTTGAAGGGGTTGAAGATGAGGAATTCTATGACAAAGGAAAGATCCAGTATTTTTCTAGTGTGATCCGTTCCTGGACCGACATTTTCAGCGATGAGGTCAACGCTGTTTACAGCTCCAAATACTTTGTCGATTGGCAGAAGAAACAGCACTCGACATTCTATGATGTGCATGAAAAAGGGCATCCCAAAATGGCGATCGTTCCCCCAAGGAGTTAATAGATGCCTTTAGATTTTACCCTCACCATTCCCTCAGGTTTTCATCAACGACCTGCCCAACAAGCAAATCTCGATGCTAACACCGTTTCCAGCTGGATCCGCAAATGCAATGATCAATTCTCTTCTTTTGAAAAGACTCTCAACAATGGGATCTATCCTGTTCTAGAAACGAAGGTCAAGGATATTACCCCGCTTTTGAAAGAAGGGGAATCGATCATTTCCGGAAATTCCCCCTATTCAGGCGTGTACGCAATGGTCAATGATCTGGTGAGGCCGCGCCTTGCCAGACTTCAAACTGCATATTCCACCGCTGCACAGAAAGTTGCCGACCATCCAAAAGAAAAGGCGAATGACGCGAAATTGGCAAAGTTATGGAAACAATTCAACCTTCCTCTCTCTATCCTGGAAAACCACGCCGATTGCGCCCGATTCTTAATGGACAGCAAACTTGCCTTATCTATTGTCGGGTATCGAGAGACAGGCACGAACGACCACAACATCCGGCTCGATCCCGTTGATGGGCATCCGATGCTGAAAATGCAGGGCCAATGGACCCGTTGGGAAACGGCATCCCGGGACATTTACTACGACAAGGAAGCGGGGCAGATCAAATCGCAGAGCGACCCGACCAAGTTTTGGAATTATTATTCCGATGGCCTTGTGCTCAGCAACCGGTTTGAGATCCCGCATTGTTTTCCAATCTATGAGTTGACACGAGAAGAATATGATAGAGTCTTGCGGCACGCTTTAAAATTTTACGAGACGAATCCGGAACGGGATCCTGGCATGCCCAAGGGCTGCATTGTCCAGTTTTTCTCCTCGCCCCGCCGCCTAAGCCTCTTTGACGTTAAAGAAGGCTCTTTTTTGGGTTGGATCCTCAAAAACCCTCTTTTGGATAATCTGATTCGAAATATCCCTGTCCATGTCGGCGTGCGCGTCATCACCGCTGACCGGAAAGTGTATTCCTTTGGGGTTCATATGCCGCCTGATCAGCAAAAAGAACTCCTTACCCATTTCTCTTCTGATTATTTAAAGACGGGTAACGCGAAAATCCCCATGGTCGATTATGAGGAATTACGCAGGAATGAAGAGAGAATGGTGACCTCCATCCCTCTCACAGCGGAGCGGGCCCAGAAAATCCTCGATCGCGTAGATGAGCTGAATGGAAAGCAGATGCGGCTGCAGTACATGCGTCAAAATTGTTCTCAATTCACCCGCGAGGCACTGCGGATTTCCGGCTACGACGTCGATACGCGCACGACAGGTGTGGATTTCTTTATCACCCTTCTTCCTAGCCCGACCCAGATCCCTATCATCGCTAAAATTTGTTCTTACATGGAGAAGTTCTGGATGAATTTGCCGGCTTTAATCACTCAACCGATTGAGTTTACTGGGACAGTTCTTTTCTACGTTCCAAGAAAAATCGCCACGATCCTCACAAACCTGTTAGCTCTGAAATTGGGCGCCGCTAAGCAATCATCGCCTCTTCAAGAGGGATTGGAAGATGAGGAATTCTATGACAAGAAAGAGGTCCAGTCCTTTTCAAAGCTAATCCGTTCCTGGACCGATATTTTCAAAGATGAGACGAATGCCGTTTACCATACGAAGACCTTCCTCGATTGGCAAAAAGAACAAAAATCGACCTTTATCGAAAAATATTCAGGTCGCCCAAAATTAACAATCCTGCCGCCGTCATAATCACCGAAACGAACTCATGAGTTCATTTCGGTGTTTTCTTCATCAAAATCGTAAACCGGGTGGATCTCGAAGCCGGATTGCCTGACACCGAAGATCAGTTGTGAAATCGGCTCCCATTTGGCTCTCTTATCGATGTGCAGCAATACCTTCGTCTTTTCCTTATCTTTAGGCAAAAGGCCTAGATTCTGCTGCTTTTTGAGCTCGTTTTGAATCCCTTTCACTCCTTCAATCAGGTATTCATTAAATTCCGTGATCCACTTGTATTCTCCCTTTTCATTGACGCTTAAGTTAATGATGTAATAATCATTCTGGCCAATGAAAGGGGATTGGTCGGAGGCAGGCTGGACTTTAACAAGTTGCACTTCGCTGTCGTAAAGAGCAGCTTTAGTCACCGCCAATGTTGCAAAAACGGCAACGACCAAAAAGAGAAAATCTACCATGGGAGCCAGATTGAGGCCCCCAAATCCTTTCAATTCTTCCTCAGGAATGATGCTCATGGATCACGATCCTTTATAAAGTGATGTTCTATCATCGATGAGAGTCGCTAAGCCCTGCGCTTCATTTTCCACTAAGGCCAACCCTCTGACGAGGCGATATTTTGCGGTCGAATGCAAAATCAGGGCAAGAATGGCCACGACCAACCCGGCCACTGTTGTTCCCACCGAGATTCCCAGCCCATCAAAAAGCGTCGAAATGCTTTCAATCGATCGGTTGACATCATAGAAGGCATAAAACATCCCTAATACAGTGCCGAGAAGGCCGAGCATCGGAGCGATAATCGCAATATCATTAAGAAGCCCAATCTTTTGCCAGAAAGCAATGGACGAACGTTTTCCTTCCGCTTTCATCGCTTCGATCATCATGGGAAGACCATGGCGACGCGATTGGATGCCGCTCAAGATCATTTTGCTGAAGAGGTCTTCCCTTCCTTGGCAAAGAGAGAGCGCTTCGTCGAATTGATTGCTGTTGAGCTTATTCTGCAAATTCCTCAGGGTGTCTATAGACACCCGTGTTGAGGACCGAAGGGAAAGGAATGAATAAAACCAGATGCCTAAAGCCAATATGGACATGCCTAATAATAAAGTGTAAATGATCGGCGATCCGGAAAAAGCCTGCTTCAAATCGACCGAGATTGCTTCATTGTTCAAAGGCATTGGCTCTCCAATCGCCGCTACGCTCTGGACATTGAGGATAGCCGGTGCTTCCTTGACGATTCCCTTTTCTCGAGCGACGCTTGCAATCGGTTCGATCGCTTTGGAAGAAACAGGGGGCTCTTCCATAGCTTGATTCTCCAGAGCTAATCCTTCGTCATTCAACAACTCTTCTGAAGAGATTTTAGAGAGTTCTTCACCAAACAGAGCTTCGAATTCTGCATCGTTTAAGGTTTCATCTAAAGAAGAATCCTCTACGTAAGCCAGCTCCTGCTGCTCTTCGACCTCAGGTAAAAGATTGCTGAACGCTGCCGCGTCCTCGTCAATGGCAATCTCCTCGTTCTGGGCGATCAATTCATTTTTCATTTCGGCGGGTTTTAATAGGCCTTCGAAAGCCATTTGAGAATTTTCCTGTTGCAGCAACTCGTTTTCCAGGGAAATGAGCTCTTCTTTAAATTCCTCAAACTCCTCATCGAGCTGAGCGAGCTCTTCGTCCAACGAAGTGAGGGAGTCTTCTTCTTTTTCAACGGCAACTTCCTCTTGAGAAGTTGGCGTAGGCGCAGTTTCTGCTTGCATTGGAAGAAAAGGAACCAGAAATCCGGTGATGATCAAGCTGTGAAAGTATTTCATTGGGAACTTAACTCCATACTTGTAGATTTTCCAAAAGTCTTAATTTAACTTTTAGCTTAACAAGCAGGCCAGAATTGATCAAGTTCATAGATCTTGACTTTGCAACTTTTTTCGCCCCCCTGCCTCGCCTATTTCCTCTCGGCCGTTCGACCCATAGGCGAACGGGGAGTTATTTAAAAAAGGAAGGGGGGGGGGCAAAACCGCTTCCTGTTTTAAATAACCAAATATTTCGAGTCCTTCGCGCCCAACAAGTTACAAAGTCGAGATAGATAAGAAAGAGACAAAAGGGTAAAATTTCCTCTATGAAACCGAAAGATTTAAAATCTCCTTTAACATGGGAAGAGCGGCGGCCTTTGATTCATGACGGCGTCCTTTTCGTGCCTCAATATTATCAACGCCATCATGAATGGGTTTTTCCCGGATGGCACAGCCCAGAAGTTTTCGGACGCCATGCGCCGATCGAAGTTGAGTACTGTTCAGGCAACGGAGCGTGGATCATCGAAAAAGCCCTGGCCCATCCAGACCGCAATTGGGTCGCCGTTGACCTGCAATTCGAGCGCGTGCGAAAAATTTGGTCGAAAAAACACAACTTTTCCCTTACCAATCTCTTCATCGTTTGCGGAGAAGCCCTGACTTTTTCTAAATACTACGTTCCTGACCGCAGCTTTGAAGCGATCTATATTAATTTTCCAGACCCATGGCCCAAAGAAAAGCACTCGACCCGGCGCTTGCTTCAAGGTCCCTTTATTTCTGAAATGGCGCGGACCTCGATTCCAGGCGCAGCTGTGATGATCGTCACCGATGATCCCACCTATACCGAGCAAATCAACATGACGATGCTTGGCCAACCTTCTTGGGAAGCACGCTTTCCGTCTCCATATTACGTGACCGAATGGGAAAATTATGGGACCTCTTATTTTGATTCTCTGTGGCGAGAGCGAGGATTGACGATCCATTACATGCAGTATTTGAACAAAATAGGGGAGACGAAATGACTTTTTCATCCGACCACCACGGTTTTTACCGCGATGGCGAGCCCTTTTTTCCCTTCATTCAAGAATCCTCTCCAATCGCTGATTGGTCTAACGTTGTCCTTCTCCGTCTCCCGGCTCAATTAAGCAACGATCTCGACTGGTCAAAAGAAATGGGGCAAGCAACTCAGATCGTAAATTCCGAAAAAATGATTCTTTGGGAGATCGATCTAGGGCTCTCTCAATTGACCCCAGACAACTCCACAGCTTTTTTCTCCTATTCTTTAGCCCTCGAAGAATTCACAGCCAAAGTTTGGCCGGCTTTTCGCAACCACACCTTCGGCGCCGCTCTTTACCGGGGAGCTATTCCCGCGGAAGATCAGTTTCCTCGCTCCCATTGGGAAACGGCATTTATAGAATGGTCCGCAGACCTTCCTCATCCTTGCTACACCTTATATTGTGTCCAGATGCTAAGCGAATATTTGCACCGGTTGATTTCCTTTTTGCCCGATTCGCTTTTGCCCTTCGCCCTCATCGACGCCTCGACCATCTATTCCCCAGCCAAAATCACCCAACTCTTTTCGAAAGGACGGTTCGAACACATCCACCTCGCTCTAAAAGGCGCCCCATGCATGTTCCCCAGCCTCTGCTGGGAAACAGGCCAAGGCTCCCAAGGTTATTTAGGCACAATCCATCCTTCCATTTCCGCACAGCCATCTTCTTCTTTGGGCATCTACTTGCCAAATGACACGCACATCGACTCCGCATGGATGCTAAAATTCGATCAAGCTATTTTAGAATTGACCACATCCTATCGGATCATCCCCGAAGAAAAGCTCACAGAGCAATGGGACGGGCTAGATACACTCCTTGTCGATTCACAAAAAATCAGCACACAGGGAAAACGGAAACTCCTCGGCTTCATCGCAGCTGGCGGCACAGTCGAATCCTTCGAAAGGCTCGCTATTAGATTCTCTTAATTTCCATTAATTTGCGGTGTAGAGGTTGGCCAGGTTTGGCCTCTTCGAAAAAGAACTTCAGGAAATGATTTGCGAGGGAACGCACAATCGCAGGCTTGAATTTCACATCGGCTTCGGCAGGAACTCCTAACAAACAGATCGCCTCAGAAAGGCGCATGGTCAAAGAACGATGCCGCTCGTCTTGATAACCAAGCATCGTGTTTTCTAGGTAATTCTTAAAATCTTCCAAACAATCATAATGCCCATCTCGGCGCACCTTTGACGCGAACTGATGGAGCTCGCTTAATCGACCAAGGATCTGATCTTTATTTTGAGGAGATTCTTTCTTTAGGCTCAATTCAAGCAGCTGATCTACGCTCGTCTTGATTTCCTGATGAAGCATGTTGTAAATAGGCGATCGATTGCTCATAACTACCCCCTCTGAATTCTACTTACCTATGACAGAGAGAAATAATTTAAGCAACAGAGAAAGCTAATCGGAGCAGAGGGATTCGAACCCCCGACCCACTGCTCCCAAAGCAGTTGCGCTAGCCAAACTGCGCTATGCTCCGATTAGAGAGAAAGCGATCTTACAAAATTTTCTCTTTTACCACAATGACTGAAAAAAATTTTAAAATTGACGCAATAAATCCGGTTTCAACACGGAGATAGATCCAGCGATGATTCCTGCAGCGACAGCCCCTGAAGGCGTTGAATTCACTAAACTGACAATAGCCCCTGATAATAGACCAAAAGCCTGCGCGTCTTCACTGAGAATTTCTGAGGGAAATTCACTGGACTCTACGGCCTTTTTGATGCCTCTTGCAAGAGCAAACGACCCTAGAACGACTCCTCCCGTCACCAAAACCCCAACTCCTAATGCCCCCGCAACGCTTAATCCAATAACTGCAGCGTCAATTGATCCAGGGTCACACGAAACCATTTCTTGTGCCAGCGTGGCTATGACAGGTATTGAGGCGAACCCAATTTCTACGGCTCGTTGCGAGAGCTCGCCAAGGGAAAACCCTGCGATTGTTCCTATCGTCGCATTTGTGACGAATGTCTGGAAAGGCGTAATCGATCTCTCTTTCAATGCTAATGCAGAGCCTATCTCAATCTCATTTTGACAGGCAGGGCACCTGTCGGAGTAAATCAAAGCACTTTTCAAACACCCCAAATGAAGGGGATGAAGAGAGCCATCACTGCCATCCTCCCCGACTTCATGGGCCACCACCAGCCTACCATTATCTAATTTGTCCCAACAAACTGGACAATTATGGCCTGGGGGGTTATTAAATGGGAAAAAGTTTAAAGCTGTCATAATTAACCTAATTTAATAGTAATTATTATACTACCAAGAGAAAATTATTATCAAAATAATATATTAATATTTAAATCATTAATAATCAATGTGTTTGTCTTCAGCAGTTCATACTTTTTTCCAGCCTCAGTTCGGCGAGCCACCCAGATACACCCCACCTTAATCTTTGGAGGGACTTATGCGGGGTTAAGCCGCGACATTGATCATAACGGTCTGAATTTGCCGGGGCGGCCTTGGGTAGGATGATTGTCTACGATCTCTAATTTCACCGATTCAGAAAAAAAACTGCTCTGGTTAAAGCAGTGCGGGCTTCGCCGGAATTTAGCCCCGGTTGAACACTTTACGTTCAATGCGTCCTCACTCAAAGCCATCGCGAAGCCATTTTGGCGGCGGATAGCTACGGAGTTTTTGCCGAGCATAGCGAGACTGTCACAGTGCCTTGGCTGATCGACGTGGTCAGACCCAAGATCTCATCCCAAGGATCAATGTTCTTTTGTTAGTTTTGAAGTTTCCTCTTTGATGTAAATTTGAGTGTTAAAGATAATAGGGGATAATTTTTTTTTTCAGCGCGTGTCTGAATACTGGAGGATCCTTTTGAAAAAAGCATTTTTTTTTGTCTCTGTTTGGGCAGTACTGTTGTCCAATATAGTTTTTGCAGCCCCCTTAGTAACGGGACTTACACCTAATTACGGTTCCATAGATGGCATGAATATTGTAACCATTACTGGAAGCGGATTTACCGGGGCGACCGAGGTGGATTTTGGAGTTAAAGCACTCACTTCAGGGGAATTCACTGTTGTCAATGATGCGACCATTACAGTGCCAAGTACCCCTGCTGTTGTCCCAGGTGTTGTTACAGTGACGGTTAAGGTTGGAGCAAATGCATCTGTTGCCAATCACCCCTATGATGAATATGTTTATCAGGGAGATTGGTTTGCCTATATACCCTATTTTAATGGCGAGGGACCCTACAATGTCCTTGTTTTTGATACTCAACTGGACGCGCTTTTATTTACTATTCCCGCTCAAAATGGAGGGAATGACATAGGTATTCTGCCCGATGCGACCTATGCCTATGCGGTCAATAGCGGTTCGAATTCCCTGACAATTATCGAT
Source organism: uncultured Verrucomicrobiae bacterium (assembly GCA_963731265.1). Taxonomy (GTDB): domain Bacteria; phylum Chlamydiota; class Chlamydiia; order Chlamydiales; family Rhabdochlamydiaceae; genus CAJCIW01. Next base: position 1,043,234 of record CAVSUE010000001.1, read on the forward strand.
TGCGCTACAAATGCGCCAATAGCTGTGAATCCAAATTATACCATACCTGGCGCGAACTTTCCGATATCTATAGCGATCAGGGCTGACGGCAAGGAAGCTTTAATTTGCAACTATAGTAGCGGGACTGTCTCAATATTAGATTTAACCAATCCAACATCCCCAACCCTTATTAACACACTTAATGTTGGCTCCAATCCTACGAGCGCTATTTATACAATCGATGGAACAATGGCCTATGTTACTGATGATGCCTCAGGCACTCTCACTCAAATTGATTTAACCAGTTTCACCCCTTCAGTGGTTAATCTGCCAGCAGGAAGTGCGCCATCGTGGATGATAATGGCTCCAGATGGAGTGATGGGCTATGTAGCCAGTCAAACCGTTCTTTACCCTATCACCAATTTGACAGGAACCCCCACTGTCCAACTGCCGATTCCTGGGTTTGACTTCTCATTTCCGAACTTTTACCCGCAACTTATCATTAACTCTGATAGCACAATGCTTTTTGCTACTAATACGGGGGACAGTTCAGTCCAGCCAGTGACCCTCGCCGACCAGACTTTAGGTATTCCAATTCCTGTAGGACCTACGCCTAACGGCATATCGATAGCCCCAGATGGCTCAATTATTTATGTGTCTGATGGTAATGACAACACAGTCGATATGATCCACCCTATCGGTCCGCCAGCAGTTGTGACTACAGCAATGCCTACTACTACGCAAAACACACCGACCGATGTGGCGATTACTCCAGATCAAGCCCCGCTTGCATTTTTTACCGCGAGCCCAGTTTTGTCCAGTCTTCAAGTAGACTTTAACGCTTCCTCTTCCCAATCCCCGACTGGTATAATTACCAATTATGCATGGAATTTTGGTGATGGAACCCCTATTGTCAATACTGCTTTTCCTACGATTACACATCAATATGCAGTGCCTGGTACTTATGTTGTGACACTTACAGTTACCAATACAGCTGGCACATCGACATTTCTCACTTTTACAGGCCAAATCGTCTCCAGAAACGGTGGGCCCACTGCAGTTATGACTTTACCCATCACCCTTCCAGCCCCTCCACTAAACAATTTCATGGGTAGTGTCAAAAAGTGCAAGTTTTTAAACCAAACGGTGTATTCGTTAAAGGCGACTTGGACTCCATCTCCAATACCAAGTGTTGTTTCCTATTTAATTTTCAAGAATGGGGTTCTCGAAGCAACGGTCCCCGCAGCGGGTCCTTACATATATGAAACATTTCTCCATTCAAAAAATGAAGCGAGCAAATTTTCAATTGTTACACTTTATCCCAATAACGTTCAAAGCGCGCCACTCAATATTAGGATTACTAATGAATAAAACACTTTTAGGAATGACCAGTTGTCTTTTATTGACTCAAATCACACCTGCTATGGCAGATACGTCGATTGAGTTCCGTTCTGCAGCATTTTTTCCCATGTCCGATCGTTTTAAGGATATTTATGGGACTGTTGGAGCAGACTATGAAATCGAAATGAGAACCTCAGTTTTTTGCTGCATGGAAGGTTGGGCTAACTTCACTTGGTATCCAAAGCATGGAAGTGCAGGACGCTGTTGTGGCAGCTCGGATTTGAACATTGCCAATTTTAGTTTTGGGTTAATGAAATCGTGGTCAATGTCCGATTGTTTCTGCTTCTATGCTGGGCTTGGGCCTATTTTTGGAGGGGTCTGGGCCAATAATAAATTGAGAACCTGTACAGGATTGGAAAAAAAAAAGAAAAATAAAGATTCTGCGTTTGCAGTGGGTGGCATTGTAAAAACCGGGATCCTTTATTACTTCACACGCAACCTTTTTTTGGATCTGTTTGCCGATTATTTTTATGAACCGGCCTTTTTCCATCATACCGTCGATGTTGGCGGGTTTAGAACCGGCCTGGGACTTGGTGTAGCATTCTAAACGTTGCAAGTCAGGGAGGAAACGATATCTCATGTTATTTTTCAAGACATTGATGATTAGTCGCTTGCGAATATCAATCGACAGAGCGATTAATTTTTAATTCTTTTAATCGATTGATCGATTAAAATGAGGGTATGGCGACACGAGGCGAATTAAAGAAAGCTTTAAGGGACTGGCTGCATTGGCTGAACAAAAACAGCCATTTGATCATTCCCAGGAACTCTCTTCTTAACCAACAAAAGGATCTCTGCTTGGCGCTCACTGGAGTGAGGCGTTCCGGAAAATCCTCCATGACAGTCCAATTGGCCCTAGGGCGATTGGAGGAGACCTTCTTTTTTAATTTTGAGGATCCCATTTTTTTTCCAGGGGCCAGCCTGGAAGTCATCGATCAACTCCTCTCTCTTTATGAAGAGGAAATGGGAAAAGCTCCTAAGCTAGTGATTTTGGATGAAATCCAAAATGTCCAAGGATGGGAGCGGTGGGTGCGAAAAGCAGTCGATTTGGGACATTACCAAATCGTTGTAACAGGATCTTCCTCACATTTATTGAGTTCAGAGATTGCAACAGCTATTTCTGGACGGGTTATCGAACAAACTATCTGGCCTCTTTCCTTTTCAGAACGCCTGACATTTTTAGGTGAAGATCCCTCCTCAAAGGGGGCTTGGCTACGCGCACTAGAAAATTATCTCCGTTGGGGAGGCTTTCCAAAAATCATCCTAACACAAGACGAAAATGATCGGATCATTTTATTAAAACAATATCTTAGCGATATTGTGTTACGAGATGTTGTTGCAAGACACTCCATTAAAAGCCAGCAAGCCTTGCAGCAAGTGGTCAGTTTCTATTTGGGCCGCCCAAGTTGTTTACATTCTTATAATTCTCTACGAAAAGCCTTTGAAATTTCGATTGAATTAGCCTCAACATTGACAGGGTATTTGACGCAAGCTTTTCTTGTCTTTGAAATGAGCCGTTACCATCCCAACCTCAAAGTACAGGCCCGCGATCCCAAAAAAATTTACGTTATCGACACCGGTCTGCGTACAGTGACCCAGCAATTCGATCGAGAGGACTGGGGCCGTCTAGCAGAAAATGCTGTCTATTTAGAATTAAGACGAAGGAGAAAACAATTATTCTATTATAAACAAGAACAAGAGGTCGATTTTGTAATCACTGAATTGGGAAAACCTGTAGATGCAATACAAGTATGCTATTCCGATTTTGAGAATCAAGAAACACGCGATCGCGAGATCAATGCTCTACTAGAATGTCTGCGAGACTTAGAACTTCCATCGGGAAAAATTTTAACCCTTTCCTTGGAAGATGTGCTCATAAGAGAAGACAAAACGATATACCTTATCCCCCTCTATCAATGGCTGTCTTGTTTAGAGGGTTAATTATTTGATCCCCCGCTTATATTCAAGCAGCTCATATCCACACGGGAGCTCCATAGAACAGGAAGTGCCATCCTCAAACTCTAATACAGTATTTGCAACCCCTTTTCTCTGTCCAACTACTTCCGGGGTAATGCTACATGTTATCGGCCCTTGCAAATTATGGGAGAGGATTTCCCCTCCGGAATACGAGATGAATTTGTATTTTTCCTGCTCCTCAATTCCACAAATGTCAAACGCATATAGTGTATAGCCAGGTTCTGCGCAAAGTAGGGTGGCTTTCGCTAAAAGTCCTCTGCTCTCTTCTTTTAACAAAAGAGGACGAGGGTAAAAGACTATTTCTCTATACGCGTCTTTAGCAGATAATCGGATTATCACCTTTTCTCCAGGTAAATACCCCCGAACACTGACCATGAGTCCTACAGGGCTGTTGCGGTTTTTAGAATCGAGGATACTTTCAGAAGAAGGGCCGGGAAGTGGGAAAAAGCGATCGGGATCAGGTTGTGAGAGCCTCTGTTGTTGGAGTGAATAGGGTGGATTGCCAGGGATATCGTGAAATATGATAAACCACTTAGCAAATCCAGGGTCTGCTTGAATAAAATCAGTCAAACCCATCTCTTTTGCCCATTGCTCGGTTGCATCGATGATTTCGATGCCATTATCCATTCGTTCCACGCATTCGAGTAAATGAGTTTTCTGATTGGCAACAAATTCTGTGGATTTTGATGATTCAGGCTCTTTAGAGTTTTTTTGACAGCCAAAACTCAAAAGAATAATCAAATATAGGCTACATTTAAATTGCATCAATTTTCCTTCCGTGAAAAAATGGATAAAAATTCATTTCCCTCGAGAGCTGTACCGGAAGCGGCGATCATGACGGATTCTTTTAGTAGCTTTAGCCACTTTTCTCTTTCATCGTTACCCATTTTGTAATTTTTACGGGTAAAACCAACGCGATGAAAACCTTTTTCAGTTAAAATACCTTTAGCAATTTCATGTTGTGGAGGTATACCATTGTATGGTTTATGCAAAATCCATTCATAAATGATTTCATTTTTATTTTTCTGAATAACGTTACAGGTAGCTCTCCCTGAAGGGTATGACGTAACAATTTTCATAAGGATTTGATCGACAATTTTCTCAACACTATTCTTAACTTTCCAATCTAAAACAGTCTTGTCATAATATTGAATGGCAATTAATTGTGTCCAATTGCTAGCGGATTGGGCCGAAGGCACCCATTCAACCGTTACATCTTTTTCAGAAATATTTTTGGAAATTTCTTTCCATTCCATCTTGTTGTCAGGTGGCAGTTTTAACGTAACCGCCTCAGGCGGAGTACGTCGACCAGAATTGTTCGCAGAAGCGAATTCAGAAAAAAGCAAAAATAACGATGTGAATATGGATGTTAATTTGTTCATTGTTACTTAAATGCTCCTTTCCAAAACAGGAGTGGGGCCAAATTCGAAAGTTTTCTTAAACTCAAGAATTTCACTTTTCAGCCTTTCTACGTGTTTTTGGGGTATGTGTTTTTGTCCTTGAGGGGTGACAAGTTGGTTGCTAAGTATGACTAGCTTATCTTTATTTTGAAACACCAAATATCCTCTGGTAGCCGACGGATGCTCCCCGTTCGCAGATCTTAAAACGGATGTTCTCCCAATGGAAATAGCTGCAAAGAACAAGTTATCTATCATTTCTTCTCTCAAAATCTCTATGCCTTGTGCATTATCTACCTCTTTAAGGATCCCAATGCCAAAACTCTCGAAGCCACGCTTAAGGGCTTCTCCATCTAGGACTTTGTCCCTTAATTTCCGTAAGAACATGGTTTCAGCGTGCTTGAAATCGCCAATAGAGTTGTAAAATCCAACACACATCGCTTGTTCATCAATGAGTATATCTTGGGCTAGATATGTGCTTGCTCCAAAATTATCTGCCTGGCATGAAAAGATATCTCTAGGTGCATAATAACGCCCGGCAACGATTTTTCCCTGCAATGGTTTCGTTTTGCCATCTTGCGGAGGAAAAATTTCGGAGCGAGGAAGTTCCCGAGCTTGTTCAGTACTTTGCGCTATTGATCTAAGTTTATTGAGAGCTTCCTCGTAAGTTTCTTCATAAATTATCGTCTGAAATCCTTTGGCATCCAAAATATCATTCTCATATCTCAAAGACCCTTCTTTCATAGATATAGTTTGTAACTTTTCTGGACCTCGATCGGAACCATTTGGATTATAGAGAAAAATTACTATTTCGATGTTTTTAGGTTTAAAAGGATAGTTTTCTAAATATTGACGAATCTCTTCAAGGCTATTAATTTTATCGAGAACTAGATTCCCGGCTTTCACAAGAAGATTTCGAGCATTATCAATGTCGGTTTCGTGATAATAACGAAATCCAAAATGCAACATCTTAATCTTATCCATCATCTGGCTGCCTGTTCCGAATGCATGAAGGTCATTCTCTTTTTCTAATTGAAAAAAAACTTCTTTTCTTATTTTGTTAACTAATGCGTATTCTCTATTATCAGTGTTTTCTGACTTTATTTTGTTTCGCGTACAGCAATTGAATAATAGCGCTAATATTATCAGTAGAAAAAACTTATGGGTAGTTGCCTTCATGTTTCTCGTAATCCTTAATTACATCAATAATTGGTTTCCTTAAAGTCGGGGTTATTAAATGGTGATCGAACCCTTTTGCCCCATCATGGGATTTCAATATAACAAGCTCATCGCGCATTTTTAATGCTTCAGCAAATCTTTCCAATTTATCCCTTTCCGAGCCTCCCTGCATTTCAGCGTGCCAATAAGAAGAAAGAGTATCTCCGAGATGAACAATATCCCTGTCGCTGGCATAATTAAACGATTTAAAACACATTTTTGCAGGAATAACTGCTGCAGGAGCAAGGGACACCACAATGATACGATCTCGGATTTCTTTGGGCAGGTCCATTAAAGCGTTTCTCGTATGAATCGTACCTTGACTATGGCAGAAGTGAAGAATTTTGGCATCCGGCTTATCAGAATTCTTCTCATGGAACTCCGTCCATTTTTTAATCAGCAAATCTTTTGTCTTAGGAGAAGTTCCCCAATAGTTTAAAGCAATTGCTTCCAAGAGGTCGATTGCTGGACTGTTTGTGTGATTAAAGATCCCTTCTATACAGAGTTTGCCTGGGGATAAGTGATGAAGATAATTTGCTCCGCCAAACGCATCTTCAATATTATTATCCATTCCATTGATAAAAGTAATAAGCATCCAATCTTTTGAGACTCCATCTGTTTTGAAATACCTTGACTGTTCTACTACCGAATGCGTCGCTATGCCAAATGGCAAAGGGCGATCGAGTTTGCAAATAAATGATTCTTCACAAGGTTTCTCCTTCAGATTCGTAAAAAATTGAGAAGTGCTCTGATTCCGATTTTCAGTCTGATTTTGCAGGAAAAGATCCCACGGAGAATTCGGAACCAGCAGCCCTGGATCAATCGAAGCTCGGCCAATGGTTTCCAGCTGTTCTGTAATTTTGTTCATAAATTCAGAGACTGTTTGGTAAGGGTTATCGATCGGAGCCGTGATCTTTTGACCTTTTAGAAAGACATCCAATCGAGTGTAGGTGTCCAACAATTGTGGGTCGATGAAGCTGAAGGTTGGGGCTAGCGGCAGGGGAGGCGGGGGCGCAATGGCTGCGGCTTTGTGCGCTGCGACGGCGGAGAAGCCTTGGTCGATTCTTTCGTGGCCTGTGCGGATAAGATCTTGCCAATGCTGCTGGGCTGCTGAGGTTTTGGAGAATTCGTGGCGTTGGGCATCGGAGAGGACGGTATTTAAGACGGTCTCGATGGCGGTTTTTGTTGGGTCGAAATCGGGATCTTCTTTTCTCAGATGGGCTAAATCAGCCTCGGTTAAGGCTTTTATGTGATTCAAGGTCTCCCAAGCGTTGTGCGCTTCTGATTTCGCTTGTTCTATTTCAGCATCTGAGGCGGTCTCCGGAGAAAAATTGGGAGCGGTGGATTGTAGCAGGCCTTGGACCCAATCGGGCAGGGGAGGAGGCGGTGGAGGAGAGGCGCTGGTTTTTTTGTCTTCTTCTTCTTCTTTTTTCTTTGGGGGGGTATTGACTGCTGCTGCACTGGTGCCGAGAACGCCGGAGAGTGCAAATGCTCCGGAGACGGCGGCAATCACGGCTGTGGCGATGAGGATCTCTTTTTTGTGATCTTTGACAAAATGTTCCACTTTGTGTGCGGCTTTCTTGGTCCCATGCGTAATCGCTTTGAGGGCTTTCTTGGCAAGTTTACCGACTTTTTTGGCTCCTTCCTTCACTTCGTGATAGAGGCGGTGGAAAAAGCCTTTGGAAAGGAAGATTTCACCGGGGCTCTGAAAAGTGAATTCATGGGAAAAAGTAGTAGGGGCGAATACGAATTCCGAGGGTTCATCGCTTAAGTCGAGTTGTTCGACGTGGTGAGGAAAGGGGTTGGTTTGTGGAGAGAATTGGAAAAGCTTGCTTGGGTACTGAGGCATCGGACCCGGAATGTTGACAAGGCGTCCATTCCAAATCGCGGTTGCGCAAGGTTCGTTGCGATCGTCAAAAACATCAAAGGAATCCCCAGCGGCATCGACAGAATCGATCATATTTGATCCTCCAAAATGAAAAGAGAATCAAATTTTAATTTTGCGTTAAATTAAAGTAAAGATTTTCTTGCCGTTCAGAAAAATTTTACTCGACGATGAATGAGCGCATGCATTCGGAAACAACTTTGGGTTGTTCCATTGTGGAAGCATGCCCGCAGTTTTCGATCAAGGCGAGTCGGGAGTTTTCAATCCCGTCGAGAAGGGGTTGGTGTTCATGAGGGAACAAGGCGTCGTCTTTGCTGTGCATGACTAGCGTCGGAGAGGTAATGGCTGGATGATGGTGGAGAGAAGAGTGGTCATTGATCATGGCTTCAAGCTGTTGGATGAGCACATCAAGTGGAAAGCTAGTGATCATCGTCTGAAGGTCTTGCATGAGCGCGGGATCTTCATGGCGGGAAGGATGGACGAGCAAAGGGAGCTGCATTTGCATGGCCTCCTGCAATTGTCCAAGTTTTATAGCTTTGCAGACTTGTTGGAAGAGGGAAATGATTTTGGGATCTGAAGTTGCCCATGTATTGAGCAGGAGAAGTTTTGCCACGCGATCTGGGGCTTTGGCGGCTAGGGCTTGAGCGATCCACCCTCCCATGGAATGGCCGGCGAGCATGAAACGGCTAGGTGCTTTTTCGAGCAAAGCATCCACCATTTCATCGCGGGTGGTTTCTTTATCCATGATATAAACATGAATGTTGCAAAGGTCTCCAAGCGATTCGATTTGATGTTGCCATACCTGTTCGTTATTTGCAAAACCGGGGAGAAGGATGAGCTGTTCTGTCATACGATTTTCCTTTTTCTGATGAGGTCCTTGTTCAGTTTCTGGATCGTGTCGATCGTTTGTTCAACAAGAAGAGGAAGGATTTCACTCGCGGGAAGGTTGGTGATGAGTGGATAATTCTGGCCTGCATATAAAGAGAGCATATCGGTGCGGTCGATCTTTGCGGCTGCAGTGCGGATGTCTTTTGTCAGAAGATGCTGGAAGGGGAAGGGGGCGATGGGCGCTTTTTCATGTTCAAAAGTTTCGATGAATTTATTGTGGAGCATCCGCGCCGGCTTTCCGGTGAAGACGTCCGTCAGCGTTGTCTTGGCATGGTAGTGCAGCAAAGCATCTTTGTAAGAGCGGGAAGCTCCGCTCTCTGGACAGGCGAGGAAAGCTGTGCCTAGCTGGACTCCAGCGGCGCCTAAAGAAAGAGCTGCGGCGATTCCCTCTCCGTTCATGATTCCTCCCGCAGCGATGATAGGGATTTTCAATGCATGGGCTAGAAGGGGTACCAATGCAGCGAGGGAAAGCATGGGGTCGTCCGCACAGTTGTGGAAAGTCGCGCGATGACCTCCCGCTTCTGCGCCTTGTGCGATGACGGCATCGACTCCGCATTTTTCAAGCAGAAGGGCTTCGTTCAGGGTTGTCGCAGTTCCCATGATCAGGATGTTTTCTTGTTTTAAGCGTTGCAAAAGGGGAAGCGGAGGTAGACCGAAAGTGAACGAAAAGACCTTGGGTTTTTCTTCGAGGATGATTTCGATCTGCTCTTCAAATGCGGGAAGGGAGGAAAAATCGGGAGAGGAATGGGGAATTTCAAGTTCTTTCCGGAAGCGGTCTAAGAATTTTTGAGCGGAATCGATGGTTTTTTGATCATAAGCAGCAGCAGTAGGAGCAAATAAATTGACGGCAAACGGCAATTCGGTCAGATCGCGGATTTCGCGGATCGCTTCTCTGATTTCGCTAGGAGTCATGTAGGCCGCGCCCAAAGATCCTAGGCCGCCTGCATTGGAAACGGCTGCAATTAGCCGGGGCGTAGCAATGTCGGCCATCGGCGCTTGGACCAATGGAAAACGGACCTTGCATTGTTTGACGATGGGATTTTCGCTCCACATTTTTTTTATCTTATGCCATGATGTCAATTAGTGTGCATCATAAGCCAAGCTAAAATTTTCCTGCAGCCTGTTTTTTGGAGTAGAAGATACTATGACTTCATTTCGTCATTTAAAATCTGTGATTCGGTTAAACGAACTCGCCGAAGATCCTTTTGATTTATCAAAAGAAGGAGCCGTGACGCCAAAACGGATTGAAACAATGATGGGCGAGGCGGTTAATTTCAAACTTTTTTACGCCATGGAAAGAGTCTCTGAAATCACTCTTGCTGCTCTAGGCGAACTTGCCGAAGAAACGCAAGTTGTCAAAAAAATGACTGAAATGCAAGGTGGGGAGATCGTCAATTTTATCGAAGGGTATGAAAGCGAAAAACGTCCGGCCCTTCATACGGCGATGCGCGATTTTTTTGAACAGCGTAATTCTTCGGAGCCTGCTAAAGAGGCTGCCGAGCTAGCCTACAAAGAATGTGAAAAGCTCCGTTCTTTTTTAAACGAGATGGAAAAAAAAGAACAGTTTACGACCATGATCCAAATCGGCATTGGGGGCTCAGAATTAGGCCCAAAAGCGGTCTACATGGCATTGGAAGCTTTTCATAAGCCCGGCCGCCGCGTTTATTTTCTGTCCAATGTTGATCCCGATGATGGCGCGCATATTTTCCGTCAGGTGGATTTAGAAAAAACGCTTGTGGTCATTGTCTCGAAGTCGGGCAGCACGCTGGAGACTTTGACGAACGAACAATTTGCGCGCGAAAAATTCAAAAAAGCCGGCCTCCATCCTAAAAATCATTTCCTCGCGGTGACGGGAAAGGGAAGCCCAATGGACGACCCGCAGAATTACGCGGCCTCTTTTTACATCTGGGACTATATTGGGGGGCGCTACTCGGTGACTTCCATGGTAGGAGGCGTGATTTTGGCTTTTGCCTTGGGAATGGACAGATTCCTCGAATTTCTCCGAGGGGCCAACGCGATGGACAAAATCGCCCTGAAGGCCGATCCAAAAGCTAATCTTCCTCTTCAGTCTGCGTTGCTGGGAATCTGGAACCGTAATTTCTTGGGGTTGCCGACGACAGCGATCATTCCGTATTCGCAGGCCCTTTCCCGTTTTCCTGCACATTTGCAGCAGCTGGATATGGAATCCAATGGCAAACGGATCGATAAAAAAGGCCACCCTGTCGATTTTGATACAGGGCCGATCATTTGGGGAGAACCGGGGACCAACGGACAGCATTCTTTTTATCAATCGATCCATCAGGGAACCACGATCGTCCCGCTTGAATTGATCGGATTCAAGGAAAGCCAATACCGGGATGACACTGTCTTTCAGGGCACGTCCTGTCAGGAAAAGCTCCTCTCCAATCTGTTTGCGCAATCGATTGGTCTTGCCGTCGGCCAGCGCAATGACAATCCCAACAAGTTTTTCCCGGGCAACCGCCCCAACCGGGTTCTTTTCGGGAATCGCCTCGATCCTTATGCGATGGGAGCCCTTTTAGCTTACTACGAGCACAAAGTCGCATTTCAGGGCTTCATCTGGAATATCAATTCTTTCGACCAGGAAGGAGTCCAGCTCGGCAAAAAACTCGCTTTGAAAATCATCGATCAATTTGCTTCGGCAAAACAGGGGAAGCCTTTGGACCCGAAAGGATTCCCGCTGGGCGCCGCTTATTTGAAATTGATCGAATCTGTTAAATGATCGAACCGTTTGAAATGTTGAGAACACGGACGGCTTGGCTGTCTGCAAAGCGCTCTTGCAGCTGAATGGGAGAGGTGAGGAAGACCTGTTTAAATTGGGGCAGATGGTTTTTTAACTGGATGCGGCGCTGTTTATCCAATTGAATGCCAAAATCGTCGATGCCGAGAATAGGCGGATATCCCAGCACTTGAGCCATTTCCTCCCACTGCGCGAAACGCAAAGAAGAGATACAAGACCGTTTTTGCCCTTCGCTGGAAAAAGTTTTAGCGGGTTTTTCCGCCAGGTGAATGGTCAGGTCATCGCGGTGAGGGCCGACCAGGGTGGCGCCGACGTGTATTTCTCTGGGGCGCATCTTTTGCCAAGCCTTCTGAAAATGGTGTGCATCTACAGGCATCGAGAGAGAAGATTGATAGACGATGTCGATCGTCTCTTGCCCGCGCGAAAGAATTTCCATCCAGCGGGAGGAAGGTATTTTCAGGGAGGCGGCGGCCTCTTTTCTTTTTTGGACTAGATAGCTGGCGGAGTGGGCCATGAGTTGTTCCCAAGCCTCGATAGACAATTCACTTTTTTGCCGCAACAAGTGGTTGCGCTGCTTCATCGCTTTAAAATAACGGCCGAGGTGATGGACGTAAAGCGGGTCCGTTTGGGCGATATGCAGATCGAGAAAACGGCGCCGTTCGGCCGGATTGCCGCTGACAAGAGAAAGATCATCGGGGGAAAGAAGGACGCTGGGAAGAATGCCGAGCAAAGAATTCAATGTCGTATAAACAGTCTCGTTGTACTGAACTTTACGCGTGTTTTCATCGTAATAGATCTTGAGGGTTTGAGAGATGCCCTCTTTGTCGAATTCTGCCTCAAGATAAAAAAACTTCTCGCCAAATGCGATCAGGTCCACCATCGCGTGCGTGCGGAAGGAGCGGCCTGTACTCACTAAATGGACAGCTTCGAGCAAGTTGGTTTTGCCTTGGCCGTTGTCTCCCTGAATTAAATTGATCGAAGGGGAAAAAACAACCTCAGCTTGTTTGTAATTGCGGAAGTTGCGCAGCAGAAGGCGTTTTAAGATCATTTTACTCAAGCCGCATTGGCATAATGACGAATTGCGCCGTCGATGAATCCGTGATGAGCCCTGGATTATAGGAATCCGTGACGGTAAATTTCACTGTTTCATCTTTGGTATGCCGCAAAATATCCAAGAAATAGATGGGGTTGAAGGCGATCTCGAGTTTTTCTCCCGCATAATTGACAGGCATATTGACTTTGCCTTCCCCGATTTCTCCCGAAGTTGCAGAAAGATGGAGCTCTCCGGTTGTGAATGAAAAACGGACGGAACTGCTGTTTTCCGAAGTGAACAGGGAAACTTGTCTCAGGAGCGACATCAATTCTTCGCGGTGCAGTGAAATCGCCTGCTCTTTTGGTGCGGGGATGACACGGCTGACATCGGGAAACTGGCCTGAAAGCAATTTGCTGATCAGTGTCGCCGATTTTAATTCGAGGGCGATTTTGTCAGACATGAGAGTGATCTGGGCGTGTTCTTCTTCTTCTTTGATGTCGAGCATGCGGACCATCTCCTCAACAGCTTTAAGAGGAACGATAAACGATCCGCTATAATCTTGGGGAAGTTCGACCTTGGCATGAATCTTAGCCAGGCGTTTGCCGTCCGTGCCGATAAAAGTGGCGACTTGAGACATGTTTTGCAGAAGGATTCCGTTGAGCACCTGGCGGCTGTCATCGCGGGCAGCGGCAAAGGCGGAGCGCGATAGCAATTCTTTTAAGACTAGAGAAGGAAGAGAGAATTGCACGCCTTCAGACAGATCGGGCAGCGCTGGAAACTCGCTCTTGTGCATCCCGTTGATTTTAAAATGGGAAGTTCCTGCATTGATCGTTGCGATCTCGGGAGAGGGCGTATGAATCTCAACCAGAGGCGCTGTCAGTTCTCGGACGAGTTGAAAAAATCGGCGGGCGGGAAGAGTGATCGACCCTTCTTCTTGAACTTTTGCGCCTGCGTACACGCGCATGCTAACGGTCAGATCGGTGGCGCTGACGATGAGTTGGTCGTCGATGGCTTCAACCAAAATATTGGCGAGCACCGGAATGGCCGGTTTGGAGGGCACGATGTTCTGAATTTTGCCGATCAGAGCGACGAGTTCTAAGCGGGGGATGACGAGTTTCATAGGGCGAATTCTCCATGATGATGATTTTTGCCATCATAATCGATCCGCCAAAATCCGTCTATTGCGAGATGTCGCTACTGCTCCTTCATGGCGCGGTCGATCGCTTTTTTGTGCTCTTTTTCTTTTAAGGCTGCGCGCTTATCGTAGCTACGCTTGCCGCGTGCGACGGCGAGTTTGACTTTGACGTATCCATTTTTGAGGTACATGGAAAGGGGGATGAGGGCGAGGCCTTTTTCCGCGGAGAGCGATTGGAGTTTGGCAATTTCTCTTTTGTGGAGGAGGAGCTTCCGTTCGCGCCTCTCGGCATGCCCGAATGTCGTGCCAAAACGGTAAGGAGCAATGGACGAGTTTTTTAAAATGACATCGCCGGCCACGGAAACGAGGATATAGGCGTCTTGTAAGCTGCCGCCGTGGTTGCGCAGCGATTTGATCTCTGTGCCCACCAAGATAATTCCCGCCTCGTAAGTATCGAGAATTTCGTAATCGTGGGATGCGCGGCGGTTAGAGACAAGTTCCGTATCGGAATTTTTTTTAGACATTTCCTGCTCTATCTTCCAAAGAGGGATTGCCCGAATGAAGTCACGCAGAAAACATCTTTTCCATTGAGCGTTCCAACAGAGGTCACTCCAACTTCAAACAGCCACTCTAGTACAGTTGCTTTAATCAAGGCAAGCTCTTCTTGGGTATAGCTGGGCAGGTTGTATTTCCAAGTCTTCCCCAGCCGTTTGAGCATCACGACAGAGTGCTCGCCAAGGGGGACGATCACTCCTCGGAGAAATTCATCGAAATCCACCCATCCGGAGTTGAGAACGCGGACAATGCTCTTCTCGGCCTCTCTGAGATTGCGGTCAGTGATGATTTCCGCTGGGATCTGTTTGGATACAAGGCGATTGAGAGGATGGCGATAGAGAAAAATGGCGCGGTTTTCGAGACGCAAATCTAGAAAGTCGTTGGCGCTTTCCAGAGCATAGAGGCGATTGTCCACGATATCGGCCAATTTGAGCTGGCGTGCTTTTGTGATGAGGCGGTCGATATAGGCGGCGAATGCCGCGTCATTAGCCTCGAAGCCTTCTATCTTGGCTACAAGAGAACTCATGACAGCTTTTGTCGGTAGCATTCTCTGCTCATTGTCGGCCACGAGGGTATACGGCGACTTTTTAGCGAGGGTCAGAATTTGGCTTAAATCCTGGATATAGGAAAACTCGTGCGGGCGCAAACGGTCGATTTTGTTCACAGAATCAATGGAAGAAGCCTCGGTGCTTTTTAAGAACGCGGTATATTCAGACCATTCATGCAGAGGCGTCACGATTTCAGTCCATTCCTCATCGATTTTTTCGTAACCAAGAGTGCAGACGAAGTGAAACTCGAGCTGGAGTAAATATCCTTCGAATTGCTCTTGGGAAATTTTATACTTTTCCATCAAATCTTTCGCATAGGCCTTAAAATCCGAAGATTTATAGACATCCTGCACGATCTGAGAAAGAATGGGGTCGTTGAAATTGAGCTCCATCATATAGCGTTGGAAAATCTGCGGGGTTAGGAGATACTTTTCCACAAGCGAATCGAAAATATTGTTCGAAGTTCTTGGGATAGAATACCATATGGGGAGGACATGGATGGGCACTTTGCGTAAAAGGCTTTGCAGATAATCCATGCCAGGCCTGAATTCCGGATCAAATTTCAAAATCTGCGCCTCAAAGTATTTGCGCATTTCTTTGTCGACGACGATGGAATCTCCTTCAAAAGAGAAAAGGCCCGTTTTGCTGAGCTTTTTCAGGATCGCTTGGACTTCTTTTTCATCTAACTCAACGCTTTTAGCCAGCTTGCGCACGGGAATTTTGATGGAGCTATAAAGAATTTCTTCCAAAACGCTGAGGTCCTTGGAGGTAAATTGGCCCATCAGCAAGCGATTTTCAATATCTTGCTTATAGTCATAATCTTCCAAGCTGATTTTGTTTTTCCGAAGAGTGCTCAGTTCCGCCATGCCAACCCTAATAAAGTAAAAAATTCTTCCAGATCAACCTGCCAGAATACCTTCGCAATCGATTTGTGACAAGCAAGTATTTTTAAATAGTTATTTTTTTTGTTTTAAATTTTTATTCGCTTCCTGCAGATTCGTTGCCCTCGATTATATCAAATCTATAATTAAAAGAAATCAACAGAATTTTTGTAATTGAAATTTTTATTATATGACAAAAAGAATTGTTTTTTAACTGGCTGTTGTTTTATAAGGTTTGGCTTATTTATGATCACCGTAAGAAACATCACATTTCCAAATTATTGTGGGCACATTAACGAATATGTGAAAGAGTTCATCCAACTGTTAGAGGCATGGAGCTCGCGCATTTATTGTCAAATTGCTCTGATTTTTTACCATGCCATCACTATTCGGGTAGGCAGTCAAAACTATTGCTTAGGTCCCATTGAAAGCCATCGTGTGCAACAAATTTGCACTCAACTTAATGCTGACCGCATTCAGGGGGTCTTTTTTAACACGGTGTCGGCAGAACCCAACATGTGCGGCGGTACATGTTCTGCGATGACACTCGATTACATCGATCAATATCTCAGGCTGAAAGCTCATGGTAAAACCTCTTTTGAATCTCTTATAAAAATCAGCCCTCGCTACCGCACCTCTTCGCAAGAGTTTATGAATCATCAGGCTGCGTTTAATACGATCTCAAAACATCCTCAGGAAAACAGTTCTGATTTTAAACGGGACAAAATCGCCGCTATGCTCAAACTATTTCAGAGGAGGGTAGGAGTTTGCTCGGAAGAAATCCAGATGGATGCGCCCGATGCAGGCGATAAAATTTTAAAAAACATTGACGTCCTGCCTAAAGGTGTTTTTGTTGTGAGGGCTTTGGCATATGAACAAAATGTTAGAGAAGAGAGAGAAGGGCATTCTATAGCCTTCATCAATGAAGAGGATGGGCTATTTCTTTACGATCCGAATCATGGAACGACCCAGCTGAAAGCTGGCTACTCTGCTGAACGGGTTCATCTGATGCTCAAAGACGTGCACGAGGCCTTCGCGGTTCCGTCCGTCCGCATGTATCAAGTTCTTTAAGAGGCATTCCGGTTGTGAATTCCTCGAGGAGATTTGGGATATTTTCGAGCCAGTTTACCCCATTTTTCGAAGTTCAATATCTCAATGAGCTATATGGACTTCGAAAAATGGGGTAAAAAGGCCGAAAAGATTCCCGAATATCGTCGAGGAGGCACAGTGGAATGCCTCTTTAAATTATTCAACTCAATAGGGTAGAATCTCCCCCATCTATTATTGACAAACAAACTATGGAAAAGCCGAAATACGATCATCAGCGCATTGAACAAAAATGGCAAAGCATTTGGGAAGACCGCGAGCTATTCAAAGCCGTTCCGGATCGTTCCCGGCCAAAGTATTACATCCTCGATATGTTTCCTTATCCTTCGGGCGCAGGACTCCATGTCGGCCACGTCACCGGATACACGGCGACGGATATCATGGCGCGTTACAAACGGCAAAAAGGATTCAATGTCCTTCACCCCATGGGGTGGGACAGCTTTGGGCTGCCGGCCGAACAATACGCGATCCGCACCGGCACGCATCCCGCTGTGACGACAGAGCAGAATATCTGCACCTACCGCCGCCAACTCAAATCGCTGGGCTTTAGCTATGATTGGAGCCGAGAGCTTGCGACAAGCGACCCCAAATACTACAAGTGGACGCAATGGATCTTTACCAAGCTCTATGAAAAAGGGATGGCTTATGAAGCGGAGATGCTGGTCAATTTCTGTCCCGCTCTGGGCACCGTGCTGGCGAACGAAGAGGTAGAAGACGGCCGTTCTAAAGAAGGTGCCTATCCTGTCGAGCGCCGTCCGCTGCGTCAATGGATCTTGAAAATCACAGCTTATGCTGACAGGTTGTTGCAAGACCTTGATTTGATCGATTGGCCGGAGCATTTGAAAAAACTGCAAATCAACTGGATTGGCAGAAGCGAGGGCGCCAAAATCGATTTTGTCGAAGAAAAGACAAAAAAGAAGATCACAGTTTTCACCACTTGCCATAACACTTTGTTCGGCACGACCTTTTTGGTTTTGTCCCCGGAACACCCGCTTGTCGAAGAGATCACGTCGCAGAAGCATCATGCTGAAGTCGATAAATACCGAAAACAAACTGCCGCAAAGAGCGATTTGGAGCGCACCGATCTCGCCAAAGAAAAAACGGGGGTTTGGACGGGCGCCTATGCCGTCAACCCCGTGAATGGGAAGATAATTCCCATTTGGGTAGCCGATTATGTGTTGATGGGCTACGGAACCGGCGCCGTGATGGGCGTTCCCGCTCATGATACGCGCGATTTCGAGTTTGCCAAAAAATACAATTTTGAAATTATTCCCGTCATTTCTCCTGATGTGGCTACCCACCCCGATCAAATTCCTTCCGATTTAACGGCGGCGGATGTGAAAATCGAAGTTCTGGCGGGAAAGCGGTGCTGGACAGAAGGGGGGAGCGCGATCAACAGCTCTCATGGCACATGCACCCTGGATGGCCTCAATGTGCAAGAGGCGAGAAAAGCCATGGTCGATTGGCTGGAGAAAAATCAAAAAGGGGAGCGCACTGTCAATTACAAACTTCGTGATTGGTTATTTTCACGCCAGCGCTATTGGGGCGAGCCTTTCCCCATCCTGCATTTTCCGGATGGCACGCAGCGCGTTCTGGATATCGATGAACTGCCTCTGTGTCCTCCCGAATTAAAAGATTTCAAACCATCTGCGACAGGGGAAAGCCCGCTTGCCAAAGTCAAAGATTGGGTTGAAATCGTCGATTTAAAAACAGGCAAGAAAGCAAGACGCGAGACCAACACGATGCCGCAGTGGGCAGGGTCTTGTTGGTATTATTTGCGATTCTGCGACCCGCACAATGACCAGGAAGCTTGGGACAAAGAAGTAGAACGGTATTGGATGCCAGTCGACTTATATGTCGGGGGCGTCGAACATGCCGTGCTCCACCTGCTTTATGCACGGTTTTGGCATAAAGTCCTTTACGATTGTGGATACGTCAGCACATCGGAACCCTTTCAAACCTTGCGCAACCAAGGCCTCCTCGTCGCACGGTCTTATCAACATCCCAACGGCGGATATGTTCCTCCAGATGAAGTGCAAGAAAAAAATGGCGCCTTTTTTCAAATTGGCACGCAGGAAAAATTGCAGAGCCAGATCGAAAAAATGTCGAAGTCAAAGCTGAACGGGGTCACCCCTGATGATATGATTCAAGATTTTGGCGCTGACTCTTTGCGGCTTTACGAAATGTTCATGGGGCCATTCGACAAAGAAAAAGTCTGGAATACAGATGCCGTCAGCGGCTGCAGACGTTTTTTGAACCGGTTTTATGACCTCGTCATGTCGGATAAAGTGGGCGAAGAAGAAACGGAAGAAGCGCTCAAACTGGGCCATAGGCTTGTCTGCTATGCCGAGAAAGACATAGAATCCATGCAGTTCAATACCGCCATCGCCAAGATGATGGAGTTCATCAATGCTTTTTCCCAGCTACCTACCTACTCAAAAACTGTGCTGCGCTTGCTGACGCAAGTCCTTTATCCGTTTGCTCCCCATATCGCCGAAGAGGCTTGGGAACACCTAGGAGGCAAAGAAAGTCTCACGTACATTCCCTTCCCATCCTATGATCCAGCTCACCTTGTCGACGCAACAGTCTTATACGTGGTCCAAGTCAATGGTAAAGTCCGAGGCAAGTGGATGCTCCCCAAAGACACCGGAGAAGAAGAGTTACTCTCCTTCATTAAGACGCAGCCCAATATCGCAAAGTACCTCACAGGGCCCATCTCAAAGGTCGTCTACGTGCCCAATAAACTCATTAGCCTTGTGTGCGATGTTTAGCCTACTTTATAACTGCATTCTCATTTTACTGGTCTTTGTCTCGCTGCCCAAGCTGCTTTGGCAATGGTGTGCCCACGGCAAATACCGCGGCAGCCTCAAGGCCAGGCTGGGCATCTCCATTCCTACTCTTATCCAAACAAAAGGGCAAGAGGTGGTCTGGATCCATACTGTCTCGATGGGAGAGACGCGCGCGATCATCCCGTTATTCCGCCAAATCAAACAAAAATTCCCCGACGGCGCGATCGTCATTTCAACAACCACGGAAACCGGCCAAGAAGAAGCCAAGCGCAGCATGCCCGATGCCGACGCACATTTCTTCCTTCCTCTCGACTTTTCATGGAACATTCGACGCCTCATGGACCGGATCCAACCCACAAGGCTCATCCTCTGCGAAAGCGATTTTTGGTACAACTTGCTCAACGGTGCCAAAAAACAAGGCGCCGACATCGCACTCGTGAACGGAAAAGTCTCCGAGCGGTCCTGCCGCAGATTCGGCACATTTAGATTCTTTACACGCAAGCTTTTCGGCAACTTCGATACCCTTTGCGTACAAAGCGAGTCCTATCGCGATCGTTTTCTCTCGATGGGCATCGACCCTCAAAAAATCTTCGTCACGGGAAATCTGAAGTTGGATTCTCCCGCAATGAAAATGCAAGAGGAGGAGCTCGAGGCTCTGAGAAATTCTCTTCATCTTAAAACATCAGACCGCATCCTCGCCATCGGTTCTACACATTCTCCCGAAGAGGAACAGATCCTTTCCGCTTTACAAGCCGTCTGGAACAAAATCCCCCACTTAAAAGTTCTTCTCGTTCCGCGCCATCCCGAACGTTTCGATGAAGTGGCGCATTTGTTACAACAAACAGGGATCCCATTCAGTCGCTTCTCAGCCATGACACCCCAAGTAACACGCCTTATTCTGATCGACACCATGGGAATGCTCAATGCATGCTATCAACTTGCAGAAACCGCGATCGTCGGCGGAAGCTATACGCCAAAAGTCGGCGGCCACAATATTTTTGAGCCTGTCGTCTTCGGCGTCCCGGTCATTTTTGGTCCTCACATGGAGAGCCAGCCCGACCTCAAACAAATTGTTTTAGATGCCAAAGCTGGCAAACAAGTCTTTATGGGACACCTCGCGCAAACACTCATCGAACTTCTCGAAAATCCGCCCGTTTACAACTCCTGCGTCGATGCGTGCAACAGCCTCGCCAAATCCATCCAAGGCTCAACACAACGAACATTTTCTTTGCTCTTTAAATAAATCCATTGAGCTTAAATCGAATCTGTCCTAAACTCTCAGTTTCGTTTTCAATGACCTGTCGCGGGGTGGAGCAGTGGTTAGCTCGTTGGGCTCATAACCCAAAGGCCGGAGGTTCGAATCCTTCCCCCGCTATTTTCTCTCGGCGGTATAGCTCAGCTGGTTAGAGCAACGGAATCATAATCCGTGGGTCGTTGGTTCAAGTCCGACTGCCGCTATGCTTTTTGGCCGATTCAACTCTCTCTTTCAATATTTCTATTTGACTTGTCTACGACACTCCTACTTTGCTAACACACGTAACAATTTTTCTGCGGTGGATCTTTTTTGATGTGGTAGGTATCTTATTGTCATGTTCGCTCTTTTATTTGAGGATTGTGTAAGAGCTTCCGTTAATCCAGGATGCGAGCTTCATTATAATGATTTTTTTAGGCACTTTGGATCATTTTTTGACGAAATTGAAAATTGCCGAATTTCCTATCCTTTCGCTCAATGCTCTCTTTTGATGTACGATGTCAGATAATTATGAAGGTTCTGAAAATAACGAAAGAAAACACCCAGTTTCAGATCATCAATGCTCTGAAGACAAACCGGGAAAAAAGGAATCGTCAAGGTTTCCTTTTTGAGGGCGTTCGTAATATCAATAATGCAGTTAAGTATGGCTGGAAAATCAAAGCCTTCTTCTACTCCTCACAAAAAGGTTTTTCGGATTGGGCCAAGGGTATTTTGAAACTGTCTCCAGTTGAAATACAGTATGATCTCTCTCTTGAACTTTTGAGCAAGCTCAGCAATAAAGAAGAAGCATCGGAACTATTGGCGCTTGCTGAAATACCTAAGGATGACCTTGCAAAGATTCCAAATAAAGACGATCTTCTCGTTGTGGTTTTTGATAGGCCATCAAGCCCAGGGAATCTCGGAACAATAATTCGCGCATGCGATGCCCTCGGTGCAGATGGGCTGATCATCACGGGCCACGCTGTGGATGTGTATGATCCAGAAACTATTAGCGCCACGACAGGTTCTCTTTTTTCGTTGCCGATCGTTCGGCTTCCCTCTCAGAAAGAGCTGAAACCATGGATACAAGAAGCCAAAGAAAAATATCCTGATTTGCGGGTGGTGGGTACCGATGAAAACGGAGATAAGACTATTTATGAATATGAATTCAAAAAGCCCGTAGTGCTTCTAGCTGGAAATGAGAAATGGGGGTTAAGCGCAGGATATAAAGAAATGGCGGACGATATGGTGAAGATTCCCATGCAAGGATCCGCCAGTTCTCTGAATGTGGCCGTTGCTACTTCCATTATTATTTCTGAAATTAAAAGGCAAAGAACCACGTAATGTGGGTTTTACGTGCATTAAAAAATTACATTCCTAAAGCTTGGGTGCAAATAGAAAAGTGCACCCGACAGTTTTCAGTCCATGCTTGTTAACGGAAATTGAGTGTTATCTCTTGTTGCTGCCCCGCTTTAATTCCTGATTGCTGTCTTTTTCCCCGTGGGCATCATTTTTCAAGATTTTATATTGTAAATTTGTGAAATCGAATCCTTACATTTCCAATGCCCAAGTTCAGCTGCTTGGATGCATGACATTTCGATTCCTTGATTCCAATTCAAAAGAGAAATTCTGGAAAGGCGAGATTACGCTAAAGGAGGGAAAACTTCTTGGCTTATCGCTCAAACAGACTACCCAGGCAGTGACCTTGCTTCTAAAATTCAATTCCCCAATGTGGTAGAGTTATGCGCTTCCTGAGCGATACCCTCACGGGAGTCAACTTATACTGCTGACGCTTGAAAGTTGTAGAAAATTTCAATTTCAGCTGGGGAAGATCATAACTCCCTATGAGACGGCCCCATCAGCATTTCTTATTTTTCAACTCTTGTTCAAAAATCACAAACTTACTTTCGAATCCTTCTTTTTTCGACCATCTTTGGATTTCTTTAAGATTTATTTGATGATCCATGCAGACGTCTAGAGCTTGATTCAATGCTTGTCTGTCGTCCCAATAATAGAAACTTGAAAGTCTGTCTTTTACACAGTCAGTGACTTTTAACAATTTGAATGTTCCATATTTTGTTAGGATTTTTTCAAATTTAGTGATTATTTCGCTTCCAACGGCGACGGGCTCGGTAACAAAATCTATCAGAAAAGGACACTCGGGATGCTCAAAATGTCTTCCTTTCCTGATGAATCCGATTTTCTTTAGGGAGTGCTCAATTTTATGGAAATCCTCATAGCCAACATAATCCAAATCCTGCGATATATATCGATTATTCGAATAAATCGTAACACACGATCCTCCTACTAGAATCACTTCAATTCCATCAGCTTTTAAATGATGAGAAATTAGACCGGCGAGTTCTTTTGTGCCCATGTTGTCCCAAGGCATCTTCTTTTTCATAGAGGTTTACCTTTTTTCCTTGGCCGCTTTCTAATCTCTCGTTCATAGTATTTCTTTTTGATATCGGCTGGTAATGACGAATAAGCTTTCCCAATAAACGCTTTAAATTCTTCAAGAAAAGGATATCTTGGATTCCAATGGTACAATCTGTTATTCCCCTCCACAATACTCACTAAGATCCCTTGATTTTCTAATCTAGCAAGCGCCCTTTGTATCCCGAAAATAGGGATGCCAAAACATTGACGCAACTCAGATGCAAAGCACTTCTTATTCACTGTCATGAAAAAAAGGACCTTCTCAACAATCCTGCTTCCAAATAGCTGCTCAAACATATCTACCACCCTTAGTGGTAATTCTACCACTAGCAGTGGTATGTTGTAAATAGGTTGATACGGAAATGAACCAAAACCTTCCCGAGGCTTCAGAAAATGAAAAAACAAACATAGGATATTAAGCTTCTGGCTCTTATATTTCATTTTGTTACTTAAATTTGCAAATATTTGCGTTTTTTTGCGAGTTTGGGGAAGTTTTTTGCTCACTCGAATTATACACATCGTCATTCAAAAGGGGCCACTAGCTTCGTCGGCATCCTCATCTTTGCAGGTGGCTGGGTCTGCTACAATCTGAAGCCCCCTGTATAAGGACAAAAATGAACCCAGGCCTTCAGGCCTGGGATTAAGTTGGGGCCGAGCTTCGTACTCGGCCCAACATTCATGCAGCGCTTGCAGATGTAAGAAAAAAATGAAATTAAGCGATCGTTACTATCGATGTCCCCATTGTTCACTGGTCATTGACCGGGACCTCAATAGCGGGATCCTTGAAAAGGCCGTTGGGATGACGGTCTTAAAAGCTTGTGGAGCCACTCCTTAAGGAGAGCGATGAAGCAAGAATCCCTCGACTTTAGGCGAGGGAGGTTCAAGCTTACCGTAGACGAGATGTCAGCAATTGACCAAGTGCTAAATTAGGGGAACGGGAACGCTTTACAATAGAGACAATCGGATTCGAGGATGAATTCGATTTTTTCTTCCGAAGAGTGCTGCCCTAAAAAACAATAATCGCTTTTCCTCGAATCTCACAATCTTGACCTTGCCTTAAATTCAAAAAATAAATTAAGTTACTAACTACTTCAAATCATTTTTTGTCACGGACAAAGAGGAATTTGCAAGTTGTTTTCAAAACTCAATTAGAGGAAGTTTTTATGAAAAACAGTCTCTTTAAATGGTTACTACTGTTAACTCTCTACTTGCATGCAAGTCCGGGATTTGCTGCACCGCAGCCAAGACAGAGACCTCCTGTAAGGCTGTCTTATCATGTTCCGATCAAGGCGCTCAGTAGAGCAATGCCCTTAAATCGTCTTGATGGCAGCGCACATGTTCCTTTAACGATTATTTTACCTCTGCGCAATCAGCAAGAGCTTGAACAGCTGATAGCACGAATCCATGATCCGGCCGATCAGGAGCATTATGGCAAGTATCTGACTACTGCGGAGTTTGTCGAGCGGTTCGCTCCTACCCAGGCGGATTACGACAAAGTTGTCGCTTATGTTAAAGGCTGGGGGTTTACAGTTGACAATAAGCATGCCAACCGAACACTCCTCACTCTGAGCAGTGATGCAAAATCGATTGAATCGGCTTTTAATCTCCATCTTCACGAATATATGTCGCCGGAGGGCCGAAAATTTTATGCCCCGAATAATAATCCTCAGGTTCCTTCCGCCATTGCTTCTGTGATCAAAGGAATTGTCGGTCTAGATAACCATTCGAAATGGAAACCGTACCGCCAGCGAAAAGAAATGGCTTCTGGTTCATCAGTTGGATCTCGAGCATTTCCTTCTGGCCCCGGAGGCGGTTTTGCTCCTAGCGATATCGTGAAAGCTTATAACCTCTCAGGAATGTCGGCAAATGGATCTAATCAGATCATTGCTTTATTCGAACTCGCAGGTTATCAGGCCAGCGACATCAATGTCTATACGGACTATTTTGGACTGCCCGCTGCTAAATTGACTAATGTTTTAGTGGATGGGGGAAGTGCTGATGGGATTGACGCAGAAGTCACTCTTGACATCGAACTCGCGCTTGCATTGGCGCCGGGAAGTGAAATTTATGTGTACGAAGGGCCCAACTCGAATCAAGGCGTCATAGATACTTACAATCGGATTGCCACAGATAATATTGCCAAACAAGTGAGCACTTCTTGGGGGTTAGGTGAAGACTTAGAGGGGGTTCAATTTATTCATGCTGAGAATGCCATTTTCCAGCAAATGGCAGCACAGGGGCAGACCATTTATGCTGCTGCCGGCGATAGCGGCGCTTTTGATGATTATCCCCACAACGGCTCAGAGACTCTTGTCGTCGATGATCCTGCTTCTCAGCCTTATGTGGTGGGTGTTGGGGGGACTAGCCTGACAGTAAATGCAAATACCGGCGCCTATCAAATGGAATCGGTATGGAATAATGGCCTTGCAAAGGGAGCAGGCGGGGGAGGCGTTAGCAGTGTTTGGCCAATTCCATCGTGGCAAAAAAATGTATCCGGGGTCTATTCGATGACCAATCGCAATGTTCCGGATGTTTCGCTGGATGCAGATCCCAATACCGGCTATTCGGTTTATTTTGAAGGCGAATGGCAGATCTATGGAGGAACCAGTTGTGCCGCTCCATTATGGGCGGCTTTTACCGCTTGCGTGAACCAATCACGGGAGGCAGCGAGTAAGCCTGCATTAGGATTTGCGAATCCAATTCTTTATGCCCTTGCTAGCGGGATATCGTATACAGCGAATTTTCATGATGTGACGACTGGGAACAATTTATTCTATAATGCCGGCCCAGGTTATGATAACGCTTCAGGATGGGGTAGCTTTAACGGAACCAATTTATATGCAAGCTTAAGGGGACCTACGGCGGCTCCTGTTTTGAACATGATCTTTAAACACAATGCTCCTTTCAACAGAGGAACCATCGGTACTTATCACATCGTTGTTTCCAATACAGGTAATGCTCCGACCTCAAGTCCTGTGGCTGTGGCGGTTAGTCTTCCTGCTGGACTCACCTATAATTCATTTACTGGTTCGGGATGGGTTTTTAACCAGAGCACGCTTACTTTCACCCAGAGCAACGTATTGAATACTGGTTCGAGCTATCCGACAATCGTATTGAATGTAAATGTAGCTAGTAATGCTCCATATACAGTGATCCCTTCAGCCACCGTATCAGGGGGGGGGAGCAGTTCTGAAACGGTTCAGAATTCTACGACTACCCAGCCCTAAGCGCGTTTTGCAGTGGTCCCGCAGTCTTCACGACTACGGGACTTTCCTTCAATTTCAAAATCTTTCTTGCTTTCAATTAAAAAAATAAGTTAAGTTGGCTCAATCTCCAAATCACTTCTTGTCACGAACAAAGGAAGATTTGCGAGGTGGCTTCAAAACTCAAATAGAGGAAGTTTTTATGAAAAACAGTCTCTTTAAATCGCTACTACTGCTAACTCTTTGCCTCGATGCGAGTGCGGCATTTGCTGCACAGCGGCCCAGAGAGAAACCTTCTGTAAGGTTGTCTAATCACGTTCCGACGAAGGCTCTCAGTAGAGCAATGCACTTAAATCGCCTTGATGGCAGCACAAATGTTCCTTTGACGATTGTTTTGCCCTTACGCAATCAGCAAGAGCTTGAACAACTGATAGCACGAATCCATGATCCAGCCGATCAGAAGCATTATGGCAAGTATCTGACTACTGCGGAGTTCGTCGAGCGGTTCGCTCCCACCCAGGCGGATTACGACAAAGTTGTCGCTTATGTCAACAGTTTGGGGTTGACGGTTGACAACATGCATGCCAACCGAACACTCCTCACTTTGAGTGGGGATGCAAAATCGATTGAATCGGCTTTTAATTTCAATCTTAATGAATATATGTCGCTGGAGGGCCGAAGATTTTACGCCCCGAACAACAATCCTCTGATTCCTTCCGCCATTGCTTCTGTGATCAAGGGGATTGTCGGTCTAGATAACCATTCCAAATGGAAACCTTACCGCCAGCGAAGAGAAAAAGCTTCTGGTTCGTCAGTTGGGTCTCGAGCATTTCCTTCGGGCCCTGAAGGCGGTTTTGCTCCTAGCGACATCGTGAAAGCTTATAACCTCTCAGGAGTGTCGGCAAATGGATCTAATCAGATCATTGCTTTATTCGAACTCGCGGGCTATCAAGCCAGCGACATCAATGCCTATACGGCCTATTTTGGACTGCCCGCTGCTAAATTGACTAATGTTTTAGTCGATGGGGGAAGTACTGATGGGATTGACGCAGAAGTCACTCTTGACATCGAACTCGCGCTTGCATTGGCGCCGGGAAGTGAAATTTATGTGTACGAAGGGCCCAACTCGAACCAAGGCGTCATAGATACTTACAATCGGATTGCCACAGATAATATTGCCAAACAAGTGAGCACTTCTTGGGGAATGGGTGAAGATTTAGAGGCTGCTCAATATATTCAGGCTGAGAGTGCAATTTTCCAGCAAATGGCAGCACAGGGACAGACAATTTATGCTGCTGCCGGCGATAGCGGCGCTTACGATGATTATGCCAACAATTCCTCAATGACTCCTGTCGTCGATGATCCAGCTTCTCAACCTTATGTTGTCGGTGTTGGCGGGACAAGCCTTACCGTGAATGCCCAAACTGGCGCCTATCAAATGGAATCGGTGTGGAATAATGGCGTTGGAAATGGAGCAGGTGGAGGTGGTGTAAGTAAAGTGTGGCCAATCCCATCTTGGCAAAAAAATGTAGCCGGGGTCTATTCGATGACCCATCGCAACGTCCCTGATGTTGCGCTGGATGCAGATCCCAGTACGGGCTATGCGATTTATTTTGAGGGCCAATGGCAAATCTTTGGGGGAACGAGTTGTGCGGCTCCACTATGGGCGGCTTTTACAGCTTGCGTGAACCAATCACTAGCGGCAGCCAATAAACCTTCATTAGGATTTGCAAATCCTATTCTTTATGCCATTGCCAGCGGAATGTCGTATGGAGCGGATTTTCATGATGTGACGACCGGGAACAATTTATTTTATAATGCCAGCGCGGGTTATGATAATGCTTCCGGATGGGGTTCTTTTAACGGAACCAATCTATTTGCCACCTTAACGGCCTCTACCCCAACGCCCCCGCCGATGACGGCACCGGTTTTGAGCGTTGAGTTAAAACACGATGGTCCTTTCACGAGAGGAAAAATCGGCACGTATCGGATCGTCGTTTCTAATAAAGGTAATGTTCCTACCTCAGCTCCTGTTACGGTAGCGATTACTCTTCCCACTGGACTTACCTATGCTTCGTCTAGTGGATCGGGATGGGTTTTTAACAAGAATACGCTCACTTTCACCGAGAGCAGCGTATTGAACCCTGATATGAGCTATCCGACCATCGTCCTGAATGTGAATGTAGCCAAAAATGCTCCACCCCAAGTGACGCCAATAGCCACAGTGTCTAACGGCGGAAAGAGTTCCCATGAGGTTAAGAATTTAACGACTACGTACTAGCATTGACAGGGGGAACCCAAATCAGGGTTCTCCCTTTTCTCCCCCCACTCAAAATCGCATCTTCCTGACAAATTTCCCCTCTTTGTTTTTATTCAAATATTATGTTTAAAAAAGCAAGTAACTGATGAAAAACGAGAAATGTTAATATTAATATAGCTTATATTATTAATTTACATTAATTATTCCAACATGTATTCTGGATGCCTTTTGAAATTAAGAGGACGATATATGTTGAGTTCAATTTTATTAGGCACGCCAGGAAACTATGAGATTAATGGCATCCTTGTCAATTTTGGAGAGCACGCCGAAGGGGATACCGTTTTTGGAAATAGTTGGTTTGGACATGCAGTAAATAGGTGTTTAAATAACTCTGTTGTTCGATTTTTGACATTGGGCTATTTGCATGTATTTATTCATGAAATGGGCCACGCTTTTGCTGCACAGATGAATGGCGTAAATTCTACTGTCAATATCTACACACAACATTGCCGCGGCGATACCCTGAATCCCGACAGAAGTAAATTCACTGCACTTGCAGGACCCTTGGCCGGCATGGCATTGGAAACGATCAAACTTGTAGGGGCTATTGCAGCAGCGGTTCTTTTGCCTCCTGTGGTGGGATTGCCGTTGGGAATATTATTGGGTGCAGGAGCTGTATTTTGGCTTTTTGGAGAAATGATGTATGCTTGGATTGGCCATGGAGATTGGGACATCATTAGAAGATAAAGCATCGAAGTGTAAGAATAAGGTTATTAGGCCATTGGATTTTAATTTAACTGTTCCGTCCCATTTTCAGCCTACCCCCACCACGCCGTCGAGTTCCGCAGTTCTGGCTGAAACCATTCATAATAATTTAAAAATTCTAGCCCAGCATGCTTTGCACAATCCTTTTTCTCTTCAGATTGTTGAGGAAAAAATTCAATTAAGCAGAGCAGCATATCCAGGAGCTTTTTTCCCGCATTTTTCATCAAAATTTGACACGCTTATACCCCATCCTTTAGAAGGTGTCTACAAAGTGAGGGTTCGTCGAGTTTTTGGATTATTTTGGCCGCTTTTCGATTCTTTTTACGGGGGTAGTGTACGCAAGCACAATTTATCGCATTCTACAGAAAACGTTATAAGCCCGATGATAGGCCAACTCTCTTTGATTTGACTGCTCCCCGGAGCGCTACCTCTTTGACATCATTTGGGAACCAGGCTCGCATAGAGCCCTTTTTTACAGAGCTTAGCTACCCACACCTCATGGTCCTGTTTACCATATACGACCCATACGTAATGATCATAGAAGACAAAACCGCAAGGGAGGACGACGCGAAGAGGTTTCACAGTTTTGTACTCAGGGCCGGAGTAAAAATCTTTACCGACGATGGGAGAAGAGCTCACACCTGAGATTGAAAAGGGGGGGCAGCTATCGAATGTATAAGCGCCAAAAAAATAATGCTTTATCGATTTTCCCTGAGATTGGGCTGTAGCCATGATTTTGGAGGAATGGAAAAAAGCAAGATAATGGTCGCCATCGAAAAGCGGCGCTGTTCCTCCGCGCGATGGCCCCCATTCCCAGGAGAATGAGGTTGGCGTCGAAACAAATTCTTCGCAACTATGGGCCCCCAGAAAGGGGACGTATGATCTGGTGGGGAAGGAGGCTGTAAGTGATCAGCAAAGTATCAAAATAGGCAAAAGGCACCCAATTTTTTTCTCCCTGGTCTTGAACCATTCCCGGAAAATAGGAAAGGCATTCTGGAGAATCCGTAAAAAGTTTTACCGCGTCGTAATGCAATTGTGAAAGAAACATGCGGCGCACTCCTGTATCATTCGCACCGTTGGAGAGTAATTAATAGTAGTGCAAAAACATACGCATATGTGAAAATATGCTGTCATGAAGAACACATATTCTCCAGGTGAATTCGGATTATTAATCGGAAGGACGACAAAAACCCTGCAAAGATGGGATCGTAAGGGCATACTTAAGGCCCACCGTTCCATTACTGGACGGCGCTATTACACCCATGACCAATATGTGGAGACAACTGGACAAAAAGCCAAAAAACGACAGTTGGTCACTTATTGTCGAGTATCAAGTGCAGGTCAAAAAAAGGATTTGATTTCACAGAAAAATGCTGTAGAATCTTTCTGTTTGACAGCAGGGAAAATCATCGAAGAGAAGTTGGAAGATATCGGTTCGGGGCTAAACTACAAGCGGAAACATTTCGTACAATTGATGGAAATGGTAGAACGAGGTGAGGTATCTGAAATTGTAGTGGCCCATAAAGACAGGCTCGTCCGTTTTGGGTTCGAATGGTTCGAAAAATTCTGTAACGACCACGGAGTTTCCATTCTCGTTATGAATGCGGACTCTCTTTCACCTGAGCAAGAAATGACCAAAGATCTCCTATCAATTATTCATTGTTTTTCCAGTCGCTTATATGGCCTGAGAAAATACAAGAAGAAAATCATTGAAATGGCCAAAGACAATGAGAACGGTCAAGCGTAGGTCACTTCCACTCAACGCAAAAAAACAAACAGCTCTTGAAAGCTTATGCCAGGCATACACTGGTGAAAAACGGCTTTGGCTGCAACACTTCCAAGCCTGGGATTGTCAACCCTATTTAGGAAGGCCCCGAGCGATTCGCGATGAGAAAATCAAACAAGGCTATCGTTCACCCAACCAATTGCAGGCTCGTCATTGGAAACTTGCCCTTGATGACGCAGCTGAAACATGGGATAAATATTGGCAGTCCACTTTTGTTAAAGTCCGCTTAAAGATCTCCCATCGGAAAGCACTCTCCGAGACGGAGAGCCATTATGCCTATTGGCTTCTGAAAGGTTATTCCCAGTTTTCCGCCATGATGCAGGGGAAATGCCCGGAGCCGTCCTTTGCCATTGATGATCTCTCCCGGAGGCATATTGCAGGCTATGTGCGGAGGATCACCAGACTCTGCAAAGGAAAACCACCCACTGTAAAAAAAGCCAGAAGCGTCCGGTTCGATGCCAACTGTTACGATCTTTTCGAGCACAAAGGGCGTCAGTACATCAAAATCATGTCTCTGATTCCCGGTAAGAGGATTTGTATCCCCTTATCCGGCAAAGCGCCTATTTCAGGCACAATTACCCTTGTTTTGTCAGAAGGAAACGTCGACTTTCACATCCCTCAAGAATTAAAAAAGAAGAATCCTCCCAAGACATCTCCCGAAGCTGTAGACTTTGGATATACTGAAGTCATGACGGATACCCAAGGCATTCGTTATGGGACTCAATTTGGTACAATACTGACACAGGTATCAGAAAATCGGCACCAGAAAATGCAAAAACGTCACAAGCTGCATGCCATGGAAAAGAAACCGACAACTTCCAATCCCAAAAAGGCAAAATCCCTTAGAAAATATAATCTAGGCAAGCAAAAACACCATGCGGCTGCCAAACGATTCAGGGCCACATTGGAAAGAGAAATCAACACGTCCATCAATCAACTCATCCAAACGAAAAATCCCTCCCTCTTAATCACAGAAGACTTGCGCCATACTTTCAAGTATGACAAGTCTAAACAAATGAATAGAAAACTCTCCAGCTGGTTGAGAGGTAAACTACAAGATCGAATTGCTTTTAAAGCGTTGGCGGAAGGTTTCCGTCATGAGCAGGTCAATCCGGCCTACGGCTCTCAAAGCTGTCCCTTTTGCGAATTTGTGGATCATCGAAATCGCAAAAACGACCGCTTTCAATGTCTGCATTGTGGACATGAGGACATATCGGACCGGATTGCCGCACTGAACTATGCCAGAAGATTTGGCGATCCTGAGATCGGACGGTATACGCCTTACCGTCAAGTAAAAACCATTCTTTTGGACAGGTTCCACCGCCGATTGGAAACGGGGCAACCCGTGACTGTTCCAGGCAGGACTCTAGAAACCGTAATGGAGATGCGTCCACCGTCTCCATCGAGACCACGTCATAGCCGGAAGAGAGAAATCTCGCGAACCGGACGGTCAATCAGAGAGCGAAATTAAAAATAAACACGTTTGAACACGTTTTTAGGAACAGTAGATATACTCTATTGCCGACGGCGACGAGCCGCGGATCTTGCCATGTATGGATAGGGACACCCAAAATTATTGGCTCGCCGAGGACGCCGAAATCTACATCTAGCCAAACAAGACCGATCCGATCAGGCTCTTTACTATTTTCCACATACGCGTCAAAACTTAAAAGGAATCGATTGCCTAACCGGATGATCGAAGGATTACAAGCAGTAGGATAGCCGGGAATTTGCAGTTGCTTTGTTTCGAGCACAAATTCTTGTGCCATTTCTTCTAAATCGATAAGGGGACGATCGCTGCTGTCCATAAAGTGTTGCCTTTTTTGACCAACCAATTTATGATCACTCTACTGATTTTGCAACCGAGGTAAATATGAATGAAATAGAAAGTTCGTTAGATTTTTCTCTAGATAAATTCGAACATGGTCTCAACGTCGCAGGATACATTCCTTTTGTCTCATCGTTTTCAGGTGGAGTAAGAGCGATTATGGGAAAAATTGAAGTGATCGGAGCACTTGCGACAGCTGCCATCATGGCCATCGGGGCTCTTTTCAATCCTAATGCTGCTCAAAGGCAAGCTCAGCTCAGCAAATCGGGAGAAATCGCGGTTAAATATTCCTGGCATGGCGTTGCTAATATATTACGAGGGGCCCTTGAAATTGTCCCATTCCTCAGCCTCGTGACCTGCCTGCCTTACGATCTGATGGGAAATCGGGTGTCCTACTTCCGGGAAAATTCCAGCAATCCAGGCGTTTTTAATATTGCTCAAGTTGGATCTAGGTGATCATTTTTTATTGATTTCCATCAACTTCAAGTCTTTATAGAAAGACGTATGGCTATTGTACTATGATAACTCTACTTATTTTGCAAATGAGGTAAATATGAATGAAATAGAAGGTTCGTTAGATTTTTCTCTAGACAAATTCGAACACGGTCTCAACGTCGCAGGATACATTCCTCTTGTCTCTTCGGTTTCAGGTGGAATAAGAGCGATTATGGGGAAAATTGAAGTGATAGGAGCTCTAGCAACCGCTGCCTTCATCGCCGTCGCGGCTCTTTTCAATCCTGATGCTGCCCAAAGGCATGCTCAGCTCAGCAAATCAGCAGAAATCGCCGTTAAATATTCCTTGAATGGCGTTGCTAATATATTCCGGGGAGCTCTTGAAATTGTCCCATTCCTCAGCCTCTTGACTTGCCTACCTTACGATCTGATGGGAAATCGGGTTTCCTACATGCGGGACAATTCCAGCAATCCGGGCGTTTTTTATATTGCTCAAGTTGGGTCTAGATGATCATTTTTTATTGATTTCCATCAACTTCAAGTATTTATAGAAAGATGTATGGCCATTGTACATGGAAATAATAAAACCCTCTTTTCCGCCTAAAACCCCTTTTTTGAATATATAGCTTTTCAAAAAGGCGAAGAGGCCGTGTGCAATGGCTTTGGAAATCGAAGACTGTTTTTTTCCTCTATTTTGCTGCGCAAAGAGGGTGGAATACGTTTGCATCTTATGCAAAAAATCTTCCATCGAACGGTAAGGGGTATGAAGAAGAGGGGAAGACAGTGGAATGATTTGCAGGTTTTGGCTTAAAACTTTTTCATGGATGGCGTCGTCAGAAAATCGGGTTGTCTTTCTGTAATAAAGCCTTAAGACAGGATCGGGATGCCATCCCCCGCACCAGCGGATCCATTTGCCATTCAAGTAATTTTTTCTTTGGATTTGATACACATGATGCGGATCCAGTTTCAATTGAAAAATTTCCTCTCCCAGTTCGGGAGTCACAACCTCATCACTGTCAATCGATAGGACCCAATCATATTTCGCGTGGGAAGAAGCGGCATTGTGCGTGGGCCCGAACCCCGTGAATACTCCCTGGACAATGGTCACATTGGGGTAACCTGAGGCGATAGCTAGGGTGTGGTCGGTCGAACCTGAGTCAAAAATAAGAATTTGAGGAAATTTTTGTAGCGATTCAAGGGTAGCTGCGAGGGTGACCTGGCAATTTTTTGTTAAAATGGTCACAGAGATCATATTTTTTCGTTTCCATGGATAATGTGCTTGCACAAGGTCTGCTTCAACAAACAAAAAATTGAAGCGCTGAAATTGAAATTTTCTATAACTTTCAACTGTCAGCAGTATATTAAAAAAATGCTATAAAAAACGGCATTTTTCTGCTATATTTACCTATTTACTGGAGTCTTTCGATGTCGTTTAGAAAAGCGTATACCTTTGACGATGTGGCCTTAGTGCCCCAATTCAACAATGTGCCTTCCCGTACAGAACCGCTCCTTGAGACTTGGCTTACGAAAAACCGTAAGATGAATATCCCGATCATTTGCTCGAATATGGACACCGCCATCAGCGATGAGCTTGCCGATATCTTGATCGAGGCAGGTTCGATCCCGATCTTCCATCGATTCACGAATATGGAGGCGCAAGAACGCTGGGTAAAAAAATACATAGAAAAGACCTTCATCTCCTGCGGCATCCTCAAAATCGATGAAACCCGCAAACTGCTCGATTTGGGCGCTATAGGCGTCTGCATCGACGTCGCCCATGGCCATTCGGATAAGATGTTCCGGTACATTCAAGAGCTCAAGCGCACACATCCCGATAAAGAAATTATCGCAGGCAATGTCTGTACAGCCATGGCCTATCACGACCTCGTCAACGCAGGAGCCGATGCCGTCAAAGTCGGGGTAGGGCCTGGGGCTGCATGCACGACCCGGATGGTGACCGGCTTTGGCGTACCACAGCTGACCGCAATCTACGATTGTGCCAAGATCGCCGATAAACTGCGCGTTCCCTTGATCGCCGACGGCGGCATACGCAATAGCCGTGATGTCGTCTTGGCTCTGGCTGCCGGCGCTAGCACAGTCATGATCGGCAAACTCTTTGCGATGACAAAGGAAAGCGCTGCCCCCAAACGGAAATCAGATTCTTCTGCATCAGCGCTCGAAGCGAAATTCCGCGGGCAGGCAAGCGAGGACTTTCAAAATGATTTCTATGGCGGGCTCAAAGAAAAAACAGTGGCAGAAGGGATCGACTTTTGGGGGCCGGTTTCTGGAAGCGCCGCTGAGCTCCTCGGCCATCTCCTCGGAGGCTTGCGTAGCGGCCTGACCTATGGCGGCGCCCGCAACATCAAAGAACTGCAGAGAAAAGCTGAGTTCGTCGAGGTGACGACGAGCTACATGCACGAAAGCCGACCTAGGCCGGAAAAATGACCGAAAAAAACCAAAAAATTTACGATGCCGTTCATGGCTTCATCCGTTTCAACGAGGCGGAACGGAGTTTGATTGACTCGGAGCCCTTCCAAAGGCTGCATCATATCCATCAGCTCGGCATAACACACGTCGTGTATCCTGGCGCCACACATACGCGGTTTGAACATTCGCTGGGCTGCATGGAATTGGCCACGCGCATTTTCGACAGAATCACAGCCAAGCAGTTTTCTCCTCCCGATTCGAGTTATTGGATGCATATCATCCGCCTGGCGGCGCTTTGCCATGATTTAGGCCACCTTCCTTTTTCCCACATTGCAGAAAAAGAGTTGTTGGGACCGTCTGGCCATGAAGAATGGACCGTAAAGATCATCCAAAGCTCTTACCTCGAGCACGTATGGGATGCGCTAAAGGCTCGATTTCCAGAAAAAGATATTGTCGTCGACGTCCTGAAAATGGCGATCGGTGAAAAAAAATTGAAAGAGATGGGGATTCCAACCCCATTTACCCCTGAGCAGCGCGTGCTCTCTCAAGTCATCACAGGCGATTTTTTCGGCGCTGACCGGATCGATTATTTGCTTCGCGACTCGCAATGTACGGGCGTTGCCTATGGCCTTTTTGATTACCACCAGTTAATTGAGATGCTCTGCGTGCTTCCCATAGATGGGCAGCTACAGCTGGGGATCGAAGAGAATGGGATTGCATCCTGCGAGGCACTTCTTTTGGCGCGCCATTTCATGCACCATCGCGTTTATCAGTATTCCTCTGTCAAAGCCTATAAATTCCATTTGACCCGCTTCATGAAAAACTTCTACTCGGAAGGAAATTATCTTACCGACTTGCAGAGTTACCTTTCATTAAGCGACAACGAAATCTTTTCATCTTTGAGAAAATCGGCCAAAGACCAGAATTCCCCCGGCTACGCCGATGCCGATTCCCTTCTGCGCCGCGAAAAACGCTTCAAGGCCATTGCTTTAAAGGAAGGCATCAGCGAGGAAAAATTGAAGGAATTTGCTGAAGATTTAAAAATTCCTTCGGGTTGTATTTTTTGGGAGATCATTGCTCAGAAAAGGGGAGTGGGGCTTTATTTCCCTGTCCAAATGCGCTCAGGGGCAATCCTTTTGGGCAGCGAACTTTCACAAATATCCATTCCTTCGGGCAACCTACAGTGGGCTTACGTGCATCCCGATTACGAACAGGCTTTGCGCCTAAAAATAGAAACAGTTCGATGTTGAGCCGAATTAAAAAAGAATGGATGGAACTGACCATCCCAGAACGTTTTTTTATCCTTTTCGCCATGCTGTGCGGATTTTTCATTTCCGCAGAATACGCTGTTATCCGTCCCGTCAGCAATGCGGTGTTCCTAACTGCCTATGGTTCCAGTTCTTTCCCCTACGCCTGGCTTGCCACTGTTCCGCTTAACCTTCTCATCGTCTCGCTGTATAACAAATATCTGCCCCGTCTGGGATGCTTCAAGATGTTCGGCGTCGTCGCCGCCCTGGTAATCCTGACAAATCTCTTCTGTGCTTTGTTGATGAAGCAGTTCAGTTGGCTTCCCTTTGCCTTCTACATCTGGAAAGAAGTCTATATCATGCTCATGTTCCAGCAGCTCTGGTCGGTGATCCATACAACTGTCTCCTACAATCGGGCAAAATACCTTTATGGTTTATTTTTTGGGGTAGGGGCCCTCGGCGCCTCGATGGGAAGCATTCTTCCCAGCTTCTTCGCAGTGAAAATGGGATCGGAATCACTTCTGATGGCCACGCTTCCCATCTATATTCTGCTTTCCTGCTGCTATTATTTCGCCCTCAAACAGACGAAGGAAGGGGTCGGAATGAAGCTCGACGATGAAAAAAAACGGACATCGCTCAATGCATTTTATCACGGTCTGAAAATGATCGGAGCCTCGCGCTACCTCACTTTCATCTTGTGCATCGTCGTACTCATGCAGCTTTGTTCCACGCTCATCGACTTTCAGTTCAATTCGGTGCTGGAAAAAACAATCTTCGACAAAGACCTCAGAACGGAATTCACCGGCCGAATCTTAGGGCTTGTCCACATCGGGACGATTTCGCTGCAGCTTTTCGGCAGCTTCCTCCTCATCCATTTCCTCGGCATCAAGCGCAGCCACATCCTGATTCCTCTGATGCTCTGCGTCAACAGCGTCGCTTTCCAGTTTTTCCC
This sequence comes from uncultured Verrucomicrobiae bacterium, assembly GCA_963731265.1. Lineage (GTDB taxonomy): Bacteria > Chlamydiota > Chlamydiia > Chlamydiales > Rhabdochlamydiaceae > CAJCIW01. The sequence continues at coordinate 1,081,376 of CAVSUE010000001.1, forward strand.
CGTCTTCGGCGTCATCTCCTTTGCTTACATTTGCATCAAGAGCTGCGACTTTTCCTTGTTCGCGATCATCAAAGAGGTGTTGTACATCCCTCTGAGCCAAGATGAAAAATTCCGCGCCAAAGCAGTCATCGACGTATTTGCTTACCGCTCTTCAAAAGCTCTGGCTTCGGGATTGATCCTCGGACTCCAAGCGATTTTAGGCAGCGCGTTTATGCCCGCCCTAAACTGGGGCAACATTGCGCTTTTTGTTGTATGGATTGTGCTGGTGATCGTCCTGCTGAAAGAGCCTGGAAAGTCAGAGAATCAAGAAGATCTGGATCGAGCATAAGCCTGGAGATCCGCAACGCGGATTCCTGTCAATACAGAGACCAATTTAATCGGATCGACTCGGCAGGAGACATTCCCTTCGTAGAATCCATACCGCTTGATGTATTCGACGATACCATAAGCGACATTGATCCTCTCTCCTGTATCAAGATTGGTAAAAGTATAATCTCGGCACCATTCATATTCATCATCGACGACGACACCCTCGTTAAGAGACAATCGTTCCCCCGTTTTAAAAATATCTTCTTGGAAGCCTCCACAACCTTCACACTTGACATGGATTCTTGTTGCAGCGAGATTCCTAAGAGGCCAAGCAACCTGGTTTGTTGCGGCGATGGGATTCTGAGGATTAAAAGTCTGCTGATAGATAAGTGCAAAAGATGAGAAGAAAGCTTTGATTTTATTGAAAATACCAGCTGTTTTCCATACTGTTTCTGCCCGCAAGGAAACGCTTGTGCAAAAACGTGCAAATAAACTCGTATTATTCGATAAAGGAGCATTTGGAACTTGCGGCAAAGGGGTATTTTTGCCCTTGATGAAAATCGGAAACAATGGAAATGGTGTTTTGCTCACCAGCATGCCCTCTTCCGCCGTAGGATCTCATTGAGGAGCGAATGATGTATTGCAGTTTTTCCCCAATTTCAGAATGCCTCAGCCCGAGAGAAGCGACCGTGGCCCAATCGTTTTTCAAAACTCCAACCAAACGCTCTTGCTGATTAATAAAGCCGCCCTGACTCCAACTTCCAGGCCTTGCCCTCTGTTCAATAACCTGCAGAGGCACATTGTTGATCTGGGTAAGAGCGTTCAGTTGCTCAAAACTATGGATATCAGTCGCCATGGGGCGGATTGTTATCGCCATGAGGTATTATTCCTTTTTTGGGTAAGGAGCATAACGGATTTTAATAAAAACCAAGAGTTTAAAATTATTATTAATTAGCCATTGGATTGACAAATCCTAATTAAAAGGTTAGGATGACAAAAAATAATTATACTCAAGCGTGGCATGAACCTCATAGAATTGTCGATGAAGCCGATGGAGCTCCTCACGACGCCTCTCTACAACAAGGGGACTGCATTCACAAAAGAGGAACGCGACTCTTTTGGACTGCATGGGTTGCTTCCTTTCCATGTTTCCACGATCGAAGAGCAAGTCGCCAGACGCTATGAAAATTTTCAAGCAAGGGGGAGCGAATTATCGAAATACATTTTCCTTTCGAGTTTGCAAGATCGGAATGAGATCCTGTTTTACCGTTTGGTATCAGAGCATGTCTCAGAAATGGTTCCATTGATTTATACACCAACGGTGGGCGATGTTTCGCTGCACTTTAGCGCTCTGTACCGACAACAACGGGGGCTGTATCTGACTTATCCGCTCAGGGGCAGGCTCGGAGAAATGATTGACAGTTGGCCTTACGAGCCGGATGTAATCGTGGTCACAGATGGAGAGAGAATTCTCGGCCTTGGTGATCTCGGAATCGGAGGGATGGCCATCCCTCAGGGAAAACTTGCCCTCTATACCCTTTTCGGAGGGATTCATCCTGGGGGTGTTCTTCCCATCATGTTGGATGTGGGAACAAATAATCAGAACCTATTGGATGACCCTTTGTACCTTGGCTGGAGGCATCCGAGGGTGACAGGGCAAGATTATGACACCTTCATCGATCTTTGCGTGAAAACAGTTCAAAGCCGTTTTCCCAAGGTCTTATTGCAATGGGAAGATTTCGCCCGCCCGCATGCTAAAACACTCTTGGAAAGATACCGCGATCAAATTTGCAGCTTTAACGACGATATTCAGGGTACGGCGTCTGTCGCGCTGGCTGCCATCTTAGGCGCCGTCAAATTGGCGAAGGGGAATCTTGAAGAGCAAAAGATCGCAGTTCTAGGCGGTGGTTCCGCCGGGCTTGGCATTGCTGAATTGATCGTCGAAGCCATGAAGCTAGAGGGATGCACCGACGCTGAAGCGCGGAAAAACTTTTACATCGTAGATATCGATGGGCTCATTCACACGCAGCTTCCTCGCACTTTCCCTGAGCAAAGGAAATTTGCGCAGGACTTTAACGCCGTCAAACACTGGCCGTCTGCCGAAACGGGAAAGTATTCTCTACTCGACGTTATCAAAAACGCCAAACCCACCGTGTTAATCGGTGTATCGACCCAACCGAATGTTTTTACCGAAGAGATCGTCCGTGCGATGAACAGCTATGAGGAACGTCCGATCATTTTTCCTCTTTCCAACCCTACTTCCCGTTCGGAAGCGAAACCTGAAGATCTGATCAAATGGACAAATGGCAAAGCCATCATCGCCACAGGCAGTCCATTCCCTCCCTTCCATTTTAACGCGAAAGAATACCCCGTCGCCCAATGCAACAATGTCTATATTTTTCCGGGCGTGGGCCTCGGTGTCGTCGCTTGCAAAGCCCCCAAAGTCACCGAAAAGATGTTCATCAGAGCAGCGCAAGTCTTGAGCGAACATGCGCCGATGCTGAAAGATCCCATGGGCAGCATTTTTCCTTCTTTGGAAGATTTACGGAGTGTTTGCAGAAGCATTGCCATCGCTATCGGACAAGTTGCCCAAGAAGAAGGGCTCATCTCCACATCTTCTCAGAAAGAAATCGAAAGTCGTGTCGACAAAAAAATGTGGCACCCCGAGTACCCAATCTATAAAAACAGGTAAGAAACTTACTTCTTCAAAAGGACTTGCAGAGCTTTATCGTAATTAGGTTCCTGAGCAATTTCAGGGACCATTTCAGTGTAGACAACGGAGTCATTCTCATCCAAGACAACAACAGCTCGGGCGCAAATTCCTGCCAGAGGCCCGTCCTGGATTAAAACCCCGTAAGCCTCAGCAAATTCTTTTGAGCGCATCATCGAAAGGGGAATGATGTTTTGCACGCTCTCTTGTGAACACATTCTTTTTTGGGCAAAAGGCAAATCCGCAGAAACGACAATGACAACGACTTCGGGATGCGCTTTAATCATCTCATTGAACTTTTTTGTGGAAAGTGAACACATGGAAGTGTCCAGGCTAGGCACAATGTAGATCATCTTGCGCTTACCCTTGAAGTCATTTAAGGAAAGGTTCTTAAGCTCCCCGTCAGTAAGTTGAAAATCAGGTGCTTGAGTTCCCAGTAAAGGGAGATTGCCATTTGTCTGAATCGGATTGCCTTTCAGTGTGATCTTTGCCATTTTTTTGCCTCCAAAAGTGAGAGGATACCTTAATTTTTTTTTTGTGAAAAGCGTTGCCTTAAATTTAAAGGTTACGTTAATCTCTTGTCAACTTTTAGTTCATCTTGGAGGACCAATGAAAGAACATTCAGCCTTTTCAAATCCGTGTGAGACTGCGGCCGTGCGTGTTCAATATTGGTTCGGAAAAGACAAAGCAAATCTTCTTCCTATTTTTCATTCCGTTAAGGGCCAGGATTTCTCTAAAAGCCACAAATGCGATTTCGTAAAGCCTCCTCGCATTCCGTCACAAGTGGAACATCTTCCTTTGCAAGGGTATCTTTCTAAGCGAAAGCGGCAAAGTAAACAAAGGCATGTGACCAAGGGAAATCCCTCTAAAAAACTCAGCTTTGCTATCGATCGCGCTCCTTGCTCCATCAGTCAAAAGAATTTCAATCACTTCCATCCTGAAAACACCCTAACATCCGCCCGAGTTGCTTATAGTCGTTTAAAAGAGCATCTTCTCTTCTCAAAAAAACTTAAAACTCTCTCTAAACATCAAGAAATCCATCCAAAAAAACACGACGTCGTCCCTATCAAGTCCTCAACAAAAGAAGACCTTTCCCAAAATCCCTACATTCAAGAATGGGGGAAAATCCGCGATGAAAGCCATTTCCAGATTGGCCGCGTGATCAAGTACCTAGCAGATTAATCATCTATTAATCAAAAAAAACGTTACAAAATAAAACCCGCATTTTATTTCAAAAAAACCAAACTTAAAAGGAGAATCATATGAGTAGTAGAATTGGGTATGCACCTGCGAATTACAACCTGCGGTGCGATGAAAATCTAGAAGATTTTGCTTTCGAACGTCAATCTAACAATTTCGACCCTCAATCGGAAACTGCCATAGATATGGACACTTCTTCGACGGATTCAGGATCGGAGCACAGCTCACCAAGCAAACCAAAGAATATATCTCAAATTTCCCCACAAAAACTTCCGATAGGGCTTAATTTTAATAAACAAGTCACGCCCATAGGCAGCAATCCAAACATTGCTAATATGGTAAGATTATCCGCATTTCTACAAACTGCCCAGAATGCTTATAAAGAAAATGCTCGCGACTCTTTCAACAAAGGTGTTGCAGCGCTCGATGAAAAAAAAGACGAAAAGGCGACCTTATATGCGCGCAGGTCGAATGAATATATCGAAGAGTGGAACTGTGCGCGACAAGGAATCCAAAAGGTTCAAACAAGGTTTTTCCAAGGAGTAGAGGTCGTTCCCACCAAAAAGTCATAACTTTTGCGCGACTCCGACATATCCAGTCTTTAGTGAAGACGTGAAACGGAACTGCAGCCTTCGATCGACTTTGCGAGTGACGAGGCTTTTCCAGAAGGCTGCAGAGGACAGGCGAGGGGAGAGCCCATGCATTTCTTTAATAGCAATGCCCGACTCTTCGCACCAGTTTTTTAATTCGGAAGGTTTAATAAAATAGGAATAGACATGCATGTTGGGAGGGGTATTGGGCACGCACCACTCGACTCCTTTGATTACGATAATGTAACTCCACACGTTGCGGTTGAACGTATGAAAGAAAAAAAGGCCCTTTGGCCGCAAATGGCGGGCCGCATCGCGAATGATCTGCCCGGGCAATTCGATATGCTCCAGAAAGTCCATGGCACAGACGACATCGAAGCTTTGGTCAGGGAAGGGAAGAGCGAAGGCATCCAGTTCCAGATAACGGACAGTTTTTGTCGGATCTTTTTTTCGAGCCACTTCCAAGCTTTGGGCAGAAAGGTCAATGCCGGTCACACGATGCCCCTGCACGGCCAAAGTGTTGGTCAAAAAGCCTGCGCCGCATCCGATATCGAGAATGTCACAGCTACGGCCAATCTTGTTTCTGATCGTTTCCACAATCCAGGGATTGCGCGTGGCATTTTCTGCCCGTAGAAGAGCAATGGGATGCGAAGCCTCATCGTACCACGCTTCTTTTAATTCTTCGTAAAAAGCGTTATTTATTCGGGTGCTTTCCATAAGAGATTCCAATAAACCAGTTGATAAAGAAAAAAAAGGGCTATCATTCCCGATTGCGCCCAAAGAAAGGTGCTCAACATCTGCCCATACGGGATAAGTCCGTCGAGCCATGGCGGCACTTCAGCTCTGCCCAATGTCAACCAGATGAGTCCCGCGGAGGCCAAGACCACAGGGTGGTTCAAGAATAACAGGGCATGGAGCCATTGTTCTGATGCCGGGCAGCATTCTTTGTGCACGAATTCATCCTTTGTGACAAAAATACAGGAAAGAATCGCCATACCAATGTAAATTTTTAGCGCTAAGGAAGAATAAGGAACGAAGATAACGAACAAGAAACAAATGAGCACTGTCAAAGTGTCGAGCGGGTGCCCAAGGCGCTCCCATTTGGGGAGCCCGCGCCTCACATGGAAGTAGAACTCGTCAATGAGGATTACGAGCGTTTGGACAATAAAAGGGGCCAATAGCAATATAATCATCATCCACTCCCTTTTTCAAAGAGGCCGCCGGCGATGCAAAGACCGGGACCGAACGCCAAACTCACAACCTTAGCCTTTTTAGGAACTTTTGAATCGGTCACCATCCTTTCCCAAATGTGAGGAAGCGTCGCAGAGGACATATTCCCAAAATGCCTGAGGACATACTCTGAATGTTCCATTTGGAAGGCCTGAAGGTGAAGCAGATCTTTGATCTGCTGCAAGATCTTAGGGCCCCCCGGATGAATGGCAAAAAATGCTTCTTTCATCACTTCTTCGCTATTGAGATTTGCCGAGCTGCAAAGCCGTTTTAAATACCCGTCGATGGACCGCGCAATCAAAACCGGCACATCTTTAGACAAGGTCATATTAAGGCCATCGTCTCCGCAACGCCAAGTCATCGATTGAGTCGATTCGGGAATGGTCTCCTCATGTAAGGCGAGCAATTGCAAACGAGGCCGCTCTCCTTTCCTGGAATTGACGGTGTATTTGATAAAGCCATCTGCAAACAAGCTTTCGACCAGAAGCTGTTCAGACCGGTGACGGAGCGGGTGCATATGCAAACTGGAGACTTCCGTATGGACGACATCGACATCCGCTGGATTAGGAGAGAAGGGGAGGGCAATATATCCCGCCCCGATGCGGATAGCAGAGATCGCTCCATAACAGCCCATATGATAAGCATGGGTCACAGTCGTCGATTGACCTGCTTTCCGGTTGGAAACAAGCTTTTGCGCAGGACTTGGCGCCACATAGCCCGTGCAGGTGACATGAATCAAGTGCGGGGGGAGAAGAGCTGTTTCTGGGTAGAACCGTTCAAAAATCTTCGTAACTTCCCTGTCGAAAAACTCGCTGCGTTGAGTAAAACCGTGTCCAAGAGGGTGTTTTGAGACAGGATAGATTTCCATTTCAGACCAGTCGTCTGCGAAAAGATCGCTGATATGAACCCCGCGGTTTTGGATCCGTTCTTTACCTAACCCCAGGTGAGCGATTTTTTCCCGGATCTCAGTGCGGAAAGAAGCGCAGTTCCTTTCTTCCGAACAAGAGGCCGCTTTGGCATGTGCCTCGGCAATCCAATCTAAAATTAGCTCCTGATCGATCTCATGATGAGGCCGAATGTGCTGGAATTCGCTTAAGTAGCATTGCATCGAGATCGCCTTATAAAAAAATGAGAGAAAGTCCTGTCAAAACGAGCACGAAGGCAAAAATCTTTCTCACTTTTTCTTGAGAAATTTCATGTGTCAGGTTCGCGCCAACAGGAGCCAGAAAAAATGCCACCACGCCGATGATGAAAAATGCTGGCAGATCGATGAAGCCGATCGCCTCCCCAAAGGGGATAACACCCCAACCCAAAATCAAATAGGAAATCGTCCCTAATATCGTCGTGATCAATGTCGCAGCCGCAGATGTCCCAATCGCATTCTTATCCGAGATTTTAAAACTGGAAAGCAAAGGGACCACCATTGTTCCGCCTCCGATGCCCATGAGGTTTGATAGAGCCCCAATACCACAGCTATAAAAGCTGAGCTTAGCCATGGAGGGAAGATTTTGGGCACCGATCTTGATAGCTTTCTGACGATAAAAGAAAAAGGCGAGGGCGCAAAGAAAAAGCCCGAAAATGATTTCCAGGAACACCCCCGAAAACCAAACCGCAATGAGAGCCCCCAAAATCGATCCAGCGATAAACCCTGGAACCATTTTTTTAAAGACAGGCCAAAGCACAGCGCCTCTTTTATTATGGGCCCAGGTCGCAGCAGCGGTATTCAAGATCATCGCAGCCAACGATGTGGCGACCGCCATTTGCATGATATACGGTTGAGGGAAGTCGAGGTAATGAAACATCACCAAGAGCGCAGGGACGGTGATCACCCCTCCGCCAATCCCTAAGAGTCCACCCAAGATTCCTGCTGCAGCTCCAATAATCACATAGAGGATATAGGCTACAACGATGGACATGTCTTTCTCCTTGCCTCGAAAGAAGTCATACTATCTTTGAATTAAAAAAATACAAAGAACTATCTTTTCCCGTGATCCAGTCAAAAACTGCTCGCAATTTTTTTGCCAGAAATGGAAAATAGCGGCATTTATGCGAAAGAAACTCTTAAAAATCCCCATTTACCTGCTTCTTTTCCTGGCCGTTGAACGGTTTTGCTACTATCAAACGGCAGGATTTGCAGTGAACAAAATCAGCTCTACTCAGATTCTCGACGAAGAGGGCGAGAAGCTCTCTATCTCCGATGAGGAGCAACGAAAACTCGCTCCGATTCTAGGTCAAAAGTTTCGATTTTTAGGAAGCGGGGGAAGCTTCTATGCCTTTGTCAGCGAAGATGACCAGTATGTGGTCAAATTCTTCAAGCATCACCATCTCAATCGCGACCTTGTCAAGACACGGCGCCTAATCGGTAGTGTTAAGGTCGCTTTTGATTCTTTAAAAGAGGAAACGGGTTTGCTCTTTATCCGCCTTCAAAAAACACCGAGCTTTCCATCTTGTTTAACGATCATCGATAAAATTGGGATCCAACACAAAATCGATCTCAACAAAACGGAATTTCTTGTTCAGAAGAAAGCGGAGATGATCACCCAAAAAATCGCCCGATTGGCCGCTCAAGCTGAGTTGGCTTCCGCCAGGCAGCTGTTGTCCCATCTGGCCCAGTTCTGCAAGGAGATGACACGGAAACTCAACGAGAAGGGCTACTTTGACCACGACCCGAATTTCCTGACGAATTATGGTGTCATAGGGGATCAGATTATAAAAATCGACGTCGGGCCATTTTATTCACTCGACGATCCCAAAGCCAAAAGCCAACTCGATAAGTTGAAGATGCAACTGAATTGTTTGAACAAATTTGTTAACCGAAACTATCCCGAACTGGCACCCTCCTTCGAGAGAGAAGTTGAGAAAGCAGGTTTGCTTCCATAAGGCTGATCATTCAAATAGTCCCGAATTGCCTGAGCCCTTTGAACAGGCGTAGAGCTTTGTCCATTTTGATCATAAAAGGCATGTTCTGCACATCCCCAATAATCATTTGCAAAAGGTTGGCAAATAGCGTAGAGCTTTCCATAGATGGCATCTTTTGCCGTTTTTGGCATCCTTGAAAACCGTTCGAGCACATCAGGGACATCCTGACTTTGATTTTCTAATGAATCTGCGATATCTTGAAAAATCGTGCTATCATCGGCTGTAAAGTCCCAAACCTTGATGGTGTTGCTGTCATGGCCAGAAAACAGCTTCCCATCGAAGATGGCAAGAAAGAAAACCCAGCTCTCATGCCCTTTAAGGGTCGCTATGCACTTTCCTGTTTTTAGCTCCCAGACCTTGATTGTGCCGTCGAAAGAGCCCGAAAAGAGCTTCCCGTCGAAGACGGCAAGAGAGCAAACCCGGCCCCGATGGCCTGTCAGGGTCGCTGTGCATTTTCCGGTTTCTAGGTCCCAGACCTTGATGATGTGGTCGTAAGAGCCCGAAAAGAGTTTCCCGTCGAAGAGGGCAAGAGAGTAAACCCAACTCTCATGCCCTTTAAGAGTCGCTGTGCACTTTCCTGTTTTTAGGTTCCAGACCTTGATTGTGCTGTCAGAAGAGCCCGAAAAGAGCTTCCCGTCGAAGACGGCAAGAGAGCAAACTAAGCTCTCATGCCCTTTAAGAGTCGCTGTACACTCTCCTGTTTCTAGGTCCCAGACCTTGATTGTGTTGCTGTCAGAGCCCGAAAAGAGCTTCCCATCGATCACGGCAAGACAGAAAACCGAGTGCTCATGGCCGGTCAGGGTTGCTGTGCACTCTCGTGTTTCTGAGGAGTGTCCCGTTTTTAGGTCCCATATCTTGATGGTGCCGTCGAAAGAGCCGGAAAGGAGCTTCCCATCGAAGATGGCAAGAGAGCAAACGGTCTTTTCATGGCCTGTAAAGGTCTCTATGCACTCTCCTGTTTTTAGGTCCCAGACTTTGATGGTGTAGTCACCAGAGCCCGAAAAGAGCTTCCCATCGAAGACAGCAAGAGAGTAGACCCAGTTCTCATGACCTTTAAGGGTAGCCGAAGCATAAACCCCTTTTGTGAGATTTGAATGAAGATTTTGGTAGGCGCTCTGGAAATTCTTAATACGCTTTGAGTTAACGCTTGGAAAACGGTTACAAAATAATGTTCGCCAAAGATCATCATCTTTCAGCATCTGGTTCCATTGTCTGCAGACTAAGGCACTTGTTCCGATTTCCTGGCCACCCAAGTATGTCAAAATCTGAGTGACTATATCTAGCGGCAGTTGCAAGAGGGGAGTGTCCTGCGATATGATGTGGGCATGGGTAGGAAGTCCTGAATGATTGATGGGATTCGTCATCATTAATTCCTTATTGAATTTTTTTGAATAGAATTTTATACTAAATCATCATATCAACCCTTCCGTCAAATATAACGGGAAAGAACAGGGTCGTTACGCAGATGGCCATGGATCATTTGATAGCATCGGGGACTTTTCTCATAGACGCGCTTGAGGGCCAGGGAAAAGTTTCCCTGGATCACCTGGCCCCTTCTGGCCTGGGAAAAACAAGGCATAGAATAGGGGGAATCTCCCATATAGACGAGTAAGGTTTTCGTCGAATCGATGACCCGATTAAGCCCTTCAAGAGCCTGCTGCCTTGCTGGTCCCTCGGGGACATTTAAGCGGATCCACTTCAATAAATCCAAATAATTGGGATCAAAAATCCAATCATCCGCCCGTAAGACAGCCAAACTGTCGCAGTTTTGAAGAACCTGTTGAATCAGGGACTTTCCGGCAAGCGGAGCGTCCTTGGTCATGATGCAGTGGGAGAGCCGTTTTGCACGCTCTTCGGAAAAACGCATTGCATCCCTCATGTAATGATAGGCGGCCTTTTCTCCCATGCTTTCCATGTGTTCATTATCGCCCGTGAGATCCCTGCCTTCCAGGATTCTACCGTAATCATGAAAGAAGGCAGTCACCTGGAGGCCAAGAATATCATCCGCGGATAACTGAGCCGCCTCTAGATGCCCTGCCTGCCTATATAGCGAAACAAAAACCGGAATAAACATGGCTACAAAACAAGCATGCATGGCCCCATGTCTAGTATAAAAGTCCGCACCAGTGAATAATTTTCGGCCCTGCCAGGCATGGGGGCCGGAGGAAGTGTACGTTTGATACCTGGTTAATTGTTCTGGAGTCGGGAGTTTGGAAGCATAAGCCGCGACCAAAGGAGCGGCATAGTCCAAAAAGGAATGGGAATGTAAAGGGGCAAATGAAAAAGCATGGTCAAGCTGGTGAACTTTTGCAAAAAAGTAATCATAAATGAATAGCGCGGGGCCCAACCCCAATGTCTCAAGCGTGCCTCTGATGAGTTCCGACACAAACCGTCTTTGAGACCATCCGGGACTTCCGCGGGTACAGTGATAGGAGGAGAAGATGATGCGGCTAACGCCGACAATCGTCCCGATAACAGGGAAATAACCCAAATTTTTGCTGAATTTCCCCGAAAAAAATTCTTCCGGGGACGAAGGGCAAACGAAAGGTAATGAAAGTGCCTCAATGCGCATAAATTTTTTAGTTTTGAGGGGCCATTATAACTCATTGAAGGACTAATTTTCAACTAACCCAACGTCTGATAATTGATCTTATGTTGCAGTCAGTCGGGAGCCCTGGACTTGGAGAGCTATCCATCTGCAACTCCCAGGCTCCAGCTGACCGCAACATAAGATCATTTTTTGGGGAAAGTCGGAAGCCTTGGACTTGGAGGGCTAACCATCCGGCGTCGGCAAAATCGTTGGTATTGGAAAGCCAAGCAGACCTCCTGCCAAGCCGCGACCATTTTAGCGGCGCTGTTAAAATGGTTCTGTGTAATATGTTCCTATGTGCAGTTTTACCAGCTGCCTGCGGCCTAAGATCGTCTAATTGGTAACATTAGTAGTTATACGAACTTCATAAGACTCCTGAATTTGAAGAATGGCTGATAGGACAACCCCTCAAATCTCGATTACAAATAGATGATCGCCTTCTCCACATCGCTTGTGATGGGCATTTTGGAATATGCAAACACTTGAGTGATCAGATTTGGGAATTAAAGTGGGCAAATGTTAGGCGTGTTTACTATTCGCACCTTGCTGAATACAATATTTTACTTCTCTTAGGGCAGAGACTTCGCCTTAAAAAGGGTGAAACTAGCTAAACACGATACTTTCAAAGCCCTTCTAGATGAAAAGCTTATTGCTCAAGCTTTTTGGGAATGTTTAAAAGAAAATGACCCTGAAGGTGCGATGGAAGTAATCAATTCTCACCTGAACGCCCTGAATAAGGTCCAATTCGCGAAAGAATCGGAAATTTCCCGTTCAACAGTTTATCACAGTATGAAGAGTAAAAATCCTACACTGAGAACAGTAGCCAAGCTGATACATTGCAGCCTATAAATATGGAAATATAGAATTTAAGAGAGGAAAGATCATTACCTGTAAGCGATGCCGAATTATGGGGAAAGTCCGGGAATCTTAGAAGCTGCACTGAACTTAAAAAAACCAATACCAAGTGAAGATACCGGAAACAAAATCACCGGCATTGCGGCCGTACACTGTGAACCAGACGCCACCGAGGAGTCCCATGTTTTCATTGATATTGTATTCAATTGCCGGGGCCAAACTGAGCTGGTCGTTATAACCGGTTCCGACAGAGGCTGGAGTTCCATCGGCATTAAATCCGCGCTTTCCGTGGAAAGTTGTTGAATTTTGCCAATTGTAGACAATATCTAGAGCTGCAACCCATGGCTGCGTAATGCTGATCTCGAGACCTAAATCCGCACTATAGGCATTACCGGGATGGACAGACCCACTCGTTTTGAATCCACCACCATAGGCATTGAAATTCCTAACATGGACGGGTGTAGACAGAGTGGCTGTAAAAGCAAATCGAGTATTCACCGGATGCAACGTATTCCAAAAAATGACCTTCCCTGCGGCAAATGTGAAAGACGTCTGCCAAGCCCCTGCGCCTGTGCCGTCTAAACCGAGCCCATTGTGACTCAAATGCTGGTACTTTCCCGTTGGAAAAGATTGAGAAACCGTGAACTTGAATTTTGGCACATAAAGGCTTTCTTTATTGATGAGAAAACCAACAGCGGCGGTAATATCATTGAATCCTCCCCCGCTATGCCCTTTGCACCAGTTCTCGACCGCACTCATAATAATGGTTGCATCTACGCTCGGCGTCACGCCGACCTGCACGATCACAGGCTGTACTTTAACACTGAATAAATTGGGTCTGTCGACGACATGGCGATGGACATCGTAATTTGCATAAGTATCGGTGAAGTAAATATACGGTTGCCACATCGCCCATCCAGGAGGAACCAGTGTCGCTGACGGAGTAATCAACGGTCCGGTATACCAAGGATTGAAAAGCTTTAAAGCGTGTTCATATTGGGCTTGAGCTTGATTCAATTCCTGCTGGATCTCTTCAGGGGTTTTATGACGTGTGAGTTTTTCGGGAGATTGTTCCTCTTGCTCTTGCTGATCCAATTGCTCTGCAACAAAGAGATTGGCCTCTTTAGTTGCTTGTGCAGAAAACGGCAGCATGACTGCTTCTGCTGTTTTAGGTAAACATGGGAGGAGTAGGAAAAGCGATATCCAAAAATGTTTCATATAAGATTTATATTGAACCTTTTTAGATAATTTTGGCAAGTAGAGATAAGAGAAGGAGAAAATTTTATGTCAAACATTGATGGCGCAGGTGGACCAGCACACACACCACGTGAAATTCATATGTACGAGCGAGAATACAAGGATAGTGTACAGCTTTTCCAAGATGCTGTTCAGCACTATGCAAAGTCGGACAATCTTTACCAAAAAAAAGAATTTCAAGAAGTGATGGGCAAAGCCCTTTCGATTTTGAATGAAACCGCTCTTGAATTGAATAGAAAGGCCCTATTCGAGCAAAACGCAAAAATCGAGAAAGATTATGCCATGTTCAATAAATCACCTGACGACGGTGGCACAATCTCGCAATTGGAAAAAGATCTCGAAGACGCCAAAAAATCAATTGGATAATTTTTTCTCGATCTTTTTGGGAATAAAATTTCCCTGATTTATTACCCCATCACCAAAGGGCTTGCTCTAGCTTTCCCAAATAGAAAGAGCCTCTTTGCTACTCTCCCATGTGGAAAAGCTTTTGCAAACTCTATTTAGGGTGCTGGGAGTGCGGACAAATTTTGCACGCCTTGAGATCGTAGGAATTCCATGCGGCCAAAATTCCGCATTGATTCACCTAAGCATGCAATTTGGAAATCTGATGATCGCGATCTAATGTCTGAAACTCTTCAAGCAAGGCATTCAATTCAACGAGCGCTACATTATCATTTTTAGAAATCAATGGCTTAGAGCATCGACTTGGGCATATTGGATTTGTCTACAATCTCACCGAGCTTTGCTTGAAAAGCTTTTAGCTTCTGTTGGAAACTGCCCGCCACACGTGTTTGTCTCTTTAATCCTATCTTCGACGACTTGGGATATTTCCTCCATAAGCATGTTAGGGTAGTCTTTCTTCGGTCGGCCTCTATTTGGATCTTGTTGTCTCTAAATTCTTCCTCGACTCCTAAGATCTCAAGAGTATCCAACTTCAGAAAGTGAAAAGAAGCTGAGCAAATAAGTTTCACGTCTTCTGCAGACAAAATGCCGATTTTTTCTAAATACTCTGAACGGCACTTTAGCTTTTCTGAATACCCCTTTTCGATTTCGATTCCAAAGTGAGCTAGAAGTAGAGGATTGTTTTTTGGGGCTGATCATTCAAATACTCCCGAATTGCCTGAGCCTTTTGAACAGGCGTAGAACTTTGCCCATTTTCATCATAAAAGGCATGTTCTGCAGATCTCGGATAGGCAAAAGGTTGGGAAATAGCATACAGCTTTCCATAGATGGTATCTTTTGCGGTTCTTGGCATCCTGGAAAACCGCTCGAGGAGATCAGCGATATCCTGGCTTTGACCTTCTAAGGATTCTGCGATCTCTTGAAGAATCATGCGATCCTCCGCTGTAAAATCCCAGATCTTGATTGAGTTGTCGTGAGAGGCCGAAAAGAGCTTTCCATCGAAGAGGACAAGAGAGGAAACCATGTCCTGATGGCCTCTAAGGGTCGCTGTGCACTGTCTTGTTTTTAGGTCCCAGACCTTGATAGTGTAGTCGTCAGAGGCCGAAAAGAGCTTCCCATCGAAGAAGGCAAGAGAGCAAACGGCCTCCTCATGGCCTGTAAGGGTCGCTGTGCACCGTCTTGTTTTTAGGTCCCAGATCTTGATGGTGCAGTCTTCAGAGGCCGAAAAGAGCATCCCATCGAAGACAGCAAGAGAGCAAACGGCCTCCTCATGGCCTCTAAGGGTCTCTATGCACTCTCCTGTTTTTAGGTCCCAGATCTTGATGGTCTCATCGGAAGAGCCGGAAAAGAGCATCCCATCGAAGACGGCAAGAGAGTAAACGGCGTCCTGATGGCCTGTAAGGGTCGCTGTGCATTGTAGTGTGTTTAGGTCCCAGATCTTGATTGTGTGGTCGCCACAGCCTGAAAAGAGCTTCCCATCGGATGCTTTAAGAGACTCAAGCGCACCCTTATGACCTGTCAAAGTCGTTATGCACTCTCCTGCTTCTAGGTTCCATACCTTGAGGGTGTTGTCTGAAGAGCCCGAAAAAAGCTTACCATCGAAGGTGGCGAGAGACAAAACCGAGTTCTTATGGCCTTTAAGGGTCGCTGTGCATTGTCGTGTTTTTAGGTCCCAGGCCTTAATTGTGTCGTCAGCTGAGACTGAAAAGAGCTTCCCATCGAAGATGGCAAGAGAAAAAACTGAGCGCGCATGACCTGTGAGGGTATACGAAGCATACACTCCTTTTGTGAGATTTGAATAAATAACTTGGTGGGCATTCCGGAAATTTTGGGTGGGACTTGTGTTAACGCTTGGAAAACGATGATAAAATAATATGCGCCAAACATCATTATCTTTCAGCATCTGGTTCCATTGTCTACAAAACAAAGGACTTGTCGCAATATCCTGGGAAGGCAAGTGTGTCAAAATTTGAGTGACTATATCTTGTGGCATCTGCAAGAGCGAAGTGTCCTGCGGTAGAATGGGTGCAGGGGTGGGAACTCCGGAATGGTTGATGGGATTCGTCATGATTAAACCTTTTTATCGAGAGGGTTGTTTTTTGGAGGCTGATCATTCAAATATTTACGAATTGCAAGAGCCTTTTGAGCAGGTGTAGAGCTTTGTCCATTTTGATCATAAAAAGCATGTTCTGCAGATCTGGGATAGGCAAAAGGTTGGGAAATAGTATAGAGCTTTCGAAATATCGCATCCTTTGCCGTTTTTGGCATCCTAGAAAACCGCTCAAGGGCATCCGCGACAGCCTGATTTCGGTCATCTTCTTCTAATGAGTGTGCGATCTCTTGAAAAACCGTGCTATCATCCGCTGTAAAATCCCAGACCTTGAAGGTATCGTCGTAAGAGCCAGAAAAGAGCTTCCCATCGAAGAGGGCAAGAGAGAAAACCTCCTCCCCATGGCCCTTAAGGGTCGCTGTGCACTGCCCTGTTTTTAGGTCCCAGACCTTGATGGTGTAGTCGGCGGAGCCAGAAAAGAGCTTCCCATCGAAGATGGCAAGAGAGTAAACCAAGCTCTTATGGCCTGTAAGCGTCGCTGTGCACTCTCCTGTTTTTTGATCCCAGACCTTGATTGTTTTGTCGTCAGAGGCCGAAAAGAGCTTCCCATCGAAGATGGCAAAAGAGCGAACCGCGTCCACATGGCCTGTCAGTGTCGCTTTGCACTGTCCAGTTTTTACCTCCCAAACCTTGATTGTGCCGTCACAAAAGCCAGAAAAGAGTTTCCCATCGAAGGCGGCTAAAGAGTAAAGCTCGTCCTCATGGCCTGTCAGGGTTGCTGTGCATTGGCCTGTTTTTAGGTCCCAGACTTTGATTGTGTAGTCGGCGGAGCCAGAAAAGAGCTTTCCATCGAAGATGGCAAGAGAGTAAACCGACTTCCCATGGCCTTTGAGGGTCGCTATGCACTGTCCTGTTTTTACCTCCCAGACCTTGATTGTTTTGTCATCAGAGGCCGAAAAGAGTTTCCCCTCGAAGAGGGCAAGAGAGCGAACCGCGTTCCCATGGCCTGTCAGGGTCGCTGTGCACTGCCCTGTTTTTTGGTCCCAGATCTTGATAGTGCTGTCCAGAGAGCCCGAAAAGAACTTCTCATCAAAGAAGGTAAGAGAGCAAACCTGGTCCGGATGCCCTGTAAGCGTATCCGAAGCATACACCCCTTTTGTGAGATTTGAGTAAAGACCTTGGTAGGCATTCCGGAAATTCTCAATAGAGCGTGGTTTAACGCTTGGAAAATGATTGTAAAATAATATACGCCAAACATCATCATCTTTCAGCATCTTGTTCCATTGTCTACAAACTAAAGCGCTTGCTCCGATTTCCGGGGCAGGAAAATGGGTGAAAATTCGAGTGACTATATCTTGCGGCAGCTGCAAGAGCGAAGTCTCCTCCAGTATATTAGGTGCATGGTTGGGAAGTCCTGAATGATTGATGGAATTTGTCATGATTAATTCCTTGTTGAAAATTTTAATTAAAAAGATTGTTTAATTAGAAATATGCACTAAATCAACAATTTATTAAATAAAAATAAGTAAACAAAAGAATTAAATAATCAATAACAAATTTTATTACAAAAAAAACTATAAATAATACTTTAACTGTTCAGGTCGAACGAAGCACATTTTTATAATGCACTCTTGTTTTTAACATTTTTTTGCTGCACACAGAAACTATTCGGATTGCAGGATGAAGAGGAGCCATCCATGAAAAGAGCTAACTCCCCCATCCTGACGATCAATGGAGGCTCATCGAGCATCAAGTTCGCCCTCTTCGAAGCCAGCACGCTCCAAAGTATGATGCCGGGCGCAGTTGAGCGGATTGGATTCGCAGATGCAACCTTGCGAATGAAAAGTTTTCCTGAAGCAGACAACATCTCGCGATCCGTATCGCCATCCGATTATAAGATAGTGGGATTGCCATTTTGATGGATTACATTCAGGAACATTGCGAACACAATGCATTGACCGCAGGGGGGGATCGTGTGGTACATGGCGGCCCGAAGTATTATAAGCCGGAGCGGATAACTGCAGAAATGATTGAAGAACTGCGGAGGCTTAAATCCTTCGATCCTGAGCACCTGCCCGAGGAGATTCTATTGATTGAGGCTTTTCATCGCCGATTTCCCCACCTGACTCAAATAGCGCGTTTCGACGCCGGACCAGGTCACAGCGGACAGGTGCCCGAAAAGAAAGTCCATACCGAAAATAAAAAAGATCCCAAATCTGAAAACAAAACCTCCGATTTGAATCCGCAGATCGCCAAACGCGCCTATGAGCTATATGAGCAGCGAGCCAAGCAAGATGGTCATGCAGATCAGGACGGGAGAGAAGCAGAAAAGGAGATAGAGAAAGATCGACCTCACAAAGGAGCTTATCCCACTATTCAAAATATTTGCTTTTCGTGTCTTTTTTTGCCATATTTTGAAACCGCTTCTTGGTCTACATCTTCAAGTACGTCCTGCGAAGCGGTTTCAAAATCTGACAAGAAATCCAACAAAAATCAAACGTTTGAATAGTGGGATAGTCTCATAGGATGTTTCAATAAACAAAAAAAGGAATGAAATGAAAAACAAAAGCTCGTTTTCTGTATTAATATTTTTCGTGATTATATTGATCGGGGCGATATTAGCATATACTCTACATATAGGTTCTGAGAGCTATAGAAGCATCTATGTTTTTGGCGGAGCCTTTTTCATTGCCTTCGTCATTTCAACCGCGATTAAAATTGCAAATCAGTGGGATAGGGCCATCGTTTTACGCTTGGGCCACTTCCACTCCTTAAAGGGGCCTGGTTTATTTTTTATCATTCCAGTTATCGATACAGTTCCTTTCTGGATCGACATTCGTGTCATTGCAACTTCGTTCAAAGCGGAAAAAACGCTGACCAAGGATACGGTGCCTGTCGATGTCGATGCAGTCCTTTTTTGGAAAGTGATTGATCCGAAAAAGGCCGCTCTGGAAGTTGCTGATTATGAAAGTGCCATTGGGTGGGCATCGCAGACAGCTCTGCGCGATGTGATTGGCAAGACGATGCTTTCAGATATGCTTGAAGGACGCAGTAAAATTAGCAATGAACTGCAAATCATCATCGATGAGCGGACCGAACCTTGGGGAATCAATGTGATTTCCGTTGAGGTTAAAGATGTCTTGATACCACCCGCTTTGGAAGATGCGATGTCGATGCAAGCACAGGCGGAAAGAGAACGTCAGGCTCGTGTCATTCTTGGGGACTCGGAGCGGCAAGTGGCAGAGAAATTTGGCGAAGCTGCCAAGACTTATATCAACAATCCTGTTGCCTTGCACCTAAGGGCGATGAACATGCTCTATGAGGGATTAAAAGAGAACTCTACTATCGTTATTGTCCCCAGCTCAGCCATCGAAACGATGCAACTGGGAGGTCTTGCTGGGATGACAGCATTGACTATGGGCTTGGACCAAAAGCCATCTGACAATACAAAAAAAGATGAGATAGAAAAATAAAAACCGAAGGAAACTATGAATTTACCCAATCATTCTGCACCGGGTGCTCCAGGAATTCCGGCGCGGTGGACTTCCAGTGCTAAAACTGGAGTGGGAACCTCTCTCAGTAACAAAAGCCATGTCTGGTTCACACTAAGTCACGGGATTTTTGATGAGATCTATTACCCTCGCATAGATCAAGCTTGTATCCGCGACATGGGACTGATTGTCACAGACGGGACAGATTTCTTTTCCGAGGAAAAACGAGACGCCGAATCCAAAATCCATTGGTTGGCAGACGGCGTGCCCGCATTCCGGTTGATCAATACTTGCCGTAAAGGCCGGTATCGCATTGAAAAAGATATTGTAACAGATCCGCATCGAGATACTGTGTTACAACAGGTCTCCTTTACCGCGCAGCAAGGCGCATTGGCTGATTACCATCTTTATGTTCTGGTTGCCCCTCACCTGAAGAATCAAGGCGCCGGCAACAATGCCTGGGTAGGCGAATTTGAAGGTGTGCCGCTACTGTTTACTCAGAGAAATGATTGCGTAGTTGCGTTGGCCTGTTCGTCTCCTTGGATAAAGAGATCTGTTGGCTATGTCGGTTCCTCTGATGGCTGGCAAGACTTACAGGCACATAAACGGATGACTTGGGAATATAGGCGTGCTGAGAACGGTAATGTCGCAATGAGTGCCGAAATCGACCTTACAAAATCTCAAGGAAAGTTCGTCTTAGCGCTTAGTTTTGGCATGGACCCGGATAAAGCAGCCAGAAATGCCATCGCCAGTCTGAAGGGTGGCTTTCATAAGGCCATGGACGATTACATCGGCGGCTGGCAAGAATGGTTTAAATCTCATGCATCGCCGAATAAGAACCCCCTTACTTCCCGGGATCTTTCTCAGATCAGCTTAGCGGTCCTACGTACACATGAGTCCAAGACAGAACTTGGCGGTATCATCGCCAGCCTTGCCATCCCTTGGGGGTTCAGCAAAGGCGATAACGATCTTGGGGGTTACCATCTCATCTGGCCACGCGACATGGTTGAAGCAGCAGGAGGAATGCTGTCCGTCAGTGCACATGAGAACGTTCGCCACGTGCTTTCTTATTTGCAAATGACACAACACCCGGATGGCCATTGGTCTCAGAACATGTGGGTCGATGGCTCGCCCTATTGGAACGGAATCCAAATGGATGAGACGGCTTTGCCCATTCTTTTAGTTGACTTCGCCTTACGCGAAAAGGCTTTGACGCCGGCTGATGCAATGCATTTTTGGCCCATGGTACGGAAAGCTGCCAACTATTTAGTTCATAATGGCCCTGTGAGCGCGGAGGATCGCTGGGAGGAGGATCCTGGCTATACGCCCTTCACAGTTGCTGCAGAAGTCGCTGCACTTTTGGTGGCTGCTGATCTAGCTGATTTACACATGGAAGGCTCCATTGCAACCTATCTCCGAGAGACTGCCGATGTTTGGAATACATCCATCGAACGCTGGATGTACGTATCTGATACGGATTGGAGCCGAAAGTTCGATGTTGAAGGATATTATGTTCGGATTGCCTCGATGACAGGGAAAAGCGCATCTCGTTCTCATAGCAGTGTGCCCATCAAAAACGTTGCGGCCAACGAAGATAGTTGTCCCACTCGCCATCTAGTGAGTCCTGATTTCTTGGCGCTCGTTCGGTTTGGCTTACGCGCACCAGATGATCCGCGAGTTCTGAACACGATAAAAATCATCGACTCATTGCTCAAGATAGAAACACCGTCGGGGACGACTTGGCATCGCTATAACGACGACGGTTATGGCGAGCATGAGGACGGCTCCCCCTTTGATGGGAAAGGGATTGGCCGTGGATGGCCCCTACTCACCGGCGAACGCGCGCACTACGAATTGGCAGCAGGTCGAGTAAAAGATGCCCAACAACTCTTATCCGCAATGGAAGCTTTCGCAGGTGAAGGAGGCCTGATCCCGGAACAAATTTGGGACTCCCCTGACTTACCGAACCGAGAACTTTATTTTGGTCGCCCTTCCGGTTCGGCCATGCCGCTCGTATGGGCCCATGCTGAATATCTTAAGCTACGGCGTTCGTTGCGCGACGGGCGGATTTTTGATATGCCGCCCCAAACCGTCAAACGTTATCTGACTGAGAAAATTGTATCCCCGCGCATGATCTGGCGGTTTAACCACAAGCTTCGCTCGATGCCCCCCGGCAAAATACTCCGGATGGAGATGATGGCTCCTGTTGTTATACATTGGAGTGGGGATGATTGGAAAACTACGCATGATGTAACAGCACATGATGTGGGACTCCAGGTTCATATTGCCGACCTGCCGACTACAGATCTACCCGTTGGAAAGCAGGTCAAGTTCACGTTTTACTGGCCTGAAACAAAACGTTGGGAAGGCACTGACTTTGTGGTTCACATTGGTTCTGTATAACTAATGATCAAGAATGGGATTTCGGCTGCTCCAATGCCCCCATTCTTGAGTCATTAGCTGTCCTTCACACTCGAAATCAAAAAATCTTCTTTGACAAACCTGGCCCTCTAGACTATAAGTTATTTTTTCGAAAAATGGAGGATCAAATGTTGTTATTTCAAAACAAACCGTGGGCAAGACTATTTTTTGCCTTTTTTATCCTATTTGCTAGTGCTGCTTCTGCCAACACAATCCCTTTCAATTGGACACAGTTGGATCCGTCTAGCTCTCCTACTGCAAGGGATTTTCCGTCCATGGCTTTCGATCCTAGTACCGGGCAAATGATGTTGTTTGGGGGTTCACAGAATGGAAGCAGTCTAAACGACACATGGGTATTTAATACTACGAGCAATTCTTGGATACAATTAACTCCTTCTAGTTCTCCGTCTTCTCGCGAAGCCGCTTCTATGGTTTTCGATCCTTGCACGGGTCAAATTATTTTATTTGGAGGCTGGAATAATGGTAACAGCCTAAATGACACTTGGGCATTTGATATCACAACTAGCACGTGGACGGAATTATCTCCTGCTGTCTCCCCTTCTGCTCGATACGGCGCTTCCATCGCCTTTGATCCCTCCAGCGGTCAAATTATTCTATTCGGAGGTGAGAACAATGGTACTTTTCTTGATGATACTTGGGCATTTAATGCCCAAGATCATGCCAACACATGGACAAACTTAACTCCGTCTACCCCCCCTTCTGCTCGAGAGGGCGCTTCCATGGCCTTTAATCCCTCTAGCGGTCAAATTATTCTATTCGGAGGTGATGGATCTAGTGGATTATTGAACGATACGTGGGCATTTAATACCCTCGACAATGCCAATACATGGACAAATTTAAACCCTTCTCACGCGCCTACTGCTCGTTATGGTGCTTCTATGGACTTTAATCCATCCAACGGTCAAATGATTCTGTTTGGAGGTAATGACGAGAGTGGGTTAGTGAGCGATACCTGGCAATTTGAAGCTCAAAACAATAGCAACACATGGACGGAATTAACTCTTTCTACCGCTCCTACTGCTCGCTATGGCGCTGCAATGAATTTTGACCCTTCCAATGGTCAAATGATACTATTTGGAGGTTCGGGGAGTGGAGGTGATCTCAATGACACCTGGGCGTATGGGGTTCCTTCCAATGCGGTATTATTTTGGAACAATCAGAATCCTTCCACTTCTCCACCTACCCGGTTTAGCCCGTGTTTTACTTTTGATCCGACCAGCGGTCAAATGATCTTATTCGGCGGTATTAATGGGGATGATGGCACATATTTTAACGATACGTGGGCATATGATGCCTCAAACAATACATGGACAGACTTGGCTCCTGCTAATTCTCCTTCTGCACGAGATTCAGCCCTCATGAACTTTGATCCCTGTACAGGTAAAATCATTTTGTTTAGTGGTCATGTTAGTGGGGGATATGCTGCTGATACGTGGGTATATGATTCCGCAAACAATACATGGACAGAGGTGACTCCTTCTTCCTCACCTCCCGGCCGAAATGGAGGTTCTATGACCTTTGATCCATGCAGCGGTCGTATGATTCTCTTTGGGGGCTATCTCCACAGTGGTGGTGACACAAGTGAGACATGGGCGTATGATGCCGCAGCAAACACCTGGACTCAACTAACCACTATTGGTTCACCACCAGCCCGTGATGATGCCGCCATGAATTTTGATCCTTCTAGTGGGCAAATCATTCTTTTCGGGGGCTATAGTAATAATACGGGCGGGAATCTTCTCAATGACACATGGGCCTGTGTGTTTGATAACACAACCAATACGTATACTTGGACCCAATTATTTCCTGCTACGCAACCTTCTGGCCGATACGGCTCTGCAATGAAATTTAACCCTTCGAGCGGGCAAACGATTTTATTCGGAGGAGGTTACCTGAGCGGCACATCTAACGACACCTGGGCCTTTGATGGTCAAACTACTACATGGACAGAATTAAACCCTATAGATCCTCCCGAAGCACGTGAATTTGCTGGCTTTGACTTTAATCCCACCACAGGCCAAATGATTTTGTTTGGTGGCGTTAACCTCCCCTCAGATCTTCCTGTTGGTGATACCCAAGCTTTAGCAATGGGCCTTTCTCCGCAAATCACTTCAGGTAATGAAGCCACATTTGAAGTCGGAGAATTCTCTAGTTATACTGTGACCACGAGCGGTTTTCCTGATCCTATGATTAGTGAAACAGGAACTCTACCCGCTGGGGTTACGTTTGTCGATAATGGGAATGGGACAGCAACTCTTTCGGGCACCCCGAACCCTGACAGCGTTGAAGTTTATGGACTAACCTTTACAGCTAGTAATGGACTATCACCAGCGGCAACACAAAATTTTACATTTGTGGTACTACCCGTGCTTCCACCCACTCATTTTAACGGCGTGGTTACATTGAACATGCTCTCAACAACACAAGGCGTTCTTACGGCAACGTGGGATGCAAGTTCATCGCCAGACATCGTCTACTATTTGGTTTACAAAAATGGGATTTTAGTTCAGCAGATTTCAGCATCATCCCCGTTAGTTTTTGCCACATGCGTGAATCCAATAAGTTCAGCCACTGAGTATCAAATAGCGGCTGTTAACTCAAATGATCTAGTAAGTCCAGCCGTTCCTATAACTATTGTATCTAACTAAAACTGTTTTATACTCGTTCCACTTGAATTGCGCTTAATTGAGCACATGCAAAGTGGAATGGGTATTAATTTTATATACGGATCATCTTCAATTACGGCCGTGGGTTTGCCACGGCCTTTTTGTTCGTTTCCATCGACAAGTTGCTTGCACATTGTCTACTTCAACAAACAAAAAATTGAAGCGCTGAAATTGAAATTTTCTATAACTTTTAAGCGTAAGAAGTATATATTGCGCCCACTCAGGTTGTGTGAATTTTGACAAGACCACTTGTGCCCCATTGCAAAATTAGAAAATAGTAGCCATTTTCAATACTTGAGCTAGATGAAGGACTTCTCTGCCAGTTGCTTGGATGACCTGCTCCCGGCAACTAAATCCATTAATGATAAGCAATGTATCGGGAGTTGCTTTGTTGATGGCAGGCAAGAGTACCCGCTCGGCTATCTTCATCGAGATATCGTAATGCTGTTTCTCAAAACCAAAGCTTCCAGCCATCCCGCAGCAGCCAGAATCCAGAATCTCGAAATCCAATCCTAGTCGTTTGAGGAGCTCTTTTTCTGCCTCAAACTTTAAAATGGATTTATGATGGCAATGTCCATGAATCAGCGCTTTTTTCTTAAGAGGCTTGAAGGTGAAATCTTTTGCATATTTCATGACAAATTCACTCAATAGAAAAGTTTGCTCGGAGAGTCGCTTTGCATTATCATTTGCGGGGAATAAATTCCCGAGCTCATCGCGGAAAACCGCCACACAACTGGGTTCCAAGCCGACGATAGGGGTGCCCTCTTCGATCTCTTCTCTAAGCGTAGAAAAAATTCGGGTTAAGAGCTTCTTAGCTTGGGTTAACATACCGTAATCATATAATGGCCTGCCGCAACATAAAGAGGCTTTTGGTACAATCACTTCAAATCCTAAGTGATCTAATACCTGATAAGCCGCTTGAGACACTTCAGAATTGAAATAATTATTAAACGTGTCTGCCCAGAGGATCACTTTCTTTCTCTTTTTAGCTTCAGATGTTTTCTGTTTGTTATGCCAGGCTCTAAAAGTTTGTTTAGAAAACCGAGGAATTGATCTCTGAGGAGCCATCCCACTCATCCACTTTGCAATGGGAGAAAGTAGTGGAGCAGATCCAATGAAATTAACAAGCCGCGGTGTATGGGATGCGAGCTTCGCCCAGCGGTGAATCAAACCAAAAGCATAGGCTGATCTTGGGCGTAGCCTTCCCTTATAGTAGTGAGACAAAAACTCCGCTTTATAGGTTGCCATGTCCACTGTCATCGGGCACTCCCCTTTGCATCCCTTACAGGCTAGGCACAAATCAAGTGCTTCTTTAACGGCTTCATCTTTCCATTTTTTTTTGCCGATCACACTCCCTTGCAACATTTCAAATAGAAGTCTGGCTCTTCCTCGTGTTGAATGTTTTTCTTCTTTAGTTGCCATATAACTAGGGCACATGGTGCCCTCATTAAACTTGCGGCAATTGCCAACACCGACGCAACGAGAAGCTGCTCTTGCAAAGCTTCCTTCGTCATCGCCTAGAAAATGAAAATGGGTTTTTACAACCGGGGGATTATAATGAGGGCCCATTCGAAGATTATCGGTAGGTTGATACGCTTCGATGAGTTTCCCGGGATTCATTTTCCAATCGGGATCCCAAATCGCTTTGAACTCACGAAAGGCTTGCATCAATTCTGGCCCGAACATTTTGGGGAGTAAAGCAGCTCGGGATTGCCCATCTCCATGTTCCCCCGATAACGATCCGCCAAATGAAACCACTAAATCAGTGGCTTCATCGAGAAATGACCGGTATTTTTCCACGCCTTCTTGTGTGGAAAGATCGAAATCAATTCGGGTATGCACGCATCCTTGTCCGAAATGTCCATAGAGGGCACATTTGTATCCAAATTTTTGAAATAATTTTCTTAATTCTCTAAGATAATTACCGACTTTTTCCGGAGGAACAGCAGAATCTTCCCACCCCGGCCAAGTATCTTTTTCATTGGGGATACGAGCAGTTGCGCCCAAACCAGATTCCCGCACTTTCCATAAAACTTTCTCAGTATCAGGATCATCATAAAGTTTCATCGAAGGTGGATTAGGTTTGTTCTTCAATGATTCCATGAGGACTTTGGCTTTGCCGTCAGATTCATTTTTAGATTCTCCACCAAATTCTATGAAAAGCCACCCTTCCCCATCCGGTAATAATTTGATATCTTGGGGATGGATTTTCTTTTTTTTCATATCTTGAACTAAGTCGATATCGATCCCTTCTAGAGCTGTTGGCTTATGCTCCATGATTTCCATGATATGATCACAAGCCCTATAAACATCGGGATAACCCAAAATGAGAAGCGAACGGACAGGCGGGCTGGGTACTAATCGAACAGTAGCCTCTAAAATGGTCACACAAGTGCTTTCGCTACCGATTAAGGCTTTAGCGACATCAAATCCATTTTTTTCTAGGAGCCAAGTTAAGTTATAACCCGAAACACAGCGCGGAATTTTGGGGTATTTTTCTTCAATGATCGAACCATATTTCTGGATGAATTTTTTAAGCTTCGAATAAATTTCCCCTTTCCTTCCGCCTTCCTGAATAAATTTTTCCAGATCCTCCGGAGATGTGGGACCTACTCTCATCTTCAAGCCATCATAGGTCAAGATTTCCAATTCCAAGATATTGGCATCGGTTTTCCCCCCCATAACGGAATGGACACCGCAAGAATTATTCCCCATCATTCCTCCCAGAGTGCAATGGGAATGCGTGGATGGATCGGGAGCAAACGTAAGCTGATATTTTTCCGCAGCATCTCTCAAGACGTCTAAAACCAAGCCTGGCTCAATCACAGCTCTACGCTCCAGAGGTTCTAGCTGAATGAGCCGATTCACATATTTGGACATATCCATGACGACGGCGATATTACAACATTGCCCTGCCAGGCTTGTACCTCCCCCGCGAGAAAGGATAGGAACATTATACTTTTTGCAAATAGCGACTGTCTCAATGATATCTTTTTGATCTTTGGGGATAACAACCCCAATAGGAACTTGTCGATAGTTGGAAGCATCAGTAGAATAAAGGGCCCGAGCGCCATCATCAAACAACACCTCTCCGCTTACAGCATTTTTTAATTCCTTTTCCAGATCTTTCACTAAATGAGCTCCCGAATTTTGTCCTTCAAGATGGTTTTAGCAATCTCCCCTCGATTTGGCTCCCCTCGAATAAGGGCTTTAGCTAAATTTTTGCCCTGAGCAACTGTAATTTTTGGAGGCATAGGAGGTTCATAAGGGTCGACAATCGTTTCAATAATAACAGGCCCTGGAGTATTTAAAGCCTTTTCGATGATGTCTCCGCATTCATGAGGATTTTCTATTCTAAATGCTTTTCCCCCACAGGCTTCGGCAAACATACAGAAATTAATCGGCTGCAGTTCTACTTCATATTCAGGATTTCCTAAAAACACGATTTGTTCCCATTTTATTTGTCCTAAAGTATTATTTTTTATCACGAAAACTTTAATGGGCAATTTGTATTTAACCGCTGTTACAAAGTCAGCCATTAACATGGAAAACCCGCCATCTCCGACAAAAGCAATACATTGCCGATGAGGGTGGGCAACTTGAGCTGCAATGGTGTAAGGCAAGCCGGGAGCCATCGTAGCGAGATTGCCGGAAAGGGAAAACATTTGACCCCGTTTGGCTGGAATATCTCTTGCCATCCAAGTGGTAATGGTTCCGGAATCAGAGGAAATAATCGCGTTTGATTTCAGTCTTTTCCCTAATTCAGCGGCCACTAGTTGAGGCTTCATTGGCATATCCATGCACGTGTGCCGGACCTTCATCAAGGCATTCCATTCCTTCATGTTTTTTTGCGCTTTTTTCAAAAAATCCCGGTTTTTATGCCGTTTTAAAAGAGGAATTAAATGATTGAGAGTTTCTTTGCTATCGCCTCTAAGCCCGATATCTACAGGACAGCGTAAGCCGATTCGCATCGATTCGAGTTCGATTTGTACGATGCAAGCTTGTCCCGGTTTCGGATAAAATTCGATATACGGAAAAGATGACCCCACAATTAAAAGCGTATCGCAAGATTCCATGGCATCGACTGAAGGGCGTGTGCCAAGCAAACCAATTCCCCCCGTCGTATAAGGGCTATCATCTGGAACAGCAGCTTTCCCCAAAAGGGGTTTAATAATAACAGCTCCTAAAATTTCGGCTGTTTTCTCAAGTTCATCTGTTGCATGTAGGGCTCCAGCACCTGCCAGAATAACAATTTTTTTTCCCTTATTCAATAGATCCGCTGCTACTTTTAGCTCTTCCTTGTGAGGAACGATAGAAAAGTACGCCCGAACGTGGGTATTGTGATGAGGTATATTTCTTGCGCTTCTTTTCTCACAGGGTTGATTTTGAAAATCGACCGGGACAGTCACATGAGCCACTCCCCGCCTTGAAAGAGCCGTTCGACAAGCGAGATTCATCACATTTTCCATATGAGAGGGCCCCATGACTCTCGAATTATAGACAGCAACATTTTCAAAAAGTTTATCGAGCTCAACATCCTGTTGTTGAAAAGTCTGGAGAAGATCGTGGAATTGCAATCCGGTGATCGCAAGTACAGGCTGACCATCTAGTTTTGCATCATATAATCCATTTAAAAGATGGATACCACCGGGGCCAGATGTGGCAATGCAAACTCCTAATTTGCCCGTATATTTCGCATAGGCACAAGCCATAAAGGCCGCCGATTCTTCATGCCTGACTTGGATAAATCGAAGATCGGTCTGCCTTTTTCGCAATGATTCCATGATGCCATTGATCCCATCCCCTGGAAGTCCAAATATGACCTCAACTCCCCAATCTAAAAGGCATTCCACTAATATGTCGCCAGCTGTTTTTTTCAATGGTTTTTCCTCCACCATTAGTAGTTATCGCACGCAAAAGCAATGGTTGTCATCAGGGCGTTTTCTGCTTGGCGAGAGTCTAGCCTGGTGTATTGAATAACAACTTCAACATTGGATTCGATTAAACTTGAATACTCCACCCCTTTAGGAATTGTTCCAGGGTCTTCAAGATCATTAAATCTCACATGTTTTGTTCTTCGCGCCGGCACAATCACTCGATAAGGTCCCACAGGATCACGATCGGAAAAAAAGATCGTTATTTCAATATGCGCTTCTTGATCGGAAGCATTTAATATACAAAGGGCATCATGGCTAATGAGATCTCTTCCCGTTGTGTGGCTGTAGGTTGGGATATACCCCTCAGGAATGGCCCATTTTTTACGTCCTATTGAGGGATGATTCATTGCGCCTCACTCACTAAATATTTTTTTAATGATTTCTCTTTTAATTCAAGTCCGTGACCAAAACGATCAAGATGGGGATAAAGGGCCCCATTCTTTAATTCGGGACAACCCTCGAAAAACATCTGTTCAATTCTCTCATGATCATAAAAGTATTCCATATGGCAAACAGAAGCTTGAGTGACGCAGGGATGGACATGGAATGAGGGCGCCGTATGACTTGATATAGGAATATTAAAAGCCCGACTTAAATGACACGCCTGAAAAAACCCTGTAAACCCACAGCAGCGCGTAGCATCCGCTTGCAGTACATCTACCGCTTTAGCTTCGAGCATTCTTTTAAAATAAAAGATCTCATAACTATATTCCCCGGCCGCGATATTCATTCCCGCAGGCGCCCGATTCCGCATCAGATGCAATCCAGCTAAATCGTCGGCAATCACGGGCTCTTCAAACCAGCTCACCTCGGATTCTTTAAACCTTTCAGCAAATTCTAAAGCTTGTTTACATGTATAAGCACCATTGGCATCGACAAAAAGTTCATTCGATGAGCCGATCACAGCTCTTGCATGTTTAACCCTTTGCAGATCCTTGTCAGGATTTCTGCCCACTTTCATCTTAAATTTATCGATTCCCTTTTTCTTCCAATTTTCAAATTGCTCTGTCAACTGTTTAGCCGTATAGGAAGTAAATCCACCACTTCCGTAGATAGGGACGCTATCCTTGACTTGACCCCAAAGTGTACATAAGGTAACGTTCAATATTTTTGCTTTCAAATCCCACAGAGCAATATCCACTGCTGCAATCGCATGTGCAGCAATTCCTCTTGAACCCATGTTCCGAGAAGCCTCAATCATTTTTTCCCATAGTAAAGTGACATTCATGGGATCGCCGTTTTTTAAAAGCGGCGCAAAGGTATTTTGAATCACAAGGCTCATTGCCTCGTGGCCATAAGAAAATCCAATGCCTGTTTGGCCTTCCGCTGTAATGGCCACTAAAACTAGAGTTGTTTCATCCCACTCAATTGTACCATCAGATTCCGGGGAATTAGTAGGTACTTTATACACCGAAGTTTTGATCGATCTGATCTTCATATTAAAAATGCTATGCCTATTACAATTAAAATCAAAATCGAACGGAAAATCCATGGGTGCATGACGAAATAGAGTTGCAAACTCTTGTCAGCCGCTTCCTTGTCGAATGTCCCATGAGATTTAAAAGGCCCTTCCACAGTGGTCCAAAGATTTATTTTCCGATTCTCTTCAACAGGTTGGTTTGTCATTTGAGATTTATAACATGTCTTAGCCAGATACCAGTCTCCAAATCCGGGAAAAAACTTATTCCCCCATACGATGACGGTATTCATTGCTCCTAAAATAATTTCCCGCTTTTTAGGATGGTGCGCCGACCAGAAAATCGCTTCAGCTGCAACTTCCGGTTGAAAAATGGGTGCAACAGGTTTTGGTTTGTTAGGTCTATTCGTTTTGCACCACATGAATTGAGGAGTATTGAGTGCAGGCATTTGAACCATGGTGATGAAGATGTTTTTTTTATTATGGATGAGTTCACTGCGCAAAGATTCGCTAAATCCTTGTATCGCGTGTTTAGCTCCGCAATAGGCCGATTGAAGTGGAATGCCCCTATACGCCAAAGCCGAACCGACGAGGACAATCACACCTTTATTCCGAGGATACATTTTAGAAAGAGCAGCCATCGTGCCATAAACAAAACCGTGGTAACATACATCAGTCACTCTGGCAAATTCTTTGGGCTCTATATTGATAAATTCCGAATCGATGGTAACCATAGCGTCATTGATCCAAATGTCGATCGGTCCCAGCTTTCCTTCAACCTCATCAGCCGCGCGGAACATATCGTCTTCATTGGTCACATCCATGGGAAACGAGATGGCTTCAGATCCTAGATTTGTGATTTCCTTTTCAAGATTTTTAAGACGCTTGGCGTCTCGAGCTATTAACCCAATTTTCGCTCCGCTTTTAGCGAATCGAAGAGCGGTGGCTCTCCCAACCCCTGCCGAAGCTCCTGTGATTACGACAACAGGTCTAGACTTTTTTTTGACATCGTAAACCATGGAATCCTATGCGTTAGCAAAAAAGATATTGACATCTTGATTATCGTTTTATTGTTTATTGAAAAAAGTTTGTCAAGATAGAACGGATCAATTTCTCTAAATCATGAGATCAGCAAAAGAAAAAAGATTGGAACTGAGGAACGAAAAGCATTTACCCTTCTTCTTGGGTCTCGGGAATTTGCGCCGGGGCCTTCGGGATAGTCGCTCCCTCGATAGTCGTTTGAAACTCGATCGGTTTCAAAGAATCTAGCTCAATCAAGGTGACTTTGAAGGTCTGTTTAAACTCCTCTTTGGGGACAAAAAGCACCCGATGGAAGGTAGAGTAAGGAGCAACCACTTCATCTCTCATCGATTTTGCCATGATGTCCCTTTTGAGGTGCTCATGGTGGGCAAGGACGCGAATGGTGTCGACAGCGCTAGGAATCATGAACGGCCAGAAGAAAATGCTGGCGATCTTATAGGCGATTCCCCTGGGAAGGGCAGCCTGGGTGACTTTGAAGGCAATTTTGCTGGACTCTATACGCGGGAGGTCGACGGAGCTGGGACAAAGAGAGTACTCATCGGAAGTATTATTTTGAATCGAGAGGTGGAGGGGCTGAACGCCACGGCTGATTAGATCATGTCCAAAATTTTGTTTGCTCTCATCGCGGGTCATCGCCTTTGCGATGACGTGGACTTGGACGTGTTCGATAGAGAATGTGGGGAGCAGTTCGGCTGCCACGGGTTTGAGAGGGTTAGATCGATAACGATCCCAGCCGGTTGTTAAAAGAAAGATGCCAGCTAGCACTAGAAGGGTGGTCGGCAAAAGCTTTTTGAACGAGATCAATTTATTCACTGCTGACTCCAAATTAAAATGAATTAAGTTCAGCATACAGTTAATTTGCTTAAAAACAAACAAATGAAATTATTATTCGGATAGTTTTCTGTTTTTAATTGAAATCTCCATAAATTGTTCTAAGCTTGCCTGAGCTTCTCTCAGTGTGAGGAACTCTTGACGGCCAATGACTTGTTGACATCGTTCATCCTCAAAAACAATGGCCTCCCAATGTTCTTTTGGAAGCGTTTCGCTAAAATCCACGACCTTCATCACCACCAGATGCTCAAAATCTTTCAAATAATAATATTCTTCATAACGCAAATCTTTAATCCATGCGTAACCCTGTAAATCTTTTCCTTCAATCATATCATCACCCTTTTGTTTTAATCTCATGTTATTTATAATATTACAAATTTTTTATGACAACTACAACAACCCCGAGCTTCAACCCATCCGTCCTTCTTTCCCCTGAGTCCGTTGCCCGTTTTTTGAACGGTGAGCAGGCGGAAGCGGAGATACTGCGCTATAGGCCGGCAGCAGCTTCTACTTCTTTAGGTCGGACGTGGGATTCTTCCTGGATTGACCTCGATGAGATCTACTATATCTTTTACGGTTTTAGCTTAACGATTGCCAGTTATGCTCTGCATATGGTTTGCATGCGTGACCTCTCTAAAAAAACATGGGTCATGTCCCGCCATGCGTTTGCCGATGCGACGGCAATCAAAACGCAAAAAGTCTTTCAGGCTAATCTCTTGTCCCGCGCAATCAATGCGCATCGTATGGACACTGCAGACTACTTTCTTCAAAGGCCGTTGCGCATCCCCTTTCCGACTTATCCCAATGTAGCGAACCTCGATTTTTTTCATGAAGACGGTATTTGCAGGGGGATGTGCCACTGGTTTGTCTTCCTGTATTTTAAAACACGGGCACGATTTCCCCATTCTGAAGATCATATCCGCGCTCTAGGCCAGCAGTTTGCGAGAGGGGCTCCCCGCGAAGCTGCTTTCTTACAATCTTTGGCATTGCCGCCCGTTTACGACCTTTTGCATCTGCAGTTGCGTCTAGATTACTCTAGAATTTCACCCGGCGGAAAAACCATCGACCAGATTGTTCGGGAATTCCAATGCCGCGCCCCCGGAGTTTATGGCATCTACACTTCTACACATCAAGTCGTTTATATTAAGATCGATGACAACCTGCAATATTTATTCGACTCCAATAAAGGATGCATAAAAATCGATTCCAGCCACCTTTTCAAAAAAGCCATGGAACGGTATTTTGAAACTCATGACAATACCAAAGATATCTTCGTCGACGCCTATACTCCCCGTTAAGCTCCTCTCCCAAGTTCTTGCATCTACTCCCCTCCTACCTTTTGCCCACCAATCACGCATTCACCCCTTGCGTTCTATGGAATGCTGTTTTGTCAAACGGGAAGATGAACTGGGATTCGGCATCAGCGGAACGAAACTACGGAAATATCTTTCTTTGCTTCCCGAGCTTCTAAAAGAGAGGCCCGATGAGGCAATCGTTATAGGCAGCTCCTATTCCAACCACGTGCTTTCCATTTCACAATTGCTGAGAGAAAATGGTATCGAGCCTATTTTATTTCTTCTCGGCGATCCCCAAAGTATGCTGCAGGGGAACCTGCTGTATTCTGTTTTGTTCGCTGAGCCCAAGAATATTCGCTGGGTGCCTAGAGATAAGTGGAACGGGGTTGAGGAGATGGCTGAGGCCTATGTTCAAGAAAAGGCTAAAAATCATGTGAAAGTACAAGTAGTGCCAAAAGGGGCAAATTGTCCAGCTGCCCTGCCCGGAGCACTAACCCTTGCTCTCGACATTCTACGCAACGAAAAGGAAGCCCGTCTGACATTTGACCATGTTTTCATCGACTCAGGAACTGGAATGACCGCCTGCGCATTGCTTTTGGCCTTTGCTTTTTTGAAGAAAAAGAGTTTTCTGCACATCGTTCAAATCGCAGGAACCGAAGATGAATTTCAGGCGTTGCTTCAGGAAAGACAAAAAGAATTGGAAGGCCTACTCGGACAGAAAATCCCCTCGCCTGACTCATTCAAGCTTTACCGCCCTTCAATCGCCCCTTCTTTCGGTTCTGCCAATGCGGCGATTTTTAAGACGATCGCAGAGACGGCACGAACCGAAGGGTTTTTGACAGATCCGGTTTTCACTGCTAAGCTCTTTTTTGAGGGGAAAAAGATCATTGCCGAGCAAAAACCAAAAGGAAATATTCTGTTTATCCACTCCGGGGGAGGGCTAGGACTAACCGGTTTTCAAGAGGAAATCGCAAAAGTGGTTTGCAAAAACCCTTAGAGTCTTTAAACTGGACAAGTTACTAGTGTAGGCTCAATGACAACACATCATAAAAAGGCTTCGCCATGGAGGGTCTTCGCCGGCATCATTTTAGGGATGATCGTCGGTTCTTTGACCCAGAAAGGATCAACCCTTTTTGGCATTGATCTATTTCATTACACTTTTCCCATTTTTGAACTTTGCGGAAGCATCTTCATCAATGCTTTGACGCTAATTGTTGTTCCCCTTGTTTCTTCTTCGATCATCACCGGCATTGCACGCATAGGCAATGAATCCTCCTTTGGACGGATTGGCGGCAAGACGTTTGGTTATTATCTTGGAACAAGCTTGCTTGCGATCTTGATTGGCCTTCTTTTTGTCAATTTGCTCAAGCCCGGGCTTCACATCGATTCTGCAGCTTTAGCCAATCATATCCCAGTGGCCGACATTCAACAGCACATCAGCACAGAGGAAACGAGTAAATTTTCCCATGTTCTTCTGCAGATCGTCCCTTCGAACATCATCGATACTTTCGGAAAAGGTCAGATGCTCGGGATCATTTTTTTCAGCCTGCTTTTCGGCTATTGCATTTCTAAAATTGAATCGCGCGCATCTTCGACCTTGATGAGCTTCTGGCAAGGGATCTTCCAAGCGATGATCCGGTTTACACATATCATCATGAAATTTCTCCCCATTGGCGTATTCTTTCTCGTCGCCAGAGTCTTCGCCGAGGCGGGCTTCCAATCACTCAAATCGATTGGGCTCTTTACTATGGCAGTCCTTCTGGGCCTTGCCGTATTCATGTTTATCGCCCTTCCCCTTTTATTGAAAGTGATCGGCAAAGTTCGTCCCGGAAGACATTTCAAGGCAATGGGCCCCGCTCTGATCACAGCATTTTCCACGAGCTCGTCTTCGGCCACTTTGCCGATCACGATCGATTGCGTCGAAAAAAGGGCCGGTGTCTCCAACAAAATTTGCAGCTTGGTCATCCCTCTGGGGACCTCGATCAACATGTCGGGTTCCGCTCTTTACGAGTGCGTAGCGGCGATGTTCGTCGCCCAAGCCTACGGGATTGAGCTGTCTTTCACCACGCAATTTATCGTCGTTCTCCTCGCGCTGATCACCTCAATCGGAGTCGCCGGAGTACCTTCTGCTTCCTTAGTGGCGATTATCGCCATCTTGAAAGCAATCGGACTGCCAATAGAAGGAATCGGCCTCTTCATCGCCGTCGACAGAATCCTTGACATGTGCCGCACAATGGTCAATGTTTTTAGCGATAGCTGCTGCGCCGTTCTCGTCGCTCGCTCCGAAGGCGAGGAAAAAGTCCTCTCCAAAGAAGTGATGGAAGAGTAGCGTTTTCGTTTTTCTTGCTCTTTAAAATTTTTATTATCTACCAGCAATTCCCCCGACTTGTCTCTAACGGCTTGCCCTCCAACCACCTCCTTTTAAAAAGGAATTATTTCAATTAATTTATTTCGACATTTGAATAAATGTTGAACTTATAAATAAAAAAAGACATGATCATACGCATTATAACACAACTTTAACAAGTAGGAGTAGATTATTATGGCAACATCAGCAGTATCCTCAGCAGGGGGTCAATTTGTCCCTTCTTTAGAAAACCACTTTGGATGTAGTTTTGTACCTGATATGTTGGAAGTGCCCGGACCAGATCTGAACGGCAATACTTTCAATTACATCACAGTATGGCGAAATCCGCATATTGATCGCGCCATCACGCCTTATATCCCTTCTGAACAAGACGAAGCATTTCAAGCAACTAGTTTGCTGCGATTGAATGATATGTACTACGATAGGGAGTCGATAAGCTCTGCAGAATCGTTTTTTTTGCACCATGATGTTGTAGTGATTAGCTTAGGCGAACTCGATCTAAAGTCTGTGATCGTTTTCTCAGAAGTCAACAAATGCTTCTATTTGGCAGCAAAACAAGATATCGTTTGGCAGGCCCAGTTATCGAACCTTCTTCCAGGTGTAATTCCCATTGCACCTAATCTGTGCATTTTTTCTCCAAAACAACAATTTCAGATTCTTTATAAAAAAATAAAAGATGAAAGCAAAGTTTATCACACTGAATCCGATCACCTTAGGACAAGGGGACCCTTTAATCAGGGGAGGGGCAAACTCAATGAAATCGATAATCCTGGTCTCTATAAATCATTAAAAGAAAGTGGCGACAGATACCTAAAGCAATTAGATAACATCGTCAAAGTCCTCATTCCCAATGCATTTAACAATCAAACGAAATTCGAGGAAGTGATTCGGCAAGCCGAAGTAATCAAAAATACAGCATCTTCTTCCAGCACAGTTACAGTTGAAGATGTGACCGATGTCACCGAACCTACTGAGAAAGGCGTTTAATCCCTTCCCCTCAATACCCCCTTTGGACCTAAAAACCTGAGGGGGCTTCTATAGCTCTGTTGCAAAATTTATGGTTTTTTGAGATAAATCATAGAAATGAAACGGAGATACCGATGCTACTCAATCACCTAAGCAAAAAAACAATCCTCGCGGCACTGTTGTTAGCCACCCAAACCGTTTTTGCTGCTTTGCCGCCGCTGGCGCAGAGTGAGCGGGAAATTCAAGCCATCTTAAATTCGCAGGAAGGTTATCGCCTATTGGGAGGCGCTGATCCGATCGAACAAATTTTGCGCGTTGACAAGGGGTACCTAGTTTCAACACGGCATAAAGAGATGAAAGTCGATGTCAACTATGTGAAAACGGACAAAATCGGCCCTGCCGATTTCAATTTGTACTTTCATAAGCCTGTAGACGTTGATTAACCATTTTTTCGATGATCGCATAAGCTTTTTCGAGGTCGATGGTTTCATCAAGCCAAATCCGTTCTTGTTCGACGGCCTGGTTGATGAACATCTCATAACCGTAGACAATCCGGCATTTTTTCTCCGCGGCTTTGAGAAGAAAAGGGGTGTTTTTAGGGACGTAGACGATGTCCATGGCGATCTTTTCTGGCAAAATCCATTGTTCTTCGATAAAATCGCTTTCGGGAATACAATTGATGATCACGTCGTAGCCTTGTTTGCACACTTCGGGTAAAAGCTCGAATCCCCCTCCCCTCCCCTTCATGGAATCGGCAATTTCCATCGCTTTTTCAGGAGTGCGATTGAGGATGGTCACGAACGCGCCGCGCTCGGCGGCTTCGAAGATGATCGATTTGGCCGCGCCGCCTGCGCCGATGATAAGGACATGTCTCCCAAAGACGAGGCCATGCTTCTCAATCGCATTCAACGCTCCAATCCCATCTGAATTGAAGCCGGTTGTTTTCCCCTCTTTGATGGAAATGGTATTGCAAGCGCCGATGACGCGCGAATCGATGGAAATTTGGGAAAGCAAGGGAACAACCGTTTCTTTGTGCGGCATCGTGACGCTAAGGCCATGAAAAGGCAATTTTAAGATGTTCACAAAAAAAGCCGGCATCTCTTCCGTCTTCACTTTCATTTTCACGTAAACGGCGTTAATTTTTTGATTTTCAAAAACAGCATTGTGGATTAGATGCCCCATGCTTTTGTCCACCGGATCACCGATGAGCCCATAGATTTTTGTATCTTGACTCAATTGGCGGAAGCGATAGATCTCCTGCATCTCCTTCGCCGTCATTTGGCCAGGTGCTGTCGAGTTGTTCTCGACAATAGCCGCATAAGTTAAAAAATTGCTCACGACCGGAGCGAGGATGCGCGAGCATTGTCCTTCTTCTCCCATGCCGATGCCGATGATTTTTTCTTTCTGCGCCTGTACAAATTCGAGGATACGAAGAGCATCTAGGGTGGATTGGGCTGCGAAGGCCATCTTGTAAATGTGCGTGTAGGGCGTTCTCATTTTGGCCAGAATCGCCTCGAGGTCATCCGGTGTTTGAGAAAAATCGTGATAAGAACTGAGAAAGGACACTTGGGGATATGATTCGAAAAGCTTTTTTCGAAATTCTGCAGGAACGTCGTATTCCAAATCGACATAGGCGGGCTGCAGCGCGCAAAGCGATTCGAGCCCTTCCAGCCGCTCTTTTTCCGTGCCCTGGAAAACGCCACCCTGGTCTTTTCGCCTCAAGGTCAACATCACAGGGAGACCGCATATCTGGATAAAGGTCTTCAAAGCTTGCGGGTCGATCTGGGTAAAATGATCAAGCCGAAGCTCAAGTCCATCCGTGTAGGGCTTTCCCTCTTGGAGTAACTTTTCCGCCGTTTTGATATCCGGCCCGGGAACAATGCCAAAAAGGAGTGTCTTCATCTCTTTCGATCTCATGGATTTAAAAACAGACATTGACTTAAGGGTAAGTTATTGTTATAATGGAGCCATTATGAAAACACAAGACAGAACCACACCTGCGCTTGAAATTGGCCGAGGGGCACCTCTCTTGGTCAATCGTTATTTCTTTTCTTACTTCTATTTTGGCGCATAGCCGCCAATATACCTTTTTATCCTCTTACATTCGCTCGTTACCTTGGAAACCCTGAAAAAGGGTCCGGACCTCTTTTTTGAAGAGGAAAAACGAATTAAATATAAACTTTTGGATATAAGGTATTTATGTTACTCAAGCTTCAACCCCATGTCAAACCCGCTCTATTGGCGCTTTTGTGCGATAAGCTCGTTTCACTGGGGATTCATCATTGTATCTCTGAAACGGACTCTGAAGTCCATATAGGGCTGGAAAAACCCCTTTCTTCAGAGGTTTTAAGCGATTTGCAGACCTTGGGCTGCATCGCGGAAATGATCCCCATTTCCACGCCTTGGAAGCTCGCCTCCAAAGCTTTCAAAAAGGAAAAGACCCAAATCACCATCAAGGGAGTGACGATCGGCGGACCCGAAGTGATCATGATGGCCGGCCCTTGCGCGATTGAAAGTGAAGAGCAGCTGCGCTCGATCGCAAAACAATTGTCCCGGGCAAAAGTCAAGGTCCTCCGCGGATCGGCCTTCAAGCCGCGCACTTCCCCCTATAGCTTTCAGGGGATGGGGGTCGAAGGGTTGCGCCTGCACAAACTGGTTCAAGAAGAACACGGCATGTTGATCGAAACCGAGGTGATGGATGTCCGCGATGTGGAAATCGTCGCCGAACATGTCGACATCGTGCGCATCGGGGCCCGCAACATGCAAAACTTCAATCTTCTCAAAGAAGTGGGAGGCTGCAAAAAGCCTGTCATTTTGAAAAGAGGGATTTCCGCGACAGTCGAGGAATGGCTGATGAGCGCGGAATACCTCATGGCGCATGGCAACCATCAGGTGATTTTATGCGAGCGAGGAATTCGCACGTTTGAGAATTCTACGCGCAGCACGCTCGATTTAAGCAGCGTTGCGGTCGCACGGCAAATGACCCATTTGCCGATCATCGTCGATCCCAGCCATGCCGCAGGGCGCAAAGACATCATCCCAGCCCTTTCCAAAGCGTCGGTGGCGATTGGAGCAGACGGTCTTTTGATCGAAGTCCACCATTTGCCCGCGGATGCCAAGTGCGATGGGAAGCAGGCTCTTCTCCCTTCCGAATTAGAAGTTCTTTCCCGGGAACTCGATGCGATCGCGAAGGCGATGGGGAGGTCTTTATGAGCCTGGAATCTTTAAGACATAAAATCGACAACTTGAACGGAGAAATTATCGCCCTTTTTTCTGAACGGTTAAAAGTGGCGAAAGAAATCGCCAAAGTCAAAAAAAAGCATGATCTTCCCGTGAATGATCCTTTGCGGGAAGAGCAGCAGCTTGAATTATTGCGCGAGCTTTCCAAAAAGCATGATTTGAGCCCGGCGGTGATCGAAGAAATATTCAGTCTCTTTGTCGCTTATTCCAAGTTAAACATGAAAATGGAGATGGGAAAATGAAGGCAGCTTATCAAGGGACGAAAGCATCCTTCAGTGACATTGCGATTGAGCGTTATTTCGGAAAAAGGGTGGAATCGATCGGCAAGGCCTCTTTCGAGGATGTGTTTAAAAGTCTGGACAGCGGCGAGACTGAGTTTGCCGCTGTGCCAATTGAAAACACTTTGATTGGCCCGATCGTGGAAAATTTCGATCTTTTTCACCGCTACGATGTGGAGATCATCGGAGAGCTCTGTCTCCCGATCGAGCATTGCCTTGTGGGGAAAAACCCTCGTCTGAAAGAGATCCAAAAAGTGTATTCCCACCCAAAAGCATTGGCGCAATGCACCCACTTTTTCCAGAATCATCCCTGGATAGA
Organism: uncultured Verrucomicrobiae bacterium; assembly: GCA_963731265.1. Lineage (GTDB taxonomy): Bacteria > Chlamydiota > Chlamydiia > Chlamydiales > Rhabdochlamydiaceae > CAJCIW01. Next base: position 1,122,779 of record CAVSUE010000001.1, read on the forward strand.
GCCGTTGGTCCATTTCGATACGGCAGGTGCGGCACAGGACATCGCGGCATCGTCGGATTCGACGCTTGCAGCGATTGGAAGCCGCAAAACAGCGGAAGTTTACAAGCTCGACGTGATCAAAGCCAACCTCGAAGACGACGAAAGCAATACGACGCGGTTTTTGTTTTTAAAAAAGGAGGGTTATATTCTGAATGAGGGAAAGTGTTCCCTATTGATCACACTTAAACACATCTCCGGCGCATTGGCGGAAGTGGTGCAAGTGTTCGCAAACCTCGAGTTAAATTTAACGCAGATCGTCTCCCGCCCCATCTGGGAAAAACCGTTCGAGTACTTGTTCTTCATCGATATTGTATTTACCCAAGATCACGACATCGAATTTGTTCTGCAATCATTAAAAGAAAAAACAGAAACACTTAAACTATTGGGGATATATGAACCATCTAAGTAATGTCAGTGTCATTGGCATGGGACTCATAGGAGGTTCCATCGTCAAAACATGGAAAAAGAAAAGGCCGCACGCCAAAATCGGATCCCTCCGTGCCGATTTTGCAGATCTGCAGCAAGCCAGCAAAGAGGGATGGGTCGATCAATTGTTCAATTCTTGGAAAGAATTAATGGCATGGAGCGATTTGATCATCTTGGCAACTCCCCTTTCGACGATCCCCCATGTCGCCGTGGAAATGAGCCGCCATTGCCCAGATAATAAACCCCTTCTCATTATCGATATCGGCAGCGTGAAAAAAGAGATTGTTCCCACTTTCGAGAAACTGACGATGGGCAACGTCGAATTTTTGAGCACCCATCCGATGGCAGGCAAAGAAAAATGGGGTTTTGCAAACAGCGACCCGGGTCTTTTTGAGCGACGTCCGTGGATCGTGACGCCGCATGCTAAAAATCGGGATGAAACTGTAAAACAAATGGCGGCGTGGATTAAAATTCTCGGAGCCGAGCCAATCGTGTTAAGCCTTGAAGAGCACGACTCTCAAACCGCGCTTGTTTCCCATCTCCCTGCGCTTCTTTCACGGCTTCTTGCCCAATTTGTAGAACAGCGAGATCCCGATGCCCTGAAAATTGCAGGGCCTTGTTTTCATTCAACGACCCGCGTTGCGCGCGACAACCCCCAACTGTGGGCAGAAATAAACGCTCTTAATCAAGAAAAGATCCAGGACCATTTTGCCGCATTGTTAAAATTTATAGAAGAGCAAACAAGATGAAAATCGAAACATTAGCCTCCGCTACCGTGGCAATCAATTCGATGGCCCAGTTAAAACAGCAGCGGGGAGAAAAAATTTATAATTTTGCGGCGGGAGACCCGCTCCTTCCCTCGAATCCTCATGTGATCGAAGCGGTGGCGGAACACCTCGCGGCAGAGCAGGTCCTTTATTCACCGGTAGCAGGGCTTCCGGCCCTGCGCAAAGAAGCTTGCCAATGGATCAATACCCTTTACGGCTGCTATTACCAAGAAGAAAATGCAATCGTGACGCCGGGTGGAAAATTTGCCATCTTCGCCGCCTTACAAATTCTGCTCAAAGAAGGGGATGAAGTACTCATCCCCTCACCTTACTGGGTCTCTTATCCGCAAATGACGCGCCTGTTCAAAGGCAACCCCGTAGTGATGCCCACGCATGCGCAAAATCAGTGGAAGCTGACGCCGGAAATCCTTAAAACACATCTGGGCCCCCGCTCGAAAATCCTCATTTTGAACAATGCGGGAAATCCCACGGGAACGCTATATAGCGAGCAAGAACTCTCGGCTCTTCTCAAGGCCGCCGAGGAAGCCGACCTTTTTGTAATCTCTGATGAAGTTTATAGCGGAATTGTGTATGATGGGCATCGGTTCTTCTCCTGCGGGCCCTTGGCCAAAGAGAGAGCGCTCGTTGTCCAGAGCTGCTCAAAAAACTTTGCGATGACCGGATGGCGTGTCGGGTTTGCATTCGGACCGGAGAACCTCATCCGGCAGATGATCGCTTTGCAGGGCCAATCGACGACCGGCCCATCGACCGTCAGCCAATGGGCTGCCCTTGCCGCATTGAAAAACCACACGGAAATCACCTCATTCGTGAGAAATGCGATGCAAAAACGTAGAGATCTTTTCTACAAGTTGTTCCAGGAGCTCTTTCAATGCCGATTGGAAATGCCAGTAGCATCAATCTATGCGTTTATCCCGCTGTCTATTTTTCGAACATCATTAAATTCTGATGAATTTTGCGCTGCGTTGATGGACAAAGCCAACATCGCGTGCGTTCCCGGCATTGCGTTTGGCGCTGAAGGGTATTTCCGCATGGCCTATTCTGAGACAGAGATAGGGATCCGGGAAGGGTTGATCGCTTTAAAAAAGGCTGTAATGACATGAAGAAAATTCCCCTTACTCTGAAACCCAGCCATAAGCCTTCTGAAATTATCATCGCCGACCATTTTCTTTTTTCGGAAGGGTCTGCTAAAGAATTGCGTAAACTGGCTCCCCATTTTGCTCTTTGTTGTGATGAGGCCGTCGCCAAACTGTACGGCAATCGCTGGATGGAGCATTTGAAAAAATGGGGGCTGAATGTCTCTCTCTTCACTTTTCCACCTGGCGAACAAGAAAAGTGCAGGGAAAGAAAAGCGGAACTCGAGGACAAGCTGCAGTCGCAAAAATTTGGACGCGATACCGCTCTGATCGCGATGGGAGGCGGAGTCACGACAGATCTGATCGGTTTTCTTGCTTCGACGTATTGCCGGGGCGCACCTCTTGTTTTTGTTCCGACAACTCTGCTCGGGATGGTCGACGCTGCCATCGGCGGCAAAACCGCTGTGAATACCCGCTTTGGCAAGAATTTGATCGGGACCTTTTATCCTGCAGAAAAAATCTTCATCGACCCCTCCGTCCTCGCTTCGCTGCCCCAATCGGAATGGACGAACGGCGCTGCAGAAGTGATCAAATACGCTCTAATCCGCTCTTACGAGCTCTTCGAGACCCTGAAAAATTGGAAACCGGAAGATCCTGTCTACTTGGGAAGAATCATTCACGAATCGGTGATGATCAAAGCGCAAATTGTCGAAGGAGACTATGAAGAAAAATCGGGCTTTCGCCGCATCGTCAATTTTGGCCACACGATCGCCCACGCTCTCGAATTGCTTGAAGATTACCGCCTCTCTCATGGTCAGGCTGTCGCCATGGGTATGCTCGTCGAAGGGTACATCAGCATGAAAATGGGCAACCTGGCGGAACCTTCCTGGGCAAGGATGGAAAAATTAATCAGAACATTTCCCTTCACCCTCACACTCAGCGCCCAGGTGACAAAAGCAAACATGCACACTGCCTTTGCTCTGGATAAAAAGGCCATAGGAGGCGCTGTCCGGTTTGTGATATTGGAAAAAATCGGTGTCTGCCATCCTTTCAGCGGCGCCTATTGCTGCGAGATTCCCAAAGACATCCTGGATGGCGCGCTCGATTGGATGATCGAGAATTTTGGAGGAAAAGCATGAGACTATCCAAATATTTGCTTTTCGTGTCTTTTTTGCCATATTTTGAAACCGCTTCTGGTCTATATCTTCAAGTATGTCCTGCGAAGCGGTTTCAAAATCTGACAAAAAATCCAACAAAAATCAAACGTTTGAATAGTGGGATAGTCTCATGACCCGATTTCTCATTCGGCCGGGCGCTGTGCATGGCACCGCCGCAGTTCCTCCTTCCAAATCACACACCTTGCGCGCGATCCTTTTTGCGGCGATGGCCAAAGGTAATTCCGTCATCCGCCATTTTCTTCATTCTCCCGATGCGACGGCGATGATCGATGCGATGCGCCTATTCGGGGCTGGCATTCAGGTCAGCGAAAACGAATTGCGCGTCCGGGGACTGAGCGGAAAGCTCGCCAGCGCGGAAAATGTGATCGATTCCGGCAATTCAGGACAAGTGCTCCGTTTTGTCGGGGCCCTGGCCGGCCTCTCCCCTGCTTATACCATTCTCACCGGCGACCCTTCCATCCGCCATAACCGTCCCGTTAAACCGCTGCTCGAAGCTCTCACTCAGCTAGAATGTTTGGCCGCCTCCTCCCGCCTTGATGGGTATGCGCCGATCATCATTAAAGGCCCCATGAAACCCGGAGTCGCCAAGCTTTCTGGGGAAGACTCCCAGCCGGTTTCCGGCATGCTGATCGCGACAGCGTTCCTCCAGGGAAAAAGCACCATAGAAGTTTCCAATCCGGGAGAAAAACCCTGGATCGATCTGACGTTGCATTGGTTTAAAAAATTGGGCATCGAAGTTGCCCACGAAAATTACGCCAAATACACCGTTGCCGGACATGCCCAAATCGAGGGGTTTTCCCTGTCCATTCCCGGGGACTTTAGCTCGTCGGCCTTTCCTATTGCGGCAGCCCTCGTCACGAATTCCGAGCTGACTTTGACCAATATCGACATGCACGATTGCCAAGGGGATAAAAAACTGATCGAGGTCCTCATCCAAATGGGCGCCAAGATCGATATCGACGACGGCAAAAAAACCCTCACTGTCCGCAAGAATAGCAAACTCAAAGGACAGCGCATCGATATCAACGACTTCATCGATGCCGCGCCGATCCTTTCCGTGATCGGCTGTTTTGCCGAAGGGACAACAGAAATCACTAATGCTTCGATCGCCCGAAAAAAAGAGTCCGACCGCCTCCACGCGATGGCGACGGAACTGACCAAAATGGGCGCTTCGATCCAGGAAAAACCCGATGGCCTTGTAATTACTCATGCCCCGCTGCATGGCGCAGAGCTCTCTTCCTGGCATGACCACCGGATCGCCATGTCCCTTTCGATCGCTGCCCTTGGCGCTAAAAGCGAATCTAAGATCGAAGGCACTCAGTGCATCGCGAAGACCTATCCTTCGTTTGCCCATGACTTCCGCGCTCTTGGCGCTTCCATCGAGGCAATCACATGAACCTGATTCTTTTCGGCTTCAAAAGCTGCGGCAAAACAACGTTTGGCAAGATGCTCGCGGTCCGCATGAATCGCACCTTTCTCGATACCGACACTATGCTCGAGCAGCTGTATCTCGAGCACACAAGCGATGAAATGCCATTTCGGCAAATTTACAAAAAAATCGGAGAAGAAAAATTCCGCGCATTGGAATCTGAGGTCGTCAGCCAGCTTAAAAACTGCCAAAACTCGATCATCGCCCTCGGAGGCGGTTTAATTTTAAATCCCAAGAATGCAGCATTGCTTGCCAAATTAGGCCAGCTCGTTTATCTCAAAGTAAGTAAGGAGACATTGAAAAGAAGGATCCTCGACAACCAACTCCCTTCTTTCTTAGATTCTGCCGATCCTGAAAAGTCGTTTGAAAACTACTACAATGGGAGGCGATCCACATATGAAGCGATACCCGCCCTATCGATTGATCTGGAGACTAAGACACAGGATCAAGTCATACTGGAACTCACTGCATTGATCTTAAATCGGGAGCAGCACAATGGCTAGCAACTCCTTTGGCGCATTATTCCGCGTCACGACCTGGGGAGAATCGCACGGCAAGGCCATCGGTGCCGTTATCGACGGCTGCCCTGCGGGCCTCGCCATTACGGATGAAGAGATCAACGACGATCTTTCCCTGAGGCAAGGCGGCAGAACGCCATATGTGACCCCTCGCGGAGAAAAGGATGAAGCGCAGATTTACTCCGGCGTCTTCGAAGGCAAGACAACGGGTGCGCCAATCTCGATCATTATCTTCAACAAAGACGCCGATTCGAGCAAATACGAACCCATCAAAGGTCTGCTGCGCCCGGGCCATTCCAATTTCACTTATCTGGAAAAATACGGCATCTTCGATTATCGCGGCGGCGGCAGATCATCCGCACGGGAGACCGCATGCCGCGTCGCTGCCGGCGCCGTCGCGAAAAAACTCCTCGCCCATTTCCAAATCGAAGTCATCGCCTACATCAAAGAAATCGGCGGCATCCTCACTCCTCACCCCGATTTCTCATCCCCTTCCCGTCTGCGAAAAGCAACACGCGAAAGCCCCATCTTTTGCCCTGACGAAAACGGCACAAAAAAAATGATCGAGGCCCTGGAAAAAGTGAAAGAAGAGGGCGACTCTCTCGGGGGCGTCATTGAGACCGTTGCGCTTGGCTTACCTATTGGGCTCGGCGATCCCGTCTACGAAAAGCTCGAGGGCAATCTCGCGAGGGCGATGCTTTCCCTACCAGCTACCAAAGGCTTTGAAATTGGTTCAGGCTTTGCCGCAGCCCGCATGAGAGGCTCTGAGCACAATGACGCTTTCATTCTCGATGAGAAAGGTAAAGTCGCCACCGCCACCAACTATGCCGGCGGAACTCTTGGCGGCATCAGCACCGGAATGCCGATGATCGCCCGCGTTGCCTTCAAACCTACTTCCAGCATCAAAAAACCCCAAAAAACCGTCAGCCTGGAAAAGAAAGAAGAAACCTTCCAACTTCCTGAAGGTTCCCGCCATGATCCCTGCGTCACCATCCGCGCCGTCCCCATCGTCGAAGCCATGACAGCCCTTGTCATCGCCGACGCGCTGCTCATGAACCGCAGCGCACGTCTTGCAAATTTTGGGGCGTTCAATAGCTGAAGGAACCTATGGACGCGCCAAAATTTGCAAAAAGCGCCCAAAAGATGCGGCAATATGCTATGAAATGAACTCAGGTAAAAAAGCTCCGAGGGCCTTTTTCCGTTCTTCCTCCCACTTCTGCATCCCCTCTTTCAGGTAAGCCAAGCAATCTTCTCGCGATGAAAATGAGGACATGTAGGGTTCGTCCCAAATGGCAGGATTGAATCCGTTTTCAGAAAGGAGTTTGGCGAAAAGAAGCAAATCGGTTCTTCCTTGACCGTCAGGGTATGGATGAAGCCATTCCAGTTTTTGGTACAAATCGTCGATCAACACAAGCTTCTTGTCGACAAGCCGATCTATTTTTTCTTGCTCATTAGGAGGAGTATTGACTAATTCTTTATCAACTTCGGAAAGGCTTCGATTGAAGGCTTCAAAAAGGTGAGAAACCACTTCCTCAAAGTCGAAGCCATTCAATAGAGGTTTTCTGTATTGAATCCTTAATGCATCATCTCCTAGGGTAATTTTGGGGATCGCATCTTTCATAACGGAATCATTGGCCCATTCATCTAGAGTCTCCTGTGCCGCTTTTATTTTATTTTGAATCAGCGTTTCAATTTCTTGCGCATCCGAAGGAGTAATTATAAATTCTCGAGCCCAAGTATCTTTATCTTTGAGGGTAGTGCCATCGGCGCAGATTTTTACAATCTCATCCCCATAACTGTTTTTTAAAATGCAATAATCGCGAATGACTCTTTCACGGTCATTCTTCCTATCGAAAACTTTCAACATCAGGTGTAGTTTTATTGTACACCCGACATCCTTATCCGAAGTAGCACGAAAGCGTCCCGTGTCATGAGCTTTAATTTCTGTTTTGTTTTCAGCTCCCTTGAAATGTGTGCAGGCTTCTTTGTGTAAATTGCGGTAAAACTCGACGCTCAATTTTTCATTCAGATGCTGTTTTGCAAATTCAAATGCTTTGAACGCGCTCTCGTAGAATCCCGGTTCAGCTCCATTGCCATGGAGACCTTTATCGAAAACTTCAGGACCAAAAGCGTGGTATTTTCCATCGTACAACTGTTTCCACCAGTTTTTACCTAATCCACAATAGACTTTTTCAGCGGATTCTTTAGTCATAGGTAATCCGACGGGAAGAGCGCTGCGTGTACTAATAATTTGAATTGCCATTTTATTGCCTAAAATTAAATCAATTAACAATAATTATATTATAAATTTTCTTATTTTTACTAATTATAATCTTAAGGGGTTGTTTCCAAGACGGGCGGGATGCCCAGGGACGACAACCTCAAAAGACCTCGCGTAAAAGGGCAAGTACTCCTCAACACCGATTCAAGATCCTCATGGATGGTAAGTTTGGGGAAAAAGACAAAAACCCTGATTTTGATACGGTCTACACGTCCAGCAAGGCGTAGTCCAGCTACGCCTTTTTCCGTTCTTCTTCCCACTTCTGCATCCCCTCTTTCAGGTAAGCGAACCACTCTTCTCGCGAGGAAAATGAGGACATGTAGGGTTCTTCTAAAATGGCCGGGGTGAATCCATTTTCGGAAAGAAGCTTGGCAAGAAGAAGTAAATCGGTTCTTCCTTGACCATCAGCGTATGGATGGAGCCACTCCAAATTTTGATACAGATTTTCGATCAACACGAGCTTCTTCTCCACTAAGGAATCTATTTTTTCTCGCTCCATAAGGGACGTATTGAGCAGTTCTTCATTGATTTCAGAAAGGGTCCGATTGAAGCCATCAAAAAGGTAGGGAATGACTACACCAAAGGAGAAGACAGACAATCGAGGCTCCTTGTAATCAATGCGTAATCTATCATCAATTAAGCTAATACCGGGGATCGCATCTTTTACAACGGGATCATTGCCCCATTCATTCAGAGTCTCGTTTAGCGTTTGGAATTTCTTTTGAATGAGATTTTCAATTTCCTGTATGTCGGCTCCGTCACATGTCTCTTCTGTTCTTCTCTCTTTATCTTTAATTTTAACGGTAATTCCCTCACCGCAGAGTTCTACAATTTTATCTCCCAAATGCTCTCTTAAAATGGAGTAGTGGTCTATGATTTTTTTGCTTTTCTCCCCACCGAAAATCACTTTTAAGATCGTTCTTAATTTCATTTTACACCAGACCCCTCGTCCTAGGGCACGAAATCGTCCCGCTTCACTTGCGTTGATTTGTGTGTTGTTTTCCTTTCCTTTGAAATGCCCGCAAGCTTCTTTGTGTAAATCTAAGTAAAATTTTAGACTTAATTTTTCAGTTAAATGACATTTCGCAAATTCAAAGGCCTTGAAAGCGCTTTCATAAAATCCGGGTTCAGCTTCATTACCATGCAGACCCTTATCGAAAACTTCCGGTCCTAGATGATGATGTTTTCCATCAAACAATTGTTTCCACCAGTTTTTGCCTAATGCACAATAAACTTTTTCGGCCGATTCTTTAGTCACAGGGAATCCCCCCAAAAAAGGCCGAGTTACGGATGAAACTTGACTTGCCATTTTTCTCCAAAGTTTAATTATAGATAATTATATTTTAATTATAGTTATTAATCAACTTTTAAATAAAAATATTATAATTATTTTTTATTTATTGGATCTACTTTAAAAGAAACAAGGGTGGGCGTTGTTGCGTAATTTCTTTTGGAAACGCTTAGGAATAAGTGTCTTGAGATAAAAATTTTTATTAACAATGGAAAAGGCCCCATAAGTAGACGAGTTGATCGTTGATTAATCGAGGAACCTTAATTTTTTGGTCACCTTGCCCTGTATCTGCTTCTTTAAAGTTTCTACGAACCTCTATTTCTTTATGGACGGTTTTTAAGGGGCAAGGTCAGCGATGATTATCGCGCCCTTAACGAAAATATAATAAGCCTAGCTAAGAAAAAAATCTGGAAAAAACACCGTGAATTGAGCCTACTAAACAACTGCGATGGTTTTTTTCCGTTCTTCCTCCCACTTGTGCATCCCCTCTTTGAGGTAAGCCAACCAATCCTCTCGCGATGAAAATGAGGACATGTAAGGTTCATCCAAAATGGCCGGGGTGAATCCATTTTCGGAAAGGAGCTTTGCGAGAAGAAGCAAATCGGTTCTTCCTTGACCGTCCCTAAATGGATGGAGCCATTCTAAATTTTGGAACAGGTTTTCGATTAATACGAGCTTTCTCTCTACTAAGGAATCTATTTTTTCTCGCTCAGTAAGGGGCGTATTGATCAATTCTTCATTAATTTCGGAAAGAGTCCGATTGAAGGCTACAAAAAGTTGGGTAACCAACATGTTAAACCAAGCCTCACTGTAAAACAAACATAATTCATCCCCTATTAAGTTAACCTTAGGGATAGCATTTTTTACAATGGGATCATTAGCCCATTCATTGAGAGTCTCGTTCAGGGCTTGGAATTTCTTTTGAATGAGATTTTCAATTTCTTGTACATCGGCTCCGTCACATGTGTCTTCTCTTCTCGTGACTTTATCTTCAATTTTTACGATAATTCCCTCACCGCAGATTTCTACAATTTTATCTCCCAAATCCTCTCTCAAAATGGAATAAAGATTTATGAGTTCTATACTTTTCTCCACAGCAAAAATTTCTTTCAACATCATTCTTAATTTAATTTTACAACGGACATTTCCTCCTCCTGAGGGACGAAATCGTCCTGCCTCACTCGAGTCCATTCCTGTGTTGTTTTCCTTTCCCTTGAAATGCGCACAGGCTACTTTGTGTAAACCTAGGTAAAAGTCTACACTTAATTTTTCAGTTAAATGAGATTTTGCAAATTCGAAGGCCTTGAACGCGCTGTCATGAAATCCAGGTTCAGCTCGAAGGCGATGCAGTGCTTTATCGAAAACTTCAACTCCCAAATGATGGAATTTCCCATCATACAACTGTTTCCACCAGTTTTTTTCTAATCCACAATAAATTTTTTCGGCCGATTCTTTACTCACAGGGAATCCTCGCAGAAAAGTTGTGTTTGAAGATAAAACTTGACTTGCCATTTTCCTCCCAAATTTAATTTATACATAATGATCTCATAATTAAGGTTATTAATCAATTTTTAAATACAATAATGCCATAGCTATTTATTATGCTTTAAATATACTTTAGAATAATAAGATTGTTGAGAGCGATGATCATCACGCCCTTAACGAAAATATAATAAGCCTAGCTAAGAAAAAAATCTGGAAAAAACACCGTGAATTGAGCCTACTAAATAGCTGCGATGGTCTTTTCTCGTTCTTCCTCCCAATTCTGCATCCCCTCTTTGAGGTAAGCCAGCCAATCTTCTCGCGATGAAAATGAGGACATGTACGGTTCGTCTAAAATGGCAGGCGTGAATCCATTTTCGGAAAGGAGTTTGGCGAGAAGAAGCAAATCGGTTCTTCCTTGGCCGTCAGGATATGGATGGAGCCATTCTAAATTCTGGAACAGATTTTCGATCAACACTAGCTTCCTCTCTACTAACAAATCTATTTTTTCTCGCTCATCAGCAGAGGTATTGATCAGTTCTTCATTGATTTCGGCAAGGGTTCGATTGAAGGCATCAAAAAGTTGAGGAATCACTATATCGAAAGAAAAGCGATGCCTTCCAGGCTGACTGTAATCAATGCGGAATGTTTCTCTTTTTAAGGCAATGTCTGGAATTGCATTTTTTATAATGCGATCATTCCTCCATTCATTCAGACTCTTTTTTGCCATATAGAATTTGTTCTGAATCAGATTTTCAATTTCTTGTGCATCAGCTGCAGTAATTGTAAACTCACCAGACCATATATCTTTATCTTTGAGGGTAGTTCCATCAGCGCAGATTTTTACAATGGCATCTCCGTAATGCCTTCTTAAAATGCAATATTCCCGAATGATTCTTTTACGGTCATTCTGCCCATCGAAAATTTTCAATATCGCGCGTAATTCAAATGTACATCTGACACGGTTGTCTACAGAACGAAACCGTCCTGCATCATGGGCTTCTATTCCTGTTCTGTTAAGCTTTCCTTTGAAATGCGCACAAACTTTTTTGTGCAAATTGCAGTAAAATTGAACACTCAATTTTTTAGTCAAATGACGTTTGGCAAATTCGAATGCCTTAAACGCGCTGTCATAGAAGCCGGGTTCTGCTCCATTGCCATGCAGACCTTTATCGAAAACTTCAGAACCATAATGGTGGTATTTCCCATCATACAACTGTTTCCACCAGTTTTTGTCTAACCCAGAATAGACTTTTTCGGCCGATTCTTTAGTAACAGGGTAGCCGCGAGACAAAGTGCTGTTGAGGGATAAAACTTGACTTGCCATTTTTCACTAATTATTATTCATATTATTTATTATTAACCCCTCAATCGAAACAAAATATCAAGGAAATAAATCCGGTTTTCATGGACATAATGGGTAAATTAATCCACAAAATAAATCCCAGAAAAAAGAACATCGTGAATTCAGCCTGCTAAACCATTCCGATGGTCTTTTTCCGTTCTTCCTCCCATCTCTGCATCCCGTGTTTCAGATATGCCAGCCATTCTTCTCGCGATGAAAATGAGGACATGTAGGGTTCTTCTAAAATGGCAGGCGTGAATCCATTTTCAGAAAGGAGCTTTGCGAGAAGAAGCAAATCGGTTCTTCCTTGACCGTCAACGTATGGGTGGAGCCATTCCAAATTTTGATAGAGATTGTCGATCAACATGAGCTTCTTCTCCACTAAGGAATCTATTTTTTCTCGCGCATTAAGAGGCGTATTTATCAGTTCTTCATTAATTTCTGAAAGCGCGAGATTGAAGGCATTAAAAAGTTGGGGAATCACTATGTTAAAGCTATTGCAATCCCGCCCAGACCGACTGTAATCAATCCGCAATCTATCGCCGACTAAGGCAATCTTAGGAATCGCATTTTTTATAACAGGATCAGTAGAGCATTGATTCAGAGTCTCTTTCAGCGTCTTGAATCTTTTTTGAATCAGATCTTCAATTTCTTGAGCATCAGCTGCGGTAATTGTAAATTCCCTATTCCATATATCTTTATTTTTGAGGGCAGTTCCATCCGCGCAGATTTTTACAATTTCATCTCCATAACTCTTTCTTAAGATGCAATATTGGCGAATGACTCCTTCCCGTTCATTCTTCACATCGAAAACTTTCAATATAGCGTAAAGTTCTAATAGACATTTAACACCCCTTCCCACAGGTCGAAACCGTCCCGCATCACGGGCTTCCAAGTGTGTTCGGTTTTCTTTTCCTTTGAAATGCGCACACGCTACTTTGTGCAAATCGCAGTAAAAGTCGACACTCAATTTTTCATTCAGATGCCCTTTTGCAAATTCAAATGCCTTAAAGGCACTGTCGTAGAAACCAGGTTCGGCTCCGTTGCCATGCAGACCTTTATCGAATACTTCAGGGCCAAGGCGATGGAATTTACCATCGTACAACTGTTTCCACCAGTTTTTGTCTAATCCACAATAGACTTCTTCTGCCGATTCTTTAGTGACAGGGAACCCTCTGGGAAAAGTGGTGTTTAGAGATATAGATTGACTTGCCATTTTTTTGATCCCAAAAATTAATTATTTACTGTCGTTAATTATATTCTAATTACGTTTGTTTTTCAATTTGAAAAAAATTATACTATGATTAATTTAATACCTTGGAGCTAGTTAGAAACGAAAGGTTTATTTGCGTCTAGTAGTTCTTTCTAGAAAAAGAATTCCAGAAATAGAACATCGTGAATCGAGCTTACTAAAAACCTGCGATGTTCTTTTGCCGTTCTTCCTCCCACTTCTGCATCCCCTGTTTCAGGTAAGCCAGCCAATCTTCTCGCGATGAAAATGAGGACATGTACGGTTCATCTAAAATGGCAGGCGTGAATCCATTTTCGGAAAGGAGTTTGGAGAGAAGAAGCAGATCGGCTCTTCCTTGACCATCAGGGTATGGATGAAGCCATTCTAATTTTTGGTAGAGATCGACGATCAAGATTAGCTTTCTCTCAACTAAAGAATCTATTTTTTCTCGCTCTTTAGGTGACGTATGGATCAGTTCTTCATTAATTTCTGAAAGGGTCTGATTGAAGGCTTCAAAAAGTTGAGGAATCACTATATCAAAGGAGAAGCCATGCCACCGAGGATCGCTGTAATCAATGCGTAAGGTATTACCTCTTAAGGAAACGTCAGGGATAGCTTTTTTTACAATGGGATTATTAGACCATTCATTCAGCGTCTCTTTTGCTGTATGGAATTTCTCCTGAATGAGATTTTCGATTTCTCGTGCATCAGCTGCCGTAATCGTAAATTCTCTAGCCCATTTATTTTTATCTTTTAGGGTAGTTCCATCCGCGCAGATTTTTACAATTTCACCTCCGTAAGTGTTTCTTAAAATGCAATACTCGGAAATAATTTCTTCCCGATTATTCTGCACATCGAAAACTTTCAACATCGCACGTAGTTCAAATGTACATTTTACACGCTCCTCTACAGAACGAAATTGTCCTGTCTTAAGGGCTTCCATTTGTGTTCTGTTTTCCGTTCCTTTAAAATGCTTACAGGCTTCTTTGTGTAAATTGCAATAAAACTCGACACTCAATTTTTCAGTTAAATGACTTTTTGCAAATTCGAATGCCTTCAAGGCGCTATCGTAAAATCCGGGTTCAGCGCCGTTACCATGCAGATCTCTATCGAAAACTTCTGGGCCAAAATGATGGTATTTCCCATCATACAATTGTTTCCACCAGTTTTTGTCTAATCCATAATAAACTTTTTCGGCCGATTCTTTAGTAGCAGGGAATCCACGAGGAAAAGTACTGTTTACAGATAAAACTTGAATGGTCATTTTTTTTACCAAAAACTAATTATTAATAATTATATTATAATTATAATATAATTATTTATCAACTATTAAATAATGATATTATAATTAATTTTGACTTTAAGCTCTTTATAATCAATAAGTTATATTCTCGGCATAGAATGATCATCGAGCTTTTGAAGGAAATAATGGGCAAAGAACCCTAAAAAGATAATCCTGAATTCATATTGCTAAAGGGTACCCAAGACCCTGTTCCGTTCTTCATCCCACTTCTGCATCCCCTTTTTCAGGTAAGCGAGCCAATCTTCTCGGGATGAAAATGAGGACATGTAGGGATCATGTAAAATGGCAGGGGTGAAGCCGTTTTCGGAAAGGAGTTTGCCTAGAAGAAGCAAATCGGTTCTTCCTTGACCGTCAGGGTAGGGATGCACCCATTCCAAATTTTGATACAAATTGGCGATCAACACGAGCTTCCTCTCAACTAAGGAATCTATTTTTTCTTGCTCATTAGAGGACGCATTGTTCAGTTCTTCATTAACTTCGGAAAGAGTCCGATTGAAGGCATCAAAAAGTTTGGAAATCACTACATAAAAGTTATTGCGCTCCAACTCAGCGCGGCTGTAATCGATGCGTAATTTATCCTCTATTAAGGTAATCCGAGGGACCGCATTTTTTATAACAGGATCCTTCGCCCATTCATTCAGAGTCTCGCCCAACGTTTGGAATTTCTTTTGAATTAGATTTTCAATTTCTTGTGCTTGGGCTGCGGTAATTGTAAATTCTACATACCATTTATTCTCTTTGAGGGTCGTTTCATCTGCGCAGATTTTTACAATTTCATCTCCGTAATTCTTTCTTAAAAAGCAATATTGACGAATGAGTCTTTTACGAATATTCTGCACACCGAAAACTTTCAACATCGTTTCTACTTGAAATGTACATTTAATACTCCTTCCTATCGAATAACGAAATCGTCCCGCCTCACCGGATTGCATTCGTGTTCTGTTTTCCTTTCCTTGGAAATGCGCACAGGCTTCTTTGTGTAAATCCCGGTAAAACTCCAAACTCAATTTTTCAGTCAAATGACGTTTGGCAAATTCGAATGCCTTGAAGGCGCTCTCATAAAATCCGGGTTCGGCTCTGCCATGCAAGCCTTTATCGAAAACTTCAGGGCCAAAATGTTGGTATTTCCCATCATACAACTGTTTCCACCAGTTTTTGTCTAATCCACAATAGACTTCTTCGGCCGATTCTTTAGTGATAGGGAACCCGCGGAGAAAAGGGCAGTTTAGAGATGTAAATTGACTTGCCATTTTTTGAACCAAACAATTAATTATATTCCAATTATATTTTTTTTAAATTACAAAATATTTATATAATTTAATTACTTTAATATGATGAAGCTATTTAGAAACAACAATTTGATTTTCATCTAGCAGGTGAAGAAAAAGACATCGTCAATTGAGCTTACTCTGCGATTGCCTTTTTCCGTTCTTCTTCCCACTTCTGCATCCCCGCTTTCAGGTAAGCTAGCCAATCTCCTCGCGATGAAAATGAGGACATGTAAGGTTCATCTAAAAGGGCAGGCGTGAAGCCATTTTCGGAAAGGAGTTTTGCCAGAAGAAGCAAATCGGTTCTCCCTTGACCGTCCGGGTACGGATGGAGCCATTCCAAATTTTGATACAGATTGCTGATCAACAGGAGCTTCCTCTCTACTAAGGAATCTATTTTTTCTCGCTCGTGAGGTGACGTATTGATCAGTTCTTCATTAATTTCGGAAAGGGTCCGATTGAAGGCATCAAAAAGGTGAGGAATAACGACATCAAAGGAGAAGGGCCACCACCGAGGCTCCTTGTAATCAATGCGTAATCTATCATCTCTTAAGGCAATGCCAGGGATTGCAATTTTTACAACGGGATCATTGGCCCATTCATTCAATGCCTCTTTTAGTGCATCGAATTTCTTTTGAATGAGATTTTCAAATTCTTGTGCATCGGCTGAGGTAATTATAAATTCTCGAGCCCAATTTTTATCTTTGAGCATAGTCCCATGAGCGCAGATCTCTACGATTTGATCGTCGTAAGTGTTTCTTAAAATGCAATAATCGCCAATGACTCTTTCACGATCATTATGCCCATCGAATAATTTCAATATCTGGTGCAGGGGAAATGCGCATCTGACACCTTTTTCTAAAACGGAACGAAATCGCCCCGCATCACGGGCTTTCATTTCTGTTATGTTTTGCGGTCCCCGGAAATGCGCACAGGCTTCTTTGTGTAAATTGCGGTAAAACTCGGCACTCAATTTTTCATTCAGATGCCGTTTTGCAAATTCAAATGCCTTGAACGCGCTGTCATAGAATCCAGGTTCAGCTCCATTGCTATGCAAGCCTTTATCGAAAACTTCAGAACCAAAATGGTGGTATTTTCCATCGTACAACTGTTTCCACCAGTTTTTCCTTAAACCCGAATAGACTTGTTCGGCCGATTCTTTAGTAGCAGGGAATCCGCGCGGAAGAGCAGGGTTTATAGAAATAATTTGACTTGCCATTTTGTTGCCTGAAAATAAAATAATTAACAATAATTATATTATAACTTTGCATATTCGACAATTGATAAATTTGTATTATAATTTTTTTAATAATTCTAATATATTATACCGGAAATGATTCAAAAGTTGGGAATTTAACAAGGCGGTTGCGAAATTTTTTGTCTGTAGCACGGGCCATTGTGCAACCACAAGACCCGAGAGAAGACAAAAAATTTACTGCATACCAACGCAGCCAAAAACCCATTTTTGAGTCATTTTCGATATAGAGCTATTTAGAAACAGGGACTTGATTTTCAGCTAACAGCTCTTTAAGAGCTTGCTTCAAAACAACCCCTTTATTCTCTTCTTTTTCAGGGGTGGATTCAAAGACGCGGGGGATGCCCAATTCCGAAGGGACGACGATCGCTCCCACATCTTCAAGGACCACGCGTAGATGTGCGAGCGCTCGGGCGCCCCCTCTTTTGCCGGGGGATGCGCTCATGATGGCAATTTTCTTGCCTTTGAAAGCGGCCTTAGACCCCTGCCCATCTTCCGAACGGGAGGCCCAATCTAGAGCGTTTTTCAACAGGGCTGGGATCGAAGCGTTGTATTCGGGACATGCAATGATCATCGCGTCGTGGGCCAACATGATCTGACGCAATTTTTTGACGGCATCTGGCATCCCTTTTGCTTTTTCGAGGTCAGCCTCATAAAGCGGCATGGGAAAGTCTTTGAGATCGATAAGGGTAACGGATGCTCCCATCTCGCGGGCTTTCTGGGCAGCTTCAGCAACGAGTTTTTTGTTATAAGAGCCCTCTCGCGTGCTGCCGGCAAAAGCAAGGACTTTAAGTTCTGCGTTAAGTAAAAAAGGCATAATCACCATTCCTAGCAAAATAATTGATTTTTTCATTGAACTTCTACTTGTTTACGTTTTGTTCTAAGCTTTTCTAAATAAAGGTAGATGATCGGAGTGATATAGAGGGTAAGAAATTGGGAGAAGATGAGGCCGCCGGCGATGACAAGGCCGAGGCCGCGGCGCGTTTCGGCGCCGGCGCCGATCCCGATCGCGACGGGAAGGGCGCCTATGACAGCGGCGACAGTCGTCATCATGATCGGACGGAAGCGGATCAGGCAAGCTTCACGTACAGCTTCAGAAGGAGGAAGATCGCGGGTGCGCTGCAATTCAAGGGCATAGTCAACGATCATGATCCCGTTCTTTTTGACAATGCCGACAAGCAAGAGAAATCCGACCATGCTGTACAGTGACAAGGGCTCACGGAAGGCAAGTAGGGTCAAGATACCACCGAGGCATGCAAATGGCAAGGAAGAGAGGATCGTCAGAGGATGAATAAAACTTTCGTAGAGGATCGCCAAAACGGCATACATCGCAACGATGGCGAGGATGAGGAGCAAAATTGTGTCGCTACTCGTTTTATCGACCATTTCAGCAACGCCTTCCAGTTTGCCGGAAACGGAGGAGGGCAACGTTTCTCCGGCGATTTTTTTAAGGCTGTCAAGAGTTTCGGCTAGGGGGGCGTCTTTGGCGACATCGAAGGATAGAGTGATGCTGGAAAGCAGGTCGAGGTGCTCGATGCTTTGGAGGCCAACCCCTTCTTTCCATGAAGCGACAGATTTAAGAGGGACCGATTCCCCAGATGAAGTCTTAAGGTGAAGCTTGGAAAGAGCAGCTGTGTTTTTTTGGAATCTGGGATCGAGCTCGAGAAAAACGTAATATTCCTCACCGCCTCTTTCGATTTTTCCAATATGGCCGCCGGAATACGCATTTTGCAAGAGGGATTGGACCATGAGGCGTGTGAGGCCGAGTTTTTCGGCATGGGAATCAAAGACCGTGATTTCGAGTTTGGGATCGTCGGCTTTGATGCTCAGGTCGGGGTTCACAAAAGCCGGTATAGCGGCCAATTTTCGTTTTAAACTTTCTGCGGCTATGCGCACTTCGTCGAGTTCCGAGCCCTTCATGACGAATTGATAGATGTTGCGCGCAAAACCACCGCCGCCGTCCGCGGAGATGAGCTGCATGCCGCGCATAAAAGCCTGGATGCCTGGAATTCTGTTGAAATGTCCTTGCAATTCAGTCAGCACAGCTGACTGCGAGGCCCGTAGCGAAGCGTCGCTCAAGCTGATCAGGTAGATGTAGTAATCCTTAAAATTGAGGGTGACAAAGGTGTCGACTGCAGGATGGACTTGGACGATCGCATTGAGTTTCTTCTGATATTCTTCCGAATCGGTTTTTGACATACCACTCGGCATCTGCACAAAACTCCAAATGAATCCGCGGTCTTCCTCGGGAAAGAGATTAATAGGCAGAAAACGGAAAAGCAGAACGGTCAAGACGACGCAGGCAAGCGCGCCGGAGAGGGTTTTTTTGCGGTTGTTCAAACACCAGCTGAGGGTGCGGCGATAAAAAGAAAGAAGCGCATTGTCCTTGAGTGTCTTTTGGACAAAGTTGGAAGCGAATTTGCTACAGAGCATCGGAGTCAGAGTCAAAGAGACAAATGCTGAGACGAGTATCGAAACTGCCAAAGTGACACTGAATTCCCGGAAAAGCCTGCCTGTCACGTCTTTCATGAAAAGCATGGGAGTAAAAACAGCGACCAGGGAAAGGGTCATCGATAGGACGGTAAAGCTGATCTCCTTCGAGCCCCTAAAAGCGGCCTCCATGGGCGGCACTCCTTTTTCCTGATGGCGGACGATATTTTCCAGGACGACGATTGCATCGTCGATGACAAAACCCATCGCCAGTGTGAGGGCGAGCAAAGAGAGGATATCGATGTTGAAATTAAGCGCATGCATGAGGATGAAGGTGCCCACGATCGACAGCGGAAGCGCCGTTGCGGCGATCATCGTCTCACGGAACCGGCGCAAGGAAACGAAGATCACGCCCACAACGAGGACAAAGGAAAGGATGAGAGACCATTCGACATCTTCGATCGCCTCTTTGATCCAGCTGGCCTTGTCGAACCACACTTCAAGGTGCATAGAAGGGGGCAATTCCGCCTTAAGCTCAGGGATGACGGATTTGAGCTCCTGGGAAATCTTGACTGCATTGGCCCCACTTTGCTTTTTGACGCCTAAGATGACAGCAATGTTATTTTTTTCTTTGGTGATGTGATGGAAAACTTCTTCCGATTCCAGGCCGTCCAACACCTCCGCGATCTCTTTGAGGCGGACATCGGGGGCTATCTGCAAATTGCGGAACTCCGCCGCAGATTTGAGTCTGCCTGGAACTTCCAGGGTGAACTTACGGCCGGCAGTTTCCAGAACGCCAACGGGAATATTACCTGTCGCTTGAGCGATGCTTGCGCGAACCTCGTCAAAGCTCAGCCCGCGGGCCGCCATCCATTCCGGGTTCACTTGAATGCGTAAAGCATAAGGGGAACCGTAGACTTCGACTTTACCCACGCCTTCAATGCGGGCGACGCGCTGTTCCACGCGTAGGTGCGCGTAATCGTAAAGTTCGGACAGTGTGGAAGAGCTCGAAGTCAAAACAAGATAGATAATGCTTTCTTGATGCGCATTGGCTTTTTGATAAGTCGGACTATGATCCAAATCGTGAGGAAGAGCATGTTCCGCTCGCTTCAAGGCAGCTTGCACATCCTGGCCGGCTTCGTCGATATCGCGATCGAGCTCGAAAAGCAGGGTGATCCACGTAAAACCGCGGTTCGTCTGGGAAGTGACATGCTTCACGCCATTGATATTGATCAGCTCTTTTTCCAGTGGCGTTGTGACCGTCCGCGCCATCACTTCAGGGCTGGCCCCTGCATAGGAGGCTTGAACCATGATCACAGGGTAATCGACATTGGGCAAGTCGGTGACGGGCAGTTTTTTAAAGGCGACGATTCCGAGGATCAAGATCAGCGCCATGATGATTGTGGTCATCACCGGTCTCTTGATAAAGGGTGAAGACAGGTTCATCGGATTTCCTCAACTTTTGCTCCGGGGAAGAGACGCAGCTGCCCTTCCGTGACGACTTTCACAGCGCCTTCCAACCCTTCTTCGACAACGATCTGACCTTTTTCCTCAGGACCGAGTTTAATGGCACGAATTTCTACAGTATTGTCTTCCTTGACAGTAAAAATATACGGGCCGTCCTGGTTGGTTTTGACAGCGCGCATAGGAATCAATTGCGCTTTTTCTTTTTTACCAAAAAAGAGATGGACGCGGACAGATTGGCCCGGCCAAAGCGGCTTTTGCGATTTTGCCAGAATGCCCGTTGCCGCGAGCATGCCCGATTTGGGATCGATCGCATGGTCCATGAAGGTGACTTTGCCAGCTGCGATGCATTCTTCCTTGCCGGCAAGGTAGACTTTGATGAGCGGAGTAGTGAACGCTATCTGCTGCAACTCCCGTTCCGTGATTAAAAAATCGACATAAAGAGGGTCGTTCTGAGTCAACGTCATCAGAGGGCTGTCGGACACCATGTTGCCTTTTCCGAGGGCAGTTTTCCCTGCAAAGCCCGTAATAGGGGCGATGATCCGGCAATGCTGTAAATCGAGCTTGGCAGCAGAGAGCCGAGCCTCATCAGCTTGGATCGAAGCCTCGTGAAGAGCGATTTTTGTTTCCAGCTCGTCCCATTCGACCTTCGCAATGAGGTCTTGTTTGGTCAAACTTTTAAACCGTTCATATTTTTTCTTAACGTTGTTCAAATGCGCTAAGTCTTGAGCAAGCTGCGATTGCAGCTCCTGGACGCGGATAGCGTAAGGAGCATCGTCGATGGTGTAAAGCAAAGTCCCCTCTTCGACCCACTCCCCTTCCGTAAAATGCACTTCATTGATCATCCCGCTGACCTGGGGCCGGACATCTGCCGTTTGCGAAGGTTTTATAACTCCCAGAGCCTCGAAGAAGAGCGGAACATCGCGGATTTCAATCTCAGCGGTCTGCACAGGCACTGGAGGAAGTTCAAGGCTTTGTTGGGGCTTTTCTGAACAAGCAGTGAGAAGGATCAAGGTGCCGAATAAAAATGTCTTTTTCATCTGGATAAACTCCCTGTGGCAAAAGCTAGCTGCGAGAGCGAGACCAGCCACGCGGTCTTTGCTTGGGCTTTCTTAGTGCGCGCCTCAGATAAAAAGCGTTGCGATTGCAGCAAATCGAAAATACTGATTAAACCTGATTTATAACTTTGGACCGACCCATCGTAGGATTTAAAGGCCTCATCGAAAAATTCTTCGCTAAATTGCATAGCAGACTCCGCGGCTTTAGCAGTTTCGCTAAAGGTTAGCACTTCGACAGCAATCGCATTGTGCAATTCGATGAGTTCTGCAGCTGTCATTTCCGCATCCGCGAGGGCTGCTCTTTTTCGGTAGGTATATTCAAATCCTTTGAAAACAGGGATGTCTAGGGCAAGCCCTGCATAATAATTGTAACCGTTTCCCTGATGTTTTCCATATTCCATCCAACCGGCCTGCCCAAGAGCGCGTAATTTGGGCAATGGCGCCCGCTTTGCTCGGGTGACTAGGGCATTCATCTCCGATAAAGAAGCCTGCTTGGCCATCAGGTCGGCCCTTTGTTCTTTTGCCAATTGAATGAGGGCAGAAATTCCTTGCTTGAATAGAGGATTCGCCATGCCTTCAGGCCGTGTTTGGATTTGGAGCTGCTTATCGATGGGAAGCCCAAGCGCGGTGAGCAATTTCCCATAAGCAATGACCGCGGCAGCCTTTTGCCTCGCGACGTTCATCCGGATTTCAGCTACCGCCGCTTTCGCCGTGATGAAATCATTTCCGGCGCGCAATCCCGCATGGCACAATTCGTCAGCGGAGTTCATGATCATCCCTGCGTCACAAAGGGAGCTGTCTGCCGATTCTAAAAGTTCGGAAGCGTTCAGATATTCATAGTAGTCTGACGCCACTTCGGCGATAATTTTTTGAATCGCAAAGTCGGACCCCCATTTTGCAGCTTTGAGGCCTTCCTTTGTTGCGCGGACTGCGGCACGGGTTTCTCCAAAATCAAATAAAATGTAGTTCAGGTTGAGTTCCCCGCCATAGCTTGTAAAAACCGTGTTGGGGCCATTGGGAAATTTTACTTCGCGCGCATGAGTCAAATTTCCTTGGACGTTGAAATGGGGATATTCATCGCTTTTTGCAATCCCGACACTCGCCTGCGCGCGTTTGACATTTGCCCAAACTTTTTTCGTTTCGGGATTATTTTTCAAAGCGATATCGATGAGCTCCGCCAAACTCAACGGTTCCGCATAGAGGGAATAGAAAAGAAAGACAGGAAGAAAAAAGAATACCCGCAAAAATTTCATAGGACATTATTATAATAAACAAGCCATTTTTAATCTCGACTTTATTACTTTTTGGACACGAAGGGCTCGAAATATTTATCTTTGGCCGTACGACCAAGAATGGCCAAGAGTTAATAGGCGAAGCGGGGCGGTGTAGCAAAGTCGAGTTAGTTAACCAGAAAATCCAATGATCCCTTCTCTTCAATACTTTGGGCTGCGTCCCAATATTTTTGAACATCAACTACAGGAACGTGGTCGTCGAGATGCTTGAGCTCATGGTAAAAATCTGCTTGTTGGCCATCAATTGTCGCCTCGAGACGATAAAATAGGGAGCTCAGTTCCAAACTGTCCTCTTCTTCCGCTTCATCCCAATCGCCAAGAGGGTTATCGATATGAATGTGTTCTTCAACCCAAAGGGGATAAATGATCGAGTAAGGGGTCCGCCGGTTGGGATTGAAGTGGCTGTCTAGAAATCGCCCGATCACAATGGAAGAGACAGTCAACCTAGTATGCCCCCCTTTCTTGCGCAGGGGCAGTAGATACGACTCCGTCAAAGTGAAAATATTATTTTCCCTGTCATCCATCGTGGACATGGGGGAACTCAGGGAAACTTTCCCATATCTTTTTTGCAGCGCGTTCAAACTTTCTTCGGAAAGACTACTTAGGCCGACTTGCTGAACATACTGGCGGTAGCCGTCCGCTTTTGGACCATAGGCTTTCCATACCGTGGATATTTCCGCAAACCCGTCGGAGACGACCTTGACAAGGGTATCGATCTGCGTAGGTTTTTCCAAACTGCAGAGAGGAAGAGGAACCAGGGAGTTTGTGTGTTGGGCCAACGGGAGCCCCCAATAATAATTGGGAAAGAAATTATTTTTTAGCGAACCACCTTGCAAAGTGATTGTTGAATCAACCCAGTACTCGACTCCATCAATCGTGATGCGCAAAATGATATGATTAAAGGCGTAAGGGGTTGGGAGTGTTCCGGAGAGTGCTCTGCCTTCTGAAGCATCCACGAGGATAGGAGTTGATGAAATGCCCATCAAGTGAAGAAGGGTATGCAATAAAAAAGTTTTATCTTTACAATCGCCAAAACGGTGTTGAAAAACAAGGAATGGATCGTGAGGTTTATACCCCATGACCCCTTCTTCAAATCCGAGATATCTCACCTCATCTTGCACAAATCGCAAGGCAGCCAAGGCCCGCTCCAGGGGATCACCTTGCCAGGACATCACGAGCTCAGCCATTTCTTCAGGAATAGAATACTCTAATTCATCAGTGAGCGAGAAAAGCGGCGTGATCAACGCGGCCACTTCCCCCCAGTTGCCAAAATCACTGACTTCAACGTAAGCATTGGGACGAAGCCATTCTGGTTGGGATTCTTCATCGAAGCTGATTTCCGGATCTATCGCCACCCAAGTCCATTCGCGCAAAGAGTCACATATGTCCCTAACGGTCGGCTCTATCATCGTATTGAATTGCTTAATGGTAAAGATATGCTGCGGAAAGCTCAGCAAACGGTGGGAAATCTTATTGATGGCAAAACCCCCTTGAAAATCCATGTGATTAAAATAATGGGAAGAGAAAAGAGGGTTCGAGCCCGTTCTTGAATAGGAATATTCGACAATGTCCCCCGGGCGTATATCCTCTAGAAAATAAACCACGGTCAGTCCCCCGTCGAACAATCGATTATCTAGGCCCTCTTCCCTGTGTAAAAGTTCACTTCTCGAGTTCATCTTATCGAACCACATTCCATCGCGGAGGACCTTAATTTCATGGACGGTCAGGGTCTGAAAGGCCGGATCAAAATCAATTTCAAATTGACCAATGGCCTCAACACCGGTTTGAGAGAGAATTTTGGCCACCACATGAAAATATTCCATTTTTTCGGGAAAGCAATCCTGAAAATCGAAAAGCAGAAATTGCAAATGAGTAGCCTGCTGCTGGGCATCTTTTGGAAAATCGACAGTCACGACCCACTCCGGCACAGGACCTTCTTGCCATAGCTGATCCTCATTCTCAACCGTCGAACCCAATAAGCAATGGACGGGAAGGAGAAGCAGAAGGAAAAAACGGGTCAGCATAAGACTACCTCAATAAAAAAAGAATAAGATTGTTAACCCGTTTTTTAATTCTTGTACAGAAAAAAATTAGTTTTGATGGAGTGAGGAAGGAGCTAGGTATTATATGTCAAAACTAGTATGATCGATCGATTTTTGATCAAATACAAAGAAAAAATTTCATGAATTTTGAAGATTTGAATTTACATCCAAGCATTCTCAAGTCGCTTGAGGAAAACGGACTCACGTCCCCTACCCCTATCCAGGAAAAAGCCATTCCCGAAATTATGAAGGGAACAGACTTGCGCGCCTCCGCGCAGACCGGCACGGGAAAAACTGCCGCGTTCATTTTGCCCTCCCTGCATCGTTTAGCGAATCCCTCCTCGCTTCCCGGCAAAGGTCCTCGGGTCCTTATCTTGACTCCGACCCGGGAACTTGCCATGCAAGTTTCGGTAGAAGCCATTAAATACAGCAAACATCTCTCCCGCTGCAAAACAGTGTGCATCTATGGAGGCGCCCCTTATCCTCCCCAAAATCGAGACCTCGCGCGTCCCTACGAAATCCTCGTGGCGACACCCGGCCGCCTCATCGATCATATGGAACAAAGGCGTGTGGATTTTTCCAGAGTGGAAATGTTAATCCTCGACGAAGCGGACAGAATGCTCGACATGGGCTTTATTAAGCCAGTGGAACAAATCGCCGCTATGCTGCCTAAATCGCGCCAAACACTGCTGTTTTCTGCAACTTTGGAAGGCAATATCCTGAAACTTTCCAAAGGTCTAATGACCAATCCTGTCGAAATCCGCATTTCTCCTGAGCGTGTCAATCATGAAAACATTGAGCAGCGCTTGCATCGCGTCGACAACCTCGAGCACAAATACCGTCTACTCAATCATCTTCTCGATGATCCTGCTATTACCCAAACCATTATTTTCACCTCAACAAAACGTCAGGCCGACCATCTTGTTGACAAGCTCGTCCTTCTAGGCCGCGAAGCAAAAGCCCTCCACGGCGGAATGAACCAGCGGCAAAGGACCCGTACGTTGAGAGAAATGCGCGAAGAAGAATTTAATATCCTTGTCGCTACCGATGTCGCCGCCCGGGGCATCGATATTCAGACAATTTCCCATGTGATCAATTTCGATCTGCCTAGAAATACGGAAGACTATGTCCACCGCATTGGCAGAACAGGCCGCGCGGGAGCGAAAGGGATTGCGTTATCTTTTGCCGCATCCAGAGACATGTCCCTTGTGCGTCAAATTGAGAAATTTACTAAGCAGCCGATCCAAATGCACAACGTGCCTGGCCAGGAGCCAAGAAAATCAGAAGCTCCGCCTAAAGAAGAACCTTCTAAAAAACAATTCAGGAACAAGGGAAGACCCAACCAATATAAAGCTAAGCCTCGGCGCTGGTATCCCTAAGCGCCACGTTACAAAAATTTTTCAGATAATTTCTAGCGTGAAAGCTCGCTAGAATCGACGACCGTAGGCTTCGCAAGTTGATCCGTATGAATACAAGACGAATCAACTTGCGATTGTCGATTTCAGCGGCTTTGACGCCGAAATTGCTCCAAGAATTTTTGTCACGGACCACTAGTGGCTTTGACGCAGAAATTATTCAAACAATTTTTGCAACGTGGTGCTAACCTTCGAAATTTTTAGGGACGTGCCTTAAGCTCTTCTTTTCAGATTGTTGTCTTTTGGCTGCGAGCATTTTCTCTTTGCTTTTACGGGACCGGCGCCGTTTTTGGCGTCGGACCTTTTCGATCATTTGCTGCCGCTCTGATTTCTTGTTCTCAATTTTCTCTTCGAAGCGATTGCATAGCTCTTTGCGGGCATAATACCGGTTCATCTCACGCGATCGGTCGCGCTGGCATTTAATCTCAATGCCTGTGGGAATATGCTTCAGGTAGACACAAGAAGAGGTTTTATTGATTTTTTGACCTCCGCTTCCGGAACCCAAGATAAACTTTTCCACCAAGTCCCCAGCCCGAATCCCTAAGCGCTCCATCCTGGCATCCAGATCATCCATTTTTTCTTTCCGGATCATTTTTGAGTCCTATAGAGGGTATTTTAAAAAATTAATACCTGTTATTTGTTTTAATTACTAGAGATTTATCGAAAGATCCTATAAAATAGCCCCCAGTTCCTTGTATGTAAAGGCAAATTATGACAATTCAATTTCCCGGTGAACTCATAGAAAAAATAATGAGTTTTTCAAACTATGAAGATTGCTTAAATTTTATGGCATTAAATAAAGAATGGGGGCTCATCGCTGAAAAGACAGCAAAAGAAAAGCTCATCTCTCTTTTTAGAAAATCTATCGAGGAAAAAGCCATTGGGTTTTATAAGCTGACTTCGAAAAATATTGAAGCCTATTGTCCAAGCTACGTTGTCAAATTAAACCATATTCAAAAGAATTTAAGCTCTCTTTCTCTTCGAGAAATACAGGGGCAACTGAGTTCGATGACTGAAAAATACCATGTGCATATCGCTGAAATAGGTACATTTGATCTTCCTGAAGCAGAAGTCATAGGGAATCAGTTTATTCGGTTCAATTACACAACTCCTGAAGAAAAGAAAATCGTGCCTTGGAGTGAAATTCCGGGCATGAGTATTCCTGAAGTGAAATGCTATTTTCCATTAAAAATGTTTAACGAAAAAAGGGAGTCTGTTTCCTTCCCTTTGTATGGGCGTCTGATTGAACTTTTTCGCAATTTTTCTTTAGATCAAATGACGAATGCCGGGAAAATTTATTACCCTGAGGCTATCTATCATCCTTCGACCGATGCTTCTGGTCCTATGGTGCCATGGAAAGAAAAACTGCTCGAAAAGCTTGTACGCCCTTCGAGCAATTAATTAGACTTCTTCAGCGGAAAGTTCTTTCTCTGGACTTTTCGAGGGATATTGCTCTTGATCTTCACTCTGAACTTTCGGAACAGAATGAACTTTTAGCGAAAGTTCATTAATTGCAAACTCGACGACAAACATGACCATTTGTCGTAGATCAACAGGGCAATGAATAAGTTTAGTTTCATGAGTGAGCAAATGACCAATCGTCGTATCATAGGCGCTCTGATCTTCCCTCGAGATCATATATTTACGAATATTACTCACATAAAGAGTATCTATTGCAATATTATTATATTTCAATGTTCGTGCAATGTTTTTAAAAACTGTTTCGTTGCGAATATCTTGGGTAATAACACAGATTTTCCCACTTAAAGCAAGCGTTTTTATATATGAATATCCTTCATCAGTAGACAACCAGCTCCCCTCTCTTGTAGACTCAAGTTCTATTTCCTCATCAGGAAGTATAAAATCGTCCCCTTTGACGTTTGGACTAAATTGTGAGAGATGGGAGCTTACATAATTTCTCATCCCTACGATGAATGTTTCTCTGTCAAATCTGGCACAAGCAATCAGGGAAACTTCGAGAAATTTCTTTGTGTTCGGATTAAAATCGCACAAAATCCCTCTTACAGACTTTCGCTGAACAATAATATCGAAGTTATGCCAACCGGAAAAACCAATGTGAGCAGGATTGGGCAATGGCTTGCATTCTGCTAATACCTGCTGGACTTTTTCCGTCTCGGTTTCATTGCAACCAATATAAACGCCCGCTACAGCTTGATCCATTTTCGGATCGCTCAAGTAACTTATTTCTTTTGAAATACTGTCTAAATTAAGAGTAATCGCCATAAAATCACCTCGTTTATTAAATTATTTAAAGGTGATGTTAATTATACTAAAAATTTAAATTTATTTAAACAATATTTTAATATAAACAATTATACATTTAACTCATTTATTTCCAGTAACTTGCAATAAAATCTCTTAGATGAAGCGGCCTACAATAGGGGCCAGCTGCCGCAGGGAACCCATCATTTCGCTGAATTGTTCGAAATTCAAGGTCTGGTCGGCGTCGGAGAAGGCCTTATCGGGGTCAGGGTGGATTTCGACCATAAGGCCGTCAGCCCCTGCCGCAATGCCTGCCCTTGCCATTGGGGCCACCATTTTGCGGATGCCCGTCCCATGGCTGGGATCGACGATAATGGGTAGGTGGGAGAGCTCCTGTAGGATGGGCACGGCAGCCAGGTCGAGGGTGTTGCGGCTGTAGGTCTCGTAGGTGCGGATGCCCCGCTCACAGAGGATCACGTTCGGGTTGCCGGCGCTGAGAATGTACTCTGCCGACATGAGAAGATCTTGATAAGTCGCGGAAAGGCCTCGCTTGAGAAGGATGGGGGTTTTCACGTTCCCCAATTTTTTAAGGAGGCTGAAGTTCTGCATATTGCGTGCGCCGATCTGCAGGATGTCCGCATAGGCGGCGACAAGTTCTATCTGATCGGTATCCATGACTTCAGTCACTGTAAGCAGGCCGTGAGCTTCGCCGGCTTTTTTCAGATACATGAGCCCGGTCTCCCCAAGCCCTTGGAAAGCATAGGGGGACGTACGGGGTTTAAAGGCGCCGCCCCGCAAGATATTGCCTCCATTTTCTTTGACCGCTTTTGCGCAGGCGAAAATCTGCTCTTCTGTCTCGATACTGCAGGGCCCTGCCATGACGGCAAGCTGCTTGGCGCCGATGATTCTTCCCCTGCATGCGATGGTCGAGCGCTCGTTTTTCAATTGCCTGGCAGCGAGTTTATAAGGCTGGGAAAGGGGCAAAATTTCTTCGACAAAAGGAAGCGTTTTAAATTGCTGAATATCGATCGATTTGTCGATGCCGGCGACAAGAGCAAAACACAGCCTTCCTTCTCGTTCGACAAGATTAGCTTTGATCCCCATCCAATCGAACCGTTTTTGGAGATTGTCAATTTCTTCCCGCTTGGCTGTGCGGTCAATCAATACGATCATAAATGACTCCTTGGGTCGATCTGTTTTGCAAAATGGGTTAATATTTGCGGGGACACTCGACGGCCCATCGCTTCGACAAAGTAAGAGCCGACAACGAAACCGTCGGCGGCAGATGCGATGGCTGCTTGCGCCGTTTCCCGGCTACTAATCCCAAAACCTGCGGCAACGGGAAGAGCGGTTTCTTGCTTGATGCGTGCGATGTCGCCGCCAAAATGGTCCGGCAGAGCGCTGCGCATTCCTGTAATGCCTTTTTGACAGGCATAATAAATAAATCCCTTTCCCTTTTGCACGATCTTTTTCACCCGCTCTTGCGGAGTAGAGGTCGAGACGATGAGAATCGGATCCAAAGAAGAGGGCGGTATCAACTCATATGAGGTGTCGACAATCAGTATCCCATCCCCGCCCGCTTTCTTGGCTTGCTCTAAAAAGTTCCTTCCTGCAGCCAGAATAGGATTGGTATAGCTGAATATCACGACAGGAGCATCGCTCTTTTTGCGGAAGTCTTGTAAAAAAGGGATCAAATCTTGCGCTTTTGTCCCGTTTTTGAGAGAGCGTTCCATCGCTTTTTGAATCACAGGGCCATCCGCCACAGGATCGGAAAAGGGAAGACCGATTTCCAATAAGTTGACTCCCCCGGCGACAAGCGCAAGAGCGGCTTCCAGAGAATAGTCTAACCCACCATCTCCTAAAGTGAGATAAGCGATAAATGCGGGTCCTTTGGCAAAAGCATCGGCGATCATAACACTCCTCGTTCTATCAATTGCGGTAAATCTTTTTCCCCTCTTCCCGAGAGGTTGATGAGAATCACTTTCTCTTTCGGAAACTGTTTCCCAATTTTCATCGCATAAGCCAGTGCATGGCTCGATTCCAGCGCGGGGATAATCCCTTCCGTTTTCGATAACAGTTTGAAAGCGGCTAACGCTTCCTCATCGGTCGCGCTTGCATAGCTGGCACGGCCCGATTCATATAAGGCAGAATGCTGGGGTCCCACGGCCGGATAGTCCAAACCTGCAGAAATCGAATGGGTCGGCATCACCTGTCCATTTTCATCTTGCAGCAAATACGTGTAGCAGCCGTGCAAGACACCTGGCTTACCCCCATTAAAGCGCGCAGCGTGCTGGCCGAGTTTGTTCCCTTTACCTCCCGCTTCGACGCCGACGAGCGCGACGGCAGGGTTATCGATGAATGCAGAAAAAATGCCGATCGAGTTCGATCCTCCTCCGACACACGCGATGACGAGATCAGGGTCCCGGCCAATTCTCTGATGGATTTGCCTTGAAGCTTCGTTTCCGATGACGGATTGAAAAAAGGCGACCATTTCCGGATAAGGCGCGGGACCAAGGGCGGATCCTAAGCAATAATGGGTATCTTCATAGTGGAAAGACCAATCGCGCAACGCTTCGTTGACAGCATCTTTAAGCGTCATCGCCCCTTTTTCCACACCGATCACTTCAGCGCCGAGGAGACGCATTTTGCTGACATTGGGCGCTTGCCGCTCGAGATCGACTTTGCCCATATAGATGAAGCACTCAAGACCAAACAAGGCACAAGCTGTCGCTGTTGCCACGCCATGCTGCCCGGCTCCGGTTTCTGCGACGATCCTTTTTTTGCCCATCTTCTTTGCGAGCAGACATTGTCCGAGAGCATTGTTCAGTTTATGCGCACCCGTATGCAGTAAATCTTCCCGTTTCAAAAAGATGCGGGGCCCATCGATAGCCGCAGTGAATCGTTCGACTTCGGTCAGTGCGGTCTCCCTGCCTGCATAATGGATCAGTATCTCTAAAAATTCTTCGTAAAAATGGGGGTCCGAACCGAAAGTTTCCCAAGCGTTTTGCAATGCAGTAATCGGGGCGATTAAAAGTTCGGGCAAATAGACTCCGCCGAATTTATTCATAGTTTCTTACCTCATGGATCAACTTAAAAATTAATTCCTGGCTTTTTCTCCCCTGTTTTTCGACGCCGCTGGACACATCCACGCCATTAGGTCGAAAACGGAGGATTGCCGTTTTCACATTGTCAGGGGTCAACCCTCCCGCAATCAACCAGGGCTGAACTTGAGGAGGAATAAAACTGTCAAAATCGAGCTGCGCTCCGGTTCCGGGTTTTTCAGTCTCCATGAGCAGAAGATCGAAATGGCGACGGAGCTCAACGTTTGGCTCATTGATATAAATCCGTTTGAGCTGCTGCGGCAATGGTTCCGAAAGGTCATACGCCTGGACAATCTCAATGCCAAGAAATTGGCATGCTGAAGCGATTTTCGATGTAGGTTCGGAAACGAAGACCCCTACAGGCTTTGCACCATTTTCTCGTGCGGCTTCCGCAATTTTTTTAGCTTCCTCCAACGGGACAGACCGGCGAAACCCGGGAGTCAAAATGATCCCGATGAAGTCTGCGCCTTCTTTCGCCGCAAAAGCCGCTGCTCCGACATCTTGAATTCCGCAAATTTTAATGAGCATAAATCAGCTCCTTCAGCAAGCTTTCAGGATCTTGAGTTTTGACAAGAGCTTCTCCAACGAGGATGGCATCATAACCGGCCCGGCGCATCTTCGCGGCATGCGACCCGTTCTCAATCCCTGACTCGGCAATTTTGATAACCGTTGGCGCGAAATGAGGGGCCAGCGCAACGGAAGTTTCTAAAGACACCTCAAAAGTTGTCAAGTTTCGGTTATTCACGCCTATGATCTCCGCACCAGCGATATGCGCCCAATGCAGCTCATAGACATCGTGCACTTCGACGAGAGTTTCAAGTCCATAATTCTTGGCTTCGCGCACAAATTCCGGGAGCCGGTCTTGGAGCGCAGAAGCGATCAGTAGGACGGCATGAGCGCCAGCTCTAGCCGATTGGTAAAGTTGTTTCAGATCGATGATAAATTCTTTACGCAGCACAGGCACTCCGGAGCAGGCTTCGATCACCTCTTTCAAATCTTGAAGAGTGCCGCCAAAATAGGGCTCATCGGTCAAAACAGAAATCGCAGCAGCGCCGCCTGCGACATATTTTTGAGCGAGCATGGCGGGGTCAAGAGACACATTTAAAATGCCTTTCGATGGGGATCTGCGTTTAATTTCAGCAACGACGGTTAAAGTGGGTTTGCGCAAAGCTTCTTTCAATGTGATTGGAGTAGGAAGCCTTAAAACCTCTTGCTGCTTGCTCTCTAAAATCCGGGCCAGATAGCTAGACATATTTCCTCCAGCGCTTTAAAAGTTCATTCGCTTTTTTGTCTTTTAAATGGTTCTTGGCGGCATCAATACCCTCTTGAATGGAGGAAGTTTTTTCATAGAGGTACAAAGCGACGCCCGCATTCAAGGCGATGGTGTCCGCAAAAGGCGTTTGTGCGCCGTCGAAAGCCTCGCACATTTTTTCCGCATTGTACTCTGCATCTTTGCCTCGAAGATGTTCCAGGGAACAACGCTCCATGCCAAACTCTTCGGGATTGAGAAAGAAGGGTTTTATTTTTCCATCTGCAACTTCAAATCCTTCCGAGGTCCCTAAACAAGAGAGTTCGTCAATTCCGCAGCCATGAAAGACAATCGATCTTCGCGTCTTCATCCTTACTAACAGATGTGCGGCAGGATCGAGGAGTTCTTTGCTGTAGACGCCGAGCATGAAATGTTCCGGCGAGGCAGGATTGAGGAGCGGGGCGATGATGTTGAAAAGCGT
This sequence comes from uncultured Verrucomicrobiae bacterium, assembly GCA_963731265.1. Taxonomy (GTDB): domain Bacteria; phylum Chlamydiota; class Chlamydiia; order Chlamydiales; family Rhabdochlamydiaceae; genus CAJCIW01. Next base: position 1,156,441 of record CAVSUE010000001.1, read on the forward strand.
TCTTATCCCAAGCCCTCTACGCACTTCTTTCAGTTGTTTTAGAGCCGGATGAAATTCCGGGGCAAAAAGAAAACCAATGCCCAGTTCTTCAATGGAACGGCTAATACTTTCTTTCCCCGCTGCGATGTGGATCCCTAAAGCTTCAAGGACATCAGCCGACCCGCACAACGATGAAACGCTGCGATTGCCATGTTTTGCCACCTTGACGCCGCAGCTCGCAGCGAGGATGGCCGAGGCCGTAGAGATATTGAGAGTATGCGCTCCATCGCCGCCGGTACCGACGATATCCAGGACGCGGCTATTCACATTTAATGGGACCATGCACTCTCTCATCGCTTCGATGATTCCGAACAACTCTTCAATGCTCTCCCCTTTCGCCCGCATCAACATCAGAAAAGAGGCCGCCTGATAAGGATTGGCCCCGGCAAGAATCTGATGCATGGCCAGCTTGCTTTCTTCTGCGGAAAGATCGTTTTGAACCAGCAATTTTTCCAGAGCTTGCTTTAACATACCTTCCCTTCCTTCAAAAAATTGCGGATCAGTAGTTCCCCTTGCGAAGTCAAAATCGATTCGGGATGGAATTGCAGTCCAAAACAAGGATATTCATGATGTTTGATCGCCATGACGATCTCATGCGCATCTTCCGCTTGGACGCTTAAAGCCGCAGGAAGCGAGGCTTTGTCGACGATGAGGGAGTGATACCTCCCTGCCTCGCAAGGAAGCGCGACCCCTTTAAAAATCCCTTGGCGGCGATGGAAAACAAGCGATTTCTTCCCATGAAGGATTTCGGGTGCAGAGACGACTTGCCCGCCAAAGGCAACGCCGATTGCCTGATGGCCTAAACAGACGCCGAGGATCGGAATTGATGGCGCGAAGGCACGGATCGCATCGAGGCATACTCCTGCTCCTTCAGGCCGTCCTGGCCCTGGAGAAAGGATAATGGCTTGCGCCCGCAAAGCAGCGATTTCTTCCAAAGTGATCTTATCATTCCGTACCACTTTCACATCTTTATGAATACATGCTACCAATTGGTACAAGTTGTGAGTGAAACTATCGTAATTATCAACCAGTAAAATCATAGAACACCTGCCATGGCAAATTGGACGGCTTTGATCACGCCTTTTGCTTTTGCGCGCGTCTCTTCGATTTCTTTCGCAGGAGCGGAATCAAAGACGATCCCCGCTCCCGTGCGCACATGAGCTACCCCCTCTTGAATGAAAGCGGTGCGGATAGCGATACAGCTGTCGAGATTGCCGTTATTATCGATCGTGCAGATCGTCCCGCCATAAATGCCGCGACGCGATTTTTCCAATTCATCGATGATTTCCATCGCGCGGATTTTGGGGGCTCCGGACAGTGTGCCCGCTGGGAACACAGCTTTTAAAGCGTCGAGTTCATCGTATTCTTTGGCAAGTTTGGCTTCGATCTGGCTCACGATATGCATCACATGTGCAAATAAACGGACTTTCTTAAGTTCTTTGACTTTCACGCTACCAATTTCGGCCACGATGCCTAAATCGTTTCTGCCTAAATCGACAAGCATCATGTGCTCGGCCACTTCTTTCTCATCCTGCAAGAGCTCGTTCATCATTTTTTCATCGTTCTGGCCATTTCTGGGACGAGTTCCGGCGATCGGCATCGTGTGCAAGATCCCCTTTTCCACGCTCACCAGCCGTTCCGGAGAAGAACCCGCGATAGCAAAATGGCCCGTTTCCATGTAGAACATGAAAGGGGCCGGGTTGGTCATACGCAGAGCACGGTAAATTTCAAATGGGCTGCCTGGATAAGGGGTGCTGAATGTGCGCGAGAGAACAATTTGAAAGGCCTCCCCTTTGCGGATGTAATCTTTGGCTTTGTTCACCATTTCCTCATATTCGGCATCGCTCGTGTCTTCTTTGAAATCGAGAGGAGCTTGAGGAGGACATTCCCTTTTTTTCAGTTGCGTTTTGAGGGTGTTGCGAAGAGTTTGGATTTTTTCAAGGGCTTGCCTGTAATCTTTTTCTGAATCGCCGCTCAACTCTTTGATGATGGAAATGTAAAGCGTCCCTTTCACATGGTCGAAAGCGATGTGGACAGAATGAAAAAGAAAAAACAAATCGGGGATAGAGTGCAGGTCTTGATGCCTGTCCGGAATCTCTTCAAAAAGGCGGACCGTATCATAGGCGGCAAAACCAATCGCGCCCCCCACCATGGGCGGGTAATCCGGATTAGAAGGTAAACGAAGGGCTTTGATCGTATCCTTAAGATGTTCAAACGGGCAAGAATTCCTCACATCCTGGCCAAACTCAGAAACAGAGCCTTTCGATCTGAATTCTGCGAAAGGCTCGATAGCGAGAAGAGAGTATCTGCCCACATCCTGGTCCTTGACCGCGGATTCGAGCAGAACAGCTCCTTCTTTGCTATTTAACGCCATAAAAGCGTGGGTCGGTGTGATGTCATCGCAGGGAAATTCCTGGAAAACGACAGCCCTTTTTTGGCCTGCCGCAAAAGTCTTGAATTCGTCGAGGGTCACTTGTCGAAACATGGCTTCTTCCCTTCCTATTATTTAGGGAAGCATTTGATCCTTCAAAGCCTCCCTGAGTTGTCCGCTAATGATTTTCAAAGCATTAGAACCGCGTGTGATTTTGGAGATGCTGACTCCAAATTTATCGGAGATCTCCCTTTGCGTCAGCTTCTCTTCGGCGAGGGCTTTAACGATTTGGAACCGGCGGCCTAGGTCGTCCTTTTCTTCCAACGTTAAGAAAAGGTCGAACAGTTCCCCCAATTGTTTCCCCTTAAAGCGACTGCAGAGCTCAATGAAAGCCCGCCAGCCATCTTCCGAAGTTGACTCCCTTCCCATGCTTATTCCTTTCTTCATATGCTTGTAATGTTACAACGGTACATAATTATTGTCAAACACGGAGTTGAAAATTTGAAAAAAATTAAATCTTTAAGTCTTTGATATCGAAGATCTTATTGAAATTTTCAGGCCAGAGAGCCTGAAAAGTCATTCTCTTGCCTTTTGGATGGCTAAACCTGATTTCATGGGCATGGAGGCAAACCCGCTTAAGAGGGTTGGATTTCGCCCCGTATTTCTTGTCCCCCACAATAGGATGGCCCGCTTCACTGCAATGCACTCGGAGCTGGTTTTTGCGTCCCGATTGGGGTTTTAGCCGCAATAAGCTGCAATTTCTGTGGGGCTTAATCAGCTCAAAATGAGTTATGGCTAGTTTTCCATGTTGAGAATCGTTTGTGCTTTTGACGTAGTAGAAATCATCTTCCTCAAGGTAGCTTTCCCAAGTTCCCCTTTTTTGCGCCATCTCCCCTTCCACAATGGCGAAATAGGTCTTGTCGATCTGGTGCTCTTCGAACTGCTTTTTCAAAAGGTCTCTTGTTTTTTCCGTATACGCAAAGATCATGACCCCGGAGGTATCGCGGTCCAAACGGTGCACAGGATAGACGCGACGGTGATGGTACCTGCGTTTTAAAATCGCATGGACAGTGGCTTTCTTCTCAAAATCAGTCGCCACGCTGAGAAGCCCTTCGGGCTTTTCAAGCACGATTAGCTCCTCGTCTTCATGCAAAATTTTTACCGACCTTCTTAAAAAAGCCACTTTGTGGCCTACGGCAACCTCTTGCCCGGGCATGATTTCCACATTGGCGCGGTTAGCGGGTTTATTGTCCACAGAGACACGGCCGGCCTCTAGCCAGGAGCGCAGCGTGTTCTTAGAGCTGTCCGGCGACAACGCTTGCAAGACTTCGAGAAGGATGGTTTGTTTGTCGGCTATGGTTTTCATGCTTTGTACTAAAAATTTTTAAACTATTCTACCATAGAATGTACAAAGAGAAAACCCATTTTCTCGACTTTGCACCTTTTTGGCCCGAAGGCCTCGAAATATTTACTCTCGGCCATTCGACCATTGGTCGAATGGCCGAGAGTAAATAGGCTAGTACCCCGTTGCAAAAATTTTTGAAACGGGGCACTAGGCAGGCAGGCCCAAAAAGGTGCAAAGTCGAGATTTAATTTAAATTTATGTTTGTAGTATAACCCTTGATCAATATAGTCAATTTTTCAGGGAGAATACATGGCCAGGGTGCGTGGAATAGTCAAATGGTACGATGAAAGTAAAGGTTATGGGTTTATTACCCCTGACGCTGGTGAAAAGGATATCTTTTTCCACCGCACGGACTTGGAAACTATCGAACAGACCATTGAAAATGGGGCTCGAGTGGAATATGAAGCCGAGCCAGGCACCAAAGGGCCCCAGGCCAAGAAGATTACCGCCATCCCCAATGACTGAAGAGGTGTATCATGATTAAATCTTTTGCCGATTCAACCACTGAGGACGTTTTCCATGGTATCCATACGCATGACATCCGCAAAAAAATGTCATCAGAACTCGTCAAAAAGGCCGAAATGAGGCTCGATCTTCTCAATTCCGCAGACTCTATGGAGACCCTACATAAAATCCCGTCGATCAAAGCAGAAGCCCCTGTCCGCGATGCGCATGGCAAATATAGCATCCCCATCGATCAAGAGTGGCGGGTTGCCTTCATTTGGAACGATGGCCCCGAAAAAGTAGAGATGAAAAACTGGTAGTAACGTGAGTTTTGGGTGTAGATTGCCGGTTTTGAGGCACTTTTTGTAAATTTTGGCGCGTTCAATAGCTAGAGGCATCTATGGACGCGCCAAAATTTACAAAAGTGCCCGAAAGATATGACAAGATACTATGAACCCAAAACTCAGGTTAGTAGGAGTTATCCATGTTGCCCAAAAGACGCAAGCCCAGCCACCCTGGAATCATTTTATCGGAAGAGTTTCTAAAACCTCTCGGAATGACCTCTCGCCAATTTGCCGAAAAACTGGGAGCCCATTGGAACGAAGTCAAGATCGAGGCCATTATCAACGGCAAAGACAATCTTCCCGATAAAGCCTATTCCGAATTCGCCGCCGTCCTGGATACCACACCCCAATTCTGGCAGCACCTCCAAGCTGTCTACAATCAATGGGAATACACCCACAAGCACAAGCAGAACGAAAAAGGCTCTCTCAAGCCCTGGAAAAAGGCGCAATAGCGATCTTTTTTTATCCCCAAGTTGACTCAAAAGTCGGGCAGTAGGCAGCTTTCAATCCCGCGTACTGCCCGACTTTTGAGTCAACTTGGGGATAATTATGGCTTTTTTTAATCATTTAACCATCGATGCAGAAAATTGCATTTTTTCATTTTCAGCCTTCAAGGATTTAGTTACCTTCAGCGGCGTCAATCGAGCAGCCTACACAAAATTCGATAACGAAGGATTCTTTGGAAGAGTATTTAAGGAACTGTACCCCGTCGTCGAGTCAATCCTTAAACTGAAATCACGCGCAGATAAAATTTTTCCATCGCTTTCAGATTACACTATTACTAACACAAATTTCTTCCAAAAACATACAAACAACAATTGCTGGAAAGTATGTTGTTGTGTTTTTCAAACTGGGCAGCTCAATTTCAGTAAGTCATTTATAAACGAGGTAGTATTTCGTCACGACGAATTTCTTAAAGCCGAGCAAAAAGATTTAACGAAAGAAATGAAAGAGATTTGCGGCCCCGATGACACCGATCCTACTTCTTGGATTCACCAAGCTTGGTTAGATCATGAAAAAACATGCCATCTTTTAAGAATTGAGCTCCACCCGGAGCAAAGTGAGGCACAGCTTGAAGATGGCGATACTGTTTGGGCTTGGACGGCTTACGGCAAATACAGAAGACATTCATCTCTTGAAGACTTAAGCTCTTATTTTGATACTGTCATCGGGGACCGAATGGAGGAATTTAGAGCTTTAGCAGAAAAAACCCATTCAGAAAAAACAGAAACCATATTTAAGGAGTGGATAAATTTTGATGAGAGATTTATTCCTGTAGTCAATTATTTCCGATATAAACTTCTCAAACTCAGAAAGGAATCGATCCCTTTTAAATTGATAAGAATCGACCAGGAATTGAACTACATTGAGTATCTTAAGCAAAAAATTACGAAAGACGAATCTTTTGTCTACGAAACAGAAAAAAACGCCTTATCTAACTACTTTCCATATTTCCTAGAGAATTATCTTTGGACTATTTTTGCTAAAACGACAGCGATGAATGAAGAAGATCGCCGGGCTCTTTTTTCCACATTCGAAATTTATTTAAAATGTGTATGTTCCTCAAAATTGGCATTCGACCTTCCGGAATTTTGCAACCAAGTTGCTGTAGCGAGTTTTGCGCCGTGCTACCCGGAATCACCAGAGGCCGATGTGGCTATTTCTAATCACAAGGATGCCCTACAGATTCTACAAACAGTGTTAATAAATAAAGCAATTGAATCTTATCTAAAACAACCCCTTACAATCGATGTTATGGGAGCTAAAAACCAGGCCACGCAAATCAAGAACCTGTGCCTGTCAAGTCCAACGCTATATCCCTCAATCGAGTCTATTCACGAACTATTCATACGCGCTATTTTCCGAGGGCATAAAATCGAGCTTCTGTCTAACAACGGGAAAAGATCCCTGGACGAGATGACTTACAACGAATTAGTTTCAATCTTGGCAAACTATTCATGTAAAGAAATGGCAGCGCGTTATGCCTGCCGACCTCTCGAGGCTATCAACGAGTCAAATTATCGGTCCCAAATATCTAAGTTGTCCGGAAATTTTCCAACACTCACTCATGAGCAAATAATAGACAACTTAGCTTCTGCAATTCGAGCTAAGCATGGAAATCAAGGATTCAAAAATGCATTGGAAATGCAAGAAGATAATTAGAGAAAAAACTATTGCCCGTCAATTCGTATTGAGCTATACATAGCTCCTCATTGACATGAACAAATTTGAAGGGGAAAATCGATGAAATCGACGAAAGAAAAGGTCAGCTATTGCATTGGACTGCAGACAGGGGCGAATTTAAAAAATCAATTTACCGATATGGATATGCAATGCCTCACACAAGGGTTAGATGACGGCCTAGAGGGCAATGCGCCTAAACTCGGCAATGAAGAAATCCAGTCCGTTTTAAATGCCTTAAAAAATCAAGTAGAGACGCAGCAGCGAACGCATTTCGCAAAAGTGTCCGAGGAAAATAAAAAGCGAAGCGAAACCTTCCTGAATGAAAATAAAGCCAAAGAAGGGGTCGCAACTCTAACGAGTGGGCTGCAATATAAAGTGCTATCCAAGGGACAACAAGGCGAGGGGCATCCAACCCCCCTGGACATGGTAAAAATACATTACAGAGGCAGTTTCATGGATGGCCGTGTATTCGACAGTTCCTATCAGCGCGGCGAGCCACATGTTCTCCCCTTGAACCGCGTGATTGCTGGATGGAGCGAGGCTTTGCAGCTCATGTCTGTGGGCGACAAATGGCAGGTCTTTATTCCTCCCTATTTAGCCTATGGAGAAATGGGTTTTGGGCAGCATATTGGCCCGAATATGGCCCTCGTGTTTGAGATCGAACTGCTCGGCATCAACGAACAATAAGTTTATCCCGGGATTCTATACTGCTTCCACTTGAAATTTTCATAACTTTCAACTGGCAGCAGTATTCCTGGGATCTTTTAGAGTTTTGCAACATCGGCGGGCAGATCAATGACCCTCACGATACGTTTCTGAGTGCCTGCCCGATTGCTTTCTAACAGTAAGTTGAAGGTATTGTTATTGAACAATGCGATGACAGAATTGTCCGTCTTAGTCACCTCCAGTTTTTCATAAGTCCAAACACTCGTAGATTCACTCCTGTTTGTTTTTGAATGGATGCTTAATTTTTGTCTTTTGAAAAGGGGGGTATATTCAATGCCAGAATTGTAATCCCATAACCCGTCTGTTTCTCCAAGAACTTGAATATGATAGCTAATATCCTCCCTTTCTCTTGTTCCCAATTCAAAGGAGTGATAAAAGCGAAGATCTTCCCCCAACAGCCGTTCGATTAATTTTTCAGACCAATCTTCTTCAATCCCAAAATAACTGCTAACAAATTCATGGACGCGCATCAAAGCTGAGATCCTCATTTCAATACGAGGAAAATCAATTTCCGACATCCGCTTATCTTCATAGTGAAGCCGTAATCGAGTAGGACCTGTGTCGGATCGTAAAAAATGAGCGTTATAAGAGGACATTAGCCTTCCATTTTTTAAATTTTAAAGGGGTTTTTACGCTTTTTCCAATAATCTTCTCCGTAGTCGTAGGAGAGCTGCGTGTCAGCAGGAATGGGTTTCGGAGCGAAGATGATCACATGAACGAGCCCGTCGCAATACACGGATGAAAGATCGAGGTTGGGCGTGAAGCTGTGATTGATGAAGCGGGTATGGTTCCCAAAATCCTGGGCATCGATCACAAAGCCGCTGCTTCTCCCCTCCCCGATGTTGTAGTCAAAGCAATAGTTATTCTTCCATCTTCCAAAGAACGCGCGTTTGCGAAGGATGCCCGTGTATTCTCCAATGTATGCTTGGGCAGGAATTTCATTATTTGTCCATACCCCGTAGCCGATTTTTTCATCGATCCAATCGATCCTCAAATCGAGATGGGGAGATCCACGGATTCCTTCGGCATAATAATGCCCCAGCCACTTCTGCCTTGAGGTAATCCATTCTTTGGCGAGCGCCTTGGCGCACCGCTTTTCGATCTTGTCCTGTGTTTTGCCATCTTTGAAACGAAGCGAAGATAAATACCCTATTTTGAAAATCTGCTCAAAATCGTCAGGAGAATGGATGGGATGTATGTTCCCTTCAGCCGTTTTCACCCTTAATGGCATTATATCGCTCTTAAAGGTGCGATGAGGAATTGATAGAGCAAAGTTCCCAAGACGCTACCAAGTAGGGGTCCGAACACGGGAACCCAGGAGTAATTCCATTCCGAACTTCCGCGGGAAGAAAAGGGAAGGAAGGCATGGACGATGCGCGGGCCTAAATCGCGTGCGGGGTTGATCGCATATCCTGTGGGCCCTCCGAGAGAAAGGCCGATGCTGAACACTAAAATCCCTATGGCGTAAGGGCCCATTCCTCCCGACACATGATTATGCGTATCTATAATGCCTAATACGCCGATCAATAACACGGCAGTCCCGATAACTTCGTTGACAAAGTTCCATTTGTAGTTGCGAATGGCAGGATGCGTGGCGAAACACAGAAGTTTACTCGTCGAATCATAGGTAACGCGCCAATGAGGAAAATAGCTCAGCCACACCAACACCGCCCCCAAAATAGCGCCGATCATCTGAGAAATCACATACAAGGGAAGAAGATTCCAGGCTGTTTTGCCGGCAAGGCAAAATCCTAACGTGATGGCAGGATTGATGTGGCCTCCGCTCGCCCAACCGACTGCGTAAACTGCGATCCCGACGGCAAAACCCCATCCCGTCGAAATGACGATCCAACCGGAATTATGCCCCTTGGACTTGTTCAACATGACGTTGGCCACCACGCCATTGCCTAAAAGGACGAGGAGCATCGTCCCGATCAACTCACCCCAAAAAATATTCATAGAGACCTCTACCTAACAGGGTTTCTCAACTACAACAAAAAAGAGGAATTGGATCAAGTTAATTATTGACAGTAACGTGTAAAAATTTCAGAGTCTCGATCATATGGAAAAGTTCATTCTTGCCTTAGATCAAGGGACGACGAGTTCGCGCGCTATACTTTATGCACATGATGGCACTGTGAAGGCAATGGCCCAAAAACCTTTTCCACAGATCTACCCCTCTCCCGGTTGGGTGGAACACGATCCCAAGGAAATTTGGAGTTCGCAAGCGGCCGTTGCCGCTGAAGTCCTGGCGCATGCCGGGATCAGTTCTAATCAAATCGCCGCGATCGGCATTACCAATCAGCGCGAAACGACTTTGCTATGGGAGCGCAAAACGGGCAAGCCTCTCATGAATGCCATTGTGTGGCAAGACAGACGGACGACCGAAACTTGCCAAAAGATGAAAAACGAGGGGTTAGAGCACATCATCCAACAAAAAACGGGTCTGCTGCTCGATCCTTATTTCTCTGCTTCAAAGATCAATTGGATGCTGGAAAATATTACTGGGGCCAGAGAACAAGCGCAGCGCGGCGAAATCGCTTTCGGCACCATCGATACCTGGCTTGTCTGGAAATTGACGGGAGGACGTGCGCATGTGACGGATGCGACGAACGCTTCGAGGACAATGCTCTTCAACATTCATAGCCAAGAATGGGACGAAGAACTTTTGAAAATGTGGAAAATTCCACGAGAAATCCTGCCCAAAGTTTGCAGTAGCAGTGAAATTTATGCCGAAGCGTCAGATGCGTTCGCTTCGACGCCTATCCCCATCGGCGGCATAGCAGGCGACCAACAGGCCGCTCTTTTTGGACAGGCCTGCTTTAAGAGCGGGATGGTCAAGACAACTTATGGAACAGGCTGTTTCATGTTGATGAACACGGGAAACAAGCCTTTTATATCTAAGCACAAACTATTGACGACAATCGCCTACAAAATCGACGGTAACACGCATTACGCCCTGGAAGGCAGCGTGTTTATCGGCGGTGCAGCCGTTCAATGGTTCCGCGATAATTTAGGAGTGATCAAAACCTCTTCCGAAATTGAAACACTCGCAGCTAGCGTTGCAGATACAGGCGGCGTTTATTTTGTTCCGGCATTAACGGGCCTAGGCGCACCCTATTGGGATCCTTACACGCGAGGGACGATTCTCGGGCTCACACGGGGAACGACCTCCGCCCATCTCGCCCGCGCCGTACTCGAAGGGATTGCCCATCAAGTGGCGGATGTGTTGCTGGCCATGCAAAGCGATGCATTGATGCAGATTCAGCAAATCCGTGTCGATGGAGGGGCTGCAGTCGATAATCTCCTGATGCAATTCCAGGCCGACCTTCTTTCCGTTCCAACCGTGCGGCCACGCATAACCGAGACAACGGCCATGGGAGCTGCCTTCCTAGCTGGCCTTGCTGTGAAATTTTGGAAAGACGAAAAAGAAATTTCCGACTATTGGAAAGTGGACCGCGAGTTCAAGCCGCAGATGCCTAAGGAAAAGGTCGAGGCTTTGCGTCTTAAGTGGAAAAAAGCGATCGAATGCGCACGCGCTTGGGAAGAGAGATAAAGTTTGATTGACAACACGTTCTTTGAATCGTAAATTTGCAAAGCAAAAAGCTACAACCGAACGGCGAACCCCATGTCCAAACTTAAAGTCTTTACGGCCTCACTCCTTCTTGCTACTACGCCAACTATGCTCGTGTATCCCCAATATACTCCTATCACCTTTCAAGTGCAGAGAGTGAGTAATGAAGAGCAAAGGACGGAAAAAGATTATATCTTGTCCTATGACGACATGCTCCGTTTGCTGGATGAAATTGAATCCGGTGAGCTAGAAAACAAATGTACTCCTGAAGAACTAGAGAAGGTGAAACATTTTGTCGCGTTTTTAGCAAAAGAGGGGGTTCTTCCGAATAATTCTGAAGAAAGCCTATCCCCGGAACGATGATATAGAGAACCTCCTGAATGGAGTTGACAACATCTATGAAGACACTGTCTCTTTTGTGACTCCCGGCGAATATCAGTACATGATTGTTCCTGCTGTCCTAAATGGACATGGAGAAATCGTTCTTTGCAAAAGCTGGGTCAAGAAGCAGTGGGAGCATGTCAAAAAGTTCGCGAAAAAACACAAGAAAGCGCTTATCATCGGAGCTGCTGTGGTCGTCGCAGCAGCCGTCGTTGTTGTGGCTGTAGCCGCTTCTGCTTCGGCAGTAGTTGGGGCCGCGGCAACCGGTGCAGCCGGGGCTGCTGGGGCTGCAGGATCTACCGACTCAGATAAAAAGGAGCAAAAAGAAGAGTCTTCCTCTGCTTCTTTAGTTCCTGCCGATATTCCAGCTCAGGAAGCTCCCATGTTGAAATCAGCCATCGATGACCAGATCTCTTCCTTTAAAGCAAATATCATGCAGAACCAGTTTTTCGAGCCTACAAATCCAGCAGAGCAACAAGGTCTATCCTGGGAAGAAAACGGAAGAGCGTTAGGCTCTCTTTTTGCTCATGACAGCTTTAACAATCTGCAGCATCAGATCCCCTATCACCCCTGGCTTGCTCAAGAAATTCACGACATCAATGAAAAATACACTTTCCTCATCCCAGGAGGAAATAACGAAGCTGGACACCCAGAGATCGACCGAAAGTTCTCGACCGATTACACCTCTCTGTATTCAAATCCAGATCAACAAGTCGATTTTAACACCCTGTCCTATTAAGTCCGTGGAGAGAAGGCCTTATCATTGGGATATTACAACCAGGCAGTTCAGGATTTAGGAATGGCCATTGAGGCAAACCCAACCAATCCCATTCCTTACCTTGAGAGAGGAATCGCCCATTTTGGTTTAGGACAATATGACAGCTCCTTAGAAGACTACAAACAGTTTACTTCTCAAGCTGAAAAATCAAACCCACGATCTGCTTCTCTATTCAGCATTGGTTTTGCAAAAGGATTATCGGAAGGCGTTTACGAATCTGGAGAAGGTTTATTCCTATTTATGGCCGACTTTGCGAGCCATCCCATTCAGACATCTGGGCAAATAGTCGAATCTGTATCGACATTAGTTGAACTGATTCGCAAAGATGAGTGGGGAGTTGTTGCCGAAGCCTTATCTCCAGAGATGCATCAGCTCGTAACTCAGTGGGACTCCCTACCACAGATAAAGAGGGGGGAGCTAGCTGGATATGCTGTAGGGAAACTCGGAGCAGATATTCTCCTTCCAGGAGGCCTGGCAAAAGTCATACTTAAAAGCGTAAAAAGCGCACAAGAACTAGCTGCAGTTTGCAAAAACCTCCAAATCGCTCAAAAAACCCTTCTCCTTGAGACTGCGGCAGGAATTGGCAACAGCGCCAAAATCGCAGAAGTTGTTCGAAATGGTCAAACAATGATGGCTCTTGGAGAAGAGTAGTTAATAGTAGTGCAAAAACATACGCATATGTGAAAATATGCGGTCATGAAGAACACATATTCTCCATATGAATTCGATTCGTGAATCCGACAGACGACGAAAATGCTATAAAGGTACGATCGTAGGCCCACCGGCGTTGTTATACGCATGATCAGTATGTGCAGATAACTGGGCTAAAACCCAAAAATCGATAGTTGGTCACTTATTGCAGAGCGTTGAGCGTAGGTCAAAAAAAGGATTTGATCTCATAGAAAAATGCTGTAGAATCTTTTTGCAAGAAAAAGATTATCTAAATGGCAAAAGACAATGAGAACTGTCAAGCGTAGGTCACTTCCACTCAACGGAAAAAAACAAACAGCTCTTGAAAGCTTATGCCAGGCATACACTGGTGAAAAACGGCTTTGGCTGCAACACTTCCAAGCCTGGGATTGTCAACCCTATTTAGGAAGGCCCCGAGCGATTCGCGATGAGAAAATCAAACAAGGCTATCGTTCACCCAACCAATTGCAGGCTCGTCATTGGAAACTTGCCCTTGATGACGCAGCTGAAACATGGGATAAATATTGGCAGTCCACTTTTGTTAAAGTCCGCTTAAAGATCTCCCATCGGAAAGCACTCTCCGAGACGGAGAGCCATTATGCCTATTGGCTTCTGAAAGGTTATTCCCAGTTTTCCGCCATGATGCAGGGGAAATGCCCGGAGCCGTCCTTTGCCATTGATGATCTCTCCCGGAGGCATATTGCAGGCTATGTGCGGAGGATCACCAGACTCTGCAAAGGAAAACCACCCACTGTAAAAAAAGCCAGAAGCGTCCGGTTCGATGCCAACTGTTACGATCTTTTCGAGCACAAAGGGCGTCAATACATCAAAATCATGTCTCTGATTCCCGGTAAGAGGATTTGTATCCCCTTATCCGGCAAAGCGCCTATTTCAGGCACAATTACCCTTGTTTTGTCAGAAGGAAACGTCGACTTTCACATCCCTCAAGAATTAAAAAAGAAGAATCCTCCCAAGACATCTCCCGAAGCTGTAGACTTTGGATATACTGAAGTCATGACGGATACCCAAGGCATTCGTTATGGGACTCAATTTGGTACAATACTGACACAGGTATCAGAAAATCGGCACCAGAAAATGCAAAAACGTCACAAGCTGCATGCCATGGAAAAGAAACCGACAACTTCCAATCCCAAAAAGGCAAAATCCCTTAGAAAATATAATCTAGGCAAGCAAAAACACCATGCGGCTGCCAAACGATTCAGGGCCACATTGGAAAGAGAAATCAACACGTCCATCAATCAACTCATCCAAACGAAAAATCCCTCCCTCTTAATCACAGAAGACTTGCGCCATACTTTCAAGTATGACAAGTCTAAACAAATGAATAGAAGACTCTCCCGCTGGTTGAGAGGTAAACTACAAGATCGAATTGCTTTTAAAGCGTTGGCGGAAGGTTTCCGTCATGAGCAGGTCAATCCGGCCTACGGCTCTCAAAGCTGTCCCTTTTGCGAATTTGTGGATCATCGAAATCGCAAAAACGACCGCTTTCAATGTCTGCATTGTGGACATGAGGACATATCGGACCGGATTGCCGCACTGAACTATGCCAGAAGATTTGGCGATCCTGAGATCGGACGGTATACGCCTTACCGTCAAGTAAAAACCATTCTTTTGGACAGGTTCCACCGCCGATTGGAAACGGGGCAACCCGTGACTGTTCCAGGCAGGACTCTAGAAACCGTAATGGGGATGTATCCACCGTCACCATCGAGACTAAGTCATAGCCGGAAGAGAGAAATCTCGCGAACCGGACGGTCAATCAGAGAGCGAAATTAAAAATAAACACGTTTGAACACGTTTTTAGGAACAGCATTAGAGGGATTCCTTGTTTCGCTCTTGGGGTTGCTCGGGGCCTTATTGCCTGTTCCGAGCTATACACAGATTTGTCGCCGAGCTGCCTTCCTTGGCCAAATCGTCAAACGTCTCTCCTCCAAAAAGAACATCACGGACATTGTCATCGATTCATCAGGATTAAAAGTCTATGGGGAAGGGGAATGGAAAGTGCGTCAACATGGAAAGAGCAAACGACGAACATGGAGAAAAATCCATTTGGGCATTTGTGATCACTCACAAGAAATTGTATTGTCACTGTTAACAGAAAATTCGGTGTCTGATGCAGAAGGAGCAGAAGAGATGGCAAAAGCCATGCCTTCAACAGTAAAAAGAGGTTACGGTGATGGAGCTTACGACAAAAGCAGTTGCTACAAGAAGTTTCGAGAGCTTGGTATTGATTGGGTTACTCCTCCGCAAAGAGGAGCTGTGTGTCACGACCTTAAGCGCGAACCGTGGATGAAACAACCAAATGATGCGATACGGGCTATTGCAGGGCTTGGCAATGATGAGGAAGCTCGGAGTATTTGGAAGAAATTAAAAGAATATCATAGACGGTCTCTCGCTGAAACAGGGGTATCTCGGTTTAAAATGATCTTTGGGAGCGGGCTGAAAGCAAGGGAAATTCGACGCCAGAGAGCTGAGGCACATGCAAAAGCGATTGCAATGAACAAAATGACTAGATTAGGAATGCCAAAAGGGAGGTGGGTGAATTAAGCTGCAAGAGAAACAAAATAAACATCTCGGTGCTCTCGGTGAGCTCGGTGGTTAAATTTTTGGTTTATGCAACAAGACCGCATTCAATTATAAGAAAATCCGTAAGTAAACTTTTCGGAATTAGCAACATTCTAGAAAGGGCTGTTACCGGATAAAAGTGCCTTAAGCGCCGGGCTTCCGGCGGAGCGACGATGAACAGAGACAAAATGATCCAACAGGCAAGTGAAACCCCCGACCAATGGGAAGTGATCATCATTGGCGGCGGGGCAACAGGGCTGGGCGCGGCGGTCGACAGCGCGTCGCGAGGATTTAAAACTTTGCTTCTCGAACAGCATGATTTTGCTAAAGGGACCTCCAGCCGCAGCACAAAATTGATTCATGGGGGGCTTCGATATTTGCAGCAAGGGAATGTCGCTCTTGTCATCGAAGCGCTCAAAGAACGAGGGCTTCTCTGCGAAAATGCTCCTCATCTGATCCATCATCTCCCCTTTCTCGTTCCCCATTATCATTGGTGGGAAGGGCCTTTTTACGGGGTCGGGCTGAAAATTTACGATATGCTCGCAGGCAAGCTCGGCATCGAAAAATCAAAAAAACTCTCGCGGCGGGCCACGCTGAGGGCCATCCCCACTTTAGAGCCGCAAGATTTGCGCGGCGGAATTGTCTATTATGACGGCCAATTCGATGATTCACGTTTGGCGATTTGCCTGGCCCAAACGGCGGCGGACCATGGCGCGACCGTCATCAACTACATGAAAGTCACAGGCTTGATCAAAAAACAAGGCATCTGCACCGGCGTCCATGCCACTGATCAGGAATCAGGAGAGCATTACCGTTTTCAAGGGCGCGTTGTCATCAATGCCACAGGCGTTTTTTCCGATGCGATCTTGAGCAAAGACAATCCTGCTGCAAAGCCGATCATCGCGCCCAGCCAGGGCATTCATCTCGTCCTCGACAAATCGTTCCAGCCCGGTAAAACCGCCATCCTTGTGCCTCATACTTCCGACAACCGCGTCATATTCATGGTCCCGTGGCATGACAGGCTTCTTTTGGGAACGACGGACACGCCAATGAACAAATGCCCTTTGGAGCCGCGCCCTTGGAAAGAGGAAATCGATTTCCTGCTGACCCATGCGGCAAAATATTTGACAAAAGACCCTACGCGAAAAGATATTTTAAGTGTGTTTGCGGGTTTGCGCCCTTTGATCAAAGTCGGCAAAGCTTCTGATACAGCCGCGCTCTCACGCGACCACATGATTCTTGTCTCAAAATCGGGACTTGTCACCATTGCAGGAGGAAAATGGACGACTTACCGAAAAATGGCCGAGGACGTGATCAACAAGGCCATTATGATCGGCAATCTTCCCGAGAGAAATTGCATCACAGCTTCTCTTAAACTCCATGGCTGGCAAGAAGGGCTTAATCCTGCTGAACATTTCAGCACGTATGGCTCGTTTGGCAAAGAGATTAAAGCTCTGGCGCGTCAAAAAAAAGGATGGTCCCTGTTATTGCACCCTCGCCTCCCCTACAAAACGGCGGAAGTCATTTGGAGCATCCGCACAGAGATGGCCCGAACCGTAGAAGATATTCTTGCCCGCCGCACCCGCTCATTGTTATTGGACGCCAAGGCTTCATTGGAAATCGCTCCGGCCATTGCCAAATGGATGGGCAAGGAGCTCGGGAAATCGACAAACTGGGAAAAAAAACAGGTCACCGAGTATACTCGTCTAGCAAAACACTATTTGGTTTAATATGAAACGTCTTCTTTTTATTTTCCTATTTGCCTGCATATCTCTTTATTCCGAGTCTTTTTTATTCACCGAACAATCCACTCCAACTCCTGCACTCCGCCAATTGCTCGATGTCTTTGACCTTTCCGATCAAAATGATCTGCAATCCATCGTCGAAGCCACACAAAAACACTGGCTGCAAACGGGGAAAGAACGATGGGAATTTGCGCAACGCGACGAAGACAAACGGGATCTTTTGATTCCGATTTTTAAAGATCTTAAAATCATCGACACCATCGATGCATGTAGCATTAATTATGACTATGCGCTGATCTATGGGGCGACCTATTCTTCCGTGATCAAGCGGATGAGGCATTTGGTTTCCCAGTTCCACCGCGGGGTGCGATTTAAGCAGGTCATTTTATTGACTGGGCAGAGATACCTAAAATTTAGCGAAAAAGAAAAGCATCTCCCCTATCAAACAGAGACAGAGATGATGCTCTCCCTCTGGAAGACAATGGCAATACCTGAAGCGATGCGGTCACTTCCCTTTGTCCTCGTGGACACGCCACAACAGAAAAGGAATGGGACCTGGGCCAGGCCAAATACGCAAGATACGCTCATCGAATGGCTGAAGACAAATCCCACTCCCGGAAGTTGTTTATTTGTTTCCGATCAACCTTATTCAGGATACCAGGATGCTGTGGCCAGATACGCGCTGTCGGATGCCTTTTCCATTGAAACAATCGGAGTCAAAGCGGATCCAGATTTGCCGATTGCAGTCGTTCTGGACAATATCGCCCGATGGATTTATACGGAGAATAATATAAGAAGGTCTCAGGTTGGAATTTCCCCATAAAAAAATCTACCTTGTCCGACATGGAGAAACGGAGTGGACTTTAAGCGGCAGGCACACAGGGATGACAGATATTCCTCTAACAAAAAATGGCGAGGCCCAAGCGGAACGGATCGGCGAGCGTCTAGGGGGGCATGCCTTTGAGACGGTGTTGTCTAGCCCTCTTCAACGGGCTTCCAGCACCTGTGAAATTGCGGGTTTCCTTAAACAGGCAAGATTGGACCCCGATTTGACTGAATGGCATTATGGTCAATTTGAAGGGCTGACCACACAAGAGATTTGGAGAGAGCAGCCGCATTGGAATATCTTTTCCAATGGGGCTCCTGGAGGAGAAAGCGTAGCAGACATCGAGGTGAGAACAGCTCGCATCTTAGGCAAAATACAGCTCTTGAATGGAGATGTCCTCATTTTTTCTCACGGCCATTTTTTAAGGGCCTTTGCTGCCAAATGGCTTCAGCTGCACGTTCAAGACGGAAGGCTATTTCATCTATTTCCCGGATCGATCTCTATTCTTGGTTTCGAGCGCAATAACCATGTCCTCGTGCTCTGGAACCAAACATCCTCAACTCGTTGATAACCAATAGCATAAATTCCGCGTTTCTATAAAAGCCTTTAAAGCTTATCATTTTACGCCAATCTAATTTTCAAACAACTAAACAACAAAACTGTAATTTTAAATTTATAGATATCATGTTTTGCTGAAATAAAAATTTTCTTTTTAGTAATTTAAATTTTAACTAATGCAAAACAAACATTAAAATTGATTTTTCTTTTAAAACTATCTATAATTGAAACAGGAAATTAAATAATCACCTTTTGAAGGTAAATAGTATGACTTTAAATTTTACTTTTAACCCTAATTTTAGACCGAGTGAAAGTGTACAACTCAATCCGCCACCCACTTTGCAGCCTTACCGGCCTGTGGGTACCCCCCTGCCTTTAGTGCAAACGCAGATTTCCCCTGAAGCGCTCCTTCGTATCAATACCTATCATCGCGCCGCTGTTGCCGCTTCTCAAGCCGGGGATGAAATTGGAAAAAAGCTCAATTCCTTCCGACTGTTTATTCGCGATTTGGAAAATCCAAACATCAGCAATGCGAACTTCGTTCTATCCTTCAAACAGCAATTTGGCAACTCGTTATTCCTTACACTCTGCGAAGAGGTTGCCCATGGTTTGACAGGTATGCGGAATGTAGAAGCCGGCGAACGTATATTGAACGAAAATTTTCGATCGGTCCTACGCATCAAAAATTATGACGGAAAAAATCTTCTCCATCAAATTGAATCATTTTTTGCCTATCAACTAGAAAATCACCGTGGAAACGTCGATCTCAATTCGATTGGCGAAAAGATGGAAAAATATACGGATTATCTTAAACAAGCTGGCCAATCTCCTTTATTGGGAGCAAGACTTCTTGAAGATGCCGCCAGACTCAAATCGGATGTCACCAATGCTTTTAAAAGCCTTCCTGAGCAAGCAAAGGGAGTAATCTGCAAAAGGATCTACGAACTAGACGGCGCCGGCAACAGAATGGGCGACTACGGATACCAACGCGCTTTAGAAGACATTGAGAGAATCTTCCTCTATCAAGGGGAGAGTCCCCTCCAACGGGCCATTGCCCATTGCTCTGATAACGCCCCAAGGGCGCCTGCATTTACTGTTTCTTACGTTCATGATGAAAGCATCAAACATACGGATTCACAAACGACAGTTAAAGAAGTTCGGAAGCTTTATGAGCTTGAGGATTTGAAACATTTTTTAGCCGATCCGTGCAAAAGTAACGTTTTCATTGCGGCCAAATATCTTGAATTTACTCCGGAGATAAGAGATTTAATCAACCAATCGGTATGGCTTGCTTGCTATCAGCCAATGGATCCAGATTTTGGGCAAAATTTTGTATTACGTAATCCCCGTGCACTTTTAGGCATGAGAAATCAGCGAGGCGTCGATATCGTCTCACAACTCATCACCCATCAAAAAGAAAAAATTCTGGGCTTAAGATTGCATGAAGAAGTGATCGCTTTCAACAATGCTTCACAAAACCAAAGACCTCCTCAAATTCTTGAAATTTTTAATCGATTAAGCGACAAAGCCAAAGAAGATCTTCGCACACGTGTATGGAAGCGCGATGGTGGCGAAAACAACCCGGAAATCTGCGGATGGCGGAACTTGTTTGGGGGGTGGGGACTCTACGGCACGCGAAAGATCGAAGCAGAGCCCTTGACGCTTTTCATAGGATACCCCCCTGTGATGATGGAATATCTGAATCATCTCAAAGAAAAAGTCGGCTCAGCAGACGCCACGCTTCTAGAAGACCTGAAGAAAGCAGTCGTTTTGCCTCAGGGACCCATTGATGTCTCCACCTCGACCCTCGAAAATGAACAAGGGCTTATCGATCAGCTTCCCCCGAATTTAAAAGTTGCTTATGTAACGGCGGAGTTTGCAGGGCTAGCCTCCACAGGCGGCCTCAGTTCTGCGGTCGAGGGAATGGTACGCGGCTTCGGCGCTGAAGATGCCCGCGTGATCATGCCTCTCTATCAAAACGGTGTCATTCAAGAAGACATCCTTAAAACCTTTCAGCGCAAGAAAAAATATGAAATGACTATCGACGGCAAATCCCATCGCGTCTACAAAACTAATATCAACGGCGTCCGATGCTACCTCATTGATGACCCGCAACTTTTCTGGATTCCTAAGAAAGACGATGGGACCGCAGGGGATTTTTACGATGGAGAGTTTTATCATGTCAAGCGCCGTTGGGCAGTCTTCCAAAGCGCCGCTGCCGAACTCATTTATAAATTCAGCAAGAAAAAAAACCCGGTCCACGCTGTCCATCTCCATGATGCTCAGACAGGTTTGATCCCTAAATTTATGGCCGCGCGTCACCCGGAAGAATGGAAAAGGGGCGAAACTCCGGCAATGATGTTCACTTTCCATAATAACCTCGATTCCCAAACCTACGACGATGGTCAGACGATCGACATTTTACAGCGGCATGGGCTCCCAAGAGAAGGCAGGAACTCCATTATAGAAGCGATCAGGGATTCAGATATGGTGACCACGGTTTCCAAAAAATTCGGGGAAGAAGTGCAAACGCCGACCTTTGGTAACGGCATGGACCGTGATTTCAAAATTACAGCACGCCAAGGCAAACTCGTCGGAATCGTGAATGGGAACAGCAATGGCTTCAATCCCGCTAAAGATCTCCAACTAAAGGATTGGAAGTCTGTTTTAGATGGGCCGGGCAAAGGCACAACGCCTGATTTACGCTTTGGCCCCGATTCACCTGATTTGGCAGACAAAATCGTCACTTCCCAACGGGAAGTTTGCGCTTACCTAAAGAGCTTGCCCTATGATGATGATGGCTATGCCGACCTCGATCCTGAAAAACCGATCATCATGTATCTCGGCCGTTTTGATTCTAGCCAAAAGGGAATCGAAAAGCTTCGTCTGATCATGGAAGAAACGCTGAAAAATGGAGGACAATTCGTCTGCGTAGGAACCCGTAATCCATCCGACCACTACGCGAAAAAACTGCTCGATGAAATGAGGCAATATGCTAAAGAGCATCATAAAAAAGGCGTTTTAATCCTCGAAGATAAAAAAGAAAATGGGCAATTGAAGTACCAAAGCGTCTTCGGCAAGCTTCTTCGCTCCGCCGCAACCATGGGTATTTTCCCTTCAAAATATGAACCTTGCGGACTTGTCCAGGGCGAATTTAACTGCTTCGGGAAAAAAGCGATCGCGACACGTACGGGAGGATTCGCTGACACCTTGACAACAGAAGGGCCCAATGCGAACGGTTATCTGTTCAAACGTTGTGATGACTGGTATTCTCAAGAACAAGAGAAGGAAATCATTGCGACTCTCCAAGCTGCATTAACGGAAGCGAAAGCCATCCAGCATGCTTTATATCATGGCGACGCCCAAGCGAAACAACCTTACGTCGAGTCGATGAGAACGATCATGCGCAATGCCCACAATTCCACCTGGGAGAAAACCCCAGACGGCTCTTTAAGCGCAATTCGCCGTGTCGACCTCGCCATGGCCAAAGCCTTCGCGAACAGGAAAACCCGCGGTCAGATCTCCACCAACCTCAACGCCCTTAAAATCTAAACAGGAAAGTTATAAATGACGCAGATCACAACAGTTCATTCAACGAACTCTGCGTCCATTATACCGGAGGATGCACCCATTTTGCAGATGCCTTTGGATATAGTCAGCCAAATATTCACCCACTCGAGCGGCCAAGAAATCGGAAGAAGTGCTCGAGTTTGCAGACAATGGCATCAGATGGTGAATGATTGCGATTGGAGCTTGCTCTTCTCTCATCATTTTCCAACGTTTGACTCTAGCGCCATTCAGAATTGCAAGGAGGCTTACCAAGCCCAATTCAAACCTAATTCAAACTTTACAAATGGGGTGTATGCTTCCTACACGCTTCAAGGCCATAAGGACGCGGTTCTCTGTCTTGGCTTTGCTAAAGGAAAGCTCATTTCAGGCTCTGACGACAACACCATCAAAATCTGGGATTTAGAAACGGGAGCCTGCACACAAACCCTTCAAGGCCATAACGACTCGGTTTTCTGCGTTACCTTTGCTCAAGGAAAGCTCATTTCAGGCTCTCGTGACGACACGATCAAAATCTGGGATTTAGAGACGCGCGCCTGCACACAAACCCTTCAAGGCCATGACGACTCGGTTTGCTGCGTTGCCTTCGCTCAAGGAAAGCTCATTTCAGGCTCTGAGGACAGCACCATCAAAATCTGGGATTTAGAAACGGGAGCCTGCACACAAACCCTTCAAGGCCATAACGACTCGGTTTTCTGCGTTACCTTTGCTCAAGGAAAGCTCATTTCAGGCTCTCGTGACGACACGATCAAAATCTGGGATTTAGAGACCGGCGCCTGCACACAAACCCTTCGAGGCCACCGGAACACGGTTTGCTGCGTTGCCTTCGCTCAAGGAAAGCTCATTTCAGGCTCTGCTGACAACACCATCAAAATCTGGGATTTAGAAACGGGCACCTGCACACAAACCCTTCAAGAACTTAAGAGCTCGATTCTCTCCCTTGCCTTTGCTCAAGGAAAACTCATTTCAGGCTCTCGTGACAACACCATCAAAATCTGGGATTTAGAGACGGGCGACTGTACACAAACCTTTCAAGGCAATGATGACAAGGTTAACTCCCTTGCCTTTGCTCAAGGAAAACTCATTTCAGGATCTGATGACTACTCCATCAAAATCTGGGATTTTATAGCGGGTCACCCCACGGTCTTTCAAGAGATTGAGGAACTGTTAAAACAGGAAAATCCACAAGTGGTTGAGGATGCCCTTGAACGGTTTTCAAGAATGCCAAGAACAGCAAAAAATGGGATGTATAGAAAGCTCTTTAGATCGCTGCCAGTGCCTATGTCCACCAATGGGGAATTTTGAAGACGTGAAACCCTCTTCGATCTCGAGGAGTACACCACTTATCGGCGCTCTCCGAATCTCAACCGAAAAATCTCTTTCAAATGGGAGAATAGAAGTTGGAAACCCAGAAGACGTGTAAGTGTAAAGATAAACACAATTAAATTAATTAATAAGAAATAAAACACAGGAAAAAATTATGACGCAGATTACAACAACTCATTCAACAAACTCTTCTGCGATTATACCGCAGGATGCACCCATTTTGCAGATGCCTTTGGATATAGTCAGCCAAATATTCACCCACTCGAGCGGCCAAGAAATCGGAAGAAGTGCTCGAGTTTGCAGACAATGGCATCAGATGGTGAATGATTGCGATTGGCGCTTACTCTTCTCTCATCATTTTCCAACGATTGACTCGAGCGCCATTCAGAATTTCAAGGATACTTACCAAGGATTATCCAAATTTAAATCAAACTTTCCAAACGGAGTGTATGCTTCCCATACTCTTCGAGACCATGAGGACGGGGTTCGATCAGTTATCTTTGATCAAGGAAAGCTCATTTCAGGCTCTGACGACAACACCATCAAAATCTGGGATTTAGAGACGCGCACCTGCACACAAACCCTTCAAGGCCATGAGAACGGGGTTTGCTGCGTTGCCTTCGCTGAAGGAAAGCTCATTTCAGGCTCTGCTGACGACACCATCAAAATCTGGGATTTAGAAACGGGAGCCTGCAGACAAACCTTTCAAGGCCATGAGAACACGGTTCTCAGCGTTGCCTTTGCTCAAGGAAAGCTCATTTCGGGCTCTTATGACGACACCATCAAAATCTGGGATTTAGAAACGCGCGGCTGTACACTAACCCTTCAAGGCCATGAGGACGGGGTTTGCTGCGTTGCCTTTGCTCAAGGAAAGCTCATTTCAGGCTCTGCTGACAACACCATCAAAATCTGGGATTTAGAGACGGGCGACTGCACACAAACCCTTCAAGGCCATGAGGACTCGGTTCTCTGTCTTGTCTTTGCTCAAGGAAAGCTCATTTCAGGATCTAATGACTACACCATCAAAATCTGGAATTTAGAAACGGGAGCCTGCACACAAACCCTTGAAGGCCATGAGGGCTCGGTTTGCTGCCTTGAGTTTGCTCAAGGAAAGCTCATTTCAGGCTCTGCTGACAACACCATCAAAATCTGGGATTTAGAGACGGGCGACTGCACACAAACCCTTCAAGGCCATGAGGACGGGGTTTGCTGCGTTGCCTTTGCTCAAGGAAAGCTCATTTCAGGATCTAATGACAACTCCATCAGAATCTGGGATTTTACAGCGGATCACCCCACGGTCTTTCAAGAGATCGAGGAATTGTTAAAAAACGAAAATCCAAACGTGGTTGAAGATGCCCTTGAACGGTTTTCAAGAATGCCACGAGCAGCAAAAAATGCGATGTATGGAAAGCTGGGTAGATTGCTGCTAGATCGCATGCCTATGTCCATCAATGGGGAATTTTGAAGGCGTGGAACACTCTTCGATCCGCCCAGTCAATTAATTAAAAAATAATATAACACGGAAAAGTAATTATGACGCAGATCACAACAGTTCATTCAACAAACTCTACCCCGATTACACCACAGGATACACCTATTTTGCAGATGCCTTCGGATATAGTCAGCCAAATATTCACCCACTCGAGCGGCCAAGAAATCGGAAGAAGTGCTCGAGTTTGCAGACAATGGCATCAGATGGTGAATGATTGCGATTGGCGCTTACTCTTCTCTCATCATTTTCCAACGATTGACTCGAGCGCCATTCAGAATTTCAAGGATACTTACCAAGCCCAATTCAAACTTAATTCAAACTTTACAAATGGGGTGTATGCTTCCTACACGCTTCATGGCCATAAGGACGCGGTTCTCTGTCTTGGCTTTGCTAAAGGAAAGCTCATTTCAGGCTCTGACGACAACACCATCAAAATCTGGGATTTAGAAACGGGAGCCTGCACACAAACCCTTCAAGGCCATAACGACTCGGTTTTCTGCGTTACCTTTGCTCAAGGAAAGCTCATTTCAGGCTCTCGTGACGACACGATCAAAATCTGGGATTTAGAGACGCGCGCCTGCACACAAACCCTTCAAGGCCATGACGACTCGGTTTGCTGCGTTGCCTTCGCTCAAGGAAAGCTCATTTCAGGCTCTGAGGACAGCACCATCAAAATCTGGGATTTAGAGACGCGCGCCTGCACACAAACCCTTCAAGGCCATGACGACTCGGTTTGCTGCGTTGCCTTCGCTCAAGGAAAGCTCATTTCAGGCTCTGAGGACAGCACCATCAAAATCTGGGATTTAGAAACGGGAGCCTGCACACAAACCCTTCAAGGCCATAACGACTCGGTTTTCTGCGTTACCTTTGCTCAAGGAAAGCTCATTTCAGGCTCTGCTGACAACACCATCAAAATCTGGGATTTAGAAACGGGCACCTGCACACAAACCCTTCAAAAACTTAAGAGCTCGATTCTCTCCCTTGCCTTTGCTCAAGGAAAACTCATTTCAGGCTCTCGTGACAACACCATCAAAATCTGGGATTTAGAGACGGGCGACTGCACACAAACCTTTCAAGGCAATGATGACAAGGTTAACTCCCTTGCCTTTGCTCAAGGAAAACTCATTTCAGGATCTGATGACTACTCCATCAAAATCTGGGATTTTACAGCGGGTCACCCCACGGTCTTTCAAGAGATTGAGGAACTGTTAAAACACGAAAATCCAGAAGTGGTTGAGGATGCTCTTGAACGGTTTTCAAGAATGCCACGAACAGCAAAAAATGCGATGTATGGAAAGCTGGGTAGATTGCTGCTAGATCGCATGCCTATGTCCATCAATGGGGAATTTTGAAGGCGTGAAACACTCTTGGATCGGCCCGGTCAATTAATTAAAAAAATAATAAAACACAGAAAAAAATTATGACGCAAATTACAACCACTCATTTAACAAACTCTGCGTCCATTATACCGGAGGATGCATCCATTTTGCAGATGCCCGTGGATATACTCGGCCAAATATTCATCCACTCGAATGGGCAGGAAATCGGAAGAAGTGCTCAAGTTTGCAGTCAATGGCATCAGATGGTGAATGATTGCGATTGGCGCTTACTCTTCTCCCATCATTTTCCAACGTTTGACTCTAGCGCCATTCAGAATTGCCAGTATACTTACCAAGCACTATATTCAAACTTCACAAACGGGGTATATGCTTCCCATACGCTTCAAGGCCATGAGGACTCGGTTCTCTGTCTTGTCTTTGCTCAAGGAAAGCTCATTTCTGGCTCTTGTGACTACACCATCAAAATCTGGGATTTAGAAACGGGCGCCTGCACACAAACCCTTGAAGGCCATGAGGGCTCGGTTTACTGCCTTGAGTTCGCTCAAGGAAAACTTATTTCAGGCTGTTATGACGACACCATCAAAATCTGGGATTTAGAAACGGGCGCCTGCACACAAACCCTTGAAGGGCATAAGCACTCGGTTTGCTGTCTTCTCTTTGCTCAAGGAAAACTCTTTTCAGGGTCTTATGACGACACCATCAAAATCTGGGATTTAGAAACGGGCGCCTGCACACAAACCCTTCAAGGCCATGAGCAGGAGGTTCTCTCTCTTCTCTTTGCTCAAGGAAAGCTCATTTCAGGCTCTGCTGACAACACCA
Source organism: uncultured Verrucomicrobiae bacterium (assembly GCA_963731265.1). Lineage (GTDB taxonomy): Bacteria > Chlamydiota > Chlamydiia > Chlamydiales > Rhabdochlamydiaceae > CAJCIW01. The sequence goes on from CAVSUE010000001.1 coordinate 1,183,636, forward strand.
TCAAAATCTGGAATTTAGAAACGGGCGCCTGCACACAAACCCTTGAAGGGCATAAGCACTCGGTTTTCTGTCTTCTCTTTGCTCAAAGAAAACTCTTTTCAGGCTCTGCTGACAACACCATCAAGATCTGGGATTTAGAGACGGGCGACTGCACACAAACCCTTGAAGGCCATGAGAGCGAGGTTCGCTCTCTTCTCTTTGCTCAAGGAAAGCTCGTTTCAGGCTCTGCTGACAACACCATCAAGATCTGGGATTTAGAGACGGGCGACTGCACACAAACCATTCAAGACCATGAGGATGAGGCTAGGGACGAAGTTAACTCCGTTGTCTTTGCTCAAGGAAAGCTGATTTCAGGATCTAATGAAAACTCCATCAGAATCTGGGATTTTACAGCTGATGACGCCACGGTCTTGCAAGAGATCGAGGAATTCTTAATAAACGAAAATCCAAAGGTGGTTGAAGATGCCCTTGAACGGTTTTCAAGAATGCCACGAACAGCAAAAAATGCGATGTATGGAAAGCTGGGTAGATTGCTGCTAGATCGCATGCCTATGTCCATCAATGTGGATTTTGAAGGCGTGAAACCCTCTTCGATCAGCCCAATCAATTAATTAAAAAAATAATAAAACACAGAAAAATAATTATGACGCAAATTACAACCACTCATTTAGCAAACTCTGCGTCCATTATACCGGAGGATGCACCCATTTTGCAGATGCCCGTGGATATACTCGGCCAAATATTCATCCAATCGAATGGGCAGGAAATCGGAAGAAGTGCTCAAGTTTGCAGTCAATGGCATCAGATGGTGAATGATTGCGATTGGCGCTTACTCTTCTCCAATCATTTTCCAACGGTTGACTCAAGCGCCATTCAGAATTTCAAGGATACTTACCAAGCACTATTCAAATTTAAATCAAACTTTCCAAACGGAGTATATGCTTCCCATACGCTTCGAGACCATAAGGATGGGGTTCTCTGCATTGCTTTTGCTCAAGGAAAGCTCATTTCAGGCTCTGAGGACGGCACCATCAAAATCTGGGATTTAGAAAGGGGCGTCTGCACACAAACCCTTCAAGGCCATGAGAACGGGGTTTGCTGCGTTGCCTTTGCTCAAGGAAAGCTCATTTCAGGCTCTAATGACAGAACCATCAAAATCTGGGATGTAGAGACGGGCGCCTCCACACAAACCCTTCGAGGCCATCGAGACATGATTTGCTGCATTGCCTTCGCTCAAGGAAAGCTCATTTCAGGCTCTTATGATAACACCATCAAAATCTGGGATTTAGAAACGGGGGCCTGCACACAAACCCTTCGAGGCCATCGGAACCCGGTTTTCTGCGTTGCCTTTGCTAAAGGAAAGCTTATTTCAGGCTCTTATGACAATACCATCAAAATCTGGGATTTAGAAACGGGCGCCTCCAAACAAACCCTTCAACAACATCAGGACTCGGTTCACTGCCTTGCCTTCGCTCAAGGAAAGCTCATTTCAGGTTCTGCTGACCACACCATTAAAATCTGGAATTTAGAAACGGGCGTCTGCACACAAACCCTTGAAGGCCATGAGGGCTCAGTTCTCTCTCTCGCCTTCGCTGAAGGAAAGCTCATTTCAGGCTCTTATGACGACACCATCAAAATCTGGGACGTAGAAACGGGCGCCTGCACACAAACCCTTAAAGGCCATGAGAACGGAGTTTGCTACATTGCCTTTGCTCAAGGAAAGCTCATTTCATGCTCTTATGACAAAACCATCAAAATCTGGGATTTTACAGCGGATTACCCCAAGGTCTCTGAAGAGTTTGCGGAGTTGTTAAAAAACCAAAATCCAAAAGTGGTTGAGGATGCCCTTGAACGGTTTTCAAGAATGCCAAGAACAACCCAAAATGCGATGTATGGAACCCTCTTTAGATCGTTGCTAGATCGCATGCCTATGCCCATCAAAGGGGAATTTTGAAAACGTGAAACTCTCTTCGATCGGCCCAGTAAATTAATTAAAACATAATAAAACACAGTAAAGTAATTATGACGCAGATCACAACAATTCATTCTACAAACTTTGCGCCCTTAATACAGCAGGATACACACATTTTGCAGATGCCTAAGGATATAGTCAGCCACATATTCACGCACTCGAATGGCCAGGAAATCGGAAGAAGTGCTCGAGTTTGCAAACAATGGCATCAGATGGTGAATGATTGCGATTGGCGGCTATTCCTCTCTCGTCATTTTCCAACGGTTGACTCGAGCGCCATTCAGAATTGCAAGGGTGCTTACCAAGCGCTGTTCAAACCTTATTCAAATTTTACAAATGGAGTGTATGCTTCTCATACGCTTCAAGGCCATCAGCGCGGGGTTCTCTTCGCTACCTTTGATCAAGGGAAAGTTATTTCAGGCTCTTATGACCGCACCATCAAAATCTGGAATTTAGAAACGGGCGGCTGCACACAAACCCTTCAAGGCCATCGGGACGCGGTTTGCTGCGTTGCCTTTACACATGGAAAGCTCATTTCAGGCTCTGGTGACTGGACCATTAAAATCTGGGATTTAGAAACGGGTGCGTGCACACAAACCCTTGAAGACCATGACGATACGGTTCTCTGCCTTGCCGTTGCTCAAGGAAAGCTCGTTTCAGGCTCTGCTGACTGGACCATTAAAATCTGGGATTTAGAAACGGGCGCCTGCACACAAACCCTTGAAGACCATGACGACACGGTTCTCTGCCTTGCCGTTGCTCAAGGAAAGCTCGTTTCAGGCTCTGCTGACTGGACCATTAAAATCTGGGATTTAGAAACGGGCGCCTGCACACAAACCCTTCAAGGCCATCAGGGCGCGGTTAACTCCCTTGCCGCGGCTCCAGGAAAGCTCATGTCAGGCTCGTCTGACACCAGCATCAAAATCTGGGATTTAGAAACAGGCGCCTGCATACAAACCCTTCAAGACAATGAGGACAGGGTTCTCTCCATTACCCTTGCTCAAGGAAAGCTCATTTCAGGCTTTTCTGATGGCACCATCAAAATTTGGGATTTAGAAACAGGCGCCTGCACACAAACCCTTCAAGGGCCGGAGGACAAGGTTAACTCCCTTGCCTTTGCTCAAGGAAAGCTTGTTTTAAGCTTTAATCTCAATCCCATCAAAATCTGGGATTTTACAGCGGATCACAACATAGTCTTTCAAGAGATCGCTGAATTGTTAAAAAACGAAAATCCAAAAGTGGTTGAGGATGCCCTGGAACGATTTTCAAGAATGCCAAGAACAGCAAAAAATGCGATGTATGGAAAGCTATTTAGATTGGTGCTCGATCGCATGCCTATGTCCATCAAGGGGGAATTTTGAAGGCCTGGAATACTCTTCGATCGGCCCGGACGCAAACGTCTTGCCTTTTTGTTTGAACCATTATCCTATATCCCCCACCAACATCAAGACCCTCAAAGTCTAATTGGGCATAACCCCCAGCATTAGGGCTGGGGAATTATTCATTGAAAATATGTCTTCACTTGCGCGATACTATCTAATTTTCTTTAAACTCTCGTTAGGAGAATTTTATGGCCGTTTCTCAGACTCATCAGCAATTCGCACGCGAAGCTGCACAACTTCAGGAATCCTTTACTTCATTCGCAAAGAGCATTCCGGAAATGCCCCTCCAAAAGCAATGGCATGCATGTGAACAAATTCATAAAATGCAAGCGCAATTTGATGAATTTCTGAGTAAAGCCAAATCCTCGTTCCAACATGATCCATCCATTGAGCAGACACGCGCCAAACTCGAAGAGACTTCACAAAGGGTCAGCTTGATATATCGTGACATTCAAATCTTCAATCATTGTTATAGTGATATCAATGAGGATCTGAGAACTTATCAAACCTCAAACAAAGATCCGCGGTCAGAAGCCGCTTGGCTCAACGATAAATTGGAGTTAATCAAACAAACTCTCCCGGACACAAAAGATAATGGCAGCATTGCTCATGCTTTTCAACAGCTGGCGGAGAAACTTACATCAGCGCTTCAGTCGGGTGAAACGTCGCTGAATCCAGCATGCCCTCTCACTGACTCTCTTGTCCAGCAACTTGAGATTGAAAAGAAAAAGCTGGATATAACGGATTTTGGTGACACCACAGGGGAATTTAATTCCTATTTGCCATTCTTTGAAAAGCTGCGGAAAACTTCTAATGATCATCCTGATCTAAAAGAAAAAAACCTGACTTTCATCAAAGTGTATACTCAAACTTATAACGCGGTTACTCTCTCCATCTTCCAACATAGTGATCACATCTGGGATATTCCTCAACCAAGGCTTTTGGAAGAAGCAAAGGCAATGACCCAATCTCTTGCCACAGTCATTGACAGAACTAACCCCGTCTAAGCCGTGTATGTTTTGCGGTGCGCTAGACGCAAACGTCTTGCCATTTTTGTTGGAATCATTATCCTAGAGTTAACTTCACGTGGAATAATACATCATGTCGCTCGCTTGGATATTTCTTTTGCTGGCAGGATTCTTTGAAATCTGTTTTACGATCGCCTTAAAGTTCAGCCAAGGGTTCACACGCATTCTTCCCAGCATTATCACCGTGATTTTCATTGTCTTGAGTTTCTTTTCTGTTTCTCAGGCGATGAAGAGCATACCGATTGGAACGGCTTACGCTGTATGGGCTGGGATCGGCGCCGCCGGAACCGTCGTTTGTGGAATCATCTTTTTTGGAGATTCCTATCACATTATTCGCCTGATTTCTATATTTTTGATCATTATCGGCATCATTGGCCTAAAACTCGCTCACGTGGAATGATCTTTTTTGTCTATTTTGCCTGTTGCCTATGCCTAGCGTTTCGCAGCATTGGCTCCGCCTTTTTTGGCCTAAATAGATTTAAATATTCACTTTTGTTTCTCATTTATCTGTTTGTTGCATTCCCTCTTCTCTTCCCCATCGCATCTTCGATACAACAAGATCTCTTCATAAAAATCAGCGTTGCCGCTTTTTTAATCGGCCTGACAGGTTATTCGCTCTATCGGCAAAAGCGGAGAGGTGCTGAAAAATTTTCTTTGCGCAAGATAATCCCTTGGATCTGTTTTCTGGCAATGGGTCCCGTCCTCATTGGGATCAATGCAATTGAAAATCTTTCGACGGAGAAACCGGTTTTAAAAGTCTGGTTGACAGGAAAAACAGAAAGGCGAGAGATGGTGTGGAAAAATCCCACGGGTCCACTCCGACAATTTTCTATCGAATGTCATGAAATTGTTTTTCAGAGCATCGATGGTAAAGAGATTGCCCGCTTCCTATTATCCGGAGACCTGATTGGAGTACGTGCAAAAATCTTGCGCTTCCATCCTTTTATCAATGCGATGGGAATCTCCAATAAGTTTCAGCCTGATATCGTTTACACTGGGTATCGCCGCGCTGAAGATTATGGACAGTTCCCTATAGAAGCGCATTCCCTGGCTATGCCAAAATCTTTATTTCATTCTTTGCTCTTGAGATCGTGGGAGGCCTTGTTTTTTCATCATTTCCAGTCTTTTTTGTTTAAGAGCGCAAACATCGAATCTAACTATTTCCCGGTGGTGGATAAATCTGGTCAAGTTCTAGAAGCAGAATACTTTCTTACCCTTTCTTCGTCAGGATTGTCGGCAATAAAAATCTAAAACATTTTCAAAATATACCCGATCGGTTAAAAACGAAATTTTACTCTTCCTAAAAAAAGGAGGAATTATGCACATCGTACGGACTTTTGGCCACGTGGTGGGAGGGACATTGCTCGTCACGGGAACGAGCATTGGAGTAGGCATGTTGGCATTGCCTGTCGCTACGGCGAACGGAGGATTTATCCCCGCTGTTTTTGTGCACTTGATCTGCTGGGCTTTCATGTTAAGCACGGGCCTTTTGATCCTCGAAGCCTGCATTTGGATGCCCAGGGGAGCCAATTTGATCACTTTATCCTCTCGGCTTCTGGGAAAATGGGGCAAGACGTCTTGCTGGATTCTCTATTTATTTCTTTTTTCGTGCCTCATGGTAGCCCACATCGCGGGGGGTGGAGGAGTCGTTTCGGATTTGAGCAGCGGAACGCTGCCGCATTGGCTGGGAACAGTGATTTACGTTCTGGTTTTTTCTCCTGTCGTTTATTTTGGCGCTCTATGGGTCGATCGCTTAAATTTGATATTAATCGCAGGGGTTGTAATCACCTATCTTGTATTTGCCACTTCTTCAGCCGGTTATGTTGTTCCATCTTACCTCACCCGCATGAACTGGGAAAAGATCTGGTGGGCGCTTCCTGTTATTTTCACTGCCTTTGGCTATCAAATCCTGATCCCGACTCTCTTTAACTACATGAATCGAAATGTTCCAAAAGTTAGACTCGCCCTCATCTTAGGAACAAGCATTCCCCTTCTCATGTATATCATCTGGGAATTTCTCATCCTTGGAATCGTACCGCTTGAAGGAAATGGAGGGCTCCTGGAAGCATTAAAAAAAGGGCAAAATGCGGTCACGCCGCTCGGCAATTACATCCATAATCCCGCACTTTTAGGAGTGGGCAGAGTATTTGCTTTTTTTGCGATGACGACCTCTTTTTTAGGGATTTCTATCGCCTTCATCGATTTCTTGCTCGACGGATTAAAACTTTCCAAGAAAAGGTCCCCAAAGATCACCGTCTGCGCGTTGATCTTTCTGATTCCTTTAGCGCTCACTTTGACCGACCCCCATTTGTTTATCGCCGCGTTGGGGGTTGCCGGAGGGATTGGAGTCGCTTTACTTTTGGGAGCACTGCCGGTGATGATGGTCTGGGCAGGAAGGTACAGGCAAGGCTATTCCTTGACACATCAACAATTGCCAGGCGGAAAGGTCACTTTATCTTTACTGTTGATCTTTGTCCTCTTTGAACTCACGATATCCGCATTACAAGTTTTCCCTTAACTTTTCCTGTTTCCAAAAGACGGTGCGCTTCGACGACCGTTTCAAGCTTCAATTCTCCCAATGTTTGAATCGGAGAAGGACGGATAGAGCCGCTTTCTAAGAGTTTAGTGATCTGGTTAAGGTGATTGGAATAGATGCTCAACGACTCTTTTGGCCCGGAATAAGATTCGGCGCCGACGAAGATAAAATGCAGAGAAAGGTTTCTGTTAAAACAGAGAGTTCCCCTCGCCCAGACGGGAAATTGAAAAGTGGAGTCTTCCGAAACAGCTGACACAAAATGGCCTGAATGAGCAGTCAGGTCCAAACAAAGCCGCTTCATCTCGTCTCCGACGAAATCAAAAGTTACATCGAAAAGTCTATCTTCATGCATTGCAAGTAATTTCTGCGCCATCTGTTCAAGGGTCAACCCTTCATAGATAAGAATATGTTCTTTTTTTAGTCCCATCTCCTTTTGCAAAAAATTGGAGCTGGACTGGCTTCCCGCAACACTAAAAATCGTCTTTGCTCCGGCAAATTTTGCCATTTCAACGGCGATCGATCCCAACCCTCCACCTGCTCCGGCAATAAAAATCGCATCCCCTTTCTTTATCGCGGATGAGGCGAACACCGCCCGATAAGCGGTCAGACCAGAAAGCGGAATGGCGGCAGCTTGTTCAAAGGTAAGGTTTTTCGGCTTTTTGGCGACAAACTCGAGAGGAAGGCAAAGGTATTCCGCGTAGCTGCCGTTAGAGGATTGCCCAAAAGCCATCGCGTAGACTTCGTCCCCGACAGCCAATCCTTTCGTCTGTTCCCCAACCGCGTCGATCACACCGCTGCAGTCCGCTCCTAAAATTAACGGCGGTTGACCGCCAAATAGCCCTTTCCGAATCTTAAAGTCGACAGGATTGAACCCCACCGCCTTGATACGAATCCTGATCTCCCCTCTTTTGGGCTCAGGCTTTGCAACTTCCTTCAGTTTCAAATGAGAACTATCGCCAAACGCTTCCAATACAACTGCTTTCATGTTCCACCTGTTCAGCAAGTTGCACAATAATAAAAAAATTGCGCTTTATTGGCCAGCAGAACGGAGCAGGCGGTTCATCAGCGCTTTTTGAGCAGATAGCTCTTCGTCGCAGAGAACCAGGATTTCAGAATAGTTTTTATGATCGGCAAAGCGAAGAAGCGAATAAAATTCCTTTGCAGAAACAAGAAAAGTGTCGGCTTTCACACAGTTTTCTAAAGGACGGAGAGATAAGACCATTTTCTTATCTGAAGTAGAGTGCTCACAATAAGCCATTATCTCATCCGTCGAACGGAAAAGCCTAACGGATGCTTTGGGGGAATAATGACGATATTTCATTCCCGGAGACAAAACGGGGCCATGTCCGGGCTCCCCGATCTCGATCCATTGGCCGAGCACTTGTTCAATCTGTTCTTTGGTAATCCTCCCTGGACGCAAAAGAACGGGAGTTTCTCCAAGCAAACTGACGACCGTCGATTCAAGACCGAAATCTGTCTTACCTCCATCGATGACAGCGGCAATCTTTCCTTCAAAGTCTTCCAAAACATGGGAAGCCTGTGTGGCACTCGGTTTGCCGGATAAATTTGCGGAAGGAGCGGCAATAGGCTCTCCGACGAGGGAAATGAGTTTTGAAGCGACGGGGTGAGAGGGCATGCGCAAAGCAATAGAGGCCAATCCTGCCGAAACGATCGATGGAACAGCCTCATGGCGCTTTAAGACAATGGTCAATGGCCCGGGAAAAAAAGCTTCCGCCAATCGATAAAACGAATCGGGAATTTCTACCGCGATTTGTTCGACCTGGCTGAGTGAATCGATATGAACAATGAGAGGATTGTCAGAAGGGCGTCCTTTGATTTTGAAAATCGAAGCTACAGCGATTGGATTGAAAATTGCTGCTCCAAGTCCATAGACCGTTTCGGTCGGAAAAGCGACGAGGAGGCCTTCTTTTAACCATGCAGCAGCGCGCTGAACTTCATCCGTCCCAAGAAGCTGGGTTTGGATCAAAACGTTATCCACTTTAACTACCCAAAATCCAGAAAAAGCCGAATGTGAGGGCGACTTTTGCCCAAAGAGCAATCATCAAGCTTTTGAAATGTTTATCGATAAATGCTTTGATCGGAGTGCCCCAGCGGTGCATCAGTTCTGCGATGAGGAAAAACCGTATGGCCCTCGCGAGAAAAACCGATGCAAGATAGCCACCTAAGGAAAGCTTGCAAAATCCTGCTGAAATGGTAATAGCTTTAAAAGGAATGGGAAGAAAACTTCCTGCGAAGACAGCGACGAACTCATGAGAGTTATAATGGTCGACCATACGGTTAAAAAAATCTTTGGAAATGAGATGGTCGATAACGAATTGGCCAACATGGTCCCAAAGCCAATATCCAATCGCGTAGCCGATCAGTCCAATGACGAGCGAGGATAGCGTAGCCACAAGGGCATAAATATAGCGGCGCTCCGGGTTGTGCAAGCAGAACAGCATGAGGAGGGCGTCCATAGGCAAGAAAAGGAACATTTCTAATAAAAAAATGAACGCGAGCCACAATGGCCCAAAGGGAGAAAAAGCTTTTTGACAAGCCCACTCGTAAACTTTTCTTGCTGGCTGCATAAATCTCACGCTTTCAAAAGTGTTCATTATACTTGAATCTTCCCTCGAAGTCAAGGTAAAGAGGCACGATTAACACTCTCTACTTTAAGAACTTATATTCTTGTAGCAACCAAAATCACCCTTGCTTATACTCTATAGTTTAAATGGAGTGGTAGGATGAAAGTCACTGCAACGATTGTTTTTGTCTTCGGCCTTGTAATCGCACTTGGCGGAATTATGGGTTATGTCAAAGGGGGCTCGCAAGCCTCTTTGATTTCCGGGATCGTGTTCGGCCCCGCCCTGGTAATTTCGGCTTACTTTATTTTCAAAGGAAAAATCGCTGCACAATATGTCGCGTTGGTTTTGACCTTCTTACTCGACAGCATTTTCACTTATCGGTTTGCCAAAACCCTGAACTTCTTTCCTGCTGGCTTCTTGAGCCTAGCCAGTCTTGCCGTCATGATCGTTGTCGCGCTAAAAATTCGAAGGACACTTAGGGCTTAAATGCCCTAGAAAGCGAAAAGGCACTCCCGATCCATTTATAATGCCTCTTCTCCTCAACTACCTACAAAAGATCAATTTTTCGGTAAATCTAATGATCACCGGCATAATAGGGTTCGACGTGGACAATGACGTCGCGGACGGCAGGCCATTGTTCTTGGATTTTGGCACGGACTTTTTGAGTCAATTCATGTGCGTGTTCTACAGATAGATCCGGTGAAACTTCGATATCTATCCCGACATGGGCATCGGGCCCATAAAGCTGTATCCGAATTTTTTCTGTGGCCAATACCCCTTCGACGCGCAAAGCAGCCATTTTGACTTTTTCAAAAAACTGCTCTTCAGGGACGCGATCTAAGAGTTGATTGATGTTGTTCTTTGCGGCGTAAATTCCTATGCCGACCATCAGCATCGCGATAGAAATAGCGCCGACATGATCGCACAGAACACCGTATTTCGGAAAATAGGAGGCGAATAACAGGGCAATCATCGCAAAGAAACAGTTGAGCGCATCGATCCGATAATGCACGGCATCAGCGAGCAATGCAGGGCTGTGTTGACGTTTTGCCGTCCGTTTTATTGTCTGGTAGGAAATCTCGAGTAGGATGACGGCGCCGAGCGGGATTAGCCAAGTCAGCGGCTGGATCACCTTTCCTTGCGGTCCTGATGAGATGGCAAGGAGTTGTTGGACGATCATGCCTCCTCCAAGCACGGCGAGAAGAAGGCCCAATTGCAGCCCCGCGATCGGCTCGAAACGTCCATGTCCAAAAGGATAATTTCTATCTGGTGGTTTATCCGCGATTTTGATGAAAAAAATTAAAAAAAGGCTGGATGCGATATCGAACAGGCTGGACAAAGCATCTAAGAGCAAAGCAGAACTGCCAAGAAAGAAAAAACCCAGCAATTCTGCAATGATGATGACACTGCGCAATGCCACGCCGCGCCTTGCCGTCACCACCATCTGCCTACGCCGCTGCAAACGGTTTTCATTTACGCTTTCCGGCAGAGGGACAGAAGGAGGAAATTTACTCATTCGCAACCAATAGCATCGTTATAGCGTTTGACGGGTTTTGACCAATCGACATTGTCGAAAAACGCCTGGATATATTTGCCTTTCTCCAAGCCGTATTGCGTGATGTAGGCATGTTCGAAGACATCCATCACGAGCAAGGGAGAGCCTCCGGACAAATGCCCAACATCATGTTCATTGATCCAAGTGTTGAACAGCCTGCCTGTTTGCGGATCGCGGTAAAGAATCACCCATCCAATCCCCCGGATCAGTCCGGTCGCCATGAAATTTTTCTTCCAGGCATCATAACTGCCGAAATCTTTCACGATCCGCTGAAAAAGGGTGCTGGATTTATCCAAAGGTTCGGATCCGCCGAGATTATCAAAATAGAATTCATGAAGGCGCATACCGTCCCACTCCCATCCGAATCTGCGCTTTAACGCGCCATAATCATAGGTTTGATCGCGATCTTGCGATTCAAGTTCTTTGAATCGGTTCAGCAGCAGATTCGTATTTTTTACGTATCCTTGATAGAGCTGAAAATGCATTTTCAACAACTCGTCGGAAAATCCGGGCATTCCATAAAGGTAGGAATAGTCTTTCACAAGATATTCTGCAGAAACAGGTTTCATTTTCTGTGTTTGAGGCGTGTCTTGAGCCGATAAAGAAAAGGGCATCGCGCTCATTAGCAATAGAATCAATGTGTTTTTCATGGTTACTCCGGGAAGTTTTGATTAGATCATATACTGCTGACGGTTGAAAGTTACAGAAAATTTCAATTTCAGCGCTTCAATTTTTTGTTCGTTTCCATCGGCCATGTGCAAAGATATGGGCGATGGAAACGAACAAAAAATTTTCAAGTGGAACCCGTATAACCAAAACAATCCTTTGTTTTGACATGCGTTTTTTTAGTTGAAGAATCTAAATTAATTATTCAGAATTGATTTATATCACGAATAAAAGCAAAATAAAATAGGCTTTAGGAGTAACAAATGACATCAATCATTTATGCTAATGGAATAAACAATTTACCAATATCTAATCAAATTTCAACTCCTGCGTCTACAATTTCGCCGTCAAGTAAAAATTCCAGTCCCTCAATAGTTTATTTAGGGTCGGGCACCACGAATCTTCCTGGAATTACAAATCTTTTCTTCGCTCCCTATGAATTCTTCCATAGCATGAAAGCGATGCTTTCAGCAGAAAAAATTAATGATCGAGAAGGGATTCTTCAGAATGGATTAAGGGTGATTTCAACCCCTTTTAGCTTTATTGACTCCGTCTCGAAGCTGGTTTGGTACATTTTCGAAGGAGGAATCTACTTTAAGCTGATATCGGCCGCATACCACCGCACTTTGCTTCCTCTTACATGGTACATCACCGGCATCGGCTTTATCATGTGTGCAATCGAAGGAGTGATCGAATCCATCAGCCTCTATCGTACTAAACAATTCTATACTGATTATTATCCTCAAGAAATCGAACCACTTAAAAAAAATCATCCGATCGATGAAAAAATTTACTTAAACAAGCTTCAGCAACTTCAAAATAGATTTTTAAAAATTTCTCCTGAAAAGCTGCAAAAAATTCAGGATTATGCTCAAAGCAAGCCCCTTTCCGTTGACAAGCAAAAATTGCAAGAAAAAATCATCAATGCGGAATTGACAACGCAAAAAAATGATTTAATACGCCGCGTACACCCTTGGCTGGCCGACGAAATTGAACAAAAGATTCCCGGGATCATTCAAAATTTACAGAGCAGCGACCCAACCAAAAGAGCGGAAGCCAAAGATAAAGCCGCTGAAATCTTCCAGAACATGAAAGTGCAAACGCACAAAAAAATTCTCATCCATAGCATCGGGCTTGCGGCGGTGCTGGTCACGACTATAGGACTTATTCTGGGCTGCTTAGCCTTTCCTTTTCTGATTCCTCTTGTAGTTCTCTTGGCAGCGGGCGCCTTATCCCTTGCCAGACAATTCCTTCATGGAGGCCTCATGGACTCAAAAGGGTGGGAGTTCAACGTTAAAAATTGCATTCCGAGCGCAGTGAAGACAATCTACCATAAAATTGTCTCCCCGGAAAAAAAGGCAAAGCCTCCGGCATGGCAGCCTATCACCCTCGTCTTCGAGCTTCCAAAAAGAACAGAAGAACCCAGGAGGACAACGCTAGACTTTACCCTGACTGTCCCTTCCGGAATTAGAATCTAAACAACGGATATTTAAGCTGTCCTTCCCACTGATCCAATAACTCAGTAAATGCTTCAAAAGATGGCTGCTCCAGAGAAGGGTCGTCATTGTAGGATTGCCATTTTCCATAGCAATGCACCAAGGTGCAGTCGGTGATTATGCTATTGGGCTGAGAATAAGACAGGGTAAAACACAAGATTTCTTTTTCATGCACTTCGCGGAGCTCTTCTTCCAGGATCTCGCAAAACGGGTCTCTACGAAATAAATAAGAACCCACGGGCTTGTCCATCAATAGCGTCTCTGCCTCAAACCGATCTACAGGATGCCAAGCTCGCATGAGAATATTTTGATCGGGATGAGAGGCAGAGAAATCAATGTTCACCTTGGTTAAGACAGCCATTTTCGTGTCAAGATCGCTGGGGCCTTTCAACTTGTGGCAAATCTCATTGAGGACGAGCATCATCTCCCGCATCATGAGATAAGCCGATGGAGCAAGATCACCCCAGGAGAATCCCTGAATCGAGGATTTGCTTTCCTCGATGAAAAAAAAGATTTCTCCCTTTTGAGGATCAAAGCTGTAAGAAATTTCTACCGGTTTCCATTCATCTTTAGTCAAATCAAGAGATTCCCGCATATTAAATACAAGCTGACCCGTTTCTCGATTCAGCCAAGCGGAGAAAATTTTTTCAGAGGGAATCTCATTCTTGGGCAATTTTTCCTTGGCTCTACGCAAAATTTCCAGGAACAGCTCAATATTCTGCCTGACAGGAACATCTACGATCTTGACGCGCATCTCCCACCTCTCATTACCCTCATTGTAACCCGACAACAAAAAATTAGAAAGAAAAGAGTCTTATTCAAGCATATTAAGAGCTTTTTCGTGGCAGGCGACCAGGGCATGCACTATGCCGGAACGGACGCCGTCTTCTTCTAAGACTTTGAGGCCGGCAATCGTCGTTCCCCCTGGAGAGGCGATATTCAATTTCAGTTCGGCGGGATGTTTGCCTGTTTCCTTCATTAAGGCGACAGCCCCTTCCATTGTCTTCAAGACGAATTCGCGGGCTTCTTGGGCAGTAAACCCTAAATGAACCCCGCCGTCGATCATGGCTTCTATCATGACAAGGACGAACCCTATACCTGAACCACTCAGTGCGGTTAATGCCTCGATTTTCTCCTCAGACATCCAAGCGACCAGCCCAATTCCTTCTAAAAGAGAATCTACACCTTGTTTGATCTGAGGAGAGATGTGAGTATTTTCTGCGAGGCCAACGACGCCTTGGCCGTAGGCAAGAGCTAAATTCGGCATGGAACGGACAAGGACGCCTGTGGGAAAATTCCTTCTAAGCACGGCAAGAGGGGTTCCTGCCAGGATGCTGATGAGAATTTTTTTCTCGGTTAATGCGTCTGAGGCGGCTTTTGCAAATGAGGCGAGATCTTTCGGCTTGATGGCAAGTAAGACCACATCGGCCTTTTCGATGCAAGGATTGAGATTCTCTTCGTAGACAGCGCCGATTTCTTTTGCGAGAGCTTGAGTCTTAAGTTTGTCGTGATCGTGTAAAAGGACGGAATGTTTCTTTGCGAAGTGTTTCGCAAAGGCGCTCCCCATGACACCGCACCCGATAATTGCCACTTTCATTTTTTACCTCTGAGAATCTGCATTGTAAATGGATTTTAAGCTCGATCTAATCGATCCATGATAAGACATTTTCCTATTTCGATATCTCTGGGGTCACTCCCATAGCCATCAGGGTCATCGAATGGCATTTCTATATACCCATGCTTCCGATAAAACTTATATGCATCTTTTGAAGCTTGGGTTAATAGCTTTTGGAAGCCTTTATGGAATAGCCAGCGTTCGCAGAGCCCTAAAAATTGAGTGCCGAATCCCAGATTACGGTAACGTTCATCAATTGCAATAATCCTTAGAGCAGCTCTATTTTTGGGCCAAAGCTGAAGATGCGCATACCCAATTATTTCTGCATTTTTATAGAAGACAAAATGGATGTGATCTTGATGTGTGAATGTCCAAGTAAATGGGTCCGCTTTTGATTTGAAAAAGCATTTTTGGCGTAAATCGCGCACTGCCGCCCATTCTCGATCCGTCAATGCTTGTACGATCCGCCATCCCTCATATCCATCTTTCGCATCGATGCTAGCCACGAAGGCATCTTTTCCGTTGCAATATTGCAGAATGTCATGAGGAAATTTCAATGCTAATTCTACCTTAAGCTTAGCATAGCTTTCGGCATCAGAGGGATGAGAGCGCATCCAATCTCGAAATTTCAAATATCTGCTAATTTCAGGATCGCCTTCCTGGTACACATGCACGTGATGGGTCCGAACGTTCCCGCCTTTTTGAAAATACCTTCTAAAAGCCATTCCATATTCGCCTTTGGCCTCGTATCCTAGAGCCTCCATAGCCCTTATCGCTTTATCGACTTCTTGAATATTGCGCACAACAGGAAGGATGTCGATGATAGGTTTGGCTCTCAAACCAGGGATAGATGTGGATCCAATGTGATGAATCTCGATGCAATTGGACCCGAGGGCTTGTTTAATGCCTTCAGCCTCCGATTCAAATAATTCAGGCCACCGTGGATCATAGTCAACAACGTCTATCTTTCTTTTCAAGTCGAGGGATCCGTTCGAAAATGACATCATATTTATCCATAGTCTGAATCATTTGTTTTTAACAAAGCCGGAAGTTTCTTGTATTGTGAAACAGGCATTTTTGAATTCCAAGACAACATAACCTGTATTTTCAATCGAAAAGCCAGTATCATCCATCTCAAAAAGCGTGACGAGCAGCGAACGGATCACTCCTCCATGCGAGACGATCAGGAGATTTTTCCCTGTTTGAGTTTGAGCGAGATTCATTAGAAAGGGAAGAGCCCTGTTTGCCACTTCGGCCATGGTCTCTGAGCCTGGGATCGTGCGATGGCGTGCCCTCTGATTCAGGGGCAAAGACTTGGCTTCGACTAATTGAGAGGCAAAAATTTGATGGTATTCCGATTGCGTGAGGCCCTCAGCGGAACCGTAGGATCCCTCTCTTAGCGCAGGTTCGACGGATACCTCTTTTTGCAGATATTGGTTCAAGATACAAGCGGTTCGATGGGCGCGAGAAAGGGGTGAAGAATAGATCATTTCAAAATCCACCTCCTTTAACCTCATGCCGAGTTGATGCGCTTGTGATTCCCCTTCTTCATCAAGCGGCTGATCCATCGAGCCTTGCAACCGTTTTTCCCGATTCCACGCCGTTCGGCCGTGACGGACTAGATATATACGCATCGCGCCTCAAAAGTTGGCCACTGGCTTCGTCGGCATCCTCATCTTTGCGGCTGGCCGCATCGAGGATATGCTTGTACATCCCCTGCTTCTCCAACGGCTACGCCTGATGCAACTCTGAAGCGCCGACATTGCCATAAAGCACTATGCAAATTAAAAATAAATATGTAATCTCTGCCAAAGTTTAGGTATACGATGATAATCCCCTTTGGTAAAAAAAATCGAGAAGCAATTTTTTTTGGGCATTGGAAACTTGTTCTTGCCATATCCGCTGTCGCCATTGTCCTCAGCTATTTTTTTTTAGACATTCCTTTTGCGGAAGCGTTTAAGCCTCTTCCCTCATCCTGGAAAAGAGCCTTAAAATTTTTGACGAACATCATTGATCCTCAATACAATAATTACGTTTGGCCGATCCTTTTTTTCCTCTTTCGCTATTTACTGAAAAAACAAATCTGGGCAAGTCGCTTTTTGTTAGTTCTTGTTTCGATTCCTATAGGGAATGTTTTCGTATGGATCTTAAAGTTCCTCTTTGGCCGATCCCGGCCCAAACTTTTCTTTTCAGAACAGTTGTATGGGTTCTACTTTTTTAAGTCAGGATTCCAGTTAGCGTCATTTCCTTCTGGACATGCTGCTTGCGTTGGTGCTATTTGTGGAGCCTTTAGCTGCCTTTATCCTCGCCTTTCGATGCTTTTCCTAGCTGTGGGTTTTTTATTGGCGATGACCCGTGTAGCGCTGGACCTGCATTTTTTTAGCGATATCATTGCAGGATTTGCAATCGGCCTTCTTGCAGCACAATGGATTTATATAGTGATGAAAGAACAAAAAAATCAATTTTAAAAGGAGCGAAAAAGCCTATGAGCCATCCTTTCAAGTCAGAAGTAGAAAAAGTCCGCAAAACAGATTATCCCGTTAATCCATTGATCCTGGACCGGTGGTCTCCTCGCTCCATGACCGGAGAAGAAATGACTGAAAAGGAGTTGATGGGGCTCTTCGAAGCGGCGAGATGGGCTCCTTCTTCCTACAATAACCAGCCTTGGCGATTTCTCTATGCAAAGAGAAATACCCCTTCCTGGCCGCTGTTTTTCAACCTCATGATCGAATTCAACCAGGGATGGTCCAAGAATGCTGCTGCCCTCGTTGTCGTCATTTCGGGGAAAAATTTCGAGAAAAACAACAAGCCGTGCCACACCCATAGTTTTGATACGGGAGCTGCCTGGATGGCCCTTGCTTTAGAAGGGGCATCGAAAGGATATACGGTCCATGGAATGGAAGGCTTTGATTATGAAAAAGCTAGGAAAGATCTGAGCATTCCTGACGATTATCAAGTCGAAGCGATGATCGCGATCGGCAGGCGCGCGCCCCTCGATCAACTCTCCCCCGAACTTCAGCAAAGAGAAGTTCCAAGCATGAGAAAGCCCCTCGAAGAAATTGCCATCGAGGGAAAGTTCAAAAACCAAAAAAGCAACGCCGCGTAAGGGACTATTGTCCACTAAGGGGCTGAAAAAAAAATCGAGCAAGCCCTGTAACTTGCTCGATAACTTATACTTAAGATTTATAGGCACCACTAGCGTCGTAGCCTATTTCCTCTTCAGGGACTCAATTACTTGCGAGAAGCAGTTTTTCGTGATCTGCTAGTTTTGCTAGTTTTGCGAGATTTTGTTTTTCTAGCAGAAGTTTTTTTAGTGCTACGAGCTGTTTTGCGTGATCTTTTTTTTGCCATAATATCCTCCTTGTTTGGATACATAGGACTTAAGGTTTAGTTTGCCTTTGAGTAGCAAGCTTCAATCCATTCATATCCTATAATTTCAATATATAACAAAGACAAATTAATTTGAAAAATAATTTTAAAACTGATTGATTATTGATTTCAAACAAACATATAAAAAACGCACTTAGAATATATTGTGAGGGCTATTTCGAAGAAGAAAAAAATATTAAAAAAAAAATTATTTACGTTGATTGGAATATCTAACTTTTAAGTGTTTTCTTATTAAATTTGGAATTCTCATGCTTGCTTTTAAGCTTTTCAGATAATGGATTTGTAAGAATTGGCTTAATCCGAATTCTTCTAAATTGCGTAATCATTTGAATATCTCCACAGACAATTTTCAATATGTATTGTGAGATGATTTAAATAAACACAGAACTATTTGATGGCAATTTCTATGGATTTGATGACATCGCCTTGTTCAATTTTCTGAACGACGTCGAATCCCCCAACTGTTTGACCGAATACAGTATATTCCCCATCGAGATAAGGAATTTTCTCAAGTGTGATGTAGAACTGAGATCCGCTAGACCTCTTTTTGGGATTCACATTGTCGGGCAGCCGCGCCCACGCAAGAGCTCCTTGCACATGAGACAATTTGATTTCAGATGGAACTGTGTAGCCAGGCCCCCCTCTCCCAGTCCCCTCAGGATCGCCGCCCTGAACAACAAAATTGGGGACAACTCGGTGAAATGCCAAACCGTTGTAAAATCCGCCTTGGGCCAACTGGATAAAATTCGTGACAGATAAAGGAGCTTCTTTAGGACTGAGCTGACAAATAATGTCTCCTTTAGAGGTATGGATAGTGGCTTGGTAAGACTTTCCCTCTTCAAAGACAATCGCTTTTGCCGGTTCGTTAAATTGCATCTTTTCTTCTCCTGAGAATAAATTCGGACTCATTAACAGGGCAGAAATCAATGAAAGTGCAAACGCGGTGTTTTTCAAAGCTCCAAATTTCATAGCCATACCCTCCACTTACATATCTAAGTCATTATCCTAATGGGAATTGAAGTTTTAATCAAGCAGGAATAGGATGCGAATGAAGGAGCCAGTTGCAAAACTCCACGCCACCGGAAAATCGAACCTGCTTCCCTTCGGAATGTCTACTGGACATTTACGAAGCCAACCGGGAAGGAAGATGTTCGGCAGCGAAGAGTTTTGCAACTGGCTGGAAGGAGTGTTTTTATGGTCCGATGCTGGATCTTCATACTTTTGTTGTGGCCGGCAGCAGCTTCTATACTGCGAGCGGAACCCCCGCAAGAGGCGCTCGAGGTTCAAAAAAAACCTACTTTAGTGTTGTACTATTCGAGCTACTGTCCTCATTCTCAGAAAGTTCTGCGTTATCTGCAAAAGATCCACAAAACCGTCCCCATGAAGAATGTGAACAACAATCCGCAATACAAAGAAGAGCTCGCTCGCGATGGAGGTCAGCTTCTGGTTCCTTGCCTCGTGATCGATGGAAGGGGCCTTTATGATGCGGATACGATTATCGATTGGTTGTCCCAACACCAGGATAAGCTTGAAACTTCTAATTAATCTCAAATTAAATTAATAAATAATTTGACTCTTGAAAGGTTCGGACTTATACCGGAAATGATTCAAAAGTTGGGAATTTGGCAAGGCGGTTGCGCAAATTTTTTGTCTGGAGAAGCGACCATTGTGCAAGCACAAGGCTCGAGATTCAGTCTCGGCATGTTTGCCGAGAAGCGAGCCAACTGCTTGGCTCGCGTCTGATCTCGAGGTGAAGCGCGATGCAGCGCGCGAACTTGTTGAGTTGAAGACAAAAAATTTGCTGCATAGCCACCCAGCCAATAACCAATTTTTGAGTCATTTTCGGTATATTCTGCTGACGCTTGAAAGTTGTAGAAATTTCAATTTCAGCGCTTCAATTTTTTGTTTGTTGAAGTAGGCCAGGTGCGAGTACGACGATGCTGAAATTGAAATTTTCATAACTTTCAAGTGGAAGCAGTATATGCAAGTTTCCAGCAATCCTAGAAGAGTCTTGAGCGTCTTTGTTCTGGCAATGCTCAATGTCTCAATCATGGCGAGCTTACGGAATCTTCCGCTCGTAGCGGAATTTGGCCTCAGCGCGGTTTTCTTTTTCTTCGTCGTTGCCTTATTTTTTTTAGTTCCCTGCGCCCTCATTTCAGCTGAGCTTGCAACCGGATGGCCGAAATCAGGAGGAATTTACATTTGGGTCCGCGAAGGATTGGGCGATAAATGGGGATTCATGGCGATATGGATGCAATGGGTCCATAATGTGGCCTGGTATCCTGTGATCATGTCCTTTATCGCGGTCACTCTGGCCTTTTTGGTTTCACCAGCTCTATCTGAAAATAAATTTTACGTCATCGCAGTCATTCTCGTTGGATTTTGGGGGATGACATTGCTGAATTATTTAGGGATAAAGACATCGGGCTGGTTTAGTACGATAGGCGTCATTGTGGGAACCATTGTGCCGGGCCTGTTTATCATTTTCCTGGGCTTTTATTGGATCTCCAGCGGAAATTCGATACAAACAGAATTGAGCTGGAAGGCTGTTCTCCCTTCCATGCAGGATTTAGGAAATCTCGTGTTTTTAGCGGGACTGTTTCTGGCTTTTTCGGGCATGGAGGTCACTGCTTCCTACGCGGGCGATGTGCAAAAACCTCAGAAAAACTACCCGCGTGCCATTATTTTGGGAGCTGTGATCACTTTTACTCTTTTCATGCTGGGTTCTCTTTCGATTGCTTTTGTGATCCCAAAAAGTGAAATCGGCCTGGTCTCGGGACTCATGGAGGCATTCCGGACATTTTTTCAGTATTATGAATTGCAATGGATTCTTCCGGTCATGGCCGTTTTATTGATCGTGGGGGCCATCGCCGAAGTCAATTCCTGGATTATCGGCCCTGTGAGGGGGCTGTACGCGACTTCTCTGCACGGAAACCTTCCCCCCATCTTTCAAAAACTCAATAAACATGACGTTCCCACTCGCCTTTTACTTTTTCAGGCTATGCTCATGTCGTTGACATCGCTCGTTTTCCTGTACCTACCCCAAATCAGCAGCGGATTTTGGATACTGACCGCGCTGAGCGCGCAGAGTTACTTGGTCATGTACATCCTCATGTTTATCGCCGCCTTGAAACTGCGTTACACAAAGCCGCATGTTCCTAGAGCTTACAGAGTTCCATTCCATAATAAGGGAATGTGGCTATTCTGTTGCCTGGGAATATTTTCTTCTTGTTTCGCGATCATTTTGTGTTTTGTCCCCCCGGAAAATTTAAAAGTCGGCAATCCCCTGGTTTATGTCCTTCTTCTTTTAATTGGGCTATTAATCATGTGCGCGATTCCGCTGATCATCCATAAATTTAGAAAGCCCCATTGGACGTTAAAAAAATAAAACAAATCGATTCTTAATGAACTCTCGCTTTAAAATAGGGGTCTATGGTCAATATCCCTTTAGCCGAGCGTTTGCGTCCGGTTTCTTTAAATGAAATCGTTGGCCAGGAACACCTTCTTGCTGAAGATGGTTTCATCACAAAAATTGTGGAAAATAAAATTCCTCTTTCTATTTTGCTTTGGGGGCCTCCCGGATGCGGCAAAACAACGCTGGCCCGCCTTTATGCGAGAGCTTTCTCTGCTCAGTTTGTCAGTTTCAGCGCAGTATCTAACGGGATCGCCGATCTAAAAAAGCTTATCCAGGATCTCGATGCACAGCCTTTGCTGCATCGCCAGACGATTATTTTCGTCGATGAGATCCACCGTTTCAATAAAGCTCAGCAAGATGTTTTTCTTCCCTTTTTAGAAAAAGGGACGATGATCTTAATCGGTGCAACGACGGAAAATCCTTCGTTCTCTCTCAATGACGCCTTGCTTTCCCGTTTGCGCGTTTTGCCTGTTAAATCTTTGGGACAGGAAGGGCTTGAAAAAATTATCGCGCGCTTTGAAAGCCAAGTCCATTCGCTCAACCTCACTTCCGCAGCGCGGCAATTGCTCGTGCAGTACGCTCAGGGGGATGCTCGCCACCTTTTGAATATGATCGAAAATATTGTCCATGGATCAAAGCAAACTGAAACACTGGATGAAAATGGGATTCAAGCTCTTGTGTTGAGAAGGAACGCCCTTTATGACAAACAAGCTGAAGGTCACTACAATCTTATTTCCGCTTTGCATAAAGCCGTACGCGGCTCGGACCCCGATGCGGCCCTTTATTGGCTTGCGAGAATGTTAAAAGGCGGAGAAGATCCCCAATTCATCGCAAGAAGGCTCGTCAGGATGGCAAATGAAGACATTGGCCTTGCGGACCCTCAAGCTTTGGCAGTGGCTTTGGATGCGTGGCGCGCCTACGATCAGCTCGGACATCCCGAAGGCGAACTCGCGCTTGCACAAGCGATCGTTTATCTGGCATTAAGCCCAAAGAGCAATGCTATATACACGGCATTCGGCCAAGCTAAAGACCTAGCGGAAAAGACTTCCCACTATCCTCCTCCAAAAACCATCCTGAATGCTCCCACGCGCTTGATGAAGGAGTTTGACTACGGCAAAGGGTATCAATACGACCACGATACGCCTTTGGCTTTCTCAGGGCAGGATTATTTTCCAGAGGAAATGAGACGCTGTGAATTCTACCGTCCAAAAGAATATGGATTCGAAAGAGAAATGTTGAAAAGGATCGAGTACTTCAAAAAACTCAGATCGAAGTTAAAGTAACGCGGGGGTTTTGGATAAGCGTCTAAGGATTTCGGGCTGGCTTCTACGCCGACTGCGATCGCATGCTGAGACAAAGGCCCCTGAAAGATAAAGATTATTATAGGCGCTTATCCAAAACTCGCGTAAAAAAAAACCCTCCCTCACATATCATTCTCTTACCATCGCAAGAAAAATGGTGAAGGAGGGTCAAGAAAGTTTGTTTTCTCAAGCTTTATGGACGAAAGGCTGCTAATGAGGCACGGCCGATCGTCTTTGGACTCTATTAGAGGCCTTGGTACCTTGAGAACTCTCCTGCCTTTCACGCCTAGACGATTCTTGATCGTCTACAGCAGGGTCAGCGTGAAATTGTCGCTAGGAGACAAACCCTCTTCGGGCATACATAGGATACGGACTACCGATTTCCTATGCAGCTATGTCGTGAGTCTCATCAAAGGGAATCTGTTCCCTCAATATCCAATATAGCATTTTCTTTTTTATTATTAAATAGCCGGAAAAAGTAATTAACATAAATAATGTTGAATATCAGTTAATTAAGTAATTAACAAATAGTTGTATTGATGTAGATTTCTCCTTCTCCCCAAGGAAATTGTCCTGTGAATTGGTCGAGCACATGAAAGCGGGGGCTATACTCGCTTAAAGGGTAGCTCACGGTCACGATTTTTGTCCGCGAGGGCAGTTTTTCAAAAAGAGATGCCAGGGAAACGATCTCTTCATCCGCAAGGCATGTTCCATAAAGATAAATGACGGTGGCCTTCGAATAATCGACAGAATGCATATCTTCGCAGAGAAAAGTGACATGTAAGGGTGGATCGGCATAGGCGACAACCGCATTTGCTGTGCGAATAAAAAAGGGAACCCAATCTATGCCTCTGACTTGGCAATTGCAGAGTTGGCTTAGAAACAGCGCTCCTCTCCCTCTTCCACAGCCGATTTCGAACACAAGATCTTCCGAATGAATACGGCACGCCTCAGCAATGCGGGCAAAGAGGGGAATAGGTGTCTCGCCATAAACGGTTTGCCGTCGTCTACAAAGATGATAGGGATTTTGGAAACGATACGCTCTTTTAAGCGCCCGGTCAAACGGAATAAAGGAAGGAAACCGGCGGCGCACCTGTTTTTCTTCTCGATAGAGGAACCATTTTACCTTCAAGAAAAGCCAGACGTTCATCCGTCCTCCGGCGGAAACCCGGCCCTTAAGGGCCGGGTATTTCAAAAACAATGTTGGGCCGAGTACGAAGCTCGGCCTCAACTTAATCCCAGGCCTTAAGGCCTGGGTTCACTCTTTTTCTAACATCAGGCTTAGCGGCACGGAATCGGTCAGGGCTTTTTCTCCAAAAAATTGGATGGGCCCGGGATAACAGTACTGGTCTTCGACCTTCCAACTGTCGCGAAGTTTTTGAAAATAGGAAAAAGATTTCCCTTTCAAATCGACGAGGGCTTTTTGAATGACGGGTTTTTCCTTTCCTTTCCGCATTTCCACATGCATTAAAGAAGTCAACGGCACGCCGCCGATGCCCCATTCCCGAATTGGTTTTTCGATGCCAGAAACATAAGCCATGTAGCCTGTTGCCCCTTCATTAACCAAAAGGGTGGCGGCAAATCCGAGCGCATAACAATAGTTGCTGTCAAAACAGCTGGGATATCCCGCTCTGCCTTCATATCCTAAAAAATGAGGGACGGAAGCGAATTTGCCTTTATAGTCCCCTCTTTTTTCAAGTTCTCTGGCAACAGCGTCGATAAGAAGTCGTTCTGTTTCAATCAACGAGACGTGGACATTTCCATGTGGGTCGCGTGTTCCTAGAAGCTGGCTGCGAATGTGTTCGGGCAAAGAGACAAAGCAGCTTTGAGAAGGAGGGGTCAATTGGGAAGAAGAAAAAGAGTTTTCGCTTGTCAGAATTTGATTGAGTTCTTTGATGAGAATGCCGATTTCCGGGATAAATTCGATCAAGCCTTCCGGGATGAGAATGACGCCATACTGTTTGCCTGATTCAGCGCGTTTGACAATGAGATCGGCAATCTCGTTCACGAGTTGGGACAAGGTCATTTTTTTAGCGGCAACCTCTTCTCCGATGAGAGTCAAATTGGGCTGGGCGGCTAAGGCGCATTCAAGGGCGATATGAGAGGCCGACCTCCCCATAAGTTTGATAAAATGGTAGTATTTTTTTGCAGAAAGGGCGTCTCTGGCAATGTTCCCGATGATTTCCGCATACGTCTTGGTTGCCGTATCGAACCCGAAGGAGGTTGCTACATAATCGTTCTTCAAATCCCCATCGATCGTTTTGGGGACGCCGATCACTTTTGCAGGGCATCCGTGTTTTAAAAAGAATTCGGCTAAAATCGCGGCATTCGTATTTGAATCGTCGCCTCCGATGATCACAAGACCATCAAGTTTCATCTTTTGAACAACGGAAAGGGAGGCACTCAATTGTTCTTCGGTCTCAATCTTCGTTCTTCCCGAACCGATCATATCAAAACCCCCTTGATTGCGGTAAGGGGCGATGATTTCAGCGGTTAATTCTTTGCTTTTGCCAGAGATAATCCCATTGGGGCCATCGAAAAATCCATAAAGGCGCGAGTTGGGGTGGAGCTGCTTTATGCAATCGTGGATGCCGATGATGACATTATGGCCGCCGGCAGCTTGGCCTCCCGACAACACAACACCGATTTTCAAAGGTTTGGCTGCCCGCTTTTCCTCTTTTTGGCCTTTCAATACGGTTTCGCTGAATGTGAGGGGAAATAGAGACTTGATCTTCTGGTTGGGAGCCGTTGCGATGGAACTTTTTACAAAGCCGACACCCTTCGCGTCTTTGAGAATAGGCGGCAATTCGGGAAGATGACCACATCTTGCTAACTGCAGCTTTCCCATGAGCTTTAACCCTAGTTTTGTGTTCATTTCGTAGCATCTCGCCGCATCTTTCGGTCCATAGGTGCCTCCAGCTATTGAACGCGCCAAAATTTGCAAAAATGACCTCGAATCTACGGCAATCTACTCCAAAATAAACCCAAAACTCAAGTTTTAACATTCGGGGAGATTGACGGACACGGCAAGGGCCAGGCCTCCCTCGGAAGTCTCTTTGTATTTGGATTGCATGTCTTCGCCTGTTTGGCGCATCGCAGTGATCACCTGGTCCAGGGACACGCGGTGGTGTCCATCTCCATGCATCGCAAGACGCGTCGCATTGATCGCCTTGATGGCGCCCATCGCATTGCGTTCGATGCAAGGGATTTGAACAAGCCCTGCAATCGGATCGCAGGTCAGGCCAAGATTGTGCTCCATGCCGATTTCTGCGGCATTTTCAATTTGCTCGTTGGAGCCATTTAGCACCGCGGTCAATCCGGCTGCGGCCATTGACGTCGCAACGCCAACCTCTCCTTGGCAACCCATTTCGGCGGCGGATAAAGAGGCGCCTTCTTTATAGAGGATGCCGATGGCAGCAGCGGTGAGAAAAAACTTCACGACTCCCTCTTCATCAAAGGAGGGAATGAACTTTTGATAATAGTGCAATACGGCCGGGATGATTCCTGCGGCGCCATTAGTCGGCGCAGTCACAATCCTTCCACCCGCGGCATTTTCTTCATTGACAGCCAGGGCAAACAGGCTGACCCAATCGAAGATTTCGGAAGGGTCTTTGATCTGGTCGGAGTTCTTAGTCAAATTTTTGTAGATTTCCGAGGCCCTTCTCTTTACATTCAGGCCGCCGGGAAGAATTCCTTCATTTTGGATCCCTCGCTCGACACTGTCTTTCATGACTTGCCAAATTTTTAAAATGCCCTCTCGAATCTGTTTTACCGATCTCCAGCTTTTTTCATTCTCCATCATGACTTGGGCAATGGTCATCCGGTTTTCGCGGCAATGATGAAGCAGATCTTCACAAGTTTGAAAAGGATACGGGACTGTCTCATCCAAGGGACTCGTATAAGCAGGCCCCAAAGCTTCTTTTTGAGGGACGACAAAACCCCCTCCCACAGAGTAATAAATGTCCGATGATAAAACACCCCCTTTTGCGTCGTACGCTTTAAAGCGCATCGCATTGGAATGAAAGGTAAAACGTTTGCCTTTATGGAAGAGGAGTTGTTCGTCGGGGTTAAAGCGAATTTGATGGTGGCCGAGGATGCGCAAAGTGCGTTCATTTTCGATACGCTGGACACGGGCTTGGACGTCGTTTGGATCGATCCCTTCAGGAGTTTCTCCCTCAATGCCTAAAAGAACGGCGATGTCTGTCGCATGCCCTTTTCCCGTCATGGCCAGAGAACCAAAGAGTTCCATGGTCAAAGCAGCGACGTGCGGTAAAAAGCCTTTTGCTCTCAGTTCCTCCGCAAACAATCGGGCAGCTCGCATCGGCCCCATGGTGTGAGAACTCGAAGGGCCGATACCAATGGAAAAAAGCTGAAAAACGCTGACAGGGACAAACCCCCTTTTGGTCGCTTCTAAAACAGACATAAAGAAATCCTTTTATAAATGTTTTCAACAAACCAACCGTCTTTATTTTTAATATTTTTAGGATTAACCTAGCAAGAAAAATCCTCAGAACTATTGAAAATTAACTTTAGAGGGCCTACAATGGCCTTTTAGAGGCTGTTTAACAATTGCTTTCCCTCTAGAAAAAATCCTTTTAAGGGGGAGTGAATTGTTAAACAGCCTCTTAAGAATGAACGAAGTGCTCTTCATGCATCAAACCAAATATATTTTTATCAGCGGCGGGGTGGTCTCCTCTCTTGGAAAAGGACTAACCTCTGCCTCCATTGCCATGCTCTTGGAATCCCGAGGGCTCAGCATCGCTATGCTTAAACTGGATCCTTATCTGAATGTCGATCCGGGCACGATGAGCCCCTTCCAGCACGGAGAGGTCTATGTGACGGACGACGGCGCTGAAACCGATCTCGATTTAGGCCATTATTATCGGTACACAAATGCTGTTGTCTCCCGCTTATCCAATGCGACATCCGGGCAAATCTACGATGCCGTGATTAAACGGGAACGGCGCGGGGATTATCTCGGCAAAACCGTGCAAGTGATACCTCACGTTACGGATGAAATTAAGCAGCGCATTCTCTCTTGCTCGAAACAACATTCAGACCCTCATGTCGTGCTCGTCGAAATCGGTGGAACGGTGGGTGATATCGAATCGCTGCCCTTTTTCGAGGCGATACGCCAGTTTCGTTATGAGAGGCCGAAAGATTGTTTGAACTTCCACCTCACTTATGTCCCCTTCCTCAAAGCCGCCGGCGAAGTCAAGACAAAGCCGACGCAGCACTCAGCGCAGGTCCTGCGCGAGATCGGCATTATGCCGGACTTCATCCTCTGCCGCTGCGAAGAGAGCTTGCCCGAAGAGATCAAAGATAAAATTAGTCTTTTTTGCAGCGTTCCTAAGGAAGCTGTCGTAGACATTCCGGATGTATCCTCCATCTATGAAGTTCCCATCCATCTCAACAAACAGGGCCTCGACCAAAAAATCTGCGAAATGCTCGATCTGCCCTGCAACAAAGCGGATCTTAGCAAATGGGAAAAAATGCTGCACAATTTACGCAATCCCAAGGATAAAATCGTCATCGGGATCGTTGGCAAGTACCTGCAGCATCAGGATGCTTATAAGTCTGTTTTCGAGGCTCTCAAGCATGGGGCTATGGCCAATCAGGTCGAGCTGGAAATCCGCAGTTTTGAGTCGGACAAAGTCCTCGAAAAGGGAGAAGTGGAAAAAATCATCCAAGGATGCGACGGCTACCTGGTCCCCGGAGGGTTTGGAGAGCGTGGCTGGATGGGCAAAATCATGACGGCCAAATACTGCCGCGAGAAAAAAATCCCTTATTTCGGCCTTTGCTTGGGAATGCAGGTCATGTGCGTCGAATTTGCGCGCCACGTCCTCGGCCTCTCCGATGCCAACTCCACGGAAATCGACCCCAATACAGCCCACCCTGTGATCTCTCTGCTCAGCGAGCAAAAAGGGATCGCCAACCTCGGCGGCACAATGCGCCTCGGCGCATTTTACTGCCAAGTCAAACCGGGATCGAAAGCGGAAAAAGCTTATGGGGCAAACCGGATTTCCGAACGCCACCGCCATCGCTGGGAATTCAATAATCTTTACAAAGACAACTGCGAAAAAAGCGGGCTGATCTTTTCGGGCATTCTCGAAGAGGGGCATCTGTGCGAAATCGCAGAAGTGAAGGACCATCCATGGATGCTCGGCGTCCAGTTTCATCCTGAATTCAAATCCAAACCGACCGACTCCCACCCCCTTTTTAGGGACTTTATCGCTGCTGTGATCAAAAATAAAAACAAGAGTAACTAAAAATTGGGCCGGATTGTTGGAATTGATTATGGAAAAACCCGAATAGGACTTGCGGTCTCAGATGAAAGGAGAATCATCGCGACGGCATTGGAAACGATCAGGGCTTCGAAAAATCCTCTGGAGACTGCCAAAGAGATCGTTAAGGCCCTTTCCTCTTACAAAAATATCGATCTGGTCGTCATCGGCCTGCCGCTGCATTTAAACGGAAAAGAAAGTGAAATGTCCCAAAGCGTGCGCGCTTTTGCCTCTGTATTAGGTGAAGTACTACCCGTCCCTCTTGTCTTTTGGGATGAACGCCTCACCTCAGCCGGAGTTGAAAAAATGTTAAAGGGAATCGATATGTCCCGTAAAAAAAGGGCCCTGGTGAGCGATGCCCTTTCGGCCGTTTCCATTCTTCAAAATTATCTTGACTCGTTGCGGCCATGAGTGTCGAAGCCCTCTACGAAAAACTAAAGAACATCGAAACTGACCATCCGTTGTGCTCTTATACGTTTGAACGGTGCAAGCGCCTTTTTCCTTTTGTCGACGCCATTCGAAAATTAAAAGCGGAAAAGAACGCCCTGATCCTTGCCCACTCGTATGTGCATCCCGATATCATTTATGGGGTCGCAGATCATTGCGGAGATTCTTATGGTCTTGCGAAAGCGGCAAAAGAAACGGAAGCTGAAATCATCGTCTTCCCGTCAGTGCGGTTCATGGCGGAGACCGCAAAAATCCTCAATCCTTCAAAAACGGTGATCGATCCCAATCCGAACGGGGGATGTTCTTTGGCAGACAGCATCGATGCGGAAACCGTTCTGCGGCTTCGGGAAAAATACCCTTCCCACACTTTCGTCTGCTACATCAATACGACCGCGGCGGTCAAAGCCGCCTGCGATGTCTGCGTGACCTCTTCAAATGTTTATCAAATCATCGAAAAAATCCCCAATGACAGGATCTATTTCCTTCCCGATCGGCTCATGGGGCAAAATATCCAAAACTATCTCAAAAAAGCCAAAATCGACAAAGAGCTGCTCTACTATCATGGAACGTGTTACGTGCATGAGCAGTTCGAGGCGCAGCAACTGGATTTTTTCAAGGTGATGCATCCTCAATTAAAAATCCTGGCCCACCCGGAATGCAAACCCGATGTGGTTGCAAAAGCAGATGTTGTCTGCTCAACAACAGGGATGATCGATTATGTCAAAGCCCATCAAAAGGACAACGTTCCCTTTTTGCTTTTGACAGAATGCGGCATCGCTTCGCGGCTTAAAGCCGAAAACAGCGCGTTGAAACTGGTGGGATCATGCACCATGTGCAGGTACATGCGCTCGAATAGTTTGGAAGCAATCTACCGGGCGCTGAAAAATCCAGCGCCCGAACAGCTCGTCGAAATTGATCCTTTGATCTGCAAGAATGCTCAACGATGCGTCGATGCGATGTTCGCATATAGTGCTTGATTGGCATTCTTCGATAATATTTCTTCAGGCAAAGCTGAATTGAGTTTTTCGCAGTATTTCCTCAGAGCTTTGACAAGGGCGTTCGCCGATTGACTGGGTCGGATCAGCCCATCCACGGAGGGGTGAAGTTCTCCTCGCGAAATCGTCTGATTTTCCAATTGAGACAAAATGCGCTCGCATGTGTTTGCACTCAGCGACTTGTCTTGCAGCTTTTCAAACATTCTGCTGTAAAGCGTCAAGAGGTCCTCTTTCGAAATCGGATATTCGTGTCTATTTAAGTCTAATCGAAACTGAACGATCTCATTTCGATCAAGCTTGACATCGAGATGCCCATAGGTCTGAGAAGACCGTCCTCTCAACCATCCATAATAGCCGCTCGATTGCTGGTCCATCGAAACGCGCACGTATTCCCGAGGTCGCATTGAATCAGGCTGAGGGAGGCTGCCACCGAAAAAGTAGTTGTAGACCTTCTTTGTCGTATCGACAATTGTCGAGCCATTATGCCAGGCATAAGCTGCCGTGACGCCCACAGCAAGAGCAGAAATCGGTCCCAAAGAGCTTGCCGCGATACCAGTGCCTACGCCCACAAAGACATCGGTGGGATCTAATTTCTTTTGGGCTTCCGCTTTTGCTTTTCTTAATTCGCTCGACATTTCATTGAGAAGAACCATCACGTCCTGGCTCCGTTCTTTCATCTCTTGAAGTTCTTTTTGGGTCTCTACGATTTTATCAGAGCAGTCTTTCATGTACTCAGCCTTTTCGGCGGTTGCTTGTAGAGCATGGTCAGCGGTGGTGACAACTTGCGTGATCATCACAATGGCATCGTCTTTCAGCTCAGATGCTTGGGTAAGGGCCCGCATTGCCTCGGTAAATTTCTGATCGGCAGCTTCGAGTTGCTGCTTGCCTTCTGAACACACTTCACTTGCCGATTTTGCCGCTTCGACAAGAGCTTCGACTTTTTTGATGACAGGCGTGTTTTCATCATTGTCATCGGCAATCTGCTGGATCCGAACAAAAAATTCGGAGGTTTTTTTATAACTCTCCTTGGAGGATAAAATCGCATTTCTTGCTTCAGAAAAACGGGTTAGGGCTACCGCATAAGCCTCTTTGGCGGCAACGCCTTTTGCGTAAGCCTTCTGCTGATCCTCTCCGATCTCTTGCAGAGCTGTAAGGTTTAGCTCTTTAATCTGATCGAGTTTGTCATAAAGGGCAGTGACGTCTTTTTTGATAAAATTCAGATTTTCTTCTACAGCTGTAATCGATTGCTGTTGCCCTTCTTCCAGGATTTTAACCATGTTGACGTCAGCGCTGACATCGCTGAGAAGCTCCTCAAGCTCCGACTTGTTCCCCGAGGTGCATTGATTATAGAGCTCGATCGCACCTACTCCTACGCCGATCCCGCCGCCTATCAAATCTCCACTAAAAATCCGCAGCGCTCCCGCGCCAAGGCTGAATACGGAGCACCCGAAGCGGGCAGGATTATCATGCGCATTCGCGGCTAAAGTGCCTACAAATTTAGCTCGCTGATAAATCTGTTCGGTGTGATCCAATAACGTCGATCCCATTTGACGCACTTGATCTTTCGAAAGTGGTTTAACTTCTGCATGATTCGGGAAAAATTGTTGAACCAAACTTCTCGTAAGATTCCCTATGTTTAGGGTGTTTTCATTTTGCAATGTTTTATCTGTTTGTAAACCTGTTTTTGCTGACATAGCAACCTCCAAAAACGAACACCCTAAGAGTTTGATCATGTTGAAATATTAAGTCAATATAAAGACAGAACTCGAAATGGAAGAAAAAAAATTTTGCGCTTGGAGCAAAAATTGACGGTGGTGTTTGATAGAAGTATAGATTCGAAGCTTAAGAGAAAACCCTCATGCCTCAACCGACACCTCATCCTTTGGAAGAACCCGGCGTTTCCAGCAGGTTCATTGAACCTTGCATCCTTGTCATCTTCGGTGCGACTGGCGATTTGACAGCTAGAAAACTGTTCCCAGCCATTTACAATTTGGTAAGAGAGGGGCAGCTTCCATCACAGTTTGCCTGCGTTGGTTTCGCCAGACGGGATAAAACGCATGAGCAATTCCGCGAAGAGATGCGCGAGGCCATCAACATGCATTCGCGTGTGAAGCCGATCGATGAAGCGCTTTGGAAGAATTTTAAGGAACAGATTTTCTACCACCGCTCTGAATTTCATGAAAACGAAGGCTACGCGCGGCTGCAAACTTTTCTAAATGAGCTCGACGGCAAGTTAGGAACCAAAGGCAACCGTGTCTTTTATCTTTCCACGCAGCCGAGTTTCTTTCCTGTGATTTGCGAAAACCTGGAAAAATCGGGACTCATCTACGATCTCGACAAAACAAAAGACAAATGGTCGCGCATCATCATTGAAAAACCGTTTGGCCACGATCTCGATTCCGCGAAAGCGCTTCAAAAAGAACTCCTCCGCTTTTTGGACGAATCCCAGATCTATAGGATCGACCATTACCTCGGAAAAGAGACTGTGCAGAACATCCTCGTGTTCCGCTTTGCCAATTCGTTGTTCGAATCGGTTTGGAACAATCGCCATGTCGACCACGTTCAGATTACGGTGTCTGAAGACATCGGCATCGGGACTCGCGGCGCATTTTGGGAAGAAGCCGGACTGCTTCGCGACATTGTGCAAAACCACATGATGCAGCTGCTTTCCCTTGTCGCCATGGAGCCTCCGGTGAACCTCTCCGCATCCGCCATCCACGATGAAAAAGTAAAAGTGCTGGAAGCGATCCGCCCTTTGAAACAAGAAGATTTCGAGAAATGTGTGGTCAGGGGTCAATATGGGCCCGGCTACATCAACGGCCAGCCTGTAGCCGGATACCGCCAGGAGAAAAATGTCTCCCCGACCTCTAATATGGAAACATATGCGGCCTTGCGCTTATCCATTGATAATTGGCGCTGGTCGGATGTTCCTTTCTATCTTCGCGGAGGAAAGCGGCTCCCTAAACGCGCCACCGAGATCGCCATCGTCTTTAAAGATCCTCCAGGCGTTTTGTTTCAGCAGCCTCATAAACGGAACGAACCTAATGTTCTGTCGCTCCGCATCCAGCCTGACGAAGGGACCGGCCTTAAGATCAATTGCAAGGTTCCAGGCCCTTCGAGCCCGGTCCAGCCTGTCAAAATGGACTTCCGCTACGGCTCCTACTTTGGCACGAGCCCCCCGGAAGCCTATGAGAGATTGATCCAGGATTGCATACTCGGAGATATCACTCTTTTCGCCCGGGAAGACGAAGTGTTCAACTCCTGGCGCCTTCTGACGCCTATCCTTAATGATTGGGCCTCGAAAAAAGCAGGCGATTTCCCCAACTACCAATCAGGAACCTGGGGACCGAAAGCAGCAGAAGAAATGATCGCACGCGATAACCGGAAATGGAGGCTGATTTAATGTCCCCCGTATCTACCCGCCCCGTGGCTCCCGCGGATATCCAAAATGAACTCAACCGGATTTGGGAATCGTTGGAAACGACAAATGTGGCTCGCGCGTGCCTGTTCAATTTGATATTCTATACGGAAAAAGGGCATCGCACCCCCTACATTCAAAGGCTCGCGCAAAAAGTCGTCGAAAAATTTCCCTCCCGTGTGATTTTCGTTTCGGTAGACAAAACGACAAACGCAGATTTCCTTAAGACAGAAGTGTCCATCCTAAGTTCGAGCAAAGGAGAATTCGACGTCGCCTGCGACTACATCCAAATCGAGGCCGCCGGCACTCAACTCGAACGGGTTCCTTTTGTTGTCCTTCCCCATATTCTCCCCGACCTCCCTGTTTATTTATTATGGGCGGAAGACCCGAGCAAAAACGATCCTTTTAATGAACAGCTGACCCAGCTGGCGGGAAGATTGATCTTCGATTCGGAATCGACAGATAACCTGGCCCAGTTTGCAAACAGCCTTTTGAATCGTTATACTCAATCCCGATGCGATGTCGCTGACCTCAATTGGGCAAGGATCGAGAGCTGGCGCGAAA
Source organism: uncultured Verrucomicrobiae bacterium (assembly GCA_963731265.1). GTDB lineage: Bacteria > Chlamydiota > Chlamydiia > Chlamydiales > Rhabdochlamydiaceae > CAJCIW01. The sequence continues at coordinate 1,218,285 of CAVSUE010000001.1, forward strand.
TGTTATCTATGGCTTTTTACTCGGAAGACAACCTCGAGAAAATCCAGCAGGCCAAGCAAATCAACATGGTCTACAACGGTCAAGCAACACCCTTTTTCTGCCATACCGAAATCCAGGCCGTTTATTTGCAGGCTTGGCTTTCCTGTCAGCTCAAATGGCAGTTTCAAGACGTGCGCAAAAAAAATGGCGAACTGGTCTTTTCTTATAAAAAAGAATCCGGACCGATTGAAATTTCCCTTTCTTCCGCTCACTATGCAAATCTCCCTCCGGGGCTTATTCTCACCGTCGATGTTGTGACATCTGCAGACGATCACTTCAAATTTAACCGCAGTCTGGAACAGATGCACCAAATCGCTTATCAACATTCTACATTGAGCCAGTGCGACCTCCCCTCCTACTACATCTTTACGAAAGCCGAGTCGGGGCATTCTCTAGTTAAAGAAATCTGCCATCGCGGCACCTCCGAACATTATTTGAAAGTCTTGAACCTCGTTAAAAACATGGATGCATTAGGACAGTGCTAATTGAAAAATTACAGTCTAGAGCTTGGGATGAAAGAAGAGACATCATCGTTCCTGGCGATTATTCCATGGCATTGATCTTCTGCGTGGAGCATTTCGTCAATCTCTCTAAGCAAATGATCAAGGACCACGGCGCCTTTTTTGTTGCCCTTTCTGGAGGGTCCACCCCTAAAGCCATTATTCAGCATCTTTCCTCCCCTCCCTATGATCAGATGGTCGAATGGAACAAGGTTCATCTGTTTTGGAGCGATGAAAGAGCGGTCCCTCCCCATCACCCCGACAGCAATTATCTCATGGCCATGCACGCGGGCTTAGAAAAAATGGCGATTCCCAAGGAACAGATCCACCGGATGCACGCCGAAGAAAAGATCGAGGAAAATGCGCTTGCTTACGAACAGGAGATCTCTGCGGCTTTAAAAGGGAGACCTTTCGATTTGGTGATGCTCGGAATGGGCGAAGATGGGCATACCGCTTCTCTTTTCCCCTACACGGAAGGGCTTAATACCGAAAAAAGATTGGTCATTGCTAACTATATTCCCGAAAAAAAGATCTGGCGGATGACTTTCACTTTCGACTGCATCAATCAAGCGAACCATATTGCCATTTATGTCCTGGGCGCTGCTAAAAAACAAATGCTGGCGGAGGTTCTGCTTTCCCCGAATCAGTTCGACAGGTATCCCATTCAGCGTGTGGGAACTCCTACCCACCGCGCTCTTTGGATCGCCGACGAAGCAGCCGCGAAAGAGCTCATCGCCAAAAAAGAGCAACGAAAATAGCTATACAGCTGACGCTTGAAAGTTATAGAAAATTTCAATTTCAGCACTTCAATTTTTTGTTTGTTGAAGTAGACCATGTGCAGGCACATGGTCGATGGAAACGAACAAAAAGGTCGTCGCAAAACGACGGCCGGAAGTGAAGATGCTGAAGCAGAAATTTTCCTAACTTTCAAGTGGAAGCTGTATATACAGCTGACGCTTGAAAGTTATAGAAAATTTCAATTTCAGCACTTCAATTTTTTGTTTGTTGAAGTAGACCATGTGCAGGCACATGGTCGATGGAAACGAACAAAAAGGTCGTCGCAAAACGACGGCCGGAAGTGAAGATGCTGAAGCAGAAATTTTCCTAACTTTCAAGTGGAAGCTGTATATACGGCTGACGCTTGAAAATTATAGAAAATTTCAAGTGTCAGGAGTATTTTATTTTTTTATCACGGAAAAGAATGTCGTCGCTCCCAAAATGGCGATGACTACCCCCAACGAAACAGGAATCGAGATCGAACAGGCATTTGTCAAAACCATTTTAAGCCCCACAAAGACCAAAATCGCTGCAAGCCCCACTTTGTAGTACTTCAATTTGCCTAAATTCGCGGCCAGGATAAAGTAGAGCGAGCGCAACCCCAAAATCGCAAAAACGTTCGAAGTGTAGACGATAAAAGGATCTGTGGTAATTGCAAAAATCGCGGGAATGGAATCGAGCGCAAAAAGAATGTCCGTCGCTTCGATCATTAGCAGCACGATCAGGATTGAGGAAGCTTTTCCCCTCGGCAAAATCTTCTTAAAAAATCGAAAACTCCACGATTTAGAGGGATCTTCTTTCTGCTTTTGCAAGGCGAACTGGATACCTGTAAAAATCAAAAAGGCTCCTAAAACAAATGAAATCCAGTGAAAGCGGCCAATCAAGCTGATTCCCACGAAAATCAAACAGAAGCGGAATACAAGGGCTCCAAGAATCCCCCAAAAAAGAACTTTATGCTGCATTTCTTCAGAAACGCGAAAGTGGAGAAAGATCGTCAAAAAGACAAAAAGGTTGTCCACGCTCAACGATTTTTCAATGAGGTATCCCGCCAAGAACTGCAGAGCACTTTCTGGGCCAGAGGAAAAATAAACAAAAATATTAAATAAGAGGGCCAGGGCGACCCAAAAAATGGTGTGCACCCACGCATCTTTGGCTGAAGGAATTTTTTTTCGTTGAAACAACCCCAAATCCAGGATTAACAACAAGACGATCAAGACGTTAAAACCGATCCAAAAATAAATTCCATGCATGAGACTATCCCACTATTCAAATGTTTGATTTTTGTTGGATTTTTTGTCAGATTTTGAAAACGCTTCGCAGGACATACTTGAAGATGTAGACCAAGAAGCGGTTTCAAAATATGGCAAAAAAGATACAAAAAGCAAATATTTAGAATAGTGGGATAGTCTCATATACTGCTTCCACTTGAAAGTTAGGAAAATTTCTGCTTCATCATCTTCACTTATGGCCGTGGTTTTGCCACGGCCTTTTTGTTTGTTTCCATTGACTGCTCATACCCTCCTTGAACAAACAAAAATTGAAGCGCTGAAATTGAAATTTTCTATAACTTTCAACTGTCAGCTATATATATCATCAATATAATTGAAAGTTCAAAAAAAAGGATAGAGATGCGATAATCCCTGCCCTATGTTTGTGTTTGGAATTGAAAGTACTTGCGATGAAACGGCATGCGCGATCGTTCGCGATGGCCGAGAGGTCCTTGCCAATGTGATCAGCTCGCAGACGGACCTTCATGAAATTTATGGCGGTGTGTTTCCGGAGCTTGCCTGCCGCAGGCACCTGGATGTGCTCATCCCCGTGATGAAAGAAGCTTTACGAACTGCAGCCCTTTCCCCTTCTCAAATCGACCTTGTCGCAGCGGCAAAAGGCCCCGGCCTGATCGGCGCTCTTTTGATTGGGCTAAATGCAGCCAAAAGTCTGTCATATGCTTGGGATGTTCCGTTCATCGGCGTCAATCATGTCGAAGCCCATCTCTACGCAGCCATGATGACCCTAGACCATCCTCCCTTCCCGGCTCTAGGCGTCGTTGTCTCAGGCGGCCATACCTTTCTCGTGAAAATCGAAGAAATCGGAACTTACCAGATGATCGGCACGACGCAAGATGACGCCGTCGGAGAGGCCTTCGATAAAGTGGGGACATTGTTAGGACTACCCTATCCAGGAGGTCCAAAAATAGAGGCGCTCGCGAAAACAGGAAACCCTACTCGCTTTCCCTTCCGCGCAGGAAAAGTCAAAAACAACCCTTGGGACTTTTCTTTTTCCGGCCTAAAGACGAATGTCTTGTACACAATGAAAGGCCCAAATAGCGACAAAAATTCTCCTTTAATTATTTCAGAGCAGCAAAAAGCGGATGTAGCCGCTTCCTTTCAAGAAACTGCATTAAAGGATGTTGTGGGGAAAGCGATCGAGGCTGCGAAGATTTATGGGTGCCAAGCAATTTATTGCGGCGGGGGCGTGAGTAACAATCAACGATTAAGGGCGCTCTTCATCGAACTCGGCTGCCCCCAGCCTGTCTACTACCCGCATCATCAACTAACGCTGGACAATGCAGCCATGATCGCAGGCCTCGGCTTTCATCAATTCAAAAAAAACCAGCAGGGCGATCCCCTAGGCCTAGCGCCGATGACCAGGATCCCACTCGGGGCTCGAAAATAACTTGCATTTCAGCTAAGGCGAATCGCGGCGCTTTCACGCGCTCAGATGTAACTTATTTTCTTGCTTATCAAATGGTTAAGAAAACACCTGATTTTGTCGATCAAAAGATGAGATCTGAATATAATGACAGACTATTCTTTAGACTTCTTAACTGCTTTGTCTGCAGGAACTTCGGATACTTCTTTCCCATCTTTGTGATCATAAATCGAGGCATCTTTTTGTGCATCGGCTTCTATTTTTGAACGTTGCTGCTGAGGTTTGTTTTGACCGTCGCGGTGGGTAACCCTCGGACGATTGGGGTGTCGTCGACTGCGGGACTTGGAACGAGCGGCCGGCGTTCCTTGCAAGGAATTCCGCTTATGGGGTTCACGCTTGGTGATGGTAAAATCGAGGGAATCCGGCGGGGCTTTAGCCTGAGTTTGCGTTTCCATTTTTTTTATCACGCTCGGGATCTCTTCCTCTTTTGCCACCTCTTCAGAAGGGGTCTCCTCATCATAAATGGGGTATGCGAAGACTAAAGCAGGAATTAAGAAGGGAAGGATTGATACTTTTCTCAGATTCATGCAACACCGACAAAATAATCACGAGCGCTTATAATTTGATATAGTTGTATTCAGAATAATTTGTAAATTAATATCTTCAAAGCTAATATTTTCATTTCGACCGATCGACTATCTTTCCCCTTGTCTGTTAATGACATACCCATTAGTATTATAGCTAACCATTTGAAATATTGAGGTTTTATCATGGCAAGCCCCCGCGAAAAAATTAAACTGAAAAGCACCGAAAGCACAGAGTGCTACTGGACAACCAAAAACAAACGGACTGTTACCGGCCGAATCGAATTAAAAAAATACGATAAAAAACTCAAAAAACACGTCATCTTCAAAGAAGCGAAATAGGGACTGATTACAAGGCTTCATGTTTGAGCTCTCAGTTGCGTTAAAGTATCTCATCCCACGCAAAAAACAGCTTTCTGTTTCTCTGATTGCTCTTTTATCTGTTCTCGTGATCTCGCTCGTCGTTTGGCTAGTGTTAGTTTTCCTGTCCGTGACTGAGGGGATCGAGCGAGGGTGGCTACAAAAATTGACCACCCTCAACGCTCCCCTGAGAATTACGCCGACACAACACTATTTTTCCTCATATTATTATCAGATTGACAGCCTAAGCGCCGACTCCGGTTACGCCTACAAGAATATTGCTGAAAAGGCCCTCGCAGACAAGACCGATCCTTACAGCCCTTTAGAAGACGGCGAGCTGCCATCCCGTTTTCCTAAGCCTGATCTTTCTAACCCTGTGAAAGGGTTATTCGATGCGTTGTCGCAAGTCAGGAAAGACCGTGCAGACCTCATTTACCAAGATTTTGAACTCAGCGGCGCTTTGATGCGCCTGCAGCTTTTGAGGCCGGGGAATGGGTTGCCGGGAGAAGAGACGCAAGGCTATTTGACCCAGGCTTCTTACTTGGCCTCATTCCCCGATCGATGTCCGCGCCTTTCTTCGCTGCTGCTGCCGGCAACGGAAAAAGACCTCAATCATCTTCTTTTCCTCGCTTCTCATACCACCGATTATTCCCGACAGGATACACCGGCCCTTGCCGGCAGAGTTAATGCGAAGACAGCCCAAAACCGGATTGTCGATCTATTCAAAAATGTGAAGATCAAACGGCTCAAGACAAAGAATTCTTTTTGGCAGCTTCCTTCGGAATGGGTTCCTTCCGGCGCGGTCTTTGAAGGCATCTCTTATTCAAGAAATGGGAGCATCGCTCGGATCGAGTTGCCGATGGAAAAGAGTAAAGCACAAACTTTTGCCGATGGCAGAGTCAAAATCTGGAAAGAAAAGACTGGGTTTATTTTGGAAGACAATCAAGGCCGCCGCCAAACGATTTCCATCCTGACTCCCATTTTAATCGACGGTCCCCTGTTTTTCGATGTTGAAGAAGCTCATCTTTTCGACCACCTCTGCTTTGATGTTCGAGGGTTGGTCCAGGGGATCTCGCTGAAAGGAAACATTGGCATAGAAGAGCTGGAAATCGCCCAAGCCGATCTCCCTCCCTATCAAAAACTGCCCTCCATCAATGAAGAAAAAGAGACTGAGGTCTTTCTAGCGAAAAGCTTTTTAGACAACGGCGTGATGATCGGCGACAGAGGGTATCTTTCCTATGCCAGCACGACATCCAGCGCTGTCCAGGAGCATCGTCTCCCTATCTTCGTCTCGGGTTTTTACGACCCGGGTATTCTCTCTGTCGGAAACAAATGCATCCTCGTCCCTTCTTCCGTGACCCGCACGATCAATGCATCCAGCACCTCATTCAACCTCGATAAAACGCAGTCCAACGGCGTGTTGGTATGGTTTGACGACCTCAATCAAGCGGACGCGATCAAACGAGAACTGACGGCCGTTCTTAAAGACCAAGGAATAGACAACTATTGGAAAGTGACGACGTTCAGAGAATATGAGTTCGCTAAAGATTTACTCGAGCAATTCCAAAGCGACAAATCGCTTTTTGCCATTATCGGGATCATCATCCTCATCGTTGCATGCTGCAACATCATTTCTCTACTGGTCCTCCTCGTCAATGATAAAAAGCGGGAGATCGGCATCCTGCAGGCCATGGGCGCGAACCATTTGAGTATTGCCGCTATTTTCGGATCGTGCGGCATGGCCATGGGTATTCTGGGCACCATTTTAGGGACAGGGGCAGCGCTCTTTACTCTGCATCATATCGACCAGGTCGTTCAGTTTCTCAGTTTTATTCAAGGCCACGATGCATTCAACTCGACGTTCTTCGGAAAATCTCTTCCCGGCACCCTGAGCAGCAATGCTGTCACCTTTATTTTATTCACGACCCCGCTCCTCTCTCTTTTGGCCGGACTTATCCCTGCGATCAAAGCCTGCCGCCTTCGACCTTCTGCGATTTTGAGGTCCGAATGATCCTTAAAGCAAAAGGCATCACCAAACGTTTTTATACACCATCTACGATCGAAGTTTTAAAAAGCATCGATTTGGAGATCGACCGTGGCGAATCGGTAGCCATCACCGGAAAATCCGGTGAAGGGAAGAGCACCTTGCTACATATTCTTGGCACACTCGAAAAGCCGTGCAGCGGCAGTCTGGAGATCTGCGGCCAAAATATCTCCCACATACCGCTTTCCGATGTGCGCAATACCCATATCGGCTTTGTCTTCCAAAGCTACAATCTTCTCGAAGATTATACTGTCCTGGACAATGTTCTGCTTCCCGCGAAGATAGCACGAAGGCCAACGGGTAAGAACTCAGCAGCCTATTTAAGAGGTTTGGAGTTGCTGGAAATTGTCGGACTCAAAGGCCGCGCTGGCTTCCATGCCAAGCTCCTTTCCGGAGGAGAAAAACAGCGCGCCGCTCTTGCTCGTGCCCTTTGTAACGATCCCGATCTCATTCTGGCAGACGAGCCCACCGGGAATCTCGATCATGCGCATTCCCTGGATATTCACTCCCTTTTGATTAGCCTTTCTCGAGATTTTAATAAGAGTTTAATTGTTGTCACGCACGATAAAGACCTTTCCTCGCTTTGTAGCCGAACCCTGCTGTTAAAAGATGGCAATTTATCCGGTTAAACGGGTATTATGAGGGCGAACGAGAAGAAGGTTTTTTCATGAAAATCCTCATGGTCGGAACGGGCTATGTCGGCCTTGTCAGCGCTGCTTGTTTTTCAGAGATGGGCCATCATGTGATCTGCCTGGATGTCGACGAACAAAAAATCAGCAATCTGAAAGAAGGCATCGTGCCTTTTTTCGAACCGGGGCTAAAAGAGCTGGTCGAGCGCAACACGCGGGCAGAAAGGCTCATCTTCACGACCGATTACCGTTTTGGCATCGAACAGTCAGACGTCTGTTTCCTCGCGTTGCCTACCCCATCCTACGAAGACGGCTCTTGCAATCTCTCCTACATCTATTCCGCTGCTTCAGAAATTGCAAGACAAATGAATGACTACAAGATCATCGTCAACAAATCGACGGTGCCAATCGGGACTTGCCAGGAAATCAAACACCACATTTCCAACATTTTGAAAGAACGCAATCTGGAAATTCCTTTTGACATCGTGTCCAATCCCGAATTTCTCAAAGAAGGATGCGCGATCAGCGATTGCATGAAACCGGACCGGATCATTTTAGGCGTTGAAAACGCACACACCGCCAAAGTCATGCGCGAGATGTATTCTGCCTTTACGATCAATCACGATCGGATTTTTCTGATGGACCTCGTGTCTGCCGAAATGACAAAGTACGCAGCCAACGCGATGCTTGCCTTGCGTATTTCTTTTATGAACGAGCTGGCCCGACTTTGCGAAATCACAGGCGCAGACATCAAACAAGTACGCGTCGGAATCGGTTCCGACCAGCGCATTGGCTACCATTTTCTTTACGCAGGGGCAGGCTACGGCGGATCGTGCTTTTCCAAAGACATCCGGGCCTTGTGCGCCATTGCTAAACAAAACGGTGTTTCCCTCTCCATCCTGGAAGCTGTCGATCAAGTCAACGAGCAGCAAAAGAAAACCCTGGCAAAAAAAATACATACCCATTTTGCCAATCAAGGGGGCATTGCGGACATGACTATCGCAGTTTGGGGCCTTGCCTTTAAGCCCGACACCGACGATATCCGGGATGCCCCTTCGCTCACTCTCATTCAAGAGCTTCTTGAATGCGGCTGCTTTGTCCGCGCATACGACCCTGTTGCGATGCCCAATGTACGCAAATTTCTCGGGGATCATCCCCGTTTGGAATTTTGCAAAGATGAATACGAGGCGGCTTATCAAGCCGACGCAATCGTTCTGATCACCGAATGGAAACAATTCCGCTTCGTCGAATTTTCGAAAATTCTCTCCCATCTCAAGCAAAAAATTTTCTTCGATGGCCGAAATCAATACCCCATTTCTGAAATGAGTGAACTCGGCTTTGAATATTTCGGCGTCGGCATTCCTTCCCCAAAGCCCCTTCTCTGTACTCTAAAAACCTGAGTTTTGGGTTAAAAGAAAAAACACATGATCAATCATCCATTCCTGTCTGATGCGCGCGCACTGATCGACAATCAGCTCAAGAAACTTCTAGCTCAGGCCGATGATCTTCCCTATTCCTCCCTTTTTCTTTCTGCTCGCTACTCTCTGTTTTCTTCCGGGAAGCGTCTGCGCCCCCTCCTTGTGCTTACCGTCTGTGAAAGCTACGGCGTGGATACGGGCCGCGCTCTTGTCCCCGCTTGCGCTTTGGAGATGGTCCATACGTATTCTTTGATCCACGATGATCTTCCTTGCATGGATAACGACGACCTGAGACGAGGGAAACCCACTCTTCATAAAGTTTATCCCGAATGGCATGCCCTGCTCACGGGAGATTTCCTTCTAACCTATGCCTTCGAAGTGTTAAGCTCGGCGCCCCACCTGGATGCCGAAGAGAAATTAGCCCTCGTGACCAGCCTTGCAAAACGCGCCGGCGCGCACGGCATGATTGGTGGACAGATGATCGATCTTCTCTTCGAGGGAAAACAAATGGATTGGAAGCTTTTAGAGCAAATGCATAATGGCAAAACCGCCGCACTTTTCATAGCAGCCCTCGAATTCGGCGGTATCCTTTCCCGCGCTCCCGCAAACGACCTGGAAACCCTTCGTCAAGCAGCCTTTGCGATCGGCCTTGCCTTTCAGATCATCGATGATGTCCTCGACGATACCAACTGTAAGAGCGGCAAACCGACAGCGGTTTCTCTCCTGGGCGCCGAAAAAGCCAAAGCCCAGGCTGCGCTTCTTCTCCAAACCGCAAACGAACATCTCCTCTCTCTATCTCGCCCCGCCCCACTATTAAGCGCCCTCTTCAAGCAAATGGTCGAGCGCCAAAAATAATTTTTTTGACAAAAAAACAAATCTGTTTAAGAATTTTAAAAATATCATCTAGGATGTTATCTAGAAAAAAGAAATTGGAAACATGACGATAAATAAATACCCCAGAGAATCTTCACTTTCACCGGTTTGGCAGCTCGAAATTGATGAGAAGCTGATTGTCCATAATTGGATGAAACGGAGTTTCGACATCCTATTCAGCTTATGCGCGCTGATTGCCGGGTTCCCTTTTTTTATCACCATCGCCCTGCTCGTCAAATTGAGCTCACCCGGTCCCATTTTTTATTGCAGTTTGAGAATCGGTAGAAAAGGGCGTCTGTTCAAATTCTGGAAATTTCGTTCGATGCATCGCGATGCAGACCAAAGGTTAGAAGTCATGCTGAGCAGCGATCACAAACTGCGCCGCGAGTGGCAAAGGTATTTCAAATTGAAAAATGACCCGCGGTTAACGCGCATCGGCGCTTTTTTGCGCAAAACTTCTTTAGACGAATTCCCCCAATTTTGGAACGTCTTGATCGGAGATTTGAGCATCGTAGGACCGCGCCCCTATCTGCCGCGCGAGGCCAATGAAATTCGCAAAATTTTGGGAAGCGAGATGGACAAGATCTTTTCCGTTCGGCCAGGGCTCACCGGCATCTGGCAAACAGCAGGACGCAGCCATCTCACCTTTGAGGAAAGAGTCAAGCTGGAGGTCACCTACGTGGACCTCCGATCCTTTCTCTTCGATTTGCATTTGATCCTCAAAACGATCCCGATTCTGTTCTTTGCGAAAGGAGCTTTTTAACCTGACTTTTGAGTTCATTTCATAGCATTTTGCAAAAAACACCTCGAAATTCTACGGCAACCTACTTAAAATAAACCCAAAACTCAGGTTTTTAACTTTGCGTCAAGTCCCCTTGCTGTTTTCTTTTTCATTAGCCATCGTATTTGTGCTCTCAGGCACCGCCCTGCTTCCCCATGTCCGGCTTCTCGCCTTCTCCCCCTTGCTCGCTTTGCTCTATAACAAGACAAGTTTTGTCAAAGCCCTTTGGCTCGCCTCGCTCTGCGGACTCATCGTGGACCTCCTCTGCTCGGAACTGCGCCTTGGCGTCTACGCCCTCAATTACTGTGGGACAACACTCTTACTTTACAAACAAAAGCGACACTTCTACGAAGACAAACCCATCGCCCTGTCTCTCTTCACAGCTCTGATCAGCATAGTCTCCACCCTTCTGCAATTTTTTCTCATTTCCATCTTCGGACAAGGCTTCACTCTTTCTGCAAAATTGCTCCTCACCGACCTAGCGATTATGCCTCTCGCCGATGCAGCTTACGCCTATCTTTGGTTCACCTGCCCCATGTTTCTTTACGCCTACATCAAAAAAGTGGGCTGGAGAAACACCTGTTCCAAAATCCTTTTTCTCTTTTCGAAAAAAGAAAAACAGGAATAATTTTTTGTTCAAAGAAATAGCCTCCCTTTATAGAATTAAATCCAAAAAAACCTATGGAGAATAAAAATGGCCATTCGCACAACAGCCGATCCAACCATCCATTCCAGAAAAAGGCCCTCTGAGGAAACCGATGCATATGAAAGAAGCAGTAAAAGGCAAAAAACGGGTATGTGTAGCGAGAAAGAATACCAGATCATTTCTCCCCAAGCAGCAAACCCGGTATTGGCGGCCCTCCCAACCTCTTCGATGATGGCTGTCGATAATTCCAATGAATTGGGAACAAGGATTCTTGAACAAGTCATGGCAACTCCTGCAGACTTCCCAACCAGCGGAACGCAATTCCTGGATAACGTTCCTCTAAAAGTTCTTCCAGAAGCTGCATCCTACTCTTCCCCCTTTTTAGGCGTCATCCCCTTGCAATGGCCTCACAATCACGTCAATAATTACACCCAGCTTACTGCACCCTCAACGTTCCATTTGTATCAAGTTAAGAATCAAGATACGATCAGTGATGATGCAGCTCCCTTCTCCTTTTTTACTCAAACGTTGGATTTCGGTTTTCCACTTTATAGTTCTGCGATCTATATCGACGACCCTGTTTGTTTAGTTGAAAAACTAGACAAGTTGAGTATTCAATTGGAAAGGGATGAAACCCCTTCAACGTGTGAAAGTTATTGTGCGTTGGGATTGTCTTTTATTGCTCGACGCGATTATCCGCAAGCACAAGAGAATTTCCAGAAAGCGATCGGGTTGGATCCTAATCATTTAGCGGCTAAATTGGGCCTTGCGAACTGCCATTTTTATAAAGGGGAATTTTCGCAAGCCATTGAACTTTGTCTTCTTATACCTGAAACCGATCTTTCCTGGGCTTCAGCTCAGTTCAAAATGGGTTGTTGTTATCTTAAACTCAACGATTTACCAGAGGCAATCAAGTATTTTGGGCGTGTGCCCGATCGGCATTCTTACTTCGAACGTGCACAGTTCAACATGGGCAGCTGCTATTACAATCAAAAAGAATATCTAAAGGCAATCGAATATTTCGAGAAAGGCAACGACCCGTCAAAAGTATCCCATTTCTCCATGCGAACGATAAAATTCAATGCCGCCCAATACTATTCAGGATTGTGCTATATTGCCCTGAATAATCCCGAGATGGCCGCTAAACAATTAAATTTAATTCCAGCAACATCGCGCTACTCCTCAGCGGCAAAAACAAAATTGCTCAATTCAAGTGGGTCGTCTAGAGTTGATTGATGAGGTAATTAGCCGCCTGTGTCAGATGAGGTTGCTGAAGTTCGATTGCTAAAAGTTGGTTGAGCGTCGTTTCTTCAAATCCCGCATTTCGGCCGCTGCCTTCGGTGGTTTCGTAATTTAAAAAATTGGACAAGGAATTGGTGTGCTCATAAGAATACATCGTCCCTTTGTCAAAACGGTAGATGCTGAATGACAAGCTATGGGCGTCTGGTTGACTGACGTGCCTCGATGATTCCTCGGTGAGCAATTGCTGCAGCATATTTTTTATGGTAGGAAGGGCATTTCTTATGTCTGCCGCTCTTCCAATTTGCATTTTGCATTGATCATTGTATTGCATCACCACCATGATTGCAGAACGAGGGCCATTTGCGTTCACAATAAATGGGCGACGAAAAAGGCCATCGATAATCTGGTTTCCTCGGGTGATTCTTTCGGCAAGTTCGGTTGGGTCAATTCTCGTTGGTCCGATCGACCCTTGAGGAAGAGGCAGCTGTTGGGGAATTGACCTTGTTTCTAGAGTTGCGGAGGAAGACGCTCCAAATAGGCTTAAAATCCATTGCCAGATTTGATTTATCCACCCGCACAACCCCCCTTCATCCGACGCTTTGGCATTCAGGCGCGTGAGTGTAGAAGCTGTAAATTGGTTCGGGCATGGGGCTGCGGAAGTTTTGCCTGGTAAATCTAGAGGAGCATGTTTTGGAACGGTCAACGTAAAACCGATTTTATTCATCCGTCCTCTGGCGGAAACCCGGCCCTTAAGGGCCGGGTATTTTCACAACAATGTTGGGCCGAGTACGAAGTTCGGCCCCAACTTAATCCCAGGCCTTAAGGCCTGGGTTCACAAAATTTTAGAGTTGTCTGATGAGATATTGGCCAACATTGCGTAGATATTCTTGTTCTGGAATTCCCCTCTGCAAGATCATAAGCGCGCTTCGGGCGTCGATTCCTGGGAATGATCCGGAGCCACTTCCGTGACGGCCCGTGTCAAAGTTTATCGAATCATCGATATGCCAGTAGTTAAAAGAATTGTCCCGATTCTTTTCAAAGAGCATCGTATCGATTTCAAGCTTCGTCTCTGCAGCTTCTCCGCGGGTCAGCAATTCCCGCAACAGCGCTTTCGTGACATCAATGCTATTCCTCTGGTCGCTGGCGCTGCCAAAAGACACTTTACACAGACCATTGTACTTCATGACGACGACGATTGCCGATCGGGGGGAATTCCCATTGACGATAAAAGAGCTCTGAAAGTGGTTATCAATGATCCCTTTTCCTCGCTCAATTCTACTTTCTAATCCCGTTATGATGGGTGCTTCTAGCGCAGGAGACGCTCCAAATAACCTTAAAATCCATTGCCACACTCGATTTATCCACCCGCAGCACCCTTCATCCGAGGCTTTGGCGTTCAGGCGCGTGAGGGTAGAAGTTGTGTACGGGGTCAGCCTAGGAGGACGTGAAGTTGCAATGGGGCTTGTTTCATGACTATTTTGTACCGGGGCTGCAAGGGTAAAATCTATTTTATTCATAACTCGCCACTCTTTTAAAAAAACGGGAATTTTACATTTTTTTTGGTAAAATCGCAACAAAACTTAAGTTGCTTGAAAGTGTAAAATATTTTAGATAAACTGCGGATTATGATGATACCCTCGCCTTCCGAGCTTACTTTTGTCGCCATTCAGGCTGCCCTGTCGGCCGGTACTCTGCTGCGCCATGGTTTTGACACCGAGTTTGAAATCGGCTCGAAAGAAGGGATACAAAACCTTGTCACGGAATTCGATACCGCGGCTGAAAAAAATATCATTGAGAGCATCTTCGAGCATTTTCCTGATCACGCGATCCTGGCTGAGGAAAGCGGGGAAACTCAGAAAGGCAAAAGCACTGTGACATGGATTATTGATCCTCTAGACGGCACTGTTAATTTTGCCCACAATATCCCCATCTTTACCGTCAGCATCGCTGCCGCGATTGACAACCACGTTGTCAGCGGAGTCGTTTATCAGCCGATGACGCATGAACTTTTTTTTGCGGAAAAAGGAAAAGGGGCCTATCTCAACGGAAAAAGACTTTTCGTCTCGAAAAATGACCGATTCGAAAAAGCGATCATGGCAACGGGCTTTCCCTATGATGTGGATAAAAATCCGTTGTCCTGCATTGATAGATTCACGAAGATGCAAGCCACGGGCGTGCCTATGCGGCGCCTGGGTTCTGCAGCCCTTGACCTTTCCTACTTAGCTGCAGGCCGATTTGATGTGTTTTGGGAAGTTGGACTGAATTCTTGGGACATGGCGGCAGGAAAGTTGCTCGTCGAAGAGGCAGGAGGAAAAGTCACACACTGGAACGGGCTTCCGCACAAAATATTTGGCTATGATACAATCCTTGCGACGAATGGACTGCTCCATCAAAAAATGCTCGAACACTTAAAGTGAATTATGCTCTTAATTGACGGAACAGCGATTGCAAAAAAAATCCAAGAAAAAATTGCCCATGCGATCTCGCAATTAGAGCGCAAACCAGGGCTTGCTTTCATCCTCGTGGGAGACGATCCGGCTTCCAAGACATACATCCGCATGAAAAAAAAACGGTGCCAGGAGGTCGGAATCGTTTCTTTTGATTGCGTCCTTCCCGCTGCGACCACGGAAGAGCAGCTTTTGCGCGAGATCGACAAATTCAATCGAAATCCAGCCGTCGATGGAATTCTTGTCCAACTGCCGCTTCCCATTCATATTAACTCGATGCACATCATGACAGCTGTCGATCCCAGCAAAGACATCGATGGATTTCATCCGATCAATGTCGGCAAAATGCTTCTCGGTGAAAATAGCGGCTTTCTTCCGTGTACGCCTCACGGTATCCAAATTCTACTCACTCACGCGCAGATTCCGATCCAAGGTAAGCATGTGGTCATCGTCGGCAGGAGCAATATCGTCGGCAAACCATTAGGCGCTATTTTAATGCAAAAAGCCCCTCATTGCAATGCAACGGTAACGATAGCCCACAGCCTCACTGAAAATTTGAAAGAAATTTGCCGCTCCGCAGACATTTTAGTCGCCGCCATAGGAACCCCCCGCTTCATTAAAGCGGATATGGTCAAAAAAGGCGTGGTTGTTGTCGATGTCGGCATCAATCGCGTGAAGGAAAAAGGGAACGATACCATTGTTGGCGATGTCGATTTTGACGCGGTCGCGCCTCTCTGCTCCCATATCACTCCTGTTCCAGGAGGTGTGGGCCCTATGACGATCGCCATTCTTCTTTCGAACACCCTTCTCAGTTACCAACGAAGAGAAGGAAAATAAAAGTTTACCTTACATTTTCCTTTTAAGTAGAGAACAGGTATAGTGGTCTTAATGAAACGCACGATATTCTTCGATCTCGGCAATGTCCTGATCTTCTTTAGCCATCAAAAAATGATTCAGCAAGTCGCCGAATACTCCGGCCTTGACGTTGAGCAAGTCACCGACCTAATGGTGGGCTATCTAGATCCTTACGAGCGCGGCAATCTCGACAGCCAAACAGTCTACCGCGAAGTGTGCAATCTGTCGAAAAAAAATTTGAATTTTGAAGGTCTGATGCATGCGCTGGGAGATATTTTTGAGCCCAACCTGCCTGTGATTTCCATTGCCCAAGAGCTCAAAAAGAACGGGCATCGGCTCTTTCTTTTGTCCAACACTTGCGATGTGCACTTTTCTTTTGCTTATTCTCAATTCCCCTTTTTAAAGGAATTCGACGGCTACATCCTTTCTTACCAAGTGGGAGCACGCAAACCTGAGAAAAAAATTTACGAAAAAGCCTTAGAGATTGCAGGATGTCTAAAAGAGGACTGCTTTTACACAGATGACGTGTTAGCGTATATCGAAAGCGCCCGTTCACTCGAAATCGATGCGGAACAATATAAAACACCAAACGAGTTGGTCCAGCATCTCAATGCAAGAAAATTATTATAAGAGTCTGCCCACGGATTTTGTTATTTTGATTCTTGATGATTTTTCCTTTAGGATCTAAGAGACTGACCGCAAACCCAGCTTCTGTCGATTTTCGGGGAGCCGCTTTTGGATTCTTTTTGTGGGGGTAGTATCAACTTGCGTATACTGCCCCCGCAAAAAGAATCCAAAAGCGGCCAAAATAATCCCAAAAAGCGACGAAGCCTGGATTTGTGGTCAGTCTATAATTCGGTGTCGCAGTACATAGTTAAATTAACTAGGACAAGGCGCCGAATTAGATCCTAAAGGAAAAATCATGAAAAGCAATTAACAAAAATCCGTGGATAGACTCTAATGCCTGAAAAGAAAAAAAAATCGATTAAAGCCAAGACAAAAAAAGAACCCTACCGCGCGCAGGAAGGTTTTGTGAATTCGGACGCTGCGAAGCAAAGCAAAATCAAACCGAAGCGTTCCGAACGAGCGAAACCATTGATGAAGAGCAAGGCTGCGAGTCAGGTTGACTCTCGCAGTGTAAAGCAGGTAGACCGCAGCGAACCTGGGACAAAGAAGGAGCGATTTGGCAAAGCCGCAGCCAGTCCAAATTCACAAAACATGACTGAGCGCAGGATAAAAGTTCCAAAACTGCCTTCTAGAAAAGTGAAGGCAGACCCTAAAAAGGCCGTCCCACCTCCCCCCAAACCATCTTCCAAGCAACCCCTGCCCAAACTATCTTCCAAGCAAATGCGCCTTGCCGACAATCTGTCGAAATCCATTTTGCAATTCATGACGGGCAAACGGTACAAACCGATGAAAGAAGCGGAATTGCTGGAAAGGCTGCATCTTCCTCCACAGCTCTGGGACACCTCTTCAAAAATTATTGGAGAGTTGATTGAATCGGGCGAGATCCAAGTCATTAAGAACTTGCTGACTCTGGAGCAGGAAAAAGAGGAGATCATCAGCGGAGTTGTTCGCATGCACGTTAAGGGGTTCGGCTTCGTCATTCCAGATAACCCAAGCCTAAGTCCACAGGATATCTTTATCCCGAAACATTTAACTGACAATGCCATCGATGGGGACCATGTAGAAGTCGCCTTGAATTTGGAAGCGACTTCCGATAAAGGTCCGGAAGGACGCATTGTCGCCGTCTTGAAGCGCGCCAGAAAACATCTTGCGGGGACCATCCGTCAAGTCAATGCCAATGGCGACCTCATGGCCTATGTTCCAATTCTTGGCATGAACAGGCCGGTTATCGTCTCGGCACCGACCGCCCATGTGGTTAACGTCGGTGATCGCGTGATTCTCAACGTCGTCGAATGGGGGACAGAAAGAGAACCCACGACAACCGAACTTTCCTACGTGATCGGCAATATCGCGGACGCATCTTGTGACATCACTGCGGCAATTGAGGAATTCGATTTGCGTTCCTCCTTTCCCAAAACGGTCGTTGCTCAAGCGAAAGCTTACGGAAAAAAAGTGCCGGCTAAAGACCTTAAAAAACGGCTTAACCTCTCTAAAGAAGAATGTTTCACGATTGATCCAGACACGGCCAGGGATTTTGACGATGCGGTTTCTCTGACCAAAGATAAAAAGGGACACTTCCATTTAGGTGTCCATATCGCTGACGTCGCCCATTACGTGAGTCCAGACAGCCCTTTGGACAAAGAGGCGGTGCAACGCGCTAATTCGACATATTTCCCTGGCTCTTGTATTCCAATGCTCCCTGAAGAGCTTTCCAATGAATTGTGCAGTCTAAAACCCGATGAAAATCGGCTTACCGTTTCCGTATTGATGGACTTTGACAAGAACGGCACCCTTTTAAAACAAGAAGTGGTCAGATCCTACATCAAGAGCAAAAAACGTTTTACCTATTTTGAAGCTAAAGACGTCCTCGATGGTAAAATGAAAAGCCCACACCTTAAAACGCTGAAATTGATGGTTGAATTGTGCCAGCTACTTAAGAAAAAGAGGTATGAAAGGGGCAGTATCGATTTTGCCTTGCCCGAGATGGTTATCATCACCGATGAGAAAGGGCAGCCCCAAGGACTGAAAAAGATAGAGTACGATATCACTCACCAGCTCGTCGAAGAGTTCATGTTGAAGGCCAACGAAACCGTCGCCCTGGAATTAAACAAGCGGGGAAAACGGCTCATTTACCGCGTTCACGAAGTTCCCCAAGAAGAAAATTTTGAAGATTTTCTTCAATTTGCACGCACTTTGGGCTTAAAAGTCCCTGTCAAACCGACTTCCCAGGATTTGCAAGGCCTCTTCGAAGAAGCAAAAAAAGGCACGTTTTTCCAACAGCTTTCCGTGGCGTTCATCCGCAGCATGCGCCTTGCCCAATATTCACCTGAAAATGTCGGCCACTTCGGCCTTGCGCTTGAACACTATTGCCATTTCACCAGCCCCATCCGCCGCTATAGTGATCTGATCATCGAACGGCTTTTGTTCAATGAAGAGCCCGAAGACATTGATCTCGTCAAGATTGCCCAGCATTGCTCTGATCAGGAAAGGGTGAGTTTCCGCGCTGAAATGAGCGTGAAAACCCTGAAAAAACTGCGTTTGCTGCATCGCTATTACGCAGAAGATCCCCAGCGAGAGTACAAAGCGGTTGTCACCAAAATCAAGGCTTTCGGCCTCTTCTTTGAGCTTCAAGAGCTCATGCTCGAAGGATTTCTCCACATTTCGGAACTCGAAGACGATTATTTCTGCTTCGACGAGGTGCGGAATGTTCTCTATGGAAGAAGTTCTGGAAAAACGCATAAGCTCGGCGAACCGATCAAAGTCCGCCTGGCGCGCATCGATCTCGTTCAGTTGGAAAGCAACTGGAGCTTGATCTCGGATATGCCGAGAAGATCCAAGCCCTCTTTCTTCAGATCCAAAAAGCGGTGAACCCAGGCCTTAAGGCCTGGGATTAAGTTGGGGCCGAGCTTCGTACTCGGCCCAACATTGTTTTTGAAAATACCCGGCCCTTAAGGGCCCGGTTTCCGCCGGAGGACGGATGAAGATTGTTCCTTTAAGTTTCTACCAACACGATGACATCGTCCTTATTGCCAAACAGCTGATTGGAAAACAGCTTTTTTCCGAGATAGGCAATGTGCTCACAGGAGGGATCATCACTGAGACAGAGGCGTATCGAGGAGCTGAGGACAAAGCTTGCCACGCCTTTAATCACCGGCGCACTCCGCGAACTGAGGTGATGTTTCGCGATGGTGGGATCGCCTATGTCTATCTTTGTTATGGGATGCACAACATGCTCAACGTCGTCACAGCGGGCCCGGAAACGCCCCATGCGGTTTTAATCCGGGCCATTTTGCCCACCCATGGCATAGATACAATGTTATGCCGAAGAAAAAAACAGCAAATCGATAGGTCGTTAACCAGTGGTCCAGGCTCTGTTTGCCAAGCTCTCGGCATCACTCGCAGCCATAATGGCCTTTCGCTGCAAGGTCATCCCCTTTGGATTGAAGAAGCCATTTCTCCAATTGACCCCCCGAAAATCGTTGCCGGGCCCCGGATCGGCGTCGAATATGCAGACGAACATGCTCTGCTACCTTGGCGCTTTATTCTTGAAAAGTGCCCGTGAAACTGATATAAAAGAGTAAAACGATTTTTTTCTTATGAAAAAACATTTTGTCACCGGCCTCGTCATCCTTCTTCCTCTCGTTGTCACCATTGCAGTGGCCGTCTTTTTAGTGAATTTTCTGACAACGCCTTTTATCGGTATTGTTACAGCAATCCTGTCGAAACTGCATGTGATCAATCAAGGGTTTCTTTTCCTGACGCCCCAGCAGTTAGTGAGTTACATCGCCAAGATCATCATCCTCGTCCTTTTGTTCTTATTTACTGTTGGATTGGGAATGATCACGCGTTGGTTCCTGGTCAACACTTTTTTCCGTCTGGGCGACCGCATCCTCCATCGGATTCCTATCGTTAATACTGTGTACAAGACGACCCAGGACA
Source organism: uncultured Verrucomicrobiae bacterium (assembly GCA_963731265.1). Lineage (GTDB taxonomy): Bacteria > Chlamydiota > Chlamydiia > Chlamydiales > Rhabdochlamydiaceae > CAJCIW01. The sequence continues at coordinate 1,238,698 of CAVSUE010000001.1, forward strand.
TCATTAAAACCCTTTTTATTTCGGACAAAAATTCGTTCAAACAGGTCGTCATGGTCCCCTTTCCTCGTGCAGACGTCTATGTTTTAGGGCTTATCTCTCGTGAATCCCCGCCCATTTGCTCAGAAGCTGCCGGACAAGACCTCATCTCGGTTTTGGTCCCAACGACTCCCAATCCGACAACCGGATTTTTAATGATGTATAAACGGGAAGACCTCATCGTCATCGACATGAAGCCCGAAGAAGCTATCAAATATATCGTCTCTTGTGGCGTTATTATACCTGAGCGCGCTGAATCTCCCCTCTCCAAGCCGCATCACCCATGAAAAAATTTTTCTTCACAGGTTTTATCACCCTTCTGCCTATTGCCCTGACTTTGATCATTGTGTCATGGCTGTTCCATCTTTTTACAGCTCCTCTTGCCGGCATTACCGAATATATCATTCTCGCTTCCGAAAAAAATCTGGGCCTAAGCCTGGAACACCATGACAAGCTCGTTCTTTTTTTAAGCCGTGTTTTTGCGTTGGTTATACTTCTGATTTTGATTTTTTTATTAGGATTTTGCGGACGCCGTTTTTTGAACAAATTTTTCTCAAAAATTGCCGATCGTATATTTTCTCATATTCCTCTTGTGAGAACTATTTACCGTTTAAGCAATGACATCACCAAAGCTGTTTTTGCCGAGAACAAAAAAACATTTAAAGAGACTGTCCTGATTCCTTTCCCTCATCACGATGCTTTGGCAATCGGCCTCGTTACCGGGGAATCCCCGGCTATTTTTAATCGGGAAGGCATCCCAAAGACCGACCTGGCAGTCTTTGTTCCGACAGCTCCCCATCCCATGTCGGGTTTTGTTTTGCTCACCTCCAAAAAAATGGTGTTTCCCGTCGATGTCAGCGTTGAAGACGCGTTTAAGTTTTTAATCTCGTGCGGCGTCATGCATCCCGGAGAACACGTCCCCAGGAAAAAGCAGGAAAAATAAATCTATTTCCTTGAAACTTCCGGAGCCTAAAAAGGTTTTTTTCATGCTCTCTCGCTTGGTGGAATCGAAGAAAATGACATGAAATCATTGTTCTTTTTACACTTAGCCATTATAATCCGTCCTAAAATGATCTTTTTTGAGGAGTTTTCCTATGGTTCGCATCAGCAAACAAGCAAAAAGACGCGCAGTTTCCCGTCGGCGTCCAGCCCCTCCAGCAAAGAAAACGGGACCGGTCAAAGATGCTCTTCCGCAGGGGTATAAAGAGCACGCTAATGCCGTCGCAGGCGATCTTGCCCAATTTTCTTTTGTTCCTAAAATCAAATAAAAATTTATAAGGATTTCCCCATGACTAGACACAGCAGCTATGGAAAATCGAGTAAATCAGCCAAAAAGCGCAATGTTCTCAAGCGCTTTGAACGCGTAGATATCCTTCGACGCCTCGGCAGATGGAAAGATGGAGAAAACACCAAAGTGACAGGCCTTCCCAAAACCCCCGTATCCGCCTAAGTTTTGAAAGTCACTCTCTATAACTCCCAACGAGACCTCCCCATCTCTTTTCCTCAAATGAGAAAGGCGGTCTCGTTTTTGCTTAAAGAACTTAAAGTTTCCACTCAAGAAGTGATCCTTCATTTTGTTACCGAAAAGCAAATTTCCCTTATCCATAAAGATTTTTTTAACGATCCTTCCCCTACCGATTGCATCACTTTTCCGATTGACCCTCTCCGCGAAGAAAAAACACCTGACCATCTTCTCGGAGAAGCGTTTATTTGTCCTAAGACAGCTCTTGACTACGCCAAACGACACCAGTTGGCTCCGCGCGCAGAGCTTTTCCGTTACGTCGTCCACTGCCTCTTGCATTTGGTCGGGTACAATGATCTGCAGCCAGATGAAAGGGCCAAGATGAAGAGAAAAGAGCGTTTCTGCTTAAAAAAATTGTGTGAAGAGGGCTTTTTTGCCCCCGAGTAAGTTTTAGTAAAGTTTTTTATTCAAGACATGGGAAGTTTTTTTGCGAAAGCTAAAAAAATCCTCTTATCTCTGTGCATCCCCTTCCCCTTCTCCATGTCTCTGTGGTGAATTTTCACCTTGAGTATCTTCATCTTTCTCTTTGAGACAAAGAGCTGTGCCACTAAAATGAAGGTATGATCAGCTTCTAAAGGACCGACCTTGGTTACAATCTCACTCATTTTCGCAATTTTTTTTCTGATCGGCTCCAGCACGCTCAGCGCGGTCTCGACATCGTTGCAGCGCAAAGGACGATTGCAGGCCGAAGAGGTATTGAAACAAGAAAGATCCCCCTTTTTTTTCCGCTACTTCCTGAATTTTTTCTTCGGGAAACAAAAATGGGACGGTCTCCTTTTTTCTTTGAGTTTCACGAAGCATCTTCTCAGGATCGCTTTTGTACTCACAGCCTTTTTCTTCCTCAACCAGCAAGAATTTTTCCGCAAAGTGGTTGTGTTGTCGCCCACAGGGTATACTTTTGATGGACTATGGGAGCTGATCATTGCCATTTTGATCATCGTATCTTCGTTGATCATCGACTTTTTATTTAGTCTTTATGGGCAGATTAAACCCGATTTGGCCTTCCGCTACCTTTCACCTTTATGCTCCTGTTTTTTGCTGCTGTGCATTCCCCTGACGGCGCCGTTTTTTCGTATCATGAAAATTTTCCTGCCTAAAGGCGCTAAGGAAAAAACTTCCCCGACGTTTAAAATTCGGGACAAGGTTTACGAACTGCTTCAAGAAACCGAACTCGGAGCTTATCTAGACCCGACCGAGCAAAAATTCATCTTATCTGTCGTCTCGTTTAAAGAGAGGATTGCCCGAGAGGTCATGGTTCCACGGATCAATATTTTCAGCATGGGCGAAGAAACACCCGTTCATGAGGCGGCGCGAAAGTTTCTCGCAGAAGGCTACAGCCGAATCCCAGTCTATAAAGACACCGTCGATAATATTATCGGGGTGCTTCTTTACAAAGATGTACTAAAAATTTACATCGAACACGCGGATAATCCGCATCGATTGAATACGCCCATCGGCAAGCTCGTCAAACCGGTTTTGTATACACCTGAAACAAAAAAAATTTCCCATCTTCTTCAAGATTTCCGCAGTAAACAGATCCACTTGGCTATCATCGTCGATGAGTGGGGAGGAACAGAGGGCATCGTCACAATCGAGGACATCCTCGAAGAGCTCGTGGGTGAAATCGCCGATGAATACGACATCGGTCAACCAACCCAATTTTCAGTCTTGCCGGGAGGGGGGTGGGTTGTCGATGCCAAGATGTCGATTATCGACATTCAAGAAGAACTGGGAGTCATGATCCCGGACAGTCCCGAATATGACACCATCGGAGGCTACGTCTTCCATCGGGCAGGCACTATCCCTTCCAAAGGATGGAGAATCCATCACGACGAATTTGATCTTGAAGTGCTGAGCTCAAGCGAAAGGGCCGTCGAGAAAATTAAAATTATCCCTCTTACTTCATGATTGTGCATTGAAAAAGAATCTCATTTAAGGCAAAATCCCTCCTATTGTCTATTAGGGGGAATTGAATGCGCCGTTCCATCTGTTATTGCGAACCGAATCTCGCTCTGGCCGGAGAGCTTGCAACCTGGAAGTTTTCCTATACAACTGCAACTTCGCTCCCAAAAGGAACGCGGCTAAAATTCGATCTACTTTCTCGGGGCCGGGAAATCGATTGGGAAATCCCGAGCGTTAATCTGAAGGAAAAGAAAAATGTGATCTGGGCTGAAATCCCCGGGGGAAAAATCATACCCGCCAAAGAATTGGACAAATCAGCCGACTTCTCTTGTTCCTTTGAATTCGCCCTTCCCTCCGAGGTGAAATCCGGCGACACGATCTCGATCTTCATGGGAGCAACGGAAAAGAACAAAGAAGAAGTCCGGAAAAAAGGGAACCGCGCTCAGACTTCGATCCAACGCCGCCGTCCTTTCTATCTTTACATCGATCCGAAAGGCAAGGGAGACTATCGCGACCCCGAAATTTTTACTATTGATGTGCGCGGAAATGTTTTGAAAAATATCCGCATCATCGCTCCTTCCCTGGTCGGGAAAAACAAACGGTTTGATGTCATCATCCGATTCGAAGATGTATTTGGGAATCTGACTAACAATGCTCCTGAAGGGACCCTTGTGGAAGTCTCTTATGAGCATTTGCGTGAAAATTTGAATTGGAAGCTCTTCGTTCCGGAGACAGGTTTTATCAACGTCCCTAACCTTTATTTCAATGAGCCCGGAATCTACAAGATTCAGCTCCGCAATTTAAAAACCAACGACACTTATTTTTCAGCGCCGATTAAATGCTCTCTCGAAGCAGATAAAAGCATTTATTGGGGGCTGCTCCATGGAGAATCCGAAAAGATCGATTCTCTAGAAAATATCGAGTCCTGCTTGCGCCATTTCCGCGATGAACGTAACAGCCAATTTTACGGGGTCTCCCCTTTCGAAAGCGCAGAAGAAACGCCAAATGATATTTGGAAAACAATCTGTGCTCAAGTCGCGGAATTCAACGAAGAATTTCGATTCATCACTTTCTTAGGCATGCAGTGGTTCAACGAGGCTCCTGAAGAAGGGCTCCGGCATTTGATCTATTCCAAAGACAACAAGCCCACTCTTCGCAAAAAGGACATGAAGACAAACACTTTGAAAAAAATCTATAAGAGCCACACTACGAAAGATCTGATTTCTATTCCCAGTTTTACGATGGCTAAAGGCTTTGAGACGACTTTTATCGACTTTGATCCCGATTACGAGCGGGTCGTTGAAATCTACAACGCCTGGGGATCTTCGGAATGCACCGCGAAAGAAGGAAATCTCCGGCCCATCACTTTTCACGGGAAAAAAGGGGTCGCTGAAACAGAAAAAGGCTCCATCCGCAAAGCCCTCAACAACAACTGCCGTTTCGGCTTTGTTGCTGGGGGTCTCGACGACCGCGGCATTTACAGCGGATTCTACGAAAGCGACCAGGTCCAATATTCTCCCGGAAAGACAGCAATCATCGCCCTGGAACAAACACGAGAAGCGCTTTATCAAGCATTGATCAATCGATCTTGTTATGCGACCACGGGAGAAAGGATCGTACTAGGCTTTTACATTGCCGGCGCACCGATGGGCAGCGAATTGAATACCAAAGCCAAACCCGGCTTAAGCTTCAATCGCCATATCTCAGGATTTATTGCAGGCACAACCGCAATTAAAGAAATTCAGTTCATTCGCAACGGCAAACCCTTCCACATCGTCCATCCTAAACAATCCCATTACGAGTTTGCACTCGACGACTCGGAACCTATCTCAAAAATTGTTTTTCCGGGCCAAGGTGAGAAACCGCCCTTTGTCTATTATTATCTCCGCGCTGTCCAAGATGACGGCCATATCATTTGGGGATCCCCCATCTGGATTGATCAAACAGAGACCGCCCCAGCCGTTGCCAGCAATCAACCGAAGAAAATCAAAAAGCCAAACGGCAAAGTTTAAAAAAATCCGCAAGAAACTTCCGAGGTATAAAAATGCCTCGGAAGTTTACGTTCTTTGAGAAAATTCATCCTTAGATAGTGCCGACGCGTGGAAGTTAAAGAAAATTTCAATTGAAGGCCGTGTGAAAGCCCCTGGCCGATGGAAACTAACAAAAAGGCCGTGGGAAAACCACGGCCTTAGGTGAAGAGGCTGAATAAGACCGGTGTTTTCGACAAAACGAAAAGCCGGTCGCATTTGCATCCTATTGTTTATTCCGTCACGTTTCTGCACATTCTGCTTGGGGGGATTTCCACGAACCCTTCCGTAGCCGAAAAACCGTTCGCATAGTCGGCTATTAAATAATACCAATAGCTTTGTTCCGGATTTACATTATTTTGAGAATATTGGAGGGTTGTTGCAGGAAGCGTCGCAACGTGATGATTGAAGGTGGAATCATGGTAGAGTCTATAGCCCGATGGATTTCCTTTCGCTGCATCCCAAATCAGATTGTTCTGATAGACTCCCGGACTCACCTCTTGGGTACATCCGTTGATTGTAGCGGTAGGGGGATTATTAACAGACACTGCGAGATTCGATGGGTTTCCAAAGCCTGGCAGCGCAGCTATCAATTCAAAGGTTGATCCTGATGTTATTTGGAACTTGAATACGGTGCCGATCGTGCTTCCCACATAGAGATAGGCCCCATCCGGTGTAATAGAGATGCTTCGGGGACTCGGAACGCTGAGCGATGTATCAAAGGAGTTATTCGAAATTCGAAATTTGACAATTGAGTCATTTCCGGTGCAGGTGACATACGCAAATAGGCCGTCTGGCGACATCACAATATATCTCGGGATATTGAAGCCATACAGTGTAGTAAAGGTATGGGTTGTGAGATCGACTTGATAAAGGCAATCATTGAGTGGGTCTGTGACGTATCCGAAGAGCCCGTCATTTGTCAGTGTGAAGCCTGTAGGGTCCCCCGTAAGTGTAATCGTATCAACAACCGTATTAGACGCTATGTCAATGACGCTGATCGTGGCGGCCGATTGGTTGGTCACATATGCAAGTAGACCATCAGGGCTTATTTTAATATCTTCCGGATTGCTGAAGCCGGAAATGACGGCCTGAATGGTATAATCTGATGTTCGAACCGCTGTTACCGTATTATTATTTGTGCTTGTTACATAAAAAAATTGATTGTTGGGAGTGATAGCCATTGCGGTAGGATTAGGGATAGTGATAGACAATGTTTGCACGGTGTGCTGGTTTGTTGTCATGACTTGAACATTCCCACCGTTTTCGACAACATACGCAGCGGTTCCGTCGGATGAGAGCTTTACAACGCGCGGCCCTACGAATCCAAAGATATACTGATAGGTATCATCTTCGACATTCAGCACTTCAAGCGTGGTTCCTAGGTCATCTGTCACATAGACATGCGGAGTGATCCCAAATACCGGGGCTGTTGCAAAGAGGAGCGAAAAAAGAGGCAGTAATTTCATAAGTTTCTCCCTGAGTTAAAGTAATGGACCCTAAAATCATTCTGCGGATCATACGGTCCCTTGCGACTATAATTTAACTTTTATTATTATTCAAAGAATAATTGGTTCCTGACTGATTTTTCACTCAGACCAGCATTTTCGTTAGATCGAAGTGTGATTGGTTGCCCTTACCGGACCTATGAGAGACATTCACTCTAAAACTGCGCCCGTGGCGGGCGCACAAAAAAAACTGCATGGACCTTTCGGCCCATGCAGTTCGCATGATCATTGTCGTTGCCGACAATGATTAAGTGTTAACAACGGTTGCTAAGAGAGTGCGCAAGTTTTGTACGGCTGTACCCAACAATGCGAGATTACCCGGAGTCCCCAGGTTTGCAACAACATAAGCGCCGAAGTCAGCGTTTCCATTATTATTTTGACCGTTTGCTTCCCAAATCTGATGCTGAATGGCCTGTCGAGATGCAGCCGGTGTAGTTCCACTTCCAACTGGCAACGCATTGAAGCATTGAAGCATTAACACATTGTTTGATCTAGGAGAAGTCAGAATAAGTTGGAACGCCTCCAATTTTCTCACAGGATCTTGAATTTGGTTGAAGAACTGCACGATCTGGTTCAACGAAACTGGAGAAACCGGCGCATTTTGAGCCTCAGCAGCACTGAAAATGTTACGGATGGCATTTAGCTGCCTAGCGTCAGCGGCTCTATCAACAACTACTGTATTCGGTGATGTCATACCATTTGCTGATGAGGATGCTATAACCGGAGCTGCTGCAATTATTGCGGTACGCAGGTCTTGCGCTGCTTGTAAAACTACCGGCCCACGAGGAGCAGAGTTCATTACAGTAGCGCCATAGTTAGGATCTCCGCCATCTCTTTGACCGTTAGCAATCCAAATATGACGTCTGATTGCGACTTTGGAAACTTCTGTAGCGCCGTTAGTTCCTTCTGGGAGGGCATTATAGAACTGTCTTACAATGTCATCTGTGGAGTTGACAGCAGTAAGAATAGTCACGAATGCATCCATTTTCAACTCAGGCGATTGGATTAGGTTGAAATGGCCTAACGCGTAAGCAACGGAATCAGCTGCTGGAATAGCATGAGTTGTCCCCGGCGTTGCAGCGGCTGGTAAAACGAATTGTCCACGGATCATGCCTAGAAGTTCAGCATCTGACCATGTCGGACCCACGACCGGACCTGGCACCGTGACGGGTACTGGGGCAGGATTTGATTTCTCAAACCAGTAGCCGATCACTGGGAGTTTAGACAAGCAGTTGCGGATTGTGTCAACAACACTAGAAATCCATGCGCTGCATTGAGCGCTGAACCCTTGATTTTCAGCCGCTGAAGAAATCGAGCTGTTAGCCGTTGCAATTCCTGCAGTTGGTGGTGTGACGTTGGTTAGGATCACAGGTGTAGCAGCGCTGTTTGATGCACTAGCATTATTTGTATTTTGTACAGAAGTAGCCATGTATTAACCTCCTCTAAAGGTAGTTGAAAACTGAAACGCCAAATCTTTTGACGTTTTTTGAAAAACATCATAGATCATAAATGTTAAGGGGATATTAAGAAAACAAAAAATCATCTGAATGTTTAAAGCGCTTATAGCAAGTAACTTGGAATTTTTACCCACGAGTAAAAAGTTAAAGCTTTTAAGAATCGCTCTTTTGCCCCCCTAGACGAGAATGAGAAACGAAAGCATAGTGGATGGGAACTTTGGTGACATCATGCGATTGATTCTCGGCTCACAATCTCCACGTCGAAAAGAAATTTTAAGTTTCTTTGCAATTCCTTTTGTGCAAATTCCCTCGGCGTTTGACGAAAATAGCGTCCCTTTCCGCGGCAACCCCTCGGAATATGCTGAGGAGCTTTCCCTTAAGAAGGCCCAGGAGCTCGCTGGACCCTTTTCGAACGATGTGATTCTAACGGCGGACACTGTCGTTTATTTTAAAAATAATATCTACAACAAACCCAATGACAAAACTGAGGCGTTCGAGATGTTAAAAACACTCTCAGGGCAATGGCATCAAGTCTTTACTGCCGTCACGATATTAAAAAAAGATCTTTGCGTTTGTGGATTTGAAGAGACAAAAATTCTTTTTCATCCCTTGACAGACGAACAGATCCGCCTTTATCACCAGAGCTGCGAATTTCTCGACAAAGCCGGAGCCTATGCGATCCAACAGGCCGGCAGCATTCCGATTGCGCGTATCGAGGGATGTTATTACAATGTGATGGGGCTGCCGCTCAACACGACGAGAGAACTTTTGCTTCAAGCGGGGATCGATCTTTGGAAACATCTGAAACCCTTTTAATTAAGTTGGGCCCAGCTTCCAACTCGGCCCAACATTGTTTTTGAAAATACCCGGCCCTTAAGGGCCGGGTTTCCGCCAGAGGACGATGAAATGAAAAACGGGCAACTCCTGCAGACACATCGTGATTCAAAAGCTGGGCACTGGCTTCGTCGGCATGCTCCTCTTTGCAGCTGGCTGCATCGAGAATGTGCTTCTACATCAGCGCCATCGACTGCGCCTGCTGCAAATCTGAAGCGACGACACTGCCATTGGCCAACTTTTGTTTCACTCTGGGTATATACATTTGTGTTCGCTGCAGGCTCTTTGTTGGCAGTTGGACAAGTTTCGCCTCAGAGCGATGAGCGGGCCGAAGGAGAGATTTCAGATCTGAAAGAGCGTACCGGAATCAACAAACTGCATATTCTGTATTTGCTACAGTCCAAGGAATTCGACCGCGCTATCGAGCTCTACCTGGATTACAAAAGGGCGTTGGGTAGGGACGACTTTGAAATCTTGCAGCAAATGGCGATGATCATCCTTGAACAAGGCGCCCGCAGCACGGATCCCGAAACGCAGTTGATCAGCATTTTTGGTTCTAGCATCGCGGGTATTTCAGCCTCGATCGATGTCCTCGAGACAGGGATCACCAGCCCGCAGCCCCAGACGCAAATGGCGGCCATTCAATTTTTAGGCCGCATGCAGGATGACAGATGCGAAGAACTCCTCAACAAGGCGATGTCCTCAGATTATTTTTTTACGCGCTTGGAGGCCGCTTATCAGCTCGCCATCCGCAAATCGCGGACAGCCGTCGGGCATATTGAATCTTTGATGAATAGAGTCCCTCCCGAAATGCGCTTTTTTTTCCCTCAATTTTTCGCCTTGATCGGCACCTCGGATGCGATCGCGTTGCTCCGCAATATGATGGATGAACCATTTCATATGACGAGGATCGAAGCCATTTTGAGCGCAGCCCGCTATGGCCGCGATGATCTCTTGCCCATGATCCGCTCGCGCGCAACGCACTTGAACATCGCGGAACAGGAAGCTTGCGCATGCGCTATCGGCTATCTCAAAGACTCCAAGTCGATTCCTCTACTGAAAAAATTAGCTCAATCTCCATCGACAAACGTCAAACTCGCGGCAAATTATTCCTTATTTCTTTTAGGAGAGGAATCTGCCAAGAATGAGATTGCCATTTTGGCCAAAGAAAGAGATATTTTTGCCATTTCATTGCTCGGAGAAATCCCTGGAATGGAGGAGATTCTTTTTCCTTTGACCCAAGATCCTCAGATGCAAGTACGTTTCAACGCTGCTTTCTCGGCGCTGAAGCTCGGCGACCACCGCCACTTTCATGTCTTTCTGGAATTTTTAATCCGCGATTCGCGCGATCTAGGATTCCAGCCCCAACATAGCGTTGGAGGCTCGCTTATGGCATGGAAGGTCATATCTTCTGCTCAACAACATCAGAAAAACAATCCCAACGACTTGATGGCTTTATCACTCAGCGTCAGAGAACATCTGCTTAAGTTATGCCTCGACCTTCCAGCCGAGGAGTTTCTTAAAATCGCCAATGTCCTGTTTGACTCTAAGCAAGCCGACCTGATTCCGGTGCTTATCGACCTGATGGAAAATCTTCAAACTCCCGCAGCGATCGCTCTTTTAAAAAATAAAGCCCACACTGCCGGAGCACCCCTGACACGGGCCTATTGCAATCTTGCCTTGCTGCGGTTAAAACAGGGCGAACCCTATAAAACAGTTGTCTTGAGCTGGATTTCAGCGAAAAAATATACGGAGATGTTTCGTTTTCGGCCCATGCTGCCCTGGGATCGAAAGAAGTTGGAAAAATCGAATGCTTTTGAGCTTACTCCGGAAGAAAATTCCAGGCTCCTCATCGAATGTTATCAGACCATCGCCGTCGAGCATGACAAGCAGAGCATCGAGATCATCCTCGATGGACTCAAAACCGGACATCCCAAAAACCGTCCCATCCTCGCGGGCCTCCTCGTCCAAGCCATTCAGTAATGATTTATTTAACAATTTTCTTGTTTCGCAGGGCTGATTCCAGCAATTATAGAAATAAAGTCCTTTGGGTTGGAAGTAAATTCTCTTTGAAAGAAATTCAAAATCGAGGCGTGATTGTTCGAAATTTGTCTTGCGAGTAGATAGGCTAAAACAAACTGATTGCATAAATTGCAACTATCGGAATTAAGCATAGAGCAAGCAATGTCCCCTTGTAAATCAACCATTTCACCATTGAAGCTAAATTGAGCAGCCGAGGCATGATTTTCCTGGGCATGATAAGATTCATTCATTGCCAGTAAGATTCTGTATTTACCTATGACAGTGTTTGACGTTTCGAAAAGATCATATTTATCCGACGTTTCGGACAAATAGGCTACTCCGACATGGCCAGTGCTGTTTATTCCTGTTTTTGAAAAATACAGTTCTTTGTCTCCAAGGCTCTCAGTGCCTTTAGAATCTCTGTAATATTCACTTAAACCTTGTTGATATTCGGAATGCGTTTTACTGACTTGAATAATAGAAATGATCACTGCTTTACGCTTTTCATCATTAATATTTATGTTTTTTATGCCCAATGTTTTTTGTGTTCCGTCACTAAAGCTAAATAGTTCTAATACATCTAATGACTGTGAAACTCCATTATAAAAACTGTATCCAGAAATTCCCTGATTGAATTTATGAAGTTCCTTTTCACTTGGACAGGAAGAATGTTGTTTTAGAAAATTCATTATATAATAATTGGTGTATTTATCATCAGTGGAATTGGAAAAAGAAATGCTTTCCTCCAAAATATGTCGAATTTGGTTATATACTGAGAAAATATCCTGCCAATTCGGCGCAGGATATAGCTAAAAAAACCCGGGGTTGAATTGCTGAAACAGCCATTTATTTGCCTCATTTTAATTGAGATATACAATAAACTTTATAAACAACTACATTATCATAAATTGAATTATAATTCAAATTTTTTGAAACAAAATTTTATTATTCGAAATCAAAAATTGATAATAATTTTTTTACACACAAAACTCTAAACATGAATTACTTAAGTATCGCGAATGGCACAACTCAGAGCGCAGTATAGGCAGGACAGGCAAGCAGGTTTGGGAAATGAATAAAAAAAGGATACAACGCCACTTCAAAAATGTGATTTAAATTACTAATTTTGATATAATTTATTGTGTAAATATCATTTTTAATTCAAACGAGATAAAAAGCATAGCCAATTACTTCCTTTCCATTTTTGACTATTCAGACATATCTCCAATGATTCTGCAGGAAGCTGCCGGAGAAGAGTCTTCTGCGCTCTTACAAAACCGACTCGTAAGCAAAACTTTCAAGAGTAGTTCTGACACGGTTATAGAAAATTTCTGGAGGGATTTGCGCAAAGCAGACCCCCAAGGAGCAGTAAATGTTGGCGAAGCCATGGATTTGATCGATGCTCAAACCATCGATGGTACCGCCGCAGTCGCTAAATTCGAAAAGCTGATGAGTGTTTTCAAGAAACAGGGATGCTCGCTTGCAAATTCCTCTTCTGTCCTTGTTATGGTCAACGAATTTCAAAAGTTGCAACACGATCTAGCTCTCAAAGAAATATGGCCGAGGCTAAGACAAATCCGTCAGCTTTCAATCATCACAGAGCTACCGGGCTGGATACACCGGCTGCAGATATCCGATCTTTTTTACACAAACATAAACACACCTTAGAAACAATCGATGTTCTTAACCTCACTTCTCTGTGTCTAAAACTCCTCCCTCCTGAATTAAAATTATTGAAGGGTCTACAAAAGCTTGATATTGACGACAACCAGCTCTCAGACGTCTCTTGCCTTAGATCCCTCACAAATTTAAGGGTGCTAGGGCTCAACAACAACACACTCTCAGACGTCTCTTCCCTTGGATCCCTCACAAAATTGACATTCCTAGCGCTTAACAACAACAAGCTCTCAGTTGTCTCCTGTCTTGGATCCCTCACAAAATTGACGAAGCTAGCGCTTGAAGGCAACGAGCTCTCAGATGTCTCCTGTCTTGGATCCCTCACAAAATTGACGAAGCTAGCGCTTGAAGGCAACGAGCTCTCAGATGTCTCCTATCTTGGATCCCTCACAAAATTGACGAAGCTAGCGCTTGAAGGCAACGAGCTCTCAGATGTCTCCTATCTTGGATCCCTCACAAATTTAACGATGCTAGCGCTTAACAACAACCAGCTCTCCGACATCTCTTACTTTAGAGTCCTCACAAAATTGACGGACCTAGCGCTTAACAATAACAAACTGTCAGATATCTCTTGCCTTAGAGACCTCACAAATTTAACGGTTCTAGCGCTTAACAACAACAAGCTGTCAGATGTCTCCTGCCTTACAGACCTCGGAAATTTAGCGGTGCTTTGGCTTGGCAACAACCCGCTGAAGAAAATCCCCGACTTTCCTCCCCTGTATAATTTATCTATACCTGACCTGGATAACAAGCGGTGTCTGAAAATCACGCTTCTAATAGCTCCTCTTCCACCCGAAAAAGAACATATGACGATGCATTTGGCAAACAAGAGTGAGTTTTTGCTTTTTTTAAAAAAAGTCTTTTAACTCGACCTTGTAACTTTTTCGGTCGGAAAGACTGGAAAAGTTATAAAGTCGAATTTAAGAGTTTTGCACTGCTCGTCCTTTCTTTCCCGTTGGAGAATATTGCATGGTCTCTTATTCTAGGACATTGCATTTTATAAATAATCGTTCATGCATCCATTAATTTTCTCTCTTGTCTGCCTCATTGCATTCTCGACACTTCGATCTGAAAGGATAAAGGTGGATGATAACTTCAATCAAATTTTCGCGGATTCGTTGGACACTGTCGAGGAACCGAAAAATACTGAACAACCTGCAGCAGAAGAAGAAAGCCTGTTATTCGAAGAAGTGGCAATGCCCGAACCTATTGCTCCGCAGGCGGTCGAAATGGAAGAAGAGATGGAATCCCAGGAGCTTCAATACGACGAGTCGGAATTTTCGCCGGATATTGAAACACAAATCCCTTCTTTGACCGATGATGTCGATTTGGATGAACCTATGCGTCCGCCGCCGGAAAAGGTTCCTGTCCCCGCCCTGGAGCCGGCGGCTGCTTCTCCGCTACTCCAGGAACTGATCATCGACTTGAAAAATCCAATGTTTGTTCATGGAGTCATTACGACGGCCGATGGCGGGGTGATCACCGGACAAGGGCTGCGCATCCAAGCTCGAAAGATCGAGTATACGAATAAGATTGAAAATGGCATTCGCGTTCAAAAAATCATCGCTGAAGAAGATGTGATGATGGAATACGCCGACCGGGCGTTCGTCGGGTCGAAGTTGGAATACGATTTTATCAGTAAAACAGGGGTTTTGTATCAGGGCAGAACATTCGTCGACATCTGGTTTTTGGGAGGGGACAAGATCGAATTGCAAGCAGATGGAACATTTTTCATCAGCAATGCTTTCGTGACAACTTGCGAAGACCAGGACAATACCTGGGAAATTAACGCCAAAACCGTCAAAATTACAGAGGATAAATTTCTCTCGGCAAGAAATATCCGCTTCCGTTTTTTCAAAGTTCCCCTGTTTTGGCTTCCTTCCTTCAAAAGCAACCTGAAAGCCTTTTCCGATCCTCCGATCCGCTACAAGGTGGTTTGGGATAAAGGGCTAGGCCCTCGGTTGACAATGCGTTACCGCGTATTCTCTTGGCAAGACCTCAATCTGTTTTTCCGTTTGGACTACC
This sequence comes from uncultured Verrucomicrobiae bacterium, assembly GCA_963731265.1. Lineage (GTDB taxonomy): Bacteria > Chlamydiota > Chlamydiia > Chlamydiales > Rhabdochlamydiaceae > CAJCIW01. The sequence continues at coordinate 1,253,708 of CAVSUE010000001.1, forward strand.
GTTTGAAACGGGGATTTGGCGGAGCCCTGGAATCGGAATACGCCTCCCCAGACAACAGGCACATTTTTGTCACCAGAAGTTATGGGGCTCATGACAAATCGTTCCCGGATGAGAAAGGACCTCACCGCTATCGTCTCCAAGGCCTTTACCATCTCGAGAGCAAGGATGAGAAATCGCAAATCCATCTCACCTGGGATAAATTGAGCGATACGCGGATGGTCGGAGATTTTCGGAGCGATGATTTTGAAATCAACACACAAAAACGTACGCATCTCGTGATGTTCCGCCAAATCAAGAACGCCTTTTTTCACCTTAGCCTGCAACCGCGCGTCAATCGTTTCGACAGCATTGATCAAGAACTTCCTTTGCTGACCGTCGGCGTTCGTCCCTTTCAGTTGGGGCATTCAGGGATCATCTCCGTCAACTCTGCCTCTGCAGGATATCTCGACTATGTGTACGCCAATGATCTTCGCAAGGAATTTCATCATCTTGGCCTGGCCTCTTCAACACATGCGGGGCGCATGGAAACACGCAACGAGCTATACCGTCCCTTCTCGCTAGGGCCCCTTACATTGACACCCAATCTCGGCGTGGTCGGAATTTTTTACAGCAACAATCCTGCCCATCATCCGATCGGCCAAGGAATTTTGACTTATGGCTTCAACGGCCAGACCCGCTTATTTCGCAGTTATAAAAAATTCCGCCACATGTCGGAACCTTATCTTGAATTTCAAGGTCTCACATCGCCTACCGCTGCTTTAAGCCGTCATTTTTATTTCGATATTAACGATGGATACCACGAGCTGAATCAGCTCCGGATCGGCTGGCGCAATTCTTTTTATCTTTGGAACGGACCTGCCTTCCTCCCCTCGTTCACCACGGATCTCTACACCTACGGATTTTTCGGGAACCGCGACTTTGCCCTCGCCTTCCCAAAATACTATTTCCAGGCAGGATGGAATCGCCCCTCCTATGCGATCCGCGGCGGAATTGCCTGGAACAATGAAGAAAGCGTTTGGGATTTTGCTAATATCGCAACGGATTGGACGATCAACAAAGACATTGCATTCGGCATCGAGTTCCGCCATCGAAGCAAATACGACTGGCGTAAAGCCGACCACGATAATTTTATTGTCGATGTTTCACGGCCGATTTCTGAATTGCTGAAATCTCCCATGTCCGACGCCAGAGACACGTTTCTCGCGCGCGTTTTCATCCGTTTAGCCCCAAAATGGAACTGTCAAATTCAATCTAGACACGGCTGGGGAAGAAAGAATGAGCCCCGTTATAATGCCGGGAAAATTGATTTCATCACGATGCTAACATGCAGTTGGCGGTTAAGGCTCTCCTATGAAAGGATGCCCAATGACAATCGCTTTTCGGGAGCCTTTTCACTGATAAAATAATTATTGCTTTCCAACAAATACTTTAAACCCGAATTTTTAAGCCAACGAGAGTATAATATTGGACTATTTAGAGGGGTGGGAATGGCCAGCGCAGTTATAGAAAATCTTATCAAGCCCGATTCTTTTATTGCCGCCAATCACGATTCGGTCAGCGAAATTGAAAATCAAACGCACAGTATTGCGGTGCGCAACTTAAGCAAGTCAGCTAAGGAAAGCGGCCCTTTCAAATCTTCTTTTTCCCTCATCGAGCTTCCCGGCGACCTCATCCTCTTGATCCTTCATATACTCCCTATTAAGGATATTCTAAATTTGCGTCTTGTTTGCCTTATGCTGCAAAGGATTATCGATTCTGACCCGGACCTGCAGTCGCTCATATCCTATGAGAAACTTAAGATCATGCCAGGGCAAAACAATATTCCTCTGAATGATTTGAAATTTGATTACACAGACCAGAAACTTTCCGTGGAGGTCAATAATAATCTCTGTTTATGGAAACTGACTCATACTCCGCTCAAACAAACCCTTCCTTGGATCAACCATTTGATCGTCAAGAATGGCAAACCCGAGGAGCTACTCGAACTCTTCAACCAATTAAAAGAAAACCAGCGACTAACGAAGATCTATCTGTTAAATTGTGAATTAGATGCGGATGCGTCGAATTCCCTAAAGCAGCTTCAAAATCCTTCCTTTTCTAGAATTCCCGATTTTTATTGTTCCGATCTCAAGACGTTGAACTGCGAATCGCCGTCATACGGCCCGCATCTATATAAGCTCGAATCCAACCAAGAGTCTGAATATTCTATCGATCGATTTGTCACTAAAGACTCCGACCGGATCGCTTTAAAGAAATTTTCTGAGCAATTCGAGAGGGAATCTCCCTCGGGGGAAAAAATTCTAGAAAACCTAGAATCGTTGAAGTCGGTGATCAAAACAGGAATCATCTCATCGATTTGGTTTAGCGCAGTCATGCCGGTGCACGGCACAAACTCGTCTTTTTCAAAGAACCACACCGCTCTCGCTGTGACAACTTTTATTTCCATGAATCCGCAGCACCCTTCCATCTCAGCAGCACTTAATCAAGCCCTGAATCAATAAGCCTAAAAATCCCGATCCTTCAGATTGATGTGTACTTTTTTTTGATTTCTTTGAGCATGGGATCAATCTCGCTGCGAAGCGCGGTATCGATTCGATCGATGAAAAGCACTCCATTGATATGATCGTTCTCATGCATGCGCACGCGTGCATTGTAACCTTCCAGCTCTTCTACAAAGGTGTTGCCGTCCAGGTCCATCGCCTCTATGGTGACCTTATCGGGACGGTCCACGGGAAGCCGGAGACTAGGAATAGACAAGCATCCTTCTGTATCCGAGATCATGTGCTCGCTGGGATTGATCAGTTTTGGATTGATGAAAACTTTTGGTTTTTCTGAAAGCGTCCAATGCCCTTCTTCTGTGATAATATAATCCCTAAGAACAAAGAGGCGGACCGAATGGCCAACTTGCGGAGCTGCGAGGCCGACGCCATCATTCTTGTCCATCGTCTCGATCATATCGTGGGCCAATTTGCGGATCTCATCCGTGATCTCTTGAATAGGCTCGCACCGTTTTCTCAAGATGGGATGACCATAGTAATAGATCTTGAGGAGCATATACTGCTTCCATTTGAAAGTTATAAAAATTTCTGCTCAGCATCTTTATACAAGGGACTCAAAAGGTGGCCACTGGCTTCGTCGGCATCCCCATCTTTGCTGCTGGCTACATCGAGGATGTTCTTACGCAATCCCCTGCTTCAACAAACAAAAAAATGAATCGCTGAAGCAGAATGCGGCCTTATTGGACCTCTTCAATCGCAGTAGGCATAAATCGGTCCTTGCTTCGGCCGATGGAGCCAGTCCAAAGCGAAAGCAGCAGGCAAGAGACCATAAAGATAATCGCGAGGTATCCCGTAAATTTTTTCAACACCTCGGCTGTGGATGTCCCGAAGACGGAATCGCCGGGATCCCCGCCGAAGGAAGCTCCAAGGCCAAGACTCTTGCTTTCCTGGATGAGAATGACAAAGCAAAGAAGAGCAGAGATACCAAGAAACAAAAACAAGGCTAAATAAAGGATGAATGTCATGTGATCACTCTTTGTAGAGGTAGTTGCAAAACTGACGACTTTGCGGCAAGTTCTCGTCGACCCTGCCAGGCCAGTATGGCACGGCCCCAAGAACCCGCATCAAAATCATCGATTTTATGAAACTCGTGAGTTTTGCAACCACCTCAATAATTTACAATTTGCGCAAACGTCTTCGCCTCCAGAGATGAGCCGCCGACAAGGACGCCGTCGATGTCGGTCTGCTGCATCAATAAGACAATGTTATCCGGCTTGACCGAGCCGCCATAAATCAAACAAACATGTTCAGCGCAATCGATCCCGTAGCGCATTTCCAACCAATTGCGGATGAAGCTGTGGACATCTTGAGCAATCACGGGAGTCGCCGTTTTGCCGGTTCCAATGGCCCAAATCGGCTCATAAGCGATAGTGATCTGGGTCATCTGCTGGGCATCCAATCCCTGCAAACACTCCTCAAGCTGAGCCTTTAAAACGTTTAAATAATTGCCACTTTCCCGATCCTTCTCAAGTTCGCCGACGCATAAAATGGGCATGAGTCCCTCGACCAAAGCGCGGTGCAGTTTCCGTTGAATGAACGCATTCGACTCGCCAAAATATTGACGCCTTTCGGAATGGCCTAAAATCACAAAAGCGGCCCCACTCTTCTTCAGCATGCGCCCGGAGACCTCCCCAGTAAAGGCCCCCTCCTGCTGGTCGTGCATATTTTGCGCGCCGATGGTAATTTTTGTCTTGTCGGCAGCCTTGACAGCTCCTTCGATAGCCAGAAAAGGGACGGCGAGAAAAATACGGCGCTGAGCCGAGCCTGTCGCCTCGGCAAGATTGGAGATGAACTCTTCCGCTTCCGCGGTCGTTTTGTACATCTTCCAATTGCCTGCAATGAGCGGAATCCGGTTCATATTCTTATTTAGGATTTAATTCACAAAGAGGTATGATCATAACTTAAGCCTTGCCTCCAAGGCAAGTATTAACTTAATACGAACCTAACCCAAGAATTGGAAAAACATGCTTTTCGAGTCTTTTTCCACATCTTTTAATGCCACTTCTTGGCCTAGTTCGTCAACTATAATGCTTCACTTGAAAGTTATGAAAATTTCTGCTTCAGCATCTTCACTTAAGGCCGTGGTTTTGCCATGGCCTTTTTTTTCGTTTCCATCGACGATGTGCTGGCACATGGCCTGCTTCAACAAACAAAAAATTGAAGCGCTGAAATTGAAATTTTCTATAACTTTCAACCGTCAGCAGTATATGTCTTGCGGAGCGGCATTAAAATCTGTCAAAAATCAAATTTTTCGAATGCTGGGATAGGTTCATGCAAGAAATTCTTTCAGTTTCCGAGCTTACTTCTGCCATAAAAAATAATCTTGAGTCCCGCTTCCCTGCCATTTCCGTTAAAGGGGAACTGAGCAATTTCAAAGAACAGACTTCGGGGCACTTGTACTTCACCTTGAAAGATCAGGAGGCCCAGCTCTCGGCTGTCCTTTTCCGGGGAAATGCTCGCGATTTGAAGCGCCTTCCCAAGAATGGGGACCAAATCGTTGTTCACGGGGAAATTAACGTGTATGCTCCCCGAGGCAGCTATCAGATCGTCATCCGGAAACTCGACTATGTGGGCGTTGGAGAACTACTGCTCCAACTCCAGATGTTAAAGGCAAAACTTGAAAAGCAGGGATGGTTCGATGCTTCCCATAAAAAGCCGTTGCCTAAATTCCCTCGGACCATCGGCGTCGTGACCTCTCCGACCGGGTCTGTGATTCAAGATATTTTGCAAATTTTAAGCCGTCGTTTCTCCGGTTTTCATCTCATTTTAAATCCCGTGAAAGTGCAAGGAGACGGCGCTGCCGCTGAAATTGCCCAGGCGATCGAGCAGTTCAACCGTTATGGGCTTGCCGATGTCCTAATCGTCGGGCGCGGCGGCGGCAGCTTAGAGGACTTATGGGCCTTCAACGAAGAAAAAGTCGCAGCGGCGATATTTCATTCCAAAATTCCAGTGATTTCCGCCGTCGGCCATGAGACCGACTTTTCCATCGCCGATTTTGTTGCCGACGTCCGAGCGCCAACCCCCTCCGCTGGAGCCGAAATGGCCACCCAGGAAACAACCCAGCAGCTTCAAGGATTGGCCCAAATAAAAAGCCGTCTCGCTTCCTATGTGCTCACTTCTCTCAAACATCATCACAAGCAGCTGGATAATTTAAAACGGCATCCCTGTTTATTTTCCCCTCTTTCTATTCTGGAGCCCCATCTTCAGCGCGTCGATGATTTGCGCGGTGATCTAGACCTTTGCTTCAAACGCACCCTCCAGGAAAAACAACTTCGCCTTTTGGCCCTCAAAAAACAGGCACAAGCGCTCCAACCCGCCAGTCAAATTCAGGCTTTGAAACAGAAGCTTGCAATTTTGACGAAGTCTTTGAATGCGGCTATGCTCCAGCAATGGAGAGCCCGTAAACAATTGTTTAACGCTCACGAGCTGCAGAAAAATTTAGACCAGCGTTTGTCGGAACTTCTCGCACAAAAATCAGGGCGCCTGGCCCAGCTCATCTCCCACTTGCGAGGCATCGACCCAAAAAATCTTTTAACAAAGGGCTACTGCATTCTCTTTCATGAAAAAATAGATTCCGTTATTCTATCGACTCATCAACTCAAAGCGCAGGATAATGTCCGCTTGCAGCTTCATGACGGAAAAGTCCATTTAACTGTTAACGGTGTACAATGATGGCAACAGAACAAACCCTTTCCTTTGAATCCGCTTATGCGCGCCTGGAGCAAATCCTTGAAAAAATGAATTCAGGGAAAGCTTCTTTGGAAGATTCTCTAAAACTGTACGAAGAAGCCGATCGGCTGATCAATTGGTGCAGCAAACAACTCACCGATGCGGAGAAGAAAATCGAGGTCCTGGTTAAGAATAGAGAGGGAGAAATCGTGATCGACGAAAAAGGACTTCCCTGCACACACCCTTTCACTGTTCAAGCACACCTCAACCGAACGTTTACATGATCATTGCGCTTTTTCCAAATACCAGCAAAAAACAGTCCAAAAATCTTGCGATCGGCATCCAGGAATTTCTATCGACCCATGGCGTCACCGTAGTCGCCGAAGAAGAGGATGCTAAAATCATCAACGCCAAACCGATTTCCAGCGTCGATCCTAAAGAAATCCGTTTTCTCATCACGATGGGGGGCGACGGCACCATGCTCCGCCTCGCCCACAAATATGAAAACCTCGATGCGGCGATGCTTGGGATCAACCTCGGCCACCTTGGCTTCATGGCCGATGTACCGATTGCCGACATTTACCCCAGCCTTCAAGATTTGATCCACGGCGCCTATAAAATCCATGAACGGGTGATCATTCAAGGAGAATCGCTGCATGGGGACCGCTGCTTTGCCATCAATGATATCGTCATCCATCGCGGGAGGAACCCAAGCCTTGTCGAGATCGCCATCCACGTCGACGGCCTCTACGTCAACACTTTCGAGGCCGATGGAATCATCGTGGCCACTCCCAATGGGTCTACAGCTTATTCCCTTGCCGCTGGCGGGCCGATCATCAGCCCTGAAATTGAAGCTGTCGTCATCACGCCGATCTCCCCGCACACGATCTCCAACCGCCCGATTGTCCTCACGGCTAATCAGGAGATCCAAATCCAATACTTGAGCGATTACGCCCCTGTGGAAATACGCGCTGACGGCCTCACCCATCACGATCTCCAGACCGGCGACGTCTTCCGCATCACACGCAGCCCCAAAAATTTTAAGCTCGTCAGCCTCCTGAGAAGAGACTACTTCTCCACGCTCCGCACCAAGCTCGGCTGGTCGGGCAAGCTCAGATAAACCGTCTACACTTTTCGCCAAATCGCCTTAAACCAAAAAGTATATTGCTCCGGATGAAGATGCATCTCTTTTTCCACATCGGAAAACGCAATCCATTTCCATGCAGAAGCTTCCTCAGGATTCGGCGTCGGCTCACCTTCAAAATGTCCGACGAAGACATGATCGAATTCAAATTCCCTGAGATTGTTGTTTAAAGGCGCCTTGTAGATAAAATGAAAGGCTTTTTCCAATGCACACTCAATCCCCATTTCCTCTCTCAACCGCCTTTTTGCCGCCTCCAAAGGGATTTCACCTTGCCAAGGATGGCTGCAACAGGTATTCGACCACAACCCCCCCGAATGGTATTTCGAATGGGCACGCTGCTGGATAAGCATTTCGTGGTTTTCATTAAAAATGAAAATTGAGATTGCACGATGGAGCTTGCCCGAAAGGTGTGCCTGCAATTTTTCCTCGGTCCCTATTTCCCTATCCTGATCATCGACTAAAACGACGTGTTCCATGCGACTATCCCACTATTCAAACGTTTGATTTTTGTTGGATTTTTTTGTCAGATTTTGAAACCGCTTCGCAGGACATACTTGAAGAGGTAGACCAAGAAGCGGTTTCAAAATATGGCAAAAAAGACCCGAAAAGCAAATATTTTGAATAGTGGGATAGTCTCATAAGTGGCCTGCTTTTTAGAGTAAATTATACCCATGAACCTAATTGTCAAAAGCAAAAAAGCAGCTTGAACAATTTACCTTTGCTCCTCTAGAATACTCCTACACTTGCACCGACAATAGGCCATGTTCAAAAAACTCATGTTCCCGATCAAACGCAATGAATGGTTATTCTTCGGGGCCATGTTTCTTATCGTTTGTCTAATTAATATTAATTTTAGTGTTCTTCGCAGCATGCGCAACGCCCTGGTCGTCGCGGATACAGGAGGGAGCGCCGCCTTCATCCCTTATTTCGAACTCTTTGGCACCTTCCCCGCTTCTATTTTACTGACTTGGGCTCTTTCGCGGTTGATGCGATTTTTCTCTCCCCGTTTTATTTTTTCCATGGCCATGCTCTTCTTTCTCACTTTTTTCCTCATTTTTGCTTTTTGGATCTACCCTCACCGCGAAGGAATACACACTCTATTAGAGAGCAAATTGAGTTTCTTGATGGATTTTTCGAGGTTTAAGGTCGTCTTTACCCATTGGCCAGACATGATGTTCTATATTATGTCGGAACTTTGGAAAGTCGCCCTTCTTTCCGTGATCTTTTGGGGATTTCTCAATCAAAATCTTTCTTTGGAAGAGGCCAAAAGGTTCTACCCTCCCCTTTTGCTTGGCACCAGCATAGGAACGATTCTCGCGGGACCGATTACCGTCTTTTGCACTTCCCTTTTTAGCTGGAACCATTTCGCCCTTTCGACTCAACGCTGGCAACATTCCTTATATCTTCTGACTTCGTGTTTGCTTCTTTGCGGATTATTGACTTTGGTGATCTTTCGCTTTCTGTTCAAAAAATTGCAAGGGAGAAAGAGCGCGTTTGACCATAAAAACGCTACTCATATTGAACAGAAAGAGCCTTTTTCTAGCCGCCTCCTTTCGCTTTCTTCCAGCCTCCGCTACCTCATGAAGTCCCCTTTCTTAAGGGCGCTCTTCCTTCTCGTCATCGCCGAATACGTGTGCTATGCGCTTGGCGAACTCATTTTCCTCGAAACATTGAAAAGCAAATACCCTTCCCCTTCTGATTACTGCCAATACATGGGGAACCTGTCTTTTTGGATGGGAATTCTTACGGCGGTTAGCGCTCTATTTCTGACCCCCCAGCTCTTGCAGGCTTACCGTTGGAGCCGCAATGTCTTGATCACGCCTATTCTGATGGTCACAATCACTTTTGCTTTCTTCTTTGCCATTTATCTGGGAAAATTGGGATGGTTCCCCGGATCGTCGCCGATCACGATCGCGGTCGTTTTAGGAAGCATCCATTTTTGCATTGGCCGTGCAGCCAAATACACTTTGTTTGACACCATTAAAGAACTTGCCTTCATCCCCCTCAACGAAGAGGGGCAAGTGAAGGGGAAACTCATCATCGACGGCATCGGTTCTAGACTCGGAAGAGGAACCTCTTCACTCCTTAGCATTGTCCTCTTTCTCATCATGGGCGGCCCAGGAGAAAGCGCCATTTTCGCCGGTATCCTGGCTATCACATTCGCCCTGATCATGATCCCGTCTGGCCGCTTTATCGGCCATGAACTTGAAAAGACAAACGCCCCTTCAAAACCAGACCTGCCTCCTGTAAACGCCTAGCTGGCAAAACGGGTTACCACGCCCTATTTGTTCGTTGCCATCGACAATCTGCGCGCACATTGTCGATGGAAACGAACAAATAATTGAAGAGTTCTATAACTTTCAAGGTTCAACAATATAGACGGATTTCTAAACGCTTGGTTCGGAGAGATAAGGAATCCATAGGTCCTAATAGCGCGAAGTGGCGTTAGCAGAAATTGGTGGCGCCATAATTAAACGCTATTAAATGATTACACCTTTAATAACATCGACGACAGAACACGCATCTGAATTACTACCGAACAAACTCAAATGATTATGGTAGGCAAAAACCGCTTGAATCGAGCTAGATTCTAACATTTTGGAATAGGTTACCTGTCTGGGGGGAAGATCGGCTCGCTCGACGTCGATGCAGAGGATAATGTCAGGTTTTTGCTGCTTAGAGTTTTTAATCTCTTCTAAGTATTCGCTTTCTTCTTTGTAGACGGAAATTTGGAGATTAGGGAAAAGCAATTTAGAAAATTTGCTAAACTCCACAATGGTCAATTCTTGGTCTCCGTATTTATATTCTGTATCGACGAGAACGACTTTGCGAACATCATACCCTTCTTCTGCCAGTTTCACACAGAAGGAAAGCTCTTGATAGCAGTTTCCCGAGCCTAGACTATAAAGAATAAGCGGTTTGGTTTTGCCAAAAACGCTTTCAACTTTATCCAATGTCTTATATTCAATGGTATTTCTCTTTCCCCTATCCATTGCATGTGAGCACTCACATTGGTAAATTGGATAAAAATAGGGGTTCGGATCAGAAACTTTAATCAGTTCAGCAGGATTTATGAGAGGGATAAAGTGCCTATAAGCACGAATATGATCATTTCTGAAACTTTTCATCATTTCAAAATTTTTTATTAAATCTTGCCGGGTGATCACAGTTGATTGAGAAGATGTAGGTTGAGTCATAATAAAATTCCTAATTAATTTTATCGACCTTGAATTTTGTTGATAAAAATTCATCACGGAAGCGCTAGAGTCAAATTGGCTTTCTTAAATTAAAGTCTTCTGAGGGCTTGCTTAATATTTTCAAGATCGGTCATCGCAACGGTTACCCTAGCTCTCGTGCACCCAAGGTATTGAGTCGAAAGAACTGTGAACGCCTTAGTTTGCATTTTTTTTGTGGGAGAAGGTGGTTTCGCTAATTCATCAAAGGCCTGATGAAGGTAAGCGCAACCGATCAATGCGGCTAACACAATCGTTGTATTATCATGGCCTTTATCCCAGGATAAAGGGATTGCAGAAACAGATGCATCCGACGGATAGACGACAACGCCAGGGTGGCCACTGACTCCCTCTTGAGCCACAACCCTAATCTCTCTTCCCAATAGAACATTGTCTTCTTCATTCAAACGGCTAGGCAATGTTTCGTAAACCTTGTTTTTAAAAACATCTTTAAGAGGAGAATCATTCAATTGCTGAAGATGATCAATTGCAGCTTTCCAATCTTTATGACGGTAAGCCGCTAATCCAAAGGCGGCCTGTTCCTGGGCAAGGGCGTGCGCTTTCTTCTGATTTGCGTGAAAAATAAGAGGAATAGTGATGAGCAGTGGGGAAAAAATGCACGCGAGAATGTGGACAACATTCCATTTATACCATTCGGATTGAGCTTCCGCGGGTTTTGTGGTCAAAGCTACTGCACTTAATACATTATTTTCATAGTTATTAAGTTCATTTGAAAATTGCACGCTCATTATAACACCTTAATAAAATGAGAATAATATCGAATAAATAGATTCGAGTACATAAAATTCAACATTACGTATAAAATTAAAGTTTAATTTTATTGTAAGAAAAAATTTCACAAATTAATCTCTAGGCCGACTCTTGAACATTAATCTTATTTAAAGGTCGAGCTCCAAAATACCCGTTGGTATTTTTTACTAATTCTTCAACATTGGCTTTGAATACTTTAAGAGTGATAGTAGGATTTTTTTCTTGGGTAATCCTACCTTTCGTATAGATGATATCCTCTACCACATGTCTTTTCAACTCCTGAAAAAAAGTCTGAGAATCTGGGTATTCGAACAGACCTTTACCGGCCGCGAAGGGATCATATAAATAATATCCACTTTTCCCATATTGGAAAGCGATCAGATGATTGGGAGTGTGGACATATCCCACAAAGTCGTCTTCTCCAGGAAATTGAAGGGTGACTTCTTTTAGGGAGTTTTGATAGGCAAGGGTATCATCTTGGATCAAGAATTTGCTTGATTCAGGGAATGTGCTGCTATGATAGTCTTTACCCACATGAATGAGATCTTTTTCAAGGTGATCTCGGATTTGCTTTTTAACTGTATCCCAACCTTCTATTGGCTCCATTTTTATAGATAGGAGTGATGAATTTGAGGACAAAAATTCCTTGACCTCGAGAATTTTTTTATCATTGAATTCAATTTTTTTCTTCATCAGTTCCATTTCACTTACTAAGTCTAGGTGTATTCTCTTGATACAGAGCTCCTGTAAAATGTGATGGTAAAAAATATCATCGAAATTTAGACGGGAAGCACTTTCTTTTAGTGATCGGCTTTCTTTTCGGTGAATCTTATCGAAAAGGGCATTAGTGACTCCACTACAAGTGCCTCTCGAAAACAACTCACTAAAATAAGTGAGAATTTTTTCTTCGGATAACAACTCATTTTTCTTTAAGACTTTTTGATATTCGACGGGATAATTCTTCTCAACTCTAGCCAACGCTCTTTTTAAAGCTTCCTGATCTTCTGGGAGTTCATTGAACAAATGGGGAATCATTCGATATTTAATTTCATTTTGTTTGGATTTACCCAGTACAACAGTGCCTAGAATGCCACACGCAAAAGCCCTAACGATTTGTCCTCGATTAAACCAGAGGTCAGCAGCAATTGCTAAAGCAGCGATTCCAGCCACGTTTCTGAAACCCATCGCGACAGGAGAAGACATAGTAAAACCCTTTTTTACTTTATGAAATAATAATTTTATTATAATTCATAATTAAATTCACTTTCAAAATATTTTGATCAGCACCACTACGTCTAACTGATGTACATGCATTATTTTTTTAAAATTAGAGAAGTTTCCTTCTTTAAGGCCAACTACAATCTTAGTTCCCACCGTTTTTTCAGGAAAGAGCCAATTGTGGGTTAGACGGAAGCCCTGGGACGCCTCTTTTTTACTCTCCCATCTGGAAAAGCTTTTGCAAACTCTGTTTGGATTCGGGGAGCGCAGACAAATTCATCACGCCTTGAGATCGGAGGTTATTCCAAGCCGTCGAAATTCCCCATTGGTTCACATACGCATTCAATTTGGAAATCTGATGATCGCGATCTAATGTGTGAAATTCTTCAACCAGAGCATTCAACTCAACAGCCAATGCATTGTAATTTTTAGAGGCAAACGCTTCGACCATCGACTTAGCCGTATTCGATGTATTTGCAATCTCACCGAGCTTTGCTTGAAAAGCTTTTAGCTTCTGTTCGAAACTCAGCCAAGGGCACTCTCCTTCATAAAGAATGACGCCACATGTGTTCGTCTCTTCCATCTTATCTTCGACGACTTGCGATATTTCCCCCATAAGCGTTGTCAGCTTGGTCTTTCCTCGTTGGGCCTCTGTTTTCACCTTGTTGTCTCTAAAATTTTCTTCGACTTCCAGGATCTCCAGGCTATCCAACTTCAGAAAGTGAGGGGAAGCTAAGCAAATTAGTTTCACGTCTTCTGCCGACAAAATGCCGATTTTTTCTAAATGTCCTGAACGGCACTTTAGCTTTTCTGAATACTCCTTTTCGGTCTTGATCCCCAGGTGAGCCAGCAATTGAGGGTTGTTTTTTGGAGGCTGATCATTCAAATACTCCCGAATTGCCTGAGCCTTTTCAGTACGCGGAGAACTTTGCCCATTTATATTGTGAAAGGCGTCTTCTCCACATCCCCAATAATCATTTGCAAAAGGTTTGAGAACCTCATACAGCTTTCCATAGATGACGTGTTTTGCAGTTTTTGGCATCCGCAAAAACCGCTCCACGGCATAAGGGAAATCCAGGTTTTGACTTTCTAATAATTCTGCGATCTCTTCAAAAATCATGCGATCATTTGCTGTAAAATCCCAGACCTTGATGGTGCGGTCGTAAGAGCCCGAAAAGAGCTTCCCATCGAACATGAGAAGAGAGCTAACTCTCAACCCATGGCCTGTTAGAGTCGTCGCTTTGCATTGTTCTGTTTTTATGTCCCAGACCTTGATTGTGCAATCGGAAGAGCCTGAGAAGAGCTTACCATCCAAGACAGCGAGAGAGTAAACCTGGCCGTTATGGCCTGTAAGGGTCGCTGTGCACTTTCGTGTTTCTAAGTCCCAGACCCTGATGGTATGGTCGGAAGAGCCCGAAAAAAGCTTACCATCCGAGACAGCGAGAGAGTCAACCGAGTTCTCATGGCCTTTAAGGATCGCTGTGCACTCTCCTGTTTTTAGGTCCCAGACCTTGATGGTGCCGTCATCAGAGGCCGAAAAGAGCTTCCCATCGAAGACGGCAACATATAAAACCGAGTTCCCATCATCTTTAAGGGTCGCTGTGCACTCTCGTGTTTTTAGGTCCCAGACCTTGATGGTGCCGTCATCAGAGGCCGAAAAGAGGTTCTCATCGAAGACGGCAAGAGACAAAACCGAGTCCTCATGGCCTGTAAGAGTGGCTGTGCACTCTCCTGTTTTTAGGTCCCAGACCTTGATGGTGCAGTCATCAGAGGCCGAAAAGAGCTTCCCATTGAAGACGGCAAGAGAGTAAACCGAGCCATGATTGTCTGTAATGGTCGCTGTGCACTGTCCTGTTTCTAGCTCCCAGACCTTGATTGTGCCATCGGAAGAGCCTGAAAAGAGCTTCCCATCGAAGGCAGCGAGAGAGCGAACCGCGCCCCGATGTCCTCTAAAGGTATCTGAAGCATACACTCCTTTTTTGGGATTTGAATGAAGCCTTTTGTAGGCGCTCTGGAAATTTTCAATAGTCCGGGGGTTAATGGTTGGAAAACGGTGATCAAATAGTATGCGCCAAACATCATCATCTTTCAGCTTCTGGTTCAATTGTCTACAGATTAAGGAGCTTGTTCCGATTTCCTGGGCGTGCAAGTATGTCAAAATTTGAGTGACTATATCTTGCGGCATATCCAAAAGCCCAGTGTCCTGCGGTATAATGGGTGCAGGGTTGGTAAGCTGTGAATGATTGATGGGATTCGTCATGATTAATTCCTTGTTTTTAAAGTTTTTATTTAAAAAATTTTTCAATTATAATAACATTTTTATACATAAATATTAATAGAAAATAGAATTAAATAACACATTTATTGCTTCTGTAGTAGCAGAGTAGAAATGTCGAATTGACAAAAAACTATTTGAATTTTGACCGAGCTAACCCAGAATAATAGTATATTAGCATACTGGGTGGGATTTATATGACAGAACAGGAGAAAAATAGAGGTGGCTTATTTCGCAGATTTGTTAAATAATTTATTTAAAAATATCGACTTTAAAGAAAAAGGTGATATTTTAATTTTAACTTAATAAGTTTTTAAACCATATGCGAGAAAAAATGTTCGAGGACGACGCGCAATTTGATATTGCGCTGAAGGGCAAGCCTTGCTTTGGCCATGTGTTCGATGACTCTTTCTAGAGGGGGGATGTGCTGCTGGGCAGCTAGTTTCAGGCGGTCCATGCCGTCGAGGTGGTAAAGATATTCGGGAGCGACGCCTTCTTTGACAAGCTGGAGGTCGCGGTACCATGCGGCAATTTCTTCGAAAATGGCATCCGCTTGACTGTGAATGGAAACAGCTTCTTCTTCCTCTTCTTTTTCTCCAAGGCAGCTTTCTTCCAATTCCGCGGCGAGTTTTATAAACTGCGGATAATCGTCTGGCATGCGCAGGGTGAGGAGTTCGAGGAGGGTTTTTCGCCAGGGGTGCTCATGGTGCTGGGCAAGGGCTTGGGCTTTGGACAGAGAACCGTGGGACAAAAAGGCGATGCGGCGCGCTTCTTCCGGGGTTTTTTGCCATTGATCTCGGATGAGGGCCTCGATTTGGGATTGAGGGAGGGAAAAGAAAGGGACTTTGCGGGAGCGGGAGACGATGGTGGGAAGCATGGCGTCGAGAGAGCTTGTTAAGAGAATAAAATAGCTGTGCAAGGAGGGCTCTTCGAAAGTTTTGAGCAGTGCATTGCTGCTATACGGGAGCATTTGGTGGGCGTCGTGGATGATAAAAACTTTGACGGGAGCCTCGTAGGGAGGCAAGGCGACCTCGTCGATGAGTTTGCGGATATTTTCGATGGGATGGGTGGCGCTTTTCCCTTCGGGCAGGAAAGTGTGCAGGTCAGGATGGTTATGGAGAGATTTTCTCATCAGCAATTCGGCGAGCGCAAGGGCAAACAAACTTTTGCCGACGCCGTCGGGGCCGTAAAATAAGAGGGTATTTGGCACACAGTGTTGCTCGGCCATACGCGTTAAAGCGGTCTTGGCGAGCTCATTTCCGATCAGTTTTGAGAAGGGCATCGATACTCACTTTGGCTTGGACGTAAACCTCTTCGGGAGTTTTAGAGGCGTCGATCAGGATAAACCGTTTGGGTTCTTTTTTGGCAATTTTTTTGAACGCGTTGCGGATCTTTTGATGAAATTTCAATGTTTCCGATTCGATACGGTCTTGTGCAAGATGGGCTTTTTTTGCGCGTTCAAAACCGATTTTTGGATTGAGGTCGAGATAGAGAGTTAAGTGGGGCTCCATGCCTTCACAGGCAAAGGCGCACAGTTCGCGGACGAATTTCTCATTAAAGCCGCGGGCACCGCTTTGATAAGCGATTGTCGAATCATTGAAGCGGTCGCAAAGGATGATTTTCTTTTTCTGAAGGTTAGGCGAAATGTATTCTTCGACGTGTTGGGCACGGTCGGCAAGAAAAAGCAAAAGCTCACTGCGCGTGGAGAGAGGAGCGTCGTGTTTGTGCAGAAGGAGGTTGCGAATGTCCTGCCCGATCTGCGTGCCGCCGGGGGCACGCGTTTGCACGACATCGAAATCGAGTTTTTCAAGATAGGTGAAGATCTTTTGGATAAGCGTCGTCTTGCCGGCGCCATCCCCACCTTCGAACGTGATGAAAATACCCTTTTTCATTATGGGGAAGGGGGTTTTTCTTCTTCTATTGCAGGAGCTTCTATCGTTTCAATGTGTTCGATCTTTTGGATACCGACGAGAGAGTCTCCTTCATGGAGGTTGACGAGCTTCACACCTTGCGTCGAACGTCCCATGACACGAACGTCGTTCATGCTAATCCTTAACGTTTGGCCTGTATTGGACATCATGACTACGCTGTCGGGATCTTTAACAGAGAGGGCACCTATAACAAGGCCGTTCCGTTCGCTTGTGATGATCGAACGGACTCCGACGCCACCACGGTTGGTCTTGCGGAAGTCTTCGACAAGCGATCGTTTTCCAAAGCCATTTTCACAGACGACGAGGATGCTTTCAGTGCCGCTAACAACTTCGCAAGAGACAACAGCATCGCCTTCGTCGCGTAAATAAACGCCGCGGACGCCTCGGGCGACGCGTCCCATGCCTCTCACTTGTCCTTGATCGAAACGCACAGCCATTGCATTTTTCGTAAACAGCATGATTTCTTGCCCTTCTTTGGTCAGGCGGGCCGCTATCACCGCATCGCCTTCATCGATATTGATCGCATAGACGCCTTTTTTGCGCGGCGAGCTGAATGCAGAAAGTTCCGTCTTCTTGACGACGCCTTGCTGTGTTGCGAGTAAAATAAAGGCGGTTTCTTCGAAATTTTTCACCCGAAGAACGGTAGCGATTTTCTCAGTGGGCTGAATGTCTTCGAGAAGATTGATCAGGGCTTTTCCTTTTGAGCGGCGGCCGGCTTCCGGAATTTCCCAGGCTTTTAGCCAATAGCAGCGCCCCAAAGTCGTAAAGATCAAGAGATAATCGTGCGTCGAGGCAACGTAGATGTCTTTGAGCACGTCGGTCTCCTTCTTTGTCTCCAAACCGATGACGCCTTGGCCTCCTCGGCGCTGTTCGCGGAATGTGTCGACAGGCATTCTCTTGATATAATCATCTTCAGAGATCGTGATGATCACCGTTTGATCGGGGATCAAGTCTTCGATATTGAACTCCCCTTCCGCTGCGATGATTTTCGTCCTGCGATCGGAGGCATGGTGTTTTTTGAGCTCGAGAAGTTCTTCCTTGATGATGCCGCGGACAAGGCCTTCTGACGCGAGCACGGCGCGGTAGTTCGCAATTTTTTCTAGGAGTTCATTGTATTCCGCTTCGAGTTTTTCACGCTCTAGCCCCGTGAGTTGATAAAGACGCAAATCGAGAACGGCATGGGCTTGTCGGTCCGTCAGAGAGTAGGTGGCGACCAATTCTCTTTTTGCCGCATCGCGGTTTTCTGCAGCGCGGATCAACTTGACGACGGCGTCGAGATGGTCGAGAGCTTTTAAATAACCTTCGAGGATATGGGCCCTGGCTTCTGCTTTGGCCAGCTCGAAACGGGTCCTGCGCCGAATGACGTCGATGCGGTGATCGATCCATGCGGCGATCATTTGCTTCACATTCATTGTCCGCGGCAATCCCTTGTCGAGGGCCAGCATATTGCATCCGAACGTGACCTGGAGATCGGTATATTTGAATAGTTGGTTGACGGTGACGTCGGGGATTTCCCCGCGTTTTAGCTCGATCACGATGCGCATCCCGTCTTTATCGGACTCATCACGGATATCAGAAATGCCCGGCATGGTTTTTTCGTTGACGAGGTCGGCGATTTTTTTGATCAAATCAGCTTTGCTGATGTTGTAAGGAATTTCATCGACCACGAGACGCTGGCGGTCGCCGTTGGGGTCTTGATCTTCAACGCGTATGACGCCGCGTAGGATAAGTTTTCCGCGGCCGGTATGGAACGCTTCTTTGATGCCGCGGTATCCGCAGATAACGCCGCCTGTGGGGAAGTCAGGGGCCGGCATCACTTCCATGATTTGATCAATGGAAGTTTGAGGGTTGTCTATTAGGAGAAGCGTAGCAGCGATGAGTTCGCCCAAATTATGGGGCGGAATATTGGTCGCCATCCCGACTGCAATACCGGAAGAGCCGTTTGCCAAAAGGTTGGGGAATTTTGCCGGGAAAACGGTAGGCTCTGTCTTCGTCTCATCATAGTTGGGGACGAGCTCAACGGTCTCCTTTTCAAGGTCTTCCATCAGGGCCATGGAAGAGTGCGTCAAGCGGGCTTCAGTGTAACGCATAGCGGCTGGGGGGTCGCCATCGACGGAGCCAAAGTTTCCTTGTCCGTCCACCAGGCGATAGCGCATCGCCCATGGCTGCGCCATGCGCACGAGGGTCGGATAGATGACGGTTTCTCCGTGCGGATGGTAGTCGCCAGACGTGTCGCCTGATATTTTAGCGCATTTGCGGTGTTTGGAAGCAGGGCCCAAGTTAAGCTGGCGCATCGCGTAAAGAATGCGGCGCTGAGAAGGCTTAAGGCCGTCCCGCACATCGGGAAGAGCGCGGGAAATGATCACCGACATCGAGTAGCGAAGATAGCTTTCCTTGACCTCTTCTTCGACATTGCGCGGAAGTATAATTTCATCTTTGGTGTAAGACATAGCTTTCTCTTTAGATATCTAGATTCTTGACGGAAAGGGCGTGTTTTTCAATAAAAGCGCGGCGCGGAGGAACATCCTCGCCCATCAACATGGTAAACATATGGTCGGCGGCGATCGCGTCAGGCAGTGTGACCCGGAGCAAAGTGCGCTTGGTAGGGTCCATCGTCGTGTCCCAAAGCTGGTCGGCGTTCATCTCTCCAAGACCTTTATAGCGTTGGAGTTCAATCCCTTTGCGCCCATTGGTGCGCAAGAGGTCGATCCCCTCTTTAAGCGTATGCACAGGTTGTTCCCGGCTTTCTTCATCGATGATGTCGAATAATTTACCATCGGCGATCAAGCATTGGTCCAGCGAGAAATTATAAGCGGAAAGACGGGTTTTTAAATCATCCAGGGCGGCCTGCTCATAAAGTTCCATGAATGCCAACCCTTTTACTCGGAAGGTTTTCATTTCTTCGGTCTGTTCTTCGATAGGGATTGCCGCGAGTGTTTCGGCCAGTTTTTGACGCTGTAGTTCTTCATCGGCTTTTTTCATCTCGGCAAGCTCCTCTTCCGAATAAACATAACGGGTCTCATCGCCTAATTTGATTTGGAATCGGGGCAGCTTTCCTTCGCTGTTTTTAGAGCCGATGAATTCGCGGAAGGGAACGCCTTTCCGTTCGATAGATTGGTTGAGATTTTCCACATCGCGGACCACTTTAACCATATCTTCAAACTGCTCTTTGGTTAAAAAATCGGTATGGCCGACGAGCCGGACGTGCACATCGCTCATCCCTAATTTTAGCAGGTATTCGTCCATTTCCTTTTCGCTATGGATGTATCGGCTGATTTTTTTTCGCGTCACGCGATAGAGCGGAGGTAGGGCGATATAGATGAAATGGTTCTCGATCAAAGCAGGCATGTGCCGATAAAAGAACGTCAAAAGCAGCGTACGGATGTGGGAACCGTCGACGTCGGCGTCAGTCATGATAATGATTTTATGATAACGCAATTTCTCGAGGTTGAAACTGTCTAGTCCGATCCCGCAGCCGAAGGCAGCGATCATCGCTCCCACTTCGGTGTTCTGCAAAATCCTTTCCAAACGGGCTTTTTCCACATTGAGAATCTTACCGCGAATAGGCAGTATAGCTTGAAAACGGCGGTCACGCCCTGTTTTTGCCGAACCTCCAGCAGAATCCCCTTCGACGATGTAGATCTCGCATAGCGCTGGATCTTTTTCTTGGCAGTCGGTCAACTTGCCTGGGAGGCGGGCGCTATCAAGGGCCGTTTTGCGCAAAGTGAGCTCGCGGGCTTTGCGCGCAGCTTCGCGGGCCTGGGAAGCGAGAATCGCCTTCTCGACGATCATGCGCGAGACGACAGGATTTTCTTCCAAAAAGGCCGTGAGCTCTTCGCCGACGATCTGCTGCACAACGGATGTCACTTCGCTGTTTCCGAGGCGCTGCTTGGTCTGGCCTTCAAACTGCGGATTAGGTACTTTGGCGGAGATCACAGCTGTGAGCCCTTCGCGCATATCATCGCCGGAAACGGAGATCTTGTCGCTTTTGAGGAGATTGTGACTTTTGATATACTGGTTGAGCACCCGCGTCAATGCTGTGCTGAAGCCCGTGACGTGAGTTCCTCCCTGGCGCGTCATGATGTTGTTGACGTAAGAGTGAAGATTTTCGGTGTAGGTGTCGTTCCATTGCATCGCCACTTCGAATTCGAGGGTACCATCGGAAATTTCTTTCGACCCGAAAATGTAAATCGGTTTCGGGAAAAGTGGTGTTTTATTCTCATTTAAATACTCGACAAACGAACGCACTCCCCCTTCATAACAAAAAGAAATTTCGGTGGGCGTCGCATCTCTTTCATCGCGGAAGTTGATCTTTAAATTCTTATTCAAAAAGGCAAGTTCGCGGAACCGCTTAATCAAGATGTCATACTCATAAGCGGCAACGGTGAATATCGAATCATCAGCTAGGAATGTGACCTTTGTGCCATGTTTTGTCGACTCTCCAACCATTTTCAAAGCATGCGTGGGCTTCCCCTTGGAAAACTCCATATCGAACATTTTGCCACTTTGATAAACTTCGACATGCAGCCTTTTCGATAGCGCGTTGACGCAAGACACGCCGACTCCGTGCAGCCCGCCTGAAACCTTATAAGTATTCTTATCGAATTTTCCGCCGGCGTGAAGGATGGTCATGACAACTTCGAGGGCAGATACATCCCTCCCCTGTTTTTGAGATTCCTTTTCGTGCTTCCCCGTCGGAATCCCTCGTCCATCGTCCTCCACGGAAACAGAATTGTCCTTATATAAGGTGATCCAGATTTCTTTACAAAATCCTGCGAGGGCCTCGTCTACGCTATTATCGACGACTTCGTAGACAAGCTGATGCAGGCCATTGACGTTCGTATCGCCTACATACATGCCGGGACGTTCACGGACCGCCTGCAGACCTTCCAAGACGGTAATCGATGCTGCATCGTATTCGTTTTCTTTGGTCATCGTCGTCATACCTTAAACTCGGATTTAAATTACATATACACGTCGGAAAAAAGGGGGAAATCTGTTATCCGACGCGAAAATGAATGTTCTTAATCTCAACAGAGGGAAATTTTTCCCTCAAATTCTTTAATAACCGGCCTCTTTCATGTTGCGAGAGCAGGCTATACAATGTCGAATTGCCTACTTTCACAAAGAGAATCCCCCGATCAAAAGAAACTGCTTTCGTCATCGATGCAAGCTTTTCGCCGATGATCAGCGGCCACGCCGCTAAAATCAGATCGGGACGGTCGCGGTGAAGCGCGCCAATCTTGCCGAGGACTTTTGGAAGCAGATCCTTCATGTGCTTATTTGTAAGCGGATATCTATCTGCTTTGTCCATAAAAAGGCCTTTGCCTGAATATATGAATCGCCGGTCAAAATAGCAAGGTCAAAAGAACCTATCTCTTTAACTCGACTTTGTAAATTTTTGGGCCCGCCTGCCTAGTGCCCCGTTTCAGAAATTTTTGGAATAATTTCTGCGTCAAAGCCGATATAATCGACGATCGCAAGTTGATCCGTATTGAATTAATACGGATCAACTTGCGAAGCCTGCGGTCGTCGATTCTAGCGAGCTTTCACGCTAGAAATTATCTCAAGAATTTTTATCAAGGACCACCAGCCTATTTACTCTCGGCCGCTCGCCCAGGGTCGAACTGGGAGTTATTTAAAACAGGATGGGGTTAAAAACCCGTGCCTGTTTTAAATAACTCCCCCGAGAGCATATATTTCGAATCCTTCCGGCCCAAAAAGTTACAAAGTCGAGTTAAAACAAAAGGGCGCTCAATCCGATGGCGATTAAAAAATAAATCGACATCGATAAAAAATCATTAAATGCTGTGACAATAGGCCCTGAAGCAACAGCGGGATCGACGCCGATGCGGGCAAAAAATAAGGGCGACAGGACGCCGAGCACAGTTCCGGCCAAACAAGCTCCCGTCAGCCCAACGCCGACGATCATTCCAACTGCCGCAGCGCTGATATCGGGGCGAGAAATGCCGGCAAAGTCAAAGGCATAAACAAGAAATCCGCACAAGATTCCAAATATAGTCCCTGTCGTCATGCCGATAAGAAGTTCTTTCAAAACAGTTTCTCCCCGATTGCCGAGGGAAATGAACCCCAAGGCCATGCTTCGGGCGAGGATCATACTGCATTGAATCCCGATATTGCCCGACATTCCCGTGATCAAAGGGACGAAAAACATCACAAAGGTCAGAACTCCCCCGGCATAATTCTGAAATGACGACATCACGCCGACGTTGATCAAACCTGCGCACAATGTGACAATCAGCCAAGGTGCCCTGGATAAAAAACGCTTCAAAACAGATTCATGCTCGCTGACTTTTTCCGTTGTACCTGCCATGTTTGCAATCGTTTCATCAGCAATGTCCTCCATTGCGTCCAACACATCTTCATTAGTAATGACGCCGAGCATCCTGTTATTAGGGTCCACGACAGCAAGGGCCGAAATTTTATACCGCTCGACGATTTCCACGACCTCTTCACGCGAAGTCTCCGGGGCAACGGCGTAGAGAATCGATTTCATCACTTGCTTTAAAGGAAGATGGTGAGGATTAACGATGAGATTCCGTGCAGGTACATACCCTTGGAGCTCTCCTTCTTCATTCACGACGAAGATCTGACGCGTTAAATCGATGCCCGGATTATCGCGAATACGGACAGAGGCCTCGCCGATCGTCACATCCATAGAAAAAGAGAAAAATTCATTCGTCATCAAACGTCCCGCCGTGTTGCGACGATGCTTCTTGATCTCCCGGATTTTTAATGCTTTACTTGCGTCCAGCATTTCGACAAGGCGGCGAAACCTTCTTTCCGAGATGTCTTCAAGAACCTCCACGGCATCGTCCGGGGGCATGTATTCCAATAATTTTTTCATATCCTCGTCGCTAATATGACGAAGAATGGCGACGCGCGTACTGCTATCGGTATTGACCATAAATTCGATCTTTGCTTCGATACCGGATAGATTCTCGTAGATCATCGGACGGGCATTCGGAGGCAATCGGGAGGCTGCGTAGGCAAGGTCGATGGGGGAATGCTCCGAAGCAATTTTTATGATATCATGGAGGACAATTGTCGAGGTCTCTTTGTGGAAGGCTTGCTCTAATTTCTCCTGGAGAAGATCTTGTAAAAGGGAGGTTTTCAAGTCCAATAAATTGCCAGCAGCGCCCTCTTCGTCGCCCACTTTTTTGATCTCGTCTTCAGAGGCAATTTGCATGGGATCCTCGCTCTCAGTTCAAAGAGATTTTTGTATTGAAAATCTTGAAGGAGTATAACGCTTAAGTCGCTATTTTTCAAGGAAAATAGCTGGTGTTTAATTGCCGTTTTCTCTAACATTTTCCCAGTAAATTAAAACTAGGATTACCTACCCCATGTTTAAGCCGGAAAAAATTCGCAACATTGCCATCATCGCCCACATCGACCATGGGAAAACGACCATGCTCGACAGTCTGCTTAAACAATCCAACGTCTTCCGCGACAATGAAAAAATCCCGGAAAGGGTCATGGACAGCTACGACCAGGAAAAAGAGCGTGGGATCACCATTTTTGCCAAACACACCAGTGTGTTCTTTGAAGATTTTAAAATCAATATCATAGACACCCCCGGCCATGCGGATTTTTCTGGTGAAGTCGAACGCGTCCTGGGACTGGTCAACTGCGTCCTTCTTCTCGTCGATGCGCAAGAGGGGCCAATGCCTCAGACACGTTTTGTCCTTTCCCAAGCCCTTAAAATCGGCCTTAGGCCCATTGTCGTCCTCAATAAAATCGACAGGCCACATGCGGATCCCGACCGCGCGCTAAATTTAACTTTTGATCTTTTCGTCGAGCTGGGAGCCAACGACGAGCAGCTGGACTTCCCGATCTGCTATGCATCGGGGCTAGGCGGCTTTGCCGCGATGGACCTTAAAGATCCCCGCACCGATATGCGCCCTCTTTTTGAGCTGATCATCAAATCGGTTCCCCATCCTCCCGGAAATCTCGAACTCCCTTTCCTCATGCAAGCCGCCACGCTCAGCTATGATGATTTTGTGGGGCGCCAAGCCTGCGGCCGTATCCTGGAAGGAACAATTCGGAAAGGGGACTCGATTACAAAAGTCGATAAAGACGGCCATCCCACTCAGCATAAAGTTTCCCGAATCGAAGGCTACCATGGATTGAGAAAAGTCGAAATGGAAGAAGCCGGCGTCGGGGACATCATCAGCATTTCCGGCATTCCTGAGGTCACCATCGGCGATACGCTCTGCGATCCGCAACACATCGTCCACCTGCCCCCTATTATCCTGGCTGAGCCGACCCTTTCTGTGGAAATGATGGTCAATAATGGACCTTTTGTCGGAAAAGACGGCAAACACGTCACCATGAACAAGCTCCGCGACAGGCTTACCCAAGAGAAAAAAGCGAACATCTCTTTAAAAATTGAGGAAAATTTCCGCGACGACGCCGCCCGCATCTGCGGACGGGGCGAGCTGCATCTTGCCGTGCTCATCGAAGCGATGCGCCGCGAAAATTATGAATTCACGATCTCCAAGCCGCAAGTTATCTTCAAAAAAGTCGAAGGAGTTGAACAAGAACCGTATGAAGCCGTTCACATTGAAGTCCCGCAAGAATATTCTGGGACCGTCATCGAAGAGCTTTCCCGACGGAAAGGAGAAATGCGCGCGCTGAATACCAACGAGCACAACATCACCACGATCGAATTTCTAGTCCCGACGCGCGGCCTGATGGGTTACCGCAATAGCTTTCTCACCGTCACCCGCGGCCTCGGGATCCTCACCTCGATATTCGACAGTTACGCCCCTCATAAGGGAGACATCCCGGGCCGGCAGAACGGAGTCCTCATCGCCAATGGTCCTGGCAAGGTCACCGGCTACGCCTGCTTCAGCATCCAGGAGCGGGGCTCTCTTTTCATCCGTCCCGGTGATGAAGTGTACGAAGGCATGGTCGTCGGTGAAAATTCACGCGATAACGATCTCGTCGTCAACCCCACTCGAGGCAAGCAGCTGACGAACGTCCGCGCCTCCGGCAGCGATGAGAACATCATCTTGACTCCCCCTCGCTCCTTCACTTTAGAGCAGGCCATCGACTTCATCCAAGACGACGAACTCGTCGAAGTGACGCCGAACTTCATCCGCCTGCGCAAACGCTTCCTCAACGAAAACGAGCGCAAGAGACGCTGAATCGAACACAAAGAAGGTCCCGGGGGCCTTCTTTGTGCTGAGCACCCTTGTCAATTTCCCAATATGTCAGGTTGGTTCGTGATAATTGCGGGTTGAACTGGCTGCTGCAATTCGTCGGCTTGTTTTTTGTGCTGATTTGCCTGATCTTCGTATGCCCTGATGGTTTCAACTAAAACATTTTTGCTTTGTTCATCGGAAGAAGCCGACAGGACAGCGAGAGCTTGACGGGCGCAAGAGGCTGCTTCCTCATATAGAGCTGCGATTTCGAGAAGAGCTGAAACCACTTTGTGGACATTACCGACGTCGTCAGGATGGAAGCTTTCCACCTTAAAAAGGGCGAGACTGGCTTTCTGCTGGGCCTGTTGATAAAGAGCTTTAACCTGCAGAAAAACGCCCCCTTCTCTTTGCACTGTCTGGTGGAGATTTTGGAGACGATCGACCTCACCCTTGATAAGTGCTCTAAGCTGATCGCATCTTTTTTTGACTTCGGGCCAGGGAGGTGCTTGCCGCGTTTTTTTTGGTTTATAGCTGATTTCCTTGAGAATTTTATCGTAATAGGAAACGGCCTTTTGGCAGCATTCGATCGATTTGTGAAGGAGATCCATGTGCTGCAGTTGTTCTTCCAAGTTGTAAACACCAAATTGCCCGAGAAGCTCCTCATGGGATTTCCATAATGCCTGGATCTTCCCCTCGATTTTATCGGCGTCCTTCTCCTGGAAATAGGAGAAGAGGAAAGTGGGGAGAAGAAAAAACAGGAAAAAGAGATTTGTGCGTTTCATCCGTCCTCCGGCGGAAACCCGGCCCTTAAGGGCGGGTATTTCAAAAACAATATTGGGCCGACTACGAAGCTCGGCCCCAACCTAGAGGATGTCTACAAATTGAGAGTTCGTCGAGTTTTTGGATTATTTTGGCCGATTTTCGATTCCGGAGGTCTAGTATACGCAAGTTGATACAACCCCCGCAAAAAGAACCGAAAAATCGACAGAACCTCAACTTGTAGACATCCTCTTAATCCCAGGCCTTAAGGCCTGGGTTCACAACTGAAAAAAGTATCCGATGGTCGGATTTACTTTCCAGATTTTTTTTTGAGGAGAGGCCGGATCTGTTTGTTCAAAGACCAAAATGCAAAATAGAATATCCCGGAAGGCAGGACAAGTAGAAGCAAGACGCATAGAAAGACCATGGGGAAAAATAATGGGTGTGCGCTGAGCTGTCCGAGGGTACGCTGCAGGAGGGACGAACTTTCCTCGATCGTCGATTGAAACGCCTGCATCGTTTCCGTGCAGCCTCTCACTTCCTCTGTATTAGCTCCTATCGTCGCGATGCTTGTATTCATGACACGGGCATTTTCCTGCATCAGCGCATTGCTTTGCTGCATGTTATCGTTCATTTTATCCATGGAACTGCATCCTGAAATAATGGATAGTAAAACAATTGCAATGGATTTCTTTATCATTATTACTCACAGTCTTTTTTTACATATCAATATTATCCCTTTTTTTATCAAGCCCCAAGAATGCGTTAACCCAGGTTAACAATCTTCTTTACAACTTCTCTGCCTAATCGCTATGTTTGTGTTTTTCATTCAGCGAAAGTGAACCCAGGCCTTAAGGCCTGGGATTAAGAGGATGTCTACAAAGTGAGGTTCTGTCGATTTTTCGGTTCTTTTGAGCCGATTTTCGAATTCTTTTTGCGGGGGTTGTATTAACTTGCGTATACTACCCCCACAAAAGAATCGAAAAGCGGCCAAAATAATCCAAAAACTCGACGAACCCGGCTGGGGCCGAGCTTCGTACTCGGCCCAACATTGTTTTTGAAAATACCCGGCCCTTAAGGACCGGGTTTCCGCCAGAGGACGGATGAAAAAAAAGATCGAAATCCCCTCGCGCCATGAAGTCTGGAAGATGTTCGATTGCATCTCTCCGACGTATGATCGTGCAAACCGGATCATGACATTTGGAATGGACCAGATGTGGCGGAAGAGGCTATGCGCCTTTATGCCTAAATGCGAAGATATGCACGTCCTCGACTGCGCGACGGGGACCGGCGATCAGATCATCGCCATGATGGAAAAAAAACAGAATATTTCCTCTGTCATCGGCATCGACCTTGCGTCGACAATGATCGATATCGCTGAGAAGAAAATAGAAAAAAAATCGTACGCGAAAAAAGTCAGTTTTCAGGTTGCCAGCCTCCTTGAGATTCCCTTCCCTCCCAACTCGTTTGAATGTGTGACCATTTCTTTTGGCATTCGCAATGTGACGGATATCATGGCCGCCTTCCAGGAGGTCCGCCGCGCTTTAAAACCAGGTGGAAGAGTGTTGATCCTTGAGGGAACTGTCCCCGAAAAGAGGTGGTTGAAGTCGATGCATCTTTTTTACCTCCGCCATTTCCTTCCCCGCATTGGCGGCATGATCTCCAAAAACTTCGATGCTTACCGCTATCTCAATCAAACGATCGAGACATTCCCGCAGGGAGAAAGGTTCTGCGGGCTGATGCGCGCAGCAGGTTTTTTTAACGTCAAGGCGAATCCTGTTTGCGGCGGGATTGTCACTGTATACCAAGGGGACAAGAATGCTCCCGTTTAACATTAACGGCCGGGCATATTCTCTGGACCGATGGACGGAACAACTGCCAAACATCGATTTAGTGCGATGGCTTGAAGGCCACCCCCTTTTTCCAAAAGTGTACTGGAAAGAAAGGGACAGCGAAACCACATATGCCGCCGTGGGCAACCTTCTTTCTTTTTCGCAAGTGCCTCACATCTCTGATTCATCACCTGAGGAAATCCGGTTTTATGGGGGCATGCGTTTCTCGGAAAGACATTCTCTCGACGATCCCACTTGGGAAGGTTTTCCTAAAGTCTGTTTTTGGCTTCCTGAAATCGAACTTTCTCAAAAAGACGGACGTACAGAAGCTGTCTGTTATGCATTGAATGAAAGGGCTGAGACCGAAATCGGCAGCGTGAACAAACTACCTGTTCGTGACCGGACTACTTCTCTAGTAGAGCGGCAAGACACCCCGACTTTTGCCCATTGGGAAAAAAAGGTTCAGACCGTCTTGCAAGCAATCTCGACTGGAGAACTGAATAAACTTGTCCTAGCGCGAAAAACAATCTTGCAGTTTTTGCAGCCTCTCTCTCCGTGGCCATGTTTAGACCATTTGATTCGGAAAGCATTGCGCGCGACTTTATTTGCCTTTCAATTGAGCCCTTCCCTTTGTTTTTTGGGAGCTTCTCCTGAAAAATTATTCGACAGAAAGGGAACTATGATCAGTACGGATGTCGTGGCCTCGACTCGCGCCCGAGGAGCAACGCCGCAACAAGACCTTCAATTCGAACGAGAACTGCTATCCGGTGCAAAGGAACAACGGGAATTTCAAATCGTGAAAACGTTCCTGAAGAGTACAATCTCCCCCTTTTCGAGGAAATTGGAGTGGGAAGGTCAAGACCGCATTTTGAAGACCTCTCATGTTCAGCATATCTATAACCGGCTGAGCGCCTTGATAAAAAAAGAAATTTCCGATGAAGAGATCATCCAGGCCTTGCATCCGACGCCGTCTCTTGGAGGGTTTCCGACGAGAAAAGCCCTTGCCATGCTCCAACACATCGAACCTTTCGATCGAGGATGGTACGGCGCGCCCGTCGGAGTGGTCGGTTCCCATCGCGCCAGCCTATACGTCGCCATCCGTTCGGCATTGATTCAAAACCGGACCATGCATCTGTTTGCGGGAACTGGACTTGTGCAAGGAAGCGTCGCAGAACAAGAATGGGAGGAACTGGAGCATAAAATTCGTCCTTTTACAGAACTGTTCGTTTAAAGATAATGGAAAAGATGGACACAGGCTCACAAAATGAATCATGGGCTTTCAAGCTCATCGACGCTCTGATTGGCCAAGGCGTGGAGTATTTTTGCTGCGCTCCCGGCTCGAGGTCGACGCCTCTCGCCCTTAGCATCGCCAATCATCCCAAGGCAAAACGTCTTGTTCATTTCGACGAACGGGGGTTATGTTTTCATGCGGTAGGCTACGGGAAAGCCGCCAAAAAGCCCGCTGCCGTCGTCGCCACTTCGGGCACGGCGATCGGCAATCTAATGCCCGCCGTAATGGAAGCGTGCAACGATCGCGTTCCACTCCTCCTGTTAACTGCAGACCGCCCGCCGGAATTGCGCGATTGCGGCGCTAATCAAACTTGCGATCAGGTCAAGCTTTTCCAAAACTTTGTCCGTTGGCAGGTCGATTTACCCTGCCCGGATGATCGCATTTCGGAACAATATGTGAGTGCGACGATCAGCCATGCTGTTGCCACTTCGACTTATCCCACCCCTGGGCCCGTGCACATTAATTGCATGTTTCGAGAGCCGCTGTTTTCCCATCCTTTGGACCATCAACCCCTTCACAAACATGTTTTCTTCCAACAGCCCATTCTTCAGCCTAACGAAGCTTCCATTGCCGAATGGGAAAAAAGATTAACCGAAAAGCGTAATGGAGTGATCCTTGCAGGTTCAAGCAATTCCGACATCTCGGAAGCGATTTTTTCGCTTGCAGAAAGATTGAAATGGCCGATTTTCGCCGATATCCTTTCTTCTCTTCGAACGGCAGAGGGATCCGATTCGCTCATTACCTACTATGATCCGCTTCTCAAGCTGAAAAATTCTGTGGCAGTGGACGCCGTGATTCAATTCGGCGACCGGTTTGTCTCCAAAACGCTCTCCCAATGGCTTGAAAGGCAGAAACTGGAATTTTTTCTGCACATCTCCGATCATTCCATGCGCCAGGATCCCTCCCATCTTGTCACACATCGTGTGATCAGCTGCCCCAAAATTTTTGTTCACGAGCTCTTAAGTTCTCTCGCGCAGCACTCGGACGCGACTTGGCAAACCCAGTGGCACCAGTGGGATCAACGCTGCCATGAGAAGCTGGGAGAAATTTTTGCCTCTCAAACTGCATTGTCGGAACCGGGGATTGTTTGGGAGATTGGTGCATTCTTGTCCAACCCCTGGTGCTTGTTTGTCGGAACCAGCATGCCGATCCGCGACGCGAATCAATTCCTACTCCCAGCTTCCCACTGCAGCGGAATTTATGGAAATCGCGGAGTCTCGGGCATCGATGGCATTATCGCTACGGCGTGCGGCATTGCCAAGGGGAAAAACCAACCCCTGCTGGCATTGATCGGCGATTTGACATGTCTTCACGATTTGACATCGCTTGCCATTCTTCCCAAATTGGACATTCCCGTCATTCTCTGCGTCGTGAACAATGACGGCGGAGGGATTTTCTCCTTTCTGCCTGTCTCGAAGCGGAAGGAAGCTTTCGAAGAATTCATCGTCGCTCCTCACGGAGTGACTTTTGAATCCGCCGCTTCCCTCTTCGGCATCCCTTATTTCCATCCCAAAACTCATAAGGAACTTAGAAACATTTTCTCCCATCCGCAGTCTTGCATCATCGAAATCACGACAGACCGGACGGAAAATGTTCAGTTCCATGAAGAAATCATCCAATCCATTGGCGCATGTTTAAATGTGGAAATCCCCGTCATCCTCCATTGATTTTCCTTCACGGCTTTTTAGGGGCCAAAGAAGACTGGACAGACATGTTTGCCTATTTGGAGAAACATTTTTACTGCATCGCCTTGGACCTGCCTGGCCATGGATCGGCCCCCTATTGCGACGATGTTTTATCGACCTTAAAAACAATCCTCCAAACCTATTCTCCAAAGCCAATCATCGTGGGCTACTCTATGGGAGGACGGATCGCTATGCAATTGCAGGAATACGCTTCATCCCTCGTCATCCTCTCGGCGCATCCTGGTTTAGCCACAAAGGCAGAAAGAGAAGCAAGACGGAAGATCGACGAAACCTGGAGCGAAAAACTTCTCCAACTTCCCTTAGAAGAATTTCTCGCCGAGTGGTATGCGCAACCGATCTTTCAACACTTCTCACTCATCGACCGCCGCCTGAGCCAAGACCCTCAAGCCCTTTCCAAAATCATTCTGCAGTTGTCTCTAGCCAACCAGGAGATCTTCCCAATTTCTTGCCCTGTACTGTTTCTTTATGGCGAAGAAGATTTGAAATATCGGGAACTTTATTGTAGAATTCCTAATGCATGCGGCATCCCTGGCTGCGGCCACGTGGTTCATTTGGAAAAACCGAAAGATTGCGCGGAAATCATTTTAGATTGGTTATTACATGCAAACACTTGAAGAAAAAAGGGTCATTTCCTGGCAAGAATCCGGCAGCTATACCGACATCAAATACCAAAAATGGAAGGGGATTGCAAAAATTACGATCAATCGCCCCCAGGTGCGCAATGCCTTCCGTCCCTTGACGGTTGAAGAGATGATGCATGCTCTAAACGACGCGCGCAATGATCCTGCCATCGGCGTCATCATTTTGACAGGAGAAGGAAAAGAGGCTTTTTGTTCGGGCGGAGACCAAAGCATCCGCGGTGATGCAGGCTACATTGATAAAGCCGGCGTGCATCGTTTGAACGTCCTCGATTTTCAAAAGCAGATCCGCAGCTGCCCCAAACCCGTCATCGCCATGGTGGCCGGCTACGCAATGGGCGGAGGACATGTTTTGCATGTCATCTGCGATTTGACAATCGCCGCCGACAACGCAATCTTTGGGCAGACCGGCCCTAAAGTCGGTTCATTTGACGGAGGTTTCGGCTCAAGCTATCTTTCCCGCATCGTCGGGCAAAAAAAGGCGCGCGAGATTTGGTTCCTATGCCGAAAGTACACTGCTTCTGAAGCGTTGGAAATGGGTCTCGTCAATTGCGTCGTTCCTTATGAAAAACTCGAACAAACAACTCTGGAATGGTGTCTGGAAATCTTACAACATTCCCCTCTTGCTATCCGCTGCCTCAAATCCGCCATGAATGCCGACTGCGATGGACAGAGCGGGCTGCAAGAACTCGCTGGCAATGCCACGCTTCTATACTACATGTCGGAAGAAGCGCAAGAAGGGCATAAAGCCTTTTTAGAAAAGCGGAAGCCTGATTTCTCCCAATTTCCTAAGAGGCCTTGAACATGAATCGCTTGCAAGTTTGGGTCTATGCTTCCCGTCCCAAAACGCTGGTGATCGGCATCAGTCCCATCTTAATTGGCGCAACTCTTGCCATTAGTCAAGGCCTATTCAATCCCCTGTTGTTTCTTTTCACATTGATCACCGCGCTTGCTATTCAAATCGGCACAAATTTGGCCAATGATTACTTCGATTTCATCAAGGGCGCTGACACACAGGATAGAAAGGGGTTCATGCGCGTCACCCAGGCGGGACTTGTCGCCCCTACAAAAATGAAAATCGCGATGATCTCCGTCTTTTCCGTTGCGCTCTTAAGCAGCTGCACATTGATTTGGGAAGGCGGCTTGCCGATCGCTCTCTTAGTTGCTGTGTCGATCACACTGGGCGTGTTTTATACAGGCGGCCCGTTTCCTCTGGCCTATCGGGGATTGGGCGAAGTGTTTGCTTTTCTTTTTTTCGGGCCCATCGCTGTACTCGGAACCTACTATTTGCAGACAGGTTCCCTTTCCTCTGAAGCATGGATTGCCGGCCTTTCGCCAGGCGCTTTTTCTATGGCTTTTTTACTCATCAACAACGTCCGAGATGTTGAAGAAGATCGGGTGGCCAATAAAAAAACCCTCGTCGTCCGTCTGGGAAAAACTTTCGGAAAATGGTCTTTTGTGTTTTCGCTATTCCTTGCGCTTGCCCCCATTTTGTTC
Organism: uncultured Verrucomicrobiae bacterium; assembly: GCA_963731265.1. GTDB lineage: Bacteria > Chlamydiota > Chlamydiia > Chlamydiales > Rhabdochlamydiaceae > CAJCIW01. The sequence continues at coordinate 1,287,397 of CAVSUE010000001.1, forward strand.
TTTTATTCTAAACATCCCTTTTCCTTACTTTCTGTTCTCATCTTTTTACCGGCAATCCCGCTGATGCGCCTCATGATCGGTCACCAAGATCCCCGCTCTCTAAACCCATTGTTCGCAAAACTTGGACACCTCCAGTGGCTCTTCACCCTTCTTTTTTGCATCGGATGGATGTTGTAGATGGAGTGGACCATCTATTCATTCCAACTTCCTTTAAAAACAGGGGGCCAAAGGCTCGGGCTGGTTTTGCAAATAGATGGCGAACGGGAACATTGGGGAGAAATTGCCCCTTTTCCTGGTAGAAGCAAAGAAACGCTGGATCAAGCGTTAGACCAACTCACCTCGCTATTGATTACTAGTAAAGTCCCCGAAAAGCTTTTTCCTTCTGTCCAATTCGGCCTTGAAAGCGCCCTTGCCTTTCCGCCGCCCAAAGCAAAAGCTGAGCTCTACGCGTTTCTAACGGGAAGCCCAAAGGAAATCTTGCAGGGAGCGGATGACGCCTTTAAAAAAGGGTACAGAGCTGTTAAATTCAAAATTAATTCCTCTTCAAAAGCTTGCTCTACCGATCTTCTTCATGCCCTTAAAGACCGTTTTCGACTAAGAATCGATTGCAATAGCGCCTTTTCATTTGCAGAGGCAATGTCCCTTTTTTCTTCTTTCGATCCATCGGTTTTCGACTACATCGAAGATCCCACTTATGAAATGCCTCGGCTTCCTGAATTTTCTCACCCTTTTGCCCTCGATGAGACGGTGTTGGATTATATGTTGCTCCCCTTAGAAAAATATCGCAATCTGTATGGTTTCATTCTAAAGCCGACAATCCTGGGAGGAAAAAAAGGATGTGCCCCATTGATTGAGTTTGTCAAAAAAAATCGCCTAAACGTAGTCTTCAGCCCCGCCTTTGAAAGCGGCCTTGGCCTGCTTCAGATTTTTTCCTTAGCGCATCATTTTCAACTTCTTGAACAGCCCATTGGATTAGACACCCACCGCAGCCTCGCCCTGGACATTTTGCTTCCGACGGTGAATTTCAATACTCCGGATTTTTCTTTCGATCAGGACCTAAAAATCAATACAAACTTGCTCCAAAAAGTTGCTCATGGAAATTGTGAATTGTCCTATCTCAGAGAATGCCAAGCTTTGGCCTGATCATTTCTCATTGATTACCGAAGAATATGCGTGGACTTACCGAGAGTTCGATGCGATGGTTCACCATCTTTGCCTTTTTTTGAAAAATCTAGGCATCCAAGAAAACGACCGCGTACCTTTTATTGCCAAAACCTCTGTTGCCACCATTTGCCTTTTTTTTGCGCTTTTTCGATTGAAGGCTATTGCTTGCCCCTTAAGCTTTCGCATTCCTCAAGCACAAATAGACCAATTTTTGAAACAGCTCCGGCCTAATCTCCTCCTGGACCCCGAATCACTCCCCCTGGCAACAAAGCCGCATTTTTCACCCCCAAATTCCATCCATCTCGATCAACTCGCGACATTTCTCTTTACGTCCGGCTCCAGCGGAATGCCCAAGATCGTCTGCCATTCGTTTGGCAACCACTATTACAATGCCATGGGAGCCCTATCGTCCTTGCAGCTCGAGTCTTCCTCCCGTTGGCTACTGTCTCTTCCTCTTTTTCATGTGGGTGGGATCGGCATCCTCTTTCGGTGCTTTATTCAAGGAGCAGGTGTCGTTTTAGGTGACAATTTTAAAAATGTCTCCCACGTCTCCCTTGTGCCCACGCAGCTGTACCGAATCCTCAAACAAGAAAAAATGGATCAAAGCCTCAAATGCATTCTCCTTGGCGGCGCCCCAATACCCCCCTCTTTATTCCACGAACCAAAAGCAGCCGACCTGCCCATCTATACCACCTATGGAATGACGGAGATGAGCTCGATCATCGCCCTGTCTTCTGCCCACGCAAAAAGTGTGTGTGGAAAAGTGCTCCCGTTTAGACACGTGAAGATCGCTAAAGATCAGGAAATTTGGGTCGGCGGAAAAACACTATTTAAAGGGTATTGGAACGGTTCAGCGGTTGTCAAAGCCGACGTCGATGGGTGGTTCCCCACTAAAGATTTGGGAAGCTGGACAGAGAATGATGAATTGGAAGTGATCGGGCGCAAAGACCGTCAGTTCATTTCAGGGGGCGAAAACATTCAACCTGAAGAGATCGAGCGCGCGCTCTGCTCGCTTACTGGGATTCGCCAGGCAACCGTTCTTCCCCTCGCAGATGAGGAATTCGGGCAGCGGCCCATTGCTTTCATCGAGGATGAGACTAGAAACTACACCCTAGAAACTCTTCGTGAAGCGTTGAACCCGCGGCTTCCTCGATTCATGCATCCCGTTCGCATTTTTCCTTATCCTGCTGAAATGGGCCTTAAGCCTAGCCTCGGAGCTCTGGAACAGCATCTCGTTCAGGTTCTAGCATCGTCCGCAAAAAATCGGGAATAGGAACAGGGGACCTTTTCTCTTTGTCGATGACAACGTGGACAATCTGCACTTTGCCCACAGGAATTTTCCGGTAAGGATCATGAAAAACCGATTCTAGAGTAATCGACGAAGTCCCCAATTTGACCACCTTTAAAGAAATTTCTAGTTCATCGCCCACGACCAAAGGAGCAAAATAATCTCCTTCCGCATGGACAATAGGCATCAGATATTCCGATCCCAGTAGCTGGTTTAAAGAAAATCCTCTATCTTTTAGAAATTCTTCAAAAGCTTCCAAGGCCATTCGAAACTGCTCAGAGAAATAAAGAACGCCGGTGGCATCCGTATCTCTCAATGTGATTTGGGTTTTGTAAACGTACATGGGTCAATAATACGCCGTTCTTTTTTTTTGTGAAAAGAAATTTATAAATTTTATGTTAAAGAAAAAATTTACTAAACCTCTTATTATCAAACGACAAGCATATTGTAAAAGTTTGAATATGACCTCGATTCCACTTCAAAAAAGGATACTGGATTGTCCAAAAAAATGCCCTAACCTATAATCCGCCCTTTCACTTTGAGTTGTCCATGGATCAATATTCTCTCCAGATCAGTGCCGTCTGCGCCCAGAAAGGGAGCACAGCTGCCCCGGCGCATCATGACACCGCAGACTCTTTGCTTGTGCAAGGAGAAACAGCTCTTTTGAGCGGCGATTTCTCTTTTGGGATAGAGTGTTTTGATGCAGCCTTGAAACTCGATCCGGACAATGCCCGCCTCTACTATGCGCAAGGGTTGTCGCTGTTCGAATTTGGAAGCAGAGAAGGGCGTGAAAAAGCGCTTCCGATTGCGAGCAAAAAATTTAAAGCGGCGATGCAATTAAACCCGAAAGATTTTGCTGTATGGCAAGCCTGGGGAAGTCTTCTTTGCACTTTGGGGATGAATTCCGGCGAGCATCATTATTTTCAAGAAGCGAAAGAGAAATTGAACACCGCTGTTTCGCTTTCAGAAAATCAATCCCGCGACACCCTTTCCGAGTTGTATTGGGACCTCGGCATTGTTTCAACCCATCTCGCCGAACACTCCGAAGAGGCCCTGGATTGGCATCAGGCCATCGAGGTTTTTCAGTTGGCCCATTCATTCAATGAAAAAATCCCTGCTGACTTTTGGAAGAATTACGGCGATGCGTGTTTGAAATTCGCCGCTCAGATCAATGATGCACGGTTTTTAATGAAGGCTATCCACTGCTTTAAGACGGCGATTGCCGCCGAGTCCAATGACTGTAAAACCTGGGGCTTGCTTGCGGATGCTTTGCAAAAGCAATATGGGCATACCCATGACGAAGATCATTTTTCTCAATGCTCCGAGGCTTACAGCATTGCTGCGCAAATCCAGCCCCAAGATGCGACGAATTGGCTCAATTGGGCCCGGTTTCTTTGCGATTCTGCAAAAAGAGTCGCCGATGTGAGAAGACTTCGCCACTGCATTGAAAAATGCCATCGCGCCTTTGCTTTGAATGCCAATGAACCGCTGATCCTGGCCATTTGGGGAGAAGCCCTCGCCCTTCTGGGCAATTATACAGACCGTTTAGATTTGATCTACGACGGACAGAATAAGATCTCACAGGCCATTGAAATGCAAAGCGAGGACCCCGAAATATGGTACAGTTACGGCATTTGCATGCAGGCTTTCGGTCATTATTTCGATGATTTGGATTATTATTATCAGGCGATAGAAAAATTTCAATCCGGCCTTTCCATCGATCGAACACGCCACCGCCATTGGCATGCGATCGGCTGGACCTACTCTCTTCTCGGAGATAATGAAAACGACCCCGAAACGCTCGAACTCTCTTTGCATTTTTTCCAAAAAGCGCTCGACCTGCACACGTCGACCTATTATCTTTTCGATTATGCCACTGCTCTCTCAAAGTTGGGAGAGTCGACCCACGAGCAGCAATGGCTGGAGAAGGCATTAAACCAATTCGAACGTTTGCTCAGCTTGCAAAAAAATGCTCCCTACCTTCACCCCGATTGGCTTTTGCAATACGCCAGCACGCTCGATGCTCTCGGAGACTTTTACGAAGAAGAGTTTTATTATCTCCGCGCGATTGAAACTTTCACCCATGTGCTGATGATCGACCCCGATTTTTATCATGTGCATCACCACTTGGGACTCGCGTTATCGCATCTTGGCGAACTGAACGGAGAAGTCGACCATTTTCACCGGGCCGCCCACCATTATCGATTGAGTTTGAAAAATGATGAAGAGAACGATAACGTCCTCCTCGATTGGGCAACGGCCTTGATCCATATTGCGAGCCGCAGCCATGACTCTTCCGAGGCCGATCAGATCTACTGCGATGCGGAGCACAAGCTCCAATCCGCAGTGCGCCTTGGCAATCAGCAAGCCTATTATCAGCTTGCCTGTCTCAATTCTATCATGGGCGAATGCGAAAAAGGGATGCTCTGTCTACAGAAAGCCCGTGCAAACGATGCCCTGCCGCCAGTCGACGAGCTCCTCCAAGACGACTGGCTCGACAATCTCCGTTCCACCGGAGAATTCCAGGAATTCCTCTCCGAGCTCGACCACCGCCGCAATTTCCAGGAAGAGCGTTAAGGTATATTTATCTATTCATCAATTATTAAACTTTCTTCTACCACATAGCAATAAACATTTTTTAAAAAAAGAGAATACTAATTACTTTAATACCAATCCTCCACATTAAATAACTTAAACTATATTTGCAAAATAAATACATATAATATAAAATTATTGCAGCAATAAAAACCAATTAATAAGGATATGTATGTCAGGCATAAACTGCCCAGTTAACTTATCAAATAAAAACTTAACTCAATACAACTTTAACAACAATCAAAACACTTTATTACAGATGCCTTTGGATGTGCTCAATGTGATTATGTGTAATGTTTGCGATGAACCCTCAGCCATGAAATCAGCGATACGGGCATTAGAGTTTGGGAGAGTGTCTGCTCTTACCCATCTGTTGACCCACGCTAATCCGGAGATTGACAGCCTCATTCATGATGAAAGAAAATTTTTACCTTTAGTCAATTGCTTAGCAAAAAAACTAAATCGGGACGCTGATCCCTTAGGAGTGGTATCAGACTTTGGACCTGGAGATGTAGGAGAAATGGTAGGTTTGCTCAACCTAGCCCAAGAGGAATATGTAAACGATCTCCCCAAAATATTTTATACCATTTTCAAGCGCTCTGTGGAATCTATTTCAAGTAAAGAATACCTCGAATTTGCTGGAGATGACAATTGGGCCTTTTTAGGATTAGGTGCAAAAATATTGAGGGTGTGGGACGATCAAGATTTTGCAGAAAAAATTCATCACGACCTCATTAAATCTTTTGTTTCCAAGCCTGTCGAAAATTTGACCCTGGAAGCTTACAACGACTTTGTCAAAACTCTCAACACAGCTTACGGTCGCGTCTCTCCTCAAGATAACGAGCGAATTCTGCGCCAGGCGATCTACTCAACCTACGAAAAAGAGCAACTCGATGCTTTAAAGGAAAAATATGAGAACCCAAGTGGGGAGCTTCTTGCCACAACTGAAGAGAATCTTAGAGATAAACGCAATCAAAGAAAAATTGACATTGATATGGAAATTCGCAGACTTTGCGGAGACAATTTTAACGGTACAATTGATAACGCATATCGAGCCATGCAAGCGGCCGAAGCTGAGAAAGTTCAAGCCAAAACTGCCTATATCGCCAATTCTCAAGGATTTACCGTGGACATGAATGATACTGAATTCGCAAGTCGCGGATGCGGAATGCAAGACCTTTTTTCGAAATATATACAAAAGCTCGGTGAATACGGTGAAGCTCGTGAAGCATTTGATACTCGTAAAGCCCGACTCGATACACTTGCTGTTTGGAGGGAGGGCGTGATCACAGGGGGGGCTATATTAGATATCCAAGCCGAGCTGCGAGAAGAGAAATTGGCTGCCTATGCTCAATCAATATGCAAAAAGGCGAGCGGTTTTTATGCGCAATTGAGCCGGCCCATCGACGAAGATAACAAAGACGAATTGTATGAACAGCTACATGAGATCATTGGGTAATTGAAGCCCACCTTCATCTTGTATAGAGGAGAAGGCGGAAAAATAACAGGATGAGCAGGATGGAAAAAGATATCCTGTCTCTCCTTATATCGTGTTAAGTGTCTTGAAATTCTTCGGTTCTTCATAAAAAATAATCTAATCCCTTGTCGAGTGTTTTTTGGCATTAATTCATGGATTCTGCTAAAGTAAATTCTCACTGAAGATGCTTTAAGGAATTTCACATGGACAGACGCTCGATTATTTTCGTCATTGGCCTCGTCATCGTATACTTCTTCGTCAATCAATGGTTTTCATCGAAAAACCCGCCCCCTCAATCCAGTCAGCCGCATAAAAAAACTGCAGTTGTCCACGAAGAAATAGCTACCCCCAGGGAATCGATTTCCATGCCGGTGATCCCAGCATCTCAAGGAGTGGAAGAGTTCTACGTCATTCAAAACGAGTACCAACAGGTCGTTTTTTCCAATGTTGGCGGTGCGATCGCTGAGATTAATCTTCCTTTCCAGAGCAAAGAAAACACAAAAAGCGTCGTGCGACCCATTCGGCTGGACAGGCTCTTTTTGGAAGACTACTCAATCAATGATCATTTCCCCGCGTTTTCTTACTCCATTAATGACGGTTCCGGGATCAAAAAGATGGATGCCCGGCGGATGGGAGGATACTATCCCCTCCTACGTCGAACGATCTTCCATCCGAAAGATGCGGCTTCTTCCCGTTCTCCTGTCAAGCACTATGCGCTGAAGGTGATTTCAGAAAACGGCGAAATGGAACCCAAAAAATATTCTGTCAAACGGCTTGAAAAAGACCTGATCGAATTTGAACTCAACGATCAAGATCGCAAAATCAATAAAATTTTTCGTTTCCCTAAAAATTCGGACGACGCCCCCTATTGCCTTGAAGTCAGTGTCAAAGTGGACGGCGATGCCCGCGGCCTTTGGCTTACAGCTGGTGTCCCTGAAGTGGAACTGATCTCCGATAGTCCTGCACCATCCATGACCCTTCGCACCTTGAAGAAAAATCAAAAACCCAGCATCGATCAGATCTCTCTGCCCAAAGATTGCGCCATCTCGACATCGGTTTATCCGGACTGGGTGTGCTCATCCAACGGTTTTTTTGGCCTCATCCTCGATCCTTTGTCAGATATTCCTGCGGGATACCATGCCTGCAAAATTCCAGGCGCGCAGGATCCAACCCGTTTAACCCTTGTCGACCCCGATTATAATCCTTATCCCGCCGACAAATATCCTGGCTATGAGTTTCATCTGCCTTTGCGCGCGCAAACAACCCAATTAAGGTACTATGCTGGTCCTTTGGAAAGAGACATTCTTAAACGGGTTGACCAAGCCTATTCCGATCCCGAAACCGGATATAACCCCGGCTACATCGGCGCCTTGAGCTTCCACGGGTGGTTCAGTTTTATCTCGGAGCCTTTTGCGAAGTTTCTCTTTCTCTTGATGAATTTCTTCTACCTTGTCACTTCTTCATGGGGAGTCTCCATCATCCTTCTCACCCTTGCGCTTCGCGTCATGCTCTATCCTCTGAATGCCTGGTCGATCAAATCGACGATGAAAATGCAGGAAATCGCCCCCCGAGTCAGCGCCATTCAAGAAAAACATAAAAAAGATCCCAAACGCGCTCAGCAAGAGGTCATGAACATGTACCGCGAGAAAGGTGTCAACCCTTTATCCGGCTGCTTCCCCCTCTTAATCCAGCTCCCCTTCTTGATCGGGATGTTCGACCTTCTAAAATCTACCTTTGAATTACGGGGCGCCACCTTTATCCCAGGCTGGATAGACAATTTGACTGCCCCTGACGTTCTCTTTAGCTGGAATTACCCGATTTTCTTCTTCGGCACCGATTTTCACCTCCTGCCATTTTTGCTCGGCGGCGTGATGTGGGCGCAGCAACGGTTCAGTTCTGCGACGCCTAAAGATAAAAGCCAAATGACCGATCAGCAAAAACAGCAAAAGATGATGGGCACCATCATGACGATTGTATTTACCGTGATGTTCTATCATTTCCCCTCAGGTTTGAATATTTATTGGCTGTCCTCCATGGCTCTGGGTATTTTGCAGCAATGGTTTATGACGAAAAGAACCCAGAAGAATAATAATGTTATAGTATAGGCACTGTGTCCCATGCGGTCTTGGGATGAATTTTTAAAAAAACACGAAGGACTGCTTGGGGCAGACATAGTCAACAAGTGGCTACGCCCTCTCAAAGTAGTCCATTTCGATTCAGGCAATCTTTACCTTGAAGCCAAAGACTCTTTCCAGGTCCTTTGGTTCGAGGAACACGTTCGCCCTTTGCTCAAACGCCATCTTCTCAATAATAACTTCCGCCCGATTAAAGTGCATCTGACCGTCACGGAAGCATCTGCTCATCCCAGGCCCAAAAAGGAAAAATATAAGTGCCTTCCTTCCCTTTCACTGGCTTTTGACCCTTTGGATCCCACGACGACACTCGACAATTTTGTCGTCGGAGAAGAAAACAAAATCGTCTCACAGTTTTTAGGCGAATTGAACGGGGGGTTGGGAATGTTCAACCCGATCTACCTGTGGGGCAGCGAAGGTTGCGGCAAAACACATTTGCTCACCGCATTGGCGAAAGTTTTTCGCAACAAAGGTCTGAACGCTCTTTATGCCCGAGCAGAGACGTTTACCGAACATGTCGTCTCCGCCATTCGTTCATCGGAGATGCAGACGTTTAGAAAAGCCTACCGCCACGTCGATATCCTTTTGATCGACGATGTGCACTTACTAGCCCGCAAAGCCGCCACCCAGGAAGAATTTTTTCATACATTCAATACGCTGCATACAGCCGGCAAGCAAATGATCTTTTCTTCTAAATGCGCACCTTCATTTTTAGAAGAAATCGAACCTCGTCTCGTTTCCCGCTTTGAATGGGGAATCAACATCCATTTTAAAAAGCTTAATAGCAGCGAACTCAAACAAATGCTCTTGAAAAGATGCGACACATTGAACTTTCTACTTGCTGACGATGTGAGCGATTTTTTGGTCCACACGTTCCCCAGCAGCAAATCATTAAATCGCGCGTTGGAAGCCTTAGTTCTGCGCAGCCATCTTCAAGAAGACGCCCGCCACAAAAGAAATTCTCAAACCATCGACAAAAAAATCGCAGAAAAAATGCTCGGTGATTTGATCGAGAAAGAACAAAAGACGGCTCTGTCTCCAGAGCGCATTATCGCTACTGTATCTTCTATCTATGGAGTACGCAACGAGGACCTTCTAGGCAAATCGCAAAGCCAGGATTGCTCCTTTCCCCGCCAAATTGCGATGTACCTTTGCCGGCAGGAACTCAAACTCCCCTTTCAGGGAATTGGCCGCATCTTCAACAGGGACCATTCCACGGTAATGACCAGCATCAAGCAAATTGAAAAAAGAATCGAGGCTTCTGATGCTGAGCTCCTCACCTCGCTCAACGAAATTCGACACCTTCTGTAAAATTAAACTTTTATCACCATTGACTTAGTTGCTCCCTTTTGTTATAATAATTGTTTAAATTATTTTTTTTAACTTATAATGCCAACATCAATTACAGATGCCCGCCATCCGATTGCGTTTCAAGCAGTATGGAATGAAAAAAATCAGCATCTTGCAGAGACTTGCGTGGAGAAAATCATTCGCACGGTTTTATTTTTGTTGAACAAATTCATTGCAAGATTAGTTCTCCCAGCAACCATGATAGGAAAAAATGTTGTCACCCACTTTAGTAGACGTTTTGAGCAGCGCTGGGATCCAAGAATCCATCCCCAGGGTCTTCTAACCCAAAATTTCACGCCCTCTCCCATCGAAGTCACGACCCCTGACGGCGTTAAACTCCGGGGCACTTTTTTTAAGAATGCCGCAGCACCGGAATCGGCCCAGACTGTCGTTTGCTATCAACCTAATCCCATGATCTACAAGCAAGGAACCTACGAGTGGATTATGGAGCAAGCTGCGTTACAAGAATTTCCCTACAATTTCGTTTGTTTCGATTATCGGGGCTGCGGAGAATCCGATGAGGTGACTCCTAATTCTAAAAAAGACCTATTTCTCGATGGGGAAAGCATCTATCAATTTGTCAGAGATAAACTGCATGTTCCTGCCAAAGACATTCACTTTTATGGATGGTCTTTAGGAGGAGGGATCAGCGCTCACGTTAAAGAGATTCAATCCGATCGCGAGGGGAGATACGTCAACGAAAGGTCTTTTACTTCCATCAACGAAACCGTAAAAAACCTGATGTCGGATGTTCAAGCTACGATCGCCGGAGTTGCTATATCTGCACTGAACTGGAATATCGGTGCCGTGGAACCCATTAAAAAGCTAAAAGGCAAAACCTTGATTGTCCATCATCCCGAAGATGAATTGATGCGCAAAGAAGCGAGTCTCTATAACAGACTCTTCCAAAGAGGCGTATCGCCTTCCCCCGACATTACAGAGCTCAATCTTAGGCAAAGCCACGTCATCCCTGATTTTGTTTATGTTCACGGGGTGCCCATCAGTTATTTTGTTCATCGCGAATTCAATGCTGAGCATGAAATCGCGAAATTTCTTTTCTCTTCTCATTGTTCCTTTTCGGAGAGGATGCTCAACAGATTTGCTGTGGCAAGTCCTGAATTTCGCAGTCGAGTGTTCTCATTGGTCGCTCGATTCAACCAAAATGGCGGCCATTATTGGGGTTCAGGAGAAGACGCTTTTTATAATCGCAATGGGCTTTCTATAACCGACGAGGATCGCATGAAATTGATTTGTCATGCTAAGGGTGGAAATTGCAGAGACTCTTAAAAAAAACTCCTCGATAAGAGGAGTTTTTTTGATGAATTAGATCTTGATGAAGCGTTCGCCTGGTTTTCCACCTGGGCCAGAGATGCCAGGGCCCATGCCAGGTTCTTTAGGAGGAACATCGCGTCCTTCGCAAATATCTTTCGCACGCGCTCTCCAACGCTCAACGGCTTCGACAAAAAGAGGGGCAAACCGTCTCAGAGCCGAAGGATCGGCGCCGACGCCCATTTCGATGACAGCGTGCATTAAAATCAGTTCTTCGGGAACTGCGACGCCGATGCCGCCGCCTGCCATTTGTCCGCCGAGCATTGCCCCTTCGAGAAGAGCTTCGTAAAGACGAAGGCGGATTTGAGAATCTTTTGGAAGGCCATCTAGGATGGGGGAATATAAGTAAAGACGATCGGAATTTGGCTCATAAGTCAAATGCAGGGAAAAGGTATTATCAATTCCCAATATACAGGTATGATTTTCATCAAATGCCAATTCGAGGTTGAGTTCCTTACCGAATTCTTTGAGATTTTGCTTGGCATTTTCCAATGACATGTATTTAGTCCTCCTTCTTAAACTCTAAATTTGTGAACAGTATATCTTCCTTCGGATTTTTCAACGAGCGCCTTCACCGAATCCGGAAGATGCATAAACGGGGAAGTTTCCGATTTGCATTCAAAAATAGCAACAAAAATGTTTTGCCCCGTGTAACGCTACGCCCGGTACATAAGTGTGGTTTTCAAAACCCTCTAAAACTCACACTTTCAGACCGGGCTCAGTTATATTTTAGCAAAAAACAACACTTTTCACAATGTAATTTTTACTTCCCTTGTGCACAAAAGGCCTTTAAGATAACTTTCAATTTGGCCTGGTCAGAAATAATTTGCACAAAAGGCTGATGTTTACCACTTTATGAAGAAAAATACCATCAAATCAGAAAGAGGATCCGCCACTCCTCTTGGAGTAAGCCGTCTGGATAACGGAGTGAACTTCGCTGTTTTTTCTCAGCAAGCCTCAACGGTCAAACTTTGCCTGTTTTCACCCGGTTCCAAACATCCTATTGAGGAGTTTAATTTGGACCCGGACATCAATAAAACTGGATATGTTTGGCATATTCAACTCAAAGATCTTCCTACTGAGCATATCGAATACGGATACAAAATTGCTGGCGCGAGCGGGGATCCGCGCAATGCGTTCGATCCTCTGAGAACCCTTTCTGATCCTTATGCGAAAGGCTTGGCATGCAGCCAGCGTTGGGGACATAAGGATTACGCCGATCCCCGCTCCATTCCCCGGGGAAAAATCATTCTCGATTCCCCTTTTGATTGGCAAAAAGTGGCTCAGCCCAAGCTGCCCATGGAAGAATTAATCATTTATGAAATGCATGTCCGCTCCTTTACCGAGCATTCTTCCAGCAAGGTAAAGGCTCCAGGGACATTCTTGGGCATCATTGAAAAAATTCCCTATTTGAAAAATTTAGGGGTCAATGCAATTGAATTGATGCCGATTTTTGAATTTGACGAATGTGATAACGTGCATATCAATCCCAAGACCAACCAGAGGCTTAAAAACTACTGGGGATATTCGACCATCAATTTCTTTGCGCCGATGAATCGTTTTTCTTCTTCTGCGGACTGGACAGGCGCAATGGACGATTTCCGCACCCTTGTTCGAGAGATGCACAAAGAGGGAATCGAGGTCTATTTAGATGTGGTCTACAACCACACGGGGGAAGGCAATATGAAAGGCCCCTGGTTCTCTTTCCGCGGCATTGACAATCAAGTTTATTACATGATCCATCCCGATGGCCACTATCTCGACTTCTCCGGCACAGGCAATACTTTTAACGCAAACCATCCTGTGGTCGCCAAACTCGTTCTCGATTCTCTCCGTTATTGGGTGAGCGAGATGCACGTCGATGGATTCCGTTTTGATCTGGCCTCCTGTTTAACCAGGGACGTCAACGGCATGCCTCTGGCCACTCCACCTCTCATTCAAATGATCAACTCCGATCCTGTCTTAGCCGAAGTCAAACTGATCGCAGAAGCATGGGATGCAGGCGGCCTCTATCAAGTCGGGCATTTTCCTTGTGCGGACGGAAGATGGGGAGAATGGAACGGCAAATATCGGGATGTCGTGCGCCGCTTCATCAAAGGAACCGAAGGCCAGACCGGCGATTTTGCTAAAGCGATGTCCGGCTCGCAGGACCTTTATGGCAATGGAAGAAAACCTTACCACAGCATCAATTTTGTCACCGCACACGATGGCTTTACTATGCGGGACCTTGTCACCTACCAAGATAAACACAATGAAGAAAATGGGGAAGATAGCCGCGACGGGGGCAATCAAAACGATAGTTGGAATTGCGGCCAAGAAGGACCGACGCACACCCGAAAAATCATGCAACTCCGTGAACGGCAAATGCGGAATCTGCACGCAGCCCTGATCCTTGCGATCGGCACGCCCATGATCCTGATGGGCGATGAATACGGACACACCCGCAATGGTAATAACAATGCCTACTGCCACGATAATGCGCTCAATTGGTTTTTATGGGATGAACTCCAAGCTCACAAAGATTTTGTTCGATTTCATCGTCTGATGATCCAATTCCGAAAAAAAAATCCGGTTTTCCGCCGTAAAGAGTTCTTAAATGAGAACGACGTCACATGGCATGGGCTCGTTCCCAACAAGGCGGACTGGGGCGTCGAGAATCGTTTTCTTGCCTATACCTTGAACGATACGTCACACGGAGAATCTCTCTATATTGCCTTCAATGCCCATTTCGAGCCCGCCCACGTTCAGCTTCCTCCCCTTCCTTCCAAGAAAAAATGGCACCTCGTTATGGACACTTCCCATGCTTCCCCAAACGACTTTTATGAAAATCCCCACACCCATCCCCTTAGTTACACCTATGACATGCCCGACTATTCGGCAATTGTCGCCCAAGTCCATTAGGGGCAAAAAATCCACCACATAGACACAGAGAAAGAGAAGGTTGCACACAAGGAGAATTCCTTTTTTTCCCTCGCAAAAAGATCCGCTAATCTCCGTGTCTCTGTGGTTAATTCGCAAGTCTTAATATTAATGATTCAAGAATCCTCCCCTTTTAAACAACCTTTTGCAACTATCGCGAAACTCGACAATTTGCTATGGTGGAAGCAAGAGGCTGTTGTCGAATTAAGGCTTCGTCGAGTTTTCCGGATTATTTCGGCCGATTTTCGACTTCTTTTTGCGGGGTAGTATACGAAAGTTGATACAACCCCCGCAAAAAAAAGTCGAAAATCCGCTCAAAAGAACCCAAAATCGACAGAAGCTTAATTCAGCAACCGCCTCGAACTTACAATTGGTCGGAGGCGTTCTTCATGTCACGCTTTATTCTCGGTATTCCTCTCTTGGCACTCATCGTCGGAAGCTGCAACGATGGCGATCAAGACAATTCAATGAGCTATAGTGAAACTCAAGTCGTCAAGCCGATCGTATCGATCGTTCCGGTGATCGACCATACGAAAAATGATTATTCTTGGAATCTTTCCGATGAGCTTTCGTGTACGATTTACAATCGGATTGCATGGAAAGACCATATCGCTGTCAATAAAGCATCGCAGGTGCGGAACAAAATCAAACAAATTAAAGAGAGCAAAAATCCTTTTGGGTCAGACATTGCATGGACAAAAAAAGTTTTCCAGGGCGATCAATTTGTCGTTTTTCTCGAGCTTGTCGAGCATGAAGAAGTGCCGAAGATCAATCGAAAAAAAATGATCGATCTTCACAATACTTCGGCAGAACTTAACATGAGCATGCGGGTGCGCGTCGTCGATCTTCAAAGAGAGGAGCCCAAAATCATCTTGCAAGAACTTGTCCATGATTCCCATTTTATACCGCGTCCGCTTACGCAGGCCAACTTCCTGCAAGTCGAATGGGGAGATGATGGTTTCAACGTCTCGCCTATCGGCCTTGCCCATGCCGAATTGATCAAGCAGATCGCTTCCCGCATCGATAATTATATAATGACGGCTTTTCAGCAAAAATAAATGGTGGCCCGAAACATGTAACGCTAGAACAATGCGCCGCTCCAAGGCGAGCATCCGAAGCAGACGACCCGCCATGCATGTTCAGCATTACAGGTTAAGGGCCACCAAATTAATGAGACGATTTGATGCATTGGATATTCGCCGCAGCTCAAAATTATACAGAATATCTGCAGGGGATTCTATTTTTTGGGCTTATCGCCCTTGTGATTATCTGGATTGCCAAGGCAAGAGGATATTTCGTTCTTCCCTATTCGGTGGCAAAAGAAAAGACTTCTTACGTCAATTATAAAACGGTTCTCGTCGTTTTTGGGATTTATCTCGGAATGACGATGGTTGTCGCACCTATCTTAAATAATTTCCTGCGATTCACCTATACTTCCATTTTGAAAAAAAGCATTCCCGCCGCCACATTGGGATGGCTGCAACTGGTTATCCTCGGCGGCATCTTTTTGCTCTTTTATCTTTATTCCCAAGCGCAAGTAGCAGTCGCATTTAAAAAAATCTGGAAAGATTGGACCATCCCCCATCCCAAACCCATCCTGACAGATTTCCTGATGGGAGTCATGACCTGGTTCATCAGCTTTCCTCTCGTGATCGCGATCGGTCAGCTTACCGACATGCTGCTTTATTTTTTCTTTGGATTTGAAAATTTCGAACAAGTTGCCGTCCATTATTTAAAAAGAGCTCTTAGTTCTCCGCCTATGCTTGCCGTCGCCTTATTCACCATTTTAGCAGCGGCGCCCGTCATCGAAGAGTTTTTATTTCGCGGATGCCTTCAAACGTTCTTTAAACGGTATATGACCCCTTTTAAAGCGATCCTTCTTTCAGCACTTTGCTTTTCCCTTTTTCATTTTGCTCCGAGCCAGGGGATTGGCAATGTCTCCCTTTTCATGACCCTGTTCACCTTTGCGATTTTTCTGGGCTTCATCTACGAGAGGCAAGCCTCTTTATTTGCTTCGATAGGTTTGCACATGACATTCAATTTCATAAGTACTATCAGAATCATATTTTTTAACGATGGATAAAAATATTATGTTTTTTCACAAAATTCTTCCAATTATATATACCGGAAATGATTCAAAAGTTGGGAATTTGGCAAGGCGGTTGCGCAAATTTTTTGTCTGGAGCAAGCGACCATTGTGCAAGCACAAGGCTCGAGATTCAGTCTCGGCATGTTTGCCGAGAAGCGACCCAACGGCTTGGCTCGCGTCTGATCTCGAGGTGAAGCGCGGCACAAGCTCGATGCAGCCAGCTGCAAAGATGAGGATGTCGACGAAACCAGTGGCCAATTTTTGGATCACGATGGGTATACTTTGCTCATCTTCTTTCTTACATGCCGACTTGAACACAGACGTTGCCGCGCTCACAGCTGGGCATACCGAATTTGCCTTTTCCCTTTATCCCACCCTGGATACCGGCGATACTAACCTCGTGTTTTCCCCTTATTCGATCTCCACGTGCCTTTCTATGGTTTATCTGGGCGCAAGGGGAGAGACCCAATCGCAGATGCAGTCCGGGCTTCACATGAAGGTCGACAGAAAAAATCTCCCCAAAACGGCTTTCGCGCTCAATCAATCTTTGCTGCCCCAAAAAAACAGCGAAAAGACTTACAAGCTGAATATGGCAAACGCTGTTTGGGTCGACCAGGGAACTTTCCTGTTGACCGACTTCAGATATTCCATCGAACAGCAATTCAAAGCAAAACTGGGAACCCTAAATTTTGACGCCGCGCCGGAAAAAGCGCTGGAATCGATCAACGTGTGGGTATCTCAGCAGACTCAAGGCAAAATTCCACGCCTCCTCAATGGCGACGATATCAACAAAATGACGCGCCTGGTCCTTACGAATGCCGTGTTCTTTCAGGGAAATTGGATTTCTCCTTTCGATCCCAAGGAAACCTACGAAGCTCCTTTTTATTCTAAACCGGAAGAAAGCGTGCCAACAATGATGATGCACAAGACACATTCTGTTCCGTATTTTGAGAATGAACTTCTTCAGGCTGTCGCTCTACCCTTTGCCGGAACCTCAAATGAGGGAGGCCAATTGGCGTTTTTTGCTCTACTTCCCAAATCCTCGGATAATTTTTCGGCAATGCTCAGCGAGCTTGACGGATCGTTTAGTGAATGGGTTTCCTCTTTGTCCCCAGCACACGTAGAACTCACACTTCCCAAATTCACTTTTTCCAGCCGCTTCGATTTAAACAAACCTCTGCAGGATTTAGGAATAGACGATGCCTTCGATTCCAATGCGAATTTCACAGGCATAGATGGGATGCGCGATCTCTTTTTAAACAAAGTCGTCTCTTTAACCTATTTCGCTTTAGATGAAATTGGAGTGACAGCCGCTGCAGCCACCAGTGGTGGTATGAATGTCACTTTTGTTCCTGAAAAACCGCCAATCCCCTTCGATGCGGATCATCCCTTCCTCTTTTTCATCATCGATTTAAAGTCGAAAGAAGTATTATTCATGGGAAAAGTGGTCCAACCTGAAGAAAATGTATGAACCCAGCCTTAAGGTCTGGGATTAAGTTGGAGCCGAGCTTCGTACTTGGCTCAACATTGTTTTTGAAAATACCCGGGCCTGAAGGGCCGGGTTTCCGCCGGAGGACGGATGAAATTCTTCACCAAGCAGGGACGTTCCAAACAGCCCGATCCCGGAAAAGCAACAGTAGGCGTCGGACCTCCAGCTTTTAAAATCGAGTTTTTTGGGATCTCTGAAGTCGGCCTTGTCCGTCCCAATAATGAGGATGTATGGTCAGCTGTTCCCGAGAAACAATTCTTTATCGTGGCTGATGGAATGGGGGGCCATCAAGCTGGAGAAATCGCCTCTACTTTTGCTGTTGAAAGCATGTGCCATTCGATTCAGTCGGTACCGGAACACAGCGAGGTTGAACAAGCCTGCCCACTCATCAGACAAGCCATCGCCCGGGCTAATTCCCAAGTGTATGACGCCTCGCACAGCCAGTCGGATTACGCTGGGATGGGGACAACGCTTTGCTGTTTTTTAATAGTAGATAAATTTTTAATCTACGGCCATATCGGCGACAGCCGCCTTTATCGCTGCCGAAAACTACAGAGAGGGGGTCAGAATTTGACTAATGGCAATGTCGACGTTTTAGATTTGCAAGAAGAGCAGGGAATGTCCAAGGACGTCCTCGATGCAGCCAGCTGCAAAAATGAGGATGCCGGGGAAGCCAGTGACCACCTTTTGAATCACGATGTGTATAAACTCCAGCTGCTCACAGAAGATCATTCTTTGCGCCATAGCATAGTGAATAAGCACGAGCAAAGTTGCACTTCGGCGCTCCTCATGCGCAATGTGATCACGCGCGCCATAGGTACTCATGCCTCAGTTATGCCCGATATCGGCGTGATCCCCTTACATTCAAAAGATATTTATATGCTTTGCAGCGACGGCCTTTCCGATTATGTCGCGGAAGGGACGATCGCGCGCATCCTTTCCTCTTCCCTTTCCTTGGAAGAAATGGGAAGAAATCTGGTCGAATCCGCGCTAGAAAAGGGAGGAAATGATAATATCACCCTCCTTCTAGTGAGAATTGGCAATGAAAAGAATTTATCTAGATAACAACGCAACAACAGGCATCGACCGTCGCGTTTTAGAAGCGATGCTGCCCCATCTTTCTACTATTCCTGGCAACCCTTCCTCCTATCATTATTTTGGCCAGGAAGCGAAGCGTCTTTTGCAAAATTCCCGCGAACAAATCGCAGCGTTCTTCCAGATCAAGCCCCATGAAGTGATTTTCACATCCGGGGGCACAGAGGCGATGAACCTCCTGCTCCGAGGATTCTTCCCTGACGCAATGAGCGGTCATGTTATTTCTTCCAATGTTGAACATTCCTGCGTCTATAACACACTCCTGGACCTCCAAAAAAAAGGACTCGAAGTCTCTTTTCTCCCCGCAGGACTTCTGGGCGCAGTATCGCCCGAAGAAATCAAACACGCTATCCGCCCTAACACCCGTTTTATCACGCTGATCGCCGTCAACAATGAAACAGGCATTAAACATGACCTCGATGGGATTGGAAAAATCGCTTTAGAGGCCGGCATCCCCTTAATCGTCGACGGTGTCGCCTGGCTGGGAAAGGAATTGTTCTCCCTGCACCCTGGCATTTCAGGAATCGGTTTTTCGGGGCATAAATTTCATGCGCCGAAAGGAACCGGTTTTGCGATTGTCCGCTCTTCCTTGAAACTCCATCCTCTAATGACAGGCGCTCCGCAAGAATACGGCCTCCGCCCCGGCACAGAAAATCTTCCCGGAATCGTCGGATTAGCCAAAGCGATCGAACTGCTGAAAACAGACCTTCCCGAAGCAACCCAGCGCATGGCCTTGCTCCGCGACCTTCTCGAGGCCGGCCTCATCCAAAACGCCGCCCCCGTCGTTGTCAATGGGATGGGCAAAAGAATTTGCAATGTCTGCAATCTTTCCTTCCCCGATGACAGCGGAGAAGATCTTATGATCGCCTTGGACATGGCAGGCATTGCCGTAAGTCATGGTTCAGCCTGCTCATCAGGGGCGCTGGAACCATCACGCATCCTCGTGAATATGCGACTTCCTCACCGAATCGCCCGTTCAGCTCTCCGCTTTTCCTTAAGCCGCCATACAACCGCTGAAGAAATTGATCAAACCATACAGATCGCCTCTCGAATTGTGCAGCAATTAAGAAGTTATACCCATCCTCGAAAATAAGTTGCATTTGAGTATGTGAAAGCGCCGCGATTCGACCTAGTTGAAATCCAAGTTATTTTCGAGGATTGGTATTAGAGTCTGTCCACGAATATTTGTTAATTGCTTTTCGGCCCTTTATGATCTAATTTGGCGCATTGTCCTAGTTAATCTAGCCGTTGTTCAAAAACAGTTCGGACCCTACTGCTGACACTTGAAATTTTCATAACTTTCAAGTGGGCGCAGTATAAAATCATCGCGTGGACCGACCTAATATCCCCTCTAGGTTTAAAATAATATTTAAACCATGAAAATTAATTCAATTTGATGTAGAACTTAAACACGAAAAATAGAAAAAGCATGGTTTTATGAGCATCAAGAACATCCAAATGAATGATATGACCGCTGCGCTTCCGGTTTGCACATGGGAACAAGAACCGGGAACTTGGATTCGTGATCAGATTGCCTTTTCCTCGATGAACCCAGCTATGGGAACTGCTATCTTTAAGAAAGTCATCAATGAAAAAATCCCCCTTGCAAAGAATCTAATTTCTCATGCTGGTTTTAAAATTAAAGAAGCTCATTTAGCGTTACCAATCAAGACGGTTTTTTTTATTTTTATCGATGAGCTCGTCGAGCACTATCAAAATCAGACGGGGGAAAGAGACGAACAATTGGATCAAGAGTACATCAAACTCAAAGAGCTACTCGCCAAGAAGCATTCTCAAATCTGGTCTAATGATCAAAGTGAGTTCCTTGAATTTGTGCATCTATTAAAAACCAAATTAATTCTCGCGGATGCTGTGCCGCCTGAGTTCGACGCTCAACTTGCCCAATGGTCCGAAGTTCTTAATATTCAATACGTCGCCAATATGATGTTTCTAGCGCTTTTTTTTCCTGATAGTTATGTAAAAACTCAGCATCGCTTACCAACCACTGAACTTTATATGGATGACAAGTATTACTTCCGGGAAATTACTCGTGGTGGTGTTTTACAAACATTCGATTTAATTTTGAATCAGCTCTATAAAGATTCTTCGTGGGTTCTCCCCAAAATGATTGAAAAGTTACCCCCCCTAAATAACGATAAATTAGAGGAAGAATTCTTTAGATTTACTGCGTTCGATCGCCAACTTGCGCTGAATAATATTACACCTGTTTTTTCTTTAGTGCGAATATACGCCGTTGAAATGAATAATATCCTTAGTCGGCTTTATTCAATCAATATTCAAGACAACGAACAACTTATTCCATTATTAGGCAGCATTCAGGCAACTATAGAGATAGTCTGCCATTCATCATTAAAATTTGAACAAATGATCAAAACAATGACTAATAACAAAAATAAGTCATATTACAAATCTGGAGTTACAATAAATTCAAGCCATGTTCTATTTCATAATCTCATAAGTTATGCAGAGAGTGCACACTTAAAGTCGAAATATCTGGACATTCCTTTAAAAAATCTAAATCGAATTATAAATGCAATAATTAATTCCAATAGTTATTGGCTCGAGTGCGAAAAGGAAGAAAAAACGCCAGCTTTAGGAACGCCTTATTTAATTAGTACAGCAATAAGAAATAATAAAAATTCCGAAGATTCATTACTCGCAGAACTGGAAAAAGAAAAAAAAGTAAAAAAGGATAAACATCCCAACTGCTCTTCGATTAAAAAAAGAGGTAAAGGGAACACGAGGGCTGCAGAAAATTGTGAAAAAAAAGGAAAGAATTCGCAAGCAAAGTTGGAACATCTACAACAAGCGGTTCAAAACGTGCCCAATGGCAATGTCGGCGCCTCAGATTTGCCGCAGCTGCTGCCATTGGCGAGGCTCGAGAGCAGCTCGGCAATCTTGCCAACAAGCCAGCCAACTGTTTGGCTCGCTTCTAATCTCCAGGTGAAATGCGGTACAATACGCGATTTGGCTAATGCTGCCCATTCCAAAGATTGGGATGCGAGTCACGGCAGCGGCCAAATTTTGAATGACCATGTGTATGAAGCCTTTGCTCAATTAGACAGCAGGCCCTCGAACCCGGCTTCCCCGGTGTGCTCCACACATACCACCACCCCATTTGTTACGCCGCCTTCAATCACGGGAGCCCAAACTGCATCTATAACCACGGGTTCCAGCTTGGGAAAACACCTTTCCTCTGCTCCTAGCAGCCGGGACTTCAGCCGGGCAGTTACGGCACGTTTTCCTCGGCCAATTAAAATTTTGAGAAAAAAACTCAGAGAACTTCATATTAAGAATCCGTCCTCATCGTTGCGGCAAGCGATGTGGCATTTCGACCATTTGATCGTGATTCAAGGCAGCCTTGCCGAATCTGCTTTGGCGACCCCGGACCAATTATGCTTGATGGCAGCGGCGACAAATTATGCTCAAAAAACGTTGGAGCAAACTTACCGTTTTTGTTTGAAACAAGAGCAAGCCCCCTTCACAACAACGCATAATTTAAAAACCTATCACAAGCAGCTGGATCCTCATTTTTCGACTTACCCTACCATCGTTAAAGACCTCTTTTTAGCCAATGACTGGCACCGCTACTTTTATACCCAGCATAAAAAGTGGACTTCCCACACGACATTCCAGGTAAACATCCCTCCCCTTTTAGAGAAATTATACAAGATAGCCGAAGGGCAGACGGGTTCTGTAGGAGAATTGAATAAGACGGTCGAAGAAATGATCGAAAATACTTCGAAGCACTTGGAGATCTTATTGAAACAGACGGACGTGGCGGCCAGTGATCGGCTAAGTCCACGTGAAGAAGTGCAATGGTTGAAAAAAGCTTTTCATGAGCAACGGTTCATGGGAATTCAACAAACGCTTGAGAATTTTCTGGAGAATTTTAAAATGACTCATCCGGTTTACTCAACTGCAAAGCAAGCGGTGGCTTCTTTAAAAATCCTGGAAGCAAGCATCCAACAAATGAACAAAGCTAACGACATCGGCGAGTTCTCAACATGGGCTGTGGGGAGTTTGCAACAGGTTCAAGAGTCGATCGAAAACGTTTTCCACTGCATCGAATATTACAAGAAAGGAAAAATAAGCTCTCAACACGAGCTTAAGACATTTGCTGGGGAGCTCGGCATCAATATGGGATCTTTGGCGGACAACACTCAGGAGCTCTCCTACAAAGTGCGCTACCCCGTTGAGAACAAAAATAATAGCCTGTCTGCTCAGATCATCGATGATCTTGAGGCACTTAAGGAGTTTCCCGATCTAGAAAAGGGCTTCAAATTGCAAACCACTCCAAAGACATTATGGGCACCCCCAAGTTCTGAAGCGTCTCTGAGTAAAGTTGTTGAAAAAATGCAGGGCTTGCTCGTCGAGACCGAAAAGTTCTTGAGAGAGAAAGCGGTCCCCGCTTTGCAAGAGGCCCATCAGAAGCACCTATTCGCCCCTTCCTCAAAAAACAGCACGAACTAAAATCGCCGTGGGGCCGAGAAGTGTGGCCTGTTCGCAAAAAGCGCGAACTGGTCGATCACTTTCAGCGCGACAGCCTCTCGAATTGTGCAGCAATTAAGAAGTTAATTCATCCTCTTGCATTTCAATAATGTTGAGTTTTAATGCTTTTCTATGCAAAGTGCTACGCAAAAAAGGGGATTGTATGAGTTTAGACAAAAGCATTACGATTAATGATATTGCTGCTCCAATGCGGATGCATACATGGGAATTCAACCCCGGCTCCCTCTATATTCTCCAGCGGGCAGAGGAAGCTAACCTGAAGCAGCCTATAGTCAATGCGATTTTTAAAAAATTTATTGAGGAAAAGATTCCCCAAGCACAGAAGATTATTGATAGACTTTCATTCAAGCATGCTTTCAAGGAGTTTCATCTCACTTTTCCCGTTAAAACAGTTTTTTTTATTCACATCGATGAACTTATTGAACATTATCAAAATCAACTCGATCAAAGAGAAGTAGAAATTGACGAAGAGTACATAAAACTTAAGCACTTGCTTTCAAAGAACCTTGCTGAAATTTGGCCAGAGGACAACCATGAAATCCTTGACTTTTTGAATTTATTGAAAAGCAAACTGAGTCTAGTCGAAGCTATGCCACCCAACTTTGATGAAACAATTGCACTATGGGCTCATCTTCTTAAAATTCAATATGTTGCTAACATGACAATTTCAGCAGCATACTTAAGAAAAGATTACTCTACGTCTCATCGATTACTTATAGGATCTAATTACAGTACATTATCTGATTTGGATAAATTTCGATTTTACGAAATTTCGTACGGCAAAAGCGTTCAAGGCTATTTCTTAATTTTGCAGCAAATATCCAAAGATTTCTCCTGGATTCTCCCAAAGATGGTAGAAAAATTACCCCCAATGAACAACGAAAAACTAGAAGAGGAGTTTTCTCAAATTACTCATTATAATAATAAGCAATCTGGAAACCAGAAAAGGGATAAACGATCTGTTTCTTCACTCGTTCAGGAGTACGCAAATGAAATGAATGATCTCATCAGCCAACTTTATTTGCTAAATACTCTGCAAAACGAACAAATACACAAGTTAGTGGACAGACTTCTTCAAGTTCAGTCAATTGTCTGTCATGGATCCAAAGACTTAGAAAAAATTATAACAAAATTAAAGCATAACAAAGAGCTGCTTTACACAATTGGCGGCATTGATTTACATGCCGATCACCATTTATTACCCCATCTTTTAAATTATTCAGAATGTGTGAAATTAAAATCAAATTATTTGGACGTTACTTCATTTAGTCTAGTAGTGATTGTGGATGGAATACTTACTGCTAATAAACGATGGAGTGAATTTGAGAGTCAAAGAATAATGCCCCAGTTACCCCCTTCACACACTGGGTACGTGGGTCCGACCGATGAACAAGCAAATGAATCTGCAGAGAAGTTTCTGGCAGAACTAGATACCAAAAAGGCAAGAAATCATAAGGCTGGAAATCAACAAACAAAAACAACTCTTAATTCCCATAGAAAAGGGGAACATAAGGGGCCAGGGCCGCTAGCGAAAACTTCTTTGAAATCGGAACCTTCCCCCATTCCGGCTACAACCACAACTACAACAACTTCCACTACTGTCCCCAACACTGCCTCTACGCCGCGTTCCCTTCCCTCAATTCAAATTTTAAGACAAAAACTGCGCGATCTTTACAGTGAGAATCCTTCCTCATCCTTACGGCAAGCCATGTGGCATTTCGACCATTTGATCGTGATTCAAGGTGGCCTTGCCGAATCTGCTTTGACTACCCCAGAACATTTATGCTTGATGGCAGCGGCGACAAATTATGCGCAAAAAACATTGGAGCAGACTTACCGTTTTTGTTTGAAACAAGAGCAAGCCCCCTTCACGACAACACATAATTTAAAAACTTATCACAAGCAGCTTGATCATTTCTCGACTTATCCTACCGTCGTCAAAGACCTCTTTTTAGCCAATGACTGGCACCGCTACTTTTATACCCAGCATAAAAAGTGGACTTCCCACACGACATTCCAGGTAAACATCCCTCCCGTTTTAGAGAAATTATACAAGATAGCTGAAGGGCAGTTGGGTTCTTTAGGAGAGCTGAATAAGACGGTTGAAGAACTGATCGAAAAGACTTCGAAGCACCTCGAGACCTTATTGAATCAGACGGACGTGCCCGCCAATGATCAGCTAAGTCCACGTGAAGAAGTGCAATGGGTGAAAAAAGCCTTTCAGCAGCAACAGTTCGTAGGAGTTCAACAAACGCTGGAGAATTTTCTGAAGAACGTCCATGCAAGCCATCCGGTTTACTCAAGTGCAAAGCAGGCGGTGGCTTCTTTAAAAATCCTGGAAGGGAGCATCCGGCAAATGAACAAAGCTAACGACATCCGCGAATTTTCCACATGGAGCGTGGGGAGTTTGCTGCAGGTGCAAGAGTCGATAGAAAACGTGTTCCACAGCATCGAATATTACAAAAAGGGTAAAATAAGCGTTCAGCATGAGTTAAAAACGCTCGCTGAGGACCTTGGCATAGAGATGGGATCTTTGGCAGATCACACTTATGAGCTCTCCTACAAAGTGCGCTACCCCGTTGAGAACAAAAATAATAGCCTGTCTGCTCAGATCCTCGATGATCTTGAGGCACTTAAGGAGTTTCCCGAGCTTGAAAAGGGCTTTAAATTGCAAACCACTCCAAAGACATTATGGGCGCCCCCAAGTTCTGAAGCGTCTCTGAGTAAAGTTGTTGAAAAAATGCAGGGCTTGCTCGTCGAGACCGAAAAGTTCTTGAGAGAGAAAGCGGTCCCCGCTTTGCAAGAGGCACATCATGAGAAGCACACCTCCTCTCCTTCCTCAAAAAACAGTACGTACTAAAATCGTCGTGGGGCCGAGGAGTGTGGCCTCTTCGACGGAAAGCTCAAACTGGTCGATGCGGACGGACTCCCCTTTTGATGCGGGATGGCCGAGAGCGAGTTTCATTAACTCTTCAAGGGTTTCTGCGTCTTGATAGGCCAGGTTGACATTGAACTGTTTGTTGAATTCATCGAGGCGCATGTCGCTGGGGAAAGTACGATCGACGATAACGTGGTAAACGCGCGGAAGGATCTCCTCAAAAGACATCCATTGGTCGGACAGGCCGAAGATCTCATCGACAATTTCATCAAGGGTCAAAACGCCGGTGGCCAGACCTTTTTCATTGAGGACGATGGCCAAGCTCTGATTATTGCGGCGGAACTGTTTGAGGATATGCAAAATCGAGTTGTTCTCCGTGATAAACCATGGAGGGCGGGAACTATCTTTAATTCTCTTGTTAGCAGACAAACGCAAAAGGTCGCGAGGATATGCAATGGCGACGATGTTTTGCGGAGTGCGATGGTAGATCGGTAAAAAGAAAACAAGCTGATCCTTGACGATCTCCCGCATTTCTCCAACTGTACAAAAAGAAGGGACAAGGGGAACAAGAGTGATCGGTTTCATGAGGTCTTTTGCCGTCTTGTTCTTTAAAGAGAAAATGTTAGCGGCGGCAGTGTTGAATTCCCTTTTCGCGGGCTCTGAGCTGATCATCTCTTCTCTTTCCTCGATCATATTTTGCAGCTCTTCGCGGGAAAAATAGATCCCGGGCGGTACGGATTTGCCGATGAGGCGGTTGACCCATCGGCACAGCAAGTCTAACAGCCAGATCACAGGGCGCAGGAGTACTGAGAAGAAGAACAAAATAGGGATCCCGAGCATGGCCACATGCTCTGCATAACGCCTTCCGGCAAACATCGGGGCGATCTCGGCGAAAATCAAAACGATAATGATTTGTGAGAGCGGCGCCCAATCAGGACTTAATCCCAAGGCATCGTAAAAACGGCGAGCGCACTCGGAGCCAACGACCAATGCTGTATTGACCCCGATCAACGTGGTCCCGAACAGCAGAGCGGGATGGTGAAGCAGATAGCTTAACCAAAGGGCGCGTTTATTTTGTTTGCTGGCGAAATACTGAAGGCGCACCTTGTTAAAAGAGACGCAGGCCATCTCCATCATGGCAAAAAAACCTTGGACGGCAAGGCAGGTAAGAATCAAGAAGAAAAAGAACTTCCAGGAGTGAGCCACTTCTTATTCACTCCTTGGTTTAATCCGACGGACGTAAATGCGGCGGATCCGCTTGGCGTCGGCGGCGAGAACATGGAAAAAGAACCCGGAGGACGTGTATTTTGCCCCCGTCTTGGGGATATCCCCCATCAACTCGGTCAGCCAGCCGCCGATCGTCACCATGTTATTTTCACTGGGCAGGGCGACGCCGAAAATTCTCTCAAATTCAGCCAGCTCCAATTTTCCGCTGGCGATGAGCACGTCTTCACCCGACATCGTGTAGCGGCTCTTTTCATCCCTAGCATCGGCGATTTCTCCCACAACAGTCTCGACAAGGTCTTCCAATGAGATCAAACCTGAGATCGATCCATATTCGTCGACGACAAGCGCGATCGATTGCTCTTTTTCGTACATTTGGCGCAGCAAACCTTCCGCCGAAACCCCTTCAGGAGCAAAAAAAGGTTTCACTAAAAGGGGTAATACATCCGCGGAGGTCTGCAAGCTTTCCCGATTGATGAAAAAGATTTGGCTGTTGATCATGCCGATGACATTGTCAATGTTCTCCCTGCAGACGGGAATGCGGGAGCATTCTTGATCGACGAAAAGATGGATAAGCTTGGAAAGCGGATCATCGAGGTCGTAATAGAGAACCTCTTCGCGCGGACGCATCAACTCTTTGACTTGAGAATCCTGCAGCAGTAAAAAACCACGGACAAGCTCAGCCTCATCTTCGTTTAATATTCCGAAGCGGCGCGAGGTTTTTAATGCATGCTGCAATTCGTCATAAGAGATATCTTCCTCGGGCTTAAGAAAGAAAAACATGATGCGGGAAATGAAGCTGGTCACACTGATTAATACTTTTCGGATCGGCAAAAACAAATGCTGTGCAGCATTCAAAAGGGGAGCCACTCGATAGGAAATCTGGGCATTATTGGCCATCCCGATCGATTTGGGGATCACCTCGCCAAAAACGATTGTCAAAGTTAGAGGGATTCCCACATTGAAGGCCCACCCTGAAAAATCGCCAAAAATGCTCGAGGTGACGTTCTGAATCAAAATATTCACGATAATATTGAACATGATGATCGTCACGAGCAGATCCCTGGGAGAAGCGAGCAGCCTTGCAACGAGCTGTTTCCTCTTATCGGGGTCCGACTTAAACGATTTGACCTTCATCGAAGAAAGAGAAAATAGGGCCACCTCGGAAGAAGAAAAAAATCCGGAACAAATGAGGAAGAGGAGCAGGAGTAGGATTTGGAAAGTGATCAAGGATCTATCAACCTTCGTTATGGAAATAGACTTTCAATTGTCCTTCGGGAACAAGCCCAAGCCCTTTCATCAATGTCAGTTGGATCCAAGCGGGGTCGCTTTGGCTGTTGACTTGAAGGAGGAGATCTTCTTTTTCCTGTAGAAGTGCGGTTTTTTCAGCATTTAAGTAGTCCATACGCCCTTCCAGAGCGCAGAGGACTTCGTCTTTTTTGCTGACAGAATTAAAGTACACTAGCGCGCAGACAGAAATAAAGACGGCCACCCACCAATTTTGGGCGACTATGCCTTTCATCCCTTTGCTCGGAAATAAATTTTCTCGCATGGCCTTAACACATTGCTCCAATTCCGATACTTAAGGGTTTTTCCCTTTTTTGTAAACCGCTGCTCGTTGCGGAGGCTACTGTCGAGTTAAGCTTCTGGCGATTTTTGGGTTCTTTTTTTGCGGGGTTTGTATCAACTTTCGTATACTACACTCGCAAAAGGAATCGAAAAGCGGCCAAAATAATCCCGAAAACTAGATTCTTAATTCGACAACCCTCTTAGAGGATGTTGTTAAACTCATTCCCCTCTAGACAAGGATCTTTTCGGCATCTTCAAAAAGTCCGGCCTCGCCCATACCACCATCCCTAGATTTGGCTCGGTCGGACTTTTTAAATCTGCTCGAAAATCTCTTTTTTCTAGAGGGAAAGCAATTTTACAATACCCTCTTAGCTATGCTACAGGTAATGTGATCTTCATTTGCTTCATGTATTTACCCTTGCGGTCTGCATAAGACACCTCGCACGGTTCGGCGCCTTCGTAGAAAAGCACCTGCGCCAGCCCTTCATTGCCGTAAATCTTCGCAGGCAAGGGAGTGGTATTAGAAATCTCCAGAGTGACGAACCCTTCCCATTCGGGCTCGAAAGGCGTCACATTGACGATAATGCCGCAGCGGGCATAGGTGGACTTACCGATGCAGAGGGTCAGCACGTTCCGCGGGATGCGGAAATACTCGACGCTGCGGGCAAGGGCAAAAGAGTTAGGAGGGATGATGCATTCGTCCGCTTCAATTGACACGAACGCATTCTCATTGAAATTCTTCGGGTCGACAAGAGAATTATTCAAGTTGGTAAAGATCTTAAATTCTCTTGCCACGCGCAAGTCATATCCATAGCTGGACAGACCGTAGCTGATGACTTTCTTTTCATTGACATAGCGCACTTGCGTATCGACAAAGGGCTCAATCATTCCTTGATTCTCAGCCTTGTCGCGGATCCATCGGTCGGACTGTAAGGTCATAAAATGGTTATTCCTTGAAATGTAAAAAACAGGTTTTTTTTGAACATATATGTATAGCGCGTGAAATCGATTTCTTGCTAGAGTTTTTAATAAGAGCCTATAAAAATTATGAACGAACCCTTCATTCAGTCTTCCTGGACTAAAGAGGACGAGCCTTTCGAGGTCCCTCTCCGGCCGCAATCCCTTGAAGATTTCATCGGCCAGAATAGTATTCGGGAAAGGCTGGTAGTCTTTATGCAGGCCGCAAAAGAGCGCCGGGAAGCTTTGGGCCATTGCCTTTTACACGGACCGCCAGGCCTTGGCAAAACGACCCTTGCCAATATCATTGCCAAAACCATGGGGACTAATCTTGTCGTCACCTCGGGGCCCGTCATTGAGAAACCCGGCGACCTGGCCGGCATCTTGACCAACTTAAAAGAAGGCGATGTGCTTTTTATTGACGAGATCCACCGGTTGAACCGCGCAGTCGAGGAGTATCTTTATCCGGCCATGGAGGATTTTTCTCTGGACCTTTTGATCGATTCAGGGCCCTCCGCCCGCAGCGTTCAAGTCAAACTGAACCCGTTTACACTCGTTGGGGCGACCACCCGGGTTGGCCTTCTCAGCGGCCCTATGCGTTCCCGTTTTGCCCTGAATTTCAGGCTGGATTATTATTCACCAGAATTTTTAGAAATCATTCTCCTGCGCTCAGGGAAACTTCTCAACGTCGCCCTAAGCAAAGAAGGGGCCTTGGCCATTGCTGAGCGCGCGAGAGGTACGCCTCGCATTGCGAACAATTTACTGCGCTGGACCCGCGATTTCGTCCAAATTAAAAAACATCCAAAAATCGACCGTCAAACCGCTCATCTCGCTCTCGATATGCTTGAGATCGACCATCGCGGACTCGATGAAATGGACAAAAAAATCCTTAAACTCATCATCAGCCATTATGACGGCGGACCAGTAGGGGTCAATACTTTAGCCGTCGCTTTATCCGAAGAAGCCCACACTTTGGAAGAAGTGTACGAACCTTATTTAATCATGCAAGGCTTCTTGAAACGCACTCCTCGAGGCCGTGAAGCCACTTCCTTGACCTACCAACATTTGGGGCTCAGTCCCCCTGCAAAATTTAACGGAGAAGATTTATGATACCCTTAAAATTCATTTTGGCCGCATCTTTAGTCGCATGCGCCGCCGCTCCCAGCCTTTTGTTATCCGACGGGAAAGAAATCCCTACGGATTTCTCTCAAATGGGAAAGCCTGCGACGATCAAGGTCCTTATCGAGAAACAAAAAGATAAAATTCTGGTCGAAGCAAAAGGGCGCCACTACATTTACAATCCCCTCAATGAGATCCTCCTGTCGGAAGAATCCTCATCGACCAAGAACTGGGTCAGGCCAGCCCACAACGGAATGAAATGGGGCGAATTGATCCCCGGCATCTTCCAAATCCGCATTGTGCCCGCAGATTCCCTAAGCACCGTTCTCGTCAACGGGATCGAATACAGAGGCTGCGTAGAGATCTACGACCTTAAAGGGCAACTCTACGCCGTTAACGAGGTGGATGTCGAGCGCTACCTGAAATCGAGCATGCCAGTGCAATTTTCTTTAGATCTGGACGAAGAGGTTATGGACGCTGTGGCCATCGCTGCCAGGACAAATGCTTATTATCTCGCGACCCGAAAATCTGATTTCTGTTGGCATGTCGATGCCATAGATACAGGTTATCAAGGTTATGGGGCTTCTATGCAAAATCTCAATGTCGAAAGGGCCATTAACAGCACGCGCCACATGGTGATGCTTTATAAAGGGGTTCCCTTCCCAACAACCTGGACAAAAGACAGCGCCGGTAAAACAGCGGCTTATACGACAGTCTTTCGCAAAGACGTCACGGCTCCTCGCGGCGTCGAAAGCCCCTTTGCGGCCCGCGAACGTGAGAAGCATGCCTGGACCTTTACGATTTCTAAAAGAGAACTTGCCAAAGCTCTCGGTACTACCCAAGCGAACGACTTTGGGGTTTACCAAGATGAAAAATCTGAAAAAGTGTACGGGGCCCGCATCAGAGATAATGCCGGAGAGCATCAGTTCGATTTTGCTAAGCTCCAAGCGGGATTAGGGGCCGTGCGCCTCAAAAGCAATGATTTCACCATTGCGGCAAACGGTGATCAAATCATCTTCAAAGGATTTGGGGAAGGAAGCGGCGTTGGTCTTTGTCTGTTCAGCGCATCAGCTATGGCCGACAAAGGGGACAAAGCTCCAAAAATCCTCGCAGCCTTTTATCCCGAGACAAAATTGGAAAATGTCTCTTCCTTTGATGTACGGACTAAAGTGGTAAAAACCGCGAATTAAGCTGGGGCCGAGCTTCCTACTCGTCCCAACATTGTTTTTGAAAATACCCGGCCCTTAGGGGCCGGGTTTCCGCCGGAGGAGGGATGACAATCGCCGGGGCTGTCTATCCACACGAAATCCCAGAAGAGTCCGCCACGAGGAGAATGCTTTCCCATTCTCCTCATGTGACGCAGGTATGGCAAAGCGGCCGGATTGAGTTAGGGGAAGCCTCTCTGCAGCCCCGCCCCTTCACACCGACTTCCAGTGTCGTCGTTCTCATCGACGGCCTCATCGTCAACCAGGACGAAATCAACAAAGAAATCGATAAACACAATCCGGCTTTGCCCCATCAAAGCATCCAAGAATCGATCGCTTCTCTCTATCTCCTCCATCAAGAACAGGCTTTCACTTACCTAAACGGCAATTTCGCTCTCGCCCTGTATGACGAGAAAAAGCAAGAGCTCCTGCTCGTCCGAGACCGGCTGGGAGAAAAAGGACTCTACTGGATTTTGAAGAACAACCTGTTTCTCTTCGCTAATACTTTGAAAAATCTTCTCCTCTCCCGTTTAATTTCCCAAACTCCAGACCTCGAGGCCCTTTCTTTTTATATTTCCTTTGGTTACATCCCTCAGGAAAAAAGCCCCATCCAGAACGTCTTTAAATTGCAGCCTGGCCATTATTTAAAAGTGACCAAGGAAAAAAATCTCCTCATCCGTCCCTATTGGGCCTATAACGCGGGCCTCATCCACAAAAACACAGAGATCGGCCCTGAAGATTTTTCATCGATGGCTGCCAAAGTTTTTCGGCGCAGGGCTTCATCTTCACACCCATCGCTTTGTTATGTTCAATCGGAAGAAGAAAAATCCGCACTGCAAAAAGAATCGGGGATTCCCCTCAAATTCATCTCCCCTGATGTGCCTCTGTCTGCGCAAAACGTTCTGGATGATCTATTTTCGATGATTTGGCACTTGGAAGAGCCTGTTGCCGATATATCGCTTCCTAACTTTTGGCAAACTTGCAAGAGCCTCAAGGCGCAAGGACAGACGGAACTTTTTTTTTCTACAGGTTCCGTTCCCCATTTGATCCATGAAATTTATCCTCCCCGCATTTTTCTCTTCAAACCGCTAACTATTCTCGAACGCCTTCTCAAAGAAAAAATGTTGATCCCACTGCTCTACCAATTTCGTCCCCGGTCGGCCTATAAAATGCTCCGCTCCATCCGTACTCATCCCTGGCATCTGGCTTTTTTGCAGCAAACAGCACTCTTCGACAAAAAAGAATTCTACGATTTGCATTCACAACTCTTAAAACCCATCGATGATGAGATCTTTCTTCATCGCTTTCCCGCTCTAAACCGGCTGGGCCCCACGATGAGCTCCCTCTTGTACCTTTATCATAAGATCAAGCTTCCCCCGTCTATTCTACTGCCTCAGGAACGGTTCTGCTCCCATTTTGGCATGATCAAAAAAGCCCCTTATCTCGATAAAGAGATGGTCGAGCTCTTCGCTTCGGTTCCCGATCATGCGGCCCGTTTCAACTACGCGCAATTATTTACCCGAACGAGTTCCCGCGTCGCGACGCTACCCCCTTGGACGATGGGGATCACAATAAAAAAATTGATGGAAAAGCTCTCTAAAAGCGTTCTTGTCGAAGCAGGGCTATTCTCCCGCCTTTGGCTCTCAGAACAAATGAAAAATTTTACAAGACACCCTCACCTCTTTTTCCAGGAACTCTGGGGTCTTTTAGTCTTAGAAGTCTGGTTCCGGCTCTATATCGAGGGCAATATTGGAGACTTAAAATAATTTATACCCTTACCTCGAATCCCAAAATTTGTTAGCATATTCCCTTTGCCGGGGACCTCATAGAGCGGCACGATCCGAACCAGGTCAGGACCGGAAGGTAGCAGCCTTAAGGATGCAGTGTCGTGCTGTAAGTCATCTCCGGCTTTTTTTTGATCTATATTACTCCCAAAAAGCTACATATCGCATTTCTAAAGTCTTTGGTTAAAGTGTCCTGTCGCCGCATCCCCGCCATTTCAATGGTCAATTTATCCCCCTCGTTTAACCAAGCCCTTAGCTAAAAAATTGGGGTATTCGCAAGCCGATAATAATTATATACTTAAGCACCTCTGTCAGCTTCTAGCACCAGAAATATTTCAAATGGAGACATTAGAGTAAATATACAGAATAAAGAATTTCAACATCTCAAACAAGTTTCAGCCCTCTATAAAAATCCACTGAGCCAAAGAGCCCTAGAAAACATGAAACAAATGCCTGTGAATGAATTACCAAACAGAGCTGTGAGTAATATTGTGCGCACCAATTTCAAAAATGAAATCTTCGGCTTGGTTACAGAGCGACTTGCCAGCTATCCGCATCTAATGGAAAAGTTTTATCCTCTTCTTCTGGAACGCGGGATCCAAATGACTTAAGGTCAAAACGCGATGGTCATGCCGACAAACAGGCCGTGGATGATTGCGTTGCCGTCGTCGTAGACGCGG
The DNA here is from genome assembly GCA_963731265.1 of uncultured Verrucomicrobiae bacterium. Lineage (GTDB taxonomy): Bacteria > Chlamydiota > Chlamydiia > Chlamydiales > Rhabdochlamydiaceae > CAJCIW01. Next base: position 1,322,273 of record CAVSUE010000001.1, read on the forward strand.
TCGCCGGCGCGTTTCGAGGTGCGGTAGCTGATCTGCTCTGGGGCTAAAGTAAGCCCTGAGAAGAACATCATTTGGTAGCCCGCGCGAAAGTCGAGATGCCGATTGCAGTGGATGGCAAATTCAGCAGCGACATCGGTGTAGATCCCGACCTGCCTCGTCTGCTTTTTAAAATGGTGCAAAGTGACGTCGTTATCCAGATCTCCGAGAAATGTGCGTTGTTCGCTAGCATCGGCCATTCCCCCGACTTTTGCAAAAAACTCCCAGCTGAGCCAATGGACAGGGTTCATTTGAAAATCCAGGCCGACCTGAGCGCCGAAAATCCGATTCTGCGTATGCACATCGTAACTGCTGCGGTCAGGGGGCCTGAGCATTTTCAATCCAAACTTTTCATCCCAATGAAAATAGCGAAGGCCTATCAGGCCGGAAAGAGAGAAATAATCGACACGGCGCGGGGTAAAGTAGCACCAGTAATTGAACTCCAGGTCCCAAAAGTGGCTTTCGTACTCTGCTTGGGCTTGGTCGGCATTGTGGAAATCCGTCGTATAATCCGCATGGCTAAAAGGAAAATTTAAACTTTCGTTTCCATGCACTTTTTTGTTCCCATGCCAAGGCTGCAGATAAAGGAAATTCCATTCAAATCCCATCCTGGGGTCGACGATATAAGTGAGCCCGACGCGATACCCGGGTTCAAAATCGAAATCATTCACAAGGTCGCCAGTATCAATGACTGTGTGATCGGGGCAATCGCACGAGTTTTGTTTTTTTTTCTTGTCTTTCACAAGGCTTTTATGGTGGATATCGCTGCGGCGCATAAAGACAAAATCCCCGAGCAGTTCCCAATGGTTGTTCCAACTGTAGTTGTCATGGGCTAAGAGGGGAAAACACCCGCAAATCGCAGGGAAAATGATCGTTGTCCATCGGAAAGGTCGCATAGGCAGGAGTTCCTTCACAAAAAGCAAAAAAATAGCTTAGAAAAGTCGGAAAAAATAGTATACACAAACTTGAAACTTTAACTCACATTCCTGTCGATTAAATTATTTCTTACCCACTACCACAAACAAAAACAATTAAATTAAAATCGAAACAACTACATATTATCATTATAATACAGTTATAGAGTTGAATTAATTTTCATTTAAAAGTAAAATAGAAGCAAATTAGCAACAAAAAACAAACCAAAACATTATGACGTCTTCCAGTCAACCTATTACTACACATTCTCCCCCTCAACCGCCCCCAGCGCCCCCTCAAGTACCCCCTCAGCGGAATTTCAGGCAAAGAGTCTGGGATCGAACCACGTCGGCCATTGGCGGAGCCGTGCAGCCCATTGTCTGGGGCGGCAGAGCTGTTGCCACAGGCGTGCAAAAAGCCGGAGAAGGGATCGGAAGCGTTACTGCCAAGGGCGCGCGAAAAGAAATTGAAAAGATGGTCCAGCCAGATGGGCCATTTGTTGGGAATTTACAAGCGTCCGTGTTAAAAGCGCTTCTCAACCAGCCTCCTGAAGAACTTCTTGTTTTAAAAGAACTGATTAAGGCTGTCCTAGAGGATTCTGATAGCTTAACCCCAGAAGAGACCCAAACAATCGACTCGTATTTCAAACTGCTTTTCAAACAGGACGCTCACCTGTTAAAACAGCTTGCTCCCGACTTAAGCCCAGAAGACTTCAAATTATTTAAAACAATCGCCGATCTTTTCAAAGACCCGGCAAAAATCACTCTATTTGAAAAAGACATGCAATCTCTGAAAGATTTCGATACCGTGTTCACGAAAATCTTAGACAAAAATCACGGAGCGCTGGTCCATACGATGGCCTTTCTACACGAAGCTTTGCTCGAAGACGAAAATGGTATGCTCGGTCAAGCTATTGACGTCTTGAAGAAGAAATGTACCGACGAAAATACCGGCTTGATGAAAGAGGTCATCGACCAACTCACTGTGCTGCTCGGTAAGAAAGACGGCCCGATCGATCTTCTGACAACGAAATTGACCGTAGGGGAAGAAAGCACCATTGCTAGAGCTGTTAACCTGATCAAAGGAAAAATGCTCGACAAGGATGGGTTAGTCGATCAGATCGGCAAACGGTTCAACGACGAAGAAGAAGGGATTATCGTCAAAGCACTGGCCATCGCAAAAACAAAGATGGATGAATTGCTTGCAAACTCGCTTGCTAAATTCAAAGAGGAATTGACGAAAGACGACGGCCTCATGACGACTTTGCGGGAGCAGCTGTCGACGGGCGATAAAAGTGTTTTAAAAGAAGCAATTGCCCTGCTCAAGGAGAGTCTATTTAAGCCTGACGAAGGGATCGTCGCGAAGCTTCGGCGGGAACTCACTTCTGAAGAGAACGGAATGCTCCACGAAGCGCTCAAGATTTTCGCGAAAAGCCTGAACGATGAAAAAGAAGGCATTCTCACCAAAACGATGGAGCTTTTGAAAGGAAAATTGAACGCCGATGACGGCCCATTATCTGAAGCTCTCCGTTTGATCGAATTGAAACTGAATGGAAAAGATGGGGTCGTCGAAAAATTGCAGCACCGTCTCCTGAATGAAAACGACGGGGCTCTCATCAAAGCGTTGCACCTCTTACAGGATAAATTGAACAATGAGAAAGACGGCATCCTCGCTAAATCGATCCAGCTTCTGGAAACGCGCCTTTTTGATGAACAAAATGGAACATTGGCCGCTGTTGAAAAGAGACTGACGGCAGAAGATACAGGAATCTTGACCAAGGCTGTGGATGCGCTGAAAAAAGCATTAGAGAAAAAAGATGGCACTCTGGACCTCATGAACGTGCGCTTTCAAAAAATGCTGGAAGAATCGTTAGAGCTCCTCAAAAAGAAATGCCTCGATGAAAAAGACGGTCTGATTACTCAAGCTCTGGAAAATTTGAACAAGCAATTGAAAGCTGAAAATGGGTTGTTCGAGACGTTGAATCAACGCTTGAACGATCCTAAAGACGGGATCCTCGTCAAAGCAGTTGCGACCTTGAATACCAAATTGACGGAAAAAGATGGAACGCTCGACCTTTTGCAGAAAAGACTGCTCGATGAAAAGGATGGCATTGTCGTCAAAGCGATCGATTTGCTGAACAGTAAGTTGCAACAAAAAGACGGGCCTCTCGATACCCTGCAAAAAAAGATCAACGATAAAGACGGGATCATCGACAAGGCAATGAATCAACTCCAGGAGAGATTGACTCATGAAGAACATGGAATTTTGACCCAAGTCAAACAATATTTGATGGACGAGAAGAAAGGTATTTTAGCCGAAGCCAATGAGCTGCTCAAGAAGAAATTAAAAGAAGAAGGCGGTGTTCTCGATATCATTGAACACAGGCTTAACGACAAGGAAGAAGGCATTTTGATCAAAGCGGCACGTATCCTTCAGGATAAATTGGTCGGGAAAGGCGGTGTCTTAGATCAAGTCGATGAAAAACTGACGGGCCGAGCGCATCCCCTCCTATCGAATTCACGCAAAAAATTGATCCAGCTTCAGAAAGGGATCGCCAATGGCGACAAAGCCGCCATTACAAAATCCAGCCGCGAATTACAGCAGCTGCTCGAAAATTTGAATGCCCAAACCGCGACCGTTTTCACAAAACAGGCTCTTACTGCAGAAGACCAACTCCTTCTGAATCAATTCAAGGATAAGCTCCCGGGCTTTTATGCTGAAAATCCCCCTTCTCAAGGCGATATGCTCCTTGCTGCCGAAGCAGGGCTTTCCGTTCTCGAACGGTATTACAGCAGCCAAGAAGGGATAGCTGCTAGGACCGGCGCTATCTTTCAAGAGTCGCTTACGGGCGCTGTAGAATCGATGAAGGATGCTGTGGATCCTGTGCTCTCTCGGTTGGAAAATTTGCCGATAACTATGGGCAAAAATGTCAAGACAATGGTCGACAACCTCATGGGAAGGACGCCAAGCACAGATTCCCCAGCCGCTGAGCAAGGGGCTGCCGGAGAAGGCACGATTTCCCAATTCCTCGAAAACGGCGGTTCCATTCTTAAAAACATTTTACAGAAAGGGGCCCAAGCAGTCTCTCAGCAAGCGCTTGCCTCTTTTGCCAGCATTTTGATCTTAGGCATCAAGGAAGTCCTTAAAAAAATGGACAGCCCGGCCGGCCAAGACCCCTTAAACAACAGAGATCCCTATCAGACTTGTAGAACCGCTTTGGAAGGAGTAGTTGCATCCCTAGACTCTGCGCGTGAAAATGGAGGATGGCAAGACCTTTACCAAAATCTCATTAACGCTGCCCAAGCCATGAGAACAGTAAAGATTTACGTCCAGGGTTTCCGCTTGCCCAATGCCGGCTCAAACGGGAATCAAATAGGAAAAGCAGAAGGAATTTACTCCAACAACATCCACTCCTTGCAAAATGCAATGGACAACGCCCCTGAACAACCGGGCAATCAAGAGGATTGGAAAAAACTTGCCAATGAAGAAAAAGATAAACTGATTACAAATACCGCCAGGTTTTTAACGATTAAACACATTTATGAAAACGTCTGCAGTCTGAAACCGGCCGATGAACAGTTTTATCTTACCCTCATGAAGAAAGCGAAAGAAAAACCGAGGGCTGACAGCGAACTCAAAAAGCTCTTTTTTGAAGAACTGGATAAAAACAAGGTTAATTTTGCCACCCGCCTTTTCGCTCAAGTCCAATATTTCATTTATAACAGAATTGTTAAACACTACACGAAAAAAGGAACAACAGTCTATTTCGATGAAGTTTTCAATTACATCGATGAACATAAAAAAAACCAATTCACCAGTCTACGCTCTCAGGTCACAAAAAATTTCACACGTTATTTGACAATTTTAGGAGGCGCTTACGAAAATGTCGCCAACGATCCAAAGCCGAGCGGCACTCTCCAGGAAATGCTGAAGAAACAATTGGATACAAAAGAATCCAATATGGGATTCGATACCAAAGAGCTTTATTTGGAATTTGCGCATAACGTGATTTATAAGACCATTGGGGGTGGATTGGCAGGATGGATAGCGAAAAAACTGATCCGCGACCCGGAACAGATCGTGCATGATATCATCGATAAAACGATAGGATCCATGCAAGATACGCGTGGATACATGCATGCGATGAATAGCGTCATCCGAGATCAATTAGAAGAAGTTTTGAAATTATTGCGAAAGAGTCTGGCAGTAACGCAGCCGAATTCTTCACCCGCAGGAGCGGCAGGACAAACCGCCGCGCAGACAACAGCGGTTACGACGCAACCCGGCGAAGAAGAGTTTGACATCAATATGAAAGAGCTATCCGAAACGGAGAAAAATGACCTCAACGCACTTGTGAAAAATCTCTTCGAAATATTGCGCAAGTCCAAATGCCAAACAAAAGATGAACTCAGAGAGTTGATCAAAGAACGCCTATTGAGTGCAAAGATCAATCGAGCCATCGACGATCTATTCATCGAAGATATCATTGAAAAAGTTACCAACATTCTTGTTGCCACTGCCCGATCTTTTGCTCAGAGGCAACAGCTGCAAAAACTCACTTATAAGTTTGCCAATCTCGTTAACCGGTCCTTTGAGCTCGGCGAAACCGTTACATTGAAAGAAATGCAGGAAGAAGAGCATGCCATCTCAAAATTGAGCAGTCAAATCCTCCGTTTAACCGTGAACAAAGCTGTCAGCGATAAATTTGATTTCACCGGGGAAGTGCAGCAAGTGGAGACCAATCGCAGCATTCAAGATCTTCATGAGCGATCGCAGGAATTCTTCACGACAACGGGGCAAGATTTGCACGCATTGGCCCAAATGGACTTTGCGTCAAGAGAAGGCAAGATCAAGATCAATAAAATTATCGAAGAGACATTAGCTTACGAGTCGCAGTGCCATGACACGATCTTCCAGGCAAAGTCTTCTAAAACGAGCAGCGACAACAAGAACGAACTCGGAGAACGTCACTTAAAGATTGCAGAACATTCCGCACCCGTTGTGCAAGCCGTATCGCAGTTAAAACAACATTTAACGCGGTTGGAACACATCCAAACCGTCGTCCCCCATCTCCAGCAGATTCAGACCATTGTTGCAGGGATTCCCCTTCGTTTATTCCCTACCGGCACGCACTTTCCATCCCATGACGAGCTCATTCATTGCGAAAATCAGTTTGCGATCCTCAATACCCACCTTCAGGACTTAAAAAAGATGCGCCATTTTGCTCAGATCGCAGAACAGATCGCAGCGGAAACCAGAACGATCGAAACCCTGCTCGTCGAGATCAAAAAAAATGCCAAGATGTGCAGCTTCTGCATGGGCCAATCCCAACATAGTTCGCAGATCGAAGAAATTGCCGCTGAAAGAAAGCATGCATTAGGAGTCCTCTCCGCTCAATCGCCACTGCATCATAAAATAGAGATGTTCAAACAGGAAATTGTCACGCGTTTCGACGATGTTTACCGTCCACAGCTCCTCATTAAGCTGAAAAACATCGAAGAGGCCTCTATCGATCAGCAAGTCGATTTAGCTGTCCAGGAATTTTTATCGATTTGCCGGCAAGCAATGACCCAAGCGACCACCTCTATCGATGCCCATCGAAGAAGCTATTTCATCTCTTATCAAAGAATGGAAGCTGCCATTCGGACTACCCACCTTTTAGAGCCTAACCAGCAGGAAGCAGAGAAAGCCGGCATTCGCGCTTCGATCGGACTGGCCCAGCAGCGTCTGCAAGCGCTTTCCCAATGGGAAGCAACAAACATCCGCGCAGTTCCCTACATCAGCTATAATCTTGTCGATACGAAAGGGATGCAGGATTGGGCTTCCAACATCGTTTACGACCGCGTGCAGGAAAAGCTAAATGGGTTCATGGGCTTCCTCAAGCAAGAGGAAACCTACCGTTACGGCCTGCTCAACCACCTCTTCCTCGTCCCCTACCTCGCCCCTGGGAAAAAGAGCTAATTTTGGCACAAGACATTACAAAATTTTGTAAAATTTAATGTCTTCTTCCCTGTTCTATTTTTCCATTTGGCGGAAGGTTTGTTCGAGGCGGGACAATGCGCGACGCAGCGCACTTTCGGCGTCGATGTGATTGTGTTCTGCGCGAAGGATGAGTTGGACTAATTGATCGCCGATCTCCTTTTCGGTCGCGGTTTCTGTCTCTTCGCTGAGGAGGGACGCATGGGAGCGTTGGATCCGCGTTACGATTTTTTGGGCCCGGGGTAGCGCCGGCAATGTCGGAGGAATCCCGTCCAGAGCGCTTTGACGCTTGTCATCTTTTTTTTCTTCCGCTTTGATTTTTTCCCAATTTTTCACAATGTCATCCACACCGTCGACTTTGGTTTCGCCGAAGACGTGAGGATGGCGCCGAATAAGCTTTTCCTTCACCGTCTCTACGATCTCTCTCATGGAAAAGCGGCCGTTTTTCTCTGCCAATTTCCCATAAAAGACAATGGTGTAGAGCAGATCGCCAAGTTCTTCGACGATCTTGCGGTCATCATCTTCATCGACAGCTTCAACGACTTCATGGGCTTCTTCCAAAACATAAGGCTGCAAGCTTAAAAATGTTTGCTTCCGATCCCATTCACAGCCATGGGGACCAAGCAGTTTTTCTGCGACATGCAATAACGCGTCAAAAAGTTCCATATTTCAGTCCTTTGTTTTTTTTAGAAAAATTTTAGACAATTGACGGGAATAAGAAAAAGAGGAAAGATTTTTCGAACATTAAAATAGGCGCACAATGGCAACATCGACATCCTCGACCTCAAACATCAATTGGGGCCAATTTTTCACAAGAGCAACACCTCCAACTCCCCCGCCTCCACCTCAACCTCAACAAAACCCTAGTTTAATTTCTAGAACGTTGAGCGGCGCCCAACGTCTTCTCTACTCTCCTGCCAGACATGGCGCTGAGGAAGCCGTCCAAGGGTTTGCTAATCGATTTACGGAGATTTTTTCCACCCACCAGGAAGAAATTACCGGCCGCATGCGCCATATCTTTACCGAAGCTCTATTACGGCGCTGTCCTGAAAATTACCATCAGCTGATCTCCCATATTCATGCCTTTTTGAGCACCCCTTCCCAAACGGACTTGGATCAAATCAAACTGCTGCTGAACGCCATGGATGCGCCAGGGATACGCGCCATTGGGCCAAGCCTCAATGATACGGGTGTGAATGCGTTGATGACACTCCGAGCTTTGCTCAATACGGAAGTGACCGGACCCCCTACGGCATTAGTTGTGAGCGCAAATGCGGCATTCCAGCTTCAGATAGCCGAAGGACTTCTCAAGACGATCATTGACAATCATGAAGGCGCTCTCTTACAGACATTCACCTTCCTCTCCCAGAGTTTGAATGAGCCGAATGGTTTTTTCCACACTTTGCGTCAACACTTCAATCATCCTCAGCATGGGGTCCTGGCCGAAGGGTTGGCGGTGCTGCGCCAGAATCTGAACGGACGCGCCTGTGTGCCTTTAAGGCAAGGCAAAGAAGCTTGCGAAACATACCGCACTGCCTTATCGCGCAATGCATCTGTCGCGGAGTTAGTACCCCTGCGGCAAAATCTTCATGAAAAAATGCAATTGCTGCTCGACTCGCGTGCGGCTGTACCGCAAATCTCAGCTGGGGATTGGACGAGATTGGAACAATTTAACGCCCAGCTCCAGGCGAATGCGCAGCCGCTTGCCGGCCTCCCATTTCTCACTGCGCAATCCGATGCCCCTATTCAAATCCTCACTGCGAGTTTCAATGCGCAACGGGGAATGTTTGAAGAAGCCGCCGATCTCCTCGTAGAAACAATTGGGGGCGGCATTTCTCAATTGGTAAGCGTTGCCCGAAACGCAATTTCCCCACAGGCGCCGGGGGCAGCAGGGCCGCAATCTGCCGCACCGCCTCGGCTACCGTCTTCAGGAGGAGATTTCTTGAACATAAGCACCATTGCTGCTCAGGGAAGGCGGTTCTTGGACTCGATTTTCTCATCGACGGGAAACGCCCTCTCCCAACAAGGAGCAAGATCTCTGGCTTCGCTTCTGCGGCACGTTTTTGAAAAAATCCGCGATCACATTAGGCAAGGCCATCCGGAACAGCATCACTTGCTGAATACGATCGACCCCATGATCCAACGTCTTCAAGGAGCAGTGGAAAACAGCCATTGGGGAGAACTTTTGAGGGTGCTTCAGGATGCGTTTCAATTTATGCAGAACAGCCAAGTCTATTTCCAAGGGTTGCGGCTACCTTTGAATCCTGTCAGGGCACATGTTTCGGCTATTCCCGATTTCTTGCAGAATATCAATGCCCACGAAAATGCTCTTCGCACGCCGGCCGATCGAGCGCCGCCGAGAGTTACCGATCAAGACATTAATCAAAAAAAAGAGTTGCTTCAGCGGCGCGGATCTTCCATTGTTTTAGCAAAAGTGATCCTGGAAAAATTTTGCGGTTATGAAAGCAATGAAAGGATGTATGCTGAAATCTATAAAACAGATGGCATTCCTGCAAATGAACTCTCTTGTGTTTTTCGGCAGCGTCTGTTCGAAAAAATCGACCAGTCCAATGGAGGCTTTTTCGGATTGTTCGTCAAATGGTCGGCCAAAATCTTTTACAATTTTGTGCTTCCGATTGCCTCTTTTTATACGAACTCCATCATCGGAGGGATGATCGATTGCGCCCAAAAAGGGATAGTCGATTCCCCTTCATCCCAGGAGTCCAAGGAAGAATTTTTGGTCAAACGGGCGCGGAATTGGCTGGCGGTGACCAGCGGCGCGTACAACCAAGTCGCAAGAACACCCGCCTCCCAGGCCCGGGATTTTAGTCTCATGATGGAAGAGGCGATCAGGATGCCGGAGCGCAACGGCGGTTTGACCCAAAATGAATTGTATGCTGCTACTGCAAAGACAGCATTAGACACATTCGGCCCCCGCATCAAATGGGAGGAGACGATCGATCAATATTTCCAGGCGGAAATTCCTTCCTCTTCTTCCTTGCATTTCCTCAACCCATTGGTTTTGGGTCTAAACGCCTTTTGCAGTTTTTGCCTCAAGGGATTGGTATTTATTCCGCAATGGATAGGAAATCAAATTTTGCAAGCGGGAGCGAAAGTCGCATTCGGCTTCACGCCAATTCTGCAAAGTACTACGGAACAGGGTATCGAATCGCTCAGGCGTAACACTCCGGCCTCTTATGCGATGCAGCGCGTGATATATCGCAAGCTGCAGAAAGTCCTCCAATCACTGCAACAAGGCCTCAATGATGAATCAAACATTGAAGGGGGGCTGGGCAGCAGGAATACCCAAATTAAACGCGCTGAGATCACTGGCCTTGTCGCCTATCTCATGGAAGTGCTTAATAAAAGCCAATATCGAACTCAGGATCGGCTAAACGACTACCTCCGCCATCGCGCTCCGATAAGAGACCGCGCGGGACAGGAACTCGACGATACGTTTATCCCTGAAGTCATGGAGATTGTCGTCGCGACCGTTTCCGTCTCTCTTTCCGCGATGACGCAGGAAGACGAAATGCGCCAAATGCTCTATGACGGCCTTTGCATCGCCAATGATTCATTTGATGAAGCTCAGCCCGCCTCAGATGCAGATTTTGCCGCTGTCGAACGAGGGATTCGAGAGCTCACAGATCAGATCCTTGAGACGGCAATTTTTCATGCCATCGAAGAAAAATTCGATTTTACCAACGAAAAACAAAAAAGGGGCATCAGGCACTTTATTCGAACACTGAAAGACCAGAGCAATGCCTTTGCGCTCCAGATGAACCAATTGTCTGGGGAACTCGCGGACGGTAGGCTTAGCACGCAGGAACAGCTTGCGAAAATCTCATCGATGATTGAATGTTCTTCCCGCTATAACAGAGACCGCGTCGATGCTCTGGGGAAGGCGGATGGGAACCGCAATTTTCATACCGAAACCAAGCACCATTTGAACGAACTCTCCAGACAGCTTTTAACACAGTGCAATCCCGTTGCAGGCCGGTTGAATACGATGAAGACCCACCTCGATCAAATCAGTTTTCACGATCGGCTGCTGCGCCCGCTGCTTCTTCAAGCCTATATCTGCCAAACCCTCCAGGGACCTTTGAACAATCAGAGGCTCTCCTCTCAAGATCTAATCGTTTGCAAAACCCAGCTCGCTCTTTTCCGCCGCCATTTGACCCATCTTCAACGCCATCACTGCCCTCTTCCTCTTACAGATGAGATGCAGCGCAGCCTGCAAGAATTCGCTACTGCGGTCCAAAAAATAGAATACACCCAAAAAACTGAGGCAACCTTTCGCTCCGCATATCAGATTTTTTCTGAATTGAAAGCCGCCAAATTAGCCGCTTTTGATAATCCAGCAATTCAAACCCCGAGTATTCTTGAAAGGAAATTAGTGGGTAGGATCTATGAACTTCCATCCGAGCAAAAAGCGGTATTAAATCAAGCCATTCTTTCCCTAATGAATGCAAGAAATGCAAGAGAAGCCGAGTTCGCTGCCCAAGGCTTTTATTCCCTGCAGATTCAGCTCAGCGTAGGAAATTTTTCCCAAGAAAATCAAAGCCTTGCTACACTGGGTAGAATAAATAGCGAGCTACAGACACGCCTGGGCCAGACGATTCAAGAATTCACCCATCAAGTTGCTGTCGATAAAGCAGCAGTTCGCCAACATAGCATAGAAGCGTCCAATCAACTGCGCATCCTTAACGGATGGGCCCAAGACCAGAATGAACTCCCCATTTGGAATCTTTTTGTCTTCGATATGCAATGGGTAACAGAAACTGTGAAGAACCTCGCCTTTGATAGAGCCCAGGGGAAAATCAAACAGCTCTTTGAATCGCTCTATCAAAAGCACAATTATATAGGAGTGATCAATCAATGCGTTCTTCTCCCCTTTTTAGAACATTTCGGAAAACACCATTTGAAAAAGTAAGAGGCAGTCTGCGATTTTCGTTATACCCAAGTTGACTCAAAAGTAGGTCAGGAGACCGGGATTGAAAGCTGCCTCCTGGCCTACTTTTGAATCAACTTGGGTATACTTTGATTTTTGATCGATTTTTCTTTAAGCTTTTCTTCGATCCCGAAGGGCATAGTGCCCAGGGATCGAAGAAAAGCTTAAAGAAAAAGGCGCAAAAAGCAACGTAACAGGAATCGCAGACAGTCTCTAAGTCTCTATGGAAAAGCAATTCACCTCGACAGTTTACATCCTGGAAGAGGGCAAAGTCCTTTTGCTCCTGCATCCCAAACTCAATAAATGGCTTCCTCCCGGGGGCCATCTTGAAGCCAATGAACTTCCCACCGAGTGCGCCAAACGGGAGGCCTTGGAGGAAACAGGCCTCCTCATCGGATTGCTCAGAGATGAGAACATCTGGGTAGAGCGTTGGAATGCCATGAGCTTTGAGAGACCCTGGCTCTGCCTTCTGGAAAACATCCCTGCCCATGCCTCTCATCCCCCCCACCAGCACATGGACTTCATCTATCTAGGACGGCCTATTGGAGGCGCGATTACCGATGAGCATCGTGCCCAAAACCTCATCCGCTGGTTTACCCTTGAGGAGGCTCTGGCCCTGGAGCCTGACAGCGAGATTTTCGTAGAGACCCAGCAGACCATCCAGAAGATCTTTAGCGAAGCCTCGAACCTATCGGCAAAGTCATAAAATGGGGTCGCAGATCATTCATGGTTGCCTTTTGCATAAAAAGGGCGTCAAAAATTTTAAAACAACGAATTTCTACGTAGAGGGTGATCTCGATATGAAAGCCAAGGCGGGGTTTGTTGTGAAGTTATGGGTAAAAAGAGCAAAAAACATTGGAGAGATGATCGAAATTTAATGAGCTTTTTGGACTCATTGTGAGAGAATGATCAAAATTTCTCATGAGATATTTCTCATCCAAATCAAAAGGGGAAATATGATTTCTCTGAGGTATTTATTTATCTTTTTAATGATGATTTTCAGTAGCTGTGTCGCTCGAGAAGCGCCTTCTTGTCTAATGATCTTGAATTACATCCAACAGAATTTGCCTAATTGTGGGGTGTTAAAAAATTCTGACGGATTTGTCTATGTTGATGTAGACGATGAATACATTCACAAGCTCGTCACATATATTCAAAAAGATGGATTTGAGGAACCTCCCTATTTTGGAGATTCGGGTTTAGTTGGGGCTCATATCACAGTTATATATCCAGATGAAATAGAGAAATATGGAATTGAGAGGATTCAGGAATGTGGAGAAACGATTTATTTCGTCCCAAAGGAATGTCAAATAGTGCACCCTCCTAAATGGCAAGAAATCGATGAAGTCTATTTTCTTGTTGTAGAAGCTCCTGAACTCGATCGAATTAGAGAGAAATATGGGTTACCAAAAAGGGAGTATGATTTTCATATCACCATGGGAGTAAAAGGGTGAGATGCCCAAATCAGCATTATGTTAATACCCCTGAGATATTGAAAAATAGGTTGATCTTCCAATTTCCCTGTAGCCTGTGATGAATCTGGAAAGTTCGTTGCAATTAAATCTATTGGGTTGCAGTTTGATTGTTTCTTTATTGTTATATTTTTTTTCATTACTTTTTGTAAATTATAGAATTAGAAACGGCCCATCGCTTAAAAGCAGCAAAAAGGTCTTCCGCCTTTAAATTCCTAATGCATGCTCCTGTGGCGCAGGTCCTTAGTATAGGGCATCGCGAAACAAACGTCCGCCCATAAGGACACGTTCCCTGTACAGCCATATGCCTGTCTTCGAGGGGCTTGTAGGATGAGGCCAGTGAGGGCCCAAAAACGCTGAAGGAAGGGGTTTGCGTGGTGCCGCAGAGATGAAGGGCGGCAGAATCGACGGCGATCACCCCGTGGACTTCCCACATCAGGGCTTGCCAAAGAGGCAAGCTCAAGTTCCCTACGGTAGTTGCACGTTCCCCCAATGAAACTGCTAGCTCGTCGGCAACTTTTTTTTCTTCTTCATCGCCAAAAATGAATAGAAAGGAAAAATCGTACTCCAGTGCGATTTTTTGCAGCAGGGCGTTTAAAGTGGAGTGTTCAAGACGCTTGTTGGCCCATTTGGAACCAAAGCTGACCATGAGCTGAGGCCTTTTTCTCGGGATCGATTCTAGACGTTCCCGCTCTTGATCGGAAAGATTAAGGCGCACGCCTTGCGCATTAAATTCTCCCAAATCGCCAAAGTATCCCTGAACGAGGCGGAGATACTTGAGGCGGGCATTGAGATCGGGGGCCACGTTTAAACGCTTATTGGTCACCAAAACATTGCTTTTTTCACGAACGGATCCCCAACCATAGCCTAATTTCACTTTCGCCTTAGCGCTTGCCGTCACGACAGCGGATTTCGTATTCCCTTGCAGATCGATGGCCAAGTCGTAGAGCGTAGAGCGCATTTCTTTAACAAAAGCGCTGAATTCGGATCTGGTCTCTTCGGAAAATGGGGCTTTGCGCCAAGCTTTGGTGCGGACTTCAATGACGCGATCGACTAGTGGGTGCGCCTTTAATAAGGGGGAGATGGGCTGCTCAACCACCCAATCGATTTGGGAATCGGGGAACTTACGTCTTAAGTATTCTAAGACTGGGAAAGTCTGGATGACATCTCCGATGGCTGAGGTTTTAATGAGGAGGATTGATGAAGGCATAAGAAAAAATAATAGCCAAAACTCACAAAACCTGCTAAGGTTCAAATTAAAAATTGACAATCAACGGGGAGCCCTATGGCAAAGTCGATCTCTTCTTCAAGCCAACCAAAGGCGATGTATTTATTGGCGCTGACGGAAATGTGCCAAAGATTCGCTTTTTGGGGAGTTGGAAATCTACTCGTCCTTTATCTCATCGAATATCATCAGTTCACAGAGACCACGGCAGACCATCTCTTCGGTATTTTCACAGGTATCGCCTTTATCCTGCCCGTGCTGGGAGGGTATATCGCCGACCGGATGAACTATCGGCTGCCCGTGATTTGGGGGATGCTTTTTTCGACGATTGGATGTTTTTTAATTGCCACCGGAAGCGTCTCAATGCTCTATATCTCTCTGCTTCTTATTGCGGTTGGCGGCGCGATCTTTACGCCGAGCATTTATACTTTGCTTGGGAGTCTTTATCACAACAATCATAGTCTTCGGGATTCAGGATTCACGCTTTATTACTCCTCTGTCAATCTTGGGATCTTCATTGCTATGGTTGTTTTAGGGTTGATCGGCACAAAAAACTGGAATGTGGCTTTTTTAATTGCTGGACTTGTCCAATTACTCGGCTTTTGGCCCTTTCGTGCGGCTCTAAAAAGAATCGATCCAAACAAGATCGCTCCGATGCATTATCAGAAAAACGGCGTCAAAAAGGCCAGATTGCATCGGCATGAAAAAGATCGGATCTGGGTCATCTGCATCCTTTCCTTTTTCTCGATTTTATTTTGGATGGCCTTTAACCAGGGAGGTTCATCGATGAACATCTTTGCCCTGAAGTACACCGACCGCCATGTGATGGGATTCCAAATGCCCGCGTCCTGGCTGCTCTCCTCTGAAAGTCTGTACCTGGTCATCTTCGCTTTTCCTTTGGCAAAACTCTACACTTGGCTTGCCAAGCGCAAACTCGATCCGACTCCGCCGGCGAAATCTGTGATGAGTTTGTTTGCCATGGGACTCTGCTTTTTGATCATGACAATAGGAGCTTCCCAAATTGCAACGGGAGCGAAGGGCGCAGCGATCAGTCCGTCTTATCTTTTCGGCGCGTACGCGTTTATGGCTCTCGGCGAAATGTTGATCGCTCCTATCGGGCTTTCTCTGCTCACGCACCTTTCTCCGCGCCGCTTTACGGCGATGCTTGTCGGTGTCTGGTACTTGTGCGTTGGCGTTGCGTTTTACCTTGGCGGAATCATCGCACCCTTGATGTCGAAACTGACAAACATGAATGCCTTCTTTGGCTTGTTTGTCGCGATTTCGTTCATCTTTGGAATCCTGCTTTTACTACTCGTCAAGAGGCTCAACCAGATGCGCCATCTAGACACACTTTGAGAAGATCTAGAGCTTGTTTGAAGTCGGCAGGGATCGGGGCAGTGACGTTGATCTCTTTCCCTGTCGATGGATGCTTGAAGACAAGCCGATACGCGTGTAGCAAATTGCGATGCGGCTTATAAGGACAGATAAATTTCTTTCCATATTGGACATCTCCGAGAATGGGATGCTTGATGCCGCTTAGATGCGTTCGAAGCTGATGTGTGCGGCCGGTATAAGGCTCGCAGCTCACGACGGATGCTGTTTTCCCCTTGGCTAAACATTTCCAATACGTGATGGCCCGCTCCCCATCTTTTTGATCGGTAGATCCATAGACAGTCTGCCCTTGATAACTGTATTTTTTGCCGAGAAAATTATCGATTTTGCCTTCATCCTTTTCCATCACACCGTCGACAACCGCCAAATAAAGCTTGCGAATACCCCGCTCTTTGAAAAGCGCGAGCATTTTCTCTTTTGCAGAAACCGTTTTTGCAAGGATAAGGACGCCCGTAGTCTCTTTGTCTAATCGATGAACTAAATGCTTCCCGGGAAGTTTTAGGCTCCGCAGATCGGAGACTATTCCTGCAGGTTTATTGACGATCAGGAGTTGATCATCTTCATAGAGCACAGAAATAGACGCGGTTTTCTTTTCCAGTCCAACAGAGTTCAAAGCGACACTATCGTTTTCTTCCAGAATGTACGAAGAGAAGGTTTCGATCCGTCCGTTGATGGTGCAGCACTTGCCGTCAATGGCCCGCTTTAACGTTTTCACGGAAGGGGCTTCAGGATAATTTTCGCGTAAAAATTGAAGCAGGCGCATCCCGGCTTCTTTTTTAGAGACGCGCTTAGGACGCATGATTCTCTAAAAAGTCGACGAGAAGGCGGATGCCGACGCCCGTGGCCGCAGTAGGATGATAGACCTTGAGCTCGGAAAGATACGCCGTGCCCGCGATGTCCAAGTGCGCCCAGGGAATCGATTTTTTAACGAAATATTGGATAAACATCGCCCCCGATCCAGAGCTCGCTTTGCGCGGGCCCGAATTCTTGATGTCGGCGATAGTGGATTTGAGGTAGTCCTTATATTCCGGATATAAAGGTAGCCGCCACACCCGTTCGTGCGTACGCTCTCCCGATTTTTCAAGCCGTTTGGCCAGGGCGTCATTGTTGGAGAAAAGGCCTGTCGCTTCCTCTCCAAGAGCAATGATGACCCCACCCGTGAGCGTGGCAAAATCGATCATTTGGCTGAAATGATAATTTTCCTGAAGATAAGAGATCGCATCGGCCAAGACAAGCCGCCCCTCGGCATCGGTGTTACTGATTTCCACCGTCTTGCCCGAATGGCTTTTGTACACGTCGCCAGGCTTATAGCTGGCAGGCCCGATCGCATTTTCTGCGAGGGCGAGAACGCTGATCAAATTGACCTTGAGCTCAAGCTCAGCCGCCGCCTGAATAATCCCTAACGCAACCGCGGCGCCTGCCATATCGCATTTCATCGTCTCCAGGCCGGACCCACCCACTTTGAGATTAAGACCGCCCGTATCGAAGGTGATCCCTTTGCCGACGATGGCGGTCTTTTCTTTCGAATGCGGATCGCCGTGATACTCAAGAATGACAAGAGCAGGATCGCGGGTCGCTGCGCGGCCGACCGCTAAAATTAGCCCCAATTTTTCTTTTTCCAAGGCTTTTTTATCGAGGACCTTCGTTCTGACTTTGGAATATTTTTTTTCGAAATCCTTGGCGAGCTTCTTAAAAGTATCTATATTGATGTCGTCGGCATTGCCGTTGACGAGGTCGCGCACAAAATTCACGGAATGGACGACCTTTTCTGTTTTTCTCAATAAGGCGCTGTCCTCCTTATTCAAACCACAAAAACAGACCTTCTCCAAATCCGAATGGTTCTCTTCTTTGTTCGATTCCCCTTTTAACTGATCAAAACAATAGCTCGCGAGCAGCACGCCCTCCTCGACCGCGCGGCAGGCGATTTCCCACCCGATCAAGTCGTTTTCGGGAAAAAGAATATTCGCGCTTTTCAGTTTTTTGGCGCGCATCCCTTTGGCAGCGGAAGCATAAGCGCGGCGCAGGCTGTCTGGGAGGCAGCTTTTCTTATCGCCAAGGCCTAGCAATAGCACACGCTTTTCTTTTCCTTGCGACCGATAAAGCAGCAGGCATTCCCCTTCTTTGCCGTGAAAATCTCCGGATGCAAGAGGGAATTGCACTACGCCTTCAAATTCTTTAGAGGTGCAAGCAATCTGAGCCTCCTTCTTATCCTGCCAAAAGGGAACGACGACTACGTCCGCAGGTTTGCGAGTGTTATGACTGGGCGCTGAACTGATTTGCATATATAAGTTTTTTCCTAAAAGGGTATTTCATCCTCAGCAAATGCTGGGTCGGCCTTGCCCTGTCCATGAGAGACTTCATGGGCAGCATGGGCCATTTCCTGATGCGGACCTTGCGGAGCAGCATGCGTTCCCGCCTCACCCTCGTTGGTTGATCCGCCAGCGCTATCCGGACGCCCAAAGGGGCTGAACAGAATATTGTTAGCTGTGATGCTCATGGAAACTTGGGGACGGCCTTCTCGATCAGTGAAGATTTCCGGTTTGTTCAATTCGCCGACGACGATGATCGGGCTCCCTTTTTTGAAATAAGGGATAATGTTATCGAATTGTTCTCCCCAGATCGTCACTTTCCACCAGATCGTCTCATCTTTACCGCTGCGCCGCGCCCGGGCTGCGACTCGGAGGGTCGTTACTTTTTTACCGGACGAAGTAAACCGCACTTCCGGATCCGCGCCTAAATGCCCTGCAATCGTGATTTGATTCATTGTCTTGCCCTCTAAGAAAATTGGATTTTCCTGTATTATTCTCTTCGTATACAAAATTCTCAAGAACTTTTGAAGGAAACATTATGGAAAAAGAAATTCGCTCCATTACAACAGAACACGCCCCCCAGGCAATAGGACCCTACTCCCAGGCCGTCGCCGCTGGACCCTATCTCTTTATTTCAGGACAGCTCCCCATCGATCCCAAAACCGGCAAAATCCCCGATTCGAGCATCCAGGGCCAGACAAAACAAGTCCTTGATAATCTGGAAGCGATTTTGGCGGTAGAAGGCCTGACGACGAAGGATGTGGTGAAAACGGAAGTGTTCTTAAAGGATATGCAAGATTTTCCAGAAATGAACGCCGTCTATGCGGAACGTTTCAACCATGCCATCAAACCCGCGCGCGTCACCATCCAAGCCGCGAAACTCCCCATGGATGCACGTGTAGAAATTTCTTGCATCGCTTTGAGATAAGGAAATGAGTGACACAAAAAAACGAACAATCACCTATAACAGATTGGAATTCCCAATCAGGCTTATTGATGGCTCAATGAAAAAAATTTGGCGATTGGTAACCGATGTTGTCATGGTAGAGCTACGGTTAAACGTATTAATGCTGATCAACCTGCGAAGCCTGCTGTCCTCGCTGCTAGCGAGCTTTCACGCTAGAAATCATCTCGATTTTTGTTAAGGAGCACTAGCGCAAAAGCCGCAGGCCCCCCAAAAAATCTAAGCCGAACTGCCTTGAAGTATTTCGATCTCAGAAACCACATCCGGGTTGAACAGATTAACGTGATTGTGATAGGCAAGAATACATTGGCTGCTATTTGATTCTAACATTTTAGTATAAGTTTCCTTCCTGGTAGGTAAATTGGTGGCTAGATCTGCATCAATGCACAGAATAACGTCAGGTTTTTCTTGTTTTGAGCTTTTAATATCTTGGAAGTATTTAGTTTCTTCCTGATAGACAGAAACTTGAGCATTCGGAAACAACCTCTTAAAAAAAATGCTAAACTCGCTGACTGCTTGGTCTTCATATTCATATTTTTTATCAACAAGAACAATTTGACGAACATCGTAAGCTGCTTTTGCCAGGCCCACACCAACAGAAAGTTCTTGATAGCAGTCCCCTGAAGCAAAGCTGTAAAGGGTAAGCAGTTTTTTCTGGTTAAACACTTGAGTCACCTTATCGCACAATTTATCCTCAATGAGTTGTCTCTGCTCCCTGCCCATTGCCTGTGAGCAATTGCAAGCGTAAATAGGGTAAATACGCATCTTTAGATTTGAATTACGCGTGATTTGAATTAATTTGGAGAGGTCTGTTTCGGGAACAAAATGAGTGTAGAAACGACCATTTACGTCCCTTCCGTACCCTCTCATCCATTGAAAATCTTTTAATAAACATTCCCGGGTAATAAAAGCAAATTCTGAAGGCGCTGGTTGAGCCATAATAAACCTCAATCAAATTTTGAAAAGTAAATTTTAACATATTTCGTAATTAATTAGAGCATCGATAACACCCGTCCTGGAGAAATATATAAACTATTAGAAACCAGTTTTTTAAAGAAAAAAGAAAAATTCGAGTTCCTTTACAAAATTCTCACTGAGAAAAAATTTAAGAAAAAGGGGTCGAAATTAACACGAAATTTCAATTCCCCAATCTGGAATATACTTTTTCAGTTCATAACAACTAATATTGATGTCGTAAAAGTCTCGAAATAAAAGTTCTAATAACATCAAATTCTCGAACAAGTGACGCGGATACAAAAACCGTTTTTCATAACACATTCTCCACACAACATTTGAATCAATGAATCCCATTTTTCCGCCTATAGATTTCACTTATTCGAAAGAATTTTTAAAAATTGTTAGAAAAATTATTAGACAAAAAAAATCGGTATAAGTTAGACAGAAAAATACGACATTTAAAAATTTGTTAAATCCATGCCGGGAACAAGATTACCAAATTCATCCGATAATTTCTGGTCTGGTTCCTCTAAATTTGTTGCCGCTTCTATTTCCAATAATAAGAAAAAAGAAAAAGAAGATCCGTTATCAGAATTTCTTTCCTCAATCGATGAATCTCCTGAATTCTATGACCCTTTTTCAGACCTTAATCTCTTTCTTTCTCAGAAAATCAAACAAGAGATGCAGCATTGCGGGTCTTCCAAAAAATGGACGTTGAAACTTCAAGAGGAACTCATTTTTAAAATTGCTCCCGAATTTCAGGAAAAGTTTCCCCATTACCGCCTTGGCACTTCGGCCTTGAAAAAGACGTGGGAAAAAATCGCTTATTATTCTCAGCAGATCCAACATCAAAAAGAGGCGATGACCCAGGCAGGCAAGCTCAACGTCCATTTCTTTATTAAAGAAAACCTGAAAAATTACACGGCCCTCAAAAATCCCGTTCATTTTCATCCTTCCCATTTTGCCCACCAACTGGCCATGAGGCTAAGCGAATGCATCGCAACCATTGATGGGGTTCGGCCTGATCTTGAACAGCTTACGAAGATGATTTGGTCCGTTCAAAGGCATCTGCTCGTCGGCGAAATAGAACACTATAAAAGCCCTTATGACGAATACGATAAAATTGATTCGTTGATCGTGAAGACAACGTTAGAGATCACCGCCAGAGATCCGCAAATGGGATTCAATGAGCTAGAACACAAGGTTAAAGAAACGCTTCATTCGCTTCACGAACTGCCCAGTTTTTCTTCGGTTGACCATATGGTATGCAATATTTCTGCATTGCTCGCAGAAAAATTCTATCCTTCTTCTCCGATCCACACGCTCTTTTTTGCTGAGCAAAGGAGGGCCATCGACAATTTCATCCGCCGCCACTCCTCACTTCTCAAAACTGCCGTTCCCCTTCCTCAACTCTCCGAGCTCGTCCGTCGCATGACCGCCCTATATTCTCTAGCTTGCAATATGCCTAAAACCGTGCCCGAAGAGACACTTAAGGAAGCAATTGCCTCCCTCTACCCGCAGCCTGCAGAAAACCGCCCGGATCTTCCTCAGGCCCTTTACGCATTTATCTCGGCGGAACTCGTTCTGATGAAATGCGATGAATATTGCCGTTGCCCTGACTTTGTCGAAGAGACCATTTGGTCTGCCTATAAAGAAGCGACTTTGCTACCTGTTCTTCAAGGTAAAGATAAAGATATTTTAGAGATCGCGATCTGGAAATCTTTGAGCGAAACGGAAGGGCTCCTTGAAAAGCTACCCTACAAAATCGGCCAAAAAATCGAAGAGGAAATCGCCAATATCCTCATTGAAAACCCCCATCACGCTTTTTCGGCATTGGTCCAAGCCACCGTACAATTTTTCAACCGGACAAAAGAGCTTATTAATGTGAAGAAGTGGAGCGATATCGAACGAAAAATCCATATATGGGCTATTCAGGGAGATATGCTGTGCAAATGGATTCGGCTCGATCCTGAAAGCACTTTGCTTCGCATGATCTGCCGAAAATGGAAAGAACAGCCTTCCGTTCTTCCCCACCACACTTTTGTGAGCGAGATCTGCCAAGCCTATTTGAAAAGCTATCCAGAGCTAGCTCCCTACGCCGGCCAATTGTCTTTAAGAGTGTGGATCCTTTACAAATATGCCTGGTATGCTTTGTTCGGCACTTCAGAAGAGTCCTCTTTCGACCGCTTTCTCCAATGGCACTCTTCCATCTTGCTTTTTTCTGGAGCAACGCTTGACCATGGGCATCTCGCCCATCAGCTCGAAGAGATTGTCAGTAAGGCTCTTCCTTTGGTCCCTTTCGAGCGCGCACAGGCGGATGCTGTATTAACTTAGATATTCCGATAGAACAGACAACAGCGATATTGAAAGAAAATTCTCAAAAATTTTTTTTGATTTTGGATATGTATTTGAGAAATGCTCCCATTGTTAGGCTTTGGTAACTCGATCAAAAATCTCACAACTCCCTTATTTTTAGAGACATATAAATAAAATATTTATCATAAAGGCAATATTAAACATCATAATTGAATTAAATAAAATATTTTTATATAATTAATATTAAAAATTAGGACAAAATTTATGTCAATATCATCCATAGTTTTCACTTCATCCTTTTCCAAGGATGATAATTTATCGGATTATTTCAAATGGAAGGAAAAGAAGATCTTAGAAAAAATTAGTAAGCAAATACAGAGCTTGCCAGACATTTCACAGACAATCCCCTTTGATGCCAAGGAAGAGCTGAATTATGAAAATAAGGATATAAATGAGACCACACAAGTATTTAGAAAAGCATTTGAACTATCTAAAATTGTTCCCACCATCAACCTCCCAAAAAATAAATTAAATACCATATTTCCTCTAACTCTAAATAAAACAGAAAAAAAATCGTCAGAAAGAATCGAATATTCTTATGAAAAATCACAAAAAGGAATTTGCGATGGAAGTAGTCGTTGGTTCGCCCATTTATTATTTTCGATTATTCGATCTAAAGGACATTTAGAAGAAAAAGACATTATAGCTTTAAGCAAACATTTTGAATTTGGCGCGGGCAAAGTTCCAACTATCATTCAAGCCATTCCTACGGTATTTCGGCCAACTTTTGAAATTAATAAAAACGGGATTACAGTCACCAATTTCATTGATTCTAATGATTTTGATTTCGATTATCTCCCCCTTGGAATTTACTTTTATAGTATCAGCACTTTCTTTCCTTCCCAGGGTTCTACAGATACTGATTTCGACCACATAGGCCACAAATGCATTTTAATGAAATCAGATAAGATTTGTTTTTTGTTCGATCCTTCCGAAGGACTGATAAAAATTAATACCGAAAGAGCTGATAAAGCGATACTCTCTCATGCCAAATTCTATTATAATTTTATAAAACTTCTCCAAAATTCTGCCCCTCAATCCCATTTTTTTCAGTTGGAAAAGCTAGATAATGATCTATTCTCGGAATTCTCTAATCCAATCTCGCAAAGCTCTTGTACTCTTGTATAAAGTGAACCCAGGCCTTAAGGCCTGGGATTAAGTTGGGACCGAGCTTCGTACTAGGCCCAACATTGTTTTTGAAAATACCCGGCCCTTAAGGGCCGGGTTTCCGCCGGAGGACGGATGAACTCCTAAAAATCACTGTTCAAATTCTCCTTACCAATAACCAAATCCCAACTAAAATAAATGGGATGCTTAAGTATTGTCCCATTGTCAGACAGCCACTGCATGAGAAATGCGCGCTTTGTTCCATTTTGATGAACTCGATCAAAAACCTAAAGGAAAAGACCAACGTCAAAAACAACCCTGTCAGCCTGCCCCGTTTTGCGAAAGGGGGATGACGATGCCAGTAGAACAAGAGAATGGCAAGGACACATGCGTAGGCAATTGCTTCGTAAAGCTGAGCCGGATGGCGAGGAACGATGGGCCCTGCGTCGGCGGGATGCAAAAAAAGCACTCCCCAAGGCAGCGATGTCGGCAAGCCTAGAATTTCCTGATTAAAAAAGTTGCCGATCCGAATGAAAATGGCCGCCGCCGCTGTGGGAATGACGACGAAGTCTACAGACGTCCAAAAGGGAATTTTTGTTTTTCTGGCAAAGAGCCATAATGCAATCAGAATGCCGATAGCTCCCCCATGTGATGCCAGTCCCCCCTCCCAAATCGCAATGATGGAGATGGGATTGCGGACAATATCGCCCCAACTTTGATAAAAGAGGACGTCACCTAATCGAGATCCGACCAGGGCGCCAATCACCACATAGAGAGAGATCTGCTCGGCCGTTTTTGCTGCATGCTTTTTCTCATGAAAATAACGGCGAAACAGATATGTCAATAAAAAGTAACCTACAAAAAAACCCAGCGCAAAAAAGAAACCGTACCATAAAATAGGACGGCCCAAGATCGGCAGATTGAAATCGAACATTCCCCGGCTTGGGTCCCATGTGATATAAGAAAGCATAATGATAAAAATTAAAATTTATTCAGTTGGCAAGACGAAAGAAGAATGGCTTCAAAGCGCTCTAGGACTTTACGAGGGCCGCCTTAAATCTTCCGTTTCATTGGAGTGGATTTTAGCGAAAACCGATGAGCAAATGAAGCAATTCTTAGAGAAAGAGGCAAATTTTATTTGTCTTGATCCTCAAGGAAAGCAGTTCTCCAGTGAAGAATTTGCCCAATACCTGGGTAGGTCCATTCAACATGCCCACTCACGCCTCGCCTTTGTGATTGGTGGCCCCGAAGGAGTTCCAGCTTCCATCAAAGGAATGGCGCAATCACTGTTATCTTTGTCGCGGCTCACGTTCACCCATCAAATCGCTCGGCTTGTCCTCGTTGAACAGATTTACCGAGCCTTTGAAATTGAAAAAGGCTCTTCCTATCATAAATAATCAAACCGGCCGCAAAGCAAGGCGAAAATAAGCCACAGCCCCATTCATCAGGGCTGATCCTATTGCCACATCAATGAGCCCGCGTACTTCGGTAGAGAATCCCAGCCATTTCATACTTAAGCCCAAAAGGATCATGCCGCAGATCAGCATTAAGTAATTTTTGCTATAGACTTGAGAGATTTTTATCGGCAGAGGCAGCCCCAGGATCCGTTCGACGACACGGCGGACGGTTTTGATGAGAACAAATCGCGCCTTAAGAAACCCTAGGATCAACCCGATCACGATGAGCGTCATCGCCGCCTTTTCTCTGCCTCCAGCGATGGGCGCCATTTTGGCAATCAGCGATGTTGTCTCGTGAGTCTCTATTTGCGCTTTGAAGACGATGAAGTTAAGTCCAAGAGTCAGTAACCCAATCCCCACAATGAACCAAATCATTCCTGAAATCGTTATCCACGCTCTTTTGCTCATGTGCATAAACATCACTCCATTTTTTTACGAGCAGTGTAACACAATTTACAGTGTACTGCCCATTTAAATTTTTATTTGTGGAGAATAATTTTTTTTGAGAGGAGAAAGAAGTTGTTTTAACTACTATTTTTTATTTGTATATCATTTTGATGGTCATGCCACCATCAGCAATGAAGTTTTGTCCTGTAATGAATGCAGCCTTGTCAGAGATCAAGAAACTGGCAAGATTGGCTATGTCTTCAGGTCTTCCAGCACGGCCTACGGGATGAATGGCATGATCTTTTTTGGTTATTTTCATGTGATGGGTATCAATCCATCCAGGACTTATACAATTGACCCTAATATCAGGAGCTAAGCTTATAGCCAGTTCATGAGTAAGCGTTATAAGGCCTCCTTTAGAGGCGGCGTAAGGTTCGCAATTGCCTTCAGATTGTAGAGCGCGTGTCGATGCAATATTGACAATATTGCCTTTTTGTTTGCGGAGATGGGGGACTGCATATTTAGAAGTTAAAAAAGCGGCGGTTAGATTCGTGGCTATGTACTCATTCCAGATTTTGAGCGTGGTTTTCTCAAAAGTCGCTTTTTCATCGGGAAGAATTCCGGCATTATTGATTAAATAGTCAAGTCTGCCGAAATGGGCTATTCCCTGCTTGATCATCTGCTTAATAGAATTTTCTTTTTTAACATCAGTTTTGATGATGAGGAGACGATCTTTGTCTTTCAGGTCGAAATTTTTAGAGGCGATGTGAAGTTCCGCTACAATAACCCGAATATTTTGGGATAGAAGATGCAGAGCGATCTCCGCACCTATTCCTTGACCACCGCCTGTAACGATAGCAACTTTTGCGTTTTTATCTATCATCTCTTTCCACACTTGTGAATGAGGAGATCAATAAAAGCTTTATTGAAAGCCGGAATGTCTGCGGGTTTGCGACTAGTAATGAGATTCCCGTCTTTGACGACTTCTTGGTCAATCCAGTCGCCACCGGCATTAATGAGATCAGTTTTGATGGACGGCCAAGAAGTGATTTTTCTACCTTCAATAGCTTCCGCATCTATGAGCGTCCAAGGACCGTGACAGATTGCGGCGATGGGTTTGTTAGCTTTTACGAATTCTTTAATGAAGTTGATCACGGAGGGATAGAGTCTGAGAGTGTCCGGATTCATGACCCCGCCGGGAAGAAGAATGCCATCAAAATCTTCGGCTTTGATCTCTTCGATCTTTTTGTCCACCGTGAACTCATCGCCCCAATTTTTATCTTTCCAACCTTTGACTTTTCCTCCTATCGGAGAAATGATGACTGTTTCGGCTCCCGCTTCATCGAGGGCTTTTTTGGGTTCAACCATTTCGCTTTGTTCAAAGCCATTGGCAACAACAATGGCAATTTTTAATCCACTTATTTTTTTCTCCATATCACGACTCTTTTTTATGGTTCTCTTAAATCAGATCACAAATTATGGCCTAAAATAAGTAAAGAGATTTGTCGAGCGTTTAATATCAAAGCCGCAAAATCCCCAAGATGTCTTAGAGAACGCACATTAAATTTTAGTTTGTCGACAAAAATCGGAAGGATTCCTACAATTGCAATCTCAAAAACTGAACCTTAAAAATAAAATTAGGAGAAATGATGAGTGTTTCCATTGCTTTCATGCGCGTGCTCTTCGTTGTGTTGAGCATTTTTTTCATGACCACTTTTATGATTTCCAGCCCTACGGGAACGATCTATGTCAATGCCCTGATTGGCATTGCGATGGGTCTGCTCTTCGGTTTCCTGCTCGTGGGCTTTGACATGGCCTTCAAGCGTTTCAATCTGCGCTCATTCAATATTGCTATTATCGGGATCTTCATCGGTTATTTAATGGGAGAAGCCCTCGTTTTAGTGTTCAATGCGGTCCTCGACATCAGCCGTATTTCTATCGTTCTGCAGCCGCAAACCCTCGAAATCATCAAGATCGCATTATTTCTTTTCGGTACCTACCTCGGGACCATCATGACATTGCGGGCCTCCGATGAACTCTACGTTAGCATCCCCTTTGTCAAATTCTCTCCGACAACGGAAAAAAAGAAAGATCTCATCATTGACAGCTCTGTGCTCGCTGACGCGCGCATCATCGACGTCGCCTCGACAGGCCTGTTAGACCACCAGCTCGTGGTTCCCAGGTTTGTGATCAAGGAACTTTATGCACTGTCTGAAATCGGCGATGAATTTTCAAAATCCAAAGCGCGGCGCTGCCTGGAAGTGATCAAGAAACTCGAGGGGGTTCCCGAACTTGAATTGCGGTTTAACGACACGGATTTTCCAGATGTCAAAGATACTCAAGGCAAACTCCTTCGCCTCGCCCGATTGCTCGACGCCAACCTGATCACAGCGGATATCAGCCGGATCCAAATCGCTACCATCGAGGGGATCCGCGTCATCAATATTCATACTCTCTCCAACGCTCTTAAACCCCTCATGCAGGCGGGCGAATTCATTAAAATCAAGATCCAGCGTTACGGAAAAGAACCTCGCCAAGGGGTCGGCTATCTCGACGATGGAACAATGGTTGTGGTCAATGGGGGCGGCAATTATATTGGGGAAACGATCGATGCAAAAGTCCTTTCCGTGAAGCACACCTCTTCTGGAAGAATGATCTTTTGCAATGCGATGGATGAAGAAAATCTTTCTGATGAATACGAAGAAGATGAAGATATAGACGATGAACGTTGAAAAAGGGCCGATCTTAGGCATCGGCAATGATATCATTGAGGTCGAGAGAATCCGCAAGAGCATCGACACGCACGGATTGCGCTTGATCGTCAGGCTTTTTACTACCAAGGAACAGGACTACTGTTTGAAGTACAAAGATCCTGTTCCCCATTTTGCAGGGCGTTTTTCTGCAAAAGAAGCCATCGTCAAGGCCCTCGGCACAGGTTTTGGCGAACACGCCTCATGGCTCGACATCGAAGTCCTGAACGAACCCAGCGGAAAACCTGTCGTTCATTTTTCCAGCACCTTGGAGAAAAAAATCAAAGGCACTTCAATGATGGTCTCGATCAGCCACTGCCACCTCTACGTCACTGCTTTCGCCATCTGGATTAAGGATTAAAAAAGTGAAAAAGGCAGTGTGTAAGCCAGGGTGAAAAAGTTCACACGCTCGGGAAAGTTGTGGGCAAAAACCCGGTAAGCATATATTGCCGTCAATGTCCCCCAAATGGTGAATTGGTAACCATAAGCAACGCCGAGATCGATAGACTGGTGCTGAAATTCCCCCCACCCATTAAAGCGATGCACATCGACATGCTGTTTTCCTCCCAATCCAAAATTGCCTAAAGCATAAAACGAAAGCTCATGCGTGTCCTGCCAATTCATTTGATAAGCAGCGAGCTCCTGCAACCAAGGCAAACCATGATTGGCAATGCCAAGGCTGGTCCAGCCATAAGTCCGCATCGTCCACATCCCTTCCTTCGACCATTCCTTGCCAACAGCAACCGTTAACTCGTAATTGGCGTAAGAGGCATAGGGACAGCTGACATCGCGTAAACTATGATGCGGCACGGCGCGAACATTGAAGCCGGTCGTCACACTCACGGGATCCCCGGCAATGTCATCCAGCCATTGGTAGCGCCCCTGCAGCGCCGCGCTCCGCCAATTGAAAGGCTGCCGCGGAGTTTCCGCGAACTCTATCTCTGCGCGAAAGTCAACATTGGGACAAGCGGTAAATCCCAAATCGAATAAGAGATCGTAATCGTTCGACGGTCCCTTGATCTGTTTCGAAGCGCCCTCGACTTTTCGATACCGTGAATAAGTAAACGCCGATTCTAAATCGAAAACGTATTGGTCGCCGAGCCACGGCATCGTTTCCAGGGAAAAAGCTGGGGACGTCAGAGTCAACAATCCATAAAAAATCTTGCGAACATCCGTCATTCGATATGCCCTTTTTCTGAGAGCCAACGCTCTGCGTCGAGAGCAGCCATACACCCTGAGCCAGCCGCCGTCACCGCCTGCCTGTAAATATGATCTTGCACATCGCCGGCGGCAAAAACTCCATCGATATTCGTGTAGCTTCTCCCCGGCTTCACTTTCAGGTAGCCATTCGTCTCAAGCTCCAATTGACCCTGCAAAAAGGCTGTGTTGGGAGTATGGCCGATCGCAAAAAACACACCCCCGGCGTCCCTTCTCATTTCTTTACCGGACTTCACATCTTTTAAGACAACATGAGTGACCACCTGGTCCCCTTCCACCTTTTCGAGGACGTGATTCCAAATCACTTCAATTTTGGGATTCTTCAGGGCTCGCTCCACCATGATTTTCGAGGCGCGGAGCTCATCCCGCCGATGGACAAGATAAACTTTTTTTCCAAATTTCGTCAAAAAGACCGCTTCTTCTACGGCAGTATCGCCCCCGCCGAACACATAAAGATCTTTATTGCGGAAAATAGGAGCAGCTCCATCACATACAGCGCAAGCCGTGACCCCTTTTTGCCAAAATTCGCCGTCTTTTGCTCCTGGTACGTCGAGCCTTTTCGCTGTGGCCCCCGTCGCGATGATGATGGCATCCGCTTGCAATACAGTGGGACTCCCGTTGATCACAAAAGGATGTACCTTAAGATCGACAGAGGCGACGTCTTCGGCCAGAACAGTCGTTCCAAATCTCTCCGCCTGCTTCCGGAATTCTTCCATTAACCGAGGTCCAGAGATCCCATCAGGAAAACCCGGATAGTTTTCTACCTCGGTCGTCGTCATCAGCTGTCCGCCCGCAGGCCCGGAAAAAAATCCTTCATAGATAAGGGGAGAAAGATTCGCACGGGCCGCATAAATCGCGGCCGTATAGGCCGCAGGGCCCGATCCAATGATGATAAGTTTTCGCCGTTCCATAGTTCTCGATGTGATGTTCTTATGATAAGAACTAGAATGCCAGCATCGGGAAATTATTTAAACCTAGATTAGTGAAGCTTGGATAGCGTCGCGGTACCCAAACTTTTATCAAGAGTGGGGACCAAATGCCTCGTCGTGGGTTCGTTTAATTCCGCGCGGCGTTTCTTCCAAAACCGCTAGGAAAACCAGGAGCAGCGCGGATGTCTTTTTCAAAACGAGCATCTGTGGAAAAAACGCTAATCATAGGGAATGCAGCATCAGGGCAAGCGGATGGCCCCATGGTCACTGAATAAATTGTAAAAAGTTCTTCCCCTACCCTCTCGGTTTCCTTTAGGTCAATCAATCGTACTAAATCGGAAGTGATGGAAGTATAATTTTTATCAGGACAAGTTCGTGTCTTAAAAAGCTGTAGCATATTAAAATAAAATCGTAGATTAAAAGGCGCTACTTCATAGTCTTTTTTTTGCAGAAGTTGGCTTTGGTGAGAGTATTTCATGTTTGCAGTTATCTCAGGAGAGTCAATTCGCAAAACGTGGACATTAACGATTTTGGAAACTTTGTTGCATTCTTTTAAAATTTCCGGCAAACCCTCCACCGTGTACTCATCGTATAACTTTTCGTCATTCTTCCATGATTCTTCGGCGAGGAGGATAAGATTCTTGGTTGAATAAGGGATCGTCATCGTCTTTCTTTCGATGATATTGTCTGGGCTAAAATCCCCATTTTCGAGAAGACGTTTGCTAAAATCCGAATCGTAAGATCTTACGAAATGCGTTGGTTCAACGACAACGACATGTGTCTCGTGATTTTGCTTCGTGGGGTTAAAGGCGTCCATTTCGAATTTTAGTCTTTTGAAGGTTTTTTCGCTCATTACTGGCGCTTTGCCAACAAATTCACCGAAGTAGGCGGCGTCCCGTTTGCTAACCGTGATGGGGCGCATAAACTTGAAGTCTTCCTTGGCTTTCAACTTCCGTCCTTCGATGAGAGGGATCTTTTCTCTTTCAAACAACGACAACCAAATGACATAGTCATCCATCGCACGACTCCACGCACTGCTGACTTGAGCACAGTTACCAATGTCTTTTAGGTCTAAAAATCGCGAGCCATATCGACATGTATCTTCACTAGGAAAAGGTCCTGAGTGAAAGACTTCTGGAAGATTGTGTGTTGCGGGCGCTAACGTCATAATTATTTTCTCCTAATTTGTATTAAATTACATCGAATTGGGAAATTTATTTTTTACTTCATTAAATCTATTATTTTGCGCCCGGAAAGGGCGCAAAATGTTTAGAGTTCAAAAAGATTAACCGTCCAGACCAAACGCCTCGTCGTGAGTGCGTTTACTTCCGCGTAGCGTTTCTTCGGACGATTCTTCGGACGATTCTTCGAAAACCGCCGACTCTGCAGGAGTTGAGTTTCCTTTCACAACCGCTAACTCTGCAGGAAAACCGGCAGCAGCGCGCATTTCTGCATCATAGGCATCGGTGGCCCAGAGTTGAATCAAAGGGAACTCAGAGTCAGGGTAATGATTAAGCTCCCCAATGCTCACAGTACGTTCGTCAAAAAGTGCTACCCCTGTCCTCTCCGATGCTTCCGAATCATACTCAAGGACTATATCAGAGGTAGACGAAGAAACATCCTTATCTGGACAAGTGCCCTCATTAAGAAGCTTTATCATATTCAAATAAAACCGGGGTCCAAAAGGTGCTACTTCATAGCCCTTTTTTTCCAGATATTGTTTTTGGAGACGGTACTTCAGCTGTTCAGTTTGCTCAGGAGAAATAATTCGCATGACATACACATTAACCGTCGTTGAAACTTTGTCGCATACTTTTAAGATTTTATCGACTTCTGTATCAGCTAATACCGTTTCATTATGTTTCCATGCCTCTTTGCCGAGCATCATGACATTCGCAGCCGAATAAGGGATCGCGATTGTTATTCCTGGGGGGGGGAGAGGGTCGTTCTGTGGTACAGAATCCTTTTGAATAAAACCACGATAAAGATCAGGAGTCAAATCTCTTTCGAAATGCGTTGGCTCAACGACGACGACATGTGTCTCGCCATTGTACTTGGTGGGGTCAAAGACGTCTCTTTCTTTCAATCTTTTGAAAGTTTTTTCGCTCATTACCGGCACTTCTCCAACAAATTCACCTAAGCAGGCGGCAGCCCGTTTGCTAACCGTGATGGGGCGCATAAACTTGAAGTCTTCCTTGGCTTTCAATATTCGTCCTTCGATGAGAGGAATCTTTTCATTTTCAAACATCGGAAACCAAATGCCATAGTCATCCATGGCACGACTCCAAGCCTTGCTGACTTGGGCACAGTCACCGATGTCTTTCAGATCTAAAAATCGGGAGCCATATCGACACGTGTCTTGACTAGGAAAAGGTCCTGAGTGAAAGACTGTTGGAAGATTGTTTGTTGGCGCTATTGTCATAATAATTCCTATTTTTAATTGTTTTCTTACATAAGTAGTATTATAAAATTACAATTAAATAAAATTCAAGAATAAAATTTATTATACTATTTTTTAATTTAAAACTTAATAATATTTATTTTAAACTGAGCATGCCGGGATGCACAGCAAGAATCGGAAACCTTAATATCGACGAGCTCCAGTTCAATCTCT
Organism: uncultured Verrucomicrobiae bacterium; assembly: GCA_963731265.1. Taxonomy (GTDB): domain Bacteria; phylum Chlamydiota; class Chlamydiia; order Chlamydiales; family Rhabdochlamydiaceae; genus CAJCIW01. The sequence continues at coordinate 1,355,311 of CAVSUE010000001.1, forward strand.
CTGCCACCATCCTTATCGCGCTGAAAGTCCGAGTCAGATTCAGAGAATGGGGATTCTCCCAAAGAGCTTTTCAGCTTCATCGTTTTCCCAATTTTCAGGCTGTTTGGGGATGAAGAAAAACCTCCGTCTAAAACTCCGGCGAAAATTTTCTCAAATTTCATTGAAAATTTCTATGCAATAAAACTCAGTTGGCCATAAAATTGCAGCGCAATTATAACCCCTAAGGTAAGACGAGAGGACCCAAGCAACAGAGATGCGCAGTATTAGGTTAGAAAAGTTAAAGAAGACGGTTAAAGAAGGAACGATCATTCCTGAGGTCAGCCTGCTCATACCCGCAGGCAAATTTTTCGCCCTTCTCGGGCCGAGCGGCTGCGGCAAGACAACGCTTTTGAGGCTGATCGCCGGCTTGGACAAAGCGGATGGAGGCAAAATCTTCCTGGGAGATCAGGATATTTCCGATTGGCCGATCCATAAGCGCCCGATCAATATCGTCTTTCAAAACTATGCGCTTTTCCCCCACCTCGATGTTTTCGACAACGTCGCCTACAGCCTCAAGCTCAAAAAGCTGCCCAAGCAGGTGATCGAGCAAAAAGTTCTCAAAATCCTGGAAGCCTTCCACCTCGAAAGTCATATCTACAAACTGACGAGCCAGCTTTCGGGAGGGCAGCAGCAGCGCGTGGCGTTGGCGAGGGCGATTGTCAATGAACCCGACGTCCTTCTTCTCGACGAGCCTCTCGCCGCCCTGGATTTTAAGCTGCGGGAAAGAATGCTCATCGAGCTGATCGAGCTGCAAGACAAATTGAAGACGACGTTCGTCTACGTGACCCATGATCAGTTTGAGGCGCTAACGGTTGCCGACCAGCTCGCGATCATGAATCACCGTGGAGAGATCGAGCAGATCGGCACGCCCAAGGAAATCTACGAATTTCCCCATACCTCGTTTGTCGCGAAATTCGTGGGAACAACAAATATTTTAAGCGGCCAGCTGCGCCATCTGGATGGTGAGCCAGAAATTGAAATTCCTGAGCTCGGGGCCTTGAAGATCGCCATACCTCAGAAAAAAGAGTGGATGAAAGAAGGATGCGACATGATGATCAGCTTGAGGCCGGAAAAAATCTTCATTTCCAAAAAAACAGTAAAAAATTTTTCCAACACGCTTAAGGGCACTGTGCAATCCATCGTTTACCATGGGCGTTCCACACAATACAACATTCTGCTCAAAAATAAGATGCGCCTTCAAGTCTTCGAACAGAATGAAGAGCATTTCCAGCAGGAAGTCATCGATTACGACAATGAAGTGAACCTGTATTGGCAAAAAGAAAACGTGGTCATCCTAGAAAAATGAGAATCAAATTCTTCCGCAGACCCCCTACTTCCGAGCTTCCCTTTTCGATCGGCGCCCCGGCCATGATTTGGCAAGTACTCTTTTTCTACATCCCCTTAGCAATCCTCACCATCACGAGCGTGCTCAAATTCAATGAATTTGATGTTTTCGAAGGGTTTACTTTTGAAAAAATTTTCTTTTTTCTCCGCCCTCTCTATTTAAAAGTGATCTTGTCTTCGTTTGTCTTGGCGCTAGGAAATGCCATTCTTTGTCTTTTGATCGCTTACCCCGTCGCCTACTTTATCGCCTTTTCAGGTAAACGGTTTAAAAACTTCTTTCTTTTTCTACTGATTGTCCCCTTTTGGACAAATTTTTTGCTACACGTGTACGCCTGGTTCTTTGTGCTGGAAAAAGAGGGGTTTTTAAACAACCTCCTTCGCGAGATGGGGATCATTTCCGAGCCGATGAATATGCTCAACACCCCTTTCGCGATCATGATCATGATGGTTTATTACTACCTCCCTTTTATGGTCATGCCGCTCTACTCTTCGCTGGAAAAGATGGAACTCCGCCTTGTTGAGGCCTCGCTCGATCTCGGCGCCAGCTGGGGCCAAACGCTGCGCCGTGTGATTTTGCCCCTCACGAAAAGGGGTTTAAAGGCGGGATTTTTTCTGGTCTACATCCCCTCTTTTGGAGAATTTGCGATCCCGGAACTCATGGGGGGAGACAAATGGATGTTCGTGGGCACTGTCGTGGCCAATTACATTCTTGGCGATGAAACGGGCTCGCTCGGGGCGGCATTTACCGTCGTCGCCTCCATTTTCTTACTCTTGAGCTCAGTAGGCCTGTACTGGGCGATCGACCGTTTAATTCCGGGGAGGACGCATGTTACAGAGCACCCTTAAAACGGGGAAGTTCAGCGCCATCAGCACAACGATGATCGTCATTGCGACTTATCTGTTTCTCTATGTGCCGCTCGCCGTTCTTCTCATCTTCTCTTTCAATACCGAAGCTTTTCCCTCTCCCTGGAAAGGATTCACCTTGAAATGGTACCATGAGCTTTTCCACGCGACCCATCTTTGGGCGTCATTTCTCAATTCGCTGATCGTCGCGACCTGTTCCACCGCGATCAGCCTGACCATGGGAGTCTTTCTCATTTTCTACACAGCCCAGGGAGGGCGGATCGGCAAATTCCTGAACCTTTATTACGGGAACCTCATCATTCCGGAAACGGTGCTCGCCGTCGGGCTACTGGGCTTCTTTACTTTGGTCTCCATCCCATTGGGTCTTGTTTCCCTCATTTTGGCACACACCGTATTGGGACTTGGTTTTGTCGTTCCCGTTATTTATGCGCGCTTCCTCGAACTCGATTACCGGATGACAGAAGCCTCGCTCGTGCTCGGTGCGACGCCCGTTCAGACTTTTTTCAAGGTGACCCTCCCCTTGCTCCGCCCCTCTTTAATTGTCACGGGTCTGCTCATCTTCATGATTTCTTTCGACGACTTTGTCCTGTCGTATTTTTGCGCGGGCAGCACCTCGCAAACCCTTTCCCTTTTCATTTTATCGATGCTCCGCTCCGGCATCTCGCCGATGGTCAACGCTCTTTCGACTGTCTTGCTGCTCTTTAGCTGTATTCTCGCCCTTCTATTCTTTACTTTTTCACAAAAAACCCGCACGAGGATTTTTTGATGAAGAAATTTTTTATCCGCGGGGGCATTATCTTAGGTTGGATTATCCTCATTTTTTGCGTCTTGTACTGGCCGAAATGGAAAGTAATCCCCTACGACAAAAATACGATCAACATTTTTGCCTGGGGCGATATCCTTGAACCCTCGATTGTCTCAGACTTTGAAAAAGAGACAGGGATAAAGATCAATCTCAGCTATTACTCTTCCAATGAAGAACTTCTCGTCAAAATGAAAGCGACAAGGGGAGAAGGCTACGATTTGATCATCCCTTCCGATGATGCCGTTCACTCTCTCATCAAAGAGGAACTTCTCAAGCCCATTAAAAAAGAAAAACTCCCTTTTTTCGAATCGATCAATCCGAATCTGCGGGGACATTTTTACGATCCGCAGAACACCTATTCGATTCCTTTTGAGTGGGAGATTTTTGGCTTTGGCATAGATAAAGAGTATTTTGAAAATCACCCCTTCACATCATCCTGGGGATTGGTCTTCGACCCTGAGTTTGTCCATTATAAGATCACGATGGAAAATGATCCCATGGACGCGACCAATTTTGCTGCCATTTATCTTTACAACTCCCTTTCCCCATTGGATGCAGAAAAAGCAGAAACCATCCGTCAGCTTCTCATCGAGCAAAAGCGTTGGGTTGCCGCTTATGCAAATTTCCGCGGAGATTACTTTCTCGCGACCAGAAACGTCGCCGTCGTCGTCGCTTCGAGCTCTTATATCTTGCGCACAAAGAAGTTATTCAACTTTGTTGACTTTGTCGTCCCGCAAGAAGGAACTTTCATCACGATTGAGAACCTCTGCATCCCCAAACCCAGTGAAAAAGAAGACCTCGTGTACCGTTTCATCAATTATCTCTATACGCCCAAGTCTGTCGCCGCCCATTTTGAAACGTATTCCTTCTTCCCTTCGACTCTGCAGGCTATCGACTCTCTCAACATCGATGAATCTACAAAAAAAATCATTTTCTCCTCCCCGGAAGAATTTAAAAAATATCACTTTTTTAAAAATCTTCTCCCTCCAAAGGAGACACGCGATCTCTGGGTTGAAATAAAAACCAAGAGTTATTAAGTGGGATCGTGATAGACTTTTGCGCTCTTTAGGCTGGAGTTTACGATGAGCACAAAAGTTGCCATGCATCCATGGGTCCCTTCTTCTGTAGCCCATCAAGTCTGTTCATCAATCTTTGCCGATTCCCCTCTTAAATCCGACCAAACAGATTTTACTTATTCAACGACAAATGACTATGGAAAAAAAATCAACAAGCTCTTGTTTTGCAAACCCCATGCAGGTTTTAGTAGCCATTTTTTTGAAAATATTCAAGAAATTGGAACTATGGAAGGATTTGAGGTGATTGCCTCCGAAACTGTTCATTCTGTCCGCGATCCCAAATTACGCGCCGCCGACAATAGCATTTTAGAACCTTCATGCATTTCAATCCTAGAGGCCGCTATCGATCGATGTTACAAACGTGCCCAACATTTAAAAAATCATGCGGCTTGTCTTTCAGAAAATCCTTCTGTAAAAAATATCGGTATGGGCGTTGTTGCGCGTGAAAAGATGCATCGAAGGACTCATGAAGGCATCAACAAAAAAAAACAAAGAGAATCCCGATTGTATTTTGAGGGGGGAGATAGCCTGCATCTCACTAACAAATCTAACGCCACCCGCTATATTTTTGGCGAGGACTTAAGCATCGTGACCCATCAAGCTTTGCGGAAAATCAAGTGGTTTGATCCACCGCCAGAAGAAAAGAATACGCACGCTTATTATGATGAAGCCTTGATCTATCAAAAGTACAAGGATCAAATTACCCCGCAATACTTGTCAGGTGAGATCGCTAAAAAAATTGGCGAAAGCGCATTGGAATTCTCGAAAGAAATACCCGATAATCGAATATTATGTGTTCTTCAAGAAATGCACCAGATGGGGCTACTGACTCGTATTAAATTTTCAAGTCCAGAAGACAAAAAGAAGGGACGAGAGTTTGCCACTGAATATTTAGCCCAGTTAAATTTCGTTGTAAAAGAACTCTTCCCCGCAGAATTGAGATGCCGGGAAGACCAGGTCATGTTTCTCCCTCAAATTGCGGGGCATCTCGACATGGCAATGGCACCAGGTCCCAAGGGATCGATTTTTTTACAGGACCACGATGTATCCGTTCGATTGCTGGAGTCAATAACGGCAAATGCTGAAAAATTTGGTCTTTCATTTGAGGACCTTGAACATGTCAGGTCTTTCACCGTGACCACGATGTCCCTTGGGATAGAGTTAAAGCCTCTATACGAGGAGACAAAAATTCGATTAAAAGAGGCTGGTTACCATGTCATCCCCATGCCTGGCGCTTTTTATAGTTATCATAATGGCAAGCCCTTCAATATCAATTTCTTAAATTGCGTGACAGGATATTCTGAAGAAACAGGCCGCTTTTATTTGATCGCTCCAGGCACGAAGACAGATGGAAAAGTGGGGGGAGCCCTTATGGACTGCTATGTGGAGGTCTTGAGATCGCATTGCAACGACCTCGCCGTTTATTATGTGGGCAGAAGTCCAAGCGATGAAAAGGATTTTACTGAAGCTGTCTACACAACCAACCGGGAAAATTCGCAACTTGGGCCTCATTGCCTAAGCTTCGAACTTAAAATTTCTCCCCATACGACTAAAACAACTTGATCAAGAGGCTCTGTAACGATTCTTCAACGGTTTGAAGATCACTTCTGATGACCAGGTCCGGGATAACTTTAGGATAAAGAAACAAAGGTTGCTCCATAAAGAAATGGGAGTTGAAAAATTCCGCGATCGATGCAATTTTAATAAAGGGAAGAATCTCCTCTTTTAATGACTTCAGGAGCAATGTGTCAAGCTCCGGCTCCTTTTTTTTCGAAATTTCCAAATCGTAAAGGCTCACGAAATTCTCGAAGAGAAAAGCCCTGGCGTAGTATTGCCGTTCTGCAGGCCGTGTAAGCCTTTGGGACCTCTGCTTATCCCGTGCGATTAAAACCTCCAGCGGTGAATACACCAAAACGCGAAACGCTGTGCAAGACGTCAAGGGCAGCTGGGTATCCACAATCACACGATTTCCTAAACCGAGCTGATCTTCGATCTCTTGTATGAGGTACTCATCGGCATGAGCTTCAATTGAATTAAACTCACACCGATGCCGTTTTCGGAATTCTCCGGGGTCCTCGATCACGTCCTCACTCTTCAATCGATTTACCAACCGCTGTTCGTGTTGTTCGATTACCTGATCCCGGTCGATAAGGATCCAATTGTTTTGGAGGTGTTGCATCAGATGATGAGCAAGGGTGGATTTACCTGCGCAGGAAGTGCCATAAATACAAACGACATGAGTAAGGGCAAAGCACGGGCTGCAGATAATGAGAAAGATAAAGATTGGAATAAAAATAAGAACCCCTCTGACAGCAAAGAATAAATCTTAACAAATCAGAGGGGAAAAAAGTTACGCTTTTTTCTTATTGATGTAGTTGACGACGTCGCCTACTGTCTTGAGCTTTTCTGCTTCTTCTTCAGAAATCTCAAAGCCAAAACGCTCTTCAAAAGTCATAATGAGCTCTGTAAGGTCCAAAGAATCCGCGTTGAGGTCTTCGACGAACGATTTCTCTAAAGTGACATCATTCGCATCAACACCGAGTTGCTCGACGACGATATCGATAACTTCTTTTTCAATTGACATAGGCATTCCTTTCGGTTTGTTAATACACTTTCATAAATTACATGACCATTCCACCATCAACCGTGAGCACTTGCCCAGTGACATAGTCGGAGAGATGGCTTGCGAGAAAAACAGCCGCATTCGCAATATCTTGAGGATTTCCCATCCGCCCCATGGGGATTTTCTTCAGGAGTCCTTCTTTTTGCCCATCTGTCAGCACATCCGTCATACGGGTTTGGATAAATCCGGGGGCGATACAATTGACGCAAACGTTGCGCGTCGCAAGTTCAAGGGCTAAGGCTTTCGTGAAGCCGATCATTCCCGATTTAGATGCAGCATAATTGGCCTGTCCTGCATTTCCTGTCAAGCCAACGACAGAAGAAATATTGATAATTTTGCCGCTTTTGGTCTTGATCATCGATCGCACAAGCGCTTGGCAGGTATTGTAGACAGACTTTAGGTTCACATCGATGACCTGGTCCCAATCTTCTTCCGACATCCGCATCAATAGACCATCGCGAGTAATCCCGGCATTGTTGACGAGAATATCGATTTGTCCCCATTTAGCTAAAAGCTGTTGGACAGCCGCCTCGACAGAAGCTTTTTCTGAGACATTTACGAGGGAAGATTCAAATTTTTGTTCCGGAGAAATTCTAGCCTGCTCCATTTCGCTCAGCACCTGGGCAGACCGTTCCGCATTTGTTCCGAAGATAGCAACATACGCTCCCTGTTTGGCAAAAGCTAAGGCGATCTCTTTCCCAATTCCAGCGGTGCCACCGGTAATCAATGCTTTTTTAGCGGTTAGCAGCTGCATAAGACTCCATGAGTTTATTGATCTCTTCCAAATCAGAAACTTTTTCAATGCTGCAGGTCGGCTCTCCAACGCCGATACGCTTGTTCATCCCGCCCAAAGTCTTTCCGGGGCCCATTTCGAAATAGATATCGATCTTGCGCTCCATGATTTTGCGGATCCCTTTTTCCCAACGGACAGGACTGACGACCTGGTCGATGAGCGCTTCGCGCATCTGCTCCGGGGAAGCAATAAAATCTCCAGGAACATTCATCACAATATCAATGGCGCTCTCGCGAAAGGGAACCGTCCCAATTTTTGCGGCGAGTTTTCGCTGGGCGGAATCCATGAGCCCGCTATGAAATGCTCCAGAAACTTCCAAAGGAAGTACCCGTTTTGCGCCTTTTTGCTTCAAAGTCTCTGCGGCAAACGCGATCGCATCTAGGGATCCGGCGATGACGACTTGTCCCGGGCAATTGAGGTTGGCGACCCAAACAGGATGAGGCGGATTCAATTCACGCAGCACTGTTTCTACGGCTTCTTCAGTCATGCCGAGGACCACTTGCATAGTGCCTTTCGTCTCTTCGCATGCAGCATGCATCGCCTCTCCCCTTGTCCGGACGAGGTCCAGGCAATCGGCAAACGCTATTTTTCCGGCAGCGGTGAGAGCAGTGTACTCGCCTAAACTCAATCCCGCGCAAACGGCCGGCTTCAACTCAGGAAATTGGGATTGGACAACGCGCAAAATCGCCGTGCTGCAGATGTAAATGGCGATCTGGCTGTTCTTGGTCAGGGTTAATGCTTCAGCAGGCCCTTCGAAAATCAGTGTGGAAAAGGAGCGATTTAAGAAGTGGTCGGCTTCTTCGAATGTTTCCCTGGCAAGCGGAAATTGTTCATAAAAATCTTTGCTCATCCCCGGGTATTGGGCTCCTTGTCCTGGAAAAAGAAAAGCAAACTTTCTCATGGGAGCCTCTCTTTTTCCAAAGTGAGAATGGACGCTCCCCATGTCAAACCGGCGCCGAAAGCCATTAAAAGGAGGTTTTCTCCTTCTCCGACCCCTTTTTCGCGCAAGAGTTCATCGAGGGCGATACCGATAGAAGAGGCGGACGTGTTGCCGTATTTATGGATCGTCAAGTAAACCCGGTCCATGGGAACGGCGAACCGCTTGGCAATGCCTTCAATGATCCGGATATTGGCCTGGTGCGGGACGATCCAGCTGATCTCGGATTCGGCCAGCCCGACGCGATCTAGACATTGCTTAGAGGCCTGTTCCATGCGCCGTACGGCATGTTTATAAGTTTCTTTTCCGTCCATTTGTAAATAATGCAGGTCGTCGCACAAGGTTTGCGCGGAAGCCGGCTGACGACAACCTCCTGCAGGAAGGATCAATAATTCAGCGAGCTCGCCATCCGCGCCTAAACAGACGTCCCGAACGACCAACCCGTCGCCGCGGCCGCTGACGACACATGCAGACGCCCCGTCGCCGAAAAGCACACACGTGTTGCGGTCCTTATAGTTGATAATCGAAGACAATTTTTCTGACGCGACGATTAAAACATTTTTATACAATCCAGATTCGATGTAAGCTTTAGCTTGCGAAAGAGCATAGATATAACCTGTGCATGCTGCCTGGACATCGATCGCTGCGGCATTTACCGCTTTCAATCGGGCTTGTAAAAGACAGGCTGTGCTTGGGAAGACATAATCAGGGGTCAGCGTCGCTACGAGGATCAAATCGATCTCTTCTGCAGAGATCCTCGCCGCTTCAATCGCCTTCACAGCGGCTTCGTAGCCCATATCAGAGGTGTACTCGTCGCTGCGCGCAAGGCGTCTTTCCTTCATCCCTGTGCGCGATAGGATCCATTCGTCCGAAGTCTCGACCATTTTTTCAAGGTCAAGATTGGACAAGACGCGTTCAGGGAGATAGCAGCCGGTGCCAATAATACGAGCTCTAGTCATGAAAAACAAATATTTAGTATGTAAACTAGCAACAATTTTACCCCACCCATCTAAAAATGCAAAGCATTATTTCTTGCCGTTAAGAAAAAATTTCACAAGCTCCGCTACAAGAATAATAGGCTTTAGAGTATTTTAGAGTTATCTAACTTAAAATATCCCTATGGCCAAATATCCCACTGATCTTGTGCAACTAATCGCTTTTTTTAAAAAACTTCCTGGCGTCGGGACCAAGACGGCAGAACGTTTCGCGTTTCAATTATTTCATTGGCAAGACAACGATCTCCATGTTTTTGCCCATCTTGTCTCGCAGTTTAAAATTAAAATTACCAAATGCACCGAATGCAGCTGCTTGACCGACCAGGGTGTTTGTCCTTTTTGCCAAAGCGCCTCGCGGGATAAGAGCCAGCTTTGCATCATCGCTTCTCCCCGCGATGCCTATTCGATCGAGGAAACGGGCGCCTACCGCGGCCTCTATCACGTTCTGGGCGGACTCCTCTCCCCGATGGACGGCAAAACCCCGGAACATCTGAACCTGGAACAATTAAAAAAAAGAATTACTGACCTTCAAATTAAAGAAATTATTATCGCCCTGGACTCCACTTTAGAAGGCGATACGACGTCCCTCTTCCTTAAAGAAAATATTCAACAGTGGGGCCTCCCCGTTTCACGGCTTGCCTTTGGCCTGCCCATTGGAAGCTCTCTCGACTTTGTCGATGGAGGCACTCTCGCCCGCGCCCTGACCGGCCGCCAAACTTTCTAGGACTTTCTTCCTGTTTGACGAGGCAATTGCAAATATTCCTTTCGTTTCTTTATACTCGGCCGATTCGATCGCAAAGTTCCACGCCGGCGCAAAATCGATGATTTTGGCGATCCATTGCCAGAACCTGGTTGCAGGTTCGGCCAGCGGAGGGGAAGAATACTTGGATAAGTAGATGAGCCACCGCTGGGGCAAAGGGCGCCAATAGGGCGATTTTTCCGCGGCGAAGAGCTTTGCGATCGGATCGGAAATTCGATTTGAGTGGAACACTTTCGCCATGAGCAAAAAAATCCTCGCCTACCTGTCTCTTATCGCTTTCACATGCGCTCCCATGTATTCCCTCATGGCGGCTTATCCAAACTCCTCTGTCGAAGCCTTCGAGGATCGCAAAGTCGCCAATATCGATGTCCAGCCGGAAAACCTGCCGCCGAACGCCTCTTTTGATCCGAAGACTGTGATTTCACGTCTGAAAACAAAAGTCGGCGATCCCTTTTCTCAATTGATTTTCGACAGCGATCTCAAGTCCCTTTCTGACGAGTATGATCGTGTCGAGCCAAACATCCGCGTTCAAAATGGGGAAGTTTACGTCACGATTAAAGTTTGGCCGCGGCCGACCATCCGGACGATCAAATGGAATGGCAACACTCACATTAAAACAAGGACGCTGCAAAAAGAGCTCGGCGTCAAACCCAGCGCCGTTTTCAACCGGCAAGCCTTCAATAAAGCTTTCAACAAAGTCAAAGAATACTACATTAAAAAAGGGTATTTCGAATCACAGCTGCAATACATTGTCGTTCCCGACGCTAAAACCAATGAAGTGGACATCGCCATCGATGTGCGTGAAGGGAGATCTGGGAAAATCGACAACATTGTGTTTAAAGGTTTCACAAAGAGCGAACGCAGTGAAATCCTCGGGATGATCTATACCAAAAAGTACAATCTTTTTACGAGCTGGCTGACCGGGGCAGGAATCTATAATGAAGAAGCACTGGAACAAGATAAGCTGACAATTGCCAACCTTCTGCAAAACCGCGGTTATGCCGATGCCAAGGTCGATATCTATGTCAGAGAAGCTAAAAAGGAAGGAAAAATCATCCTCGAAATTGTGGCGGACAGAGGACCTGTGTTTCATTTCGGGAAAATTAGCTTTATTGGCAATGGCCTATTCACCGATGAACAGATCGATGCTGTCTTTCAAGCGCGGCCCGGCGCTGTTTATTCCCCGGACCAACTACGTGAGTCTGCCCAAGCGATTAAAGAGCTCTATGGGCGCAAAGGCTATATCGATGCGAATGTCCAGTATGAAACACGGCTTGTCGCCAATGAACCCGTCTTCAATGTTTTTTATCGCATTGACGAAGGCGAACAGTACAAGATCGGCATGGTCCGCGTTTTTGGTAACGTGCAGACAGAGGCCCGCGTCATTTTACGCGAATCTTTGCTGGTGCCCGGGGAAATGTTCGACAGTGCGAAATTGAAGGCGACGCAGCGCCGCCTGGAAAATATAGGTTATTTTAAGAGCGTGAATGTCTACGCGGTACGGACGCAGGACGATCAAGCCCTCGGAGAAAACTACCGCGATGTCTATATCGAAGTCGAGGAGACGACGACCGGCAATATCAGCCTTTTCTTTGGCTTTAGCAGCGCTGACAATGTGTTCGGTGGCCTTGATTTGTCGGAGAGCAACTTCAACTACAAAGGCATTCCGCGCGTTTTCAAAGACGGCCTCTCCTCCTTGCGCGGCGGGGGCGAATATGCGCATGCCAGGGCAAGTTTGGGAGCCAAACAGAACTCTTACATCATCACTTGGCTGACTCCTTATTTCCGCGATACGCTTTGGCGAGTCGGATTTGATGTTTCCGATACGCAAAGTACCTTGATTTCGGATGATTATGATATCCATACGATTGGATTCTCTTTATACGCGTCTTATCCCCTGAACAATTACTGGACCTTTGGAACCAAATACCGTTTTCGCGATTCTATCATCAAAGTTTCCAAACACACGTCTAAAGAAGAACGGGAGCAAGGCCATCACGACGGGGTAATCTCCGGCATTGGAACCTCCATCACATTCGATTCGACCGACAGCGCGATAAAGCCGCATAACGGCTTCCGCTCTTCCCTTGAAGGAGAGTTCGTCGGCATTTTTGGGAATTACGACTATTTGCGTTTCGCCTATGTCAATAGCTACTATACCCAGCTTTGGCGCAATGGGATCATGAAATATCGATGGGACCTACGCTTTATTGAGCCTATCTTGAAGACGAAAAACGGAGAAGATATTCCGTTGAGCGAACGATTCTTCATTGGAGGGCTGAACTCTGTGCGTGGCTATCGCGATTTCGACTTGGGGCCGCATTTTAAGAGTGGAGATCCAACGGGCGGCATTTCCGCCACTGTATTATCCATCGAATACCTGCAAGAAATCCTGCCCATCATGGACCTCTTCGTTTTCGTCGATGCAGGAAGCATCGCTTTAAAGCCCTTTTATTTTTCCACGTTTCGATTAACATATGGAATAGGCACACGGCTTGAATTGATCAACCGCGTGCCCATCATTTTAGGAATCGGATTCCCTGTCAACAGACAAAAGGGGGCCGATGTCCGCAAGTTCTTCTTCTCAATGGGAGGCCAATTTTAACATGAATTCACAAGGAGAGACCACATGAAAAGCTTGAAACGCTTTATCCCTGCACTATTTCTCGCAACCGCTTTGACAACAAATGCTTTCGCGGCGGAACACCCCTCAAATTACGGCATTGTCAACTTCGGCACCTGCATCAGCGATTCCAAACTCGGTAAACAAGAGCAAGCGTCCTTCGAAACTCTTAAGAAACAGATGGCCTCTCTTCTCGAAGACACCGAGAAACAGCTCGGTGAACTGTCTGCAAAATTCAATGATCCAGAATTTCTCGATGGCCTCTCCCCAGAAGCCGAAGACGAGCTTAAAAATAAATTCCGCACACTCAATGAAGAACTAGGCCGCTACCAAAATCAGTATTATCAAGTGATGAACCAAGCCAATATGCGCATCATGCAGACAGTATCGGTAAGCATCAATTCCGCCTCGGAAAAAGTAGCGAAGGAAAAGAAACTGAGCATGGTCGTCAATAAAGACGCCTGCTTCTATTTTACTCCAGGCCTTGACGTCACAAATCTCGTCATTGGTGAAATGGACAAAGCTTTTGCAGAAGATTCCAAAAAACAGGCAGGAGTCGCCAAAGCTGAAGAGCAAACTGCTGAACAAAAACCGGAACCCAAAAAATAGTTATGCAATATACTCTTTCTGAGCTTGCAACGCTCACGCAATCTACCTTGATCGGCGATCCCGAATTCACCATCACAGGGGTAGATGCGCTCGATTCTGCTTGCCCAGAGGATGCTTCTTTTTTGGCCAACCTCAAATACCGCTCTCTTTTAAAAGAGACGAAAGCCGGGGTCATTTGTATCGATAGGCAAACTCCTCCCGAGGAGAATAAAAATTTCCTTGTTTCAGATGACCCTTCCCGCGCTTTTCAGACCATCCTGGAAGCTGTGCTAGTCACACCGCATAATTCAACCGGATTTAACGGGGTGCACCCGACAGCCGTGGTCCATCCTACCGCTGTCCTGGGCAAAGACGTGCAAATTGGTCCGTATGCTGTCATTGACCACGGCGCCTTCATTGGCGATGAGACAAAAATCGGCGCGCATACTGCCATTGGCCCCGGCGTCAGCATTGGCAGCCAATGCCACCTTCATCCCCATGTGACTATCCGGGAAAAATGCCGCATCGGCAATCGCGTCATTTTGCAGCCCGGCGCCGTCATCGGCTCTTGCGGTTTTGGATTCACGACCGATGCAAAAGGAAGACATACGAAACTCGAACAACTTGGCATTGTCGTCATCGAAGACGATGTCGAAATAGGCGCCAATACGACGATCGATCGCGCAAGGTTCAAATCGACTCGAATTCGGCGCGGAACAAAAATAGATAATCTCGTCCAAATCGGCCATAATGTCGATTTAGGCGAAGATAATATCATCGTCTCCCAAACAGGGATTGCAGGCTCCGTCAAAACAGGAAAGAATGTCGTGTTCGGTGGACAGGCCGGCGTCGTCGGCCATCTTGAGATCGCAGACTACGTCATGGTCGCTACGCGAGGGGGCGTGAGCAAATCGATCACAAAGCCAGGAAAATATGCCGGCGGCCCCGTGATGAATCTCGCCGATTACAACCGACAGCAGGTCCATCTCCGGAAAATTACCGATTACGTGAAACAGATCGAAGCTTTAGAGAAAAAATTGAAAGAACTGGAGGAAATATCATGACTCGACCTATCAACCCTTCTTTTTCGTATTATGGCAGCCAGGCCGGCCATATCGCCGATCAAGCTTTTTCACGATTACAAACCGCTTTTGACCGCATCGGCGCCGCTATCCGTTCGGTTGGCAATGCCTTTCGAGCAGCAAGCTACGGCTTGCGCCAAGAGGTTCCTTTCGAACGCTGGTTCTTCAATCATGGTTTCGAAAAACCCATTGAATGTTCCTGCGACTTACTCAAAGCGCATGCCTGGGCTGTTCTCTCTACCGGCGAGGGCTCTGTACGCATGTGCGTTGAAACAGTGGCCTATGTCTTTTCACTGGTTTTTGAGCCCGGCGAGAGTCCCCGGCATTTTGATGTTCTTAAAGCCCAAATCCAAGGCGTGGCCTTAAGCCTTCATGCCATGTTTTCTCCCAACGGAGCCAAGGCTGCAGCTCACAACTCAGGACATCCGATCATCGGCTGCTCGTTTTTGAATTGGAAATGGGGAACGCTCTATACAGGTAAACTCGATGTGCCCTTTTGGCATGTCGAATGCAAGCAATACCCGTGGGCCGATCGACCGGCTCGATAGCTCGACGATTTACTCTCCCATTCGGAAAAGCTTTTGCGAACTCCGTTTGGATTCTGGAAGCCCTGACAAATTCTGTACACCTTGCGATCGGAGGTTATTCCAAGCCCCTAAAATTCCCCATTGATTCACATATGCATGCAATTTGGAAATCTGATGATCACGATCTAATGTGTGAAACTCTTCAACTAACGCATTCAACTCACTAGCCAATCTGTTGTAATTTTTAGAATTAAAGCCTTCCACCATCGACTGGGCCGTGTTGGATTTATCTCCAATCTCACTGAGCTTTGCTTGAAAAGTTTTTACCTTCTGCTGGAAACTCGACCAAGGGCACTCTGCTTCATAAAGAATCACAGGGCATATGTTCGTCTCTTCAATCTTATTTTCGACGATTTGAGATATTTGCTCCGTAAGCATTGTCAGGTTGCTCTTTCGTCGATCGGCCTCTATTTTCACCTTGTTGTCTCTAAAATCTCCTTCGACTTCTAAGACCTCGAGGCTACCCAACTTTAGAAATTGAGAAGAAGCTGAGCAAATGAGTTTCAAGTCTCCTGCCGAAAAAATGCCGATTTTTTCTAAATACTCTGAACGGCATTTTAGCTTTTCCGAATACTCCTCTTCGGTTTTGATACCCAGGCCAGCTAGCAATTGAGAATTGTTTTTTGGAGGCTGAGCATTTGTGATACCCAGGCCAGGTAGCAATTGAGAGTTGTTTTTTGGAGCTTGATCGTTTAAATACTCCCGAATTGCCTGAGCTTTTTCAGCAGCCGTAGAGCTTTGTTCATTTTGATTGTGAAAGGCATGTTCAGCATATTCCGAATAATGATTGGCTAGAGGTTTGAGAATCTCATACAACTTTCCATAGATAGCTTTTTTTGGGGTTTTTGGCATCCGCGAAAACCGCTCAAGGGCATGAGCGACATCCAGAGTTTCAATTTCTAATAATTGAGCGATCTCTTGAAAAATCGTGGTATCATGGGCTGTAAAATCCCACGACTTGATTGTTTTGTCGTCCGAGCCTGAAAAGAGCTTCCCATTGAAGGTGGCAAGAGACCAAACGCCATTCCCATGACCTGTCAGGGTCGCTGTGCACTCTCCTGTTTTTAGGTCCCACACTTTGATGGTGCAGTCAGCCGATCCCGAAAAAAGCTTCTCATCGAACACGGCAAGAGAGCAAACCCCGGCCCCGTGGCCTATCAGCTTCTCTTTGCAATGTCCTGTTTTTAGATCCCAGACCTGGATAGTGCCATTGGAACAGCCCAAAAAAAGCTTGTCGTCTAAAAGGGCAACAGAGCAAACCAGGCTGTCAGGTCCTGTCAAGGTCTCTGTCCATTGTCTTGTTTTTAGATCCCACACCTTGATTGTGTTATTGGAAGAGCTGGCAAAAAGCTTACCATCCACAAGAGCAACAGGGCCAACCCAGTTCCCCTGACCTATCAGAGTCTCTATGCACTCTCCTGTTTTTAGGTCCCAAACTTTCATGGAGTCGTCGGTAGAGGCCGAAAAGAGCTTCCCGTCGACGACGGCAAGAGAGTAAACCCCCTGGCTATGGCCTGACAGGGTCGCTTTGCACTGTTCTGTTTTTAGATCCCAGACTTTGATCGTGCAGTCGATGGAAGCAGAAAAGAGCTTCCCGTCGGAGGCAGTAAGAAAGGAAACCGCGTCACCATGGCCTCGCAGAGTGGCTGTGCATTCTTCTGTTTGGAGGTCCCAGACCTTGATGGTTTTGTCCCAAGAGCCCGAAAAGAGCTTCCCATCAAAGACAGCAATGCAACTGACGGGGCTCCCATGGCCTGTAAGGGTATGCGAAGCATAAACTCCTTTTGTAAGATTTGAATGAAGATCTTGATAGGCGCTCTCGAAATTCTCAATGGAGCCTGGGTTAATGCATGGAAAACGGTGATAAAATAATATGCGCCAAACATCATCATCTTTCAGCCCCTGGTTCAATTGTCTACAGACCAAGGCGGTTGCTCCAATTCCCTGCTCGGGTAACTGTGTCAAAATTTGAGTGAGTATGTCTTGGGGCATCTGCAAGAGCGGAGATTCCTGGTATAAAATGCGTGGAGGGTTCGTAAGCTCCGAATGAGTTACAGGATTGGCCATGATTGATTCCTTGTTTTTAATTTTTTATTTTACTATAATTCAATTTCGCATCTAATTCTATTATAAAATATAATTAAATAAAAGAAAAATTTTTATTGCTTTCTGATATTAATTGCACTTGGTGGTATATATAATAATTTTTATAAAATTTGGAAGCTTCTTTATTGGTAGCAACTATTATCCCCGTTCTCACTGTTTTTGATGGAAGCCTCTTTCTACTTTTCGATCCGGAAAAGCTTTTGCAAACTCTGTTCGGACGCTGGAAGTGCCCACAAATTCTGCACACCCTTGAGCTCGGAGGCTATTCCACGCTGTCGAAATTCCCCATTGATTCACATATCTATTCAATTTGGAAATCTGATGAGCGCGATCTAATGTGTGAAACTCTTCAACCAGCGCATCCAAATCACCAGCCAATCCATTGTAATTTTTAGAATTAAAGGCTTGCAAGATCGACTGGGCCGTATTGGATTTATCTCCAATCTCACCGAGCCTTGCTTGAAAAGCTTTTACCTTCAGTTGGAAACTCGACCAAGGGTCCTCTGCTTCATAAAGAATCACGCCACATGTATTCGCCTCTTCAATCTTATTTTCGACGACTTGGGATATTTGCTCCGTAAGCATTGTCAGGTTGGTCTTTCGTCGGTCGGCCTCTATTTTCACCTTGTTGTCTCTAAAATCTTCTTCGACTTCTAGGACCTCGAGGCTATCCAACTTTAGAAAGTGAGCAGAAGGTGAGCAAATCAGTTTCACGTCTTCAGTCGACAAAATGCCGATTTTTTCTAAATACTCTGAACGGCATTTTAGCTTTTCTGAATACTCCTTTTCAGTTTTGAGCCCCAGGTGGGCTAGCAATTGAGGGTTGTTTTTGGAGGCTGATCATTCAAATAGTTCCGATGAGGGTTGTTTTTGGAGGCTGATCATTCAAATAGTTCCGAATTGCCTGAGCCTTTTGAGCACGCGTGGAACATTGCCCATGTTGATTGTGAAAGGCGTGTTCTCCACATCCCCAATAATCATTTGCAAAAGGTTTGAGAATCTCATACAACTTCCCATAGATGGCATGTTTTGCCGTTTTTGGCATCCGCGAAAACCGCTTAAGGTTATCAGGGACATCCCCCCTTTCATTTTCTAATAATTCTGCGATCTCTTGAAAAATCGTGCGATCATCCGCTGAAAAATCCCAGACCTTGATGGTGACGTCGGAAGAGCCTGAAAAGAGCTTCCCGTTGAAGAGAGCAAGAGAGCGAACCGCGTCCCCATGGCCTCTAAGGGTCGCTGTGCAATGTCGTGTTTCTAGTTCCCAGACCTTGATAGTGGGGCCTAAACCGCCCGAAAAGAGCCTCCCGTCGAAGGCAGTAAGAGAGGTAACCCCGTCCCTATGGCCTGTTAGGGTTGCTGTGCACTCTCCTGTTTTTACCTCCCACACCTTGATGGTCCCGTCGGAAGAGCCCGAAAAGAGCTCCCCATCGACAATGGCAAGACAGTAAACCCCGTCCGTATGGCCGGTCAGGGTCGCTGTGCACTCTCCTGTTTTTAAGTCCCAGACCTTGATGGTCGCGTCCGAAGAGCCCGAAAAGAGCTCTCCATCGAAGATCGCTAGAGAGCAAACCGCAGCCCTATGGCCTATCAGGGTCGCTGTGCACTTGTTTGTTTTCAAGTCCCACACCTTGATTGTGTTGTCGTAACAGCCCGAAAAGAGCTTCCCATCAAAGATGACAAGAGAGTAAACCGCGCGCCCATTGCCTGTAAGGGTCGCTGTGCAATGTCCTGTTTCTAGATCCCACACCTTGATCGTGTGGTCCCAAGAGCCCGAAAAGAGCTTCCCATCGAAGACGGCAAGAGAGGAAATCGCGTCCCTATGGCCTGTTAAGGTCGCTGTGCACTGCCCTGTTTTTGGGTCCCAGATCTTTATTGTCCGGTCTTCGGAGCCCGAAAAGAGCGTCCCATCGAAGGCTGCAAGAGAGTAAACCGTGTCCCCATGGCCTGTAAGGGTATCCAAAGCATAAACTCCTTTTGTGGAATTAGAATGAAGACCTTTGTAGACGCTCTTGAAATTCTCAATGAAGTTTGGGTTAACGCTAGGAAAATGATGATAAAATAATATGCGCCAAACATCATCATCTTTCAACATCTGGTTGAATTGTCTACAGACTAAGGCGCTTGTTCCGATTTCCTCGCCAGGCAAATGGGTCAAAATTTGAGTGACTATGTCTTGCGGCATCTGTAAAAGCGGAGTATCCTGTATAATGGGTGCAGGGGTGGGAAGTCCTGAATGATGGATGGGATTCGTCATGATTAATTCCTTGTTAATTTTTAATAATAATCAATATTTAAATACAAATTATAAAGTAAAAAATTATTAAATTCAAATACATTAAAATCAATATACATAAAACTTTATTTAAAATTATTTGCAAGTCGTTTAAGTATTTAGCGATATAAATAATATTAAATTATTTACTATATACACAAAATCTAGCATCTGAGATAGGGTTTAGGAAGGTGGTAAATGATCGAGTATTATTTCAAAACCGCAAAAGACGAGAATTTCCTTTCTTTGCCAAGCGCAAAGGAAGGGTGCTGGATCCACATCGATGAAGCCAACGCCAACGAACTGAATGAAATTTGCCAACTCACCGGTTTAGAATTTACTGATCTTCAAGATAGCCTAGACCGGTATGAAATTCCCCGTATAGAAAAAATCCGCAACCACGTGCTGATTTTTACACGCCACCCTATAGAACACGATATTGGGGTGGGGTTGTATACGTCCACATTGACGATGATTCTCACGACACATTATTTTATCACGATTTCCCCGCAAAAGAATCCTCTGGTTCACAGTTTTGTCAGCAAGAAAGGAAAACTTTCCACCCTGCAGCGCTCAAAACTGATGATCCATCTGCTTCTCAGTATTACGCAAGATTTTACTTCGAATATCCGCCGGGTGCGTCATAACGTCTTGCATCAAGAAAAAGAAATGAACAACGTTGAAAGCGATGATATTGCCGTTTTGACTCGAAATGAGGAGATTTTGAACCAATATCTTTCTGCTTTGGAACCGACCCATAACGTGTTGGAGGAAATTACGACAGGGCGCTATACGAGCCTTTACGAAAAAGAACAAGAACAACTCCAGGATTTGCTGAATGCCATCAAGCAATCAGAAACGCTGTGTTCGATTGCTGTTAAAACAATCAGGAGTTTGCGCGATTCTTACAACATTCTATTCACTAACAATATGCATAAAACCATTAAGCTTCTCACTTCATTGACGATCATCTTCAACATACCGACGATGGTCGCGAGTATTTATGGGATGAATGTGGTTCTTCCCCTCTCAGGGAGCTCCTATGCATTTATCTTCATCATGTCTTTGATCCTGGTGACGTCCGCCTTAGCATTGATCCTTTTTATACGCAAAAGATGGCTCTAAGAACATAGTGTTATACACAACTTTTTATTGACAAGATAGCCCTTCCATTCTGCATCCTGTTTCTCCTAAACTCTTAGGAGGGTTAAAATGGGATGGATTGATTTGGAAATGCCTGAATTGAAAGTGGGTGATAAAACGACAGCAAGGCTTATTTTACAGCAATAGCAAGGAAGGGCTCTCGAGATATTTTTGCAGGGTTTTGAGGAATTTTGCCGCATCGGCACCATCGATCACGCGATGGTCAACAGAAAGGGTGAGCTTCATTGTTTTTCCAGGCACGATTTGTCCGTCTTTCACAACAGGCTTATCTTCGATGCCCCCGACGGCTAAAATAGCAGCTTGGGGAGGATTGATGATGGCTGAAAACTCAGAAATGCCATACATGCCGAGATTCGAGACGGTAAAGGAGCCTCCCATGTACTCTTCACGGCTAAGTTTCCCTTCGCGAGCACGGGATGCGAGCATTCTCACTTCTTGAGAGAGTTGTCCCATATTTTTGTAGTCGGCATGGCGCACAATCGGCGTGATCAGCCCTGCCTCGACGCTCACGGCGACAGAGATATCGATGGTTTTAAAACGGATGATGGACTGAGTGACGGAATTAAATCCGGAGTTGATATGCGGATGCTCGCGCAAACTCAAAGCGGAAGCTCGCATCACAAAATCATTAAAGGAGACTTTTAATCCCGCTGAAGAGAGTTCCGCGCGAAGAGAGACCATTTTGTCGGCAAGGACTTCTTGGGTGCAATAGAAATGGGGAATAAAGGTTTTCGATTCTTGCAGTCGTTGCGCGATGATTTTGCGCATCGGCGATAATGGAACCTCTTCGAACGTGCCCGCCGCAATCCCAGGCATTTCTCGCCGGCCGAACGTCACAGGCGCGGCTGGCTGCCCAAGATCGAGGTCGCGGCTCAAGATGCGGTCATTGGGGCCGGTTCCGCACACGGTCGTCAAGTCGATTCCTTTTTCTTTAGCGAGTTTTTTGGCCAATGGGGAAGCGCGGAGGCGGTCGCCCTCTTGGGGAGATTGAAAAACATATTTCGTCAGGGGCGGCTCAGGAACAAAGGCGGGCTGCTGCCCGGTGCCCGCTGCTTTAGGAGCGGTGGATGTTGTTTCTTTCGAGGGAGCAGGGGCTTCTGTGGCGGGCTCGGGCTTTGTGGGCGCAGCAACTTGCCCTTCCGGCTGATAACCTTCAATGCTGTCTTCTTTTTTTTCGGTAAAAATCGCAATCGCCTGATTGACAATGGCATTTCCCCCGTCTTTGATGAGAATTTTACGCAGAAACCCTTCGTCTAACGCATTGTGCTCAACGGTGGCTTTATCGGTAGCGATTTCTAAAAGCGTATCGCCTGACTTCACGAAGTCGCCTTCTTTTTTACGCCATTTGACAATGGTTCCTTCTTCCATTGTCGGCGAGAGCTTCGGCATCGTGAGAGTAAATGGCATAAATGAACCTATCCCGGAATTCGAAAAATTTGATTTTGGAAGGATTTTTTCACAGATTTTAATGCCGCTTCGCAGGACATAGCTGCAATCTCCCAGTGGATGATTGCAGGCCCCTTCAGAGGCAAAAAGCTCCTGAGGGGACTGTATTCCGAAGAAGCGGCATTAAAAGGTGTGGAAAAAGACTCGAAAAGCATGTTTTTCCAATTCTGGGATAAGTTCATAGTCTTTAGGTTAATACTTGTTCAATTGCAGAGATAATTCGTTCTTTCGTGGGCATGGTCTCTTTTTCCAAAGCTTTGGAGTACGCCATCGGCGTTTCCCGTTGGCTGACTCGGACAATCGGAGCATCGAGTTCGTCAAAGCAGCGTTCCATAATGAGGAAGCCGACCTCGGCGCATATTCCACCAAAAACATGTCCTTCCTCGACGAGGACGCAGCGATGCGTTTTTCGGATCGATTGGATAATCGTGGGAATATCGAGGGGTTTAACAGTTCTAAGATCGATCAACTCAACGCTGACCCCTTTTTTCGCGAGCTCTGCAGCTGCTTGGCTGCATAATTGGACCATCCTACTATGAGAAACTAACGTCACGTGGATGCCTTCACGGACAACTTTGGCCTTTCCGATGGGAACGAGGTACTCCTCGGTCGGAATTTCCATTTTGTCCCCATAGGAAAGCTCGTTTTCGAGAAACAGGACAGGATTGTTGTTGCGGATCGCCGACTTAAGCAAACCTTTTGCATCATAAGGATTGCTGGGCGCGAGGATGATCAATCCGGGAAGATTGCCGTAAATCGCTTCTACGCAATGAGAGTGTTGTGAAGAAACCTGCGCGGCAGCTCCGTTGGGTCCTCGAAACACGATAGGAACTTTGAACCGGTTTCCGGACATGTAATACATTTTAATCGCATTGGAAATGATTTGATCGATACCGACAAACGAGAAGTTAAAACTCATGAACTCAACGACGGGACGCAGCCCCGTCATCGCCGCTCCGATGGCTAATCCAGCAAAACCGAGTTCTGCAATGGGCGTGTCGACAACGCGTGTGGGCCCCCACTTATCGAGCATCCCTTTAGTGACTTTGTAAGCGCCATTGTATTCTGCGACTTCTTCGCCCATGATAAAAACAGTAGGATCGCGCTGCATTTCTTCATCTAGAGCTTGGCGGATAGCTTCGCGCATTTCTACAATCTGATTCGGCATCAGTTCATCTCTTTTTTATCTTCAAGGAGCAAATACATCTTCTTCCAGGGTAATGGGGTCGGGCGAGGGACTTTCTTCGGCAAACTTCAAAGCTGCGAGGACAATTTCTTTTTGTTCTTTGTCCATGGCGTGATACTCGGCTTCGGTGATCATACCCGCATTTTCAAGATTTTTGAACATGATCACAAGCGGGTCGCGAGCCATGCAGGTCTGCAAATCTTCTTTGGATCGATAAAGGGCAGGGTCAGAGATCGAATGGCCTCGGAATCGCTCGGTAACCGCTTCGATGAGGACCGGTTGAGAAGTTTTTTTCACTTGTTGAAAGGCATGTTTAAATCCGGCGTAGCAATTAAAGAAGTCCATGCCATCAAAAGTAAAAGCATCCATACCGAAGCTCGGCCCTTTTTTTTCGGCGATGGGCTCGACGGAGATCGCGCGTTCGACATGAGTGCCCATCCCCCACTGGTTATTCTCGACAACATAGACACAGGGAAGATCCCAAAGCGCGGCAAGGTTAAGCGATTCGTGAAATGATCCTTGAGCGACGGCGCCGTCGCCCAAAAAACAAACGGCGACATCACAATTTTTTTTATCTTTAAGTTCCGGCACGTTCTTTAAATAATTGATTGTAAAAGCAGCTCCTGTAGCGATGGGGATCTGCCCTCCGACAATGCCAAATCCACCAAGCAACCTTTCCGTAAAGAAATGCATCGAACCGCCGCGCCCCTTTGCATTTCCTGTCGAGCGGCCAAGAAGCTCTGCGAGCAGCTCATTCGGAGTAGCTCCAAGAAGAAGGGCGAGGGCATGGCAGCGATAAGAAGTGATCCACCATTGCTCGATTCCCATGACATGTACGGCGGCCGTCTGCACGGCTTCCTGTCCCATATAGGAATGAAAAAAACCGCCGATTTTTCCTTGCAGGTAGGCGGCCTCTGAACGTATTTCAAAGTTGCGGATCAGCAGCATTTTTTTTAATTGCTGAATCAGCGCTTCTTTGCCAAGCTCGGCGATCACTTGAGAGGCATTGCTCGGGAAAAAATTGTATTTAACAGGAGTATGCTTTTTCATTTTCCAAAAGATAAACAACTTTTTGAATTAAATCAATCCAGCTTACCATCATAGAGGCGCTGAAGGAATCCCCCCCCTATTGGGTACGATATTAGGGTTATTCGTGACGGGGACTGTCCGGAGACTATCGTCGGAATGGATCTGATAGCACCCTGCCAAGCCGGCCGCGAACAGCAGCAGAAGCGATATATGTGCGATTTTATGCATGAAAGAACTCCCCATCAAATGCGTTAAAGAAAGGATAACTCCCCCAAGGAAAAATGAGAAGTTAAAATATTTCTATCCATTCCCTTCTCTTGCAGCGATATACTCGTTAAAGGGCTGGCATCCTTCTTTCTTTAAACGTTGGAATTCTTTTAAATACAGGGAAGCAATTTCTTCATTTTCCAAAAGAATCACATTTTCCTGATTGGCATTAGTAGCTTCGGCAGTGAAATTGAAGGATCCGGTCCAGACGCGGTTATTCCCAAGAACGCAAAATTTGTCATGCATGAGAGAACGCCGTTTTTTTGTTTTTTTTTCGGTGATTGCCGCGACAGGGTTCCAAACAAAGAGAGGAACCCTGGCCTCACTCATCTTCATTACCGGAGAGCGCGATTTGAGGGAATAAGGATCGATGATGACTTCGACATGAACGCCGCGCTGATGGGCGTCGGTAAGCGCTTTGGCGATTCCGCGATGCATGAGGCAGTAGACGGCGGCTTTAACACTCTGTTTCTCTTTTTCGATCAGAGAAATCAGCGCGTCGGCCACTTTATCTTCAGGGGAAAAGAGGACCTGATAATGAGTGATCGGTTTCTGTTCTTGGGTGAAAGCGAGGACGGGAAACAGGCACAGAAACAGGAGCACAATTTTCTTTTTCATAAGCCCTTCAATAAAATTGAACTGAGAATTGATACCACGTTCAAAGAATCGATGCAAATATTTCTTAGTTGGAGTAGGATGGATGCAAGATGTCTAAACGCTTACGCCCTATTTACTACGATACGGAAACGACCGGTGTCCGGAACGATAAGGACAGAGTGATTGAACTTGCCGCCTTTGATCCGGTTGAAAACCGCACCTTTTGCCGTTTCATCAAACCAGGGATTCCTATTCCTCCGGAAGCGACCGCCATTCATAAAATCACGGACGGGATGGTCGCAGATGCACCCCCCTTTAAAGAAGTTGCAGAGGCTTTTTTGGCCTTCTGCCCTCCGCAATCTGTGCTGATCGCTCACAATAATGATGCTTTTGACAAACTGTTCTTAGAACAGGAGTTCAAAAGATCGGGACTCGATTTCCCAAGTTTTCGTTTTATCGACACGTTGAAGTGGGCGCGCAAGTATCGCGGAGATTTGCCGAGGCATACTTTGCAGTCTTTGCGGGAAGTGTACGGTTTTCCTGCCAACCAGGCCCACCGCGCCCTTGACGATGTGATCGTTCTGCATCAGGTTTTCTCGGCTATGATCGATGATTTGCCTATCGAGACGATTTTGGATTTGCTTGCGCGGCCGCAAGTGTTAAGCCGTATGCCCTTTGGAAAACATCAGGGTAAACTTCTCGCGGAAGTGCCAAAAGATTATGTCTCTTGGCTGGCTTCCAGTGGAGCCTTCGACAAATCAGAAAATCAAGAACTTAAAGAGAACTTCGATAAACTAGGACTTCTTGTATAAGTATGGCCACAATCGAAGATTTTTTAAAATTAGATATCCGCGTCGGCGTGATTGTCCAAGCGCAAGAATTCCCGGAGGCGCGAAAACCTGCATTTAAGCTCACCATTGACTTTGGTCCTGAACTGGGGACCAAGCGTTCCAGCGCGCAAATCACTCAACACTACAAAACATCCGATCTCAAGGGAAAGAAAGTGCTGGCGGTGGTCAACTTCCCCCCGAGACAGATCGGTCCCTTCGTCTCAGAAGTATTAACACTCGGCGTTCCCGACAAAGATGGGTATATTGTTTTAATACAACCCGACAAAGAAGAAGCGGTCATAAACGGAAAGCTTTCTTAAAAGTTCGTCAACTCACAACAGGAGTAGGAACAGGCTGCTCGTTTAGTTTTTCTGACTTGTAAGGAGAGATGTCGTGGTGGTAAAGGGCTTCCCACATGCGGCGGAAGGGATCGCATGTCTTGAGCAGTTCATTGCGGGTTCCTTCAGCGATTTTGACACCGTGTTCGAGATAGATGATCTTGTCTGCGTGTTCAATCGTGGAGAGTCTGTGCGCAATTAAGATTTGGGTCACTTCGCCATGAAGGTTTGCGATCGCATTCTTGATATGCAGCTCGCTGATCGAATCGAGCGCGGACGTCGCCTCATCGAGAATGAGAACAGGCGCTTCCTTGACAAGGGCTCTAGCAATGGCCAGGCGCTGCTGCTGCCCGCCAGACAAGTTTTGTCCGGCTTCAGCAAGCATCGAATCGTATTTTTGCGGCAGACGTTGAATGAACTCTTCTGCATGAGCGCGTTTAGCGGCATTTTCAATATTTTCGCGGGAGAAGTTGCGCCCAAAGGCGATATTGGCGCCTACTGTGTCAAAGAACAGGAACGGCTTTTGCGACACAAAGGCGATCTGTTCGCGCAACGATTTTTGCGTGTATGCTGTGAGAGGCTTGCCATCGATGCGAATCTCCCCCTTCTGCACTTCAAAAAGCCTTGGGATTAATTGGACGATGGTCGATTTGCCGGCGCCTGTCGGTCCGACAATGGCAACGGTCTCCCCTTTGTTCACCGTAAAGCTGAGATCTTTGAGGACCCATTCCTCCTGATAGCGAAACCACACGTGGTCAAACTCGATTTTAGAATGGAATCCGGGAAGCTCAATAGCGCCTTTGTGGTCCGCGATATCGGGCTTTAAATGTAGAACTTCAAACATTCTTTCCGCAGCGACGACGCCCCGCTGAATATTGGCATTCTCGTCTGCGAATTTCTTCACAGGCTCGTAAACGAGTTGGAGGAGGCCGCAAAAAACGATGAGCTGCGAAAGGCTCATGCTCAAAGTATACAGGCCGAAGAGGACGACGGAAGCGAGGCATAGAGTAGTTATGGCGTGAAGGATGGGGCGCGTCAAGAGGCCGTATTTCGCCGTCTTTCCCTCGAGAACTGCCATCCGGTCATTTTGCTCTTTGTATTTTCGGAGCGAGAAGGCTTCCATGGAGAATATCTTTACAGTCTGAATGCCGGCGAGAAAATCGATCAGCACATTGGCAAACCGTTCTTGATTGCTCTGGAGCTGGCGGGAGACCCGTTTGACACGCCGCGCCAAAAAGACAATGGGGAGGACGATCAGCGGCACACCGAAAAAAACCACAAGCGATAACTGCCAAGATAGGTAGAAACACATGGAGAGGCAGGTAAGGATCGTAAATGGGGTTTGAAGATAGTTAGTCAGCCATGAATTGATCGATGTCGCAATCTGTCCGGCATCGCCGACCACACGGGAAGACAAACTGCCGATATTGTGCTTTTGATAAAAACTCATCGGAAGCGATTGGATATGTTCAAAATATTGCTGTCTCAAATCCCGGCTGACGCGAATGGAGAGGATTTGAGTCGTATAACGGCTGGCAAATAGCCAAATGGCCTTGAATACAGCAACACAGAGAAGAATGATGACCAGGGCATTGATGTTGCTGGCGAATTGGAAATGCTGTCTAAATTCCCTCACCAACCAATTCAATGGATTTGTTTCTTTTGCCGTCATGTACGCCGCCGCTTGCTGCTTGGTAATGACGCCGGTCCCGCTCTGATCGATTTCAGACCATTTCTCTTGCACTGATTGCAATGAGACCGCGTCTTTAGCGCCATCTATGGTCTTCTCCGAAAAGAGGGCAAAAAAATCCGCACCATTGTTTGACAAAACGCCCAGGGCGAACATCTCCATCTGGCTCGCAACGGTTAAGCAAAGAAGGGTGGCGAAGGTGACGATCAGCAAGGAAAGATGTTTCCGGCTACGCAAGGCTGCGTTGAGAAGTAATTTCATCGTATCTCAATTTTTTATAACTTTCAACCGTCAGCAGTATATTCGATTGACGGCTTCCCTTCTATGGAAAATTTACCGATTCGACGAAATTTTTGGTAACGCTGTTCGATCAATATTTCAGGAGGAACAGTTTTCAAAATATTCCATTGATCGAGGATGTATTTCTTAACATTTATGTAAACTTGTGCGGGGTCGTGATGGGCGCCTCCCATCGGCTCTTCAATCATCGCATCGACGACGTCGAGCTTGAGGAGATCCTCGACGTGCATCTTAAGAGATTGGGCAGCAAGTTCCTTTTTATTGTTGTCGCGCCAAATGATGGAGGCGCAGCTTTCGGGGGAAATCACGGAATAATATGAATGCTCGAGCATCGCGACGACATCGCCGACGCCGATTCCTAACGCCCCGCCCGAGCAGCCTTCACCAATGAGTACGACGATGATCGGTGTCAGCAAGCGGGCCATTTCCCAAAGATTTTGTGCAATCGCCCATCCCTGGCCGCGCTCTTCCGCAGACAGGCCGGGATGCGCTCCCGGAGTATCGATTAAGCTAAGGACAGGAAGCTTGAATTTGGCCGCAAGACGCATGCAGCGCATCGCTTTTCGGTAGCCTTCAGGATGCATCATGCCGAAATTGCGCTCTAGGCGGCTCTGCGTATCGAACCCTTTCTCCTGAGCGATAAGCATGAACTTGACCCCACCGATCTTTGCAAACCCGCAAATGACGGCACGGTCGTCGCGGAAAAGGCGGTCGCCATATAATTCCGTGAATTCTTCGCACATATTGCGGATATAATCGATCGATTTTGGGCGGCCGGGATGGCGGGAGATAGCCACCCTCTCCCAAGGCGAGAGTGTAGAATAGACTTTGCTTTTCAGCTGCTCAAGCTTAGTTTCGAGCTTAGCGATTTCATCATCGCTCCAAAGAGCGTTCTCTTTGTTTTGCTCTTTAAGCTGCGAAATCGTTTTTTCATATTCGAAAATTTGCTTCTCATGAGCAAGCGTACTCGTATTCTTCATTTATTTTTTTCCTCTTAGAGACTGTTCTCAACCCTGGCCATTTTGCTTTTCGCGCCTTCTTCTTCCGGCTTTGGTCCTGTTCCTGGGCCTAGTTAATTTAACTATGTCCTGCGTAACAGGACCAAAGCCGGAAGAAAAATCCATCAAAAATCAAAAGAGCCATGTTTAAGAACAGTCTCTTAACGTGATGGCGCCGCTACTTCGACCCCAGGAAGTTTAGCTTCGTGAAAATCTTTAACAATCTCAATGAATGTGGGCTTTGTCAGCACGATCGCAAAAAGCTCTTCAATGTCCTCAGAGCTTAGGCGGATGCACCCATCGCTGTCGTTTGCGCCGATTGTTGCGCGGTTTTCGGAAAATTGTCCGCTCTCCGGATGGGCAACCCAAGGCGCCCCTTGAAGACCATATCCTTTTGCCGGCTGGGTTGTGCGTTCGAGTTCTTGATCAAAGGGGATCCAGCGCGTGCCGAAAACCCGGATCATTTCGACTTTTTGATCTTGATAAATGCCCGTCACGCCAGGCTTATAAATGGCAACACGCTCCCCCAGAGAATAGCGTCCGAGAGGCGTCAGCGTCCCCGACGGCTTTGAAGCGTCCAGGCGTCCAACGCCTACGCGATAAGTTTTTAGTAAAACCCGTTCATTGGAGTCTAAATCGATATAATAAAAGCCCATCTTGCATCTTGAGACATCCACTAATAGGAAAAAATTGACTTTTTTGTCCTTACGAAAGACGTTGAATTTTTTTCCTTCTACAACTTTCTGAGTAAAGTAATCAAGCTTTCCGTTGAGGCTTCGCGCAATGAAATGGCGAGAAGTATTGTAGTAAGCGGCATAGTCTGCAATCCAAGCCGGCCGCCCTTTTAACCAAGGGACCGTGCTTGCGTAATTGACAGTTTCGACAATGGGGAGCTTGGAGGGGCCTATGGTAAAGAGCTGAAAAACGCGATCGATAATCGGAAAGTCGTCTCTGGCAAGCGCAGCTGCAGAAGGTGTTTGAATTTTTTTTTCGGCTATAGAAGTTGTTGTAGGAGAAACGGGAATCGAAAGAATAGGCGTTTCGGCTGCGGATGGCGATTGAACAGGCGGGGATGCAACAGATGGTGTTTTGCCGCCCTTTTTTATAAAGGCTGCAATGCCTATCGATGAAAAAAGAATGACTGCTCCTATCAAAACCCACTTAGGAATCGACAAAACCTACCTCTCCGCTTAAATCATGATGTTCAAAATTATAAATAGCTCTTCCCTTTTAGGGAAGAGTTTGTATGCAACCCAAAAATTTTATTTATTATCTAATAAAACAGAATTAAACTCAAGATTTAAAATAAAAAGGAGGCTCTTAATTACCTCCCTTCAATTAAAAAGACAAACAAACTAATTAATTACCTTGTCGTCCCGCCCGGAACATTTTTGCGCTCTTTTTCAATCAGCTTGCGCATTTTTTTGCCTGGGGTAAATTTCACTGCTAACCGTGCAGGAATAATGATGGGAACAGCTGCATTCTTCGGATTGCGCCCGATTTTCTGCTTTCTTTCTACAATCTCAAAGACGCCAAAATCCCGGAATTCCAAACGGTCGCCTTTAGAAAGATAATCGGTCATCGCATCTAAAAAAGATTGAATGACGTTGCGAACATCATTGGGGTGGACACCTCGATTTTGGGAAATCACTTGAATCAACTTCTTTTTAGTGATTGTCGCCATAATTTTTTTTGACTCCTTCATTTGTACTCTGCAAAGGCAGGAACAACGCCTATAACCTTTTACTTGCACATTGTTGTATCCTGTTGATTTTCAGGCAAGTGGTTTTTACAAAAAAATTAACATGAAGCCAAAAAAAATTTATTTTTTAACTTTGACGAGCAGCTTTTTCTTCTTGCCCGAACCGAATAAGAGGAATTCCCCTCCGATCAACGATTGCTCGGACAAACGATACTGGACATCATCAATCCGCGCGTTGTTCAAATAGGCTCCCCCGTTTTCGATCAATCGTACAGCTTCAGACTTGCTGGGGAGAAGACCGATTTTGACCGCAATCTCCACATATTTTTGATCGAGAATGTCGCCAATGGAAAGCTCTGCGCTTGGCATATCGTGGGCGATGGCCCTTAACGATTCCACATCTAAAGCAGCAGAGGACCCTGGAGACGCCCCTTCTGTGGTTTTCAAAGCTTTTGTCAATCCGCCTTCGCCATGGATCAAGCGCGTTATTTCCTCGGCCAGCCGTTTTTGCGCGGTGTTGGGCACATAGTCTTGTGCTTGCATGCGGGCTTGGTACTCGCCGATTTCTTTGAGATCCATGAAAGTCAGCATGCGCATCAGTTTGATCACATCCGCGTCGGGGACGCGAACAAAATATTGGTAGAATTCATAGGGAGAACACCTGTCCGCCGCGAGCCATACAGCCCCCGACTCCGACTTTCCGAATTTTTTTCCATCGCTCCGAGTTAGCAAAGGCCAGGTCAACCCAAAAGCCTGCTCCCCGCTAAGTTTGCGGATGAGGTCGATACCCTCCGTAATGTTTCCCCATTGGTCGCTGCCACCAATCTGCAAGACGACACCGTGATGAGAAAAAAGATGAAAAAAATCGTAAGACTGGAGCAGCTGATAGCTAAACTCCGTAAAACTCATCCCCTCTTCCGATTGGACCCGCGACCGAACACTTTCTTTGGAGAGCATGACCCCTAAGCGGAAATGTTTGCCGACATCTCTTAAAAAATCAATCAAAGGGTACGAGGAAAACCATTCATCGTTATTAACGACGACAGGCCTCGCCCTCGCATGAAAAAAGTCGAGCACGCTTTCAAAATGACGGCGGATACGCGTCACATTATGAGCGATCGTCGAAGTGTCCAATAAGGGGCGTTCTGTGCTTTTTCCGGACGGATCTCCGATCCGCCCTGTTGCGCCGCCAAGCAGCACAATGGGAATATGCCCAAATTTTTGAAACCACCTTAAGACAACAATGCCAACGAGGTTACCGACATGCAGACTATCCGCCGTTGGGTCAAAACCGCAGTATAATTTAATGGGAGACCCTACCCGCTTGATCAATTCCTCGCTCGTGAGGGCATCCACCAGGCCGCGCTCTTTCAAACATTCGATGACATTATCCATAAGACCCTTAAGTTTTAGGACAAATTTTAGATTGTATTTGTAAATTACGCAAGGAGAACAGTTGTTGTGTCAGGGCATCTGTATGACCCGTCCCACTTGGTGATCTATGCCTTCTCTCGCCTTAGCCTCAGTTGAGTTCCCGTCATCTGCACGGCCCCAGTTTAATTAGAGTTCAATCTACTTCTCAGGGCCGCTAGAGCATGACGGGTTTCTTTGTGTAAGCCTTCAAGCTACAATCAGTAAGCACTTTCGCGTAAAAATTGTCTTTGGTAAAAAACTAGCAAGAGATTAACTTTTGTGCTTTGAAGAAGGAAATGGCAGGATGAAGCACTTATTTTTACTACTCTATTTGATCTCCGTTTTTTATCAGTTAGTTGCCGAAGAAGCGCCTTCGCTTGAATCCCCTGATGCTTTTTCTGATTGGATAGAGCTTAGCTTACCCGATGGAATTGAACTTGTGACACCCCCATCTATTTACAGTGATGCTTGGGATCCAAAACAAAAGCTGCCCCTTATACTTCCTGGCTGCCAGGTTAGACAAGGGGGCCTAATCATTGACCTCGACAAGGCGATTCAAGAATGGAGAAAACAGCAGGACTTGCTGAGAAGTCAAAACAATCAGATCTTTGAAACATCTTCTTGGCCTATTACCGTTGAGACCCGAGTAACAGGTGGTTATACAGTGCTTGAAGATGATGGTGAGAATGAAGATCATGATGAAGTTGTGGGCAGATGAGATGCAAAAATGAATAAATATACGATAAATACGAGGTGGAAAGATGTGTTTTCGTCTGAAGTCAATAATTGCCCTTGTGCTGCTATTAGCACCTCAAATTGGAAGGGCTGACATGAATTTTATCGATCGACTCCTGTTTTCTGATAAAACCTACGCCAGTCAAATCGAAGTCAAGGCTTATATCATCACTCAAGAGCAGGCGTGTGCAGCACTATGCGATCCACCACAAGAGCCCATCCAATTAGACAAAAAGGAATTATATGGCAAAAAAAAATACTTATTTCTTCAAGTAAAAAACACTGGCAAAAAACACGCTTGGGGAACTTTAGCTTGTAAAGTGCCAAGCTATCATGTTCCAATAAAAGTGCCAATTTT
Organism: uncultured Verrucomicrobiae bacterium; assembly: GCA_963731265.1. Taxonomy (GTDB): domain Bacteria; phylum Chlamydiota; class Chlamydiia; order Chlamydiales; family Rhabdochlamydiaceae; genus CAJCIW01. The sequence continues at coordinate 1,388,861 of CAVSUE010000001.1, forward strand.
TGATATAAACAACCCCAAAAACTACAATATTTATTTATTTCACGTAGGATCGCTAGGATTTGTTCGAACTGAAACAGGAGCACCTACAATCTCTGTTGAATGGAATGAACTTTATACCAAGTGACGGCCTATGCTAACTGGCGTTTATAACCGAATGCTTTTCTGCTTATGGGCAATCCTATTTGCATTCCCCAGTGTTTCCGATGCTATTTCCGTAAAATCATGGTCATATGACAAATACGGTAATTTGCAAGAAATTACAGATCCGAGAGGGTTTGTCACTCAATATCACTATGATCTGCTTAATCGTCTTGAAAAAATTGATTATCCAGACCGCAAACAAGTTAAGTATTCCTATGATCTAAGCGGTATTCGGACAAAAATGGAAGATCATCGAGGTGCGACCCTATTTGAACCGGATGAGTTTGGAAAAATTAATAAAGTCACTTTTCCTGATGGCCAGTCTGTTTCTTATCGTTACGACTCTGAAGGCAACCTTATAAAACTTGTTTATCCTGACGGTACTGATGTCGAATACACCTACGATCTTTCCAATCGGCTGTACACTGTTAAAGACTATTCCGGCGTTACAAAATTTGAATATGATGAATTCAGCAATGCTCCAAGAAAAAAAACTCTTTCCAATGGGATAACAACTGAATATCAATACCATAAAACGCGAAAAATATCGCATGTTATTCATAGGGGAGCAGATGGTAATTTAATAGAGGAATTCCGATATTCGTATGATGAAAATGGCGTGCGCAAAACAATTGAAAAAATCTCTCCAAAAGGAGACTCTCATGTCGCTTACACCTACGATAAACTCAATAGAGTCATAAAGGCAGAATATTCGGACGGGTTTTTTGAAGCGTTTTCGTATGATGGAGCTGGCAATAGACGCAGTAAAACGACCCCTAAAGGGACAATCACCTACGAATATGATGAAGAAAATCGTCTGAGAAAAGCGGGCGACGCGGCTTATACATACGATCCTGCAGGCAATTTAATCAAAAAATCTTCTCCAGGACATGAATCTATATATCGATATGATTTCGATAACCGGCTGATTTTTTATTCTGATGAATCCAATCAAGTGAGCTTCGAATACGATGGAGATGGCAACCGAACTTCTAAAACAGTAAATGGCGTACGTACAGATTATTTCAATGATCTCGTAGCTCCAGTTAGCCAGGTTCTCCTCAAACGTATACAGGGCAATTGGTGGAATGGAGAAAAAACGATCCGTTATGTCTATGGGGGGTCGCGGATCAGCCAATCCACTGAAGGCAGAACACAATTTTACCTCTATGATAGCATTGGAAGAAATGTCTCAATGCTGGTCAACTCGTCAGGCAAAATATTAAATAGCTATGAATACGATGCGTTTGGCGGTCAACTTTCGGAAGACCTGGATCTCCCCAATGATTTTAGTTATTGCGGAGAACAGTTCGATGAGGAAACAGGATTCATTTTCTTAAGAAACCGCTATTATGATCCTGAAGTCGGGCGTTTTATTTCTAAAGATCCAACTCCAGGCAGATTGAATCGTCCTTCAACCTTGAATCCTTATTGTTATGTCGAGAACAATCCAATCAATTTTATCGATCCATGGGGTTTTAACTCAATAGAACCTGAACAATGGGAAATGGTTATTGCCCACATGAATGGTCTGCCGGGATGGTTTGGAGGGCAAGGAAAAGGGGGACATATTTTTATGGAATTTCCCGCACGCAAGGGGGGCGATGATGCTTACTTTGGAAATTATCCAGAATATCCCAGCTTTGATGAAGCTGCACACGTAAATCCAAAAACAGTTTCTGTGGCGGCTTATTGTAACTCCCAGAAGGTGGATGCGGCTATTCAGGTAATGAAAGGGATAAAGTGGACAATTACAAATAATTGCGTTCACACCTTATTAGAGGGTATGAAAATAATGGAGTTTCCTCATGTTGAGAAAATTCATTTGGGTTTGATTCCAATCCCCATGGAGTTTCAATCGCAAATGCTACAACTCCATGAACGTGATCCAGTCCGTCCTCTTGCTTATCCATTCGAAGAGATGCAAAGTCCGTCAAAGACTTCCCCTTTAGGGCTAAATTTTTCTTCCGGCATGGATTTTGGAGGAGTCAGTTTTTCCAAGACAGCAGAACTCGAATTGAGCATCGCCGATATTACGGGAGCTGCTTTTGATCCTGTCACAGGACAAATCATCCTCTTTGGCTCGCAAAACCGGTATTTGCCCCCTATAGAACTTGATGATTTAGCAGTAGCTGTTAAGTCGGTATACGGGATTGGAGCTGGCTCACAAGATCCGGGGATATCCATTGATCGTTCTCCGGATTTACATGGGCAAATGAAGGTTCGCTATGACGGGGTCACGGCTAACACGGCGTTTGGACAGACTATGTTTGAAGCTGATTATCTTCTCAAAGGTCTTGCTATCGGCAAAAATCAAGCAACAGGACAACCGTTTAATCTGAATGTCCCTGGCTATTCAAGCGTCTTTAGCAGACTCGCAGCCCACCGATGGACTGGAACCCAACTAGATCTCCTTCGTTTTTGGTTCATACCCGATCAGATTACTCTTGTGGAAACCGAGGATCATAAGGGAATGGTTTTCAGCGATGTTCGTATGAAAGTCATGACGGAGGCCTTCATTAACGGTTTGCCCACGGACCATCCCGCCTGCCTTGAATTTGCGAACCACTTTACGAGGTACTATGATGATTTTGCAAAGCAGTTGCCCATCTTGGAAAAGCTAAAAAATTTAGGAAAAATCACTGCAATCATTAAATGGCTTAGAGAAAACAATATCTCTTTCGATATTTCTTTCTTTGCGAGTTATCAACCCAAAAGAGTAGAAACCCCACATTACGTCGCCCCCATAGAGAGCACTTATCAATGGACATCCAAACAAATCGAAAAACATCATGTGCCAGGACATAAACACAAGAAAAAAGTAGAAGTTCCTTACACTCACACCATACCGATTTCTGGAGGCATTATTTATAAGCTCAATAATCAGAATTTTGCTACTTACACGGATCCAGCAGCTAATGAATTTGTCGATTCAGCGTTAAGATCCAGACCTTCGGAAAATGATTTTAGCTGGTCTTTTAATTCTCCAACTCATCCAGAGCCCCTAATTGCTATTGCACAAGATGTCTATCGGACAAAAAAACCAGGAAATGTGAAAAAGTCTTATACCGATATGAGTTTTTCTGTGCCTGGCAGGCATAAAGTATCTCTTCAACGCTTCTATAATTCTTTTTCCGAGAAAGAGTCCCCTTTTGGCCATGGATGGAGAATGATTCCTTATGAATTGGAACTGTCTACTGAGAAGATTCGAGCAACTGCAGAAAATGGACGAGAATGTATCAGCTATCCGATGATCCTCGTCAGAACTCCGGAGGGAGAAGATTTTTATCAGCTTTGCATGCTAAACGATGACAACCTTCCAATCTTAAAAAGCCCCATCAATTCCAATTTTCTGCAGGATAATCTCAACAACACTTTTACTTTGTTCATTCCTTATGTCGGCCAGATAGATTTTGATAGTCAGGGGAGGCTCTTGAGAATATTGGATCCAGAAGGTTTTGCCACTGAGTACAAGTTCGATGATCATCGCCTGATTGCCATTCGCCACCAAAACGGGTCGGCAATACTACTGGAATATGAAGACAATCGCGTGATTAAAGCATCAGGGCCTGGTAATAGCATTGTGCAATATGCCTACCATGGCAACGGGCAACTAGCTGCTGCTGGAGATGGTAATAAAATTCACATGCATTATTCCTACGATCCAAACAAGCGTCTTAATAAAATTACTGATCATTTGGAGAATGTACTTTTTGAAGCTGACTACGACGATTACAATCGCGCTATTGCAGTTAGAGAAGGATCCATGACATATCAATCCAACTTCTCTTTGGAAAAGAAGACGATGAAAACGACCGATAGCCTGGGGAGGGAGTCCATTTTGCAATTTGATGATAAAAATCGGCTGATCCATCAAAAAGATTTCCTTGGACGCGCTTGGGAATTTGGTTATGAGCAAGATAACATTAATTTCCCCACCAAAGTAGTAGATCCTAAAGGAGGAGTTACAAAATACCGCTATAATTGTCTCGGCAAACTAGCCTCTCTAAAAAACCCTGCAGGAGCTGAGTGGAAATTTGTTTATGATTTAAATGGCAATTTAATCGGACAAAAAGAACCCAATGGCCGGATGATTGTGAACATGTATGACTCGAAAAATCGGCCTTTTCAAACCTTTCTCAAAGCCTCTATGGAGTTTGATGAGAATGACTGCTTTTCCTCTGGTTACAAAAAGTTACATGCTGATGGGCGATATGCGGTATATTTCGGTTTTGATGCAGAAACAGGACAGTTGACAAGTCGTAGAAATGCCAAGGGAGCGGAATTTTCCTTTACTTACCACAAAAACGGTCAACTAAAGGAGATAATCTACCCCACCGGATACATGCTGGAGCGAGAAGTAGCGGAAAAAGGCAATATCAAAGAAATCTCCGATAGGTTCGGTATTCAAAAAGGCTATGATTATGATGAGGCTGATCGAATTAAGGCCATTCGAACTGCTGCAGGTACAACTCATTTTACTTATGACAATGGAGGGAATTTGAAACTGGTCTTAGACCCCAGGGGCTATACAACTTCTTATCGCTATGACAACGAGCATAACCTAAAAGAGGTAACCGATGCTGAGGGCGAGATCACCTCTTATGAATACAACTCCCTTAATCAGCTGAGTCATCTGGTACTACCCAATGGTTCTTCCAAAACTGTTAAATACGATTCTTTGGGTCTTCTCTATCAGGAAATTTGGGGGCAATGACTGCTTCAATAACCGATGATTTCACTGATGAGTGCTTGCGGACGTTGGCCGCTGCAGTCATCAGTGAAATCATCGGAACAGCGGCATAGCTCGCTGAATTGCAAGTTGCGGGAAGGAAAAGCTTAGGGACCCAGGTTAATACAACGCCCTATTGCATCCATTAAGTTTTTGTGACCATTTTTTTCAGCTTCGTCATCATTTCATTGCCTTCGACCTTTGTCCTCTGCTGGAAATCTTTCTTAATTTGGTCCGCAAGCAGCACAATGGGAATATGCCCAAATTTTTGAAACCACCTTAAGACAACAATGCCAACGAGGTTACCGACATGCAGACTATCCGCCGTCGGGTCAAAACCGCAGTATAATTTAATGGGAGACCCTACCCGCTTGATCAATTCCTCGCTCGTGAGGGCATCCACCAGGCCGCGCTCTTTCAAACATTCGATGACATTATCCATAAGACCCTTAAGTTTTAGGACAAATTTTAGATTGTATTTATAAATTGCGCAAGGAGAACAGGAAATTTTAACCAATAATCTGTTGAGAGGAACAGCGGATTTTGAAATACTTGTGGTTTTGGAAGTTTTGACATGAGCAGCCACTTAACAATTTTCGCAAGGGTCTTCTTCGGCGGGCTGTGTCTCATCACGTGTGGATTTGCAAATTCACCTCGGCCGCAAGAACCGACAAAGCCTTACCCGTATGATGAAGTGGAAGTCAGCTTTACAAACCCTCAAGATGGAGTCACTTTAGCGGGAACATTAACACTTCCCCGATCAAAAGGTCCCTTTCCTGTCGTCATTCTTTTGCATGGTTCCGCTCCTTTTGATCGCAATTGCATGGCATTTGGGCATAAACTCTTTCTCGTCTGGGCCGATCATCTCACTAAACAAGGGATCGCGGTTTTGCGGTATGACAAACGCAGCAGTGGCAAATCGACAGGGGATTACGAAACTGCGACATTAGAAGAATTCGCACAGGATGCTTTAGCTGGAGTGGTGTATTTAAAGTCTCGCCCTGAGGTCAACTTGCAGCAGATAGGTTTGATTGGTCATAGTGAAGGAGGGATGACAGCGACATTGGCAGCCTCAAAATCTCAAGATGTTGCCTTCATCCTACTGATGGCTGCTCCAGCCGTAAATTGGGAAGATTTGATGATTTTGCAGCAAGAATCGCTTCAACGGATTGATGGGGTTCCTGAAGAGACGATTGCAAAAAACTCGGCTTTTCGCAAGCAGGTCTTCGAGATCGTCAAAAAAGAAAAGAATCGAGGCATTGCTGAAAAGAAAATTCGTGACTGTTTTGCAAAATACCTGACGACTTTAACACGTGTAGAGCATCAAATTGCCGCCGTCTGTTTTGGGCCGATTGATGCACAAATTCAAATGGTTAATTCAGCGTGGTTTCGCTATGGGATTTCCGATGATCCGTCTGATGTTCTAAAGAAAGTGTTAGTTCCTATTTTAGCCTTGAATGGTGACAGGGATTTTGTCGTTTTAGCCGAGCAAAATCTTACGAAAATTGAAGGGATATTAAAAGAAGCTCACCATCGGGACTATACTACAGTGGTCCTGCCAAACATTAATCATGGTTTCCAAACATGTCTGACAGGCTCGATTAAAGAGTATGCCCAACTTGAAGAGACAACCTCTCCCCTCGTCTTGAAAACGATGAGCGATTGGATTTTAAAGAAAACATCCAGCCTTGAATGCAGCAAGGAATTGATGCCAAAGCCGTAAAGGCAGAACACTCTAATTTTGTGTGACCATTTTTTTCAGCTTGGTCATCATTTCAATGCCTTCGACTTTTGTGCTCTGTTGGAAATCTTTCTTAATTTGGTCGGCAAGCAAGCTGACGCGCTGGCTGAGATCGGCGGCGTTTTGATTCTCATCAAAGAGAGAAATGCTCTTTGTTTTGAGAGGGACTCGGTTAGAGGCATGACGGGCGATCCAGCGCTGGATTTCAATCGCTTTTTTCTCCAAGGCCTGAGGGGTGATTTTCTTTTCGAAGGCGTCTAGCTGTCTTTTCAATTTTTCACGAGCTTTGCTCGTCTTCGGACTTTCTTCCGCGATCATTTTTTTTCTATCTTTTTCACTGGATGAGGCCATCGTACGCTCCTACATTAGGATATTCAATCCCAGTGACGCATCTTATTTCTGTAAAGAATTAAATTCAATCATGAAAGTGTGCATTCACGAAGGGCCGCGGTTTTAACGGGAATTGGTGCGAGTATCAGCGAGTAGAAATTTGAATTTTATTCCCAAACAACATGGCCGTTACGAGCTAATTCACCAAACTCAAACCGGAGCATATTTTCGCACAAGACCGCTTCACCTTCGAGGCCTGCGATTACAAATTGCTCATTTAAATTGTCCCAGTCAGGATTTTTGGAATTCAGATTCAACAGATTAACAACTTCTTCAGCGCAAAAGAGGGTTCGAAGCCGTGCGTGTAAAAGCTCATGACCTAGGCGCAAAAAACCTTGGCCCATCTGCATCACTTTGTCCCCATTGCTATTCAAGCATGGCATAGGTCTGAATTGAGTTAAATCTACCGAGATTAATCCGGGCAATTTTTCTGCCATCTCTTCCGGGTTTAAGGATCCGTTCACACGGCGATTTTCAATGATAAAAAGAGGGTAGTTGGATTTAACAAGAGAATAAATAAGTTCACGACCAGAAGGACGGGTCAATAATTTTTTCAAGCACAATGGGACTTTTTCATTGAAGACTTCATCGTTTTCCCATTGAATACAAGTTTTGCCATTCTTGATCCGTTCAAAAAGAGCCTGGCAAGCGGCAGCTTCAGAATAAGTGGCCTGCTTCAAAAGAAGCCTTTCTTGATTTCCATCGGTAACAATTTCAACATCTGTGTCTTTGAAAAAAGTGATTTCCCCACTTTCTTTTCCCTCATCAATAAGGGCCTGTTCAAATACAGGTCGTGTCTGCAGAGGGTTATACCCACTAGGTTTGTCAGTTGCCAGTAATCTTTTGCTCAACATCTCTATTGAGAAGGGGGAGTTTGGCATTCGAATGCTTTCGACTTTGCTTTGGTAATTCAGGAGCTTGAACATTTCTACTTTGACAGCGAGTAGAGATGCTGTATTTATCCTCTCATAAGCAAGTTCCAGAGCCGAAGCCCCTTCTGAATTGAAGCCTCCCTTGCGAAACAAGAGATGTAAGATCTCAACAGCATCACGAGAATTATAATCGTCGACTTTTTTAACAAACTGGTGTATCGGCAAGTCGCCCGCTTTGTTTTTCGATAAACAAAGGGCTCCATTCTTTAGAAAGTACACAATAGTAAAGGGAGGAAATTTGTTTTTGAGAGCATGGTGCAGAAGGGGAGCTTTAGGGTCACCTAACTTTCCGAATAACTGCACGTTGGGATCTATTCCAGTTTCAAATACGTTCTTCAGCAGATTGAAGTGATCAGAACTATGCCACAGCAAAGCAGTAGAAAATAGGGAATATAATGATTTAGTGTATTTTTTATCTTCGCCTTGAAAAAACTTTTTCTTGAAATAGCACAAAAAAGTTTTAAGTTCTTGCGGATTAGCGTCTCTAAGCTTTCGAAAATGACCATTGATAAGAAGTTCAGGAAGATCTTGAGGAGGTTTTTTCAATGCTTTATCTATGATAGATTCCACCGTCTTGTTGTTTGGAAATTTTTGAAAAGTGGTGAAAGGAATTATGGAGGAACTAATTTTATTTCTTTGCTCCTCTAAAGAATCGTTTTCAATTTGTTTTAAACACCATTCTCGTAGCTTGCTGATCCTGCGCTATTCAACGCTGTCATATTAAACTCCTATATTAATTTTAGATTACATTATAATAATAAATGAAATAATATTTCAATTGAAATAAATATTAATACTAAGAACATGCATTTACTAAAATGGATTGAACAGATCGATGAATTCGCATGGAATGCGAAATTGTTTATGGAGGTGGGCCATCAACGCAAGAACGCCCACTCTCTCTGTAGAATAATGCCCAAGGGCAAAGAAATTGATTTTGCGCTCATGGGCAATGTCCCAAATCGGCTCGTCAAAACTCCCCGTGATGAAGCAGTCGACGTTCTCATCGGCGGCTTGATCGATATAGCAATGGCCCCCTCCTGAAATAATCGCTGCGCTGCGTATTTCATTTTTTCCTCCGAGCGCTGCATGGGCGGGATGACAATAGTAAGTTTCGAGTTTTTTTTGGAAGACTTCTGTAGAAATGGGACCCATCTTTCCTTTCACTCCGATCGCAGCTTTGCCGGCCAGCAAAAAGGGGTGGAGATCTTCTAAGCCGAGATCGAAGGCGGCTTTCCAATTATTACCGAGTTTCGGATGACCATCGAGCGGAAGATGATACGCTACCAGAGAAATTTCATTCTTCAGCAAACGGGAGAGCTTTTCCTTCTTCGTACCGATGACAACATGGGGATCTTTGTTCCAGAAAATCCCGTGGTGAACGATCAAAGCATCGGCTCCCATCTTTACGGCTTCATCAATCGCTGCCAAGCTTGCAGAGACGGCAAATGCCATTTTTCGAATCTCCTCCTTGCCCTCTACTTGAACGCCATTAGAGCAGTAATCCGTAAAATCAGTAGGTGAAAGAAGCTGCTGGAGATATTGAGAAAGATCTTGTAATGTAAGCATATACATAGAGGTTATAGCTTTTTTACATTCTTATGTCTACCGATTCAATAAAAAAGGCAGTGGGATATCGAGCAGCAGAGCTCATTGAAAATGGAATGCTCGTGGGACTCGGCACGGGTTCAACCGTGCATTATTTTATCGAACGGTTGATCGAAAAATGCAAAGCCGGGCTGAAAATTCAGGCAATTGCGAGCTCTAACCAGTCTTTTAAGCAAGCCAAGCAAGGCGGCATTCCCCTCCTCGATATCGACAAAACAGTCTCATTGGACATTACAGTCGACGGAGCGGATGAGATCGATCCAGAAAAGCGGATGATCAAAGGCGGAGGGGGGGCGCTTGTACGGGAAAAAATCATGGCGGCGATGAGCCGAGAAATGATAGTCATCGTCGACGAAGAGAAACTTGTGCGGGCCCTTGGCAGAAGAAAATTGCCGGTAGAGATCATCCCCTTTGCTAAAAATTCCACCCTCCATCACATTGAAAAAGCAGGTTACCGAGGCGTCTTTCGGAAAACCGCTGAAGGTTCCACATATGTGACCGACAACGGCAATTTCATTGTCGACATTCAGTTTGACGCTCCGCGGGAAAAACCGGAATTGGACCACGAAGCGTTGATCCACGTCCCGGGTGTTGTCGACACAGGATTTTTTTTTAATTTCGCAGGCAGAGTGATCGTGGGCTTTGCGGATGGACAGGTCGTAATTAAACCGTAACGAAGAGATAAACATGGCTTCAGAACTTGTTCCTATTACCTTTAACAAGATCATGCAGTCGCGCTCTTATACCGTGATCATTCTAGGGACGGACCAGAAACGGTTTGCTATTTATACAGATCCTTCGGTTGGGAAAAACATCCAGATTTATTTGACCGAGGAGAACAAACCGCGTCCTTATACGCATGACCTGATCAACGCCGTTTTCCGCGGTTTCGACATCAAACCGCTGCAGATCGTCATCACAGACATCGAAGACACCGTCTATTTTGCCAGGCTGTACCTGGAGCAAACACTAGGGGAAGAAAAAACCATTTTAGAGATCGACGCAAGGCCCAGCGATTGCATCACGCTGGCGCTTCTGAACAACATCCCTGTCTTCTGCCGTAAAGAAATTCTGGAAAAAGCCGTGGCTGTTGAAGAATGAATTCTTAATAACCTGTGTTTTGAGCTGAGGCACCTATGGACTCGCAAAAATTTGCAAAAAGCGCCCGACAGATGGGCAAGATGCTATGGAATGAATTCAAACTCAGGTTAGTAATTGATATTGAACTTGTTGCGAGCCAGAGTGAGAATCGACTTGACAGCTTCTTCGGCATCCTCCCCTTCCGCAGAGACTTGAATCTTCGATCCCCGCGATGCGGCGAGCATTAAGATTCCCAATAAAGATTTCGCATTTACAGTGTAGCTTTGGTAAGTGAGCATCACCTGGGACTTAAAGGCGGCGGCGCATTTGACCAATTCCGTGGACGGCCGCGTATGCAGTCCTTTTTCGTTCATCACGATAAAGGTATCTTTGTATTTCTTATTCATGTTCAAGAGAATGGCCCCCCTTAAAATATTCTCAAAAGGAGATACTGCGGGATTTGATTTTTTTGCAACAGAATTTTTAAAAAAATAATTCAAGTTGCAGACCGATCTTTGCATCAAGAATTTTATTTAGTTGAATAAAACAAGCTAACCTAATAGAATTTTATAAATTTTTAGAATAGGTTAATTTATGACAACAAACTTTCAAGCAATTACAAGTAACTATTGGATTCCTATTGTTAAAAATTATACGGGAACTCAAGACCAACCCGACGTTATTAGTCTTTTTATTAAATGGAGCAGGAATCCAGGTGAAATAATGATAGCCGATGAACAGATCATTAACGAAATGGGACATTCTCCCGCGAATTTTGTGACCGCTTTGCCAAGAATTGAAAAAGCAGCGAAAATCCTATTTCAAGAATTCAAAGACGGAACCTGCTTCACTGAAAACAGCCAGTTCTGGAATGCATTTAAGAATTTTTCCAGAGGGATAGTTCAACTAGTCCCTCTTTTAGGAAATGCCATTCTTTATATCCATGATTTTGCGAGGATTCATTTTTCCACTCATCCTAGGCTCAAAGAGGCTCTCAGCCAGCAAGAGGGTCCCATTGTAGGAATCGCTTTTGATGGAAAGCCTCTTTTCACACTCCCTGTTTCTCAATTGCAGTCCACCTATTCTAGCGTTACCCAAACCAACGAAAAGTCATCCATAGCCCTTGTCCAGTATCTTTGGATTTCCCTAAAACGGCGTGCGATCGATAATCACTCAACCATGACAACTCGCGAGCTGGCAGAGCGGTTTCGGTATCTCCTCACACACGAACCGTCTACTACCTAAGCAATCCACCCAGCTCGGTCACGAGTTCGTCGAAGTGGTGCATCGCTGCTTCGACTGGCGCGGGCGTGCGCATATCGACTCCTGCCACTTGGAGCACATCAATAGGATAAAGACTGCAACCCGAAGACAAAAATTTCAAATAGTTGTCGCGCGCTTGCTCCCCGCCCTTTAACACCTTGTCGACTAATGCATGCGCCGCGCTGATGCCGGTCGCATATTGGTAGACGTAAAAGTTGTAGTAGAAATGAGGGATGCGCGCCCATTCGATCTCCACTTCATCATCGATGTGGACGTCGGGACCGAAATACTCTTCATTGAGTTTGCGGTATTCTGCCTTGAGTAAAGCGGGGGTAAGAGGAATGCCTTGCTCGGCAAAAGTGTGTATTTTGAGTTCGAATTCTGCAAACATCGTTTGACGCAGCAATGTTGCCCGCATGTCGTCGAGCTTTTGATTAATCAAGAAGGCTTTTTGTTCTTTGGTTTCCACTTGAGAGAGCAAGTGGCGCAGCAGCAGTTCTTCATGGAAAGTGGAGGCGACCTCGGCGACGAAGATCGAATATTGAGAATAATGGTAAGGCTGAGATCGGCGGCTAAGGAAAGAGTGCATGCTATGGCCGGCTTCATGTGTGAGGGTCATCACGTCGTTGAAGGTGCCGTGATAGTTCATCAAAATATAAGGCATGCTGTCAAAACACCCGCTCGAATAAGCCCCTGAGCGTTTGCGGGCATTTTCATAACGGTCGACCCAACGCTCTTGGGTCAATCCCTGGTTCAATGCGCGTTGATAGTCCTCGCCCAAAATAGCGACAGACTCAATGATAACCTTCGTTGCTTGCTCATAAGACATGCCCATTTCCACTTCTTTGACTAGGGGGACGTGCAAGTCAAAAAGATGCAGTTTGTCCAATCCCATGGCCTCTTTACGCAAATACATGTAGCGATGCAAAGCCGGAAGATGGGAGCGCACGGCTTGGATGAGAGCTGAATAGACTTTGAGATCAATTTGGTTCGGAAAGATGGCGGCTTCAAGGCAGGATCCGTACTTACGGGCCCGCATTTCAAGGACGTGACGTTGAATTTGGCCGGAAAGCAGCTCGGAGAGAGTGTTTTCGAAGGCTGCGAAACTTTTATGCAACGACTTGAAAGCTCCCTCGCGCAGTTTACGGTCTTTATCGCGAAGATAAAGCAGGTATTTTCCGTGGGTGAGTTCGCGGAGCTTTCCTTGACTATCCTCGACGGTAGGAAATTTCAAATCGGCATTATTAAAGGCGCCGAAAGCTTGAGAAGCGGTCTCTAATGCCTTTCCCGACATCGCGAGCAACTCCTCTTCATTAGCAGCGAGCGTATGTTTTTTCTGGCGGACTATTTTCTCGAGATGAAACGCGTACTCTTTCAAGGCGGGAGAATAGATCATTTTGTTCAGCACTTCTTCGGGAAGCTGCAGCATTTCGGGCTCGATCCACGCGGTTTCCTGACGGAAGGCATAGCTCAACGAGACGATGCGCGAATAGGCCTTTTTCGCTGTTTCTTCGGCAACATCTTCGTCGTGGCGTAGATGAGCATAAGTGTAAAGTTTGGAGAGTTGGCGATCGACTTCCGAACAAAACTCGATGAGGGATTTCAGGTTTTCAGGAGATTGCTTCCATGTCTCCCGGAAGGCGGCGAGTTCAGGCCAATGCGTTTCTTTCTCCTCTCTCCCCCATTTTTTCATGTCGGCTTCCCACTCCTCCCACGAAGAGTATAAATTTTCTACGTTCCAAAGAAATCGCTTGTCGATCGCTGTACGTTCCTGCGTTTTATCTGCCAACTGGGAAGTTTGCGCAACAGTCATTTTATTGTCTCCTTGGACTGATCATTACCCCCAAATTCCGTTTCTTATAAGGGGCCACGGCTCGCCATGCCTTCCTTAGGTACGGAATTTTGTGGGTAACGATCAGCCTTGTGTAATGTGAGGATTATGCGGGTTTGAACCATTAAAAATCAAAGTTGAGAAAAGCTGTTAACGTATTTTTTAAAATAGCAGTTGAATGCAGCATCTGCTAAATTCCATTGTCTAAAATCGAAACACCCTTTACAATCCGTATTCAAAAGCCTAAACTTGCCGCAAAAATTGTTGCACAGTTAAGGCTGACTCTCTAGAATCCTCTATATTCTATTTTAAAAAAAGGAGATGAAAAGATGGCGCAGCAAACCACAAAAAAACTGACACTTAAGCCTCTTGGAAACCGAGTTCTCGTCCAACGTCTCGAGCAAGAAGAGACGTTAAAAGGCGGGATTATCCTCCCGGATACAGCGAAGAAAAAACAAGAGACCGCAAAAGTAATTGCCATTGGCACCGGAACGACCTCCTCCGACGGCAAAGAGATCCCTATCCCCGTCAAAGTAGGAGATACGATCTTAATGGACAAATATTCCGGCCAGGAAGTGGCGATCGACGATGAGGATTTCGTCATCTTGCGCGCTGATGATATCATCGCAATTATCAATTAAAGCCTAATAGGAGATTTTTAATCTATGGCAGCTAAGAATATTAAATTTAGAGAAGATGCGCGGCAAAAGATTTTAAAAGGCGTGCGCACTTTGGCTTCCGCAGTGAAGGTTACATTGGGTCCTAAAGGGCGTAATGTCGTCATCGACAAAGCTTACGGCGCTCCGCAGATCACCAAGGATGGCGTGACCGTGGCCAAGGAAATCGAGCTCGAAGACAAGCACGAAAATATGGGCGCACAAATGGTCAAAGAAGTCGCGAACAGAACTGCCGATAAGGCAGGCGACGGCACGACCACGGCCACCGTTTTGGCTGAGGCGATCTATAGCGAAGGGCTGCGCAACGTGACCGCAGGCGCAAATCCGATGGAGATCAAGCGCGGCATTGAGAAAGCCGTCAAAGAAATCACTTCCGAGTTGAAAAAACTCAGTAAGCCAATCCAAGATCGGAAAGAAATCGCTCAAGTGGCGACCATTTCCGCCAACGGGGATACCGAAATCGGCGAGATCATCGCAAAGGCAATGGAAAAAGTCGGTAAAGATGGAACGATCACAGTTGAAGAGGCCAAAGGGTTTGAAACGACGCTCGATGTCGTGGAAGGAATGAATTTCGACCGCGGCTATGTCTCTGCTTATTTCATGACCAATACCGAGACACAAGAATGCGTTCTCGAAGACGTCTTCGTTCTTCTCTACGAGAAAAAAGTCGCTTCGGTGAAAGACTTCCTCCCTATCCTTCAAGCTGTCGCCGAGACGGGCAAACCCCTCCTCGTCATCGCTGAGGATGTCGAAGGAGAAGCTCTGGCCACTCTCGTTGTCAACCGTCTCCGCGCGGGCCTTAAAATTTGCGCAGTCAAAGCCCCCGGTTTTGGAGACCGACGCAAAGCGATCTTGGAAGACATTGCTATCCTTACCGGTGGAGAACTCGTCAGTGAAGAACTCGGGATCAAGCTCGAGAACGTCACCATTGAAATGCTCGGACGTGTTAAAAAGGCCGTCATCGGTAAAGAAGAAACGACGCTCGTCGAAGGTGCTGGCGAGAAGAAAGAGATCGAAGACAGAATCGCCCTGATCCGCAGACAAAACGAAGAATCGACTTCCGACTACGATCGTGAAAAGCTCCAAGAACGCCTCGCGAAACTCGGGGGCGGAGTAGGAATTATCCGCGTCGGAGCTGCGACAGAAGTGGAAATGAAAGAGAAAAAAGACCGCGTCGATGATGCCGTGCATGCAACGAAAGCAGCTGTCGAAGAAGGAATTGTTCCCGGCGGCGGTGTTGCGTTCATCCGCTGTATTCCTGCATTGGAAAAACTCGCCGCCTCCCTTTCTGGAGATGAAAAAGTCGGGGTGGAGATCATCATTAAGGCGATCAGCTGGCCTATCCGCCAAATTTCCGAAAATGCTGGAAAGGAAGGCTCGATCATCCTCCAAAAAGTAGCTCAAATGAGCATTTATGAAGGATGGGATGCCCTCAATGATCAATTCGGCAATATGCTCAAGATGGGCATTGTCGATCCGACCAAGGTCGTCCGCCTCAGCATCGAGCTGTCAGCTTCCATTGCTGCGCTCTTGCTGACTACCGAAGCGATCATCACGGAAGAGGCTGAAGAAAAACCTGGAGCACCCGCCATGTCTGGAGCGGACTATTGATATCTGAATGAATGTTTGGGCAAAAGGGCGCTCGCAAGAGCGCCTTTTTTTTTAAATGTGTCCTTCCCCCCTTGATGTAAAATAATATTTTAAATAATTTAAGAAAAAATACACCGAGGAAGTTATGAAGGTCTTTTTCTCCGCAATCGCTGGCTTGTTAGTGGTTATCATCTTCGCTGCGGTCATCATCGGTTTTATTTTTTGGACACGCGTTCCCGATATGCTCGCCAATAATCTTTCCAAGAAAATGAACGTTTCCGTCTCGATCGACAGCATGGGCTTAGGGTGGAGTAAGATCGACGTGAATAAAATCGAAATTGGTAACCCTCCGCAATCTATCTTATCCAAAGCCTTTGCCTGCAGAGAGATCGATGTGGTTGCCCCTGTTACACGCTATCTCAGTAAAAATATCGTCATCGATGAGATCGACTTAAAAGATGTCTACCTTGGGCTTGAATTCGATGCGGCAAGCGGCACGAGCGGAAATTGGACTCGAATCATGAGCAATATGCAATCCACCGCAAGCAGGGGTGCAGCCAAATCTGACCGCACCGTCCTTATTCATCGCATCATTTTAACCAACATCAATGTCGACGTAGTCTACAAAAAAGACGGGGGGAAAATTAAAAAAATGCCCACCATCGACAGAATAGAACTCACAGAGATCAGCAGCGAAGGCGGTTTCCCCATGGACCAGATCACCAACTCTGTTCTGGGAGAAATGCTGAAACAGGTCTTCATCAAGGAAAACCTCAAGAACATGATGCAAGAGTTTCTGCAGCAGCCAAGTCCCATCCAACAATATCTTTCCCCATTTAAGGGTCTATTCGGAGATGCAGAACAGTGATTATTTCGGTGTTCGAACGACATCCGTGCCATGAATGAGTCTTCTCAAGTAAGGGACCAGGATAAAACTCAAAATGGCGAGAGCAAGCGACAGTCCCCCATAAATGAAGAAAGCTCTGTCGTAGATGCCTAACGCCGTCAACATCGAAGTGTTTGCCGGTACCGAAGAGAGTGTGGCTAAGCCTCCGCCGATAGCAAATGCCGCAGCCTGCGTCAAAAACCACACGCCCATCATCATCCCAACAAGATGCTTGGGGCTTAACGTAGTAATCATTGAAAGGCCGATCGGCGATAGCAAGAGCTCGCCGATAGTCTGCAGCAAATAGCTTCCCACCAGCCAATAAGAAGAGGTCTCGCCGTCTGTGCCAAAGTACACTCCGCCCAACCCCAAGAAAAAGAAGCCCAGCGCCATAAAAAGTACGCCGAAAGAAAATTTGGTAGGGGTCGAAGGATTATTTTTCTTGTTATGCAAAAAGATCCAAAGCCTGCTCAAAATCGGGCTGAACAGGACGATAAAGAACGGATTGAAAAATTGAGTGAACTCAGCGTCGATGGTAAAGCCCAAAAACTCTTTGTTCATATTGCGATCGGCATACAGCATCAATGAAGTGAACGTCTGGTTATAGATCGCCCAAAAACCGACCGAAATTAGAATGAGGATCAAACAGGCAATCAATTTATTGCGCTGCGCAGGTTTTTCCTTAAGTAGAAAATAAATGACGATGCCCAGAATAACCAAAGAAGCAAGAGCCAAAATGAGGTCGGTCTCCGCTGGAAAGCGAAAAAGAAAAAGAAGTGCGGCGATACATGCGATGATACCCAGATAAAAGAGAGTATAAAAAGTCATCGCACGTCCCCGATCATGCAGCGGACTCATGGAAGGAAGGCTGCCAAAAGAGCGTAAACGGGACTTTCCGCTTATGAATGTAACGATTCCTATGGCCATGCCTACCGCAGCTAATAAAAACCCGCTATGCCATCCAAATTTTTTGATCAGTGCCCCGGTGATGAGCGGCGGGATTAGCGAACCAATATTGATCCCCATATAGAATAACGTAAATCCCCCATCACGTCGCGGATCGCCAGGTCGATACAGATCCCCGACAATGCTGGATACATTCGGCTTAAAGAGACCATTGGCAATAATGATGACGCTGAGGCCGATAAAGAATCCATTCCCCATTGGCAAAGCTGTCAGCAAATAGCCGATAACAAATAAAACGCCTCCGATAATGATCGATCGCTGCGAACCCAAATAACGATCGGCAAGATATCCTCCAATCACGGGTGTCAAGTAAAGCATCGAGGTAAAGGTACCGTAGAGAAGATAAGCTTTGCTATCCGTCATCATTAAAGCCTTCGTCATGTAAAGGATGATGATGGTCATTAATGTATAGAAGCCGAAACGTTCCCATAATTCCGTGAAGAAGAGAAGATAGAGGCCGCGCGGCTGCTTTTCTTTAGTCATCGTTTTCTCATTTGGGGTTAAGAGGATGCCTACAAAGTGAGGTGCTGTCGATTTTTCGGTTCTTTTGGCCGCTTTTCGATTCTTTTTGCGGGGGTTGTATCAACTTGCGTATACTAACCCCGCAAAAAGAATCGAAAAGCGGCCAAAATAATCCAAAAACTCGACGAACCCTCACTTTGTGGACATCCTCTGGTGGGTCTCTATATCCCGTTTAGAGCATTTCTTGCAAAAAAATACTTTCCTCAATGAGGTGACAAAGCTATTGGTATTACTCTTTGGCAGAGGACAACGCCTGGATAAAGAAAGGGAAAGATAGTCTCATGGGTTTGAAAAACGCTGGAGATAAAGCTGAGTAGGATAGTCATTTGGGAATTTTTCAAGAATCGCTTTGAACAATTCCTCTGCCTGCTTATACTCCTTTCGCTCAAAAGCATCATAGGCTTGAGAAAAGCTTTTGCTGAGCTCGATCGCCTCGGAGGTTGGCTGGATCTCCTTTTCCGCGTCCATTTTGCCCAACAGTTCATAAATCTTGATCTTTTCTTTTTTTCCCTCCACAGCGACAAAGTCCAGAGGCCTAACTAAAAACTTGCCGCCCAATTCGGAATAAGTATCTTGGCTGATGATGATGGAAGTGTGATAGAATTTATCCACATCCTGAAGGCGGGAAGTGATATTGACTGCATCGCCGATCACGGTGTAATTCATTCGATCTTCCGTCCCGATATTTCCGACGATCACAATGCCTGTATTGATCCCGAAACGGGTAATAAATTCCGGCTTTCCATCCTCTATTCGTTTCTTGTTCATCTTTTTCAGCATTGCCGTACACAGCAAGGCCGCCGTGCATGCCCTTGAGGCATGGTCGGCAAATTCGATCGGTGCTCCCCAGAATGCCATGATTCCATCGCCTAAGAATTTGTCAATCGTTCCATGGAAATCCAAAATAATCCGATTCATTTCATTGAAATACTCGCTCAATAAGGGAATCAGGACATCGATCGAATAGGTTTCCGCGATACCTGTAAATCCCGCGACATCAGAGAAAAAGATCGTGATCTTTCTTTTTTTCCCTCCAAGAATAATTTCTTCGTTAGTCTGAAAAAGATCTTTCACAATTTCTTTTGGCACATAGCGTGAAAAGGAGCGGATGACGCGGCGCATCGCAGCAATAGAATTATCGATGAGAAAAATTTCTTTGATGCTGGATTTAACTCTCACATTGCTATCGAGCTGGAGCTCGCTGATTTTATTGACTTCTTGAGCCAGAGTCACCATGGGAGTGGAAATGCGCTTGGCAAAATAGATAATGACCAAAGCGGAAAGAAGGAGAATGCCGACGGTCAATATCAGGGCCTCCTGCTGCAGCAAAATCATCTGCCCCAAGAAATCTTTCAGGGGCGCGACGATGACGATCAACCAGTCGCTGTTAAAAATGACGGGCGGCTTAGTGATATAGGCAAGATATTCCACCCCTTTGCTTTTAAAGATAAAACTGGGATTTTGCGGATTTGCTTTCGACAGCCGAAAAATAGAAGCAACCAGCAGATTGGTGATACCCGACTCCCCTGAGGTCTCGGGGAGGGTGGGAGCGATGATTTTGCCTTGTGCATCGAGAATAAAGGCTTTTCCTGTCCTACCGATCTTTTGATCCATTAAAAATTTGGACAGAAAAGTAAATGTTAGGTCCGCAGCGATGACTCCGAGAAGCTCCCCTTTGGAATCATAGATCGGATTAGAGATGGAAATCCCTCGTTCCGGGGTAGACTCGAAGGTGTAAAAGCCTGTCCAATAAAGGCCTTTGGATTCTACCGCCCCCTGATACCACGGCCGAGAGAGGGAATCGTGCCCCACGAGCCGCCGCGACTCCTCCCCAATTTCTTGAAATTGACTATTTAAATAATACCAATAGTCCATCGGCGGGCTCTGTAAGTTATCGAAATTTCTTAAAGCATATACCGTCCCACGAGGTAAAGGTTTTGAGGGGTCGGTTAAATAGCTTTTTTGCGGATTAAAAGATTGGTTAAGCGCCCCAAAATAGCTGCCATTGGGCAATCCGACATAAAAATTAGAAAAGTTATGGTTATTTTTGAGCACATTGAGCATAAACGCTACCAATGCCTTATTATTGATCGAAATTTCGCCAAGCGAGGGCGCCCACCCCGCCGTGACTGTCGCGACCCGGTCTGAATTGGCGGCAATCTCGGTAAATTTTTCTAAAATGACATTAGTAAGCTCTTCAGCGGCTTTTCTCGAATAATGGATCACAATTTTGTAATCTCGGGAATAGGTGAACGAGAGGACGCATAGGAAGGAAACAGAAATTAGAGAGAGAAACAACGTAAGAATCGTCATTTTGAAAGTGTGCGTGCGATTCTTCAGTTGAAGAAAAATACGTTTCATAGTTTGTTTGTGTTGAGTTCTAAACCTTATGTAAACAACAATGAGTATTTTTAACAGAAAAAAACTGACACCATGAAGATTACTCTTTTAACTGTGCTTATCTCAACGTTTCTAACGACAATTGGACTCTTTTCGGATTCGGAAGTGCTCCTTCCTATGGAATTTTACCAAATCCCCTTTGCAGAGGAGCAAAAAATCGTCCTTGGAGTCAAAGAAGTGCCCATCCGGGAGATGGACGCGCCCTATAACGCTGCTTTGACCAAAAGTGAGAACGGAGAATATCTTTTATTTTTTCGTTACGACATCAAAAAAAAAGGATCCTTTAATCACAATTATATCGCTGTTGTTGAATTGGATGAAAAATTAGGACAAAAATCAGACTTCAAAACTATCGATGTTCGAAGCGAATTCGCCAATGACCCGCGAGTCATAAAAAACCATTCCCAATTCTTCCTCGTCTACAACGATACATTCTCTTCAAATCCCAAAGACAGGATCATGAAAATTGCCGAGATCGATCTAGTGGATTATCAACTGAAATACATCACGAGTCTTGATCGGCGTCTCAAATCAACAGAGAAAAATTGGGTTCCTTTTCATTTCGGTGGAGGAGCTTCTGATGGGGTATGCTTCATTTATTCGATCCAACCGTACGATATTTTAAGATTGGAAAACCCTCGAGAAAATAACCTGAAAAAAGTAACGGAAATTTCCCAAATTAACACCTTTCCCTGGTTGTGGGGCCCCCCCCGCGGGGGCACTTCTGCTGAATTTGTCAATGGCGAGTACTTGACATTCTTCCATAGCTCATTCAAGGATTGGTATGGAAAGCGCTGGTACGCCATGGGAGCATTGACCTTTGAGAGCAAACCGCCTTTTAAAATTACCGCGGTTTCTCCTCATCCTATCCTTTTTGAAGGAATCTATAGTTCGCCCAATTTGAACGGGGCTTCCAGCAAGCTGCGCTGCATCTTTCCTAGCGGTCTTGTCCTCACGGAAGATGGCAAGATCCTCGTTTCTTGCGGAGAAAACGATTCATCCATCAAAATTATCACTTTCGATCAAGAGGCCCTTCTTAACAGCCTTATACCCGTGAACGAGTTGAATTAATTGATTGAAATCCCCTATCCTCCTTTTCTTTTTTAGGAGGGGCGTATGACAACAGTAGCAATTATAGGAAGCGGACCTGCGGGCATTGTCGCCGCTAAAACAGCGGTGGAGTGCGGACTTATCCCCACCATTCTTGAAAAAAGCTCTCAACCCGGCGGAATCTGGCAGCCGAATACAGGTTCAACATGGGAGAGCATGCGTACAAATATTTCTCATTATACCTGCATGTTCTCGGATTTTGCCTGGAAAGGGTCCGTCCAAGACTTCCCGAATCAGCGAGAAGTGTTTGACTATCTTGGCGACTACATGAAAACCTTCAAGCTCGAGCAATATTTAAATCTCCACTCGAACGTCGAAACAGTCATTAAGGCGGGAAATGGCTGGCTGGTCGAATGGACAAAAGATGATTTACACAAACGAAGCCAATGCTTTAATTGTGTGATCGTCGCTACGGGATTCTTCTCGAAAGCGGCCATGCCCTTCTCTATAGGAATTGAAAATTTCAAAGAGCGAGTCACCCACGCGAAAGACTACAAAACCCCTGAAACTTTTCGGGGCAAGGAAGTGGTGGTCATTGGAAGCGCTTTCAGCGGATGTGAGATCGCTGCAGAACTGACCTCTACCGCAAAACGGATCGTTCATGCGACATCACGAAAGTCGATGTATATTTTGCCAAGGTACCTTCCCGTTAAAGATTCTACACGCAAGGTTCCGGGCGACCTCGTTTTTTATAGCCGTGCCGCCCATTTGCGCTCCAAAGACGCACCGCCCGAAGAGGTAAATCAACGGAAGCACACTTGGCTGCGCAGCGTTAGCGAGCAAGAAAAACTTTGCCCTGAATTACAAGTGACGACTGAAAAGAAAAATCCTCCCTACGTCGTCATCTCAGACTCTTACGTCCAGGGAGTGCAGGAAAAACGGATTGAAATCAAGCATACCCGCATAGAATATGTCGTGGATGACGCCACTGTCCTTTTTACCGACGGGACCCAAATCAGAGCCGATGAGATCATTTGCTGCACTGGCTACAAAACAGAGCTCCCCTTTCTGGATCCGGAAACCTTAGACGATATCGGCTTTCTCACGGATGATCCATTCCAACCTATGCTGCTACATAAAACGGTATTTCCGAGAAATAACCGAGGTCTTGCCTTTGTCGGGCTGTATCGAGGACCTTTCTTCGGGGTGATGGAACTACAAGCGAGATATGCTTGCTCTGCCTTTAGCGGCAAGATCCCGCTGCCCACGGAAGAAGAGATTAAATGGGGAGTCAAAGAGGAGCAGAGGATCCGAAACATGAGACCGAGGCCGCAATTTCCTCATGGGGACTATGTCGGACTATGCGAAGATTTGGCCAAGCAGATCGGCGTAGCGCCCGATCTCGAAGGCCTGAAAACAAGCAATCCTCCCCTGCACAAACAATTGCTCGAAGGTCCCTTCACTGTAGCTTCCTATCGGCTTTCAGAACTTGGCACTAAACGGGCCCTTGCTCTCAGGCACATCGAGCAAATCAATCTCATAGCAGCAGGAACAGCTTAGGGATTGTAAGAAAATAACTTTTACTGTTCTCGAGGGAAAAATCGATTCATCTCCCGACGATTTTTCCTTGCAGGGGTGACAAGAACACCTGCTGCGGAAAAATCCTCAAGATCTGAACCGTTTTTCTCCTCGGGAACTGTAAAATTTATTTCCTTACAACCCCTTAACGCCTTTTACTTACAATCAAACCGCCGCCTAAAACGACCAGGACGAGCCCTCCGACAATGTACCAAGTGGTGGTATCGGTGTACCGTCCTGTCAACTTCTCGACGATTGCTTCATTGGCTTTATGTGTGGCGTTAATGCCAAAGGCTAATAAAAGGATGCCCGCTGCCAAAGCCGCGACCCCTATTATACGAAATAAATTCATAGCTCTACCTTTAAAATCTAACCTATACCGGAAATGATTCAAAAGTTGGGAATTTGGCAAGGCGGTTGCGCAAATTTTTTATCTGGAGCAAGCGACCATTGTGCAAGCACAAGGCTCGAGATTCGTCTCGGCATGTTTGCCGCGAAGCGAGCCAACCGCTTGGCTCGCGTCTGATCTCGAGGTCAAGCGCGATGCAGCGCGCGAACGGGTTGAGTTGAAGACAAAAAATTTGCTGCATAGCCAACACAGCCCAAAACCACTTTTTGAGTCATTTTCAGTATATATCTCGATTAATAATTTTTAACAACACGTTTCTGGACTGGTTGAAGAGCGGTATGGAAGAAAGATTAGAGATATCGACATTGAGCCCAACAAGCCTCTAGATTATTTTAGTTTATTTAATCATTGGAAAAAGATTATAATCTTCGCCTGAAATACGAGGATTATATGGCTACAACTATTTCTAGATCAGTTTCATCCCATTCCACACTAGCCCAGTGCCACGACGCTATCTTGGTTGCCGCATTGCAATTGGATGGCAGAGGCGATATTTACGGAGCTCATGAGGTTGCTTTGCGCGTTCAAAAGCTGATGCCGCATGCAAAGGTGACATTCACGGTTCTAAAACCCCGTTTTACTGCTAGCGAGGCGTTCCTTTTTGGAGATAAAGAGTTTGTCGACATTTCTCAGATTCAACAGCAAGAGCACTGGGCAATCGAAGAAGAGTCCACAGTCCTGGAAACCCTCTCGACATTTAAGAAGATCATCGTTTTCCCCACATACCATGATTCGTTATTGCCTGAGGAAATCTTAAAGCGTCATCAAGATGTGATCAAACTGCGTGAGTATAGCGTGGGTTCTCCCAAACCAGGAATTGTTGTAGGTCCTACATACACACTTGGACTCGATCAATCTAAAGGAGAAAAAGGCGTTCTTCTGCCTGATGAGTGGAGCGAAGCGATTCCTCCTCGAATTGAACCATCACCTATTCAACGGCTCACCCATTTGAAAAACGTGGAACCATCGTTGAGCAAGGCAATCTTCGGGACAGAGTTTTCTCAAAAGGCTGTCCAAAACTTTTCCGAATCATCCAAATTATACTTGGGCTATTTTAGTCAAGGAGATGTATTTTTTTGTTTCATCAATGCCCTTTTGCTGACAAAACAGGGAAATTTGGTCATTTGTAATACTCAAAATAGACCAGAAGGCCTCATGGACAATATCGAGGATACTTTAATTGAAAAGGGCTTTGGGCAAATGAATATCATCGAATTTTCAGATTCTATCCAATATACATCCGATATCCAGAAACTTGGGGCTGAGAAGAAAACATGCACACTGATTTTTCGCCCTCTGTCTGCAATTGAAATGGATTCTATGCTGCGTGCTACAGAAGACGAGGCTTTGACAACAGGAGATCTGTCCCCTTTCAAATTCATGGCCTACCGCAAAACAATTCTCTATGATACCAGACAGCAAAAACATGAATCAGCTGAAGCGATGATACAATTAGCTTCTCAATTCGATCCTCGTTTTAAAACGCTTCTTCCGATCGCATTTTTTGGAGCAGAAGAACCGAGCCAACGGGTCGATGTGACGGCATTAGAGAAGGGAATGGCTAAGTTCATAATGGCCATGGATCAGGACACTTTGCTAAAAGAAAAATGGAACTCCTTTATCAATGAGGTCTTTTTAAAACACGATTTCACCCCGCAACTGTCCCAGATTTTAGAAGAAAGAATTGTTCATTGATGAGAGTTGCTAAAAAAATATCTACTTTATAAACTCCACTTCGAGTTGATACCCAGGTGTATACTGCTGACCCTTGAAAGTTATAGAAAATTTCAATTTCAGCGCTTCAATTTTTTGTTTGTTGAAGCAGGCCATGTGCAAGCACATGATCGATGGAAACGAACAAAAAGGCCGTGGCAAACCACGGCCGTAAAGGAAGATGCTGAAGCAGAAATTTTCCTAACTTTCAAGTGGAAGTAGTATATATGGCGAAAATGCGTGCGATGCAAGTGCCCCGTCCAAATGGCCCCTTCGAGCTCGTTGAAAGAGACATTCCAGAGCCTGGACCTGGAACTGTGAGAGTGAAAGTACAAGCATGCGGTGTTTGCCACAGCGATGTCTTTGCTAAAGAAGGGCTGTTTCCAGGGATTCAATACCCTCGGGTTCCAGGCCATGAGGTCGCAGGAGTTATCGACAGTATTAGCGCGGGGGTAGAAAACTGGAAAGTTGGGCAAAGAGTGGGAATCGGTTGGCACGGAGGCTACTGTTTCTATTGCAGCCCTTGCCGCCATGGGGATTTCATCAACTGCACCAACATGAAGATTTGCGGGATTTCTTATGATGGCGGCTATGCAGATTACATGATTGCTCCCGTCACTGCCTTAGCGCTGATTCCAGATGCAATTTCACCCGTTGAAGCCGCTCCTTTGATGTGCGCAGGCATCACAACTTTTAATGCCTTGCGAAACAGTGGTGCTCGACCCGGCGCCCTCGTCGCGATCTTGGGCATCGGAGGCTTAGGCCATTTGGCCATCCAATTCGCCGTAAAAATGGGCTTCAAGACGTACGCGATAGCTCGCGGCAAAGACAAAGAAGCTCTAGCAAAAAAACTCGGCGCTCACCGCTACCTAGATAGCCAGTCTCAAAAAATTGGCGATGAGCTGCAACAAATGGGAGGGGCAAAAGTCTTGCTTTCAACAATTACCAACTCCAAAGCGATTCAAGAAGCGATGCCGGGTCTTTCCATCAACGGCAAACTCGTCATCGTCGGGGCGGCTCCGGAACCGTTAGAGGTCCCTCCGATGCTTCTCATTCGAGGCAAACGCACCATTTCCGGCTGGGCTTCCGGATCTTCGATCGATTCCGAAGAGACCATGTCGTTTTGCTCCCAAACTGGCGTTCGATCCATGAACGAAGTTTTTCCTCTCGAACGTGCAGCTGAAGCCTATGACTTGATGATGAGGGGCAAAGTGCGCTTCCGCGCGGTTCTCACTACGGGGAATTAATAGCGTCCCCGATGACCTAAAAGACGGATATGACGTCGATCCATTAACTTTGCAGGTCACACGCAACAATCTCCGTTTTTTGCTCGATGCAAATCTTTTTGCTTTAATCGATCTTGTGGAAAAATGTAAAAATCCGAGCCACAATTTTTTTCCCGGCCCTGGCGGCGATTCATCGATCGTTCTAAGAAACGTTCTCTTATCGACAATAAAAAAACAGTCAGGAAGTTGTACGAAGATTTGTTATGAATTCTATTGAAGGATCTGGGCAAGCTCTTAAGCTCGTGAGCCCCCTTAAAGGGAATCGGCTTTAATGGTCACTCTTTCTTGAGGTGTTTTAAGATTTCGATCAGCTGTTCGTGCCGTTTTCCATGCAAGTCCAACATCTGTAGCTGAGAAAAAATTTGATCCGGAAAAGCGCTAGGGTGAATCCACCAATCTTCAAAGATGATCTCTTTATATTTAACATCCGCGCAAAGTAAATAATAACCTAACGAAGAAAGAATCAATCTCTCCTTATTTCGATAATTATCCCCAAAACGATAAAAGTCGTGTTCAATGGTGATAATTTTGAAAGTGTAATTTTCAAATGGGATTCTTTGCAGCACTAATTCGTAGTTTCGATCAATATCTATAGAAAGATAATCGATGACAGGGGGAAAAGGGAGTAAAACAGCGTTATAATCTGCTTGCGTGGCGTCTTGGACAAGTAGTGGGTTCTTCCGTTTCGTAGACCACGCCTCTGCAAATCGATCGGTAATGTCGATACTGATTCCTTTCCAGCCGTGTTTGGCTTCGAAAAAGTAGCTGTTATTGACAAGAGTGGGAGTGGCCGCTCCGACCTCGAGATAATACCCGGGGTCTTGTTTGCCGAGTAGGTCGTAGAGGAGAAATTGAACAAATTGATCTTGAGAAGCTTGAGAGTAAAACATAGGCGTGTGTTGTTGTGCTTGCACGGGATGGACCGCACATAGAATTATTCCGAGGAAGAAAAAAAAAGGCTTCCACATGAATCGATGACAGGACCTTGAAATAGAATGTGTGGTTGTATGAATCATCATTGGACCCTCCGGATGCAACATATACACGTGCGAGTCATAGACAAGTAGAGGGTGTCGTTGCTACCATCACTTTGGGGCAACTCTACATTGTGTATAGAATTTTATCTACGAAAAAACAGATCGAATTTATAATCGCTTTTTTTTTGTAAAAAATGAAAGGAGCTTTCTTTTGAGACATGCATTGGCATTTATGTTGTATTTAATCGGTAGCGTCTTCCTCGATGTGCCAAGCTTTGCTTCTGGACACATTGCAAAAGCCAATGGAATTGAAATCTGGGATGCGCCAATTCAGCGCTCCCACGTTGATCATCTATGGCTCAGAGGATCCGATCTTGCCCACGGAGGAGCGTTAAACTCAGCCATTCCGGGCTCTCAATCCCTTCAATGGAAGGATTGGGACATGTGCTGAACAGCTATTTTTATGATTTAATCGTACGAGAATTGGCACCGCCATGCCGTTCCTAAGAATATAAAGATAAATTTAATGAATTCCAGCTCTTGAGCGAGTGCCCGACACAGTCCAGAAGAGAGCCGTTCTTACTGAAACAAACAATATGATTTTTAACATGGAAATAATTTAATTTCATTCTTAAAGAAGAAGGCAGCCTTTGATTTTTAATGACTTACTTTATTAATCATAATTTAAATAATTGACATTAATTAACTTTTATTTGATAATTTTGTTTATGAAACAATTTATATCTATAAAAAACACCTTCTTGTTCTCATTCTTCTCAGGCCGACGGCTATACGCCGGCTGCTAAATCCATTTTTTCAGCAATAATTAGTAAAATTTAAATTAAAAAAATAGGTGTACTATGTCAACAATTAATGGAAGTAGTTTATTATTTTTAAAAAATAAAATAGAAAACTTCAAAGATGCAAATGAAGCGTATAAGAAGTTCCACCTTCTCATCGCTTTGACTGAGGAAGCTTTTACTCATTTTCTAGAAGGGAAATTGGGCTGCTTCGATGCTTTGGTCGGAGAGAATGCCTGTGAGCTTAGAGCAGCTTATCTTTTAGATCTTGTCGATCAAGGTAAGGCCTTCAATGATACTTTGAAGGAAAAATTGAGGAAAGTTCAAGAGATTAAAGGAAAGATCATTAATTTCAAAGATCCTGCAAATTACATAGAGGTAGGGGCCTTTTATCAAAAGAATGGGCTTGAGTTCGAACTTACACAAGATCAAACTTTCCTCATCCAATCCTACCTCCTCACAAAAACAAAGGTAACAGAAAAACAAGGGGAGAAATCAAACCCTTCTTTGCTTTGTTCCACGGTAGACATCGGGAAAAACTTCAGTAAAAACCTAATTAACGAAACACAGAAGACCCTTTCCAAAGCTTCGGTCGCCTATATCCAAGACGAAGCGCAAAAGATCTCCGAATGCAAGCATCAGGAGATGCTAACTACTTTTACTGCAGATTCGATGATCATGAAAGATAACACAGGTAAACTCGCTTTGCCTTGTTATTTTGCTTTGAAGACCGTCATATTGAGGATGTGGGAAAAAAAACAATTAATTTTATACAAAATTCATACCAATAGCTCAACAGCTCCCCTCTTTTTATTATTTGAGCCTTCAGAGTCTCATCGGCGTCTACCAGAGTACTAACATTCATCAGCATTTGGATAAGGCCGCTGCTGTTTGGGAAGGACAATCTGAAAGTTCAAAAGAGGAATTGCCATCCCTATTCCAGAAGTTAACTCCCATGGGAATTTTCGCAATGAATAATGCCCAACACCCCATGTTTTTTGGAAAAAACAAAAACAGCCCATCAGTTTGGAAATCCCCAAATGAATATCAGAAAAAAGCGATGCTAGAAGTGGCAGTTGCTCAGATTTTCTCTGACAAAACAGGTTGTCATTTAAAAAACAAAAAGGTTTTTCTACATGAACATAGCTTTTGCGATATGGTGAAAAACCAAGTCAACGAGTAGCAATTTTTCAGCGTTTAGAAGCAGTTAGGTTTTACGCCTAACTGCTTTTCATTCACGATGATCACTGTCAGAATAGATCTCTATCCCCTTACCCATCAAACAGTTGATCGTATGAGTGGCACCGATTGGCTTGAAGTTTTGAGGGTCATAATAAGTTGTGCGAATCGTGACAGCATTATCTGAATGGAAGGTGTATTTGACGTATTCATAAATTGGATAACCTAAATGGTCGGAAAAATGCAGAAAGGAAGTCGCTACACGTTCGGAGGTTGCATCTGATGCAGGGATTAACATCATCACCGTAGGGGTCCAATATCCCACCGGCATGCCACATTTTCCCGTACATTCCTGAAGGTCCAACAGGATCACAAAACGATTTCCCGCACGGATCGCGGATGTCAAATCTTGATAAGTTTGAATGGGTCCCGCAAAGACATTTAAGAATGCGGCGACCATGGCTAAACTCAGCAAAAAAATTTTCTTCATGAAATTTTCTCCAATGAAACCTGCATTTACATGGAAACATCTACATTGAGGACAACGCCAAATCGAGCCAATCCAATACCCTAACAAACGAAAGCGCATAATTCGAAAATTTCTTTCTCGCTGAAATGCTCTTTCAACACCTCTATGTAAACTTATCTTCCGTTGCCGTAAATAAAAATCTAGGAAAGCAATAAATTTTTGATTCCATTTTTTTTACATGCGTGGCAAAAGGAAATCATCACTGAAGGAGAGGGCCAAATGAAGACTTTGCGCATTTTAGGTATCATAGTATTGATTGCAGGAATTGGTTGTATTTTCGGTTCCAATTATATTACCAATCAGGTGAACGAAGGAAAAATCAAAATTGAAAAAGGGCAAAAGACAGTCGATCAGAGCAATAGTTTATTCTCTTCAAATCCGGTTACTAAACAAGTAGGTAAAGGATTGACCTCTTCTTCTCAAAAGAAGATCAACGCGGGCAAAGAACAAGTCTCCTACTATGAACAAATGGCTGAGACACTGAAAATAGGCGGAATTGTGGGGATCATCGTAGGAGCTGGGTTAACCATTTTCAGTTTTTTTGGTCCACGCAAAAAGCTCCGCTAAAATGATCCTCTGCTGGCTGCGGCTTCGCCCAATCGATGTTCCTTAGCCAAAAAAAATGAACTGATTTTTTGGAGGACTTATATTGGCTGACGGTTGAAAGTTAGAGAAAATTTCGATTTTAGCGCTCCCATTTTTGTTGTTGGAGCAGATCATGCGCAATCACATGGTCGACAGAACAAACAAAAAGGCAGAAGATGCTCCAGCAGAAATTTTCATGAGTTTCAATTGGAAGCAGGGGAGAATGATTTAGCGCGAGCCATGGTCTAGTGACTTTTCGCGAGCTGATTCTGAAAAATAATCTAGTGATCCACGTATTCTATCTAAAGAAGGCAAGGGGTTCAAAATTGATTCTTGCAGATAGTTTAAAATCCAAGTAACGAAATTTCCCTGAGAAAGCTGAGTATTGGTCTGACTGTAAAATTCATCAAGTTTTCGAATGATCCCTTTTGGAATTTCGGGATCGTATAAATTCAACGATATCCTTGCGATTTGCTGCGGTTCCATTCCATTGACAAACGCATTCAAAGAAACACTGTTATCTGTTGCCCAAGGGGACGAATTCACTCCCAGCGGTTCAATTACTCTAGTCCCCCAAAATGTGACCCTAGGTTGGGTGCTGTCCAAGATGTTTTTGAATTCCTCAAGTTGCCCGACACAACCTAGTGAATTGGTAGCCTCTATACGAGAGGTTAGTGTTGAATGTGGCATGATATTTCCATTTATATACGCAATAAATGAATTATAACATTACTAACAATTAAAAACCAGAATAGATCATTAAATAAATAAATTTGAATTCCAACTGAAACTATTCTTAGGGCTGCAGTTTGTTATTTCATTTGGAAATAAAGAATTGGTTGGATAAAAATTTGGTTTCACACACAAAACATTCGCTGTAAATTTTTAACAAATCTCTATTCAGAGCCCAACGAAGACTTATCCTGTCCTTGAGTACAAGCAAATTTTACTAGGAAAACTAGGGAATTGAGAATAATCGAGTTCAAGGGCAAGAAATTAGCAACTATGAATTTTCAAAGAAAGTGATCTGTTTATCATTTGATTCCAAGTGTGTATATCCATTCCTTGTTACTTTGACACATCAATAATTGAAAAATAAAGTTAGAAGTATTATCAATATATTTATTTTTAAAGAAATTATCTCCACATTTTAATATAGCTTAAGAAAAAGTAATGTACAGAGGAAGGGTTTATGAAGCTTTTGGAATGACAGGCACAAAGCCTTTGATATCAGACATTGAAAAACCTTTGGGAAGGTCCTGCTGGGAGGCTTTATGCCAGGGTATATTTTTTCCGAAGATCCACAGCTCACCCCGGACAATAAGATCATCGCCTTTAACCCAAAGTTCAGCATCATAGACTTTTCCTTTCTGGGGATCTATGATTTTACCTTTGTATTTGTCGGTTTCTTCTCCGTTATGTTTCTCTCTTTCTACATTATAGACAAAATCCATTCCGCAGTAAGGAGGATTCCCTACGACACCTGTCGCCTTCTCTCTTTTTTCGAGAATCGTGTCCTTGATCTTCCCGTCATCATCATATGTGGCTAGCATTCTTCCATAGTACTTGTCGTGATATTTATAAATTGCTACGAGAGATCGAGGCTTGTCTGAGTGCTGATCTCTGCTTTTCCATAAGCCAGTGATGTCGTCTTGTCGTTCCGAACTGGTTGAACAGGAAAACAGAATCAATGTTGCGCAAGAGAGAAATAATAACAGTGCTTTAATCATAATCTATGGATACATGAAAAACGAGTGTATTGTCAATTAAAATGCGGAAAAATATTTTCAGGGAGGCTGAGGACCGTTCCCTGGACCGCTTTTTTTATCCTATATTTTATAGGAAGATTCCAGTTGACTAGAACGTTACGACAATTTTTCGTGTTGCGAATCGCGAAAAAATTTAGCTATTCTTTTTTTCGTTACAATCCCTTGAGCTACTCCTAGAATGATTTCTTGGTACTCGGCATCAAAAATGGCAAACCCTTTTTTACAATTCGAAGCAAAGAAAATCATCGCTGCCATTGAAGCGGTACGTTTATTACCATCTACAAATGGATGATTTTGAATAAGATGAAACAGATACGCCGCTGTTTTATCATAAATTCTACGATGTAAGTCCTTTCCCTCGAAACGTGCCTTTGGCATTTCTAAAGCGGATCTCAAAAGTCCTTCGTTTAGAATCCCCTTTCGTCCACCGTATTCATCAATTAAACTATCATGAACTTCAATAACATATTCATAAGTAATGTAACGAATCACAAATCCGCCAAATTCTGCATAAGTTTTTTGTGTTTTTTATTTAGTTCTTTGAAATTTTCACGAAACTCATCATGTGTGGTATCCTGGACGGACTGGATAACCAATCCCCCGCTAGGGTTCACTGAAATTTGGAAAAGAGCATCTTCTGGAATTCCTGCAGCTTCTAAAATAGCTTTATCGACTACTATTGCACGGCTATTGCCATGCTTAATCAAGCGTTTTAGCATAATTACCCCTCCTTATCTCCGTATCCACAATGTTACTACGAAAATCACTTCGAAAACTACAGAATTGTGTAACTAATTGATTTTCAAGATATAGCGATCTTAGAGTAAGGCACGAGAAATGTCAGTGTACGGCTTGGGAGGGTTCGATCTGATGTTAAGGCGACGCATCAAAAACCGATTCATCAGGCTGTTTGATATATCAATACTTGTGATTGATAATTTATATTTGCATCTTTTAAGATGTTGTAATATCAATTATACAGCTGGAGGAATTTTGTGAGCTTGACCTTGCCCCTCCAGTCGGACCACTCGCCCATAGAGGTTACGCGGTTATGACCTTGCCCCCTTTTTTGGTCCGGGCTAAATGCGAAAAATCGGGTTATTTTTTCTTGAGATTGCCCATTTCTCGAGATAAAGTTTAGCCTATACACACTCCAGTTTTGGACTAAAGTTTTCGAGCTCTCCGAAGCCCCGAGCATAGCCGCCAAATAGCTCGGCGAGGGGCGGGGAAGCGAGCCACTTGCTCGCCTCAGCGAACTCTCGGGGTGTTGCATTTTTTAACGAACTGTGAGGCCTTTGCTCATTGTAATCTATTCGCCATGCTTTTGCCTTCATCTGTGCGTCTTCTAGAGACAGGAACCAGTGCTGATTCAGGCATTCTTGGCGAAACCTGCTATTAAAACTCTCAATGAAAGCATTATCTGTAGGCTTTCCCGGCCTGGAAAAATCTAGCTTAATCCCTTGTCCGTAAGCCCATAAATCAAGCTCCTTTGAAATAAATTCTGGCCCATTATCCACTTTAATAGCTTCCGGTCGGCCATGCTCTTTAATCGCTTCTTCTAAAAAACGCACTACATCCGTTCCTTTGCATGAAACTCCCACTCCGATCCCAGGGCTTTCCCTTGTAAAATTGTCCACGATCGTCAAAAACCGAATTCGGTGTCCGTTATACAGCTCATCTGAAACAAAATCCATACTCCAACACTCGTTCTTTTTCCCGGCTATTACTGGGTCTCTTCTCGTTTTAATACTAACTGTTCTTCTTGGAACTTTCAATCGCATTTGCAGGCTTTCCTTACAATACAGACGGTAGATTCTTTTGTGGTTCACGGACCACCCTTCCCGCTGCAACAAAGTGTGAATCCGACGATAACCATAGCGTACACGGATTGATGCGATTTCTTTGACCCGTTTAACTAAAAATGCCTGATCTCCTCGAATTGACTTGTAACGGTGCACAGATCGGCGAATATGCAGCACTGCACAAGCTCTTCTTTCGCTCACTCGATGAACGAGAACTAGCTCTTTGACTAGTTCTCGTTGGAGAGCAGGCTTTAAAGCTTTTTTGAAAGCACCTCTTGCAGCATGTGTTTGTCTAGATTCAAATCAGCTACAAGCTGCTTTAATCGACGATTTTCCTCTTCCAATTGTTTTAACCGTCGAAGTTCGGAAGGCATCAGCCCACCATATTTCTTCTTCCATTGGTAAAATGTTGCCTGCGAAATGCCAAGCTTGCGACAAATTTCGTCGATAATGGTTCCGTTTTCTGCCTGTTTCAAAGCGAAAACTATTTGCTCTTCCGTAAATTTGCTTTTCTTCATCGAAAATCCCTTTGTTTCTAAAAACTTCTAGAATGGGATTTTTCGCATTATTTTTGGACCATTTTTTGGGGAGCAGACCAAAGCTTAACCACCCAACCCTTCACTTCTGGCAAGAATGATGTCATTGCAGTTTCTGGAGAATCTGTTAAACAACCACTTTCCATACAAGATATCAGCAAAAAAATCTCTTCTATTGATGCCTCTCAAATTGAGCTTTTAGGCTATAATATTGCTGAACATGTCGCGAATAATTTAGGGCCCATTTGCAAAGCTCGCGTTGCGAAGCAAGTTATGCAAAAAAAAGGCCAGCAGAGCAACATGGATCAGCGCTTGACGATAATTCATGCAAAAATGGCAATGAATAGTGGGAATACCAAATTTCTCTCAGATACAGACTTTGTAAAATTTTGTCTTGCTGCGGCAACGTCTATTAAACCAATCATCACGGATTCTTTTTCTAGGCCAAACTGGTTTCTGGAATCCGGAATACTCTTCGAGATTTCGGATTCGGATTTTGAACCAAGGGGCTTTCTAAGTGTTTCAGCGAGAAAGATCGGCATCGATCTCACCTCATGTGATGTTCCAAGTGAATATGCAATCTATTTAAAACTAGATAAAGATCTAATGTTGGAAAATCCGGAATTGGTTTTTGTGTTAATTGGAACCAGCGAAGGTGTTGTGATTTCAAGAAAAACATTCACTATTAAAGAGTTAGAACAACAATTTCATGACTCCTAGAGGAAAATCCAATTCTAGGAAACCTAAGTAAGTGAGCTGAAATATTTATAATGAAATTCAAGGAGCTATTCACTGAGATTTCGCAGCGGACGGCGAAGGCAATGTTTGAACACAGGCCTGAGGAGACCGATGTGAAAGATCGCGAAAAGAACTTGAAGGTCATTATAAATCTTTAAGCGAACTTTAGTGCCCCGATACAAAAATTTTTGGAATAATTTCTGCAACGGGGCACTAGGAAACAGCGGATTACAAGTCCATCCCGCTTTCCTTAAACTACCGCAAGTTACAGTAGCTGACAGCAACCGCTATACTGTGTAAAAGCCCTTTTCATCCATGCCATTTTAAAGCCGTTTTTCATTCGCAGAGCAATTCCTGCATTCTGGCACAAATTCTTGACAACAAAAATTTTGTTATTGATAGTGTTGTATCCCGGAGGAATTACCTATGAAAATCAAATTGATCACCCTCGTTTTAGTAACTGCTACAGTCAATCTTTTTGGCGGTCAACCTTATCGATGCAAACTGTCGGGAAACAAACTAGAGGCAGACATCATAGTCATAGGTGGTGGAGCAGCTGGTTGCGTATTGATGAGCGAGCTATCAGAGAATGGTCGCTTTTCAGTATTAGGAATAGAGGCGGGGCTAAATTTAACAAGTGATCCAGCAATAGAGGCTGTGGGTCTCCCAGCATTCCTATTGGCTGGGACAGGAAAGTACAAGTATTTTTGGCCAGGATGGAATCAAACCGTACCCATGCCAGGACTCAATGGACGAACAAGTGATTGGACAACAGGAATGGTGTTGGGCGGGGGCGCATCGATTAACGGATTATACTATGGTCGCGGGTCGAATGCGGTATACTCGCTTTGGGAAGTAGTTTCTGGCAGCAGCAATTGGAGTTTGGACAATATTCTGGCAACCTTCAAAGCTCTTGAGAACTACCAAGGATTGACAATCACACCAGGGGCACGAGGAAACAACGGTCCTCTCAATGTGCTACAGACACCTACGGTGTCGCAGATAACAACAAACGTACTATTACCCGCGTCACAGGCAGCATTTCCAGGAATTCCAACTGTAGTGGACTATAATGATCCGAGTGTGGAGAACTGTATAGACCCTCGTGCTCAGTGGTTTATTGATCCTACAGGCACCAAACGAGTGAGTAGCGCGACAGCATATTTAAATAGCTCGGTTATGACGCCAGAAGGTCAAGGAGTTAATGGACACACACTGTTTGTGCTCTTCGATTCCGTAGCTGTGAAAATAATATTTGACGACCATGGGCGTGCCAAAAAAGTAAAATATATCCAGGACGGCCAACTCTTGGAGGCACGGGCTCGGAAAGCCGTTGTTTTGGCGGGTGGCATCAACAGTAGCAAGTTGCTACAGCTTTCGGGCATAGGTCCGTCGCAAGCGCTGAAGAATGCAGGGATCAAGCCCGTTTTCATCAATGAAAACGTAGGAAAACATCTCCAAAACCATCCGCTCATCTTCATTACGTTGTCAGCAGATCCCTCACAGAATGGTATACCTCCTGGAGCACCGTATGCATTTACTATCCATAATGTCTACTTGCCAGTAGTGGCAAGGTATTGCAAGCGATCCGCGAATGCTACAGATTTTGTTCGAATACATACCGGCAATCCCACCATTACCACCGTTTGTAGCAATGGGATTTGAGCTTTTGAACCCATTGAGTGAGGGTAGTGTCACAATCCAAAGTGACAACTCATTTCAGATAGCCGCAGCTGACGACGGCTTTTACCAAAATCCTGTGGACCTGGAGAATATGAAGAATGCTGTCAAGTTCTATATTCGCAATCTGCTAACGCAACTAGCCAGCATTGGCGGGGGTTACTATCAACCCATTCTAACTGACCCGATCAACTTAGTTATCTATTCAAGGTTATAGCGACGCAGCGGTTGAAGCGTACGTGAAAAATAATAGCAATCTTTCACTGGATGTACACCACTTTACATCGCACTGTAAAATGGCTCCTCTGAACGCCGGAGGTGTGGTCGATGGCGATACACGTGTTTATGGCACAAAGAACGTTTTTGTAGCGGATGACTCCATCTGTCCGGTGATTCCCGATATCAATACGGCAGCATCAGCTATGATGATCGGATTACGGAGCAGCCAAATCATTAAACATGTCTTGCACAAAGAAAAATAACAATGAGATCACCCTCATGAAGAAAAATATACTGTTACTTTTAATGGCGCTCGTATTTTTCATGGCAGCTGATGCACAAGCCCATGAACGGTGTGCTGAAGTTGTTGATAAGGCAAATTTCTATGCCAAGATTTTGGGCGGTGCTAATTTCTTGCAAAACACTACATTCGAAGAAAACAAATCCACATATCAGGCAGGGTATATTGTTGCCGGTTCGTTGGGTTATTGTTGGCGTTATTATGGCTTGCATTTGGAAGGTGAATATGCTTTTAGAAAAAATGCCATAAGTAAAACCCATTTTGTTACAGAAGGTTTTTCCACGCAAGGACATGTCCAAACTTCCTCGTGCATGGCCAACTTATTATGGGATTTGCTGGGGTGCGCATTTTGGAAAATCCAACCTTTTATTGGAGCTGGCATAGGCTATGATTTCCAACAGATGCATGCCTCAAATTCTCGTGTTGTTTTTCACCAAAAGTGGAACCGTTTTTCTTGGCAAGCGATGGCTGGGTTTGCCTATCCGATCTTCCGCAATACAGAGATCACCTTGGAATACAAATTCCATCAGGGAGGTCATTTCTATAACCAATCCGTCGGAGTTGGGCTCGTATATAAATTTGGCTTCTCAAGGCAGTGTTCGGGTCAAGCCTGATCGAGTAGGAGAACGCTGATTCGCAAAAGTGACTATGTAATTCAATAGAAAAAAATCGTGAAGAGATTAATAGATCATTTCTTGGGACGCTGTGTTTTGGGCTTTTTCTTACTCGCAGGCTTGATAGGGACAAGCTCATATCGATATGGCGGTTTGATTTCTACAATCTTGCCATCTCGAGCAAAAACAAGTGCGGTGCCCGTACGAACAGCAGTTTCAAA
The DNA here is from genome assembly GCA_963731265.1 of uncultured Verrucomicrobiae bacterium. GTDB lineage: Bacteria > Chlamydiota > Chlamydiia > Chlamydiales > Rhabdochlamydiaceae > CAJCIW01. The sequence goes on from CAVSUE010000001.1 coordinate 1,427,606, forward strand.
AGCTCTTTTAAAGCTTCTTGCATGCGCTTTTAGTATCATTTCATTGATCTCATCGTTCATAGGCAACCTTCTCTATCCTTTCCCAAATCACTTTATCCAGGACTTCTAAGCTGCTGTTCATGTTTTTTCTAGCAACCATCCTTTTTAATGACTCTTCAGAAGAATTATCCATAATGAGAGCACTATCGGCAAGCGGCAGGTAGTGGACTACGAGATTCTTGAGTCCAGCATAATAGCGCCTTACGATAGCCTCTTTAGGAACATGATGGCCTCCCTGCTTTACCCTCTGGACTACTCGCTTTACTGCTTGCTCAGGACTTGTAAGCCACAAAAAAGTGAGGCTGATTTCATATCCTTTTGATTTTGCAGCTTTTAGATGTTTTACATAATTGATTCCCGATGCCGTTGTTTCAAAGGCAAAGCTCTTATTATCTTCCAAAAGCTCTTTAAGTCTTTTCAACATCAATTTGCTCGCAGTTAAGGCCATACTTTCAGGATGTAAAGGGGCAAGCCCTCTGGCAATCTCATCAGCATTGATAAATTCGTAAAGCATCGTCTGACCAGCAGTTAACTCTAGGGTCATTGTAGTCTTACCGGCTCCATTGGGACCTGCGATCATCAAAATCTTTTTCGACACGGACCTAAATCCCTCCACGATCCAAGATGGCACTTTCAGACAAAATAGGCAATGACCTTAAATCAACCTATATCGCCAAAGTCTACAGGGGAACGTAAATTTTTTCTAGAGATTCGTAGTAGTAGAAGGTGATTCATTTCAAGGCAGCGAGATTAGCAATATTACGGCGTTTGCTACAGGAGGACTACCTCTGATCTCGCCTTCCCAAGGCTATTACATTCAACGGGATAAAATCACCTTATACCAATCGCAGCAAATAACTTCCTATTTCGGCAGCTTTCACGCAGTTCAAATAGGAAGTTATTTGCTGCGATTGGCATTAATTGCTTTTATCAAAGGGTAGCGAATTAAAGAATTTGTTTTTACTTATGAACTTTTTCATTGTCGGGCAAAAAAATCACAGACAAAAAAAAATTGTGATAGGAGTAAAAGGTAATACCGTCTTACCCTGGGAATGGTCAAATGAAGGGAAAAACAAAAAAGAGAAGGCGTATGACAACACAATCACGATACTCTTCAAGGCTGACCGCGAAGTTCCAAGCGACTATCCCCTTGGCGATCCGGAAGCACTTACATCTAAAGAAAAAAGATGAGCTGGTCTATGAAATGCTGAGTGACGGGACCGTAGTCATAAGAAAGCAAACCCCTCTCGACCTGGAATATTTGAAAGCTATCGAATCAACCCTCGATGAATGGAACTCTGAAGATGACGAACGGGCATACAAACACTTACAAAATCTATGAAATCGTTGTAGTTCCTTTTCCGTTTACAGATCAAGCCGCGACCAAAATTAGACCAGCGCTCATTCTTTCGTCAGAGCTTTTTAATGCAAAAAACGGAAAAAGTATAATGGCGATTGTCACTTCCAACACGGGAAAAGAATTGTGGCCAAATGACGTGCCAATAAATCATTTAGTGCCGACCGGCCTTAAAGAAAAATCACTCGTTCGCTTTAAATGTTCAGGATTGATCACAGGGTCATTAAGACTCGCATTGGCTCTCTTCACGTCGAGGATGTCAAAGCGCTTAAAATGAGACTGAAGGAAGCCTTGGAGATTTAGAAATTCCCACTCTTCCGCATCCGGTCAAATGACTGTTGGCTCAAGCCTCTCACATCGGGCATAAAAGGATGGAATATCCATTGAGCGCTGGCTTTCGCGTTTGACTTTCAGCTATTTAAAAGGAGCGAGTTTGTTTTTACCGTAATTTCAACGGAACAAGACACTCCAAATCGGTCCCCAAAGAAAGAACTTTGAAGACTCGTTTGGGTGATTTAAGGGGCGGAACTCCAAGCTCCGTTGGATTTCCGTTGTCTCCGGCAAGAGAACAGGAACTCCGGATGCATGATTCGAACATGCGACCAATGGATTAACAGTCCACTGCTCTACCGCTGAGCTAATCCGGAACAGAAGTGACAATCTTATTCTATACGTGGATTTTCGGGCAATTCCTTAATATCAAAGTGTCAGGTATAAAAAAATTTAACTATTTAATTTTATTGGGCGGGGTTATTCTCCCTTTATGGAAGAAATTTACGGGTTCATCGACAGCATTGTCTTTACCGAAAGCGAGAAGGGATTCACCGTAGCTAGGCTGAAAGAGCCGAAAAAGAAGGACCCTACTTGCATTGTGGGAGTGATGCCTTCGGTTCAGCCAGGCGAGACGATCCACTGTAAGGGTATATGGAAAATCCACCCGGAATATGGTCAACAGTTTGAAGTCAAATCTTTTACTGTTCAAGCCCCGTCTGATTTGATCGGCATTCAAAAATACCTTGAATCCGGGATGATCAAAGGAATTGGCCCGGTCTATGCAGAGAGGATCGTTAAAAGTTTTGGATTGGACACGCTTGAGATCATCGACAAAACCCCTGATAGGCTTTTCGACGTGCCAGGGATCGGAGCCAAACGTGTGGAGAAGATCAAAGCTTGCTGGCACGACCAGCGATTGATCCGCGAGGTGATGATTTTTCTGCGGGGTCATGGGGTGAGTCCTTCTTATGCGCATAAGATCTTCAAAAATTATGGGGAAAAGAGCATTGAGAAGGTGCGCGCGAACCCCTTCCAGCTTGCCAAGGAGATCCACGGGATTGGATTCAAGACTGCGGATTCGATTGCACAAGGGCTGGGCATCCCCCAGGACTCTTCTTGCCGCATTGATGCGGGCATAGAACACACGCTTTGGGAGCTTTCTAATGACGGTCATGTGTGTTATCCCTTGCAGGACCTAATTCCTGAAGTGGAGGAGATTTTGCAGGTTCCTAAAGAAGCGATTGAGAAAAGAGTTCAAGCGCTGATTGAAAAACAGGACCTAGTCAAAGAGAACGACAAGATCTGGGTCAAACCTCTGTTCTTGACTGAGGTGGGGATCGCAAGGGAGCTAGCGCGATTAACAGAGTCTGTTTGCCGCCTTCGGTCCGTCGATGTCGAAAAAGCGCTGGAATGGGTGCAGAAGCAGTTGAAGATCGAGCTGGCTCCGGAACAGAAGACCGCAGTCGGCCAGGGCCTCAAAGAAAAGATCATGATCGTGACGGGTGGGCCTGGAACGGGCAAAAGCACAATTACAAAGGCAATCCTCGGCATTTCGGAAAAACTCACGCAGCGGATTCTTTTGGCCGCGCCTACGGGAAGAGCAGCCAAGCGCATGACCGAAATTACGGGGAAGAAGGCATCGACGATCCACAGTCTGCTCGAGTTCGATTTTAAGACAGGAAAATTCAAACGGAATAAAGACAATCCCCTGCAATGCGACCTCTTCATCGTCGATGAAGCGAGCATGATCGACACACAGCTGATGAACCATTTGCTTAAAGCGATTCCGAGCGAAGCAAGAGTGGTTTTTATTGGAGATATCGATCAGCTTCCAAGCGTGGGGCCGGGAAATGTACTCAAGGACCTGATTCAATCGGAGCGAATTGGGGTCACTCAACTCAAGAAGATTTTTCGTCAAGCCGAGGGCTCCCTCATTGTGACGAACGCACACCGCATCAACCAAGGGGAATTCCCTGATATCTCCTACCATCCTGGAGGAGACTTTCAATTCATCGAAGCTGAAAATCCTGACGATGTCGTGAAGATCGTGCTGGATTTGGTTGCTAGCCGCTTGCCTAAATCACATCGCTTCCATCGCTTCGACGATATTCAGGTCCTATCGCCCATGAAGCGCGGACTGATCGGCAGCGAAAACCTCAACACAGTCCTCCAGCAGCAGCTCAATCCATCCCCGACTCCCCTTATTCGTTTCGGGCGCTGTTTTCATATCGGCGATAAAGTGATGCAGATCAGGAACAATTATGAGAAGGAAGTCTATAACGGAGATGTGGGCAAAATCATTGAGATCGACTTGACCGATCAGACGATGAAAGTGGGTTTTGACGGCAAGGTCGTGCCCTATGATTTCCTCGAAATCGACGAATTGATCCTTGCCTATGCTGTCTCCATCCACAAATACCAGGGCAGCGAGTGCCCTTGCGTGATCATCCCTGTTCACACCTCGCATTTCAAAATGCTGTTCCGCAATCTGCTCTACACGGGACTTACTCGCGGGAAGAAAAGAGTGGTTTTTGTGGGGACAAAAAAAGCGATCGCTATAGCAATCCGCAATGAAGAAGTCTTAAAACGGCATACGGGCCTAAAAGAAACGGTCTGTAAATTTATCCAAGGCGTTCGAGGATGAGTTTAGCTTCTTTTTCATCGATCAAGACAAAGCGTTGAAGGCTTTGCTCATAACAATAGACATCGGCCTGCGCGATATCGAACCACCAGCCATGAACGCGCAATTGCTTTTTCTCAACCCGTTCGCGGACAGAGGGGTAGCTGAGGATATGCTGCGTTTGTACGAGAACATTGACTTGCGAGAGTTGATTGTGCTCGGACAAAGAGGGATCGATCACGAATCCTTTGCGGACTTTGTTCAATGATTCTTCTGCGTATTTCAGCCAAGACTGTAAATGAGGGCAAGTCAGTTTTTCTACCCCTAGGGAAAGGGCTTGCATAGCGCCGCATTCCGAGTGGCCGCAAACAATGATGTCGGAGACATTTAACGCCATGACAGAAAATTCAATGGCAGAAGGAACGCTGTTTTCCTGATCATTAGAATCGACAGGAGGAATCAAGTTGCCCATATTGCGGATCACAAACAGATCGCCGGGGTCTGTAGAGGCGAAAAGATTGGGAACGACACGGCTGTCGGAACACCCGATAAAAAGGACATCGGGCCTTTGTCCAAGAGCTAATTTGGCAAAAAGCGCTCTTTTTTCTTTTGTCAGCCCTTTTCTAAATTCGACGATGCCTTGAATGAGTTTCTTCATCTATAAAATTTCTGAGCCGGGTTGAGCCTGAGTAAAATTCGGCAATTCGAAGCCATCTACGGTTTCGGCTGCCAGGATCATGCCATTGCTTTCAAAACCCATTAGGACTGCGGGTTTGAGGTTGGCGACGATCGCGACATATTTGCCGATAAGAGTGGAAGGATCTCCGATTTTTTCGCCGATCCCTGAGGCGATGGTACGCTGCTCGAAACCGAGATCCACAGTGAGCTTGAGAAGCTTTTTGCTTTTTGGAACCCGTTCAGCATGGAGGATTTTGGCAACGCGGAGATCGACTTTGCGCACATCGTCAATGGTGATTTGTTCTTTAGTCTGGACTTGAACAGGTTTTGTCTTGATTGTCATCTGGTGCAATTTCTCGATTTCTTTTTGCATGACATCATCTTCAATTTTAGTGAAGAGGGTTTTTGGTTCGGGCAAAGCTTGGCCGGAGAGAAGCATGGAGGTAGCCGTTTCATCCCATTTCGCATCGGAGAGCGCTGTTGAAAATCCCAGCATTTTCCAGACTTTCTCAGCAGATGACGGAATGATGGGAAATGAGATCAACGCAAGCACCTTAATGCATTCAAGGCAGCAGGCAATAGTATTGGCCATGTCCTGATGCGTCATGGCGCTGCGTGCCGCAACCCAAGGCTTTTTCGCATCGAAATAAACGTTACCGAGCTGGGCCAGTTCCATGACGACCTGCGAAGCGCGGCGCAACCGGAAATGGGCATAAGCGTCGTCGGCTTCTTTGGCAAGGGCGTGGACCTTGTCCAAAAACTGCTGGTCTTGCTCATGCAGTTGTTTGGCCTCGGGAATTTTTCTTTCGCAATTGTTCTGGGCAAAAACAAGAGTCCGATGGATGAGGTTCCCATATTTCCCGAGGAGTTCACTGTTACAGCGCGCTTGAAAATCTTTCCAGGTGAATTCAGAGTCTTGGGATTCCGGCGCGTTGGAGGCAATCGCAAAACGGATCTGATCGGCCGTGAATTGTTTAAAGAAAGATTCCAGATCGATGTACCAGCCTTCCGACTTGCTGAATTGCTTCCCCTCGAGATTGTAAAACTCGTTGGCAGGAAGCTCGTCAACGAGTTTGTAAGGAGTGTTCTGTCCCATGATCATGGCGGGAAAGAATACGGCGTGGAACGGTATATTGTCCTTTCCGATGAATTCGACATACTTTGTCTTGGGGTCGAGCCAGTAATCTTTCCACGCATCCGGCTTATGGTGCAGTTGGGCCCATTCCTGGGTGGCGGAAATGTAGCCGATGGGCGCATCGAACCAGACGTAGAGGACTTTCCCTTCGGCTCCCGGAATCGGCAGAGGAATCCCCCACTCCATATCCCGCGTGATCGCCCGCGGCTTCAATTCGTTGATGTATGTTTTGGCAAAATTGACGACGTTGCTTTTCCAATCTTTTTTGGAGATCCAATCGTTCAGTTTGTCTTTAAACAGGTCGAAGCGCATGAACCAGTGCTTGGTCGGTTTGCGTACAAGCGGTGCCCCTGTGAGCTTGGAACGGGGGTTGATGAGGTCGGTAGCCTCATAGCTTGCGCCGCATTTTTGGCACTCGTCCCCGCGCGCGCCCTGAAATCCACATTTTGGGCAAGTTCCCGTCACATACCGGTCGGCCAGAAACTTCTGATCGTTCTCGGAATAGAGCTGTTCGGTGATTTTTTCTTCGATATAGCCGTTGGCGAGCAGGTCCAGGAAAAATTGCTGAGTGATCTGCGTATGTCCTGGGGATGTCGTGCGAGAATAATGGTCGAAAGAAAAATCGAGCTGGGAGAAGAAATTCTTAATGATCCCATGGAATAGATCGACGTGCTCTTTTGGCGTTCTGCCTGCGAGCTCGGCACTCAAAGTGATGGCGATGCCGTATTCATCCGAGCCGCAAATATAAAGGACATCGCTGCCTTTCTGCCGCTGATATCGCGCATAGCAATCGCCCGGCAGGTAGGCGCCTGCGATGTGTCCGAAATGCAGCGGCCCGTTGGCATAGGGAAGGGCTGAAGTGATCAGGACTTTTTGACGCACGGCTACACCTTTTCAGCGGGCACTGGCTCTTCTTCCTCTTCTTCCATTTTTTGGAGGTCGGCAAGATACTGTTCGCTGGGGTTGCGTCTGATTTCATTGAGCAATTTGGTCATGGAGACCTCATGGCCTGATTTGATATAGAAACGCGCCAAACGGATCGCTTGGTTTGCCAGTTCGAAATTGTTCTTAAATAGTCCGCGGAGATTTTCATTTGTCAGCAAATCTCTGGTCGTTTTGTATTCTTTCATCTTTTCTCCTTTCTAATTCGATGCTCTTCCGCGATCACAATGCTGCGTAAAACCGCATAGGCCTGGTTCAAATTGTCGTTGACTATGTGGTAATCGTATTCGGCCATTTTTTCTATTTCCGCTTTAGCCCAAGAAAGTCGTTTTTGGATGGCTTCCATGCTTTCCGTCTTTCTTTTGACAAGTCTTTCTTTAAGCTCTTCAAGAGAGGGAGGGCTGATAAAAATATAAATGGCAGAAAAATTTTCTTTCTTTAGAAGCATGGCCCCCTGAGTATCAATGATCAGGAAGACGTGCTTGCCCGTTTTCTGCTGCTTGAGCACATGCTCTCGCGAAGTACCGTAATGATACCCGAAAACCTCGGCATATTCAAGAAAATCCCCTTTTGCTACCTTATCGTTAAATTCTTTTTTTGAAAGGAAATAATAATCTTTACCGTCGACCTCGCCCGGCCTCAGAGCCCGCGTCGTGCAGGAGATGCTCTCGTATATGCAAGGAAATTCTTGAGAGAGCATCCGCACTAGGGTGGTCTTCCCCGTGCCCGCAGGCGCGCTCAGCACGAAGACAAATCCTTTTGCGACATTTCCTAACAGTTTTTGCGTCATAACGTTATTCGATATTCTGCACCTGTTCGCGGATCTTGTCCAATTCGCTTTTCGTCTTGATCACGTAAGAAGAAATTTCACTGTCCGCAGATTTGGATCCCAGCGTATTGATTTCGCGATGCATCTCCTGGGTCAAAAAATCCAAGGTCCTTCCTACAGCTTTTTCCTGAGAAGCGAGATGATGGCGAAACTGTTCGATATGCGCGCGCAGCCTGACAAGCTCTTCAGTGACATCCAATTTTTCAGCGAGCAGGGCGACCTCGCGCATGATCCTTTCTTCCGCTTCCCCATGCAGATGGCCGATTTCCTTCATCCGGTCAACAATTTTTTTTCGATAATGAACGAGCGGCAGTTCTTTTTTCATTTCCACGGCGGCGATGTTTTCTTCGATGATTTTCAACCGTTTTTGAATGTCCAGAGCCAGCGTCTTTCCTTCGGTCTCCTTCATTTTCATGAATTCTTGCAGGGCATCATCGACAAGGCCTTTTAGGGAAGCTCTGACCGCTTCCTCCTCTTCTTTCGTTTCAGCGGCGGGCATCATTTGCCATTGCGAAACTAAAAAAGAAAGGTCGACCACTTTTTCAGGTTCATAGCCAAGCTCTTTGGCGAGCTTATCCCAACCCTCTTTGAGCGTTTTGAGCTGAACAGCATAATTGGAGAAAAGCTTGCCGGATATCCCTTCGCTTTGCAAGTTCAGACGTACAGTGACCTGCCCGCGCTCGAGCCACTGGCTCATCCATTTCCGTATTTCGACATCGAACTTCAGCAAATCTTTGGGCAAATAGAGGGACATGTCGAGCATCTTGCGATTGACCGAGTGGATTTCGATGACCAGCCTGCCCAGCGGAAAACTTGCACTGGCGCGGCTGTACGCGGTCATGCTTTTGATCATGCTAGAGCCTCTAAAGAATTGTAAGATTTATAATGGATCCACCCTACCATGTCAAGCGATCGAGTAAAAAAGGAACCTATCTGCAAGGGAATCCTCAATGATCAAGCCCCAGCGGGGCACTAGTGCTTCTTAAAGAAAGTTTTTAAAATAATCATTAGGCTAGTGTGGGATATAGTTTTTTCAGTTTCACTCTTGCATCATCGGTCGTAAACTGCCAATTACACCCAACCTTATGTTCATTTCTTGCAGTTTCCCAAGCCTCGACCTCTTGGATGAGTTTTTCTTGGGAAGGTATTCTCTTGTTAAGACATTGTCTGGATAGAGCGCTAAATTCTATTTCCGCCATGTTTAACCAACTACCGTGTTTTGGCGTGTATTGAATATCAAGCTTATCGCTAATTCGTTTAGCTGTAGGTGGATCAAAATAGCTATACAGTGATGCGGGTGAATGCGTATTCAGATTGTCCATAACGATGGTTACTTTCAAGGCGTCTGGGTATAACTCGTCTACAATAAACTTCATGCACTTTGCCCAGTCTATTTTTGTTCTTTGATCTGTTACTTTTACTACTCTTTTTCCTTGCTGATCAATTCGAGGTACAATGCCGACGAACTGCCCTAAAGGAGCCATTTGTTTAGCGGTGAAGGTCCTGGGGTACATGAACTGGAAGTCTTCCTTGGCGGCGTTAACATCATGTCCATCAATAAGGGGGATTGATTCAGTGTCAAACAAGATAAACCAAATGCTGGGGTGTTGCATGGTATTATGCCATGCCTTGGATACGCTGGTGCAATGGATAACATCGGCAACCCCTAAGAATCGGAAGAGACGGCTCACAGTGTCGACACTGGGGCCCGGACCTGAAAAAAAGAACGGGTCAGATAAAGCATTTGCAACTTGTGACATATGTTATTTTTTTATATTTTAATTAAGTCAATTTAAATAAAAAATAACATGAAATTAAATTTAAGTCAAATTAACCATTTTTTTGCAATTATTAGAAGTCAGGAAATTATTTATATCTATTCCCATTCGAAAAGCCCCAAACCTTCAAATTTTAAACCGTTTAATACCAACATCTTATGAAGTAACGAACTTCTTTTTTCAGCTAAACTGCAAATTATTTTCAAGGATTGGTATAAATATTGACTTAGGTATAAGGGATACCCCGACATACCGAAATGAGCTCAAAAGTAAGGTCTGGAGGACCTTCTTGGAGCGCAGCGAAACGGGCCGGAGGACGCCCTGAAATTGGGCCAGGCTTTGCGGGCGCGCCTGCTCCTGTTAGAAAAGAGCATGGAATTGCTCTTTTGCAAGAGGAGCAGACGCAACTTGAACAAGTTGTGCGATACAGGTGGGCTCAAATTATGAACGCAAACTCTTAAATATCCTAATTACAATTCTTCAATTTAACCATAGGAGCATATTATGGCAATTGAGAGCAGATATACAACTACCGCTGGCAAGCTTGCCATCGGACAAGAAGCAGAAAATCTTCTTACCTCGTTAAAAACAATCAAATATCAAGATCTTACTCCTGGAGGCAGGATATTCACTGATCCGGTAGCGGTGATGATCTCCCTCGAATTGGCTAAAGGGATCCTTGCTACCCTGTCCCGGTTAAGCGGGAAAGTGGATATTCGAGCATGCCGATGTATCGACAAGGCTCTTGAAAGAGCCAAGGAGAAGCTACAATTTACTGAGAAAGTGATGGAGTTTGTGTTGGATCAACAAGACGGCTCCGTGCCTATAAGCGCCTCACGAGATCCGAGGATCGAAAAAATTCTAGCTAAATTAGTGCAAATGCAACAAGCTCCCCCTCCTCTTGAAACTGAGCGTGCCTCCGTCTTCCAAAAACTGAATCGATATTTTGAAAAGGCCGGGAGAGTTTATTGTGATCACTTACCAACAGAGATAGCTTTTGGACAAGCCATATCTATCATCGGCGAACTCAAGGTTCGGGTACTGCAAGGCGGTCCTCTGGTGTGCGTCTTTCAACATCAACTTCTGAGCAATAAGCATAATGTCCATTACGATGACCAGGCCAATGTCCATATATGCAAAAAAATGGCCGGCGCTTCTTATTCGATCATTTATCTCAATATGTCTATGTTAGATCCATACGAGGGTGAAAGATTCAACGACGCTGCATTTGCACCGGTATGCGAGCTTCAGGCCCATGAATGGACAGCCAGATGGATCAAAGAAAATCCCTCGAAGAATACACTTTCTTTGAGTGACGCTCTAGGAGATTACTACGGCCAGTTTTTGATTGAAGTCCCTTTTACCGAGGCCATTCTTGCCAAAAGGCCCGAACTGAGCCAAGCGTGGCTTTCTTATTCCTCCGACGCTGATCAGAAAGAGATTCAAAGACAGCTTGACACCTTGATCGAGTTGAAGAACAGCGACAATAAACCTCTGGGCGTCTTCATTGAAATGGGATCTCAAACGTTTGCCATTGTTTTCCATATTTCTGGCCGCATCTCTTTCTTCAATCCTTACGGATCCCAGAAAATGCTCCGGAATACTTTCTCGTATGAGGTCCATTTTGCCAATTCGGGACAAGCTGCCTCGTGCCTCGCAGCATTGACAGCAGAAATGGCGCCTGATGAACGAATCACGCTTAGGCCTTATCGCAACCGGGAAGGGAAATTTGAGACAGAGTCAACCGATTCAAGTAGCGAAGAGGACAACAACTTTATCCATGACAACAACGAGTTGGAAAATGCACTTAAGGACTTCCTCTTTTAGAAACGGCTCCCGAGAGGGATGAGGGTGAGTCCACCCTTAGAGACTGACCACAAACTCAGCTTCTGTCGATTTTTGGGTTCTTTTGAGCCGCTTTTCGAATTCTTTTTGCGGGGGGTGTCAACTTGCGTATACCCCGCAAAAAGAATTCGAAAAGCGGCCCAAATAATCCCAAAAATCGACGAAGCGGGGGTTTGTGGTCAGTCTCTTATCCCCTCTTGACCTCAATTTAAATTCACATTATACACTTACAGCCTACATAACTTCTTTTAACGATAGAGAAAATATGGCCGCTGCGACCCCACTCGAAACGCAACTGGTAAAGCTCCTTACCGACACAAAATCCCAGTTAACTATGCTAAAAAAAGGGTGGTATAATCCAAATACGTTTAGTAGCATTCAAACAGCTACGCAAACTACGAAAACCTTAGCAGCACAAATCGACGGCGACGCGCGAGAACGCCTGGATGAAATCATCCAAAAAATACAAAGAAAACTCGAATTCAGCGAACGAATCATCAAATTCTTAACGGAAGAACCGAAGACCTTAGATCCAAGAGTGGAAAAAATTGTGGGCAAAATCAACCAACAACCACTCCCGAATCACTTGCACGAGCTTGCAAAGGGGCAAGCTCGTCTTACCAAATGGCAAGAGAGGCTTGAACATATCGCCTTAGCGGCTCCAAACGAGGTAACAGCGAAAGCGCTACAAAAAGCCAGGCCCATTGTCAAGGGTCTGTCTTTGATCTGCGAAATAAAAAAAGAGAAAGCAGCGCTCTTTCCAGAACCGTCCTTGAAGCAGGATCCCGTTACAAAAAACTACACTGTCCCAAGATGCCAATCGCCAATTGTTTTCGATGTTGTCAATGAAGCCACTGCCATTGAGCCAGTGGCAAGAGAAAAAATGGCATCTTTCCTTCTCTCCCTCCAAAAAATCATAGAGTCCCTTTCGCGAAAATCCGGTGATGGCTTTTTCCAGGCCCTAGAATCCACTGTCAACTGCATGGAATTCAGTCCTGCCGATCGAGAAGAGAAAAACTTCATCCAAAAGATCTGCGCCCATCTTTATTCTATTCAAAATAAGGAAACACCGGAAAAGATTGATAGAAAGGATCATTTTTGGGAAGTAAGGGCCTTCCTGTCCGATCATCTTTCGACGCAGGATCAAAAATTGCGCGCCGGGCAGCGGCTTCAGGTTGAGACACTGCTAAAGCTCATCCATTTGGCCTTTGAGCGCGAGGGCAATGAACAGATGGGCCAGCTCGTCGATGCTTTGGAAAAAATCCAGTTAAATGCAAATGATTTGCCTCCTGGTAAAAAGAATGCCGCGCATTACCTTTTCGAGGCGCTGTATCATGCCCATGCGGATGCCCAGAAGGGAGAACTTTCTTTACAAAACCCCGATGATCAAAATTTCAAAAGCAATTTTGGAAGGGAAGCTTTTCAGGGCCTTGTGAAAATTCCCCTATGGATCCAACGGAAAGCCTACAAAGAAGTTTTCGAAGCATTTCAGAAAACCTGGGAGTGAGTTTTGACTTTATTTTTAAGGGCTCTTATCATTTTCGAAAGGTTAATTCGAGGAGAAAAAATTGAGTACAGCCGTCCAGCTTAACCTTACACATGCCGTCGCACAAGAGGCAGAAAATCTTCTTTTTCAGGCAGGAATCCTCCGTGACCTGATTTTCACTACTGAAGAAACCCTAGTCGCTATCGAGTTGGCTAAAGGGTCTCTGAATACCCTGACCAATCTCTGCGCGAACTTGGACGAAGAAGCGCGTAAAAAGATTAAAGCACAGCTTCAAAAAACGGAAAAAAAGCTAGAGCTAGCCGAATTGAGGGTCGAATACGTGATACGCGGAAATGAAACGGGCTTGGACCCAAGAATCCAGAAAATCATGGCCAAAGTCCAAAGCAAATGTTCTGTCATTGCTGCGCAAACGCAAGATTCGCTGCCGATTTACACAAAGCTATTTGGTTGGCAGGAAAAGTTGGGTAACTTGCTGTTGGAAAACCACAACCCAACAACCACGCTTGCCATTAAAAAGGGGATCTCTTTGATCGATGACACCTACCTTCAAAGTCTGCAACAATCACCGCACTTCGTCGACTTCGAGTATTCACTGTGCAGTGAGAATAACGACAAATATTACAAAAATCTGCCGGATCCTGCTAAATGCAAAAAAATGGCTTGCACCCGATTAGCAAAAAACTATCTCAATGTTGCTCTACGGGAATCCAAATACTATTTCATGGAAGAAGACGCCCACCTTTGGACAGCTGAGTTCATCCGAGTAAAAAGCCCGACCGATTTCATTTCTGTCGATGACATGTTTTCTTGCCGATTTGATCCTGATCTTCCTTTTAATTTTAGATTAGAGGCGGATGTATATCCCCTTATCGAAGTTCCCTTCTCCGAAGCATTCCTCTCCAAATATCCAGAGATAAAGGACAACCTGATGTCTTATCCCCCTGATCCAGCGATCTCTTATAACAAAGAAGCTAGTGAAGCACAGATTGAAGGGAAGCTAGCTACATTGCTCCAATTGAAAGCTGAGCAAGGGCTTGAATCGATGGGCGCTTTCATGGAGATGGCTCCTCAAACCTTGGCGATTGTTTTCCATTGCTCAAGTCGTATTTCAGTGTTCAATCCTTTAGGGGATCACGAAAAGGAAAATTACTATGAAGTCAATTTTGGCAATTTGAGACAAACCGCAGCTTTTCTGAAGAAGCGGACTGCTGAAATTGCCCCGCAACAGGCCATCGTGTTTAAGCCTTATTTCACTGCACCAGAGGCACCCGAACTATAAATTAAGTGGGCAGCCATCTGCCCACTTCTCTAGGAAAATTTTCCAAAAAGATCTAACTGCACTTCACTGGCAAAAAGCGATTTTAAGGGTTCGAAGCTCATCCGATGGATAGGGCAAGGCCCGTATTCTTGAATGGCCAGCAGATGTTCTTCTGTCGCATACCCTTTATGGGAAGCAAATTGGTACTGCGGCCATTGTTCATGATAAGCCAGCATCAACTTGTCCCGCATTTCTTTGGCGATGATGGCGGCTGCCGCGATCGATTGAGAAAGGCTGTCCCCCTTGACGATAGCCTCCCCTGGAATGGGTGTTTGGGGCCGCTTATTTCCATCGATTAAAAGAAAATCGGGCTGTTGTTGAAGACGGGAAATGGCAATCGTCATCGCCAGAAGGCTTGCTTGGAGAATATTGATACGGTCGATTTCTTTGGCCTCGATGATCCCGATGCCGTATTCGATGTGAGGATGGGATAGAATCTTTTGATAGATGAGGGAGCGGGCGGACGGAAGCAGCTTTTTGCTGTCGTCGATCCCTTCGATGAGGGCGCCTTCAGGAAGGATGCAGGCTGCTGCGACGACGGGGCCTGCCAAGGGGCCTCTTCCGACTTCGTCGAGGCCTGCAATAACCCGAAAGCCTCGCTCTCGGGCATTGCGCTCGCAAGCCATCATCGCCGCTAATCGCTTCCGTTCTCGCTGAGAAAGCGCGCCCATGACGACTCGATCTAAATATTACGTGGCGGGTTGATTTTCAGGAGCTTCGGTGTTGCCTTCTGTGATGGCGCGAGTTTCTTTCATTGGGCCGATGTGCTCTTGAATTTTTGAGGCCTTTCCTGAAGTCCCTCGGAGATAGTAGAGTTTGCTTTTACGCACTTTGCCTGTTCTGGTGACTTCAATCTTGGCAATTTTTGGACTGTGGATCAAATAGACTCTTTCGATGCCTGCGCCGTAGGAGAATCGATAAAGGGCAACGGTCTCAGAAAGGCCACCGCCACGCCGGGCGATTACGGTCCCTGTAAAGATTTGGATACGCTCTTTGTCTCCTTCAATAATGCGTTGATGGATACTAATCGTATCCCCCACATGGAATTTGGGCAGATTATTCTTAAGCTGCTGCGCTTCAATTTCCTGAATCACTTGACACTGTTTCATGTTGCTTTCCTTTTTTTGTTTGAATTAACCAGTTCGGCTGATCATTACCCATATCTTCCGTTTCTGCTGCTTTCAGCTATGGGCTTCGCCATTTGGACCGCTTCGCTTCCATCTGGCTTTCTCCCCTCCCTCTAGAAACGGAACTTATGGGTAACGATCGGCCAGTTCGGGCCGCACACGCTTCGTTTTCTCGAGGCCTTTTTGGATGCGCCATTTTTCAATTTCTGCGTGGTGGCCGCTTTTTAACACTTCGGGCACTTCCTTCCCTTCGAAATTTTCCGGTCGTGTATAGGAAGGCCCTTCAAATATACCTTGTTGGAATGTTTCCAATTGCGCCGCTTCTACATGCCCCAGCACTCCCGGGACAAAGCGCAGCGTTGCATCGACGACGACAATAGCGGCTAGACACCCATTGGTCAGAACATAGTCTCCAATGCTGATCTCCTCGTCGACCTCTTGTTCGATCACCCGTTCATCGAGGCCTTCATAGTGGCCGCAGACCAGAATCAGATGAGGGAGCTTCGCCAATCTGGCTGCCGTTTCAGCGTCGAACACCTTTCCTTGCGGAGAAAGGTAGACCACATGGGAATCTTCCCTTTTCACATTGCGGATGGCCTGCGACGTCGGCCCAGGCATTAATACCATTCCCGGCCCTCCGCCATAAGGCCTGTCATCGACTTTACGGTGTTTGCCTTCTCCAAATTTTCGTATGTCGTGCAACCGGATATCGACGAGTCCTTTTTCTATTGCCCTTTTGATCATGCTGACTTTGAATGGACTTTCAAAGTATTCAGGGAATAGCGAAAGGATATCAACCTCCATGCTATTTCTTAGCCGTCTTAGTCGCCGCTTTTTTCGTTTTTCTGCGCTTAGCAGTGTTTTTCACACGCCGCGCGTGCTCTTTGGCACGGATTTCTTTCATCACATCAGGCGCTACGCGTGCGATCAAACTTTGCGCGTTCGGCGTAATTTGCGCGCCTTGTCCGACCCAATAATGGATCCGTTCGATGTCGAGTTGAGAATCTGTCTTGTTGCTGAATGGGTTGTACCATCCGATCATTTCGAGGTATTTTCCATCGCGCGGATTGCGGATATCAGTGACGACAAGACGGTATGTTTGTCGATTGGTGCGTCCTTGTTGTCGCAAGCGAATTTTTAACGCCATAAATGCATTTGTCTCCTGTATATTTTAAATATCCCACGGCATTTTGCCGCCGGCAAAGGGCATTTTTCCACCCATCATGCCGCCAAAGGGGTCTTTCCCTTTCTTCATTTGATTTTTGATGCCGGGCATCTCTTTGCAAAATTGTTTGAGCTTTTTAAACCCTTTGACCATCCGGTTGACATCGTCAATGGTTGTCCCGCTGCCCAGAGCGATCCTTCGTCTGCGGCTGGGAACCAGTTCCACCAATTCGGTTCTTTCTTTCATCGTCATCGAAGTGATCATCGCTTCGATTTTATTGAACTCTTTCTCGTCAAAGTCCATGTCGCCGAGGTTAGACATGCCGGGCAGCATCTTGAGCAAACTTTTGAACGAGCCCATCCTCTTGACCATGGCCATTTGCTTTAAGTAATCATCGTAAGTGAAAGCTGCTTTGAGGATTTTTTTCTCGAGGGCCTTGCTCTCTTCTTCATCCATCGTCTCTTCAGCTTTGCGGACCAGGTTGATGACGTCGCCCATACCGAGGATGCGGTCAGCCATCGAGTGGGGATTAAATGGCTGGATATCGCCGATCTTTTCGCCGACACCTTCAAATTTTAACGGTTTCTTCGTCACTTCCCGAATCGAGATCGCCGCGCCGGCTCTCGCGCTTCCGTCGAGCATGGTCAAGATCGTGCCGGAAATCTGGACGTGCTTATCGAATTCGACGGCCGTCTTCACAGCATCTTGGCCTGTGGCCGCGCTGGCAACAAATAGGATTTCGTGCGGCTGCACCGCGGATTTGATCTCGACGAGCTGCAGCATCAATTCTTCATCGATGGCCAGGCGCCCAGCGGTATCGACAATCAGGGTGTCGTATCCTTCCGTTTTTGCTTTTTGCAACGCTTCTTTGGCGACGCGGACAGGATTCTTCTCTCCTTCCATAGAAAAGACGGGGACATCGATTTGGGAGGCTAATTTCTTAAGCTGGTCGATGGCGGCCGGCCGTTGCAGGTCGCAGGCAGCCAGCAGGGTGCGCTTGTTGGGGTGTTTCTTTTGCAAATAGGCAGCGAGTTTCGCGCAATGGGTCGTCTTGCCGGAACCTTGCAGACCGCAGAGTAAAATGACATGGGGCATGCCTTGCAGTGCCAGAACAGACTCTTCGGTTCCCATTAAAGCGACGAGTTCTTCGTGGACCAATTTGATGAATTGCTCCCCGGGAGAGACCGATTTGATCACGGCGTCGCCGACAGCTTTTTCTTTGACGCGTTTGACGAAATTGCTGGTCACGGAATAATTCACGTCGGCGTCGAGCAAGGCGAGACGCACTTGCCTAACGGCATCGGAGATATTGTCTTCGGTGAGGGTCTTTTTCCCCATCAAACCTGAAAACATCTGCTGAAATTTTTCTGTAAGTGAACCAAACATAATCAATAATTTACTTGCTTCGAATCGCTACCTGTCAAAGGCAGTATTCTTTTAAAAATTGTGACTTTATAGCATAGAGAGAAACTTATTCAAATTCAAGGAAAAAGAAGCGGTCTTTACCCGCCCAATCTTTTTCCACGCGGGCGTTTTTCCAAGCATTGCCGGAAAACAGCTCTAAAACGGCTTCTCCTTGATTTCCGCCGATTTCAAAAAAAATCTTGGCATGGGGATGAAGGTAGTCTGGAAGCAACTCGGCAAGTCTTTGATAAAAGGACAAGCCGTCCACGCCGCCGATTAAAGCTTCTTGCGGTTCGAAGTCTTTGACGGAGCGATCCAGTGCAAGAAATTCTTTGGATGAAATGTAAGGAGGATTACAGAAAATAACGTCTGCTTTTCTACCTGCAAAGGCAGCGAGCAGGTCCCCTTTTAAAATTTCGACGTCAACCGAGTTTTTCTTCGCATTTCGAGAAGCAAATCCTAAAGCCTGATCGGAAATGTCGGACAAACTGAGTTGTAAATGAGGGCAGGCTTTTTTTACTGCAATACCGATACAACCGGAACCTGTGCAAATGTCCCAGGCAGTCAACTCTCCCGAAGAGCGTAGTGATTTGCATGCCTGGTCCACTAAAATTTCTGTTTCGGGCCGTGGAATCAAAACGGCGGGCCCCACCTCAATCACACAATCATAAAACGACACTTCCCCGGTCATGTATTCGATCGGCTCTCCTTTTCCTGCGCGGTTGAGAAAACCTCGCAGGATCTCGAGCTCCTTTTCTTGGACAGGCTGATCGTACTGCATGTAAAGATCGAGGCGCTTAAGCTTAAGGGCATGGGCAATGAGATCTTCGGCATCGCGGCGAGAGCGCGGACACCCTTTCTCTTTTAAAAATTGCGCGGAGAGACTCAAGATTTCGCTAACGGTTTTCATAGACTAGTATTTACAATGACCTTCAAGTTCTTTTCGCGATCTTTCACATCAACCCTGCTGGTTCACATTCGCTTACCTGATCCGCAACTGCACGGTTCACTGCGTTCACCTGCTCCTCACTACAAAGGTCTGTCGTGTCTCCTCCGTCATGTGTTCACATTGCCTGAGTTGTCTGCTGCGAAATCTCATCGAAAAGCTCATGGAATTTCATTGTAAATATTTCAGCTCACATACTTCTATCGCCGACAGCAGCGAGCTTTTCTTGGTAAAAATGGGCGACAAGGGGCTCGGTGAGTTCATCGAGCTGCCCATCCATGATGAGATTGAGTTTGTATAAGGTCAGATCGATCCGGTGGTCCGTGATTCGATTTTGAGGAAAATTGTAGGTGCGTATCCGTTCGGACCGATCCCCTGTTCCCACTTGAGTGGAGCGCAAAGAGGCCATTTCTTTTTCGGCCTTGAAACGTTTTTCGTCAGCGATCTTGGCGATCAACAAACGCATCGCTTTTTCTTTGTTTTTGTGCTGGCTGCGCTCTTCTTGGCATGTGACGACGGTGCCGGTTGGAATGTGCGTAATGCGGATCGCCGAATCGGTCGTGTTCACATGCTGGCCGCCAGCTCCTGAAGAGCGATACGTGTCAATTTTCAGCTCTTTTTCATCTAGGACGACTTTTTCCTGTTCATCCGGCTCAAGCAGAACCGCAACGGTCACAGCAGAGGTGTGTACGCGGCCTTGCGCCTCTGTTTTTGGGACGCGTTGCACCCGATGGGTGCCTGCTTCGTATTGCATTAGGCGGTAAACATTATGGCCGGAAAAGACCATCACATATTCTTTGAACCCCCCCTTTTCCGATTCTGCGCAAGAAAGCAGCTCGTACTTCCACCCCTTTTTATCGGCATACTGCTTATACATACGCACACAGTCGCCGACGAACAAAGCGGCTTCGTCCCCGCCTGTCCCGGCGCGGATTTCTAGAATGAGATTACGGCTGTCGCGTGGATCGGGAGGAATGAGAAGAGACCCCAGCTGCTGGAGAATAGTGGCAATTTTCGCTTCAAGCGCGGGGATTTCCTGACGGACGACTTCAAGAAACTCAGGATCTTTTTCTGTCTTGAGAAACTGCTGATTTTCTTCGAGCTGTTTCTTAAGCGACTCATAACGCTGCCAGTAGTCTTTGACTTCTCCCAGGTATGAGTGCTCCTGAGCAAGCTCGCGATACTGTTTTTGATCAGCGAGCACATCCGCTTGTCCAAGCAGCTCTTCGACTTTGGCGAATCGCTTCAAAAGTTTACGGATCTGCTCGTCCATCTGTTCTTAGGAAGGTTTTTTCTTCGCTTTTTTCTCAACGGTCTTCTTGGAAGCTTTATCTTCCTTAGATCCTTCCCCTTGCTCTTCTTTTTTCTCAGCTTTCTTTGCGTAACGTTTTACGAATTTGTCCACGCGGCCTTCAGAATCGATGAACTGATTGCTGCCTGTAAAGAAAGGATGGGAAGCAGAAGAGACAGGGACTTTGTAGACAGGATATTCTTTTCCTTCGTACAATTCTTTGTCTTTTGGCTGCAGCGTTGTGCCGCAAATAAAACGAAACCCTGTTGAAGAATCGACAAACAACACTTCCTGATATGGAGGATGTCCTTCTTTTTTCATATCCTACTCCTTATAAATCGATTGAAGTTACCAGTTAACCTTAAACCTTTTTAAAAAACAAGGGCTGATTTGAGAGGGTGCAACAAAATCTGTACCCGATGAAAAAATGCTGCGAAGCCAATCTGCTTCGTTGGTCTGCTTCGACAACCCCATTCCATCGAGTCCTTGCATCTTAGCCTTCTGGCTATTTTTTCATTATGAGTACAGATTTTAATTACACCCTCTGTGAATAAAATTTTAAGAGGCCTTTTTTTCCTTCTCCTCAACCTTGGTTCCTTCTCTAATGAATGCCTCTAAAAGAGGAAAAGAATCGCACACAGTCCCAATGTCTAAAGTGACATCATTTCCACAAACATACAAACAAGTATGAAAATTTTCCTCCCCTGCTAAAAAAATATTTTTAGCTATGAAAGATGAAACCTTTTCATCTCTTTCTGCAGAGAAGAGCGCTGTATTAGCAAGTGTTTTGGTTACATGATTGTGAGTTAGACGATCCAAGGAAATGGCATGATGTGCACGAGGATGCAAAGGAAAAGGATAAAAGCAGGCTCTATAGACTAATCCGCCTAAATCACTTAACTTCTTATGGTAATCCGAAGCAAAGCCGCCAGCCCCGGAAAAATAAAAATCTTTAACGGCCTCGATGATCATGACCTTTCGAGGAGGTCGTGAATTCAGAGGAAGGATTTCGGTTTGACTCTGAGTAGTTTCCCGCGCCCGTTTTTTTGGAATCTCGCTTTCAAAAAAATTCAACAGTCCTTGCTCTGGATCTGCGTCCCAGCCTGTGAGTTTCCCCGCTCCGTAAAGAAGATAATTCAGGGGAAAGAAATATTGAGCTGCAACTTTTTTCACAGAAGCCAGCCCTCGATTAATCACTATAGTCGATGGTACCGCTTCTCGATCCGAAGCCAGGGGTGAAGCCGTTCGAAAGCTGTCCCAGAATACATTTCCCAATGAGGCTGTGATTAAAGAATCCGCTTTCACTCCTTGATTTTGGAAAGCCTTTAAGACTTGAAGAGGGCTTTTGCTGAGTTCCTTTAAAGATAAAGGGTTCCATTTGCCAGGACTTCCTTCGACTTCTTCTTGATTTCCATAAAAACTAAACAAAATCAATTGAAGTTTTTTTTGGTTCACAGGTTGTTTTGAAACAAACGATCGCACAGTAAAAATTTTTGGGATGTCCCCATCTATGCGGATCTGGATATCGCGCATGGAAAAGTGAGATTGAATGAGTTCCACTTCGTTGGAACTTGAAGATGTGCGCGCAGTGAAGTTGCCTGTCACTTTCTTGGCAAGTTCATGGTCGAGGGCATGGAAATCATCTGATTGAGTGTTCTGCTGACTGGATAAATTGAAATCTACGGGCAAAAAGAACGCATTTCTGAGTAGGATTCCCAACTTCTCTATCGGAGTGTCAAATAAACTCCAGCACCGTCCCGCATGTTGTTGGCCTAGATCTTGAACGTCTCGATAAGTAATTGTAGATGGCAAACTTGTCAGTAGTGTGTTTCCTAGATCTATCTGTCCAGTGCTCATTCCCTACTTCCATTCTGAGAAAGGGAAGAAGCATATTGAAACTAAAATTTAATTGTCAAACTCGAAAGCCTTTTTTCTGGCGAGGTAGGCCATGCGTGCCGTAAGGAGGCCTTCCAGGACTCCTTCTTCGTAGCGAAAAAGAGGATGCTCCTCCAACTCAGGAAAATCGTTGGGCTGCAATAGATCGTCAGGGGTAATGTTAGGGATAACCTGCTGCGCGAATTTCAAAAGTTTATTCCGCTGCAATGCTACAAGCTCGTCGAAAACCTTCTCCATTATGTTCCCTTCTCATTTTAAAAAATTCCCTCATCAATTGGGAGCATTGCTCTCTCAGGATTCCGGTGGTCGTGCGCAATCGGTGGATGGGATGCTCGATGTCCAAAAGATTGACCCAGCTTCCGTGCGCGCCGCATCGCAAATCGGGCGCGCCCCACACCAAACGGTTCAGCCTAGAGTGGATCATAGCCCCCGCACACATCGGACACGGTTCCAGTGTACAATAGAGTGTGGCATCGAGCAGCCGCCAATTGGATAAAATCTCGGAGCCTTTTTTTATGCAGAGCAATTCTGCATGAGCGGTAGGATCTGCAAGGGATTCGACGCGATTGTGTGCCCGCGCGATCACTTCATTCTTAACGACTAGGACAGCGCCGACGGGGACTTCTCCTTTAGCAAAACCCTTTTCGGCTTCCGCCAAAGCCTCGCTGATGAATTGCTCATCCAACTCCAACAGGCTTGCCCCCTGCTTTTTTATGCAATTGCGCAATCTGTTTTTTCAATCCTTCGACATCTTGGAAGTACTTCCGCTCCGCGCCCTGCATTCTCTTTTCATATTTTTCTGTGAGCTTGCGGATCTCTTTTTCGTAGTGCTCTTTCACAGACTCAACAGAGGCGAATTTAAGCGTTTCTTCCTGCGGTTTCTCTGCAGCCTTTTCTGCAAGGGCGATTTCTCTGAGTTTGCTCAACTGCTCTTCAGTAAAAACAACGGCATTCATAATGGCGAAAATATAAACCTTTCCTGCTCCAAATTGACTAATGGCTGTATTGAGTAGAAAAGAGCTCACGTCTTCAGGCAATGCTTCGATCTCATCATATTTTGGATTGATTTTTGTAAGCTCTGCGACGAAAAACTGATAAAGCTCGCCGTTTTTCAAAACCCAACGGGCGGTGATCTTTTCCCCGAGCTCTTGATCCCCATCGGCGATATCTTTGAGATAGGCGGAGGACAATTCGTGGATCGTCAACTTGTCGAGAGGCCGTTTAGGGAAATGCTTGTTGACAAAAGCGGGATTTTTGAGTAAATGTTCATTGCGCAAGTCTTTTCGAATGGCCTGAAAAATGTCGGAAATCCAAGGCTGTAGCTTACTGAATTTCACTTGATAAGGATCTTCTTTAATCATTGCTTTACCTTATAATGTCGTGAAAAAATTTATGCTTATCTCGTCTAAAAGTCAATTGTTAAATGAGGCAATTTTTCTTTTAAAAGGCAGTGGCTCCTCAGCAAAACGAGAAAAACCGTTTTTCTGATTGATCCTATTGCGACGTTAAGGTACAATAAAGTCAATGTTTTACACTAAAGTTTGTCTACCTGTTTTTAACTCTCAATCACCGCGGGAGATTGTTTAAATGTCTTTAGATAAAGGTACGAAGGAAGAAATTACCAAGAAGTTCCAACTTCATGAGAAAGACACCGGGTCGGCTGATGTTCAGATCGCAATCCTCACAGAACGGATTGCAGAGCTCACAGAACACCTCAAGCTCGCTCCAAAGGATCATAGCTCAAGATTGGCTCTTCTTAAACTTGTCGGGCAGCGACGCAAATTGCTCGACTATCTCAATTCAACTGATACAAAACGCTATCAAAATTTAATTACACGCCTTAACCTCCGTAAGTAAAAACTTACCTTGAGGCCACGGCACCGAAAACCGCCAAGGGAATTTTTTCCTTTGGCGGTTTTTTTATTAAACCACAGCAAAAACATTAGTTGTCGCTATATCCCCGCCCCTGTTATATTCACTCGGTAATTTCAGGTTGGGTGGATGAAATGTCCATCTGTAAAGAGAACTTTATTTTCCTTGCAAATGGCCAGTTCATCTCCAATCTGAAAGCAGTAAAATTTAAATTTGGAGTTATTGAATGGAATTTCAACGTAAGAGCATCACTGTTTCTGTTGGCGGGCGAGATATTACCTTTGAAACGGGAAAAGTCGCACGGCAAGCAGGAGGCTCAGTCATCGTTCGGTCCGGAGAGACCATCCTCCTCGGCACAGCCTGCTCCGCACCTCCTCCTTCGGAAAACACCGATTTTCTTCCTTTAAGAGTGGATTATCAGGAAAAATTTTCTTCCACCGGCAAAACGCTGGGCGGTTTCATTAAGCGCGAAGGTAGGCCCACAGAGAAAGAGGTCCTCACGTGTCGCCTCATCGATCGTCCGATTCGCCCGATGTTCCCGGACGGCTACTACAACGAAGTACAGCTCCTGGTCTATGTGCTTTCTTATGATGGAACACATTCGCCGGACCCCCTTGCGATCTGCGCTGCCTCCGCGGCCTTGGTAATTTCCGATATCCCTTTAGTCAAACCGATCGGCGGCGTCCGCGTCGGCCTTATCGATGGCAATTTCATCGTCAACCCCACCATTGAGGAGCAAAAACGCTCCCGTTTAGACCTCATGTTAGCCGGTACCGAAGATGCGATTTTAATGATCGAGGGCTATGCGGATTTTCTTTCTGAAGAACAGATCCTCGAAGCAGTCGAAGAAGGCCACCAGGCTATACGTAAAATCTGCCAATCCTTAGGCGATTGGCAAAAAGAGATCGGCAAAACTAAAGTCGCCGAACACCTCCGCTTGCTTGCTCCTGAACTCGTGGAAGACGTTCATCAATACGCCGCTGAGCGCATTGATAAGGCCCTTCGCGTTAAAGAAAAGCAGGTACGCGAAGAGACAATCAAAACGATCTCCGCCGAACTCGTCAAAAAATACACCCCTGAAGGAGAAACAGCGCCAAAATACAAACTCAATGATGTTAAGGCGGCTCTCAAAAAAGTCCAATCCGACATCATGCGCAAAATGATCCTCAATGAAAACAAGCGCAGCGACGGCCGCACTTCAGACCAAATCCGCGCAATCGACATCGAAATGTCCTTTCTCCCGCGCACACACGGAAGCGCGTTATTCACACGCGGCGAGACGCAATCCATCTCCGTCTGTACGCTTGGCGGAGAGACCATGGCGCAGCGAGGAGAAAACCTCGAAGGCGAGTTGAACAACCGCTTCTATTTGCAATACTCATTTCCACCCTTTTCCGTCGGTGAAGTGGGCCGAATGGGGTCTGCGGGCCGCCGCGAAATCGGCCACGGCAAGCTCGCCGAGCGCTCTTTGTCAATGGTCATTCCGATGGCGGAGCATTTCCCCTATGTTATCCGCTTAGAGTCCAACATTACCGAGTCCAATGGATCTTCATCCATGGCCTCCGTCTGCGGCGGATGCCTTGCTCTGATGGATGCTGGTGTGCCGATCAAACGTCCCATCGCAGGCATTGCAATGGGCCTGATCCTCGAAGAAAATAAATATGCGATCCTCTCCGACATCCTCGGCGTCGAAGACGCTCTTGGGGACATGGACTTTAAAATCGCAGGCGATGCGCATGGAATTACAGCCTTCCAGCTCGATATCAAAGTCGAAGGGATCAACAAACAGATCATGCAAGCGGCCCTTGCCCAAGCGAAGCAGGGACGACTGCATATTTTGAGCAAAATGATTGAGATCTGTCCTAAGGCGAAAGAACATCTTTCGACTTATGCTCCTCGCATTGAGACCATCATGATCAAGCCGAGCAAGATCGGCATAGTCATTGGTCCAGGTGGCAAACAGATCCGTGCCATCACAGAAGAAACAGGCGTTGAAATCGATATCGACGACAGCGGCCGGATCAGCATCGCGTCTACAGATAGCGCGGGTATGGAAAGGGCCAAAGAGATCATTCACAACCTCACCGCTGATGTTGAAATCGGCAAGGTTTACAATGGCCGTGTTGTTTCCATCGTCGATTTTGGCTGCTTTGTCGAAATTTACGGCAAAGAAGGGCTATGCCACATCTCGGAATTGTCTCACACGCGCGTTCAAAAAGTCTCCGACGTTGTCAAAGAGGGGCAAATGCTCGAAGTGAAGGTCCTCGACATCAACGACCGCGGACAGATTAAACTGAGCCATAAGGCCCTTCTCCCCGTTCCCCAAAGACAGTAGACACTCAATAAAACCTCTCTCGCATCACTGGATTCGAGAGAGGATTTTTCGCTGAAGGCATTTCTTTCTTTAATCCGCTTATTCCTAATAGGTTGCGTTTTCAACGAGAAATTCGTTGAGAAACGAAACGCTCTTGATTATAATTGTAGTTAAATAAAACTCTTTTTTGAGGAAAACATGGTTACACCCAATTATCTTACAGTTAAGTATTTTGACATTTACTCTTTAAATTATTCACATATTGAAGAGTTAAAAAAAGAGATCAGTTCATATCCTGCCCCGCTTCAACCAAAATTTCAAAATGCTTTTAATGCCGAGTCAATGAAAGAAAAGATTGAAAATGGAAAACAGGTTTACCAATCAATGTCGCCAATGATCTTACAACAAAGCGATGAGCAGAAACTAACGGAAGCATCCAGGGTAATGGCAAACTTTGTTAAAAACGCAAAGGAAGCGTCGGAGAATGCACAAGCGCTATTGAATCGCTGTGGAAATGTGGATCACTATCAGCTCCAACTTTTGGTCAATTATGTGTTAGGGATTGAAGATCTAGAAGGAATTTCTTGTACTGATTTAGTCAAGGAGAGATATTTTTCTGCGATGAAAAAGAGTGGATTTCTTGATACGCCATATTCCTCCCTCCAGCAGAAGCCTGTTTATCAACCTGGGCTTCTTGCGTCTGAATTTCTATCTCAGCACCCAGAAATTAAAACAATGACCCTTGCTTGCGGAGAAGCTGGATCAGCTTATCCTGGTTCCTGCTACTCTAGAAGGCCTGAGGATCATGCCCAAGAGTCTTTTACAATTGACAGCACCGGAGGGATGGGCCCACGTCTCGTTGACAATATGCATGATCCCGATCTTTGGAAATGCATTTCCAATGGACGATTTGAAAGAGTCTTCGATCATTCCATGGGGTATTTCCTTTTCAATGATCCTCAATCACAAAACACCATTGAGAATATCTATAGAGTCTTACAACAAGGCGGATGTTTGAAAATGGATCATTCTTTCGAGCCTAAACATGTCGAGATGCTGAAAACAGCTGGGTTTTTCATCGAGAATGAAAACGGAAAAATCGCAAAAAAACTTTAAAAAGTTTTTATTAACGTTGTCTTTTGTCCAAGTTATAAAGAAAACGCGCAAAAAGCAGCGTAAACAGGATCGTGACCAGATAAGCCGGCTAGCAGCCAAGGACGGATGAAAACCTCTCTCGTTCGCTGGAGAGAGGTTTTCTTTTTTTACAGAGTCCATCCTCAAAGATGCCCAATACAGGAATAAGTATGGAAACATTGTTTTGTAAGCTGCAGAAAAAGCTCACCTTCCTCTTCTGGAATTTATTTTTAATAAGGAATAAACCTGTGCTTAAAAAATCGGAAGAAAATAAAAAATGGATTAATGATATTGTTGAAGTTATGGCTCAATTTGGCAATCTTGCCTTTCAAAAAAAAGGTTGGGTTGAGGGAAAGACTAAGGCTATTGTCTCCTTCAATGAATCAATTTGCATGTTGTATGATGATTTGCATTTTTTAAGTTTTTTAAAAAACGATCTATCTCAATTTAGATTGAAAAACTCTTTAATAAAAAAAATGAAATTGTTCGACTCTTTAATCGATAAATGCATTGAACTTCATGGTGTATTTGACGAACCCAATATGATCTTGGATCCTGAATGGCATAAAGTCGTGTACTTAACTCAAAAAATTTTAAAGGACTTTGAATTGTTGGGATTTTTTGCTCCCGATCTTTCTCAGCCACCTTACGACTTTTCATCCCACTCACGCTAATTTATAATGTCTATCCCGAATTACGGGAGACGCTTTTCATTATCACGCGACGCCGATGGTGCGCAGATAGGCGCGGTAGCGGCAGTTTAAGTCGCCCACGGATGAACGGAAAGTCGCACTAAAGGGGGCCATTAGCTGCTCTTTGTGTTGGCGATGGCCGACGACAGCAGCATCATAGCGGGCTTTCGCTTCATTGTGCATTTGCGCACGTTCTCCTCTGACCCGGTTTTCCTCGGCATTGAGGCGGGTTCTCTCGACGATCCAGCGTGCATCGATGTTTGCAATTTGCAAACGTGCTTCGTTGTCGGCTGTCAACATGCTGACCTGAAGCTCATTGTTCTGCTGGTCGTAAAGGAGTTTATCTCGTGCTGAGAGATTGTTGTAAGGGATTTGCCCATTGCTCGTGATAGCGGCTACTGACCTGTCAAAACGCAGTTTCGCTTCAGTTTTACGTTGGTTTGCAGTGCCTTGGATTGTTTGTCTTTCACGAACATGATTGAGCTCAAAGGCCTTTAAACTGCGCACGGCCCAATTGTCGTTATAATGCTGTTCCGCTCTGGAGCAATCGGATTGATAAGCACGCTGGAAGACTTCCGTGTTTGCTTTAAATTCTCGTTCGATGGGAGCAACCGCCGCACCGTAGTTCTCCTTAACCCCATCAAAATCCTTCTTAAGGTCTTTGATCCGCTGCATCTCTCCTGCTTCGACGAGATTGAATCTCTCCAATTTATCAAGAGGGTAAGTTTGAATGATCTCCTCAAAAGTTTTTGCGGCAGTTTCGGCACGCCATTGCCCGCGCCATTCCGCAGGGGAAGGAACTTGGTGCTCAAATTGGCGATAAACGCACTGGGCGAGGTGTCGTTGGGCATTTTCATGAGCATGGATAATCTCGACCAAATTTTTTCCACGCATCTGTTCCCGATATTTTTCCGCAAATTGGTCGGTTGTGAGAATTCCCCAACGCAAGACACTGTTCCATCCATGCGCTTGCATCACTTGTTCAAAGCTCATGCGAGCAGCTTCGTTGCGAAACTTGACCATTTCTTCCGGATTTTCATAGTCGTCGAACTGAAAGCTATACCAGAGAGCCCCAACGGAGGCTAAGATACAGGGAATAGCGATCAAACCCATGGGCCCGCTCACAGCGCCTAAGACTGCAGCAGTCGCTATCCCAAGGCCCCCTAACCCTGATCCAATACTTAAAAGGCGCATGCAAATGCGGGTGATTTCTACCGTGGTCAAGCCGCAGAATTCTTTTTGCGTCATTCTCGACTGCCAAAAACTGTTAGAAGGTTGAGGGAGAACATTTGTTTGCGGAGCAGAAGCTGGATTACAATTTGAAGAACTAACTGGTTTAATTGACATAATGCCGCCAAAATAATAATTGCTTGAAATTTCAGGTATTATAATTGATTGCTAATAACAAAACAACTTTAATTAACCAAACCTTTAAATGTGAAAAGTTTTGTGTTTAAATATTTAATTAAAGAAGTATACTTATACTGGTGACAGTTGAACGTTAAATAAAATTTCAAGTGAAAGCTGGATATACCCAAGAAACTTCAAATTTGGCTTAAATTTGCTGGGGGGCGGTGTCGTCAGGGACTGATGGAAGATCGCGGTCTGGGAGTTTTTCTGGGGGCGGCGGGGGCGTTTTACGCTGCAGGTCCTGAACATTCTTCAGGCGCTGTTTTTTCTTTTCCTGGTCGAATTTGCCATTCATGATCTCAAGGACGTCGTCGCGGTCGAGCGTTTCGAACTCAATGAGCATCTCGGTCATGAGTTGGACTTGCTGGCGGTTAGTTTCAATAATTTCCTTGGCACGCAGATGAGCTTCATTTAGGATCATACGCACTTCTTTATCGATTTCCTCAGCAGTCGCATCTGAATACGATTTCTCGTGGTAGTTCGGCATGCCTAGATATTGCCCATTTTCGCTGCGCTCGTCGTAAGCGACGGCTCCCAATTTATCGGTCATCCCCCATTCGCAGACCATGCTGCGGACAAGGCGGGTCGCTTGGGTGATGTCCATTTGCGCGCCGCTGGAAATGTCGTCGACGAAGATTTCTTCGGCAACCCGACCACCCATGAGAACAGCCAGCTGGTCGAGGACTTCGCGCCTCCAGTAGCTCAAACGGTTCTTTTTCGGCATAAAATGGGTTGCGCCAAGGGAAAGCCCTCTAGGAATAATTGTCACCTTATCCACGGGATCGGCATGTTTCACGCAGAGAGCGACGACAGCATGTCCTGATTCGTGATAAGCTGTGGTGCGTTTTTCGTTCTGGTCGATCTCCAAACTGCGTCTTTCTTTCCCGTAACGAACTTTATCGCAAGCTTCTGCAGAATCCGATCCAGTCACGGCTGAGCGCCCTTTACGGGCAGCCAGCAATGCGGCTTCGTTAAGAATATTGGCCAAATCTGCTCCCGAAGCGCCCGGAGTATTGCGGGCAAGATGCATGAGGTCGACAGAGGGGTCGAGCTTAATTTTGCGGGCATGCACTTTGAGGATCTCGTAACGGCCCTTGATGTCGGGGAGGTCGATGATGGTGCGGCGGTCAAAGCGGCCGGGGCGGAGCAAAGCTTTATCGAGGACATCCGGCCGGTTAGTGGCCGCGATCAGGATGACACCTTCGTTCGTATCGAATCCATCCATCTCCACAAGAAGCTGGTTAAGCGTCTGTTCCCTTTCGTCATGGCCTCCGCCTATCCCGGAGCCGCGGTGGCGACCCACGGCATCGATCTCATCGATGAAGATGATGCAAGGCGCATGTTTTTTGGCTTGATCGAATAAATCGCGGATGCGGCTGGCGCCTACGCCGACGAACATCTCGACGAAGTCTGAGCCGGAAATGAAGAAAAAGGGACGGTCGGCTTCACCGGCAATGGCTTTAGCGATCAGGGTCTTGCCTGTGCCGGGCGCGCCTACCATGAGGACGCCTTTGGGAATGCGGGCGCCTAACGCTGTAAATCGGGAAGGATCTTTCAAGAAATCGACAATTTCTTGGAGTTCTTCTTTGGCTTCATCACAGCCGGCCACATCTTTAAAGGTCACCTTGTTGCGTTCCTTCGTCAGCATTTTAGCTGGAGATTTGCCGAAATTCATTGCGCTGTTGCCCACGCCTTTCATTTGCCGGGAGAATACGAAATAGAGCAATAGGACGACGAGGACAACAGGAAGAATGGTCAGCAGATAACTGAAATAATTCGGCGACGGCTCTTCGCTCTTAAATGTTTTTTCCAAGACGGCATTTCTAGGTTGGTCAGGGGCCTTGAATGACAAGGTTTTATTGGCGGGGAAGTTTTCCCATTCCTGTTTGGCCTGATTGAACCAATGCCCGAAAAGCTCTGGATCCTGTTTTTCTAGCGCCCTTGTTGAAAGCTCCTGATTATTAAAATACCAGGTGGCAGTAGCGACGGCTTGGCGCGCTTTGTCAAGCTGGGCGCCATTTTTTTCCAATTCGTCATTGACATAGGCATATTGTTCAAGCTGGGCCTTATAATTGCGGACGCTTCGCAACTGGACGAGGCGGACGTTTTGCTGTTCTTTGTTGAGATCCGCTACGATTTCATCGAGAGAGAGCAGCGCGCTACGGTAAACGGAAATCTGTTCCTGGTTTCCTCGCTCGGAATTGACATTGGAAGCTTGGGCGACTTCTTGCTCTAAGTTCTTGAGCTGCTGCTTCATGGCCTCATTGCCAATACCCAAAGCCGGTGATCGGAACCGTTCGATCAAGGTGAGCAGGTCTTTTCCGAAAGCATCGACAGCTGCAGGATTTGAATCGTGGGAGATGCCGGGGAATAATTTTTCCAGGTCGGCAAGGCTAGTAATTTCTTTGTCGGACAACCCCTTGATGTAAACGGCGTTGTCTTTGTCGGAAGTATTATAGATCGGATCGACGACAAGGTATCCCCCTTTTGGGAGAGGCTGGCCGCTCAGATGAAGGAATAGGTCCGAGGCGTCCTTCACGCTGTGATTGGAAGCAGTCAACTCCTGTTCAAGGGAGCCTTTTTGCGACGAGAGCTCGTGGTTGCGATTGAGTAGCTCGAGATAACGGTACCGTGCCTTGGCGTCATCGGATAAATTGTCTTTGAATTTGCCGCTGAAAGTAACGAGATTATCGTTTAGAGCAATTTTTCGGCTTTCTTCCTTCTGGACCAGGTCTAGATTCACGAGATGTTCGACCTGATGACTGAATGCGACCTTTCCCGTTTTATCGTTGTTAAAACTTTGAACGGTGAGAATAACTAAGATCACTGCCAGCAGGAAGATGAAAAATCCGCCTGGAAAACCTCGTTTCGATTCCGGTTTCATATCATTACTCATATTCTATTAACGAACCCCAGATGACAAATTAAACCACTTGCCTGTGATTAAAGTAAAGAACATTCCCCCTTCAGGAAGTGGCAAAATTCCGAGAGCAGAACTCATCAGAATATCACTTTTCAGGGAGAGGCCCAACTTCTCAAACAGACACCCGGTTTCCTCATCATAACAAAACAAGAATAATTTGTCCTATTTTTAATAAAAAAAATTACAAACCACTAATTATAGTTTATCTTTTTATAAAACCATACGCATCCATTATTGATATTAAACTCCCCTTCCTTGCAATAAAATTTTTTCTGCGGCGCGCCTTGATTTAGGGCCCCAACAATCCCTTCGATGATCTCACGGGACAAGGAAATCTTTTCTTGCTCCAACCAGCCTTTGAGTAAAAATTTTAATCGGATCGCCGGCATAGGAAGAACGGCAGTTAGATCCAGGCGGTCCCCGCTGATCGATTCCAGGATAGGCCTGTTCAAATCCTGGAAGTATTTCTTCAGCTCTTTCGCCTCCTCGCCCAATCGGCAGAGATTAGCCGCGATCTTTTTCCCAAAAGAGGCGGTGATCATCGGGAACAGCTCCTCCCGCATTTTTCCACGCAAAAACTTTAAACTTAGGTTGGTCGAGTCATCGAAGTAATTTAAATTTCTTTTAGACAGCCAATGGAGGATTTCCTTTTTTTCTGTGAACAGCAAAGGGCGCCAAACTTGCATTCGCTCAAGAGTAATTTCTAAACAGAGTCCACTGAGGGAAAAAAGAGAAGCCCCTTCAAAGACGCGCTTTAAAACGGTTTCAGATTGATCCCCTGCATGGTGGCCAAGCAATAAAGCCTGCGCCCCTATTTCCGAATAAATCGTTTTGAAAAATTCCAACCTGTGCCGTCTTCCCTGTTCCTCTGTATTTCCGGGATGAAAATCACTTAATGAGAGTGAGTTAAGATGAAAAGGCAAGTTAAAAGCAGCCATTTCCCTTCGGATCGTTTCCCCTTCTTCTTCGCTTTCTTTTCGCCAGCCATGATCGATATGGGCGGCATGCAGCTCTAAAGAAAAAAAACGACGGCATTCGAGAAGCATATGGAGAAGAGCTTTAGAGTCTGGCCCGCCGGAATATCCGATTAAGAGGGGTTTGCCCGGAATGAGCCTGCCAGTTAAAAATTTCCTCAATTGCAGGAGCAATAGGTCTTTCATAATGAATAGTGTAAACCAGCTTATCGTTACCCACAACCTCCGTTTCATGGGGGTAATGATCAGCTAAACCCGGCAAGGAAAAGATTCCCCTTTTTTCTTATGGTTTGAATCGCTTAAAATTACCTAAAAAATTAGGGAAGCACATGCCGCTTGTTTGGCGTTATCTCTTACGCAATTTTTTCCAGGTATTCCTCCTTTGCGTCGCTTCTTTCGTCAGCATCCTCATCGTTCTGCGCTTTCAGGATATCGCCCGTTTCGCCACTTCAGGGGCCCCCAAGCTCAAAGTCTTCCTGTTTACGCTCCTTCAAATCCCCCATATTCTGCCCATTGCTATTCCCGTCTCGGCTTTGATCGCAGCCATTCTTCTTTTTCAGCGCCTAAGCACAACCCACGAATTGACTGCTTTCCGCGCGTGCGGCCTGGGGTTGAAATCGTTGACAACTCCCCTCTTTTTTGCAGGTTTGTTCCTGATGCTGGTCAATTTTACGATTGCGGGAGAACTTTCGCCGCGCTGCCGCGCCTATTCCAAGACTTTGATATACGAAATGGCGATGTCCAATCCCCTCTTCGTTCTCCAAAAAGAGAGCTTGATCAAATTAAAAAATGCATTTTTCGATATCGGCGTATTGAAGGCGAACCGCTATGCCGAAGAGGTCCTGCTCGTCGTCAAAAATTCTTCCAACGAGCGTTTGACGCTGATGTCGGCCAAACAGCTCACCTTGAAAGGAGATCTTCTTAAAGGGGAGCAAGTGGCCTTAATTTCAAGCATCGATCCGAAGAGAGAAGAGGGATTTGACCATCTTGTCATCGAGAATCAAGCGGAGATGATCACAAAAGCGTCGAATTTAAGCCAATTCCTGCAAAGCGCTGATTGGGCGATGAGTTACGAATATCTCCCCGTCAGGATGATCGTCGCACACGACTACATCGAAAAGCAGCGTTTTTCACTCGGCCGGAGCGCGAGGGAAGAAATTGCCCGCCGCATCTCCCTGTCTTTAGCGGCATTGACATTCACTTTAATCGGGACTGCCTTCGGAATGCAGATTAGCCGCAATCGCTCCAAAAAAGGGATCTGTTGGGCAATCGGCCTGGCAGCCTTTTATCTCGTCTGCTTTATCTCCGCCAAATCCCTTCGCCATACGCCGCTGCTTTCGATCTCGATCTATCTGCTGCCCCATCCGATTATCCTATTCTTCTCATTGCGCGGTCTTAAAGCGATCCGCCAGGGAGTAGAATGAAGATCTGGCAGCGGTATCTTTTAAGCGAAATTTTGAAGGTTTTTTTCCTGTTCTTGAGCTGCTTCTTTTTTCTCTACGCATTGATCGACTATTCGATGCATATGCAGGATTTCTTCGCCAACAAGAGCGTTCAGATCTCCCACATCGCCGTTTATTATTTTTTCCATTTCGTCAAACGCGCCGATCTGCTCATCCCGCTAGCATTGCTCATTTCTACGCTGAAGGTCCTTTTCTCCTTAAATTCCCGCGGCGAGCTCATCGCCTTGCAGTCCTCCGGCCTTCCCCGGAAAAAGATCCTCCGCCCTTTCTTTTTTATCGCGTTGCTATGCGTCCTTTTCAATTTGGCCAGTTCCGAGTTTCTTCTTCCCTCCAGCCTAAATTTTCTCGACCGCTTTCGAAGGGAGCACTTTAAACACCGCGATGAAGACCGCTATAAAGAACCCGTCCACGTGCTGCGGCTTAAGGACCATTCGAAAATTATCTATCAGACGGCCGATGCGGACAAAAAAACGTTCCACGATGTGTTTTGGGTTCGCTCCGCCGATGAGATATGGCGCATCAAATCGTTGTCCATCGATCCGGAAAATCCCGTGGGCTTCTACGTCGACCACCTTCAACGGAACAAAGAAGGCAATTTTGAAAAAGCGGAATCGTTTGAACAATACCGCTTTGCAAAATTCCGCTGGCAGCCCGATCCGACAGGCAAAGGATATACTCCGTTGGAAAACCGGCGGCTCAGCGAACTGATCGGCATGCTCATTCAAAAAACAAAGACGACCGCTTACGAATATCCTCAAGTGTTGACCCATGTCCTCTTCAAGCTCGCCATGCCTTTTCTCGCTCTGTTTGTCGTTGTTGCCGGAGCCCCCTTTTGCTTCCGCTATTCGCGGAATCTTCCGATTTTTATCACCTATGCCATTGCTCTATTCGGCTTTGTCGCCTTTTTTACTTTAATGGATGCCGCTGTGATCTTGGGAGAAAATCTTGTCGTCTCTCCCTATCTTGTCATTCTCAGCCCCATCATGCTGTGCGGAGCAGGATTTGGATGGAAATATTATCGAACATGTAAGGGTTTTTAAATGAGTTCTACAAGCCAACTAGAGAATATCCCTTTAGCAGCCAGATATTGGAAATTCAAAGTCCTTCTCCTGTGCCATGTCATCGCCGCGCTACTCGTCGCCAGTTTATTTTGGCCCATCACAAAACCGTTTTGGAATACCATCGATGTGGCATTTTTTAAAATGGTGAATTCTACTCTCAAAGACCGCCCCCTCTGGCAGCTGTTTTGGGCTTGTGCCAATCATAGACTTGCTGATTGGGTAGAAGATCTTTGCATCCTTGCCTTTTCCATCGCCCATGTGCGTAGCGCGCATCGCCATTTAAGGGCCCGCAAAATCTCCGAGCTACTCTTTTGCGTGCTCTGCATCGCGGCCACCCTCTATTTCGTCAACCGCATCCTTTTCCGCCATAACCTCGATATTCAACGCTTAAGCCCCACCCTTGTCGTAGAGGACAGTGTTCGCCTTTCCGATGAAATTACCTGGATGAAGATCAAAGACGATTCGTCCAAAAGCTTTCCCGGCGATCATGGAACGACGGCGTTACTCTTTGCTGCCAGTTTTTCTTTCATCGCGGGCTGGCGTTTGGGATTGTTTGCCTGTCTATATGCAGCATTTTTGTGTATGCCACGCCTAATCACGGGCGCCCATTGGCTCTCCGACGTCGTTGTCGGCAGCGGCGCGATCACCATCGTCTGTTTAAGCTGGGCCTTTTGCACCCCGTTGTTTACCCGGTTTACGGATAGATGCGAGAAGTTTTTTAACTGGATAGGCAGCAAGATAAAAAAACTCTCTAACCCTAATCGTTATCCTTAGCTCCCTTTCTTGAGGTACGCGAGGTAAGCAGCTATGGGCGAGACAGAGGGTCCATAGGGCAAAGCCGTAGCCCCGGGTAATGATCAGGCTCTAAGCCTGCCGCGTGAGATAAAACATTTTGATCTTTTGTGAGTGAAACTAATCCGCCACAACCCTCTTCACCACCTCCATCTCAAAAGGCTTGCGTGAACCCAGGCCTTAAGGCCTGGGATTAAGTTGGGGCCGCGCTTCATACTCGGCCCAACATTGTTTTTGAAAATACCCGGCCCTTAAGGGCCGGGTTTCCGCCAGAGGACGGATGAAAACACATCGAGATATGCATCCCCATTCTTATCGACGAAATGGCCTGTGATGGGACTGGTTTCGATCAATTGGACTAAAGAATACCCTGCCTTGCTGAGGTCGTGCGTGGCAAAATGCTCTAAAACAGGTTCCTCATACGACCCCATGTCGATTTTTTTCAGAGCGTTTTAAAGAATGACGCTAAATTTTCGCGGTTTGTAATTTCCTCACGGTTGCACCCTTGGCAATCAAGGATGAGATGATATCCCCGATATCCTCACTTTCTTGTAAAGATGGGCTTCTCCTGATTAGTAAAATTTCAGACATTAGCAAAACGACATTTTCTCTCCACTAGAAGAATTTTGCCGGAGTTGATAAGCTGCCGAAATAGTTTTGCTTGAGGTGAAATTTATGGCCAGCGCTTATGACAAATTGCATTCCTTATCGAAAACAATGGCTCTCATGGCTTCCGTGGAAGGGCTGCTGGATTGGGACCAGGAAACATTTATGCCCAGAGACGGTATCGAAATGCGTTCTCAGCAATCTGAAATTCTCGCGAGCCTTGTTCACCGGCAAAGAACGAGCAAACCTTTTGCCAAAGCGCTTGCTTCTCTCATCGATCTTGAAACAGGAGAGATCAAAGACGATAGGCTGCCTCCCTCGCAAATCGCTGCACTGCGAGAATGGCGCCGTGATTATCTCAAAGCGATCAAACTGCCCAATGCCTTCGTTAAACAATTTGCCAAAACCACTTCGACAGCATGCCATGTGTGGAAAACAGCAAAAGAGCATAATGATTTTAAAACTTTTGCAAAGCATCTGGAAAAAGTGATCTCCTTAAACAGGAAAAAAGCAGATATTTTGGGCTTCACAGAACACCCCTACGATGCCTTGCTCGATTTATATGAGCCTGAAATGACGACCTCTTTTCTCACCCCCTTATTCAGCCGTTTGAAACTTCCTCTCACGCAGCTGATTAAAGACATCAGCGCAAAGACTCCTTTTCAGGAAGATTTTCTCTTTCGCCATTGCCCCAAACACAAGCAGCTCGATTTTTCGCATAAAATCTTACATAAAATGGGATTTCACCCCGCATCATCCAGGCTTGACGTTTCCGTTCATCCGTTTTGCAATGGAATGCATCCAAAAGACACGCGCATGACGACGAAGGTGCATCCCGAGAATATCATGACCTGCATCGGGGCGGTCCTGCACGAGGGCGGCCACGGCCTTTACAACATGAACTTAAATGTAGAACAGTTCGGCTCCCCTCTTTGCCAGCAGGTCTCGCTCGGCATCGATGAAAGTCAGTCCCGCTGGTGGGAGACTCTGATCGGACAAAGCTATTTTTTCTGGCAGCACTTTTTCCCGCTCCTTCAAGAAGAATTACCCGAGCAATTCGGCGGCGTCCTTCTGGAAGACTTTTATCATGCGATCAATGCCGTCAAGCCAGGCTTCATCCGCATCGAGGCCGACGAAGTGACCTACAATCTTCATGTTATTGTTCGTTTCGAGCTCGAAAAAGCTCTGATTGAAGGCACGTTAAAAGTGAAAGAGATCCCCGATGCCTGGAATGCAAAAATGAGAGAATACTTAGGAATCAGCCCTGAATTCGACGGCCAAGGCTGTTTACAGGACATTCACTGGTCATTGGGATTCATTGGCTACTTTCCCACCTACACGCTCGGCAACCTCTACTCCGTCCAATTTTTCAATGCCTTCGAAAAGGCCCATCCCAATTGGAAAGAGCATTTGGCCAAAGGATCGCTCGATTTTATCCGCGATTGGCTCAAAGAAAATATCCACAAATATGGAAGACAGTTCACCCCTGGCGAACTCTGCCAAAGAGTCACCGGGAAAGCACTGAGCGAAGAACCCTACGTGTCCTATTTGAAAAAGAAATACGGGACACTCTATCGCTTATATACTGCTTCCACTTGAAAGTTAGCAAAATTTTCGCTTCAGCATCTTCATACGGCCTTTTTGTTCGTTTCCATCGATCATATGCCTGCACATTGTCTACTTCAACAAACAAAAAATTGAAGCGCTGAAATTGAAATTTTCTATAACTTTCAAGCGTCAGCAGTATAGACTACAACAAAAAGCCCTAGAGATTTCTCTCTAGGGCCTTTTCAACGAGGAGGAAAATAGTAATCTTAGCGTTTGGAGAACTGGAAGCGCTTGCGGGCTCCGGCCAAACCGTATTTTTTGCGTTCTCTTTTGCGAGGATCGCGTGTGAGGAAGCCGAGGACTTTCAAATCGGCCCGGCGGTCTTTGTCTTCGAGAACTAGCGCGCGTGCAATGCCTAAGCGGGCCGCGATCATTTGTCCTTGGATGCCCCCTCCCTTGACGCGGATGAGGATGTCGTAGCGCTCAGGAGCAGAGACTTTCTGAATAGGAGCTAAAATCGCCATACGCTGCAGTTGAAGCGGGAAATACTCTTCGAATTTCTTTCCGTTGACGAGGATCGTTCCTTTACCAGGGCGAAGGCGCACAGAGGCGACCGATGTTTTTCTTCTTCCTGTTCCAATGTTTTCTTGACCTTTCATAATTCCTTCTAGTTCGCTTTAATTTAGATATTAACAGGGATCGGCGTCTGCGCTTTCATATCGTGCTTGTCGCCTGCAAAGATGCGTAATTTCTTCATTTGCGCTTCGGACAAACGTGTCTTCGGCATCATCCCTTTGATCGCATGCCAAATGATGTAGTCGGGCTTTCTGCCGAGCATCGTACGATAAGGCACTTCGCGCATACCACTCATAGCGCCGGTGTGGTAGCGATAGATCTTTTGGGCTTCTTTAGCGCCGGTGACGACGATTTTTTCCGCATTGATGATGACGACCCCATCCCCTGTATCAACGTGGGGGGTAAATTGCGGTTTGTGTTTCCCGCGTAGGATCTTAGCGACTTCTGCGGCAAACCGCCCTAAAGTTTTCCCCGTTGCATCTAACAGGAGCCATTTTCGCATCGGAATGACTTCTTCTTTCGTCAGAAGGACGGTCGAATTTTTCTTTTTCATGGAATAAGACCTTAAAAAATAGTTCAATGATGTTTTTGTAAAGTAGAACTGCCAGTCTACTTTCTCCTTCATTTTTTTTCCAGAAATTTTAGGAGGACGTGGAGTTCTTGCCAAAAGAAGTTTTTTTGGGTAGACTTACTTCTCCTGGATTTAAAAAATATTTAACACAAAAAACCTCCCTATGCGCGCATTAAAAACTTTTTTTATCCGCACCTACGGGTGCCAGATGAATGAGCTCGATTCTGAAATCATGGTCGGGCAGCTGTTAAACCGGGGACTGACGAGGATCGATGACGAAAACGACGCCGACCTTCTCATTTTCAACACCTGTTCGGTCCGAGACCTTGCTGAGAGGAAGGTTATGGGAAAGATCGGCCAACTCGGCAGAAGCCCCCATAAACGCTCGATCATCGGCGTCACCGGGTGCATGGCGATGGCCAAGAAAGAGACGATCTTCCGCAAACTCCCCCATGTCGACTTTGTCGTCGGCACTAACAATATCAGCGAATTAAACGAAGTTCTTGACGAAGTACTGGTGTCGGGAAAGCAAATGATCCGGACGGATGACCAATTCGAAGAGAATTTGGACTATCTGATCGCCAAGCGGGACGATCCGGTGAAGGCTTACGTGTCCATTATTCGGGGCTGCGATAAATTCTGCACCTACTGCGTCGTGCCTTATACTCGCGGACAGGAAGTTTCCCGTCCTCCCGCCAGCATTGTCGAAGAATGCCAGCGCCTTGTGGAGAACGGTTATAAAGAAATCACTTTACTCGGTCAAAACGTGAATAGCTACGGAAAAGACAAACCGGAATGGGGCTGCTTTTTCCACGACTTACTCTATCGCCTAGACAAAATCCCGGGCCTTGAGCGCGTGCGGTTCATGACCTCGCATCCCGTCGACATCACTCCCGAGCTGATGCAGGCCATACGCGACCTTCCTTCTGTTTGCGAATTTGTCCATTTTCCCATTCAGGCAGGGTCTAATCGTATCCTAAAGAAGATGCACCGTCTCTATACGGTGGAAAAATATTTGGAGAAGGTCGATCTGCTCCGGTCGATCGTTCCCGATGTTTCTCTCGGAACGGACATCATTGTCGGCTTTCCGACGGAGACCGAAGAAGAGTTTCAGCTGACATACGCTATTTTTAAACAGATCCGATATTCCGTTGCCTTCATTTTTGCTTATAGCGCTCGCAAAGGAACCCCAGCGTTCCGTTGGAAAGATGACATTTCAGAAGAGGTCAAGCAAGACCGGCTGCAGCGGCTGCTCAACCTGCACAGCGAAATCTGCGCCGAAGAACGCCAGGCATTACTCGATGCAGAAGTGGAAATCCTGGTCGAGCGGCGCAATCGCGATGAAAAGCACCTAAAAGGGCGCACGCGCTGCTG
This sequence comes from uncultured Verrucomicrobiae bacterium, assembly GCA_963731265.1. Classification (GTDB taxonomy): domain Bacteria; phylum Chlamydiota; class Chlamydiia; order Chlamydiales; family Rhabdochlamydiaceae; genus CAJCIW01. The sequence continues at coordinate 1,469,066 of CAVSUE010000001.1, forward strand.
GAAAAATGTGCTCTTCAAAGGCGATGATGCATTGATCGGAACTTTGCAAACAATCAAAGTCACTGGTTTCAGCCATCAGACGTTGATTGGAGATCTTGTGGGGATTTGATCCCCTGGCCCCTTGGGAGGCCAGGTAGAATGAGAACCACGGATTTTTTCTCAATGAACTTATTTCTTAAGAACTTTAGCAATTCCGAAGCCGGCTAAGAACCATCCGACGACAAGATCTACGATATTGGTCAGAGCATAGCAAGCGGAAAAACTCCACCAATTCCAATCAGGTAGTTGACCTAAAATCCCCACACCCAGACCGAATAAGGTAACAAAACCGACTTGTTTCCTAAAAGGGAGGTTTTTGGTCTTCATCAGCATCCAAGTGACGATAAATGCGCCAATAATTTGTATGATCAACGAAATGAAGAAGGGAGCCAAGGTCATTTTGCCCATCCCCCTCTTACATACTGAAGCGAACACAAAAGGGCCTTTTTCCATCATTTTCATGCCATGCTCCATCTCATGTTGGGAAGTTCCCGCATGGTAGGAGAATGTGTTAGGCAGAACATAGACACCGGAAACAGGAGTATTGCTCGAAATCGCATTTGCGACCTCAGACTCATTGGTAAATTTATTCAAACACCTCTGATGCCATGGAAAGACCATCCATGAGAACAATCCCCAGATGAAAACGATCAAGCCGCCGATCAAAGCGCACTTTAAGTGAGTTTTGGACATATGAATCTCCCTCGATATGTTTAGTTTACAAAATTTTGATATATTCTTTTTTTCATTTGTGTTCAAAAGGTTTTTTTCAAAAAATCCATTCCCTATCTGCAAACGCAAGAAAATGTTATAATATAACTAATTGACGCTGTTTTTGTTAATTAAAATTTATACTACACCCAGCCAGTTTATGCGAATTTTGACTGGCTGGACTTTGCTGAATCGATCGGCCCGGTTCACGGCGTTCACCTGCTTTGCACTGCGTAAGTCCACCGGACTTTCTCGTGTCTCCGCAGCCCCGTCAGCCGTCCAGGTCTCTTCGGGAATGGTCTTTCTCGGACGGTCGTTTCGCTTCGATTTGGCTTTGTCTCGCTGAGTCAAAATTCGCATAACCTAACTGGGTGCAGTATATTATGAACAAAATTTCTCCACTCGACATCCGCGTAGCCGTCTTAGCCCACCCTTTAGTGGCCAAGGAGGATTCGGCTTCGGCTACGTTTTTCTTAAAACCCATCGCTCCTTACACGGGAGACGAACGAATTGTCTCTCTTTTCCAAAATAGCCCTAAACCCTCGATCGAGCTCAATCTGTCGAAGATTCCTCCTTTATTGAGAAAAGGACAGCTTGTTCTTTTGCGTGTTTTTGAAATTCTAAGAACTCTTCTCGAAAAAAAGGAAAAGTCGACCGTTTTGGACCACATCGCGCCTCCGCGCATGCTGTTTGTTCCCCAGCTCCCCCATCCCCCCTTCCTAACCGCAAAGCCTCCCCGTTTCTTCTGGCACCCCGCCTATATTCTTCCTTCCGACGAATACGCTCCCAGCGGTTTAATGGCGGAAGCAAAAGAGGCCGCCCCGGTTGCCACACCCTTCTCTGCTGTGATTTGCGCCCACATCCGCCGCGCCCTGCCTAAAAAAGGAATTCTCAAGCAAGACTCAGACGGTTTTGTCTACCTGGAACTACCGGATGAGTTTATCACGGATCTTTTCCCACTGATCCATGATCGGGAATGTGAGGCTGTGCCGCTCTATCAAATTGAGCCCTCGCCCGCTCACATCGCTGTCGTACTCCCGGATGAATGGAGCCAAAAAAAAGGATGGGGCGACATCAAGGAAATAGACGAGTCGTTTTCGTTTGAGGTGAAGGGATTGAATTCTTTGAGGCCACAACGTTGGCCCGGCGTTGAAAAGGTCTATTTCCTGGAGATTGCAAGCCCCAGCCTTGATCGTTTGCGAGAACGTCTTCTGCTCCCTTCCCGCATCCGCGGGCATGCCTTCCATGTCGCCATCGCCTTTAAAAAAGCGAATGCGGCATTACCTCAGAAAGAAACTTACCGGCTTAACGTCAGCTGTTTTGCGGCTTGAGCCCTTCAAGCATTACTCCGTTTTTCAGTCAGCTGGGCCCCCCCGCAATGTTAGGGTAAAGCGAACGATGCCTTTACGGGAAAAGTTAATTTTTACGGGGATGAGTTGTTAAAATAGGAGCGACTTGGTAGAGTAATAGTTACTTGGTTTACAAGAACTTATGCTTCACGGTGTTAATATCCTGGCTTAGAGAATGTTAAATTCACAGAAGGGAAGTTGTTAAATGGTAGAGCCTGTATTCAAACATTATGATCTGGAACTCAAGGAGCCTCCTTTTGGGTCTCCCTTGACCGATCTAATCATTGACTTAAACCACCTCCGCAAGAAACGGCTAAGCGGAACGACCCCTGCCAGGGTGTTTTTTCAACTCAAGGGTATATTCCATATGTTGGAAAGCCTTGGTTCTGCACGTATTGAGGGTAATAATACGACCCTTCTCGAATATATCGAAACTAAGTTAGAAGAGAAATCGGACGTGTCTAGTGGAATCAAAGAAATTCAAAATATCGAAAATGCGATGGATTTCATTGAACAGAACGTCAAAAATCAACCTATTACGAGAGCCTTCATTTGCGAAGTGCACAAGATGATTGTTGATGGATTGCCGCTGCCGCCAAAAGGTGAGGGAGACAGTAATCCTGGCAAATATAGGGAATCCAATTTGCGTATCAATCATTCCATTCATTTACCTCCCGATTTCATACAGGTGAAAGATTACATGGCCGAGCTATTTGATTTTGTCAATAAAAGCGATAGTCCGAAATACGATCTCCTGAAAACCGCTATTGCCCATCATCGTTTTGTCTGGATACACCCATTTGGTAATGGCAATGGCCGTACTGTCCGCTTGTTTACTTATGCAATGCTTATTAAACAGGGTTTTAACGTTAATGTTGGTAGAATTATTAATCCAACAGCTGTTTTTTGCAACAATCGAAAACTTTATTACGATTACCTCCAGAAGGCAGATAGTGGAAAGACTCAAGATATTTTGACCTGGTGCGAATATGTGCTCCGTGGGCTAAAAGAAGAAATAGAAAAAATCGATAAACTTTTAGATTATGATTATCTTGCGAAAGAAATACTGTTGCCCACGATTAGTGTTTCCTTAGAAAAGAAGTATATCACTGATATCGAAGCAAAAATACTTCGCAGGGTGATCGATAAAAAATCGATACAATCGACCGATTTAAAAGATATCTTCTCAGGGAAACACAGTTCTGAAATCTCGCGCCAAATCAGGAAGTTGGTCGATAAAAAAATGCTCGAAAAAGAAACTCCTCGATTCTATGGAATTAGTTTTGGAGATAATTATTTATTGCGCGCGATTATTAAAGTGCTCGGTGAAAAAGGATTCCTGCCGGATCTGGGCGATTGAGTTTAACTCGATAGATCTTAGAGGCTGTCGTCGGGGAAAAGATCTTCGATCTTTCGGGATAAAGCGACCTTGCAATCATTATGTATTAAATATGACTGTTATTGAGCGAGGAGAAGCAGGAGTCCACGTATGGAATTCCATGCTTGCAAGAGTAATTAATAGTAGTGCAAAAACATACGCATATGTGAAAATATGCTGTCATGAAGAACACATATTCTCCAGGTGAATTCGGATTATTAATCGGAAGGACGACAAAAACCCTGCAAAGATGGGATCGTAAGGGCATACTTAAGGCCCACCGTTCCATTACTGGACGGCGCTATTACACCCATGACCAATATGTGGAGACAACTGGACAAAAAGCCAAAAAACGACAGTTGGTCACTTATTGTCGAGTATCAAGTGCAGGTCAAAAAAAGGATTTGATTTCACAGAAAAATGCTGTAGAATCTTTCTGTTTGACAGCAGGGAAAATCATCGAAGAGAAGTTGGAAGATATCGGTTCGGGGCTAAACTACAAGCGGAAACATTTCGTACAATTGATGGAAATGGTAGAACGAGGTGAGGTATCTGAAATTGTAGTGGCCCATAAAGACAGGCTCGTCCGTTTTGGGTTCGAATGGTTCGAAAAATTCTGTAACGACCACGGAGTTTCCATTCTCGTTATGAATGCGGACTCTCTTTCACCTGAGCAAGAAATGACCAAAGATCTCCTATCAATTATTCATTGTTTTTCCAGTCGCTTATATGGCCTGAGAAAATACAAGAAGAAAATCATTGAAATGGCCAAAGACAATGAGAACGGTCAAGCGTAGGTCACTTCCACTCAACGCAAAAAAACAAACAGCTCTTGAAAGCTTATGCCAGGCATACACTGGTGAAAAACGGCTTTGGCTGCAACACTTCCAAGCCTGGGATTGTCAACCCTATTTAGGAAGGCCCCGAGCAATTCGGGATGAGAAAATCAAACAAGGCTATCGTTCACCCCACCAATTGCAGGCTCGTCATTGGAAACTTGCCCTTGATGACGCAGCTGAAACATGGGATAAATATTGGCAGTCCACTTTTGTTAAAGTCCGCTTAAAGATCTCCCATCGGAAAGCACTCTCCGAGACGGAGAGCCATTATGCCTATTGGCTTCTGAAAGGTTATTCCCAGTTTTCCGCCATGATGCAGGGGAAATGCCCGGAGCCGTCCTTTGCCATTGATGATCTCTCCCGGAGGTATATTGCAGGCTATGTGCGGAGGATCACCAGACTCTGCAAAGGAAAACCACCCACTGTAAAAAAAGCCAGAAGCGTCCGGTTCGATGCCAACTGTTACGATCTTTTCGAGCACAAAGGGCGTCAATACATCAAAATCATGTCTCTGATTCCCGGTAAGAGGATTTGTATCCCCTTATCCGGCAAAGCGCCTATTTCAGGCACAATTAGCCTTGTTTTGTCAGAAGGAAACGTTGACTTTCACATCCCTCAAGAATTAAAAAAGAAGAATCCTCCCAAGACATCTCCCGAAGCTGTAGACTTTGGATATACTGAAGTCATGACGGATACCCAAGGCATTCGTTATGGGACTCAATTTGGTACAATACTGACACAGGTATCAGAAAATCGGCACCAGAAAATGCAAAAACGTCACAAGCTGCATGCCATGGAAAAGAGACCGACAACTTCCAATCCCAAAAAGGCAAAATCCCTTCGAAAATATAATCTAGGCAAGCAAAAACACCATGCGGCTGCCAAACGACTCAGGGCCACATTGGAAAGAGAAATCAACACCTCAATCAACCAACTCATCCAAACGAAAAATCCCTCCCTCTTAATCACAGAAGACTTGCGCCATACTTTTAAGTATAACAAGTCTAAACAAATGAATAGAAGACTCTCCAGCTGGTTGAGAGGTAAACTACAAGATCGAATTGCTTTTAAAGCGTTGGCGGAAGGTTTCCGTCATGAGCAGGTCAATCCGGCCTACGGCTCTCAAAGCTGTCCCTTTTGCGAATTTGTGGATCATCGAAATCGCAAAAACGACCGCTTTCAATGTCTGCATTGTGGACATGAGGACATATCGGACCGGATTGCCGCACTGAACTATGCCAGAAGATTTGGCGATCCTGAGATCGGACGGTATACGCCTTACCGTCAAGTAAAAACCATTCTTTTGGACAGGTTCCACCGCCGATTGGAAACGGGGCAACCCGTGACTGTTCCAGGCAGGACTCTAGAAACCGTAATGGAGATGCGTCCACCGTCTCCATCGAGACCACGTCATAGCCGGAAGAGAGAAATCTCGCGAACCGGACGGTCAATCAGAGAGCGAAATTAAAAATAAACACGTTTGAACACGTTTTTAGGAACAGTATCATAGACCCCTAAACCATCTTCTCAAACTCTTCTTCTGTCAGCGTCTTGACACCTAGCTGACGGGCTTTATCGAGTTTGGAGCCTGCGTCCTCACCGACGAGGACGTAGTCGGTTTTTTTGCTCACCGAGCCGGTGACTTTTCCACCGCGCTCTTTGATGAGGCGCGCAGCTTCGTCGCGGGTATACTTTTGCAAGGCTCCGGTAAGGACAAAGGTCTTGTCGGAAAAGGCATGATCTTTCCGTTTTTTTAGCTTCATGGCCTTTGGCTTGACTCCATGTTCCAAAAGCAAGTGGATCTCTTTGAGGTGGTAGGGATCTTTGAAATATTCCACGACGCCATGGGCGATTTTATCGCCGATGCCGGGTATCTCTTTGAGCTCTTCTACATTCATTTTTGCAAGCTCATCGATGTCTTCCACATGTTCCGCAAGCAATTCGGCGACTCCTTCCCCGACGTATTTGATGCCGAGGGCAAGAATAAACCGCGCTAGAGAAACGTGGCGCGCACGGTCGATGCTCTCATACAAATTTTGGACCGATTTTTCTTTAAAACCGTCGAGCGTGGCGAGATCTTCTTTTGTCAATGCAAAGATATCGGACAGCCGGTGCACGAGTTTTTTTTGGAACAGCTGTTCGACAACTTTTTCGCCGAGGTGCTCGATATCCATGGCGTCTTTGGATGCGAAATAGGCAAGGCGGCCCATCTGCTGTTCGGGGCAGCCGGTAGAATTCGGACAGCGGACTGCGACCTCGCCTTCAGTATGGATGACATGTGTGCCGCAGCTAGGACAATTTCTGGGCATTTTCCAGGGGTGGGAAGCCTGCGGACGGCGTCGCTTATCGACTTCGACGACTTTGGGGATCACATCGCCCCCCTTTTCGATCACAGCCATATCGCCGATGCGGATGTCTTTGCGCTCAACCTCTTCTTGATTGTGCAGCGTCGCGCGGGATATCGTGCTGCCGGCAAGGTGGACGGGTTCGAGTTCTGCAACGGGTGTCAATACGCCCGTCCTTCCAACTTGAACTATAATGTCATTAATGCGTGTCGATGCTTGTTCCGGGGCGAATTTATAAGCGACAGCCCATCTGGGGCTTTTGCCCGTGACGCCCAACTGATCGTGATATTTGAGTTCATCGACTTTGACGACAACCCCATCGATATCGAAAGGAAGTTTGTGCCGTTTTTTTTCAATTTTATCCGCGAATGTTAAAATTTCATCGCTATCGCGGCACTGTTCCCGCAATTCATCATCGAAAACGGGAAGGCCGAGTTTTTTGAGGTATTGATGGCATTCATATTGGGTGGGCATAGGCGGATCATTTTCATCGGCAAATCCGTAAAAGACCGCGCTTAACTTGCGCGACGAGGCTTCACGGGGATCGAGCAATTTCATCGAACCTGCTGTAGCATTGCGCGGATTAGCGTAGAGTTCTTCCCCTTCTTCTTCTTTTTCTTTGTTCAGGGCCTGAAAAACATGGTGCGTCATAAAGACTTCTCCTCGTATTTCGAGCACTTCGGGAAAATGGGAACCTGAAAGCACCATGGGCAATGAGCGAATAGTACGCATGTTAGCGGTGATGTCATCCCCTTTTCGGCCGTCACCGCGAGTCAAGCCTTGAACAAATCTTCCCTTTTCATAGCGTACGCTGACGGCGACGCCGTCCATTTTCAATTCAGCGCAAAAATGAACGCGCGAATGGCCAAGCAATTTTTGGACACGCTTGATAAAATCTTCGAGCTCTTGGCGAGAATAGGTATTGGCCAAAGACAGCATGGGAACTGTATGTTCGACTTGTTTGAATCCTTTTGTCAGCGCTTCGCCTACGCGCTGAGTTGGCGAAGAGGGGCTTATCCAATCGGGATGGGCTTTCTCGGCCTCTTCGATCCTTTTGACGAGTTGATCGTATTCGTAGTCGGTAATCACCGGCTTGGCTTGGACAAAATAAGAAAGATCGTGCTTTCGGACCTCTTCGATCAGGTCAAGGTATTCTTTTTTAGAACACAAACTGCACCTCAAAAATCATCGTTGCGAGAGGCGCAAGATGGAGGTGTAACCCCAAACGCCGCTCTTTTGAATCGCGGATGATCTCCACTTGGGTGTTGATTTTGCCAGATCCCCAATATTCTTCTCTATCGGTATTGAAAACTTCCTGAATTGAAGCGACATTGGGCAATCGAATAAAATATTGGGAAACAAAATTAGGCGTGAAATTATGGACGACGAGAAGATAGCGGCTGCTCCCTTTGCGCAGGTAGCTAACTACCGAATTATACCGATCGGAAAAATCCACCCATTCAAAGCCGCGCTGATCGAAATCGAACTCCCAAAGAGCTTCCTGGGCAAGATAAAAATGATAGAGGTCTTTGACGAACCGTTTCAGCATGGCATGCCGTTCGAACTGCAGCAAATCCCACGGAAGCTGTTGATTGCAGTTCCATTCTTTCCACATCCCGAGTTCCGCTCCCATAAAAAGGAGTTTTTTTCCCGGCTGGCAAATTTGATAACTGCATAGAAGGCGGAAATTGGCAAATTTTTGCCAATCGTCTCCGGGCATTTTCGACATAAGGCTGGCCTTGCCGTGGACCACTTCGTCATGCGACAGAGGCAGGATAAACCGTTCGGAAAAAGCATAGATCAAGCCGAAGGTCAAGTCATTTTGATGAAAGGACCGATAATAGGGATCTTTGTGAAAGTAACGCAAAGTATCATTCATCCACCCCATGTTCCATTTGAGATCGAAGCCCAATCCTCCCCATTCGAGAGGATGGGTCACGCCGGTAAAGGATGTCGACTCTTCGGCAAAGGTTAAAACGTGGGAAAACCGTTCGTGAACCACGGAATTCAGGTGTTTGATGAATTCGATCGCTTCCATATTTTCGTGGCCGCCGAATTGATTAGGAATCCATTCTCCCTCCTTTCTGCCGTAATCCAAATACAGCATGGAGGCAACAGCGTCCACTCTAAGCCCATCGATATGCATCTTGTCGAGCCAAAAAAGCGCGCTGGCTATTAAGAAATTAGAAACCTCAAAACGGCCATAATTGAAAATATGCGTATTCCAATGGGGGTGAAATCCGCGCCGCGGATCTCCGTGTTCGTACAAATAGCTGCCGTCGAATTGCGCCAAAGAAGCTTCGTCCATCGGAAAATGGGCCGGCACCCAATCGAGGATGACGCCTATCCCTTGACCGTGCAGATGATCGACAAAAAATTGAAAGTCTTTCGGCGTCCCGTAGCGGCTCGTCACCGCAAAAAAACCCGTGACCTGATACCCCCATGATTCATCTAAGGGATGCTCACCAATGGGAAGCAGTTCGATATGGGTAAAGCCCATTTCTTTGCAGTATTTTGCAAGTTCGATGGCAAGCTCGCGATAACCTAACGGGCGTCCGCCTTGTCTTTTCCATGAACCGAGATGCACTTCATAGATTGTCATCGGATACGCATCTTTGCCTCGCCGTTTCCTCGCTTCCATCCATTCCCCGTCTTGCCAGGCATAATGCTCGACATCAAAAAGTACTGAAGCTGTCGCTGGCCGGTACTCAGAATAGAGGGCATAGGGGTCTGATTTAAGACGAAGGTGGCCTTTTTGGGTGTGGACTTCGAATTTATATTTATCACCGGAATTTAATCCCGGGACAAATAATTCCCACACTCCCGACGATCCCATCGTGCGCATCGGATTGACTCTTCCGTCCCAATAATTGAAATCGCCGACAAGGGATACCGCTTGCGCTTCGGGTGCCCAAACGGCGAATTTGGCCCCTTCAACCCCTTGATGCTTGCAAAGGCGGCCACCCATGATTTCGTAAAGTTTATAATGGACCCCTCGGTTAAAAAGATGGGCGTCCATATCCCCGAAGGAAGGGGAAAAAGCATAAGGGTCTTGGACGAGCTCGCCTTGATAGAGATAAACACGATAATCGGCAAATGTCGTCTCTAAAGGCACTTCGTATTCAAACAACCCATCAGCGCTGACTTTTTTCGCCTCTACGCTTTTTCCGAAAACCTCCAAATGCACGTACGGAGCCCCCGGCCTCCAAATCCGGATCACTTTGGAATCGGCAGTTGAAGGATGTAATCCGAGGTAATGATGGGGGTCTTTCGCAAAATTCCTCAAAGAAGGCTCTAGAGAAGCGGGCATTTGCATGGAGAGTGTCCTGACCGTAAAAAAACGGAGTATAATTTTTTCTTCACATCATGGCAACGGTTTGCTCTAAATTATTAAGAATCAATGTCCTTTTTGCCAATTAAATATTTTAATAACAAAACTGTAAATTCCAATGACTTATAAGATTAATTTCATTATAATTAATATTGAAATTTTAAAACCCAGTAATTATGGCAATCTATGTCGTTTAAAATACTATTAAACAATTCCTTAGCCCCCATTTTAAATTCGAGAGAACACCCTTCAGGGGATCCCCGCACGGCCAAATTATTTTCTCAAGGCATCTTGGCGATTGTCCCCGATCAATCTTTGCCCAATCCGGAAACCTATTTGAAAAAAGCGGAAAAATTACAACCAAAAATTGGGGCGGTTGCACGTGAAATAGAACAAATTAAAAGCTTTTTAATCGATCTAAAAAACCCCTCCATTCCTGACCGTGTTTTATTGGGTTTCCTTAAGAAGAATCTCCCCCCAGAACTCTTCTACGAGGTGAATAGAACTTTAAGCCTCATTCCGAATGGCGAGGTGCTTTGTGCCAAAAACCCACGCTTTCTCTTACAAATGAAAAATCAGCAAGGGAATAACATTTTGGAGCAGTATCTCTCCCACCAAATCGCAAAATTGGAACAGCTTCGAAAACTTTCCTCCCTTTATACTTCGATGGCCTCGGGCAAACAGTCATCTCTCGAAGAGGAAACTTGTCTTCAAAATATTGGAGCCCTCCAAGCCTTAAAACAAAGACCCTTTCATTTTGCTCCATCTCACGTACTCAGCGATGGCATTCAATCTACCGACACCGTTGAAATTTCGTGGAACATTTTTAAATTGCATCAACTGCAAGACATATATATGTTCCTCCATTCTCCCCACTGCTCTAAAGAGTTCATCAACGAAAAATACCAAGCCCTTGAATTCGAGATCAAAACCGCTTTAGGAGAAGCTGTCTGGGCCGCCTGCTACAGCCCCGAGGAACCCTTTTTTACAGACAATCTCATTGCCGCAAATCCCCATATTCTTCTCGAATGCAAAAACTCGGAAGGCGCCGATGTCATCCTCCAATTGATGGACCATTATAAAGCAAGGGTCCAATTGCAAAGATTCAAGCTTGAACTTGCAGAGTTTGGACAACAATTGCCTGCAGCGAAAGATAGAGACGCGCGTATAAAATTATTCCAGGACCTCCCCCTATTTGCTCAAAACGACCTTGCCAGACTCGTCTGGCTAGAAGATGGCGGGAAACACAACTCCTATTTCAGCTATTGGGGCTATGGAGAACAGCAAATTAAGGACGAACCGCTCGTTATGACACGAAAAAACAGTGCGCGTTTGAACATCTTGGATATCTATGCAAAAACATTAGATGAAAAAATTGACTTAGACATTCGGACAAGGGCCCATCGATTTACCCACGAAATGCGTCTGCCGACAGAGCCTTTGGACTGTTCTGCGAAAAAAGTGAGGAAAGACGGTATTCCTGAACAGATGAAACTCGCGATGGTGACCGCTGAATATGCCGGAGTGGTCAGCAATGGAGGTCTTGCCCCAGCCGTAGCAGGGATGGCGCGCGCCTACGGCCCCGATGCGCGCATCATCATGCCTAAATACGATGTGATCAACCCCAAACTCGTTTTGAAGGAAAAAGAAAAATATCAAGTCACGGTCGCCGGAAAAACGCACAAGGTTTTCAAAGCAAAAGTGAATGGAAATAGCTGCTATTTGATCGAAGATCCTTTATTCCATGTCGGCCATGATGCAGACGGAAAACCTAACGATATTTATGGCGGAAATGACGCTGACGTCAAACGCCGCTGGGCGCATTTTGCAAGCCTTTCTGCGGAACTTGTCTACAAACTTAGCAAGAAAGAAAAAAATCCCGTAGAACTTGTCCATGTCCATGACGCGCAAACCGCTTTGGTCCCGAAAATTTTGGCGACTTGGTACCCTTCAGAATGGAAAGAGGGAAAAACCCCTGCCACCGTATTTACTTTCCATAACAACAATTCCCCTCTCGTTTATGATTCCTCGAAGGCGCTGGGAGCTCTAAGCGAAATCGGTCTTCCCGCAACGCCAATCAATGCCTTCATCGAAGGGATGGAGAGTTCCGAGATGAATTCGACTGTCTCCGTATCTTTTTCAGACGAGGTCCAAACAGACTTACATGGCAAGGGGATGCAGCGTTATACAAGAATTCAAGCTCATAAGGGCAAATTGGCTGGAATCGTCAATGGAAATACCGATGGTTGGAATCCTAAAACGGATGCTCAGTTAAAAAATTGGGTGACCGAAGATGGCGTCCCGCTCGATCTCACTTACGGACCCGACGACAAAGACCTTCCCGAAAAGAAACGTTTGATCCGCCAGCAGCTCGCTGAATATTTACATGATCACCACCTTGCTGAAATAGATCTCATGAAACCGATTTTCTTTTACGTCGGACGGTACGATGCTTACCAAAAAGGAATCGATAAGCTCCCCATCATCATGGACGAAGCTTTGGAAAACGATGCGCAATTCATTTGCATTGGAACTGTAGTCATGGACGGGCTGGAACCCGAGACGAAAGCCGACGGAATCCTGAAACAAATGGAAGAGGTTGCCAGAGCGCGTGGAAATAAAGGAGTTTGCGTCATCCGCGACTATAAACGTCCCGACGGAAGGCTTTATTGGCAGCAAGGGAACACTTCCCTGCAAGACCGCAGCGGGGTGCCTGGATTCGGAAGCTTGCTGCGCGCTGCTGTGGATTTAGGGGTATTTCCATCCATTTTCGAGCCTTGCGGCTTGGTCCAGGGCGAAATGCACCGTATGGGCATCCGGACGATTGCCACAGAAATCGGTGGGTTCAAGGACACCATCTTCACCAGCGGGCCCAATGAAAATGGGAATTTATTCACCCGATATCCCGATTGGGAGTCAAAAGAGCAGGATGAAGCTATCCGCGATGTGATTCGCGAAGAGGCGCTTCAACAGCATGGCAAACTCGAAGCTCTTTACAACGGAAGTGAGGAAGAATCGGCCCCCTTTATCGATCGGTCTCGCAAGATCATGGCCAACGCCGCCAAATCGACATGGACAACCACGTTTGACGGTTCCCCTTCTCCCATTGAACAGATCAAGTATGCTGTTTATGCTAAAGCTTTAGAAAATCGAAAAAAACGGGGAACGATCTACCTCGACATGCACGGACTGAAGATTATCCCTGAAACTAGTTCCAGCACACAAGTTTAGCAGGAACTAAAAATAAAAAAATTAGAATGCTTTAATTTATAATAAACATGATATATTAAAATTAGGAAATCGGATGTCAACTAACAACATTTCAACAAAAAATTCTTTATATTCCAATGCACCAACAGGTTGGTCGAAAGAACAGGTTACTGAAGAAGCTGTCAATCATCTTCTGATGCAAAAACTCAAAGAAATTGCATCTTCTTACATGCAGCGCAAGCAAGCTGATTCTATTCAAGGTCTTGTCTCTGGACCGTGGTATCAAAATGATTACGCGTTGGCCCTACAGAAGCATAGGCAAACAAGTCGACTCGACTACTTGGTCAAAAAGAATGCCTTCTATCATGGTTTTGCACCTAAAGGATTTGACCAAGAGCCGAATTCTTCAGCTCCGACAAAATTCACCCCGCTCTCTTATCAAATCCAAAAGGATGTCCTTCCTACTGAGGCTCTTGCCAACGTAAAAACCGGCCAATTTTCATTCATCGACTGTGGAACCGCTATTGCGTTAGCTAGGTTTGAGACGTTGAGGGAAGTGTTCGGAGCAAATCGCTTTAATGATGTCTTTTCCGGCAAAGGGGCTTTCCCATTGAAGTTAGATCGCGATATCACAAAGACACCCCTCACCTCTCTTGGTCTGGTGAAAGAGGAGACGTTTAATGTGAACGCGATTTCCCCTAAGCTCGGTGATACCGTGCACTTTTCAAATATTCCTCTATATAAGATTAAACACCCTAACGGAGAGGCCACGGGGTTTAATACTGTTTGCATTAGCGAATTTTCAGAAAAAGAGAAAAAATATATTGCCTTTGGACTACCAGCAGAAGGCAAAACAGAGAACGAGATGAGCGATGTTTTGATGAATGAATTTAATGCGAAACCGATTACCCCATCCTTGATTTTTACTGAGGACATGATTAAACATTCCAAAGAACAGACGCGCCAACGAGAAGGTGAAATTACTGAAGCGTCGGGTCAAGATGTCTCCGATGTCACGATAAATCGTGAGGAGTTTGAATGGGCCGTCAACATCACAAATCACATGGAAGCAGGAATGCATCCGACCGTTCATCGCTTTGATATTCAAGCAATTCGCAAACAGTTATAAGCATCGGTCTCGCAAGATCGTGGTCTAGGCTGCTAAATCGTCATGGACGAGCGCATTTGGTCGGTTCTCCTCCCCCCTTCATGCAAAAGCTTTAGTGGAAAGCTCCCACCATCTCTTCATCTAGAGAATTACTGAGAATGAATTGCAGCGAAATGTAAATTAAATTCTTTAATAAACAAAATTATATTTATATTTAAATTGAATTAGGCTTTCATTTATAATATAATTAAATTAAAATTAGGCAATTTATTTCAGTTAATAGGGAATCAAAGTGCCTTATGCGAAAGCATTCAAAAAATTGCGCGAAAATATCCATTGTGAATCCAACTTCGGGCACAAAGAAGGGATGAATATAAAACTACACACAATTGAATTATTTAAAAAAACAAACAAAGGATAATAAGGATGACACAAATTACAACAACTCATTCAACCCTCTCTGTCCCTTTTATAGAGCAGGATGCATCACTTTTGCATATGCCTTTGGATGTAGTCAGCCAGATATTAGCCCGCTCGAGCAGCCGGGAAATCGGAGCATGTATTCTAGTTTCCAAACAATGGCATCAGATGGTCAACGATTGCGATTGGCGTTTATTCCTCTCTCAACATTTTCCAACACTTGACTCCAGTATTCAGAATTGCAAGGAGGCTTACCAAGCCTTTTATTCAAACTTTACAAAGGGAGTGTATGCCTCCTCGATTCTTCAAGGCTCTGAGCAACCGGCCCTGTGCCTTGCCATTGCTCACGGAAAGCTAATTTCAGGCTCTTCTGACAAGACCATCAAAATCTGGGATTTAGAAACGGGCATCTGCACACAAACTCTTCAAGGCCATCGCGGCTGGGTTCGCTGCCTTGCCATTGCTCACGGAAAGCTCATTTCAGGCTCTGCTGACAAGACCATCAAAATCTGGGATTTAGAAACGGGCGCCTGCATACAAACTTTTCAAGCCCATCAGGGTGCGGTTTACAGCCTTGCCACTGCTCAGGGAAAGCTCATTTCAGGCTCTCCTGAGGACACCATCAAAATCTGGGATTTAGAAACGGGCGCTTGCACACACACTCTTCGAGGCCATCAGGACGGGGTTTACTGCCTTGCCATTGCTCAGGGAAAGCTCATTTCAGGCTCTGCTGACAAGACCATCAAAATCTGGGATTTAGAAACGGGCTCTTGCACACAAACTCTTAAAGGCCATCAGGGCACGGTTTTGTGCCTTGCCACTGCTCACCGAAAGCTCATTTCAGGCTCTTCTGACGACAGCATCAAAATCTGGGATTTAGAAACGGGCGCTTGCACACAAACTCTTCAAGGCCATCGCGGCTGGGTTCGCTGCCTTGCCACTGCTCACGGAAAGCTCATTTCAGGCTCTTCTGACGACAGCATCAAAATCTGGGATTTAGAAACGGGCGCCAATACACAAACTTTTCAAGGCCATCAGAGCGGGATTCACCGCCTTGCAAGTGCTCACGGAAAGCTCATCTCAAGCTCTCTGGACAAGCCCATCAAAATCTGGGACTTTACAGCGGATCACCGCATGGTCTTTCGTGAAATTGTGGAATTGTTAAAAAGCAAAAATCCAGAAGGGATTGACCAGGCCCTTGAACGGTTTTCAAGAATGCCAAAAACAGCGAAAAATGCGATTTATGGAAAACTCTATCAACTTTGCAACCCTTTTGTAAATGACTATGGGGGATGCGCAGAACATGCTTTTCACAATCAACACGGACAAAGCTCATCGCCTGCCCAAAAGGCTAAGGCAATCGGAGAATATTTGGATGATCTGCCTCCAAAAATTGACCCTCTATTGCTCGCTCATCTAAGAATCAACATCGAAAAAGATTATCTAGAAAAACTCAATTGCCGCTCTGAACATTTACAGAAAATAGGAATTTTCTCAGACGAGGATATAAAACTCATTTGCTCTCCTTCTCCCCACATTTCCCCATTGGATACCGTGGAAGCTTTACAAGTGGAGGAAAATTTTAGAGAGAACAGCGTGAAAGCAGAAGCGGATCGCCGAGAGAAAAAACTTAGGATCCTTACGGAAGAACTCACTCAAACCGTCAGCAATAACATTCAAGATACAAAGACATGCGGCGTGCTTCTTTACGAAGGAGTATGTCCTTGGGTAAATTTTCAAAAAAAATTAAATCTCTTTCAAGGAAAGTTCAATCAAGTTGTCGAGGAATCGAATACACCTCAAACCAAAGTCAAAGCCTTTAATTCTACCAATTACAATCAACTCCTTGGTGAATTGAATGCGCTCGTTGAAGATTTTTACGTATTAGATCGCGATCACCAGATTGTTCGATTACATGCCTACATCAATCAACGGGGAATTTTGGAAGCCTGGAATACCCTTCGATCCCAAGGAGTGCAGCAGATATCAGCGCTCGCCGAATCTCAACTTAAAAACCTCTTTCAAATGGGGGAATAACCTTAAATTAATTATTAAGTGTACCGACCCAATTTTGTGAATACAAATTTGTATTATCCTAAGTTCAGCAATTCGACACGGGGAACCACATTTTGACGGTTCCCCCTTCTCCCGTTGAACAGATTAAGTACGCTTTTTATGTTAAAGCTTTAGAAAAAAACGGCGAACGATCTACCTCGATATGCAAGGGCGAAGATCATCCCTCAAACCGATCCAGGAACATTCGTTGACCAGGAGATAAAGATAAAATCAGGCTGCCATCTGTCCCGAGGGCATTTTTTTTACTCTCTTTACGACTCGATTTTAACCGGCAGGACCGGATCCCTTTCGGAAGAATCAAACAGATTTCGAAATCGCTTGAAGAAAAAATCTGCAAAGAACGCAGGCTTTTTTTCGACCATTCAAAGTCCAGTACGGCATTTTCAACACAGACGCCAACCATACGTCCCGAATGAAATTGAGGCGGAAGACACGGAAGAATGGCGACTTTTTTTGAAGTGTCGCCAACAAACAACGAGCGGATGAGGCTTGCCCCTTTTGTGAGAAGAGGCAGCGCGGGAATGCCCGGATTTACTTCCTTGTTTAAAATGCCCTGGTGCTCGGTGTCTACTGATCTGGGGACCAAAATCCCTTCGAAAGCAGCGAGAAATAAATGGTGGAAAGCTTCCAGGATCTTTTCTTTATTTTTCTCCTCGATATTTTTCCGACACATTTCCACAAGTGAATAATTTCCTTCGGTTGTTTCCACCGTTTTAGCAGGAATCCAATGGCTTAAAGCAAGCCATATCGGAAAAATTTCCGTAAAATCGCAACGGCGGCGGACAAGATCCCAGTTCTGCGCTTTATTCGCACCTAGCGACAGACGCTCGGTAAATTTCTCTATACCTGCCTCGCGAAGCAACATCGGAATCAATAAACTTTCCCCTTTTGTCAAATAAAACGGAGCTGTTGCAGTCGACAAGTGGCAAACAACTTTCTCTTCCGGCGCTTTCTCGAGCTTCAGTTGGATCCCATCTTTTCTTGCAAAAAGGCAGTAGCGCATGTGTCCCTTTTGAGTCATCCCAAAGACGCGCAAGACTCCTTGTTCAAGATCCAGTTCAGCAGTGAAGTCATGGATCGGCCCAGCGAAATCCAACGTCAGAAAAAAAGCATCCCCCTCCAAATCGATAAATTCTAAACGAGTGGGGAAAACTTGGATGCAAAGGGAAGTCTGCGGCAAGAGGAACTTTGTCCCATTCAGATGAGAAAAAGGGTGCATCCTTTCAGCAATCGTCAATTTCATAATAACCTGAGTTTTTGGTTCATTTTATAGTAGATTGCCGTAGATTTCGAGGTGATTTTTGCAAATTTTGTCGGGTTCAATAGCTGGGGGCACCTAGGGACGGGCCAAAATTTGCAGAAAGCGCCCGCAAGATGCTATGAACTCAAAACTCAGGTTAATAGTTTCCCCACGAGTACATCCTCCCTATTCTCGATCAACACCACGTCTAGCAGATCGTTGGCCTGAACGGACGCCCCTTCGACGATCACAGGAAGAAAATTGTCCGTATGACCGCTGCTGAAAATTCCATTTTCCGCTCTTTCAAAGAGTACCGATCTTTTTTTACCCACATAGCTCTTTCTCAGTTCAAAGGCATGCTGTTCAGTCAGCCTCAGCAGGCGTTGTTTACGCTCCTGGATAAGTTCGGGAGGAATTTTATTGGGATAGAGCGCCGCCCGCGTCCGTTCTCTTACGCTGAACGGGAACATATGCACCTTGGCAAAACGCACCTTGTCCATGATCTCAAGCGTGTCTTCGAAATCGCGCTGGCTCTCTCCTGGAAAGCCGACGATAATGTCTGTAGTAAAGGAAAAATCGGAACGGGCTTTCTTCAATTTTTCGAATGTGTCCATAAAGATTTCACGCGTGTATTTGCGGTTCATCCGTTTTAAAATCACATTCGAGCCCGATTGAAGCACGATATGCATGCTCGGACACGTCGTTTTACCGTTTAGAATGGCATCGGCAAGATCATCGTCGACTTCATCGGGATCGATGGAGGACACGCGTAGCCTTTTTAATCCTTCCAAGGCATCGACAGCCCGGACAAGATCAGCAAGACGTACACGCGCCTCTCCTTCTTGCGGCGCCCCATCAAAATCCCCCACGTTGATCCCGGTCAAAACGATCTCTTTGAACCCATTGCGGATCAGCACCCGGATTTCTTCGAGGATCTCGCCTAGCCGCCTCGATCGGGAACGGCCGCGGACATAGGGCAGAATGCAATAAGTGCAGTAGGAATCGCAACCGTCTTGGACTTTGACAAAAGCCCTCGTATGCGCCTCAAAATGCTTGATTGAAAACTCAGCCACTTCCTCTTCGGGGAATACCAGGTTGACCAGCTTTTCTTTGTCTCGATTAAGAACAATGAAGTCCACGCCGGGAAGGTCTGCCGTCTCCTTTGGCTTCCGTTCGGCCAAACACCCCGTCACCACGATTCTTGCGCCGGGATTTTGCCTTGCAAGAAGCCGGATCTGGTGCCTGCTGGAACTATCGGCCGATTCGGTCACGGTGCAAGTATTGACAATGCAAAGCTCGGCCTCCTCCTCGCCCTGAGCAGGAGTGTATCCTAAAGCGCTGAGCTGGTCGGAATAAGCCTGGGACTCATATTGATTCGTTCGGCACCCAAGGGTCACGACTTTGAATTTTTTCTTATTTTGCACGGGGCTCTCTAATTTTTATGCGCATTATAATAGAAAAGAATGAAAAGAAGAACTCTATATCTACGAGACCGACTACAAACTCAGGCTTCGTCGCTTTTGGGATTATTTTGGCCGCTTTTCGATTCTTTTTACGGGGGTAGTATACACAAGTTGATACAACCCCCGCAAAAAGAATTCGAAAATCGCCTGAAGTTGAGTTGTGGTCAGTCTCTAAGCCACTCGGCTAGAATGGCTGGAAGCTGAAGATGATTTTTCAACAAATCGTTTAACTGCAACCGAGTGTTCATTGACGGCAATGCGACGTTTGGACTTCACAAAAGCTGCTGCATCTCTCGGGGGTTTAATGAGATAACAGATCACAATTGTCGCGCTTCTGCCGAGCCTGCCATGAATGCACGATGACCCGCCTCCCTTGAGAAATTTCCCCATGAACAAATGCAACTCCTCTTTCCACATCCATAAGCTCTACAGGAGTAATGTCGGGATTGGGAAGATTCAAAAATTAAATGTTCGCTGCCTGCCAATCTCCAGGCTTGGCAGGTCTGCCGAATAGATGGGGTTCCACTTCAAAAGGCTGGACCATCGACAGTACGGCAGAATACTCTTTAGCTTTTAATGACCAGACTGAATAAAGGGCAAGCGGCTAACGCGAGAGAATCTGTAATTTCCGATACCCAGGGCGCCCCACGTAGGGAACACGGGAAATCAACTGGTTGAACATCATGGACATTTAACAAAAAGCCATTTTTGGTCGGCGTACGGCGAAATAGCCCATTACTGGACAAAACCGGAAGGACCAATGCTGCGACTCCGAAGGCGGAAACAGGCGGAAGCAAAGAGGCCGCAGAAATCATTGCGATGGTTCCTGCTCCAGACGCAGTTAAGGTCCAGAAAAAAGGATTTTTGAAGACCATGTCGACAATCGGTTGCAAGTCGCGTGGAGGAGAAATTCAATCGGCGATGGAATGGATGGGAAATTTACAAAAATTATTAGTCAATGAAATTGTACAAAGCATAAAAGAATATACAGAATAACGAATTAGAAATATATATAAAAAATATATTACAACATTGTGTGCCTATGTCCTTCTTCGCCAAGACATTTTCCTTGTTTTTCGTCCTTAATGCCCTCGGCAGCGTTCCTCTCTTCGTCGGACTCCTCTCCAAATTCGATGTAAAAAAACAACGGCGGATCATCTTCCGCGAACTGCTGATCGCCTTGTTCATCTTGTTATTGTTTAATTTTTTTGGGGACGAAGTATTGAAACTTCTCGGCATCTCCCAGCCCGTTCTCAGCGTCGCAGGAGGAACTCTGCTGTTCATTATCGCACTGGGCCTGATCTTTCCCCGTCCTATGGACACTTCCGACTCCAAACGTTCAGAGCCCATGATCGTCCCGCTCGCCACCCCGCTTGTCGCAGGACCGGGCGCGATCACAACCGTCATGGTTTATTCGGAACAGGTTCAAAACGTCTGGACAATGTCCTCGATCATTCTTCTGGCCTGGATACCGACATTTATCATCTTATTGCTCTCATCAAATATTAAATACTTCCTTGGGAAAAAAGGGCTTCTCGCTTGCCAAAAACTCGGAGGAATGCTGATCTCCCTCATCGCCGTCCAGATGATCTGCTCCGGAGTTACCCATCTACTGCAAGAGGCTTTTTTACCACCGCGGCAACAAGTACACAATCAACCTGAGTGAAAGAAATAATAGTTGCCAATCCTACTTTTTGATACCCTTCCATAAAATATGCGAGCTCCTACAAAAAAAGCATTTGCCATTGCGGGAATTGGCCTCGGTCTCGTTGTTTTAGGGATGATTTGGTCCCTTGTGAATACAGCCCTCGCCTCCATCCAAAGAGATCTCTTTGCCTCTGTCTTGCAATTACAGTGGATGATGAACTGCTTCGGCATCTTCCTTTGCGTTCCCCTTTTGACGATGGGTAAGCTAGGCGATGCCTATGGGAGGAAAAAGCTATATCTTTGGGGCCTGGCTACAGCTCTTCTCGCTTCTGTGATTGGCGGCTTTGCCACCCGGATAGAGTTTCTCATCGCCTGCATGGGCCTCTTTGGATTGGCCGGCTCAATGATCTTGCCGCTTTCTCAAGCTCTCCTCGTCCATCAATTTCCTGAACATCAAAAAGGAAAAGCAATCGCCATTTGGTCAATCTTTGCATCCTTGTCTCTTGCCTGCGGTCCGATTGTAAGCGGCTTGATTCTCAATTGGCTGAATTGGCATTGGATCTATTGGATCGATATCCCCATCGTCGCCGTTGCTATCGGCATCGTTTATTTCTTCGTCGACCGAGAAAAAGAATTTCACAAACCCCATTGCGACTGGATCGGCGTCGGCTTGCTCGCTCTCATCGTCGGCTCTCTCATCATGAGCATCATGCAAGGCCCTACCTGGGGCTGGACCTCGCCTGCCATCATCGCCCTTTTTGCTATATGGCTGATCAGCCTCACCATTTTCATTTTATTAGAACGGAAAACTAAAACGCCTCTCTTCCGTCCCGATCTCTTTTCCAACCGCTGCTTTCTCTTCAGCGCGATTCCGAATGGATGCACCATCGGCTTTCTTTGGGTTGCAGTCTTTACCATTCCTCTCTACTTACAGAACGTACTTCGATTTTCGCCACTTGAAACGGGATTTTGCCTCCTTCTGATCACCTTGCCTGTTTTCTTCTTCTCAGTCACCGTCGGCAAATGGTACCACAAGTGGGGAGCGAAGCCCCTCATGCTCACAGGATTTGCTCTTTTTCTCATTGGATTTCTTCTCCAAGCTTTCATCCGTCCCAACTACTGGTCTCTCGGCATCGGCTGTTTTACGATTGGTTTCGGCTGGGTCTTGACCTGGGGACCTTCCATCTCCAGTTCCCTTTCTTCAATTCCCCATCGCATCGCTGGCATCGCGTCGGGGATGTTCACAACCCTTCAGGAGCTTGGCGCCATTCTCTCTCTGGCCCTCGCTGGCGTTTTTTTTCGAATTAGCCAGCAAAAGCAGCTACAGCCTCACATGGATCTCATCCATTCCACTCTCAATGCTTCTAAATCGGACACAAGCATTGATTCCCTCCTCTCCAACCCCGCCGCCGTGGAACAACTACTAGGACCAGCCGCACCCATCCTCCCCTGGATTAACAATGCCTTCGTCGCCGGCTATGAAGCCACCTTTCAGTTTCTACTGGGCAGCTGCATAGTTGCCATTGTTCTGACCACTTTACTCCCGAAACACAAAACCTAATAACGACTTCTCGCCACAGACAAACCCCCTAGTTCGCGTAGGGAAACATACCGGTCACGGCAAACGATCAGGTGATCGTCGAGACCAATATTCATCACTTGCCCAGCTTGAGCAAGAGCTCTCGTTAAAGCGAAATCCGCCTGCGAAGGCTTTGGATCACCACTTGGATGATTATGGGCGATGATCAAACTATGTGCCTTATAGCGCACAGCAGGATAAAACACTTCCCGCGGATGCACCAACACTTGGGAAAGTGTACCGACTGCCACTTGTTCATAGTGGATCAAATTGCCCCGCACGTCACGCAAAATCACGAGCAGCACTTCTTTTGGGATGTGCGCGATTTCCCCTTGCG
This sequence comes from uncultured Verrucomicrobiae bacterium, assembly GCA_963731265.1. Taxonomy (GTDB): domain Bacteria; phylum Chlamydiota; class Chlamydiia; order Chlamydiales; family Rhabdochlamydiaceae; genus CAJCIW01. The sequence goes on from CAVSUE010000001.1 coordinate 1,492,138, forward strand.
CAAGGTCATAGGCTTCTTTGGCAGATGCGATGAAATATTTCTGAGTGGAAAAGGGCTTTCTGCATTTTATAGCAATACCAAAGACCGCTTTGAGCAAAATGGCCTTGGTTTTTCCAATGCCTTTGATCTGCATGAGCTCAATGATGGAAGCATCCAAGAGTTTTTCAAGACCGCCAAAATGTTCTAGCAGTTCTTGAGAAAGATCGAGAACAGATTTTCCTTGTGTTCCACTGCCTAAAACAATGGCAAGAAGTTCCGCAATGGAGAGCGCCTCGATACCTTCCCGTTCAAGCCTCTCACGCGGACGTTCTTCGCTAGGCAGGGATTTAATGCCTTTCGTTAAAGATATTCCCATATAAACTTCTCACCTATGGAAAGAGTAAATAAGAAAGTTCATTGCGTGATATGAAATGGATATTCTAATTTAAGAAAATCAGCCAATTGCTCCCTTCCAGCTTTTCCATTTGCAATCTCAACAACAATTTTTTCCAACTCCTCTTTATCAAATTCTAAATCAATATTATTGATTTTCAGGAAAACTAAGGCTGCCGTATAACCAGTTCGTTTATTTCCATCGCAAAAGGGATGATTGCGCACGATATAAAAAGTATAGGCCGCCGCTTTGTCATAAATGGAAGGACAAAGATCGTGACCGAACGCAGCTGTTTGTGGCATAAGAACGGAAGAATGGAGGAAATTAATATCTCTTATTCCTTTTAGTCCCCCATAACGCTGCAACATTTCATTGTGAATTTCAATGACTTGTTCAACTGTAAAAAACTCTATCACTTGTCAGCCAACCTTCTGAGAACGTCGTCGTTTTCATCGGCAACGGATTTTAGTATTTTTTTAAATTTATTTTCACTTAAATTTGTGCGCTTAACTCCTTCAATCTCCGCATTTTTGCAGAGGGACTCTATGACATATTCGCGCATGCTGATCCCTTTTTTTGCAGCGAGCATTTTTAGATAAGCGTGTTGTTCCGCTGGAAAATCTATCGTTAAACGTACTAGCTTTCCTTCTTGAGAACGCTTTTGCTGTTTCATCGTTTTTCTCCTGAATTTACCTTAATTCTACCGTAAACACGGAAATAAGGCAACATCCACCCAAAGCTTTAATCTTTAAGTATTTAAGAGAAAAGGCTGTATTTTATATTCCAATCTTGCAGGGATCTCGACTTGGATCAAGATATCATTCTCTTCATATTCACATCCGATCACGCGCCCCTCGCGCATGAGCTCGCTGACTAGGGCATAATGACTTTGCGGGATCCTTGCTTTTACGATTTTTCGGAGAAGGGAGATCTCCTTCATCATCAATTGTAAAAGCTCGTCGATGCCTGTGCCTTCCGTTGCAGAGATGGCAACCGTTTTGGGGTATTTGACACGGAACTTTGCTACGATGACAGGGTTTGTGCACTGATCGATTTTGTTGAGGATGGTGATCATCGGATGTTTTTCAGCACCGAGCTCTTTCAGGACGAGCATCGATTCTTCCGCTTGAGATTCGGCGAGAGGGTGGCTGACATCGATCAGGTGGAGAAGGATATCTGTGTGGACAGCTTCTTCCAAGGTGCTTTTAAAGGCTGCGACAACAGTGTGGGGAATCTTCTGGATAAAGCCCACTGTATCGATGAGAAGGATCTCTTGCCGATTGGGCAGAGAAAATTTGCGCGTCGTCGTATCGAGGGTCGCAAACAGTTTATCTTCGACGAGGACCTCAGCCTGCGTCAGGGCCTTGAGCAAAGTCGACTTTCCGGCATTGGTATAACCGACAATAGCAAACGTAGGGATACCTGTCCTCAATCGTAAGCTACGCTGCGTTTGGCGTTGTTCGACGATTTGTTCAATTTCTTCATTTAGGCGGTCGATCTGGCGGCGCAAAATCCTGCGGTCGATTTCGATTTGCTTTTCCCCTTCCCCCTTGAGATAAGCCCCTCCGCCCGCGGTAGCAGTTTGGCGGGAAAGGTGAGTCCACATTCTTTTCAAACGGGGGAATTGGTATTTGACCTTAGCAAGTTCGATTTGCAGACGCGCCTCGCGCGTTTTAGCGCGTTGGGCGAAGACTTCGATGATCAGCTCGGTGCGGTCGATGACAGGGCGCTGGAAAATTTTTTCGAGGTTACGCTGTTGATGAGGAGAGATCTCGTCATCGAAGATCACGACACCGGCCTCAAGTTCGTTTGCGGCAATCTTTAACTCTTCCAGTTTGCCGGATCCCAGATAGGCTGCCGAGTCGAGTTTTTTGATGGGGCAAGCAATTTTACCCACAGTTTTCAGCCCATACGTGTCGCATAACCGTTCCAATTCATCCAGGTAGTCGTCGCAAACCTTTATATCCGTTCCCGACCTGTAAGCGCCGATCAGTAGGGCTTTGCTCATAGCCTTGAGCTGGAATGGCTGCATTTGCTGTTCTTTCGTTTTTTCTTCGATCATCCGTTTTTCCTAAATTTGAAAGGGGACCTCTAAGCCGTCGTAACTCATGCGTACTTCCGGAGGAAGAAGCGCATTGGCCGCGGCATATTCTAAATCATGGGAGATGTGGGTAAGATAAGTGATTTTTGCCGATGTGCGCTTTGAAAAAGCAACGGCTTCCTCGAGGCTGAAATGCATCTTGGTCGGAACTTGGCGCAAGGCGCTAAGAACGAGAATTTCGATTCCCTTAAGCGATTTGAAGATTTGGTCGGTATATTCCCGGATATCGGAGACATAGGCAAAATTACCCACCCGAAAGCCTGTCACCTTCATCGATTGCTGAAAATAGGAAAAATAATCGATGCGCATCCGTTGTACAGTAAAGCTCCCAAAATCATCCGGCAAAATGTGAAAATCAAGCTGGGCCGAAAAGCTTTTCCCCTCGGCATTGGGATTGAGCAAATAATGGTAGCGCAACTTCACTTCATTGTAAGTTTCTTGAGAAAGAAAACAGGCAAGCTTCTTCTTTTCTAAAAAATAATAAGCCCGCAAATCATCGATCCCTCCAAGATGGTCGGCATGGGCATGGGTCAGCAAAACGGCATCGAGATGGTTGATCCGATGTTTCAATGCCTGCATGCGAAAATCGGGGCCCACATCAATCAGAAAGTTTTTATCCCCCACCTTAATCAATCCAGCCGAGCGCTGCCGTTTATTAAAAGGCGAATCAGATTGGCAGACGACGCAGGCACAGCCAATCATCGGAATCCCCGCCGACCCCCCTGTCCCCAAAAAAAGAAAACACGCCCCCATACTCACTCCAAAACACAAATATGTCGGAAATCAAGAAAAAAGACTAGAAGGCATTCCTAAACTGTCTCCGCTCAACAATACATTCTCTAATTAAACGAATTTTTTGACACTATACCTATCACATAAAAAAATTACATACAATACTGGAGATAATACTACAATTGAAAATCAAAGCAATACATCTCAGCTGAATCCTTTAAACCCGCGGGTATATACGAATCCAGGACACCTACAAAGCGGTCAAAAAGTCGAAATCGGGGTCCCACGGAGAGTACGATCTCGAACATTGTAACAAGTATAGTTTTGCCAAGTATAAGGGGAAAGCAGCCTCACAACAACTCCTCCTCCAGTCAGCGAGCCGTTCCTCTTGTTAGTCAAAATGAAACATCTGGATTTCAGAGGCGCTTCTTTTCAGGTTCTGGCGGGAGAGTGCAAATATGGTATGGGGATACTGGTGCCCCTTCTTCTAATGTTAGCTCATCATTTTTTACAAAAATTCGCGACTCGATCTTTGGCGGGCCCGTTAAATCCTATCCTCTCATCAACCAAAATTTCTCTGTAGACGCCTTGGACAGAATTTATTGGGGCCTGGGCCGAGAAAATAAATGGATGGAGTGCATCGATGGAGTTTATCATCATTTAGGTAGGCATGTGTTCGATCACGGCTCCCATCAGGGGAACGGCAAGCCCGGTTTTATCGAAAGAATGGAAAGGAGTTTCGAATTCGTGCAAAACTATCACAACCAAAGAATTGATGCGAATTGGTATTTGCAGCTGCATAGACATACTTGCGCACATTTTAACGCAGATAAGAAAGTGTTTTTGATGGGCCAGGAAAAAGTCGGGGTTTTCCGCGATAGCGAGGATTGGCTCCGCTGCTGGATGTGTCCGCCTGAATATACAACAACCCCGGAAGCGCGCTCTCAATTCGAGTCGTTGGATCTAGAATTAAAATGGGAGTTCGGCGAAAGCTATGGCCTTGGAACCATGACTTATTACGAAGTTACTCAAAGATGCGATTTGGTTTACAAGAAAATGAGCCGTGTGCAAATCACACGCATTTTCAATAAATTTTTAACTGAATTCTACCAAGAGGTCGACGGAGCCACCACTCCTGATCAGAATTGTGGGCGATTGCAAGATTGCAGCAGAGATTGGAATGGCTCCACCCCGTTAAGACGGAACCGCCCGGACTAGCACGGTATTAATGAATAAAAATCTTACTGATTTTGGGTTCCGTCCGGCGATCCTGGAATATCCTCATCGTTCTTCCAGCCTAAGTTTAGGCCAATGGAAAAGGTACTTGCAAGACGGCCTCCTGAAATGGGAAGAGCGGAAACAAATAACGAAGTTACTCAAAGATGCGAGGTGGTTTACAAGACAATAAAAATCTTAGCACTCCCTTCTCTTCTCATAGACGGAAAGCCTGTACAATGGCATAATCTTCCGACTCCAAGAGTGAAAAAGAGGAAAAAATATGAGTTATTCGGTGGACAGCGGTGTTGAGAGAAATCCCTCCATTTCAAGATGCAATTGCACAGACAGGCGATGTGTCGATTCGGGGTGTGTCGAAAGATTTTAAAAGCCTGTTCGATCAAGGGATTTGCCGCGTCTGGACAAATTTAAAGGATCAAGCGAATAAAGATATGAAAATTGTTTCGGTTTTCATGAGTAACATTGAAAAGATCAATGGCAGCGAGCCAACCCCAGAAAATTCCTTCCGCTTCTTTGAACAATTAAAAAACGGTTTAAAAGACGTGCGAGAGTTTTTAAACCCTGCTGACAGATTACCAACCGATCTCGCTTGCTTCCAATTAGTTGGCCCAAAATACGTAAAGAATAAGATTCCTGAAGAAATTCAAAAGAAATCAATCAAAATCGATAAGTTAAAGCGCGCTATTGAAAGCTTTCATAATCCTCCTTCTATTCCTGAAAGATTCCAATGCCCACTCGTATATGATACCATGAAGATTCCCGCTTTTGATTCTTCCCATCCTTATATTCAGCGTCTATGGGACAAAGTCAAAGACGGCAGTTGGACTGCTAGTGAAGCTCCCATTGATTGGAGTTTGTTTCATATTATGGATTTGGCTACTATCGAATGCGCTATTAGCGAGAATAATCATTGTCCTACCTGTCGTCACCCTATTCAAGAAGAAAATCTCCGGATTAATACCGGTTTGCAAAATGAGATTTTGCATTTCTTGGAAAATCAGGTTGCACCGCATTGTAAGGAAGTTTTCATTCCATGTGATGTGGGCATAGGAAATACTCTTGGCTTTCGTTCTGAACCTCATTGGGGACACACTGTGGTATTCACATGGACTGCTCAAGGCTGGACAGGATATCTTCCATTGGACTCTCAGTTTAAGTTAGTAAAAACAAAAGATTCGAATGTTGTATGGGAGAAAAGAGAACAGAATCGCTTTATCCCTAAAGAAGTGAAAGAAGGGCCCCTTCATTTAGATGGCGTTTTCTTTTGAGTGCAGAATATTCATTGCGAGCTGTTTTGCGAAGTAGGCGTGGTAGAGCAATCCGCGCGAGCCTAGCGCTGTCAGGGTCCAAAGATGATCTTTCACTTGCGTGGCGATAGGCAAATAGTGCCCCGCCCGGGTAACTCGGAAGGCAGCGCGGCAGTCAATTATTTCCAGGTGTTGAACGTCGGGATAAAAAAAACCGATTTTCGAAAATAATTTTTCCTTAGCCAGTTCGGGTTGGGGAGCTAAAGTGTCGTCTCCGCGCTGATAGGTAGAGCCTAGAAAGCACGTTCCTGGTTCTTCGGTTAAAGTGATATACCCTTTACCGATGCTGCTTGCCTCAGGAAGCTGGACGTGATCTGGAATCCGGCATTTTAACACTTGCCCTTTTAGGTTCGATAAACCCAGATGACTGAGTTCTGGGAATTGTTTCCATCCCGCACCGGCAGCGACGATGATTCGGTCAAAGTCTTGCAAAGATTCCAAGCTCTTTACTTCTTGAATAACGAGTTTCACCCCTTTGTCCGCAAGAGTTTGCCATAGTGCATCCAAATAACGGCGGCAATCGATGGTCTTTCCGGACTTGATCCAAAATCGATTGGTCCCATGCGGCCTGACGTCCCCAAACGTCTGGCAATGGGATAAGAACATTTGCCGCTGTTCCTCATTGTGAACATGGCGAATGAGGCCCTCTTGAAGGATGATGGGCTGATCTGATTTTGTTTGGGCGGCGGCGATTAATTCATTGGTCGCGTCTATTGCTTCGAGGGCAAAAAGGCTTCTTCGGCCCTGTTCGCCCGGATAAGGATGGATGAGCCCGGTCGCTATGCCGGAAGCTCCACCACCTACGCCGATGGAATCAAAAAGAGTGATTTCGCAAGGGCATTGCCGAAGCAAATGCCAGGCTGTCCCCAAACCGGCAAGACCGGCTCCTACAATAGCAATGGGCATGGAGAGATTTTAAGGGACTAGAAATCAAACCGCAATCCCAAAGTCAGCCCTTGGAAAGTCAAGTCGTCATTTTTGAAATTCATGGCGCCTGGATTGTCAGAACTTAAAAAATTAAATAACTGGTTTTGATCGAAAAAGAGATTAAACTCCCAGCCGAATTTAAACCCGAGGTGAAAACGGTCATTCGAGAACAGATAGTCCCACTGCAGCCCCATGGCGAGGTCGGCTGCGGCGACGACATTGTCGACATCGTTTTCGATATGGATGCGCAGGGGAGCATGTTTGGGTTTTTCTTTTTCATGCACGTCAAAATGACCGGAAAGCAAAGAAGCTGAACCATTTCCATAAATTCCCAACCCTTTTCCAAGGCCCCATAATGTATCCACGCCAAAACGGAGTCCCACCCCCCAAAAGTCGCTGTCTGCACCAAAACGATCGACATCGCCGGGAGCAACAGTACCTCCCGTATAGTTGACTGAAAAATCGTGATCGATGAAAAGCCCCCGCACGCCCATGAAAGGGCGCATGGAGAGGCAATGGCTGGTCAGGCAATTCCTTCCCAGTTCGAGGTCTGCCATATTTAAATTCAAGTGCCAGTGGGTTTTGGCTTTGTCGGCATACAAAGGACCAGTAAATCCGAAATTCGTCGCCCAAGAAGGAAAAACGACGTCACCCGAGCCTCCGGCATGTCCGTGCGCATCTCCAAATAAATGCGTGTAGGTGGCGAGAAGATCCCATTTATCGTGCGGGATCTTATAGCCTAGTCCTAAGCGAACCCCCCAGTTCCAATCAAAATCTAAATGCTTGACATGGCCATGTTTAATGATGGAAGTGCTACCGCTTTCAATGCCATAGCCCAATGAACCCATGTTCGATTGCCAATAAAGCGCTTCCCCATCCAGCCAGACGCCAGAGCTTTGAGGCATAAGGTTAGGATCAAAAACGCGCGCTGATAAAGAGTGAAGAAATATCAAAGAAACTATAAATAGATAAGTTAATTTCATTTTACTAAATTAATTACACACTTAATTTAATAATAATTATAAATTAATTCTCTGTCAACGCGCTTTGAATAGATATTTAGGGCGGACGATGGGGGTGCCTTTACCCCCGCGAGCTTCCGTGCGCTCATAGACAATTTGGATCGCTATTCCGACCGTTCGGCTCAAACCGAACAGGACGGTATAGTATTCGGGAAAAGGAAAGCCGGCCGCGGTGAGCATCGTCCCGGAGATGGCGTCGATATTCGGATGGGGGTCGGCGATTTTGGGGTTTTCGCTTAAGACCCTGGTCCCTTCGGTACGCAGCAAAAGAGCGATTTTGACGAGAGGATGGTTGGGATAATGCTTTTTGACAAATTCGTATTCGACCGTTGCGCGAGGGTCTTCCACACGGAGGACCGCATGGCCGAAGCCGAAGACCAATTGATTGTTAGCTAAACGACGGCGGATAAATGCTTCGACCTGGGAGGAGGTCGCATTCTCTCCCACCTCTGCCAAGACTTCGCGGACGAATTCCAGGCTGTCCTGGTTCGCTCTCCCATGCCGGGGGCCGGCAAGGGCGCTCATCGCAGAGCAGATCGATCCGTACATATCTTCCAGGCCCGATGCGACGGCTTTGCCTACGAAGGTGGAAAGGTTCCCTCCTCCATGATCGAAATGCAGGATGTTGAATAATTTAAATGCGCGGACCAACTCGCTCAGATCCGCTCCCGGGACCTTCAGCATCTGGGTAAAGTTCTCCATATAGCCCAATTCAGGGCGGGGATCAGGAGTTTCCCCCCATCCCGCATGGTGATTGATCACTATTGCAGTGAGATGTGGAATTTTGGCGATCAAATTCAGGCAGTCTTCCTTGTAATTGCCGGTCGATTCGAACATGCCCAGCATTAATAAACTGGCGCAGAACAGCTTCATCGGGTGTCCTTGGCGAGGAAGCTTCTGGACGGCTTGGACAACTTCTCTATGGCAACGGGCGCGTTGATGAAGGTCTTTGCTGAATTTTTCGATCTCCTGTGCGGATCCTTCTTTTCCAAAATAGAGCAAATAGATCACTTGAATAGGGTCCCAGGAACTCAGCGCAGAAACAGGCTTATCAATGTAAAAAAGCCCTTTTTGCGGATCGACGAACGAGGTGGTGCAATAGCCGACTGGAAAACCACGCATGCCTGTTTCAAGCTTGTCTTTGGTGATTTGAAACAGGATCTCTTCTTCCGGCATCTTGCTAACCTTTTAATAAATTGGCGACGACTTCCTTTTCTTCGAGAAGCTCCTTTTCGCTCAACGCAATTTTATTCTTCAAGAAGTCGTCCCAGGGAACGTTCTTGACAATTTCCACTTTTCCATCCCCTTTCGATCTGCAAGGGAAAGAAAAGATCAGATCCTCTTTAATACCGTATGGGTTGCCTTCAGAAAATAGGCCCACAGAAAACCAATCATCTCCACGGGTGGGCAAAATCAAAGACCTGATCGAGTCGATAACCGCATTGGCTGCCGATCCAGCGGAAGATTTTCCCCGGGCAGCAATCACAGCCGCGCCTCTTTTTTGCACGAGAGGAACAAACTGCTCTTCACACCACTTTCTATCCTTGATTACGTCAAGGGCCTGTTTGCCTTGAATCTTCGCATTGACAAAATCGGGGACTTGAGTCGCGGAATGATTCCCCCAGACGGCAACATTGGTAACGTCTTTCACAGTCACCCCCGCTTTCTCCGCGAGCATATTTATCGCCCGGTTTTGGTCGAGTCTCATCATTGAGAAAAAGCGGTTTTTTGGAATCTTGGGCGCATGGTGCATGGCGATGAGGCAGTTTGTGTTACAGGGATTGCCAACGACAAAAACGACTGCATCGGAGGCTGCCGCAGCATTTAAAGCCTTTCCCTGGTCAATGAAAATCTTGCCGTTATCCCCGAGCAGATCTTTGCGCTCCATGCCTGGCCCCCTGGGTTTGGCGCCTACGAGCAGAGCATAGTTGACCCCTTCAAAAACCTTCATAAGGTCTGAACCCGCCCTGACCTCTTTTAATAGAGGAAAGGCGCAGTCTTGGAGCTCCATGACGACACCTTGTAAGGAATCAAGAGCATGAGGAAGTTCTAAAAGATGAATGGCGACCGGCTGGTCGGCTCCAAGCATTTCTCCAGACGCTATTCTAAAAATAAGACTATAAGCAATCTGGCCTCCCGCCCCGGTGACGGCAATGCGTTTTATTGGTTTTGACATAAGCTCATGTATATATAATTTTAATTTAATTGTAATGTCTCAAGTAAATATTTAGCAACAAACACTTCGAAACCCACACCTCATGAGGAATAAAAAATTAATTCCATTTTATTATAATAATCAACAATTTATAATTATTCTAAATAATAATTAAATAATAGTGATATTATGTGCTTTAATCCAAGGCTTGATTATACAATTACCGTCCCTTCCTTTGTGAGCGCGGCCAAACCCGTTCCGCCTTTGCCCGAAAAATTGCGCAAGGCGCCTGCCGCATTTCTCGATAAACTTCATCCGGAAGCCCACGAAGTTTCCCCCTTCGTGGAATACGTCGATGAGGGAGTATGGAAAACACGCATTTCTTTCCAAAAAGACCCTTCCCTGCCCATCATGCGCTCCAAATTCTCAGCTATAAACGCAAAACCCCATGATAGCTTGGAAGCGCTGTGCGAAGCCGAATTGCACCGCCGATTTTCGGTGGGAGAGCTAAGCCAGGAAGAAATCAATAAATACAAAAAACAAATTGCTTATAGCTCTATCGACCGCGACGACCTCATCTGCACGCCAAAAATAGAAGACCCCGTTTTGAGACAGCAACTTCACTTGAGCGACGATTCCATACTCCAAACGGAGCACCTCTTTGCCAAAAACAGCCCCTTGAACGGCCAGAGTTTTATGCGAGATGGAAACGTTGTCTATCTCTCCCAGGCGATTGCCAGCCCGAACGATCGCAAAGTACCCAATACAGCCAATCTGCGCGTTGTACAAACGAAAAACAAAGAAAGCATCTGTTATTCGGGCCGTCCGGAAACAGAGCGAAAAGCCTTGGAACAGGCTTCATTTATTTTCTTAAACGAGCTTAAAACGAAAGGGAAAGGGATCACTAAATCTGTAGACGCGAACGGGCAGCCGGTTTATCGATTGGATTACGTCGTCAATTCCACCCTGTCGATGCCATGGATTTGGAGCAGGAAGTCCCCGATTGCGCCATTTCCCGAGCGCGCCTGCGTTGAAAGCGAGCGTCAAACCTTTCTCGATCTCATCAAAAAAGGACCGGTGACTGTTGAAGATCCCCATCGTCCGGGAATGAAATATCAAGTCCATTTTAATCCCATCCTGTTTTCCCGTTCCTCTGACATTTTTGCAAAAATTGCGCATTGGCTACCCACCTTTTTTACGGGACATTCCCGCTCTGGGGAAATCTCTGAAGAAGGTTGGACAAATCTAAAAACGCTGGCCCACAGTAAACTTCAAGATCTGCACGATGAGCAAAAGATCCATAGGATCAAAACCTGCATAAAGATGTTGGATGAGAACACGGAAAAATCCAACTTGCTTCCTGAAGAGGAATGGCTTGTCCGCGATTACCTTTGCAAACTTTTGGAAATTCCTTTCGTGTATCATTGCAAGAGCAGCACAGACCGTACGGGCATAGCGAATGCGATCTCTTCCGCATTAAAGCAATGGATCGACTTGAACCTCACCCTTCCAGAAAATCTCTGTGAGCTGCTGAAAGACGAGCGGTTTAAAGAACTTTTCGCTGCCAATTGGATGGCAGGCCACCAAATTACGCGCTATGCGCGCGGCGCAGAAGGAACCGTTGCCGGAGAAACGTTTAACGACAAGAACTTGGGCTATACCCTTTCGCGAGGTATCATCCAAAACTCGCTCATTACCCGCCTGCTCCCCGAGCGCTATCTCAAGGATTTTCCCACAGCGGATAAAATCAAATACAGCGCCCTCTACCTTGGCCTCTTGATTCCTTTGACCATTTTATTCTACCTGCCTTTAACTCTAATCGCCGCAGGAAGGCATGCCGCCTACCTCGCAACTGGCTGCAAAAACCGCCATTGGATCGGACCAACCCCATTTGCTCTCCCCTTTCTTCCGTTCACGATGATGTTTAATTTTTGGTCCATGTTCTCTCAAAAAGTCCTCAATGAAGACTCCCCTCAAGTAGGACAGCGGCTATTGATCGGCGGAGGAAAACATGGCGGTAAAGAAGATAATGACGGTTGATTTATGCTTGATTTTACAATTACGGTCCCTTCTTGTTTTTATGAAAAAAACCAAATGGAGCAGGACCTTTTAAAAAAAATCCGTCAAATTCCGTCTCAAAATCTCGACCGCCTGCATCCAAGCAAAAAAGAAGGGCGCTCTTTTGCTGAATATGTCGATGAAGGTTTATGGAAAAGCCGAGTCACATACACCAAAGATCGATCCTTCTTTTCTTTCAAATCTGCTGAATACCGCAATCCCTTGAAAAGCCTTGATCTCATCTGCGAAGAGGAATTGAGGCGCCGCTTTCCTGAGTTTCAAGAGATTCACGGCCTTAAAGCTGTTCTCAAAGACAAATTTCCGAACTTTGCCAAATGGTGGATGGGCTATGAGAAATTTCATTGCGACCTGACGCCGCGCGAAATCGATCAGTTTAAAAGACAAATCTCCTTCAGCGCTATCAATCGGGACGATTTGATCTGCAACCCCATGATAGAAGATACGCAGTTGCGCTCTTCGCTGAATTTAAAAGACGATTCTCTCTTGGAGACCCATCATCTTTTTGCCAAAAATAGCCCCATGAACGGAAAAGTTTTTGATCGAGATGGCAAAACCATCCATCTCTCGCAAGGACTCGCCTCCACAAGCGACCGAACAGTAGAGAACACAGGCAATTTGCGCGTTGTCCAAACTAAAAAAAGGGAGAGCATCTGCTACGCCGGGCGTCCTGACACAGAAAAAAAAGCCTTGGAACAAGCCTCTTTCATCTTTCTCAATGAAATCAAGACCAAAAGAAAAGGAATCACCGAAACCAAAGATTCCGAAGGGAACGTCATTTATCAGCTCGATTACGCAGTCAATTCTCTTCTTTCTGCGCCGTGGATTTGGCAAGTTGAATCACCGCTGGCAGCCTTTCCCGAGAGAAAACTTCTTGAAAATGAAGTCAAAACGCTTAACGATTTGAAAAACAAAGGCATTGTGACCATTGATGATCCTTATTGTCCAGAGGTCAAATATCGAGTGAAGTTCAACCCGATCCTCTTTTCCAATACATTCGACGCATTTGACCGTTTAAAAAGATGGCTACCGTCTTTTGCCACGGGACATTCACGTTCTTTAGAAATTTCAGATGAAGGGTTTTCTTCCCTATCCCCGCTAGTCTCTGTTTCCCTGGCGGCAAAAAATATCGAAAATACCCTTCAACTCCTAGAGCGCCATCAAAAAGAAAACCATCTCGCCCCCGAAGAGGAGTTACTAGTCCGCGACTATTTGTGCAAGCTTCTCAATCTTCCTTCGGTATATCACTGCAAGAGCAGTCTGGACAGAACAAGCATTCCGATTGCCCTTTCCACGGCCCTTCAGCAATGGCTGGATTTACAGCTCCCTCTGCCGGAAAACATTTGCCACCTCATCGACGACTTCCGCTTCAAAGAGCTCTTCGCGGCAAACTGGATGGCAGGCCATCAAATCACACGCTATGCATGCAACCGTAAAGGGACAGTCGCCAATGAAAAGTTGAAGACAAAGACCCTGGGATTTACCCTTCAACGTGGAATTGTTCAAAATCCCATGATTACCCGTTTGCTCCCCGCGCGCTATCTCCAAGATTTCCCCACCGCGGAAAAAATCAAAGTCACCGCCATTTACCTGAGCCTAGTGATCCCTCTGACAATTTTATTCTTCCTGCCTTTAACTCTGATCGCTGCGGGCAGACACCTGGCCTATCTCATCACAGGCTGCAAAAACCGGCATTTGTTGGGGCCTCTTTCTTCTGCCTTACCCGTTTTACCCTTCAAGCTCCTTTTTAATTTCCCTTCTATTTTACCCACTAAAGTCCTCAACGAAAAGTCCCCCCAAATCAAAGAGCGGCACATCATCGCTGGAAAGCATAAATAGAAAAAAAATTTTAGTAGATTGAATCTATTGGCTTTTACTGCTATGATATTGCGCATTAAATTTAAAATTTGATTTTAAGCATCATGTCTATTGGAATCGTTGTTTTCATGTATGCGCTCTGGTCCAGCATTTTTTCGCTGGGGAAGATGACATTGCAATATTGCCCCCCCTTATTTTTGACGGGAGCAAGAATGGTGTTGGCGGGATTGATCCTTTTGGGTTTTTTAGCGATATTTAAACGCTCAGCCTTCAGGTTAAACCGGATCCAGGTTTTTTCCATCCTGCTGCTGGCATTTTTCAGCATCTACCTGACCAATGCCCTCGAATTTTGGGGGCTGCAGCACCTTTCCGCTGCAAAAACATGCTTCATCTACAGCCTTTCTCCCTTTTTTGCCGCCCTCTTTTCCTATCTTCATTTCAAAGAAAAAATGAATGGACGCAAATGGCTGGGCCTCGGGATTGGCTTTCTCGGCTTCATTCCCGTCCTTCTCACGCACACCGGCTCCGAAGAGTTGCTTCACGCTTTTAGCTTTTTTTCCTGGCCCTCGTTGGCTATCATGGGCGCTGCGCTCTGTTCCGTCTATGGCTGGGTGATTTTGCGCCTTGTCGTCAAAGACCACGCAATCTCGCCCCTGATGGCCAATGGAGCTAGCATGCTGTTTGGAGGCCTCTTAGCCTTTGGACATTCTTTTCTGATCGAAGGCTGGAACCCTCTGCCTTTCCAAGCAGAAAATGTCGGACATGTCTTAAAGGGGACTCTTGCGATGACCTTTATCTCGAATATTATCTGCTATAATCTTTACGGAATGATGCTCAAGAGGTTTACCGCGACTTTCTTGTCTTTTATGGGACTTCTCAGCCCGATTTTTGCCTCGCTTCTTGCTCTGATTTTCTTAGGTGAACCGATTTCTTGGACCATCATTCTTTCTACAGCAGTCGTCTGCCTTGGATTGTGGATCGTGTATATTGCCGAACTCAAGCAAGGTTATATCGTGAAATCAGCTCTAAGTCAGGGACAGAAAGCTTAGATTCTTAGAGACATTCTCTGAATTCAGATTATTTGATTTTTGATGCGTGCTTTCGCGGCTTTTAAAATCATCACGCAGGACATAGTTAAATTAATTAGACCAAAGGATGATTTTAAAAGCTAATTCAGAGAACGTCTTTTAGGTCGCGCTACCTTGAAGCGTTTCAATTTCAGTACAGACACCTTTACTAACATCAGAAGCATCGTGGCCATTATGATAGGCAAAAATGCACGGATTTAAACTCGATTCTAACATTTTTGAGTAAATTGCCTGTCTGTAAGAGAAGCAGCTTTCCTCTACATCAATACATAGGATCACATTTGGTTTTGGTTGTTTAAAGGTGTTGATGTCTTCAAGATATTTACTCTCACTCTCATAAGCAGAAATTTGGGCATTGGGAAACAGCACCTTACAAAAAAGCGAAAATTGTACAACTCTTAAATCCTTATCTAGAAAGTCATAAGCATGATCTGCAAGAACGATCTGTTGAACTTGATAACCCTTCTTTGCTAAGCCGACGCAGATAGAAAGTTCCGAATAACAACCTCCTGAACCGAGGCTATAGATGACCAGGGGCTTTTTCTTGTCAAAGGTTTGCTCAACTTTTTCCAATAGTGAGTTTTCAACGATGAGCTCCCTCCACGTTCTGCCCATTTCATCGCGACAATTGCATTCGGAGATAGGGTAAGTATTTCGATCTGAAACTTGTGTGATCTCTCCCGTGGCTTGCTTTGGAACAAAGTGGGTATGAGAACGACCAGAACCTTCCGTTCTTACTCCTATCATTCGATTAAAATTTTGGATTAAATATTCTTTATTAATTAATGAAGCCGAATTTGTTTGAATAGACATAAAATACCATTTTCTTTTAAATAATTATACTAATTCGAAATATTATTTGCAAATACATTCTTAGTTTATTGACTTCCAAGAGTTGGCTTATCGATCGGGTGCTGAATCGAACGGGCCCTATCAGACATGCCTCCCCCGGATCGCGATTAGCTTGAACTGCCTTGAACCGTTTCGATGTCGGTGCTCGTTCCTGAGCTGCTATTAAACGGATTGTTAGAATTATGATACGCAAAGACGCATTGACTATTACTTGACTCTAACATTTTGGAATAAGCGGCTTTTTTGGAAGATAGATTAGCAAGGGGGACATCGATGCAAAGAATAATGTCCGGCTTTTCCTGCTTTAAGTTTTTGACCTCTTCCAGATAGTCGGTTTCTTCTTTGTACGCAGAAATTTGGACACTAGGAAACAACAATTTAGCAAAAACACCAAATTGCTTCACTGCCAACTCTTGCTGGGTTCCAGCCTTATATTCGTTATCAACGAGAACAATTTGTCGAACATCATGCCCTTTTTCGGCTAGCTTCACGCAGAAAGAAAGCTCTTGATAGCAACTTCCAGAACCAAAACTATAAAGAACAAGCGACTTTTTCTTGTCAAAGACACTTCTCACTTTTTTTAACAGCTTACCTTCAATGATTTGTCTCAAGTCCCTGCTCATTGTTTCTGTGCAATTGCACTCATAAATAGGATAAAACCAGGGATTCGGGTTTGAAGTCTGAGCAACTTCATCAGGGGGTTTGGGAATAAAGTGTGTATAATAACCGCCTGATGTTTGCTGTCTTGAACTTGTCATCATTTCAAAATTATTAATTAAATAATCCTTTGAAATAAAACAAGAGGAAGACGATGTCGGTTGCGCCACAATAAACCTCGAATTAAATATAACTATTATAATGCACTATTTTATTTAAGTGAATAATAATAAAAATTTTAAATAAACTCATCAGTGGATAATAAGGAATTGATTATCAATCATTTAAAAAAACTTTCCTTTTTCACCTTTTTTTAATTAAAATAAACGGTTAATATTATATAATCATTAATACATCATGAATAGCAACAACAATTTGGATTTAAAATAACATGTCAATTATTACTACTACTGAAAGATCAGCTACAACTTCACTACCTCACCCAGCCCCAGCCTGGCGTAGTCAACACTCATTCATTGTTCTTACATGGACTGCCGCCGGCGCGGGCATAGGCGCTACCATTGGCGCTTTAGGGGGTTTAGGGATTGGAGCACTGCCTGGAGCTGCGATAGGAGCTGTGATTGGGACTGTAGTTGGACTAGCCATCGCAGTAAGCCAAATTGTCTATAGACACTCTAATCCTCTGACTACTCCCACACCCACCATTGCAACGACTACCCCATTTCCCCCTGCTAATCCAATCGTTCCATTATTTCGAACTGTGAAGATCGTTGTCGATAATTACGATGCAAACTCTGGTAATTGCCTATACATTCTTGGAAAGGGGAGTGACTTAGGGGACTGGAACCAAAAGAATCGTCTTAATAACAATGGGAATAATTGGTCTTATGAAATGCAAATCCGGATTGGTGAAACCGTTGATTGGAAATTAGCTCATGGCCCTGAAGATGAAAATTTGCAAAATTTGAACGGTTTGCGATGGGAAAATCACGATAACCACAAAATTGTTACCAGTCAACTAGGGAATGCGACAGTAGGAATGATCCCAGATCAAGCAACCCCTTCGCGAGAAGGAAATGCTTATAAGCTGACAGTGGATTCACCAAGCTTTCAGTAGCGCATTACTAAAAAAAAAGCCTCAGCGAGCTTGCGCTAGCTGAGGCGGGAAAAAAACTTGGCGGCGACCTACTCTTCCATACTCTTGCGTACAGTACCATCGGCGAGGAAGGGCTTGACTTCTGAGTTCGGGATGGGATCAGGTATTTCCCCTTCTCTATTGCCACCAAGAAAACTTGATTGTCGATAGAGTCTTAAAAGACTTTCACTCATGAAAATTGACGCTTGAGATTTGCTTTAAGTTTCACACTGGCGATATGACCGCGCTTCGTCGGGTCTTGATTTACAAAACCTTCCTATGCACGGATTTAACAGCGCCATCAATGACACGTTCTTAAGATCTCCATGTCGTTGATGAAAAATAAAGTGATCAAGCCAATGGACTTATTAGTATTGGTTAGCTCAACACATTACTGTGCTTACACACCCAACCTATCAACCCGGTCATCTTCCGGGGGTCTCATAGGGATATCTTATCTTGAAGGAGGCTTGGCGTTTAGATGCTTTCAACGCTTATCCTTTCCGAACATAGCTACCTGGCTATGCACTTGGCAGTACAACCAGCACACCATTGGTTCGTCCACTTCGGTCCTCTCGTACTAGAAGCAGCTCTTCTCAAATATCCTGCGCCCACAACAGATAGGGACCAAACTGTCTCACGACGTTTTGAACCCAACTCGCGTACCGCTTTAATTGGCGAACAGCCAAACCCTTGGGACCTTCTCCAGCCCCAGGATGCGATGAGTCGACATCGAGGTGCCAAACCGCCACGTCGATATGAACTCTTGGTGGCGATAAGCCTGTTATCCCCGGAGTACCTTTTATCCGTTAAGCGACGGCGATTCCACTTTCAACCGCCGGATCACTAAGCCCTACTTTCGTACCTGCTTGACTTGTTGGTCTCGCAGTTAACCAGCCTTATACCTTTACGCTCATTTCGTGATTGCCAACCACGATGAGGCTAGCTTTGGACTCCTCCGTTACTTTTTGGGAGGATACCGCCCCAGTCAAACTGCCCGTCTGACATTGTCCGATTCCCAGTTTCATGAGATAATCGTTAGATTTCCGACTCTCCAAGACTGGTATTTCAACGTTGACTCCACAGGCCCTAACGAGCCCGTTTCAATGTCTCCCAGTTATCCTACACATGGAAAGTCAGAAGCCAATATCAGAGTACAGTAAAGGTTCACGGGGTCTTTCCGTCTTGTTGCGGGTAAACGGCATCTTCACCGCTACTACAATTTCACCGAGTCTCCCGTTGAGACAGTGCCCAGATCGTTAGGCCATTCGTGCAGGTCGGAACTTACCCGACAAGGAATTTCGCTACCTTAGGACCGTTATAGTTACGGCCGCCATTCACCAGGGCTTAAATTCAATGCTTTGCCTTGCGACTAACATCTCCTTTTGACCTTTTGGCATTGGGCAGGCTTCACACCATATACGTCGTCTTAGACGACTTTGCATAGTGCTGTGTTTTTGTTAAACAGTCGCCTGGGCCATTTCTCTTCGGCCGGATTCCGCTCTCACCGCGAAGGTAATCACGATTTCCGGCCCCTCTTCTTCCGAAGTTACGAGGGTAATTTGCAGAGTTCCTTAACGAGAGTTATCTCGCGCGCCTGAGAATATTCTTCACACCCACCTGTGTCGGTTTTGGTACGGTCACCTTCGACGACTAGAGATTATTTCTTGAAAGCATCGCGCTACGTCTTCGGTTCCCCCGAGGGTTCCCCTTGGCTGTTACCTAACTTTGCGCCTGCGGATTTTCCTACAGGCCGGTCTCATAACAGTCACGGACATTTCCAATCGTCCGCACGCTTAACTTACTTTGTCATCCCGTTGTCATAGTCTTACGGTGGCGCAGGAATGTTTAACCTGCTTCCCATCATCTACGCTTTTCAGCCTCGACTTAGGGTCCGGCTAACCCAGGGAAGACGAGCTTTACCCTGGAAACCTTAGGTTTTCGGCGAGGAAGATTTTCACTTCCTTTATCGTTTACTCATGCCATGCATCCTCACTAGTATTCGCTCCAACGCTCCTTACGGTACGTCTTCTCCGCTAATACTACGCTCTCCTACCGCGTGCATTGCTGCACACCCGTGATTTCGGCTCTATGCTTTAGTCCCGTCTATTATCGGCGCAAAGTCTCTCGATTGGTGAGCTGTTACGCACTCTTTAAATGATGGCTGCCTCTAAGCCAACATCCCAACTGTCTTTGAAACTTCACTTCCTTACTCACTTAGCATAGAATTTGGGGCCTTAATCGACGATCTGGGCTGTTCCCCTTTTGACTATGAAGCTTATCCCCCACAGTCTATCTCCCAGCGACCTTCCCGGTATTCGGAGTTTGGTTCCCTTCGGTAAGGCGGTAGCCTCCCTTGTGGATCCAGTGCTCTACCCCCGAGTCGGTTTCGCTGAGGTTAACCCTAAAGTTATTTCGGAGAGAACAAGATATCTCCAAGTTTGATTGGCCTTTCACCCCTATCCACAACTCATCCAAGGCTTTTTCAACAGACACTAGTTCGGACCTCCACTCGGTGTTACCCGAGCTTCATCCTGGTCATGGATAGATCACTTGGTTTCGTGTCTAAGCCATATGACTAAATCGCGCTATTCACACTCGCTTTCGCTTTGGCTCCGGAACGTAGTTCCTTAACCTTGCCATATAGCTTAACTCGCTGGCTCATCATGCAAAAGGCACGCCGTCAGCCATTCTCCTAAAAGGAGCATAGGCCTCCGACCGTTTGTAAGCTGCTGGTTTCAGGTTCTATTTCACTCCCCTAACAGGGGTTCTTTTCACCTTTCCCTCGCGGTACTGGTTCACTATCGGTTATCGATGAGTATTTAGCCTTGGAGGGTGGTCCCCCCAGATTCAGACCGGATTTCCCGTGGCCGGTCTTACTCAGGTACCAATCTCGCCAACGCTTCCCTTTCGCTTACGGGGCTCTCACCCTGTGTCGCCGGCCTTCCCATGCCGTTCTGCTAGGTCTACGTTAACTTTATGACTGGCCCTACAACCCCAAGAATAAAATTCCTGGTTTGGGCTCTTCCCACTTCGCTCGCCGCTACTATGGGAATCTCTTATAGATTTCTTTTCCTCTGCCTACTGAGATGTGTCACTTCGGCAGGTCTCGCCTCCGTAGCCTATGTATTCAGCTACAGATGATGGAGCATAACTTCCATCGGGTTTCCCCATTCGGACATCTCCGGGTCTACGCCTTTTCCGGCTCTCCGAAGCTTTTCGCAGGTTTCGCGTCCTTCTTCGCCTATCGATACCAAGGCATCCACCAACAGCCCTTAACAGCTTGATCACAGAAAAAATTTTTACTGTTGCTGTTACGCTTTTCTTATATTCGCCGTGTTCTTCTTAAAACATTTTTGTTCTCAAGCGCCAATCTTCATCAGTGAATTGTATCCAGTTATTATACTGAATTTACCACATTTTAAGACTTCCGTGTTGTTACACACTTTATCTATTTTATTGGTCGCTTCTTTATTTGAGATTAATTTCTTTTTTTGACTCTATTCGACTTTCAAGATAGCTTTACCGCTCCATCAAGTGAAGCGGGTATGCGGTTACCAAGACTTGAACTTGGGACCTCGACATTATCAGTGTCGCGCTCTAACCAACTGAGCTATAACCGCTTGAACTCTTGGAGGTTAGGAGACTCGAACTCCTGACCCTCTGAATGCAAATCAGATGCTCTACCAGCTGAGCTAAACCCCCTGATGATGTCCGGCTTTTAACAACAGAAAAGAAGTGACGTGGGCAAAATAAAGCTTGTCTCAACCTTCAAGGACTACTGTGAGTAGTTTGTCCTTTAAAGGAGGTGATCCAGCCCCACCTTCCGATAGGGCTACCTTGTTACGACTTCATCCCAGTCATCAGCCTTACCTTAGGCGCCTCTCCCCTTGCGGTTGAGTCAGCGACTTCGGGTAAAACCAACTCCCATGATGTGACGGGCGGTGTGTACAAGGCCCGGGAACGTATTCACGACGTTGTTGCTGACACGTCATTACTAGCAATTCCAACTTCATGTAGTCGAGTTGCAGACTACAATCTGAACTGTGATCGGCTTTACGGATTTGCTCCACCTTACGGTCTTGCTGCCTTCTGTACCGACCATTGTAGCACGTGTGTAGCCCCAGACATAAAGGCCATGCGGACTTGACGTCATCCTCACCTTCCTCCTGGTTAACCCAGGCAGTCTCATTAGAGTCCCCACCTTAAATGTTGGCAACTAATGATAAGGGTTGCGCTCGTTGCGGGACTTAACCCAACACCTCACGGCACGAGCTGACGACAGCCATGCAGCACCTATGTAGAAGTCCTTGCGGAAAATATCATCTCTGATATCGTCCTCTATATTTCGAGCCTGGGTAAGGTTCTTCGCGTTGCATCGAATTAAACCACATGCTCCACTGCTTGTGCGGGCCCCCGTCAATTCTTTTGAGTTTCACCCTTGCGAGCGTACTCCCCAGGCGGTATACTTATCGCGTTAGCTTCGACACAGTCAGGGTTGAGCCTAACTACATCAAGTATACATCGTTTACGGCAAGGACTACCAGGGTATCTAATCCTGTTTGCTCCCCTTGCTCTCGCGCCTCAGCGTCAGGTATAAACTAGAAAACCGCTTTCGCCACAGGTGTTCTTCCACATATCTACGCATTTCACCGCTACACGTGGAATTCCGTTTTCTCCGTCAATCCTCTAGAATGATAGTTTCAAATGCAGCTCCGAAGTTGAGCTTCGGAATTTCACATCTGACTTATCGTCCCGCCTACGCGCCCTTTACGCCCAATAATTCCGATTAATGCTTGCACTCTCCGTATTACCGCAGCTGCTGGCACGGAGTTAGCCGGTGCTTCTTTACGCAGTACCCTCAAGTTACGATGTTATTCACACCATTTCCTTGTTCTTGCGCGAAAGAGCTTTACGACCCGAAGGCCTTCATCGCTCACGCAGCGTCGCTTCGTCAGGCTTGCGCCCATTGCGAAAGATCCTCGACTGCAGCCTCCCGTAGGAGTCTGGGCAGTATCTCAGTCCCAATGTTGGCGGTCAATCTCTCAATCCGCCTAGACGTCTTAGCCTTGGTGCGCCTTTACCACACCAACTAGCTGATATCCCATGAACCTCTCTTCTACCGCAAGGCCTCTTTCAAGGTCCCCTACTTTGATAGGCCAAGGTTTCCCCCAACCACCTCATTCGGTATTAGCGGCCGTTTCCAGCCGTTATCCCCAGGTAAAAGGCAAGTTATTCATGTATTACTAACCCTTCCGCCACTAAGCTCCAAGTTGCCCTAGAGCTTCGTTCGACTTGCATGCCTCATCCACGCTGCCAGCATTCAATCTGAACCAAGATCAAATTCTCAAAGAAAAAATCTTTGACAATTTGCCTTAAAATTATCTCAAATAAAAATTTACAGGCAAATAAGTAAGTTCTTACTCACTTATCCGCACAAGCTCTATTTTGCTTGCACGTCACTTCATTTCTGTTGTTAAAATAGACGAACCAATCTCGTTGATTCTATTCCTTTTGAAGAACCGAGTACGATTTTTTCAAAAGGAATTAACACCATACATAAACCTCGGGATTTTCCGCAAACACATTTGGGAAAAATTTGATTTTCTCAAGAGAAAAAAGGTTCCATCTGCTTCATTTCAAAATAAATTTTACATCATTTTCCTGACAAAAAAGAGTCGAAGGGGAGTTGAAAAGAAAAGCTATTTACCGATAAGAAGGTAAAAACCCAAAATCGAGGTTGATATGATTCATTTAAGATCGCTTATTTGTGGAATCCTGGCGTGTCGAGCAGTTTCAGGATACGCAAATCCAACCAGTGAGAATCCAGCTAACCAATCTTGTGTAAGCAATGGTTGCAAGGAATTGGCAAAAAAAGATTCCCCATCTGAAGTCTCTGCGACCAGAGCCAATCCTCGTCATAAAACGGCGATTAAGAACGCACCCAAAACCGGAAAATATGCAGATAAATCAGAAGAAGCAGTACAGCCAGAACAGGTGTCAGGCACTAGCAAAGCGGCTGACCAAAGGAACAGGGAATGAGAATTCCCACAATTTTTTAACAAAATTGTAAAACAAGCCCGGCTCGATGAGCCGGTTCTCGAGTTTGGAGAAGTGAGAGCGGGTTGCAAATCTGAACCACCACGATTGCTATATGCCAACTTTTGAATTACTCTTTGTTAAGTAAGTTCGCTTACTTACTCTCCCATTTGGAAAAGCTTTTGCAAACTCTGTTGAGATTCCGGTAGCGCAGCCAAATTGTGCACGCCTTGAGCTCGGAGGTTGTTCCACGCCGTCAAAATTCCCCATTGATTGGCGTAAGCATGCAATTTGGAAATCTGATGATCCCGATCTAATGCTTGAAACTCTTCAACCAGCGCATTCAACTCACCAGCCAGTCCATTGTAATTTTTAGAGTCAAAGGCTTCGACCATCAACTTGGCCGTATTGGATTTGTCTGCAATCTCACCGAGCTTTGCTTGAAAAGCTTTTAGCTTCTGTTGGAAACTCAACCAAGGGCACTCTTCTTCATAAAGAATGACGCCACATGTGTTCGTCTCTTCCATCTTATCTTCGACTACTTGGGATATTGCCCCCACAAGCATTGTGAGGTTTGTCTTTCGTCGTTCAGCCTCCGTTTTTACCTTGTTGTCTCTAAAATCTTCTGCGACTTCTAGAATCTCTAGCCTATCCAACTTCACAAAGTCAGGGGAAGCTAAGCAAATCAATTTCACGTCTTCTGCCGATAAAATGCCGATTTTTTCTAAATGCCCCGAACGGCAATTTAGCTTTTCTGAATACCCCTTTTCGGTTTTGATTCCAAGGTGAACTAGCAATTGAGGGTTATTTTTTGGAGGCAGCTCATTCAAGTAGTCCAGTATTGCCTGAGCCTTTTGAGCAACTTGTAGATCTTAGCCCATTTTGATTGTGAAAGGCATCTTCTGCACATCCCGGATACTCATTGGCAAAAGGTTGGCAAATCGCATGGAGCTTTTGATAGATGGCATCTTTTGCCGTTTTTGGCATTCTCGAAAAACGCTGAGAGTCAAAGCCATATATACCATGACTTGTATCTTCTTCTAACGATTTTGCGATCTGTTGAAAATCGTCCGAGGATCCGCTGTAAAATCCCAGACCTTGATTCCATTGCGGGAAGGCAAAAAGAGCTTCCCATCGAAGGCAGTAAGAGGGGGGGACGGGCTGTACTTATCGCGGTGTTTCAGGGTCGCTGTCCGCTTTTCTGTTTTTAGGTCCCGAACCATGATATTGCCGTCGGTAGAGGCGGAAAAGACCTTCCCATCAAAGGTGGCAAGAGAGTAAACCGAGCTAAAATGGGGATAATCGGTCGTTGTGCACTCTTTTGTTTTTAGGTCCCAGACCTTTATACAGCCGTCGGAGTAGCCCGAAAAGAGTTTTCCGCCGAAGATGGCAATAGAGTCAACCCAGAGGTCATCGGAGTTAACCGAGTCCTCATTTTCTCTAAAGAACGCTGTGCACTGTCCTGTTTTCAGATCCCAAATCTTGATAGTGCCGTGGGAAGAGCCCCAAAAGAGCTTGCCATCGAAGACCTTAAGAAAGTTAACCGGTTCATTGTCTGAGAGAATCGCTGTGCACCAGCCTGTTTTTAGGTCCCAGAACCTGATTGTCCTGTCCTCAGAGGCCGAAAAAAGGTGCTCATCAAAGACAGCAAGAGAGTTAACCTCCCACTTATGGCCTGTAAGGGTCGCTGTACACTGTGCTGTTTCCAGGTCCCAAACCTTGATAGTGCCGTCCATAGAATCAAGAGAGCCCGAAAAGAGCTCCCGTCGAAGACGGCAAGAGATTCAACCGAGCCCTCAGGGCATGTAAGGGTATGGAAAGCATACACTCCTGTTGTGATGTTTGAATAAACGCGTTGGTAGGCACTCTTGAAATTCTCAATGGAGCTTGGATTAACGCTTGGAAAACGGTGATGAAATAATATGCGCCAAACATTGTTATCCTTCAATATCTTGGTCCATTGTCTACAGACCAAGGAACTTGTCGCGATCTCCTGGCTAGACAAGTATCTCAAAATTTGAGGGACTATATCTAGCGGCATGTCAAAGCGTTGTCTCCTCCGGTAGAATGGGTAACAGGGCTGGTAAGCTGTGAGGGTGGATTGATTTCGTCATGATTAATTCTCTGATTAAGGTTTTTTTATTTAAAAGATTGGTTAAACAATATAATAAAAAATTTAATTAATTTATAATTTTATATATAAATCATTATCTAATAAAACTATTTTTGATTGAAAAAGAAATCGTTACATTGACCTATAAAAGAATCGCCCAACTGAGGTGTCCGGCGGAGTCCCGACGCCGAGGGGGTAGAGGGAGAGCTCGGGAGGGCCACCCCTCTTGATTTGTCCAAACTCGAGGCCCGGCTCGATGAGCCGGTTTATTTGATTAGCCTTTCCCAAGGCCCGTAACGCTCCCAAACGGGGCCTCTGCGAAATGCAAGGGCAACGATCAAAATACCCATTGATACATCATTTAAGACACCTCCCAAGTGGGAGCCCGTCACGATCCAAGGGAGCAAAATAAGAGTAAGGCCGAACAGCACATTCAAGTAGCGGATGCTGCGAAAAGCTTCTGCGCATGCAATGACGGAGAACGCCACGATCATCGGGCCAAGAATAAAATTTCCAACGGCAAGATTTTTGTTAAGCTGCAGCACAGCAGGGCTGGCCATCAGCCAGATTCCGAGAATAATAGAAACGGCCAGATTCCAAGGCAACGTGGCGCCGATGGAAAATTTTAAAACCTTCCGCGGAACTGCAGGCGCAACTTTAGGAAGCGGGCTTCCCACTCCCTCCCAGAACACCTGCGATTGGGATCCTCCTTTTTGCCGCGTTTCTTTCAACAACTGCAAAACTGCTGCCAACTCCCCTGCTGTGAGGACAATCATCAGAAGCATGGCAGCTGCCGTCGCCAGACACCAGGAGCACCATGCGCCGACGACAACGGGTTGCAAGATGATCAGCGTGATGCTGACAATGCCGACAGGGATCACCAAAAAGGCAAAAGCAAAAACTAGCCATGGCATCGTGTACCAACGGCGGGAACTCCCCTGCCAACCTAAAAGAAACTCCAGCGTGTAGCAAATGGCGCCAAGGCCGGCATCGGAGACAGGGAAGCTTCTAGAAATGTTCGAAGTGATCACTTCCAGCGTACCATTGGGAAAAAAAGGATCCCAAATCTGATCGATATAACCCAATTGAAAACAGGCCATGTACCTGGAAAAAAACCAACATAGGAGAGCGAGCGCCACCGTTGGGATCCGATGCCCCCAGCCTGAGGGATTATACGACCACCCTTTTGGACAGCTGCTGCCCCTTGTATCGGTATCTGTTTTGGCGAGCTGAAACGAAAACACGATCGCAAGGGCTCCAATCACGGTATCGTTGATGTACATCAGTGGAAGGGGCGCCCAAAATAGAAGCGGGGCGAT
This sequence comes from uncultured Verrucomicrobiae bacterium, assembly GCA_963731265.1. Lineage (GTDB taxonomy): Bacteria > Chlamydiota > Chlamydiia > Chlamydiales > Rhabdochlamydiaceae > CAJCIW01. The sequence continues at coordinate 1,519,049 of CAVSUE010000001.1, forward strand.
TTGCAGCCAAACGCCGACGAGTCCGATCGCCCACCCCGCCCAGGCACGTTTAGATGAGAAAGAAAGGAAACCAAAAACAATCAGCAAAAGAGCCGAAACCAGATCACTCCCTTCAATGAGAGGGCACCGATATCCAAGGGTTAAAGGGAGGGCGATTAACCAAAATCCTAATGCAATAGAGAGGAGAGCAATCCGGTTTTTATTCATGTTTTACCATTCGCTCAAGACCGCGAGGCGCCTTTAGTTTGTTTTCATCGTACCACTCGACTGGGTCGGTTTTGATTTCCTGGACCCATTTAGGAATCACTTGATCGACCCGGTATTTTGGCTGCCATCCGAGAATTTTTTTCGCGCGTGTTATGTTGAGTTCATAATGATCGTCAGCGATATCGATCATCCAAGGTTGAATAAAACTCGGTTTCACAAAAGGCAGATGTGTCAAAATATAGGCGCCTATTTTGGCAATCGGCTTTGGGATGCTCCACGTCTTCCATTCTTTTCCGTGGAGTTGTCTTTGCATCATGCGTTGGATCTGATCGTAACTGAATGTCGTATCCTCGCCGATCAAAAGATTGAGTTCCGAAGGTAATGTCTTTCGCTTTTGCACACAGAGGGCCAGGGCGTCGATAAGATCGTCCATGTGGACAAAAGAGGATCCATGAGTGGCATCTCCGGCGAAGACATGGGACTCGAATTGATTTTCGATGATGCGCTGCATTTGATTGGAAAGAGGGATCGAATGGCATCGGTCATCATAAACGCCGGCAATCCGCAAGTTGACTGTCGATATGTTGCCCCTTTCTTTGTGGATAAGAGTCTCTGTTTTGACTTTCGAAAGCGGATAATCCCATCGAGGTTCGACGGGACTATCCTCATTGATTTTGACACCAGGCCGTGTAGGCTTATGGACGAGCATCGTGGAAGAAAAAATGAATTGATCGACTTCAAATTGCTGAAGTCCCTTCAGCAAACGTTCAGTTCCTTGAACAGTGATTTTGTCGTAGAGATGGCTGTGCTGGGTAGTAAAACTGTAATAGGCAGCCAAATGGATAACGGAGGCAATTTTACCGCCATAATCCCTACGTATGTGTTCCAGCCCTTTTTTTACGCTTTCATCTGTTGCCAAGTCGACGATGATGAATTCGGCATTCGGCAGATGGCCGGCTAAAAAAATATCGAAGCCGACGATTTGATATTGTTTAGAAAAGAAATCAGCGGATTTGAATCCAATTCTGCCGCTTGCGCCTGTAATTAAAATCACCTCTTTGCCATCAGCCATATTTTTTCTCCTTCAAAAATTCACTTTATCTCATTTGACAAATTTTGCAAGATCTACAGAAAGGAATAACACTGAACCGCTGGATGAGTTATGAAAAAAATCATGATTGGAGTTTTAGGAATCTTCGTTTATTCTGCTGTGCTTAACGCCGACGGCTATAGCGAGTCGGATAGGAGTCTAATGGCAGGAAAGGATTTCCCTTTTCCTTCAGGAGATGAGGGGGAAATGCCAGAAACGGATACATCGCAAGACGAGGATCAAAATGCAAAACCTAAGGGCAAAGCGGATATGGAATATGTTCCTGAAACCGAAAACCATGATGACGGAAGTTACTAAATAATATGAAAAAAACTTTAATTTTATTGATTTGCACCTTCGCTCTTCATTGCCTTATCCAGGCGAATCTCAAAAACCCCACCGTCGCTCAAGGGGCTGCTTCGATTGAAAATATCAATGAGACCACTTGCATGATCACACTGAGCGAGGCGGCTTTTATTTTTTGGGAGGATTTTTCCATTTCCGAAAATGAAACGGTCATTTTCTCCCAGCCTTCATCTCAATCGCTTGCGATCATGGAGGTCATTGGCAACAAAGGAAGTGAAATCTTAGGAAACATAAAGTCCAATGGCAGTATTTTTCTCGTCAGCCCTCATGGAGTCTTAATCGGGGAAAATGGATATGTCGACTCGTATGGGTTTTTAGCTTCCGCTTTACCCACCTGCCCTTGTCCGCTTTTCGATGGCGAACAGGATATCTTCATGCAAGGCGGCGCAAAAACTTCCGTGATCAATCACGGTCGCATCAAAGCTTGGGAAAACAACGTCTATCTAGTAGGTTATCAAATCCTCAATAATGGCGTGATCGATGCGCCGCGGGGAACTGTGGCCGTCGCTGCGGGGCAAGACCTTGTGCTGCATCCATCCAACGGCCATAAAATCGGCGTTTTCCCCTCATCGGTAAAAATAGAAAACGAAGACACAGGAATTGATAATTCGGGCGTGATCACCGCTAACAGAATAGAACTGAAAGCGGATGGAAATGTTTACGAGATTGGAATCCGCCACTCGGGATTGCTCGGTAATCTCGGAATTAAAGACCATCCCGCTGAAACTTTCCTCACGACGGAAAAAGGCAGTACGGTCATTACAGGAGCAGTCTCCTCAGAAAATCCGGAAGGAAGCGGTGGAAATATTCACATCTTAGGCGAACAAATATTTGTATTCGAAAATTCCACTATCGATGCTTCTGGGAGCACAGGAGGCGGCAACATTTGGATCGGCACTTCGAGGGACGAAACATATCCAGGTGTAATTGAGTCAAAATGGATTTTCATCGATGGAGGAACTTCCATTATGGCTGATGCCCTTGAGGAAGGTGGCGGAGGAAATGTGCTCATTCGTTCTGAAGAAGCGGCGTGTTTTCATGGCGCTGTCAGCGCCTGCGGGGGAGAAAATTCAGGAGACGGTGGGCTGATCGAGATTTCTGCAAAAAACAGTTTGGAGTTCCAGGGCGAAACAGATATCATGGCCCCCTCTGGGACAGAAGGCATGATCTCTATCCGTCCTTGACGTAATGATGAGCACAAATCGGAAGGATGAAGAACAAGATTTAAGGCGGATTTTCTTTGGGGCTCAAGTAGAAGCGCCATGGCCCAAAGAATATCCGCCTGCCAGAATGATCCCCGAAGAGGCGCGCCACTTGACCTTGGCCTTTTTAGGGCAGGATTCTTTTTCCAAACTTAGAACATTGTTACCGTCCGCTCCTCTTCCTTCTTTTCTCATTGGACCTGCCGGGATTGCAAAAGAAGTGATTTTTCTCCCGCCGGAAAGAAGCCGTGTCGCCGCCTTCACGACCGGGTGGCTTCATTCCAAAGTAGGCTTGAACATTTATCAAAAAAAACTGGCCGAATGGCTGGCTTCTCAGGGATATTCGTTGGACCAAAGACCTTTTTTTCCGCACATAAGTGTCGCACGTGCGCCTTTCGATAAGGAAGAATGGAAGCGTGCCTTTTCTCCTTTGCCCTTTTTTGTGAAAGCCATCCATCTTTACCAAAGTATGGGTAATCTGGAATATACTACTCTTTGGTCATGCCCTCTCCTCTCTCCTTTCGAAGAATTTGAACACACAGCAGACATCGCTTTTCACATTCGAGGGATGTCCATCGAAGAGCTCCATAGCCATGCCCAATTGGCCCTGGCATTTAAATTTCCCCTACTCGTGAAGCATTTCACTTCCATCTGGTGTGAGACCTTTGATGAGATGATCATTTCTTTGAACGAATTGATCAGTCTTGCCGATGCGGAGTTCGGGTGTCCCTTTAAAGCCGTTAGTTTTCATGGGACTATTCGGCCTCATGAGCATAGCATTCTAAACTGGGAGATGATTGTCGATGTTTAATTTAAAGAAAACTGGCCCCGCCACGTATCTCCTTCCCCAAGAGGGCGGAATGAGAGTTCCAGGCCTCATCATCGCCACCGAAGAACTGCTCAATGACATCGACATCGAACAGCCCCTGAACCAGGTGCGCAATGTCGCTTTCCTGCATGGCATTGTGGGTTACAGCATCGCCATGCCGGACATTCATTGGGGATACGGATTTCCCATTGGCGGGATAGCTGCCATGGACGCCGAAACGGGTGTAATCAGCCCTGGCGGCGTCGGCTACGACATCAACTGCGGAGTGCGACTTGCCATCGTTCCTGAGCCATTTGCCAAAATCCAGGATCATGTCAAAAAGGAACTCATTCATCGTATTTTCGAATTTGTTCCTTCAGGAATAGGCAAAGGCCACCGCCATGCGCGGAGTTTAAGCGATAGAGATTATTCTGAATTATTAAAACAAGGCGCTCGGTGGTCTGTCCAAAAGGGGTTTGGTTTTCCTGTCGATCTCGAGCACATGGAAAGCAATGGGTGCATTGAGGATGCCGACCCTTCTGCGGTTTCCAATGCTGCGAAAGCGCGGGGCAAAGATCAGCTGGGCAGCATTGGATCGGGCAATCATTTCGTCGAAATCGGCGAGATCGAAACGATCTACCTTCCAGAGATCGCTTCGAGCTGGGGGATTGAGAAAGGACTCACTTACATTCTGATCCATTCCGGATCGCGCGGGTTTGGCCATCAGGTTTGCCAGGATGCGCTCAATGCATTCATTCGGCAAGGGTATGACCAAAATCTCCCCGACCGGCAGCTTGTCGCAGCTCCGATCCATAGCGAAGCGGGAAGAAATTACTTCAGTGCAATGGCCGCGGCGGCAAATTTTGCATTCAACAACAGACAACACATCCTTCACGAAGTGCGCACGGCCTTTCACCAGGTCCTCGGCATACCTCCAGAAAAAATCCATCTCGTCTACGATGTTTGCCATAATATCGCCAAATTCGAAACGCACAATGTCAATGGGAAGCCGCGCCGTCTCTGTGTGCATCGCAAAGGGGCCACGCGTGCGTTTGGACCCGGCGCAGAAGAGCTCTCACCTCTTTTCCGCAAGACCGGTCAACCTGTGCTCGTTCCCGGCGATATGGGGCGGGCCAGCCACGTCCTCGTGGGCCTCGGCAATGCTTCGACGTGGTGCAGTTGCTGCCACGGCGCAGGCCGCGCGCGCAGTAGAGTCAAGTCGATGGCGGCCTGGCGAGGGCGCAACATCATCGAACATATGGCAGGACAAGGAGTCACCGTCCTCGCTACCTCACAGAAAACCGTCGCGGAAGAAATGCCCGATGCTTACAAAGACGTGGACGCTGTCGTCAAAGCTGTCCAGGAAGCGGGTTTGGCGAACATGGTCGCACGCCTCAAACCGCATTTAGTGATAAAGGGTTGAAAAGTACCGCTTTTTTCTCTTCCCACTTTTTTAGGCCATCTTTGAGGTACTCAAACCATTGCTTGATCCCATAGGTACTCGAGACATGGGGATACTCGAGAATGGCAGGATGGAAGCCATAATCGGTGAGATGTTTATTCATTAATGCTGTATTTGTTCGAGCCGTTCCATCTTTGGGAGGATGAAGCCATTCCAATCTTTGATGCAATTTTGCAATGGCCATGAGTTTTTCGTCGTATGTCGGAGCATTCTCGACCTCCTCGTAAAATTCATTAAGAAACTTATCAAAGATGCGGCGGACTTGATCACAGTCCATCACCTTGTAAGAGAATATCTTTACCTCTTTATCGGATGAAAATATTATTTCCCCGAGCCCATAAGCATCTCCGAACTCTCTCTTTAATTCTTCATCCAATGCCCGGAATTCAGCACACGCTTCCGGAGTGACGACATAACAAGCGAGATTTTGCCTCCATTCGATTTCATCCTCACTGTCTCTGAACATTCCGACTTTGTCCTGTCCCATCAACATCATTGCTTTCTTATCGCCATTAAAATGAGCGCAGGTGTATTTGTGCAGAAGCAAATACCATGCCGCATCGATTTTTGAAGAAAGAGAATTTTCAATAAAAGGAAATGCCCCTTCCATACTGCGGACAAAACCGGGCTCGGCGTGTTTTCCATGCAACCCCTTCTCGTAAACGTCTTTACCGAAGCGCTGATGTGTCCCATCAATGCATTCCATCCACTTGTGCTCAGGGCCTAATCCCCAGTATATTTTTTTCAAAGCCTCTGGCGACAAGTCCGTATTGATGGTCAGCTGCTGAGTGCTGGAAGCTGCGGCTGTTGGGCGGGGAGAAGATAAATTTGTGTGATTAGGTGGGGAGGAGTGATCTGTAGTGGTAACCCACGTTGCAATGCTCAATGATACTGACATGCTGTTTTTCTCTATGTAAAACGGCGAGCATGCTATTGAACTGTGATTTAAAATTCTAGTGTCTAATTGGTTATTTTCCGAGGGACGCTTTTTTCTGTTCCCATTTTTTGAGGCCGTCTTTCAGGTACTCAAACCATTGCTGGAGCCCATAGGTACTCGAGACATGGGGATATTCTAAGATCGCAGGATGGAAGCCGTAATCCGTGAGAAGCTTATTCATCAACACCGAACTAGTCCGTGCAGTACCATCCAGGACCGGGTGCAGCCATTCCAGCCGCTGCTGAAGCTTTGCAATCGCCATCAGTTTTTGGTCGTCTGTTGCAGCTCTCTCGATTTCCTGGTAAAAATCATTGAGAAATTTGTTAAAAAGGGTCGTGATTTGAGCTTCTGTCATCGATTTATAGTTCAAAAATAGCGCTCCGGGTCCCTTGTCTGAGAAAACGCCCAGCCCATACGAATCCCCGTAAATCCGTTTCAGTTCGTCTTCCAGCACTTTAAATTCTTTTAAAGCCTGGTCGGTCATTCGATATACGCCTTTAAAATTAGCCCCTACACCTCCATTCCGAAAAACTCCCACTCTTTCTTGTCCCATCAGATAAATGTTCGAATCACCATTAAAATGTCCGCATGTACGTTTATGCAATTGCAGATACCACTGAGCATCGATTTTCCGGTTGAGATATTGCCCTGCAAATTCAAAAGCCTTTTCCATACTAACAATAAATCCCGGCTCGATCGTTCCCCCATGCAATCCCTGATCGAACGTATATTTTCCCTTATCGTGAAATGTTCCATCAATGCATTCCCTCCATTTTTCTTCGCCCAAACCAAAATAAGCCTTACGCAATTCCTCTTGAGAGGCTGATGGGTTAACAGATCGACAGAAGAGGGAATGAAAGAAAAAATAAATTTTGGACAACAAATCCGTGAGATGAATTCTACCAAATAAAGGGTTGCCAGATATAGCGCAGGGGGTAACAGGAATGGAAGTTGCCGCAAAGCTGGAAGTGCCCGGCGAGCCGACAGCCTGAGAGTACGTGGCTATTGCTGCCGCTGAAGACATTGGAATATTAAACTGGAAGTTTGAGGGGACTGCTAAAGTAAAATTTAAAGGCATAATTAAAATAGTTACTATTTTATTCTTTTGTTACTATTTTATCACACTCTCAAATAAAAGTTAATTTCAGAAATATTTTAATAACAAAAAAGCCAAGGTTTTTTTGATCCTTTCGCTTTTTTAAAGGCTTGTACTAGACGACGATTAGGGATTGAGCCTTTTTTTCCGCTCTTCCCATTTCAGGAGGGCGTCTTGCAAGTACTCTTTCCACTGAGCCATACTAAGGCTGGAAGAACGATGAGGATATTCCAGGATCGCCGGATGGAATCCGCAATCGGTAAGAAATTTATTCATTAATACCGTGCTAGTCCTGGCGGTTCCATCTCTGACAGGATGCAGCCACTCCAATCTTTGTTGGAGCTTAGCAATAGCCCACAATTTCTGGTCAGGGGTTGTTGATTGCTCAATCTCTTGATAGAATTCGTTTAAAAATTTATTGAAAACATGACGTATCTGCATCCGGTTCATCGTTTTGTAGGTTAGATGAGTACAAGTTCGAGCGGCATCGGTAAAGGTCATTTCTCCAAGACCATAAGAATCTCCAAACTCTCTCTTTAATTGTTGATCTAATGCCCGGAACTCAGCGCGTGCTTGCGGGGTCACTGGATAATGAGGAGGATTTAAGTGACAGCTGATATGATCATCGCTGCCCCTGAAAACGCCGACTTTTTCCTGCCCCATTAAGAAAGCCGGGCCTCCGTTAAAATGAGAGCAAGTACGCTTATGCAGCAGCAAGTACCAATCCGCGTCAATTTTGAAGTTAAGGAAGTTCTCCACGAAAATACAAGCCTTCTCCATGCTTTGGATAAAACCAGGCTCGACAGTCCCCCCATGGGAGCCATGATCGAACACATGCCTACCTAAATGATGATAAACCCCATCGACGCATTCCATCCATTTATTATCTCGGCCTAAGCCCCAATAAGTGTCTTTCGTAGCATTGTTTATATTAAAATCAAAAGCCATAATCACCTTATATATATGTAATAATTTTACGATATAATTATTTTATCAAATTTAATAATATAATTCAATTAAATAATTAATTATATTTTAAATAAATTGGCGAAATAAAAAAACCAAGGATTTATTTTAAACCCTTGGCTTTCTCAAAAAGCGTGTAACTAGACGATTAGGGATTGGGCCTTGCTCGCTGCTCTTCCCATTTCAAGAGGCCGTCTTGCAAGTACTCTTTCCATTGGGCCATACTAAGACTGGAAGAACGATGAGGATATTCCAGGATCGCCGGATGGAATCCAAAATCAGTAAGATTTTTATTCATTAATACCGTGCTAGTCCGCGCGGTTCCGTCTCTAACAGGATGGAGCCATTCCAATCTCTGCTGCAATTTTGCAATCGTCCATAATTTCTGATCAGGAGTGGTTGCTCGGTCGATCTCTTGATAGAATTCATTTATAAATTTATTGAAAATGCGGGTGACTTGCGCGCGGCTCATAGTTTTATAACCTACGTCGCATCTTTGAGTAGCTTCGTTATAGGTCATGATTCCAAGGCCATAAGTCTCGCCGAACTCCCTTTTTAATTCTAGATCCAATGCCTGGAATTCAGCGCGCGCTTCCGGGGTTGTTGTATAATCAGGCGGACACAACGCGCAGCAGATCCCATCATCGCTATCGCGGAAAACACCGACTTTTTCCTGGCCCATTAAGACAGCCGGGCCTCCGTCAAAATGAGCGCAAGTATGTCTATGCAGCTGCAAATACCAATTCGCATCAATTCTTTGGTTGTGATAGTTTTGCACGAAATCGAACCCCCTTTCCATGCTGTGGATAAAACCGGGCTCAGTGGCGCTTCCTCGATGCAGGCCTCTATCGAATACGTATTTAGTACCGAAGTGATGGTATCTTCCATCGATGCACTCCATCCATTTATTATCTCGGCCTAAGCCCCAATAAATTCTATTCAAGGAGTCTCTAGAGAAATCGTGGTTAATAAGGGGATAGGGTTTAACGGGTGTTCCAAAGATCCAGTCGCGAATTGTTGTAAAACAGGAGGAAATCCCGTCGCAGAATTGTTTCCAGACCTCAGCAATTTTTTGACAAATTGTGCAATCCCCAAAAAAACTCGTGACGTTGTTTCGCGAAGATTTATCGGCCTGTTGGATAGATGAGATCGTGCTCAATGCTGTTGGGATTCGGCGGGATGATTGTCCTTGGGGGTTATTATACAAATGAGGTGGCAGAGTAATAGTGAAATCCAATGATACTGGCATTTAATTCCTCTTTTTAAAAAAATTGCGAACATTATAACGAAAAGAGAAACTAAATTCAATTAAAATAAATATTAATATTTCAATGGTAAGTGTTTTTTAAACCGCACATTTTAAAGAAAAGACAACTAGGGGACGAGGGTTATTCTGGCGCCTCTACAAGCTTTGTGGTCGCAGAGATTTGATCGCCCGCTGTCATCCGTTTGAACTGCTTGCCTAATCTGACCACACCGAATATCCAAGCTATCAGAACGATAAAAAGGATCCCAGCGATGTAGGGCGTGGAAAGCGCTACGCTGCCAAGAAGAATAATAAATCCTTGATAGGTCAATGAGGAGCCGGACTTTCCAATACCCGATCCTAAACCGTCGATCGCTGCTTTTCCCTTAAGTTTAGATTCATCGTCCAGCGGAAGAAAAGCGAGTTCTTTAGTGGCATCGAATACAGAGTATTTGCTGGCCTTGCTAAGGCAATTTTGAAGAGAACCGCAATAGACTGTCATGGCAAACGGCGTCACCCCAAATAACGTCGAGGAAACCGCCATCACGGCGTCGCCGCAGAACATAAAAGTAAAGAACCCAATTCCCATCGTCGTCATGATCAAGGGCGTCAAGATCGCCGTAAAAGTCCAGCCCAAACGGGTGACCATCAGAGAAAAGAATACTCCACCGACGGTGGCCAAAATACCGATTCCGACAGTGATTTTATTCATATGCTCGAGCATTTCATTCGGATCGGTAAAAAATCTTTTCAACTGTTCCTTCCAAAGAACGTCAGTGAAATTGATGCTGATATTGTATCCGAGGACAATGATCGCCAGAGGGACAAGATAAGGAGAACGCAAGATATATTTTATACTCTCGCGCAATGATAACCGCGGTTTTTTCGATGCGGGGACATCTGAATCAATAGGCGGGGTTGTATATTCTTTTTTCTGGGGAATGATGCGGCGGTTAATCCAGTAATAGACCCCCATGGCGCCGACCCCTAAAATCGAAATTAAAACGATCAATTGACAAATGGTATGGTTCCAATGGTCCGTGATGAAGGAAAGAAAAGGCAATGAGATGGAGCTGCTGAACGTCAAGGCCAGTGTGCCCCCCATGATCGGAGCAATATTGGAGCCGATGTTGAGAATGCCATAAGTCCGTTTGGCCTCGCTCACTTCGGTGGAGTCATTGGCAAAACCCCAATAGAGAACAGTCAGGACCAGCACAGCCCATAATTCAGAAATGACGTAGAAAGTCGTGAAAGTCCAATTGCGGACAAGAGCAATAAATCCTTGAAATCCTTTGGGAAGAACGGAACTCAGCCAGTCCCCTAATCTATCCATGTGCAGCTCTTGACAATGGGGATTGAGATAAAAGGCAAAAAATAAAAAGTAAACTAGGAAAGAGGAGATGATGATATAGAAGACATTTTCTTTGCTAAAATATCTTCTTAACCGTGTGTACCCCCAAGTCGCAATAAAAACAGACGGAAGCATTCCCCAAACTTTAATAAAGGGAATCACTTCGGCCCCTGAATTCTTTGCTGTCAGAATAATCGTATCTTTAAGATTGCGGAGGACGCCGTAGCTGACACACAGCAAAAACAGTAAAAGAAGCATAGATAGAACCTTCTTCAACTCTGATCGGTGGACCGGCCAGAAGATCGTCCGTAAAATGCTAAATTGTCTTTTCGTGTCGTTCATATCCAAATCCTTCATTTTATAAAACCGACCTATTATTTCCAAGATCAATTTTCTTAAATTTTTTTTCACATGAGCCTATAAAAAGAGTGGAAAAAAAGGTCAAAATTTTTTATGTCATTACAAATGTGCGTGATACCTGACTCGGCCATAAAATCTAAGTTTATGGCCGAGTCAGGTATAATTTGTTTGATCGAGGAGAAACGAATGAATAAGCAAATCCCCTCTAAATGGCTACGGAAGATTATCGGTCCACTGCTCCTGTTCACAATCTGTCCTCCGCTCGTCATGCTCGTGTGGTACACCAATGTTTCCCTGAATGGGTCCATCGAGCAGCTCTCCGCTCTTTTCGCAAAAGAAGGCATCTGTTCGACCATTTACCGAATTTGGAGCCCTTTGTTCTTCGGAACTGCAGAAGCATGGAAAATTTTGGCGGTATTTACCGCAGTGGAGCTTTTTCTGATGAAAATATTGCCAGGAAGAAAAGTCGAGGCGCCTGCCACTCCAAAAGGAAACATTCCTGTTTATAAGGCCAACGGAGTCTCCGCTTTTACTTGCACCATGGTGTTGTTCTATCTAGGTTCGGTCCAATTCCAACTTTTTGCGCCAGGAATCATCTACGACAATTTTGGGGGCCTTCTGGGCGCTTTGAACTTTTTCAGCCTGCTCTTTTGTCTATTTTTGTATTTCAAAGGCCGCTACAAACCATCCAGCGCCGATGCGGGCACGAGCGGCCACGCTGTTTTCGATTATTTTTGGGGCATGGAGCTGTATCCTCGGATTTTCGGATGGGATGTCAAAATGTTCACCAACTGCCGCTTCGGCATGATGGGATGGGGATTGATCGTCATCTCATTTGCGGCAAAACAAACGCAGCTCTATGGTCTTTCCAACTCAATGCTCGTCGCAGTCAGCCTACAGCTTTTCTACATTGCGAAATTTTTCTGGTGGGAAACAGGCTATTTGAGATCGATGGAGATTATGTATGACAGAGCCGGCCTTTTCATTTGCTGGGGCAGCATGGTTTGGCTTCCTGCCATTTACACTTCTCCTACTCTGTACTTGGTCAATCATCCGAACAATCTTAGCTCTTTTGCAGCCATATCGATCTTCCTGACAGGCACCGCTTGCATTTTTATCAATTATCTCGCCGATAAGCAGAGGCAATACGTCCGCACCAAAAATGGAGACTGCACCGTCTGGAAGAAAAAACCCGACCTGATCTTCGCTAATTACAAAACAGAATGGGGAGAAGAAAAGCAGACACTGCTCCTCGCGTCGGGTTTTTCGGGAATTTCCCGCCATTTCCACTATCTTCCCGAAATGCTGGGAACCCTTTGCTGGAGCATTCCGGCGCTGTCAACCCATTACATCCCTTACTTCTATCTCACATTTCTCTTTTTGTTGCTGATAGACCGCTCTTACAGACAAGAAAAGCGGTGCAAATTGAAGTACGGCAAGGATTGGGACAAATATTGCGAAAGAGTCCCTTTTCGGCTTATCCCGTTTGTTTATTGATAATACCAACAAGCCGCATCGGAGCTTCAGCTCCGACTGTAATTTTTAAGGGAAGCGCAAGCGCAAAGCCCCCTTTTGCTGGCATCTTTGAAAGCTGGGCGGCATTTTCGATGATGTATTTTCCCGCCCTCAACAGACATTCATGGACAGGAAACTTTGCCCCTGGGCCATTGTTTGATCCATCCGGGGAAAGAGTGTCGATGCCTAGGCCGACGATCTTTCTTTCCAAAAGCAATTCTGCTGCTTTGACGTGGAATCCCGGAAAATGCATCTTTCCCGAAAGGTCCGCATTGCGGTAACGGCCGACATCTCCCCAAAATTTTTCCCATCCGGTATAAGCAAAGACAAGACTCCCCTCTTCGATCTTCCCCCATTTTTTTTCATGCTCAAGGATGTCTTCGTGCCCGACAAAGAAATCAGGATGAGATTTAGCGGAGACATCGATAATGCTTGTCGGGACAATCAGCTGGCTCAAGGGGATATCAGACATCACAGCTCCATCGGGGTAAAAATGAGCGGGCGCATCCATGTGCGTCCCCACTCCCGCGTGGCATTTATAAAGGAGTACACGGACTCCTTGATCGTAGTCCATTTTGACCTCGAAATGGAATCCACAGCTTCCCGTCCACGTTGGAACTGAGCTGTCGACGGCGTGGGTTAAATCGATCGCTTCGAAATTTTCAAGCAGTTTCATACAAGCCATTTTAACTTTGTCCGCGGACAATATCAAGGGAAGACTTTCTTCACTTGATATTAATTAAAATTAATTATAACAAGAAATTAACAACAAATGAAAATAAACGGATGCGATTTTTTAAGAACAAAATAATTTCAAAAACAATCGCTTTATCTTCTTGTTTCTTCCCTTTGCAAAATAATATCGATTGTCCGCAAAGCGTCGAAACGTTTTGCCAAAATCCCTGTGCCCCTCTCAATTCCCTTTTTCCCTCTTCTCCCTGTTTGTGCCGCTCCCTTGATCTCATGACGAAGGTGCCCTTTGTCGCTGCAGCCGCCCAAGGGGACCTCGAAATGGTAAAAACTCTCTTCAAGCAGGTGAGAAAAAGCTCATGCGAATTTGACCAGGAAATCCTCGATCAAGCCTGTCTCGCTGCTTCCTCATTTGGCCATCTTCATGTGCTCGAATTCTTATTCGACGCTTTAATTCCCGAAATGAGCTGCTACTTTGCCCCTGAATGGACATTAAGCAATTGCTGCATCTGCGCTGCAGCGCATGGCCATCGGGAAACCTTGAAATTCTTGCTCTTCAAAATTTCCCCTCAGAGGAGCAATTTTATCACTCCTGAACTCTTAAACCAATGCTGTCTTGCCGCGTCTGCTAATGGCCATCGCAAAACACTGAAATTTCTGATCAAAGAAGTTTTCCCAGAGAATCTCTTAAGGGCAGGTTTCGATGTTGTCCATCGCTGCAGCTTTGCAGCTTCTTCGTTTGGCCACGTCGACGTACTGAAATTCCTCTTTTTCAAAGTGCTCCCTGAAATCACTTTTCTCCTCGACAGCCTCAGCTTTAATGCCGCTTTGTTCGGCGCTTCGAAACATGGCCAGCTCGAAGTGCTTCGCTTTTTATTCAAATTAGCATCATCGGAAAACTATTGGTATCTTGAACCCGATGTACTCGAAAATTGCTGTCTGATCGCTTCCAGCAATGGGCATTTGGAGACTGCAGATTTCATCCTTGAGCATGCAACGATGGATTAATTTTTTTCTTGAGTTGCTTACAGATATTTGAAATGATTGAGCATCGTGTTTTCAAAACGAAACGGGTTTAGTGGCCAGCTTTTCAAACAACGCCAATATCCTTATCCCGTTCAAGCCAGTTTTATAGCTCGTAAATGGTGAAACTCTCGTGCCAAGGGGGGAATATCAAATTGTCAACGCGGTTTTTTAATGGGAAATTCAGCCTCTAAAATCTTGCTCTTACCGAATTTTCTAGCGAAAATTTACTCTAACTCTTAAAATTCTTCAGTTTGTTTCCAAATCATGCTATACTCCTCGGCTTTATATACTGTTGAGGCTCTATGATGACATCTTTTATAAAAAAATTATTTACTGGAATTCTTATGTTTGGATCTTTTTTCTCCGCTTCCCTCCATTCCGGCGAAAAAGCGGAAAATGTCCCTTCTCCCCTCGTTCTCATCTTGCTTGGCCCTCCCGGATCGGGCAAAGGAACGCAAGCGGCCATGCTACAGGACAAATTGCATCTGCCCCACATTTCCACAGGAGATTTACTGAGGGATCACGTCCGCCGCGACACGGCCCTTGGAAAAGAAGTGAAAACCTACATGGATAAAGGCCAGCTTGTCCCGGATGCTTTAATCTTCGACATGCTCTTTGAAAGAGTTTCTCACAAAGATTGCGCCAATGGATACATCCTGGATGGATTTCCGCGTACGTTGCCTCAGGCGGAAGCTCTTCAGACCCGTTTAAAAGGGAAGCAAGTCCCTATCGTCATCAATTTAGATCTATCTGATGCAAAAATCATCGAACGATTGACAAATCGTGTGTCTTGTGAAAAATGCGGCACGCCCTACCAGCTGATCTATTCTCCGCCAAAAACAAAAGGAAAATGCGATAAATGCGACGGAAACCTGATCCAACGCTCCGATGATACGGAAGCAGTGATCACAAAACGGTTGAAGGTCTACCATGAACAGACAGCCCCTTTGATTGCGTTTTATTCGAAGCAAAAGCTGTTGCATACCGTCAATTGCGATACCCAAAAAGAAAAGGCGTTTTCTCAGGTGATTGCACAAATTCCTCCTGACAAAAATGGATATACTCCTTACAGTTGAAAGTTATAGAAAATTTCAATTTCAGCGCTTCAATTTTTTGTTCGTTGAAGCAGACCATGTCCCAGCACCTGGTCGATGGAAACGAATAAAAAGGCCGTGGCAAACCACGGCCGTAAGTGAAGATGCTGAAGCAGAAGTTCTCTTAACTTTCAAGTGGATGTAGTATAGTTCAAATTTCGGAAAGTAGTTCATCTATGCAGGAATTGGCCTAGTGCCCCGTTTCAGAAACTTTTGGAATAATTTCTGCGTCAAAGCCGATATAATCGACGATCGCAAGTTGATCCGTATTGAATTAATACGGATCAACTTGCGAAGCCTGCGGTCGTCGATTCTAGCGAGCTTTCACGCTAGAAATTAACTCAAAAATTTTTGAAACGGGGCACTAGTCGTCATCGGCCTGTTGATTTGGCTAGGCCCCCAAGCTTTGAGGACAATTGAACACACCGCTCTTGTTTTTGCCATTGATTACAGATGATGAAGATAAAAGTTCTCCCTTGAAAAATCGGATACGAAAAAATTACCGTCATTTAAGAAAATGGGGCAATCGAACAAAAACAAATTGCTTTCGAATTTATGATAGGGACATCAAGGAATACCCGCTAGCAATCGATTTTTATGATGGGCGTTTCTGCGTCCACTATTTTACTAGCACTCGCGAGACCGATGTGCCTCGTCAAGAGCTTTACGAGGCGGTCATGGGCGCCATCGACTCGCTCTTTCATGCATCGCCCGAGTCGATCTACTGGCGCACTAGAGTAAAGAGGGATAAGACAGAGCAATACGAAAAAACAAGCGGTACGAAACAGTTTTTTTCTGTTTATGAGTATGGACTACAATTCAAAGTCAACTTGACCGATTATCTAGACACAGGACTCTTTCTCGACCATCGAGAAACCCGTCAGCTGGTAGCTTCAATGGCTTCAAGAAAGAGGCTGCTGAATCTTTTCGCGTATACTTGTTCATTCAGCGTTCATGCAGCCGCTGCAGGAGCCCTTTTCACCAAGAGCGTAGATCTCTCCAATACTTATACTGAGTGGGGCCGGGAAAACTTTCTATTGAATTCACTTCCTTTGGCAAACAACCTTATTCTCCGAGAAGATTGTCTTAAGTTTCTCCAAGAGGAACGAGGGGTCTATGACCTGATTGTAATCGATCCTCCGACGATTTCCCGTTCTAAAAAAATGGACCAAATGTTCGACATTCAAAAAGATTATCCCTTTTTAATCTCTAAAGCATTATCACTTTTATCTCGTGATGGTGTTCTTATTTTTAGTACTAATTCTCGTGACTTTGATTTCGACGCGAGTTTATTTGATGGATGCGCTATCGTCGACATCTCTAAAAAAACGATTCCTCTCGATTTTCACAATCAAAAAATCCACCGCTGCTGGAAGATTTCTTTCACACCCCTTGCCTAACCCCTTTATCTGAAAAAATCGATGATTTTGCCGCTGATTTTAACGGATCTCCTTATCGGCGCAATTTAGGTCGTCTCGTGAATGCAATAAGAGCCAGCAACCTTGCCCTAAAATCCAAAGAAAAATCTCCGATTTTTCAGGTAAAGCGAATGACGTAAGCGCGCTCTATTTCTTCTTAATTGAGCATGAGTTTTTGCCCAGAATCTGATAAAGAGCACACCATCCGACGATTGACTCAAACAAAACAAACAAAGCTGCCGCAAAGATGATCCAATTGACCCTCCAATAGGCGATAACTAGAAACAACAGAGCAATGATAAGACGGATGAGTCGGTCAGAAAAACCTATGTTTTGGGACAATTTCATAAACAGTTAAGTTCTAAATTTTAGTCACGGAGCCCTTTATTATCGTATGACACTTTTGAAATTTGCTCCAATCAAAAGCTCCGATTGCAGAAAAAAATCTCAGGTAGAGAGATGCTCCATGGGAAACCGATTGTTACTACACCACTCAGATAGGTCGCAAATAGCTTGTGTGGGTAACCCCTGTGGAGTGAGCAAGCAAATCGCCAATGAGGCTATACTGCTGACACCTGAAAAATTCCAGCGCTTCAATTTTTTGTTTGTGGAAGCAGGCCCTATGCAAGACAAAAGCCCGTGATAAAACCACGGGCGTAAGTGGAGATGCCGAAGCAGAAATTTTCCTAACTTTCAAGTGGAAGCAGTATATACTCGGAAACGAATCAAAGACAGAAAAAGGATCAGAACAAGGGCGCCTCGTTAGTTTAAAAGAATATCGTTGCTAATATATTTGCTTCTGGAACATACTATTTGTGTTCGCTAAAACAATAATCAAAGTGAGATGACCATGAAAATTAATTCAAAAAAAAGCTTTGTTGCTTTTATCACATTATTCACATCTGTGACTGCTGGATCACTTTTTGCAAACGGCAAAACTGCTGGTGAAAAAGTGGATCACGTGATTGAAAAGACAGAATCAGCAGCTGAATCAGCAAAGGATAAAATCAAAGAAGTGGCTGGTGATGCTAAAGAAAAAGGCAAAGAATTAGCTCACGACGCCAAAGAGAAAGCTCATGATGCTAAAGAAAAAGCTAAAGAAGTTGTTAAAAAGGGTGAAGACAAAGGCAAAGAATTAGCTGATGATGCTAAAGAAAAAGCTAAAAAAGCTGATGAGAAAGGCAAAGAATTGGCTCATGATGCAAAAAAGAAAGCTCATGATGCTAAAGACAAAGCTGATGACAAAGCCAAAGAATTGGCCCATGATGCAAAAAAGAAAGCTCATGATGCTAAAGACAAAGCTGATGACAAAGCCAAAGAATTGGCTCATGATGCAAAAAAGAAAGCCCATGATGCTAAAGAAAAAACTAAAGAAGGAATTGATAAACTGTAGTAATAAAGGCATAAAGTATACCCAATTAACTTCAAAAGTTGATTGGGTTTACATTCCTTTTTTAAATGCTTAACCATTAAAAAATTTTTGTTAAACAAGTATACCGGACGTGATTCAAGCATGGGTTCTGGTTGTGCCTGATCAATATTCAAGGCGGCTGCTTTGCCAAAACCCTTCTTTGAATCACGTTCGGTATGCTCCTAATGATTGAAAGTTATAGAAAATTTCAATTCTTTGTATTCTAAGCAAATTTGGTATCATAAAAAATTCAGAAAATTCATCGAGTTTGCTTCCATGTTTTTACGTTCTTAGCTAGTAAGAAAAAAATCGAAAAACGCTTGTCATTCATTTGGTACTACGTGTATGAGACTATCCCACTATTCAAAATATTTGCTTTTGTGCCTTTTTTTGCCATATTTTGAAACCGCTTCTTGGTCTACATCTTCAAGTATGTCCGGCGAAGCGGTTTCAAAATCTGAAAAAAATCCAACAAAAATCAAACGATTGAATAGTGGGATAGTCTCATAGACTCTCCTCGGTTTTGAATGCTATATCTACTACGCCTTGGACTTGAAACATGTCTATAAACTGCCTACACATTTCTAGTCGATCCTCGCCCCCAGCTGTTGTCAAAAGTAACTGCTGACCGTAAATGGCAATATCTTCTACGATTCTTTCATGCCGATAATAGGCCAAGATAATCCTATTCACTTCGGTCTTTCCATACCCTTTGTAAAAAAAATTTTCCTCTCCTGGATCATTCCAAACATTAGCAACGCCCCCGCCAATGAACATGAGATCTCGTTCCTTGGGAGCCATGATGGGTTCATCCCAATCCACTATATAAATAGCGCCATTTCCATCTATCAGTACGTTGCCGCCGTGAATATCGGAGTGACACAGCACGTGTTCAGGCCATTGTTCCTGGATCTTTTGGGCTAGCTGCTCAGCCCGATCCACCAGGCGATGAATTTCCGCTCTGTGTTCCTTCATGAAAGACAGCAGTTTTCGGGCCGTCTCATCATCACTTTGGTCACCTTCCATTTGAACATAGAGCGATCGGACGATCTGTCGCCATTTGGGTGAATAGGTTTCCCTCCTAATCCAGCCTTGAACCGAGAGTGGCACATCAAATTCATGAACTTGTCTCAATACTTTGCCAAGTGTAACCCATTGGCTTTCTGTTAGACTGCAATTAAACGCATCCCGTCCCTCAACAAATGCATATAGAATGAGAGTAAAGTCGCCAATATGCTGGGTCGGCCTACCCTGGATTGTTTTCACTGGAGGAATAATCTGTTGAATTCCAGCATCATGCAATAAATCCAGTAGGGTAACGCTGATATCATGATGGTGCCCGCGTTTTAGCTTCACGAAATACGATTGCTGATCCTGTGACAGAACTTTGTACACGGATGCATTGGGATCCGCGCCTAAAGGAAGGAACCTCAGCCAAGCAACTTTAATGCCGTAATCAGTGGTTAGGCAATCCATGATGCGGTGGGTTGAAAAAAGGAGTTTTTCCCTCATAACAAGAGCCCAACAAGTTCGAATTTTTTCTTCTATTTTTTGAATCTTCCAATTGGAGCAAGGCTGGTTGACCATTTCCTAGATTTTCCATCCTACTGATCATGAACCTGGGGTTGTTTAAAACACAAGAAGCGTTGAAAAATTCCGGAATCATCTGCTAATAGCCTATGAAAGAAGTTGCAAAATTCCATCTACATTTAAGATTAGACCTCTTCCGAAACCTAATACACAGTTTCAAAAGTTTTTGAAGTAAAAGAACTTTTCTAAATACTACCTCCAACTGATCCCCCTACCCTCATTGGTTTTCTGCTCTAAAAAAAACAAGTCTTTGCCTGGTTTTCTGCTATTTAGCTCGCTCAAAATTGGAGCTAGAGAAATTTTTTCTGGCATTTATTTAGGGGGAAAGCTATAACTTAGTCAAATCTTTACCAAATTGCTAGGATGAAAATCTTAAAGACGGAATTTGTGCACATACAAAACGCAGAAAAGGAGCAATCATGCTAGTAGAAATTTGCTTAGCTGTTCTTGCCGCAACAGCAATTATATTTGTCGTTGTTCTTATAGCGATATATGCGCTTATCCGACGGTCCCTGCACCTTCTTCAAGCAGACATTCATGGTCTTTCCAAAGAAAGCATTCATTTACTTAATGCAATGAATGAATTTGTGCGGGTCGACCTACATGCAGCTTCTAAAGGAACTTGCCAGTTGCTTAGCAAGTTAAACGATTTGTCATCCGATATAAATGACAAATCCCATTCTTTAAATTTTCTCTTCAAGCCGCTTAACTTTTTGAGTTCCAAACTGGGCGGAGATACGGCCTCAAGCGAATCTTCGTCTAAAAGCGAAACAATCCCGCGAATTTTTAATTGGGTTGTATCTAGTGCACGTTTGTTCAATACAGCTAAGGAGTTTATAAAAAACCATGCAAAAAGAACACAATGAATCAACTAAATTATTTTTAGGTTTGTTAATTGGCGGTATTGCAGGAGCTGGGCTACTATACTGCCTACATGCGGCGCAAAACCGTAAAACGCCTATTCTGCAAAAAATCGGTAAAACGGTTTCAAATGTAGGCGAAATGTTAGAAAACTGTGACATAAGCTGTGACAGCGACATATTTAAAAGCATCGAGAAGAATATGCCCAAAGGCGGCACAGTCATACAAAATATTATCGACTGGGCAGATGCAGGACTAACCCTATGGAAACAATTTAAAAAAGGATAAATTTTATGTACTCAAATCACAGACAAAAAGACTTTTTTTGGGGAGCTCTAGTAGGCGGCGCCATAACTACCCTTACAACCTTGCTCTTCACCACGAAGAAAGGAAAGCAGATCCGAGAACAAGTAGCAGAAACGTGCGAAAATTTCCAGGATTCTATAAACGGTGCTTTGACCGATGCGAAAGATAAACTCGAAGAACCAGTCGAGCAAATCGAGAAAAAATTAGCACATAAGCACAAAAATTGAAAAACCTGCATAGAGGTTCTAACTCGGACTTCTGAGAAAGGGGCATAGCCCCTTTCTTTTTCTCTCTGCGAAAGCATAACATTCGCGTCAAATCTAGTAAAAATTTCCACTTTGAAAGTTCTGAATGCGTCTTCACACTATTTATTTTATGTCTCTCTATCTTAAATGGAAATCTCAGGGAGACATCCCTTTGAAAAAAAACTAATACCGGAAGAGTACCGCTGAATTCTTAATATTTACCGGGTAGGCCGGTGAAAATAGCGCAGATTGAGTTAGAGACTTTCTTCCATCTCATTATTATTGGCGCTTATCCTATTTATTTTTGGCAGTGGGGACAAAAATAACTAACTCGCATCCATTTTCCAGTTTTCTTTCGGACTATTTTCTTTTGACATTTAGGACAGATCGATTTTCTATAAATCATGTAGTGCTTGCGCAATTCAAAGCATTTTCTCCATTCATAAAATTGATGAGAAAATTGTTGAGTAATAGCGATGAGTTTTTTCTGTTCCGCTAGAGAGAGTGTTCCTAAAACTTGGGTGGGGGGTTTTCCTAATAGGTACAAGACTTCATTTTTGATGATATTACCCACTCCTGCAAAAGTGGTTTGATCTAATAAAATATCACCTAGTTCTGAATTTTTATTTTCCTTCATTTTCTTTAACGCTTTTTTACTATCCCATTCAGAAGACATAATATCTATCGACGTATCATAAATTTCATGAGCATTGGAAGTTTCTAAATATTTCAAGGAACAGCTATACAAATTAATCTTCCCATTCTTGAAAATAAGCTGTAATCGAGGTGGACGATTTTTTGAAGGATAGTCCCCCGTCACTTTTTTCCCCTCAATGATAGCTTCAAAGCTGCCAAATAAGAGAAAATGGATTCGCAAGGCAAATTTATCAAATTGTAAAACAAGATGCTTGCCCCAGGAAAAAAGATCGACAATTTCTCTGTTAAATAGCCTTTCTTTTCCTATTTTAGTGTTTCCATTCACCTCAAGGATAATTTTATTCAAAAAAGGGAGTAACTGTTCAGCTGCTAAAAAAAGGGAAGGTCCTTCCATCAGATTTTTACCAATGCATTTCAAAATGGGTTTTTTTATAAATTTTCATTGGTGTATTTCTTAATCAAAACATATTCTTTGGATTTCTCCATTGTATATGACCTGTCGTATAAAATTCCATCTTTCACAAGAGAATATGGGTCTTCCCTGACGAGAAACCTTTTATTTTCAATGTACAACACCATAGATCCCAAAAAAAAAATTTTACTCCATAAAAATGTGTTTTTAAAAATTTAGTAAAAGTGCAATAGCTTAGAAAAACTAGAGGGAAACATGAAAGCCTTAATTTTTAAAGAAAACTATCAGATAAAACTAGAAAAAATTCCAAAACCTGTAATAGAACAGCCTCGTGATGCTATTGTTAAGATCAGTTCCACTGCCATTTGTGGCAGTGATTTACATATGTACGACGGGCGTACAAACATGGAAAAAGATACTGTTTTTGGGCACGAGATCATGGGAGTTATAGAAGAAATTGGAGATGCTGTTACCAGCCTAAAAAAGGGGGATCGCGTAGTTATGCCCTTTAATATTTCTTGCGGTATGTGTCTCAATTGCGCACAAGGGTTAACCTCTGGTTGTTTAATGGTAAATCCCGACGGAGTAGGTGCAGCCTACGGTTATGCAGACATGGGCCCTTTTGATGGAGGGCAAGCGGAATTTGTCCGCGTTCCTTATGCTGATTTTAATTGCTTAAAACTCCCTGGAAAGCCAGGAGACGCCCTTGAGGACGATTTTCTGCTTCTTTCTGATATTTTTCCAACAGGCTATCACGCCTGTGAGCTGGCCAACGTGCAGCCCGGTTCTACTGTTGCCATTTTTGGTGCCGGTCCCGTCGGGCTCCTTGCGGCACACAGTGCTTTTCTTCGAGGGGCCGCGGAGGTCTTTGTGGTGGATCAATCCGAACCACGACTAAAAATAGCTAAAAAATTTGGCGCAATTCCCATCAATTTTTCTAAAGGGGACCCTGCCGAACAGATCTTTAAAATACGGGCAAAAAACCGTTTAGCTCAAGAATCTCTACGTCCCGGGGAAGAAAAATTAAAGGGAGTCATGTGCGGAATTGACGCTGTCGGTTATCAAGCAATCTCTCATACTAATAACAAAGAAGATCCCACTGCTGTTCTCAACCAGCTCATTAAAGTAGTGAACCCCGGCGGCTTCATTGGCGTTGTAGGGGTCTATATGCCAAAAGATCCCAAAGGCAAAACCCCAAAGTTAAAGCAAGGAAAATTGGAACTACCTTTTGGAGAGCTTTTCAGTAAAGGATTAACAATTGCAACTGGACAGACGCCAGTTAAAAAATACAATGTTTTCCTCCGAGATCTAATTATTGCAGGCAAAGCCCGCCCTAGCATGATTATCTCCAATCGTATTCCGATTGAAAAAGCGCCCAAAGCTTATCAAAAATTTGATCAGCGCGGCATGGGAAAAGGAAAAGAGGTCACAAAGGTTGTCATTAAAAATAAGTGATAACGTGGCACACTTAGTGCCCCGTTGCAAAAATTTTTGGAATAATTTCTGCGTCAAAATGATCTCCCGTGTCATCCGGAACTTCGGTTCCGGTATGATCGGAAACCATCTACTGGATGGTTGCAACATTCGGCCGCTTCGCTTCGATTTTGCTTCGTCACGCAGAGCCAAAATTCACACAACTTGAGTGGGCGCCGTATATTTATATTTCCTTGGCTATCTCCCTTATCACCTTTTTCGCAGGCTTATCATCTCGCATGCCTTGAAAAATGCCCTGGCGCATGATCCCGTCGTTTGTCCATTCTGCAAAGGCGACTTCACATACAAGCTTTGGCTGCAGCCACGTGGTCGGAGCATTCGGTTTAGGGACTATAAGGAAAGGACATTTCTTGCGTTGCAACTTTACCATTTGCTCATAAATCGTTTTTAAAAGTTTCTCGTTAAAGCCGCCTCCCACATGTCCTGCAAACACAAAGTGATCTTTTTCGTATACCCCGACCAGCAGGGACCCGAAATATTTACGGGAACCGCGAGGCTGAGTAAATCCGCCTATCACGACTTCTTGCCGCATTTTTGTCTTAATTTTGAGCCAGTCTCTACTTCGAGCACATCGGTAGAGACTTTCTTTTCTTTTTGCAATGATCCCTTCCCACCCTTTTTTCTTTGCTTTCTCAAAAAAACGCGTCCCAAACTTTTCTATGTGTTCGCTAAAATGTAGATACTTACATTTGCCCTTTTGAAGTAATTTACGAAGGATTTTTCTGCGTTTGATTAATGGTAACTGCGTTAAATCGATGTCCTCATACCGCAGGATATCGAATAGATAATAAAAGGCGGTTCCTTTCCCACTCTTTTGAGAATTTTGTAACAATTGGAAATTTGATCGACCCTTGTCCATAATCACAATTTCTCCATCAAGAATAAAGTCTCCTGGTAATTTTTGGAGTTCTTTCACAATAAGTGGAAAACGGGCATTAAACGATTTTTCATTTCGCGAAAGAAGATCGACTTTCTTAAGTTTATAAGCAAGAGCGCGATATCCGTCCCATTTCACTTCAAATATCCACTCTTTATCGTCAAAAGGCTTCTTTACCAACGTTGCAAGCATGGGCTTCATCAGGCACTCTTACGCCTTTTTGGGTTTGTTGGGTCTTCTTTAAGACTCTTTTTCAGAAGAGACAAAATATCCTGGACCTTGGAAGATTTCTCAACAGGGGGTTTCTCAACGCTCACCTTTTGTCCCCTAGCTTTCTTCTTGATGATCGCCTTCACTTCATCTGCATAAGTATCGGAGTATTTTTCGGGTTTAAAAGGCTCTGTCAATTCATCGATTAATTTTAGCGCCAGGTTAAGCTCGGTTTTTGAAACCTGAGAGTGTGAAATTTTGAGTTCTTGTAAACTTCTAATCTGGTTGTGATAACGCAATTGATGCAAAACGAGGATATTTTTATGCACTCGAATGACCCCAATATGCTCATGATTATGGAAAACAAAACGCCCTACGGCAATTTTTTTTGCCTGCTTCAATGCTTGATAAAGAAGTGAATAGGCATTACTTGCTCCTTTATCCGGCTCTAGATAATAGGGGGTATCGTAATAAATGGTGTCGATCTTATTTTCATGCGTAAAATCTAAAATCTCAATTGTTCGCGTCTTTTGAACATTTGCCCTTTCAAAATCCTCCTGGGTTAACACCACGTAGGTGCCATTTTCCGTCTCGTATCCTTTTACGAGATCCTCCCACGGAATTTCTTTGCCGTCCACTTTACAAATGCGCGCATACCGAATTTCGGCCAAGTCTTTTTTATGCAGCAATTTGAAGCTCAAATCTCGCTCTGCACTGGCGGAATACATCCGTACTGGGATATGAACCAGTCCAAAACTTAAAGCTCCTTTCCACAGTGAACGCATAACAGCCTTCCTTTATATAATTGTAGTGATACCAATCTCGAAATAAATTCTCTATTTTTAAATCTAATTTTTTTATACAATTCAAAATAAATATATGGTAACCCTACAAAGAAGAGGAAAACATGAAACTTTTTAAGTACAAGGCAAAAAGAAATCTCAAATCTTCCAACGAACCACTTCCTGTCATTAAAAAGAAGAGAAGCGTTTCTCTAGCATTCGTTATCCAAGAACACAATGCAAGCCATTTACATTATGACCTACGCCTAGAACTGGAAGGGGTATTAAAAAGTTGGGCCATCCCTAAGCAGCCTTCCATGAATCCTAACATTAAGCGTTTGGCCATCATGGTTGAAGATCATCCTTATACCTATAAGGATTTTGAAGGAACTATTCCCTTTGGTTATGGAGCTGGCACAGTCAAAATTTGGGACCATGGCACCTATTGTGTCGATGATCTAGATGCCAAAGAGTCGGAGAAAAAAATAAAAGAAGGCTTAAAAAAAGGCTCTTTTCATTTTTCCCTTTATGGCAAAAAACTAAAAGGGATTTTTCACTTGGTTCGCTTAAAAAAAGCAGACAAAGAGCAGTGGCTTCTCATCAAAAAGCAAGAAGAAAAAATAGCTTTACAGAAAGAAATTAAACACAAACTTCTCACGAATCTCGACAAGATTTTTTGGCCCAAGGAAGAGATCACCAAAGGAGACCTTCTTCGGTATTACGAGAAAATTTCCTTTTGGATGCTTCCCCATCTTAAAGACCGTCCAGTCTCACTAAAACGCTTTCCAAATGGCATCGAGGGCGTTTCTTTTTTCCAAAAAGATTTCAAAAATCCCCCCGAATGGGTGGAAACAACCGCGATTGATCATGAAAAGAAAAAGGTGCACTACTTATTGATTAACAACGAAGAAAGTCTTCTGTATGCCGCCAATTTAGGAAGTATTGAAATTCATCCTTTCCTATCCTGCTCTCCAAAACTAAGTTTCCCTAATTTTTTGATTTTTGATTTAGATCCTAAAACCGCGTCTTTTACTCAAGTAATTAAAGTGGCGCAAACTCTGCACAAGGTTTTGGAGGAAATTGAAGTTCCCAGTTTCTGCAAAACATCGGGTGCTACAGGACTGCATATCACTATTCCCCTCGGGGCCAAATACAATTTCGACCTAGCGAAGCACTTTGCCGAACTTATCGCCACCATTGTCAATCAGCGTCTTCCAAAAATTACAACCTTGGAACGCTCTCTTTCTAAAAGGCGAGGTAAAGTCTATATCGACTGCTACCAAAATAATTATGCTCAAACCGTAGCAGCTCCCTATACTGTAAGGGCTCGACCGGGCGCCCCGGTTTCTACCCCTCTTAAATGGAGTGAAATAAAAAAAGGCTTAAACCCGAAGAATTACACCATCAAAACCACACCGGCCCGCCTCAAAAAAATGGGAGATCTATATTCTCCCGTCCTTGGAAAAGGGATTGATTTACGCGCTGCTCTTCATAATATCTCAAAAATTGGGTCATAAAACAAAAACTCATCTGTGAATAATTTTTCGAGTAAATCTCAATTTTTTCCCATTGAAAGTTCTGAATCAGTGAATACGTCCGGGAAGGTCGTCTTGACGGTGTTGATCAATCTAATTTTTTGATTTTTAAAGAAGTAATCCCTTCTAATTCTTCAACACCTAGCTTTTCGATCAGATGGGCAACGGGAGGGAATAAGGGCGTTGGCAATTGCCCCCATTCAAACCAATGCCATCCTTCGCATTTGTGCGGTTCTTTGAGCTCGAGCTCACCTGTAAAGCGGTCCACGAATACAAATAAAGTGACGTAATGTTTTGTTCCTTCGATCACGTTGTTTGTCCAGGGGCCTAAAAGTATCGATGTGGCCAGAAGACCTGTCTCCTCCCAAACTTCTCTTTTAGCGCATTCTTCGACCGTCTCGCCAAATTCCAGGTGCCCACCAGCAAAGGACCAGCAGCCCTCTCCGTGCGAACCCTTGCGCTTGCCAAGAAGAACCTTTCCTTCTGAAATGACAGCTACCCCCACACCGACTTTTGGCCGTTCGGGTTTCATAGGCTCGATCATTTTTCACCTCACTTTTTTTCTATTATATATTTATGCCCGCTTTTTGCAAAAAGCGGCCATAAACTGGGTTTCTATTTCCTATTGAAGACCTGGATCATGCCGCCTGCAATCACGAGGAGAGCGCCGGCAAGCGAAAGCCATCCGGGAGGGTGATGAAAAACGGCCCAATCAATGATCGCCGAAAAAATGATCGACATATAAAGAAAGGGGGCTAATGCAGAAGCTTTGCCATACTTATACGAAAAACCGCGGAAGATTTGATTGAAAAGGGTTGCCAAAGCAAGGCAGATGAGATTCACCCACAAGAGAAGGGTGTAATTCTTAAAGGGGGCGGATTCCATGGAAAACACTTCAGAGAAAGCGAAAACAATCCCGGAAACCACACTGCCGATGAAATAGAGATAAAAAAGATTGAACTTTTGGTTCTCAGCCTTCGCCTGATGGCTGTACAGCACTTGCGACCCTGCCTGACTTAAGGGGATCACTAAACCCAAAATGCTCAGCTGCTCAAAAAACGAGGCGCTGGGCTTTAAAATGCAAAGGACGCCGGCAAAAGAGACTAAAATACTCAAGAGCGTTCTTTTTTCAAAACGATGTTTAAAAAAAACGAGTTCTAAAATGGGCATGAACAAAGGAGCGGTGTTTTGCATGATCGTGGCGTCGAGCACAGAGGCGGATATCAGGTAATAAAAGATCGAGTATTGATAGATCAAAATACAACCGCTGCGGAGCAGTTGCATTTTTAAATTGGTCTTCAAAAAAAGGTCTTTGAATGAAACTGTCGTTAAAAGAACGGGCATTAAAAACAGGAGAGGGAGGACGAAACGCAAAAAAATGAGGAGGAGATAAGGGGTGCTTTCGGTTCCAAATTTGGCGAAAAGAGTGAAGAGAGAAAGGGTCACCCCCGACAGGAGCATGTAAAAAGCTCCCTTTTCAAACTCTTCCTTCGACCTCCAGGTTAATCCCATAGCTGTTTCAACCTTTCATCTCTGCGGCAACAACTCTGATATGATTTGTAATGGGCCGTATGGGTTTGGTAAAACTTTTGATGGTAATCTTCTGCAGGATAAAAGACATCGAGAGGCCTAATCTGGGTGTAGATGGCTTGATTTTTAAAGGTAGATGTAATCGCCTCTTTAGATTTTTTAGCTTGGGCTTTCTGTTCTTCATTCGCATAGAAAATTGCCGATTTGTACTGGTCCCCTTTATCGCAAAATTGACCGTAAGGATCGAGCGGGTCGATATTGCGCCAGAACACATCGAGAAGTTGAGAATACGTGATTTTAGAGGGATCGAATGCAATCTTGACAACTTCAAGGTGGCCTGTATGTCCTTCACAAATCTCTTCATAGCTGGGATGGGGAACAACACCCCCGGCGTATCCGGAGGATACGGAAATCACACCGGGCAGCCGATCAAAGATCGGCTCCATACACCAAAAACATCCGCCGGCAAAAACAGCCTCTTCCACAGCGCTTCCCTTTTTCAGACTGTATGCATGTATTTTATTTTTTTTTCAAACATGTTAATAAAATGGATTTTCATCTATAATTTTCCGAACAAGGAAGTGATTATGAGTGACAATTTAAATTTTAATACAGATTCTACAATCAAATCTTATCCCGTTCAGTCAAATCAAAATTTAAACTTTACTATAACTATTCCGAGTAACATAAAACATAATTTTAACCCCTCAACACTCTCGACCCATAACCCTCGCGTCGAGGTCAAAGCTGCGAATAGTTGGATTGCAGATGTATGGAATCAGTGCTTGGAATGTCTGAAAAATCTATGGAATAGTCTTACTGCGTGTTTGGGGTTAAAAACCAACGGCAGCACTACGGACTTCAATCTCGTCATCAATCCCGCACAACATGCGCATCATATTAATAACCCTAACAAAAGATTCGTTTACGATCGACTTCTTCAAGGCCGCACCGTTGCCGGGCAAGTCACCATGTCAAAAAGCAGCCTAAATGATACTCAGGCCCTCGAAGCAAAAGCTGTTTTCCCTCCGGCGAGGACGCCCGTTGTCGTTGTCAACGGTACCTTTCTTTACGATGCTTCGACAGCAGACACCGTTCATTGGACAGCAAACTTTGCCGACCCGCAATTATTTGGATTTTGCGAAGGACCGCTTCTTGCCCAAGATGAACTCCAAGTTTTAGAGCACCCTGCACTTGCCCATGCCAAAAATGCGCTAGCGCCCCATCAACGCACCCTTCAGAATAACGATGTTGCCCTTTTCCAGAACGTGCCTAGATTAGGTGCGTTGGATACAACCACCCCTCTTACCGGTCGCGTCCCTCCTCAAACCTTATATGGAAATTATTTTGCGCAGGCCTCTTCAGCCGAGATTTCATCCCGCTTAACACGTTTCGACAATCCTGTCGCCAGCAACATCTACGCCATTGTTGGTTCCAATATTCCTCTGTCATTGAATGGCCATCCTTACCTAAGAAAAGATCTTGAAAAGCCGTTTTTCACTTTATACAACGCTGCTCAAGCAATTAAAACGGCCTCACCTGACAAGACAAATATCATGCATAACGGAAACTGGGCTATGGGAGCTTTCGGCAACGACCCTAAAACAATGTATCTCTTGATCCTTGCTGCCGCAAGATTCGCAGGAGTCGACGAGTTGCGCATGTATCCAATGACGAATCAAATCCAACTGGAAGCCGCAACTCAGCTTTTAGCACAAATTGAACAGCAGTTTCCTCAGATGACCGCAGGGCAATTTCTCGATCATCTCACAGCCAACGCTGCTAGATATGGATTGAGATATGGCCTAGGCAACGGAACTTAATTCGTCAGCCCCGAAGAAAATTGGAAGTGAACCCAGGCCTTAAGGCCTGAGATTAAGTTGGGGCCGAGCTTCGTCCTCGGCCCAACATTGTTTTTGAAAATACCCGGCCCTTAAGGGCCAGGTTTCCGCCGGAGGACGGATAAATTCCATTGCATAAAATACTTCTTCCAACTTAATGATAAGGAAAAAACCCTTGGTCATTATGCAATTTCGTCAGCTCGGAAAATCAAATATTAAAGTCACTCCCATCATTTTAGGCACATGGGCGATGGGCGGCTGGATGTGGGGCGGCACGGACGTCAAAAAAGCGATCGAGGCCATTCAAGCAGCTATTGAAAATGGGATCACAACGATCGATACCGCTCCCGCCTACGGAATGGGCTTAAGCGAAGAGATAGTCGGAGACGCCATTAAAGGGAAAAGAGACAGAGTTGTCCTCGCGACCAAATGCGGCCTGCGCTGGGATGAATCCGATCCTACGGTGCGTTCGCCAAATCGCGACTTTAACAAAAGTCCTGTCGAAATCCGCAAAGACTTGTCGCCAAAAGGCATTTTTCACGAATGCGAACAAAGCATGAAACGGATGAAAGTGGACATGATTGATATTTATCAGATCCATTGGCCGGATCCCGCTACCCCTATTGAAGAGACGTGGAATGCCATGGCCCAATTGAAGAAGCAAGGAAAAGTGCGCGCTATAGGAGTCAGCAACTTCGATCTTCCTCTGCTCAAAGCCGCTCATGCGGTCTTTCCCGTCGATTGCGTCCAACCTCCCTATAGCCTCATTCGCCGAGGAATCGAAAAGGATATCATTCCTTTCGCCCAGTCCAATGGGATTTCCGTCATCGTCTATTCGCCGATGGAAAGAGGGCTGCTAACGGGTAAATATAAGCCAGGGCATGTCTTTCCGGCAGGAGACCATCGTGCGGGCAAAAAGACTTTTAAACCGGAATATTTAAAGCCTCTTCAGGAAGCCCTTGCCAAGATCGAACCCATCGCCAAAAAACATCGGGTCTCACTGGCTGAAATCATCATCAACTGCACCATTCATCGGCCTGGGATCACGGCCGCTCTTGTCGGCGCCCGGGATGCAAAACAAGCCGAGGAAAATGCTCGAGGAGCCAAGATTTCCCTGTCTCCTGAAGAGCTGGACCTCATTGCCAACACATTGTCCAAAGCTGAACTGCAATGCCAGCTTTATGAAGATTAAGTGGGTTAAATTGTATTGGTATGAATGAGATTGTCGAGGGCAGCCATATACGCGCTCTCCAATTTCAAATTTACCCCTTCCAGGGCATGCAAAAGTTCCTGGCTTTTTTGAATGAAGGCGGCGACTTTGCCGCTTTGCCAAACTTTTGGGGGATGATCGAGAAGATCGCGCAAGTTATG
Organism: uncultured Verrucomicrobiae bacterium; assembly: GCA_963731265.1. Lineage (GTDB taxonomy): Bacteria > Chlamydiota > Chlamydiia > Chlamydiales > Rhabdochlamydiaceae > CAJCIW01. Next base: position 1,551,005 of record CAVSUE010000001.1, read on the forward strand.
TGTGCGATCGGCCAATTTGATCGCTTTTGCCTCCCTGGACATCTTCTCGGCTTGATCGGAAAGACCCAATTCAGGTCGCAGCGTCAACTGTTCGACGAGTTCTAAAACCTCACACCCAAATGCAGCCGCGATTTCCGCAGGCACGGTTTTTGTATCATCCAATATTTCGTGCAAAAATGCAGCAGCGAGGAGATCCGTCTTCCTAAATCCCGCCTCTTCCCAAAGCAATAAAACGACGCGTAGGGGATGAACAATGTAGGGGACCCAATCCGCGTGATTCCTTACTTGGGCGACATGTTTGACCGCTGCAAAATCCAGGGCAGCCATGATTTTACGAAAATTGACGTTTCTGGGATTTTCTTGCTTCCAAACTTGAATCAAATGCTCGAAATCGCCTAAGACAATGGGGTTATTCCGATAAAGGCATCCCAAATTGCTTCGTACAGCATGGATTGTTTCTTCTATCGAATTTGCCAAAAAAATATAAACTCTTGTTGTTGAGTCATTGCAGACCTCTTCGCCACTTAAAATCGTCCTTTTGACGCAACTTGGCCCCGCGGCGCCTCTCCTACTTTCCCAACTATCTCCTGCTGACACAAGTGTCAGCAGTCACTTCGCTTCCCGGTTCGCTTCAGCTCACCTGCTTCACACTGCGAAGATCCACCGGACCTTCTTGTGTTTTCGCAGCCACCGTGGCCGCGTACACTTTGTAAATGTCCAGTGGACATTTGCGAAGAGAACCGGGTGGGGGGGGCAAAATCATCGATTTTCGCTGTGGCGTGGAGTTTTGCAATTGGCTCTATTTTTCCGCAGTGCCGAAATAGCGGTCTCCGAAATCTCCGAGTCCGGGTACGATGAACTTTCTCTCATTGAGCTTTTGATCAAGCGCGGTGATAACGACTTGGATCTTGGGAAATTTGTCGTTGAGCAAAATAAGTCCCTCGGGAGCTGCACAGATCGAGGCCACGATGATATTCTCTTCTTTTACTCCCTTTGCTTTCAGCATCGAGATCACCATTTCAAGCGTTCCGCCCGTAGCGATCATGGGTTCAGTGATGACCACAGAGTTTCCCGATGCGAGGTGCGGAGAAATTTTCATGTATTTGAATTGAGGCTTTGCTGTTTTTTCGTCGCGTTGGATCAAGAATTTACTTACATTTGCCTCTGGAAAATGTTTTAAGAAAGTCTCCAGCATGGCATCGCCTGACCTCATGATGGAGACGAATTCGACTTTGCTCGATAGCACTGTCCCCATGCATTTGGTAACAGGAGTTTCAATTTCAATGATCTTTGTCGGGAGGCAATCGATCACTTTATTGACAAGCAAATCGCCAATTTTTTCTGAAACCGTTCGGAACTGCTTTGTAGAACTTTGGGAATTGCGCAGCTGGGACAAAAGAATTTCTTCGTATTTGCTTGGATAAAAAGAACAATGCACGATCGGAAGCATCTGAGAGAGGAGCATTTCATCGTCGCGCATCATTTGGATTTTTTCCAGCTGGTCCCAATTTTGTTCCATGTCTTTGGGCTCTTCGCCATAAACACTCAAAAATGCGGCGGTCAATACCCATAGGAAAACATTTCTCATTCTACCTGTAACTTGATGATTCATATTTCCACCTAGATTTTTTTGTTGCGCTATTTTGGCTGAAATCCGAAGGCTTTGCAAGTTGAAACCTAGACTTTACAACCATTTTGGGAACGAAGGAGTCGAAGTATTTGATTTCGGGGAAGAGAATAGGCGAGACAACTTGACTTAATATCCAATCCAGCTCTAGAATTTATCTGTTTTAAATTTTTTAGCATGGTACTGGTATGACCAAGGGAAACTTTCAAAGAACTCTAGGGCGCAAAAGCATTTTCACTAATATGCATGCATGGGTCATTTGGCTTTTGAGCGCCCTTTTCATGTTTTACAAATATGCCCTTGAAGTTTCTCCAAGTGTCATGACCTCGACTTTGATGAGCACCTTCCACATTTCGGGCACCGCGCTAGGTAATTTGGCTGCCTGCTATTTTTATGCCTATCTCCTTCTGCAGATCCCCGCTGGCCTCCTGCTGGATAAGATCGGCCCACGAAAAGTCACGACAGTGGCAATTGGCCTCTGCGCAGCAGGAAGCTTAGTTTTTGCCAGGGCGGACACCCTCCTCATCGCAGGCATTGGCCGTTTCATCACAGGCGCCGGCGCAGCATTTGCCGCCGTCAATTGCTTAAAATTAATCGCCAATTGGTTTCCGATGAAGCAATTCGCCTTCATGGCAGGATTGATGATGACGGTTGCCATGCTCGGCGCTGTAGGAGGCCAAGCTCCCCTAGCCGCCTTCATCGATGCCATGGATTGGCGTTACGCAATGGAGATCATCGGAATCATCGGCCTTGTACTTGCAGCTCTTTTCTGGTTGGTCGTTCGCGACCTTTCTCCGGAACATAAAAAAGAACGCCATATTGTCTCCCAAAGCATCTCGTTTATTGACAGTCTGAAAAGAGTCTTAAAAAATAGCCAGGCGTGGTGGCTTTCTGTCTATAGCGGGTTCGCTTTCGCCCCTGTGATGATTTTTGGCGGACTCTGGGGAGTCTCTTTTATTTCGGAAGCTTTTGCCATCTCTCAAAATATTTCTGCACAGGCTGTGTCTATGATTTTTATCGGATTTGCTGTCGGAGCTCCCTTTTTCGGTTGGTTCTCCGATTGGCTGGGACGCAGAAAAGTCGTGATGTTCTGGGGCACGGTTTTGGCCCTGATGACGATCTCGAGCGTGATTTACGCGCCTGGACTGACGCAGACATCTATCATGCTGCTGCTATTTATATTCGGGTTTTCTATCAGCAGCTTCCTGCTTTGTTTCACCATGATCCGGGAAATCAGCTTGCCTATTCTTGCAGCGACGGCGATCGGTTTTATGAACGCTTTCGACGCCCTTTTCGGAGCCTTTTCCGACCCTCTCACCGGAAAATTCCTCGATATGGGCTGGGATGGAAAATTGGTCGATGGCGCACGTGTCTTTTCTGTCCATGCCTATAAAGCCGCATTCTTGACATTGCCCGTTTATTTGATCCTTTCTTTGCTGACCTTGTTGCGGATCAAAGAAACCTTTTGCAAGCCCTCGTTCCCAACCTCTTTACCTTAAAAATTAAGCGCAAAGACGCAAATTTGCGTCTTTGCGTTCTTCCAATTGTGTCAATTTAAGAAAAATAACAGGACTATCAGGATGCACAGGATAAGAAAAAGCAGCAATTTCCTTATCCTTTTCATTATGTTATCCTGTTATTTTTCTTGCACCTTTTTAAGGTGATAACATTGTGCGTTCTTCTTCTAATTGGCAAGTTGCAACGGCATCATGGCTGACTTCCATTTTTCTAGATAGCGCACCATTCCATAAAAACTCGAAGTGTCCAACACTTCGACAAGTTTGCCTCCAAGTTGCGAAACCCCGGATACATTCATATAGGATTGGTGATAGCAATAATGGTCAGAAATAACGATTCTCGCATTCGAGCTCAAGTAACGTTGATCGACAAAAGCCTTAAAAAATCTTTCCGCGTCTTCGAGTTCATTTTTTGAATGCGTCTGTATCACGATCATTTGTAAATTATCTTTGGGGAATTTTAAAAACGAGGTCAAATTCATCGCGCGCGACATCCCTTTTGTGATTCCATTCAGATAAGTAAAGCTGGATGGAACATCATCTTCGACCAATAAGTACAGATGAGGATAGAGATGCGAGCGCGGTTCCTGCTTGGCAAAGGATGGATTTTCGACTCGGAATTGACTGGAGGGCGTAACGATGAGCTTTGCTGTGGAACAACGGCTGCCGCCGAAAGAAAGTTCAATGCTTTCTCGCACGGGATCGATAAAAATACTTTCCAGTTTTTGATGGAGAAGGACAGCGTTGGGAAGCGCTTTGATCGCTGCTTCTAAATGGGAAATGAGCTCGAAGCAGCCCTGAGAGAAATAATACCCATTTGCACATCGTTCATGCACCTCGTTTGCAAGCTGCTGCGGATGTTGCAGGCAAAGAAATTTGCATCCAAAGTATTTTTCGAAGAATTCTTTCAGCTTGCAGTCACTCCCGATCAAATGGCATCCCAGGTCGACATGGTCGATCCCGCAAATGTCAATGCTCTTCCACGCGCCGCCGCAGACTTCATCAGCCTCCAGAATCAAGACCTTCTCTCCTTTGGAAAGGTGATAAAAGGCTTCGATCATCGAGATCGGGCTTGTCCCAACTACTGTGGCATCGTAATCGGTTTGGACCGCAAAGATCCATCCTTGAAGAAAAAGCAAAAATATAAGCATACAGCGCATCAGTCGTTCTCCATTCAGAAAATAATACCTTCGTTTGGACAAATTATGAAGACAAGTTTTTGATGATTGACAACTCTTCTTCGCGTCTGAGGAAAGTCTGAAAAAGGGCTTCGAGTTCTTTTTCTCTTCTGCTGCACGACTTTGACAATTTTTGGATCTTTTCGAGATCATTGTTTTGTGAAGCTTCGGCAAGCTGCATAATCTCCCCATTTTGTTCGGCTTCAAATTCTATAATTTTTTTCTCAACATGGCGAATCTCGTTTTCTAAGTGCCTAATTTTCACACGCAACGCCATTTTTTCTTCGTGTTTCTTTTTACGCGTCTCCGAGTCCGAGGATGTGCCTTTAGAGGACTGCGCCGTTTCTTCCACCCAGCCTACCTTTTCGAGAAAATCATCATAACGCCCTAAAAATTGCTCCTGCCTGTCGAGATGACAAATGATAAGTTTGTTCAATTCCAAGCGTTTCAAAATCAATTCGCTATGAGTGACAATCACGATTGCTCCCTCGAATTCTTCCAAAGCATCGATTAATGCCTCGATAGACTCGATGTCTAGATGATGCGTAGGTTCGTCGAGCAACAGCAGATTGCAAGGTTTGGCTAAAATTTTCCCCAGAAGCACGCGGCTTTTTTCTCCCCCCGACAGGACAGCGATTTTCTTCTTAGCTGTGTCTCCACCGAACATCATCTGCCCGCAGATCTTTTTCACCTCGGTGTAACTCAAGGCAGGGTTGGCAGAACCAATCTCTTCTTCAATACTTGCGGATTCTTTCAATCGCTGGATATTTGTCTGTCCAAAATATCCCATCGCTGTCTGTTCAGAGAAGATAACTTCTCCTTTCAATGGAGCGAGTCCTCCCGCCATTAAGCGTAAAAGGGTAGACTTGCCATACCCATTTTTTCCCACAATGGCGACCCTCTCATTTCTTTCGACGAACAAGGAAAATTCGCGGATAATGGGCTTCTCGGCTTCGTAAGAAAAATCAATCCCCTTGACCTCGAACATTTTCCTACCCATAAACGGGCGTTCATGGAAATTGAAATCGAGATGATACAGGTTTTTAAGCTCTTCTAAAGCGGGAATTCTCTTTAACATTTTTTGGCGCGATTGCGCTTGCGCCGCTTTTGAAGCCTTTGCGCCAAAACGATCGATGTACGATTGAAGATGGTCCCGTTTTTTTTCTAAATTCATGCGGGTTCGCTCATGGATTTCCTCTTCCTGAACGACGTGTTCATAAAAAACCGTCGTCCCTCCTTTGACTTTTCGCGCTTTTTTTCGATGAATGCCCAACGTATGCGTGGTGACCAAATCCATGAATTCACGATCATGCGATATCAAAATCAATTCCCCTTTCCATTGCTGAAGAAAACGAGTGAGAAAACGGATGGAAAGAATATCGAGATAGTTTGTCGGCTCGTCCAAGAGAAGACAGTCCGGTTGCGAAAGCAGCACTTTGGCTAGATGCAGCCTAAGATGAAAACCCCCCGACATTTGCTCTGGGGGAAGCTGCATGTCCTCGTCTTTGAATCCTAGGCCGAACAACATCGCTTCTGCTTTGTACGTCTGCTCCCGCTCTATGGATATTAATCCCAAGCATGCTTCATCTAGAACTGTAGGCATGGAAAAGCGAATATGCTGGTCCAAATAGCCCAATCGATAGCCCTTTGAAAAAGAAATCGTTCCGGAGTCAGGATTTTCTTGCCCGATGAGAAGTCGGAGCAAACTCGTTTTTCCAGAGCCATTGCGGCCGACCAGCCCGCAGCGCTCGCCTGGATTCAAAGTAAATGCAACCCCTTCAAGGATGGGGTCGCCGGAATAGGAGAGAGTGATGTTTTCGACTTGGATCATGATATACTGCCCCCGGTTATGTTTTGTGAATTTGGACTGGCTGCGACTTTGCCAAATCGATCCGCCCGGTTCACTGCGTTCACCTGCTCCTCACTGCGAAGCTCCCCCTGGACCTTCTCGTGCTTCCGCAGCCTCGATCCCCTTTCTATTCAGCAAATGGTCTCTACAGTCATCCGGAACTTCGGTTTCGGCACGACCTGCAACCATCCACTGGAGGGTTGCAGCATTCGGCGCTTCGCTTCGATTTTGCTTCGTCTCGCAGAGTCAAAATTCACAAAACCTAAGAGGGAACAGTATAGCTAGGATAACGGTTCTAGAGGAGTAAATTCAATATGAGAAATCAATTTCATTTTATTTGGCAAGGCTGGTATTTGCATGAGGATGGCGCCAAATAAATTTTTAAACTATTTTGCTTTCTTAAGCCTCCCTTTGGCTGCGCATGCAGGCGGTGAAGTTTTAGAACCAACCCTACCAACCATCGAGGAAGCAGCTCCCTGGTTTACCGGTCCATTAATCGCTCCCACCGCAGCTGTCGTGCGTGCGGGGCATTACATCATCCAGCCTTATCTCGCCTTCAACACCAGGACAGGCCTCTACGACCATCATTGGAAAAACATCTCCACTCCCAATTTTTTTAGCTATTCCACATCAGTTGATTTCACCTTTGGCCTTACGGATTGGGTGGATGTCGAGATCACTCCTGCTGTCGGTTATAATTCCACAGAGGGCCAATCAGCTTGGACTTTTAGCGATTTACCTTTGAGCCTCGGCTTTCAATTGCTACCGACTGACCGTTTTAAATATTTTCCGGGCATTGAGTTGCAAATTATCGAAACTTTTCCCACGGGAAAGTACCAGAAGTCGAACCCCAAAAAATTAGGCACGGACATAGGAGGCACGGGTTCTTTTGCCACAACCGCAAATCTGAACTTTTATAAAATCTATCCTTTGAAAGGAGCCCATTTTTTGAGCATGGCTGCAAGTTTTGGCGTCACTTATTTTGCCCCTGTGCATGTCCGAGGGATCAATTCTTATGGGGGAGGCCCTGGCTGCGCAGGTAAAGTTTATCCAGGCCACGGCTATACCGCGATTGTAAGCTTCGAATTCAGCCTCACCCAAAATTGGGTCTTGGCCCTCGACAATGTCTACACGCACCTCGACAAAGACCATTTTCGGGGAACGCCCGGGGCCCCTTCTCCGGTTGTCAGACCTTCTTCTGAATCTTTAAGCTTTGCTCCTGCCATCGAATATAATTTCAACGAGAATTGGGGAATCATCGCAGGAGCATGGGTATCAGCGACAGGAAGAAACAGTGCTGTTTTTCGCAATGCAATCGTTAGCTTTGAATATCAATATTAAACTCGACTTTGTAACTTTTTGGGCCCGCCTGTCTCGCCTATTTACTCTCGGCCGTTCGAGCCATAAAGTCGAACTTGAAGATTATTTAAAACAGGAAGGGGTTAAAACCTCTGCCTGTTTTAAATAACTCCCCCGAGAGCAAATATTTCAAGTCCTTCGGGCCCAAAAAGTTACAAAGTCGAGTTAAAAAAACGTTTTCTTATTTGCAAAAAAAGGATAAACAGAAAAAAAAGGCACGAAGGAAAAATACTATGAAGAAATATTTTCTGCTAGGACTTCTCATTCTATCCGCATGCGGCACCGGTCGCAATAGATATTATTATAATGACGGATATTATGGACACAATGGGTACTACGATCGTGACGGCCACTGGCATGGTCACGATGGTCACGATGGTCACGATGGGCATGGTCATGATGGCCACTGGGAAGACCATGGAGAGGGCGGAGGACATGGAGGAGGCCATCACGGCGGCGGCGGGCACCACTAGAGAGTTAAAAGGGACTTCGCTTCTTCATCGGAAATGATTTTGGGCAGGCGGCTGAACTGCAAATCCGCTACTTCGGGATCAAAAGAGCGGACACGCTCATCGGCTCCACTGAAACGGATGCCTACGAATTCGATGCCCAAATTTTCAAGCCTGGATTCTAGTTTTCTCACTTGTTCCTCCTTATCATCGACGAAGATGATTTTTTTAGGTATACGGCCTGTGTGTTGAAAAAAGGAGAGAAGGGCTTGATCTTTTGGGTTATCCCCGCAATAGATGACTCCTCGATCATATAATCCAGGATGAGAAGAGGATAAAGTGAATTTTTCTGGAAAATCATTGAAAAGATGGACTTGTATCGAATCGATCTGTTTTTGCGTATGACCTTGCTCAATGGGATCCCTTGCCGTCAAAATCAAGACAACGACCTTTGACTCCTGCAAAAGGCTTATCAGCGATGGAGTTTGGAGATCGACTGAACGGACGGGTATCAGATGCTGCACAAAAAGCCAAAACTGGTCTAGAATTGATTCCGCTTCGTCCTTGGTAAACCCTTGCTGAAGGACCTTTTTTCTGATGTGGGTTCTCCACTGGGCGGACCCTAAATGCAGTGAGGACTCGAACAAAGTATTGTCCGCATCGATCAACACCCATGTCTCGCGAGTCACATGAGGCAAAAGGTCTTCCATTCGGGAGCTCTCGAAAACCAGACCCCTTATTAAGGAAGGAATCAAACAAAGACTAAAAATTAATTTTTTCATGCACCATTATACTTCCATTGGGCAAATTCTTTAGCGTAATAAGTGATGATAAAGTCCGCTCCCGCCCTCCGAATACCGCGTAAAACTTCGACGACAGCTTTTTTTTCATCCAGCCATCCCCTTTCGGCTGCAGCCTTGAGCATAGCGAATTCTCCGCTGGTGTGGTAAGCGCCAAGAGGAATGTGCGGATAAGCTTGCTTGACGCGATAGATCACATCTAAATACGCATGAGCGGGTTTGACCATTAGCATGTCTGCGCCCTCTTCAACATCAAGATGAACTTCTCTTAAAGCTTCCTGCGCGTTGGCTGTGTCCATTTGATGGGTGCTCCTATCGCCAAAGCTCGGCGGGCCTTCCGCCGCTGCGCGGAATGGTCCATAAAGACAGGATTGGTACTTCACAGAATAACTTAATATCGGAATGTGATCGAATCCCTGTTCATCCAAACCTTTCCGGATAGCCGCGACCATGCCATCGATCATGCCGCTGGGAGCGACGACGTCAACCCCGGCTTTTGCGTGGCTGACAGCTTGTTTGACTAGCAATTCCAGGGTCTTATCATTATCGACCTCGATTTTCCCAGCCCGATGGCTCAAATAACCGCAATGCCCATGATCTGTATATTCACAAAAACATAAGTCGGAAAAAATCAACAAATCAGGGGCAGCCTTGCGGATAGCTCCGATAGCCTCTTGAACAATCCCTTGTTCACTGTAACTATCGGAGCCTAAGGGATCTTTATGAGAAGGAATGCCAAATAATAGGACCGATGTTAGGCCAAGCTGGACAAGCTCTTCCACCTCTTGTGCAAGCTGCTGAATCGGAATTTGAAAAAGCCCTGGCATCGAATCAATGGGCTTTTTTTCCCCTTTACGGCCCTTGATGAAAAGAGGATAGATGAAGTCCTTAAGATCGATCTCGGTCTCTCGAACTAATTCTCTTAAGACAGGATGGCGTCTTAGCCGCCTTAGGCGAACATAAGGAAATGCCACAGTCATTTTTACCTCAAATAATCATTAAGCCATCGTTTATATCCTTGTCAGACATGAAGTTGCAAGCTTTTTTTAAAAAAATTAAAATAATTACTTACCTTAATTATAGTTTTTATTATACACGTCTATCACCGAGAATCTAATTATATGCTAATCTACAAAATTTATATTTATATTAAATTAAAATTGTGTTAATATTTATATAATAATTAATATGGCGATCAATGGCTACTATAAGCAAAACGACACATTCTCAAATTCAAAGGGAAATAACCGAGCTGAACCCAAAGCTTGCTAATTATGAACTTGCCTCTAAAATGGAAGCCGCGTTCTCTTTAATTAGCGAAATAAGTGAGATAAAGTCTGTCTTATTGTTTCAGTTAAAAGACAAACTACTCTCAGTCATTAGCTCTTTTGCTGATGAAACGAGCTGTAAAGAACTATTCACCCAATTTGATGAGCGTTTGAATCACACTCTTCTCTCTTCATCTGTGGAACCTAATATCTCCCATCTTTTTTTTGGGAAAATTACTCCTAGTTTATTTTTTTCGCCTTTTGGAGGAAATCGTTATTCCTTAAAAATCCTTCAAAAAGGGGAACTCCACACTATTTCAGATGTGAAAGTGCTGGAATTCATCGCCGTCCATTCGATTCGCTGCCACTATAATCCCGAGATTCGATCGATCGTCCCAGCTCCGGATTCCTATCCCATTGTCCAATCCAAATGGAGAGAATTGAGAGATCCTATCCGTGATGCCATTGGAGACGTTCAAGTCCAACCGTATAGTCCTTTGCCAATAACTTGGGAGAATTCCGCGCAAACGGTCGAAAAGTTATTAGAAGACACAGCAAAAGGAGCTCTAATATTTATCAACCTCGTGAGCGAAATTGCTCGTCAATCCGAGGGAATAGCTCACTTTGGACCGAATAAAATGAATCTTACAAAATCAAAGGCAAGCATCCTCGATAAAGTTTCACGTACTCAAACGGAAACAGGGGCGGACGAAGCCTATGCTATTAGCCATATTGAAGACGGAATTAGAGGTACACTTTCTTTTCAAACACCAGAACAATTGAAAAAAGGCCTCAATGCTTTTATCTCAAAACTCACAAAATTAGGATATGATATCGATGTTTCCAACATTTGGAAAAATGAGTTTGATTATTCAGGCTATTTAGACGTGGATGCAAAGATACGCATACGCCTGCCGGAAGCGGGCACTGGAAAATCGCGTTATGTGATGGCTGAAATTCAATTTCATCTGGATGAGTTTTACGATGGTGGCAAAGACTGTGCTGTCTCCCGGGCGCACAAAATTTATGAAGTGATACGACTTATCCCAGTCATCGGCCGACCTTCAGTGAACTTATCTTTCACTGAGTTGAATGAGACATCGCGGCTCTATTTTGCGGCGGCTCTGTACCAGGCTCATAAGAAATTCTAATCTACTGATTAGCTTTTCTTTTTAGCTTCAGAAACAGATTTTCCACGCCTTCCTGAGAAATGATGCCTTTATTCTGGAGCATTTTGCCGATCAGCCGGGGGTCTGAAGTAGGATTCCATTCGCCAGTTTTGAAGTGACGAACTTCAAATTTATTTTCCTGGGGGTTAACTCTACAAATGATCCCATCATTGACATAATAAGTATAACTATTGTTCCCTGAAGGGGTGATTGAAGTCATTGCTATCCCATGTTTAGATATACTGCTCCCACTCAAGTGAATTTTGACTGGCTGCGACTTTGCCACATCGAGCGGCCTGGTTCACTGCGTTCACCGGCTCCTCACTGCGAAGGTCAGCCTGGACCTTCTCGTGTCCCCGCAGCCATTCAGCAATGGTCTCCTGTGTCATCCGGAACTTCGTTTCCGGTATGACCTGCAACCATCCAGTGGATGATTGCAGCATTCGGCCGCTTCGCTTCGATTTTGCTTCGTCTCGCAAAGCCAAAATTCACAAAACTTGAGTGGACGCAGTATATATCTTTTTTCGCGATTCCTCAATTTTACCATTCCTTGATTTTTTTCCGAAGCAAGATCTGCACAAAGAAAACAGCATGTTCTTTTTATTTTTGTAATAAAGATTTATTTAATGTATTTAGAGGATATAAGTAGGAGGAGCTTATGTTACATCTATGTGCCATTCTAGGAATTTTATGTTTTACCCCCACTCAAAAAATCCCGCCGCAGGACAATCAACAAATTGTCGCTCAAAGCGATGACATTGAGTTGGCTAAACGAGACCATGACGGTCATTCCAAGAAAAAAGATAAAAAACATGATAAACACCACAAAAAACACCACAAACACGATCGCAAACACGATCGCAAAAGACATGACAAACACGATCGCAAACACGATCGAAAAAAACACAAATATCATGTCAGCTATGATGAACGCGATGACGAAGTAACTGTTAATTGATCAAAAGACAACTAGCGCTCGTTCGAGCGCTAGACAATAAGAAAAATGCTTACTTCTCGATATGTTTGCTGAGCAAGCCTGCGAGCTTGAGCATATCGACAGGTTTTTTGCCGATCACCTCGCTGAGCTTTTGATCAGGGTTGATAAGACGTCGATTTTTTGTATCTTGGCACTTATGCGATTTAATATATGCCCATAATTTTTTAACAACTTGCGGACGTGTCAAACTTTTAGAACCTACGACAGCTTGGAGCTGAGGGGATAAACTATAAGTTGTTTGAGTTAATCCTGATTTTCTTTTTGCTCCAGTTTTTTTCTTAGCAGTTGGTTTTGCTTTTGTCTTTTTTGCCATAAATAGTCTCTCTTTCATTTAAACGGGTTTTGGGGAGATTTGAATACTCCATTCCAAATCTTCTACTAATTGATGTAGAAGTTTTTGTGAATTCTATCAAGATCATTTTTTATTTTTTTGCTTTTTGGACCGCTTTCTGCAAGGAAGCTATGATCGAAGAGGCATCATCCTAGGTTGTGATGAGTTGCCTCCTGGTTATAATTGGGGCCATTTTTTAGGGCATAACGACCATGAGGTGATCACCATTTTTCCGGAGGAGGGAAGGTAAAAATTTTTAAGGAAATTAAGTGCATAACGAAGAAACTTTATTTTTGAGGGGCGAAGAAACTTGAATGTATTCGAATTCCGAAACATCGGGAATTTCTTGTCCCTGTTCGTAAAGCAGCTTGATTTTCTCCTTGTCGACGACTTCCTGTATCTTGAGAGCGTCGAGTAGTTTCGCCGCCCCTAGGGACGTCCTGATCGAAAGACGGCGGACGCGTTTGATGGTGAGGCCTGCCACCTGAATCGATTTTGTTTCTTTAGGAATGTACTGCAATATTTCAGCAACGAGAAGTTTTTTTTGCTTTTCCAATTCGGCAATTTGCATACCTACTTCTTTGTATTTTGCAACCTTGTCTTCAAGTTCCATAAAACAGCCTATAACATGTTTCGATTGGAAAAAATTTAAATCTTTTCTACATTTAAGGTAAGAAAAAAAAGTTATTTTTATTGACCTTTTCATAGATACGCCGTAATCTTTACGGCTTCAATCAAAACTGCTTATGAATAGACGAACTGAACTGAAGTATTTATTCCTGATTATTGTCGTTTTTATTGCCGCATGCATAGAAACGGATATTTATCTTCCTGCCTTCCCGGACATGATGCAATGGTTCTCCGCATCGGAAGGGGCCATTCAGGGTCTCTTGACTTGGAACTTTGTGGGAATATGCGCTGCTGGCCCTTTTTATGGCCCGATCTCCGATGCGTTTGGCCGAAAAAAGCCGTTAATGGCCGCCCTCGCCATTTTTTTAGTGGGAAGCGTCATCACTCTTTTTGCACAAACCTTAGACCAAATGCTCATTGGCCGAATCCTTCAGGGTGTCGGGAGCGGAGGGTGCTTTACGTTAGGAACAGCAATCCTGTTCGATGCCTTTCAAAAAGAGAAGGCCATCGCAGCGACCAACAATCTCAATACGATTATCCCATTGATCATGGCAGCAGCGCCGATAGTCGGCGGATATCTCAACCATGCTTTTGGATTCCGCTCCAATTTTTTGGCCATCGGAATTTTTGTTCTCATCAGCTTTGTGATTTGCCTGCTCTTTTTTGACGAAACGCTTCCCAAAGAAAAAAGAGCCTCTTTCCAGGCCAAGGCCGTTTTGCAAGATTTTAAACAGGCCTTTAGCTGTCTAGCTTTTTGGCAAATCACGATTATGATGAGCCTTACTTTTGCTGCCTATATTGCCTTTCTTTCCGGCACATCGGTTCTTTTTGTGGTGGAATTCGGCATGAGCAAGGCCCTTTTCCCCTTTATTCAATCTGCGATCTTGGGCGGGTGGGTTGCGGGGAGCCTTCTTCTTAACAGGTTTATTGCTAAATGGGGAATCGCCAAAGTCAAAAAAGTCGGCACATTATTGTGCCTTACTGGAGGGTTGGGATCCGTTACCGCAGCCCTGCTTTTGCCTCGCGACCCTTATTTCATCACTTTCGGGATGATGGTCTATGCCTTGGGGGCAAATTGGCTGATGGGGCTGTATTTCCCCGAAGGAATGGAGATCCTTCCCAAAATCAAAGGGATAACCGCTAGCTTGATGACGAGCACACGTTTATTGATCGCCGCCATGGTTGTGGGCCTTTCCAGCTCTCTTTATAACGGGACAGTCTATCCCCTGGCCGCAGTGATCCTAGGATCGATTGTGATCATCATGCCACTCCTACTATCGTACGAAAGACGTGCAGCGAAGGAAGCTGCTTGACTGCCGCTTGATCGTTTTGCTAAGTAGTAATACCAATCCTCGAAAACAGTTGCATTTCAGCGCGTGAAAGCGCCACCTCTCGACAATCGTAAGTTGGATTGTATTGAATACTTGCGATCGTCGAATCACGACAGCTTTAACGCAGCTGAAATGCAAGTTATTTTCTAGGATTGGTTTAACATGGGGGGCCTTTTCTAATGAAACAGCGCGGCTCAAAACCGTCTTTAAAAAAAGGAATTTTTCTCTCTACATCCATTCTTTCACTCTGTTTTTTTGCGCTTTCCCCCTCCACAACTATAAGAATATATGATCAAGCTTTATCCATTGGGATTGCCGCCGTATTGGAGCCTGTCTCTCATTTAACGCGCTTGGGATGGGGAATTTGTCAAATGACTCCCTGGGCATCAACAATTGGAAACGAACTGTTTCTTTTGAGCCATTTGTGCGGCTCGGCGGCTCAAAAGGTCTTTGCTCAAATTTTCAAAGATCCGCCTGCGCCTAATCAACTCCCCTTTTTCGAAGCAGCCCTTCCTTCCCACTCTTCTTGGCACCTTAACAAAATGCTTTTTTCTCAAATCTCCGCTTCTTCTCTTCAAGAAGAAAAGCTTCTTCTGTTTTTGCAAAGGCGTTGGCTTGCCAAGTCGACGGGGTTTTATCCTTTCCTGGTCGATTGGACCTGTCCCCGTTTTGGAGTTTGTCTGCAAATTCATCCGGAAACGACAAGCGCTTATGCGAGAAATCCTTGCAACAAATTGAGTGAAACTTATGAAAAAACAGTGAAAATCTGGAAAAAATCCCTTCCACACCCCGACCATTTTCCTCTCATCTTGACCCGCCCTGCCGACCTTCACGAATATTTCCCCGCTTATCTCAAAATTGTTAAGAGCGATGAAATACAGAATTCTGTGGAAAAGCTCATTCCCATGCTTTCCGCGCCGGATTCACGCGTCATAGTCGATTTTACCGAAGCGTTGTCAAATCAGGGAACATGGCCTGATGCTTGGGCTGAGCTCCGTCTCTCTTTTTTGCAAAGATGCGAAGAGCTGCAATTAGATCTCAATCGCATCATATGCATCGAAAAGGGAGAATTAGAGCATCTTGGAGGGATACGTATTCTTCCCCTGCAAGCCCATTTTGCAGACAAGAGCGAGTCCCACTTTCAATTTCTATTAGAATGGATCTCCCGCTTTGGGCTCACGGCGAACCGTGTCGAACTGGATAGGTCGTTTTTATTTCCGGCAGCACGAAACGATGGTTCTAAAAGACCTGCAGGGTTGCCGCTCGCACAATTTCGTGCCGCTCTCCAAACGTTCGAACTGAACTGGAATGAAGGGAAACCTTATGAAACCCTCATGGTCAATGGGGCATTGCAAGTTCTTAAGGAGCTGACTGCCTGTTTGGATGAAAATGAAATCGGGAATTCTCCGATTAAGTCCTCCATTGCGGAGCTCTGCTTCTTAAAATTGCAGGACCGTTTGATGGGTCTGACTAAAATAAGCGATCAAGTCTTGTTTTTTGATATGATGGAGCAAATCCACGCTGAGATTTCTACTCTCGTCGCAATTGTTTCTCCTTTTTCTTTAAATGACTTTTCCAAAATTTATAGGGACCTTCTCACCATTCCTGCAAAACTCCAACCTTTGGCTTCGTTCAGCATTCATTCTTCAGGAATGAGCAGTCTCGCCGGCATCTTTAAAGCGGTAAGAGGAAGCATTGGAAAAACGCCGCGCGTCCTTTATGGGGAGAACACCTATTTTGAATGCATTCTCGCAGCTGAAGCGATCTCTCATGCCATTGCAATCGAAGAAGCCACAGAAGAGGATTTTAGCCAAGCTGATCTTCTATTGGCCCAATTCAACCCTGTCTTAAAGCGGATCGACCTTCAACAGACCGAATATCGAGTAGAGAAAATTGCAGCTCCCCTGCATCGAGCGCTAGCGATGAAAAGGAGCAAGCCTTTGACCCTGGCTTTGGACTGCACGATGGATTACATCGATTCGACTCGTGTCGCACGTCTTTTAGAAGAATTTCAAGAGGAGATCGAAGAGGGGGGGCTGAACGTCGTTTGCTATCGCAGCGGCCTAAAGTTCGATCTCTTCGGGATGGACAATTACTGCGGGGCTCCTTTCTATATGGTCCATAAGCAAGGTCCAGAGTGGGCTCAGTTCGATTCTTTGTTGAACGATCCCGTACTTGTTACGGATTCCCTGAGCCTCAATTGGTTCTGCCTTGCCTATCAATCCGCTGCAGACCAATTGGACCTCTATCGGAAACAGATCTTCGATAATACGAGAGCTCTTCTGGATAGAATCCCTCCGAGATTATTTTCTGAGCATTCTAAATACCGTGTGATCCCTGTCCAAAGAAGTGCCGATGCTGCATTCATCGATATTAAGATCTACGCTCCCCTCCATACCCTTCGAGGAAGTCTTCTTGCAGGCGGCTGCCTTTATTACAAATCCATGGAAGCGGGACTACCCATTTTTTTCCGCCCGAGCTTGGGACTGTACCATCCCAACATTTCGATGATCTTTGGCGAGAATTGTACGACGATCCGCCTCACTTTGGGCATCGACCCAGCCCAAATCGAGATCTTGGCTAAGTGTTTAAAGATGATCGATGCGCTGAATGGTTCGCCATACAGCTCATTAAAAAAATTAGCAGACAATTCTGCTAAATGACCCTTCGTGATCGGAAAGGGCTTTTCTTAAATATCGACAAAACTGGCTCTGCCTGATTCTAGGAAAGTTGGAAGATAAGGAGGTGGAAAAAAAATTATGTATGTTTTATAGAAAAAAGAATGATCCTTTGTTCTTTGTTGATACTCTCCGCGGCCCCCGCTGCAGTTTCAGAACCTGCCGCTGCGCCTTCGGCTTTGGAAATTTCGATAGAACCTGAGTGGAAAGAACAGATTTTCCATTCTCTATTAGATCCTTCTCTCTATTTTGGAACAGGCGCCGTGTTTGGAGCGGCGACGGCATTGAGCGGCATTGGATGGGGGCTGTTTCAGTTGACTCCTTGGGCGGACACGCTCGGCAATGAGTGCCTGATCACCAGCCAAATCTTTGGAACAGCTGCCATTCATTGTCTTGCACAATCTGTTAAAAAAGCACCTCTTCTTTCTTTTTTATTTGAAAAAATGCCTTCTTCCGATACTTCGTGGAAAATCAATGACAAACTGCTTTCTCAGGTTTCCGCTTCATCTCCTGGAGACAAACAACTCGTCCATTTCTTGAAAGCTCGCTGGCTGGCTAAAATGACCGGCTGCTACCCTTTTCTTGTGGACCGGATGTGCCATACGTTTGGAATTCCCGTTCAAGTCCATCCTGAGACGACGAATTCCTATGCGAGGGATCCGGCGACAAAATTTTCCGATACTTATCGGAATCGAATGGAGGAATGGAAAAAAATCCTTCCGCATCCCCCAGAGTTCCCTTTGATTCTGACACGCCCTTCGAGCATAGTTCCCTACCTTCCGTTATCCCTCGAAATGTCAGAAGGAGAAACAATTCAGCATTGTGTCGAGAGAGCGCTTGCGTTGGATCATGTCGATTCTCCTGTGGTCATCGATGTCACCTCAATCCTTCCAAAAGATGAGAAAAAAACATGGA
Source organism: uncultured Verrucomicrobiae bacterium (assembly GCA_963731265.1). GTDB lineage: Bacteria > Chlamydiota > Chlamydiia > Chlamydiales > Rhabdochlamydiaceae > CAJCIW01. The sequence continues at coordinate 1,569,103 of CAVSUE010000001.1, forward strand.
TGGATGCCTGGCAAAGATATGAGGCTGAATTTTGCGCGTCTTGCGCGGAGTGCGGCAAATGGATTTTCCTTCAGAGAGTCAACCAGGAAGACATTGGAGGGTTGCGACTGCTTCCTTTGAGCTCTTGTCCAAAGGAAAAAATGGAGGAGCATCATCAATTTCTCTTAGAATGGATCTCACGGTTTGGACTGACTGCGACGCGTGTAGAACTCGATCGGTTGTTTCTTCCTCACAGCCTTTCAAAGCAACAAAACGTTCATCCCATCCGTCTCGATCCAAAAGAGAAATGGGTTTCTTTCTTCAACCAGACAGATCGAAACTGGAAATCGGCCCATCCGCAAAAAACTCTCATGTTCAAGGGAACATTGCAAGTTCTCACCGATCTATTCAATGCTGTAAGCGAACACAAATGGAACGAAATGAGCAGCTCGCCAACTCAATCTTCGATCGTTCAACTTTCCGGGGCAAAACTCAAGCAGCAGCTCGACTCCCTTATCCAACACGAAGAAACGATCACTTTTCACGAGTTTGTTTCCCGCTTGGAACAGGTGCACGCCGATCTGACTTCGCTTCTCGAAATTTTCAGCCCGTTTACTGCTGAGGATTTCTTCGTGGCGTTTCACCGCCATCAGACCTCTATTCCCAATGAACTTAAACTTCTTACGGGCTACGCCATTCACGCTTCAGCGATGACCAGCCTGGCGGGTATCTTCAAAACGGTAGAAAATAGCCTGGGCAGGACTCCTCGGGTTCTCTACGGAGAAAACACCTATTTCGAATGCATCCATGCCACCGAGCGCATTTCTCAAGCTTCATCGACCAAAGAAGCCTCGGAACAAGATTGGAAAGATGTCGATCTCATCCTTGTTCAATTCAACCCCACCATTAAACGGATCAATTTTAAAGTCACCGATTACAAAGCGACGGAATACCATGTGGAAAAAATTGCCGATACGGTGCAGCGCGCCTTAAAAGGGAGAGAAGGAAGACCGTTATGCGTTGCCCTGGACTGTACGCTTGATTTTAACGATTCTCCGAGGGTGGGAACTTTGCTTGCTGAACTCCAGCAAGAAATCGAAAGAGGCCATGTGAACATCATGTGTTACCGAAGCGGGCTTAAATTCGATCTCTTCGGCATGGACAATTACTGCGGCGCGCCTTTCTTCATGCTCCATAGCAAAGATCCCAAATGGAACCATTTCGATGCGCTTTTGACCGATCCCGTGCTGCAAACGGACCGCTTAAGCATCAATTGGTTTTCGCTTGCCTATCAACATGCTGTGCCCTATTTGGAAAGTTACAGAAAGCAAATTTTTGCAAATACACGAGCAGTATTAAACAAAATACCCTCTGCTCTTTATAATCCTAAAAATCGCAATTTCCGCGTGATTCCTGTCGATCAGGACGTCGATCCCACTTTCATCGACATCAAAATCTTCGGCCCTATGCATACCTTCCGGGGTGAGATGTTAGTTGGAATCTTTCTCACCATCAAGTGCATGGAAGCAGGCTATCCTCTTTTATTCCGACCCGGCATCGGATTCTCCCACCCGAACCTGGCAGTTCTGTTTGGCAAAGAATGCACGACGGTCCGCCTGACGGTGGGACTCGATCCAGCGCAAGTCGATGTCATAGTCCGTTGCCTCGAAAAAATCAGCGCCTGCAACGGCTCATAACAGTCGACGCGCCAATTTTTTTTCGGTCATCGCACTTAAAAGTTCGGTCTGATTTCTTCTTTCTTATGACAATCGATCTTGCGATTGTCGCCCTTTTCATACCCGGTATCTCGATCATTGAGAACGATTTTATATTGCAAGTTGGAGAAATCATTATCCGTCTCGAAAACCCACGTATCGCCGCCGGTATTTTTGAGCTCGATGCCCTTGTTCCAGCTTAGTCCGGGCCCCTGCCCACGGATAAAGAGCTTATTTCCAAAACCTGCGTCATATTTTACGGTAATACGCGTTGTCGCAGTAGGAAGAGAATAAGGCACTACTCTATTTCCTTTGACGAGAGCTTCAATGTCATAATCGGGGGAAAGGTTTCCATAATTGTACGCTTGAACCTTCCAGAATTCCTCGTATATAGGGTATAAGGGATGTTTGGGGTTTCCGATGTCCGGGAAATTATTTGATGTAGCAATTCTCTTCAAGACGAGAAATATTTTATTATGGATATAAGTGTCGGGTTGTGGACAAGTCGACCACAAGCGATTTTTTCCTTCAGGGCCAAGCGCGGCCAGCATGTGGTCCGAGAGCTTTTTGCAATTGTCAATAGCGTCTAAAACAGTGGGGACATATAATGCATGCGTTGGCCATTGGGCCACTTTAGATAGATTGAGGTCATAATTAAATGAGGGGCCTTCAGCTAATCTTCTTAACACAGAAAAAGCGGTAGAGGTAAATGCCCTATTGGTCAGGTCATCAAAGACTTTAAATTTCGCTACCGGATCAGAGTAACTGTTCAAAGCCGTTTTACATGCCTCTAAATCTTCAATTTTAATTCTGCTTAATTCAGTAACTGCAGCCATCGTTCAACCTCCAAATTGTTTAGCGAAGAGGATAACTCTGTAGAAACTTTAAAAGCAACTACCCTCCGATCGCTAAAGAAAATCCATCAAAAATCAAATAACGAAAATCGAAGATAGCCTCCTTCTCCCCAAACTGTTTGACAAAAAAAAAATCTTCGAAGAAAATTCAAAGTCAAATATGAAAAAGAACTCCACCTTTCTCATTTTTTTTATCTTAATCAGCACCTTGGTGACTGCTCAAGAGAGGCCCTCTTTAACGATTTGGATGCGTTCCTTTGGAAACGACAGCACCAATATCCTCGTCCCTTATTTGAATGAAGTAGAAACAGCATTATCAGAAGATTTTGAACTCAAGATCCTCGTCGCTACAAAACCTAATGATCCCGTTCTTAAAATTCTCGAACAAGTTAGGCAAGACCCCCGTGTGACCGCCTTGCAAACAAACCTCGATTCGATCTCCGAGGGACTCAACACGCTTATCGAATCCACTCCTCCCGGCTGCTATGTTTTATCTCTTTCTCAGGGAGTTGAAATCGATGCTGATCACATCAAAGAGGCTCTTTCCTGGTTTGAAAAAGGGGCCTGGGCCTTTGGATGGCAAATTTCCAATTTAAATAATGATGGGTCCGCGCCCGGAAGAGGCTGGTACCACACAGCGGCTCTTTATCCCCCGCCCACTGTCGCATGGATGAAAACCCACTTATTTCCTTGTTGGATTGATACAGGCTTCGAAGGTTCCATTCTGATTGATGGGGAGAAAATCCCGATCGGAGGCAATGAAGAGGTCATCTTGATGGCGACTGTCCTGCAAGATTATCCTCAGGCCTTCTTTGTGCATAACACCAAGAGTATTCTTAATTTTTCCCTCCAGACAGGCAATGGCATTTCTTTCGCTCAAAAGCTGAAACGGAAAGTCCCCGTTGCCGCCTACTATTTAAAAAACAGGTTTCACGTGAATCCTGAAGAAGTGTGGAGCCATTTGGTCGTCATCAGACCGGTATCCCCAGAGAAAAATGATATCCGATGATTTTGAAGCCTTGATTTAAGTAGAGCCTGTGCGCATCTTGCCTTTGAGGGCCGCTGTCGAGATGCACTTCATCGCAATGCGCTTCTTTTGCTCGGCGGATGACCCATTTTAAAAGCTTGCTGCCATACCCTTTCCTTCGCACTGCCGAATCCGCAACTAGATCATCGATGTAAAGGACCTTGCCCCACGCTAAAAATTCTAAAAATCTAAATCCGGAGCAAGCTTTCACCTCTCCGCCATCTTGAAGATAAGCAAGAAGGTATCCTTCCCGGAGTTGACGCTGCACCTGTTCGACGAACTTTTCTTCATTGACGATATGAGGACGCAGCTGCCGCATCACTGCAAAACACGATTGTATTTGCGCTTCAGTTGAGGCCAACTGAATTTCTGTCGATTCTGGGGTCTCAAGTTGATTCATTTCTCAAAATTCCCCTCTTGATCAACTCCCCTTTCAACTTCCGTTCCGATTCAAAAAGAATCGCATCGATACCCATTTCTTTGGCTGCTTCGACATTTTCCACTTTATCATCGATGAAAACAATGTCCTGAGGAGGGAGGTGCATCGTCTGTAATAAAAGTTCATAAACTTTCGGATTGGGCTTTTCAAGTCCAATTTCACACGAAAGAAGGCAAGGCTCGAACGGCTCGTAGAAACCAAAATCACGCATTAGTGTTATATAACGGTCATTAATGTTCGACAGCAAGCCGACACGGATCTCATTCTTTTTTAATTGATCGATGAGAAGATACATCTCGGGATCTGCCCCTACGCTTGCCTTCAGAGCCGCAGTATATTTTTGCCCCCAATCTTTTGGAAGCTGCACCCCTTTCTTCTTGGCATAATCGCACCAAAAATCAATATCGGTCTTCCCCGCTTTGACGGCTTTTCGTTTTTCCAGGTTGGCGTCCTCGAACTCGGTTTCGGAGATTTGAAGCGCACCGCAGATAAAATCGACCACGACTGACCTGTCGTCAAATGCAATCACATTTCCCCAATCGAAGACGACAGCTTGAGGCGCAGCGATAAGAGCAGACGAGGCTAAGAGTGTGGAAAATAAAGTTAAGAAGATTTTTTTCATAGGGCACCTCCCAAGAACAAGATCTACATTATACCAATGTGTTAAACCTTAATCAATTGTAAAGAATTTTGTTTCGAACTATGATTTATTCGCACTGCTCAAAAGTGAAAATGTTTTTAGATTTTCAGCGGTTTGAGAATGCGCCAGCCATCCTCTAAGTCCTGTCCCCCAATCATAATTTTGGGTAAAATTCCTTGGTATATTTTGTGTCCCATGTGCATGATATACATTTGTAATTCGGGAAAAAAGCATGTTCGTCAGATCGAGCATTAATTATTAAGGTGTTTTATTAGCAAAAACAAAAAGTCGCAAACATACATTTCCTTTAAACAAAACCTCATGATGTTGAAGGAAAAATCAAAAGAAAGACCCTTATCTTTGAAAGAGATTACCCCTTTTTTTTCAGGAAAAGGAAAAATCTTGCTATTAATTTTTTTCTGTATTCCTTTTAGCCAAATTTTTGGATTAGCAATTCCCTTTGGATTGATTATTGCATATTTAGGATTTGAATATGCCTTTTCGTTTAAAACGTGGAGGCCTAGATTCATTGTTGAGAAACAAATCCCCAAAAAAGTTCTAAAATTTGTCCTGAAGCAGCTTTTATGGTTTCTTAAAATAATTGGCAAATTGTCGCGTCCCAGACTGCTTTGGGTGTGTACCCAACCTGTTATGCGCATAATTAATGGATGCGTAGTAGGATTGATTGGAATTTTTATTGCGATTTCTCTTCCAATCCCACTAAGTAGCTATATTGCTTCGGTTGCAATATTATTTATCGGTATAGGCCTTTTAAATGATGATGGTATTTGGATGATCATTGGGCATCCAATAGCAATTTTCTACATCGTTTTTGTTATTTTAACTTCAATAAACATTTCAATTATAGACATCATTCATCGATTTTTTGAATAAAACGCAACCCATCCTTAATTATGAATACGAACATAAGAAAGAAAAAACAAGCGGTAGGCTCGCCTGTGTATCGAGATTAGCTTGGTAAAACCCAACTTTTTAAATAGGTTCCATTTTTTGCTTTCTCCTCCTGAAGCTTTTTGTTCTTTTGTTTCACAGAGTCTGAGAGATCACGACGGGATTCGTTAAACTTATTGCGTACGAAAGCATTTTCGTTACCTATAATCTGTAGGCAATATAAGGCTCCATTTGAAAACTGGTTTATGCCCATTGAAAGGGTGGCTTCATTGGACAAAATTTGATGAAAAAACATAGGCGACACACTTGTCTTATTCTCAAAATAGGGGATGACTACAAAAGGCAAAAAGGTGTTTTTTGCTAAATGTTGACATTGAATAATCCCTTCATTTTGAATATCACAAATGAAATAGAGAGCGCTGCAACCCGTCTCAATTGCCTGACTTAGAAATGCTTCTTCATCGATGTCATACTCTATCGCTTCTACCTTATAAGACTGGAAGAGCTCCATGGCTTTTTGGAAATCTATTCCCAAGTTCTTTTGCTTTGAACCTACGATAGCCACTCTAGATTGTGGGGTATGTTCTTGGTAGGGAATATTTCTTAATTTACAGATCTTTTGCATGATTTGGTGATCACCCATATAGGCGATTTGTACTGCAGCGATGGCGGCTGATTTTGATTGATTGATACCCAATGTGCCGTTGGGAATTCCCGGAGGCATTTGGACCATAGAAAGTAATGAATCAAGACCATCGAAATAACTCGTTTTAACCGGCAAAGCAATCACAGGGATGGGGGTTTCCGATGCTGTCATCCCAGGGAGATGTGCCGACCCACCGGCTGAACCGATACACACCGCAAAACCTTCTTGTGCCAAAGTTTGAGCCTTAGCCATCATTTCATGAGGCGTTCTATGGGCGGATAAAATTCTGAGCTCATAATCGATATCAAGCTGCTCCAAAATAAAAAATAGTTCTTGAATTCTAGGCAAATCTGAATCACTCCCGACACGAATCTCAATCTTGGGTGTTGAATATAAAAGATTGCAAAAAGGAAGGAGCACGAGCATGTACCTAAGGATAGTCATAGCGAATCTTCCAGGTTTAAACATTCACCCGGAAATTTATCCCAAGAAATAAAAATTAATCAACTTCTTAAGCTGCGCTGGTTCATTCGACAAATGGGTGCCTGATCAAGGCAACGTTAAAGTTGAAAAAAATTGTTTGGGTATTGAAGAATTGCACGTTGACAAACAAGTTACAATGAGTGGTTTTGTGGATAAAATAGTACCCTACAGCTTCGCGAGTAAAGTTGGAAAAGCGGCATTTTTCATGGCAATTCTTATAGCCAATATTGCCGACGCAAATCCAGAATTAATACCTCCCTCAGCACCCCAAACGCCTAGAGCTAAAGTTTTAGGTATATTAGGTGGCGGCCAACTTGGACGCATGTTGGCTTTATCAGCTGCGAATTTAGGTGTGAAAGTCATGGTATTAGATCCATCCGACCGCCCACCTGCCGCGGTGGCATCACAAGCAGTGAAGGGGCATTTTCGAGTTGCCGAGGACGTGCAGAATTTTGCATCTAAAGTAGATGTATTGACGGTGGAGATTGAGCATGTTAATGCTGAAACTCTGATAATCTTAGAAGATGAAGGTGCTGTAGATATACAACCATCGGCAAAAACGATTGCCATCATCCAGGATAAATTTGCACAAAAGGAATATTTCAAGGGAGTCGGTGTGCTTGTTGGTGAATTTTGCGATATTCCAGACGAAAATGCTTTAGTTCACGCAGCTGGCGAATATGGTTATCCATTCATGTTAAAAAGCAAACGTTTAGCCTATGACGGTAGAGGTAATTATGTTGTGCCTAGTAAAGAAGCCCATAGTATTGCTGTAGAAAAATTAGGCGGTTATGCACATGGTTTGTATGCAGAAAAATGGCAGCCGTTTGAGAAAGAATTAGCAGTAATGGTAGTACAGTCTAGAGAGGGGGAAATAAAATTGTATCCGGTCACACAAACAATGCAGCGCGAAAGTATCTGTCACGTCACGGAAACTCCAGCGCTCATTTCTGAATCAGCGCGCCTAGCAGCGGAACTCTTGGCGAAACAAGTGATGAATGCCTTGCAAGGTGCCGGCGTGTTTGGTGTAGAGATGTTTTTATTTGCTGATGATAGAGTTTTATTAAATGAGGTAGCGCCGCGCGTGCACAACAGCGGACATTACACTATTGACGGTTGCGTGACTTCGCAATTTGAAAATCATGTTCGTGCAACGTTGGGTTTGCCATTGGGCGATACCAACCTAAAAGTTAATCACATAATGATGTTAAATATTTTAGGTGAGGCAGATGGTAAGAGGGGCGAACAATTGGCCGGAGAGCTGATTGATCATGCTTTAGCGACACCAGGTTGTAGCGTCCATTGGTATGATAAAAGTGGTGTTACCAAAGGACGTAAGATTGGGCATATTAACATAGTGGGTAAATCCATGCAGGAAGTCAGGGATCGACTGCGAGCGCTAGATCCAAAGGCATGGGAGCGTTTGAGCCCCTGTCTGCTGGAATCTTCTTTTTGATAAATGGGCCAAGCAACCATAGAAGAGTCTCTGGATCTCCACTCCACTTCTGTTTTGCCATCAACTTGCCTCATGGATTAATAACTGCCGCTGATGGAAACTTTGCCATGGGTAAAAAATGGAGTTTTTTTGTATACCGAAAATGATTCAAAGTTGGGAATTTGGCAACGCGGTTGTGCAAATTTTTTGTCTGGAGCAAGCGACCATTGTGCAAACACAAGGCTCGAGATTCAGTCTCGGCATGTTTGCCGAGAAGCGAGCCAACTGCTTGGCTCGCGTCTGATCTTGAGGTGAGGCTCGATGCAGCGCGCGAACTGGTTGAGTTGAAAGCAAAAAATTTCTGCATAGCCAACGCAGCCAAAAACCAATTTTTGTTATAAATCGAGTCTATAAGAGGAGTTGAAATTATGAAATACGTTTATGAATTCATAGGAACGTTTTTTTTAGTCTTTACTGTTGGAATGACAGTGCTTGAGCCCCACAGTGCAGGGATCATGGCGCCTCTAGCAATCGGTTCTGCGCTTGCAGTCATGGTATTTGCGGGCGGGCATATTTCAGGGGGTCATTACAATCCGGCCGTTTCGCTCGCTGTTTTTTTGCGCGGTAAATTATCTTCGAAAGATCTTGGGAAATATTGGATTGTACAAATAATTGCTGGAATTATTGCAGGATACTTAACGATTTACTACAAAGGCTACCCGACTCAGCCTCCATTATCTTTGGAAACAGCGAAAGCGTTTTTAGCAGAGTTTCTTTTTACTTTTGCCCTTTGCTATGTTGTTTTGAATGTTGCATTAGCTAAGGGAACAAAAGGCAATTCATTTTATGGATGGGCGATTGGATTTACCGTTCTCATCGGAGCTTATGCTGTAGGATCCGTTTCGGGTGCTGCTTTTAATCCTGCAGTTGCTGTTGGCATAACGATTATGCAGCTGAGTATTTGGTCAAATCTCTGGATTTTCATCTTGGCAAATCTCTTAGGGGGAACATGTGCAGCGCTGGTCTTTAAAGAAGTTGATAGAAAAGCTTAAAGAATCGAACACAGTCAGTGGATACTAAACGGTAAATTTTCAGTGGATTCGAGGGTGGCTTTGGCCTTCGAGAAGTCTTGGTTGGCGGTAAACCGATTCGGTACTGCCAAGGCCATCATGCCTGCTCCATAAGCAGCCTCTACACCTGCCGATGTGTCTTCGAGGACAATACACGCTGAAGGAGCGACATTCAGCCTTTTAGCGGCTTCCATGTAGATGTAGGGCTTAGGCTTATTTTTGCCTTCTGCATCGACATAGCTTTTCAGGTCATCGGAACCTGAAATGATTAAATCGAATGCATTTTCAAGACCGATCTGTTTTAAATTGTTCATGATCTCTTCTTGAGGTGCAGAGGAGGCAAGACCTAATTTGAGTTCAAGACCATTCCTTTCTTCAGACAACCTTCTTGCGTAATCGACCATCGGATGGATTGGAGGGACACCCTGTTTTTGTAATTGCCCATATTTAGAATTTCTAAGCTCAAGGACCTGATTGTCGATTTCCACCCCTTTTAGCAGTTGAATCCTTTGTAGGATGTTTTCCGAACTATGACCGACGAGTGGCATATACTCTTCAAGAATAAAGCTGATATTTTTGCTGGCGAGTGCGTCTTGCCACGCTAGAAATTTCAAATATTCTGTGTCGACCAAGACTCCATCGCAATCAAAAATAATAGCTTCGATCAAAAGGGCATTTCCTTCCTTATCGATCCAAAAGGGGCGTTGAAAAAATTTCGGATTTGTTTTAGCCACACCCGCAATTCGATTAAAATTAAGAGGGATATAGGGGTCGGCTTGCTCATGGATAAGCGCCTTTCTGTGTTGATCCAAAATTTTGGAGAGGAGCGGCAGTCCTATAATGACGACTTGTTTGAGTCTTTCTGCTTTTGATTCACCCAGCCTTGGATTATTGAAAAGATTGACGAGGACAGCCGGCATATAGGTAGGGGTTCTGACCATCGGATCATTCTTTTGGATTTCCAGAGCGGAAATCACTTTTTCCCGCTCCGTCTCGGCCAACTCGTTAATCGCCTGTCTTAAAACCTCCCCTTCCTCGAGGGTGAATAGACGCAGCATTGCCCCGACCCGTGTCAATACTCGCTCTAGACGGTTTTCAGGATTTAACCCTAACCACGAAGCTCGCCTGCTTACATAAGCACGATAGGCATCTTCTGCCGTCTTGTCAGGATCTGCAAGAACATGGACCGCGGCTCCTGTAGCTGTAACGGCTCGGGAAGTGAGTTCTGTAAACATCAGAGAAGAGCGGGGGTTGGCATGCCCTAGGGCCCCGGCGACATCGCAGGCATGGATGAAAAGATCAAAAGAAAGAGAGAATGAATCACGAAAGTTTGATCGCAGCTTATCAAACATAGAGGGTCCACCCTCTAAATGAGTGATGTGCCCATAGTGGGCCAGGTTAGCGATTTTTGCGAGCAGCTCTTTTGCCTGGGGAGGCAACCGATAAAAAGAAGGAGATAAGCGAGGGTTTTCAGGAAGAAGTCGAATCATTTCTTCATAAAAATCGTCATGATCTGGCGCATGCGCGTCAAAGGGACCGAATAAGTCCCTTGCTCTCTTGCTCTTGCCCATATCGCCTAGAATCAAGGCAGTTTCCATTGTTTGAATGATTTGCGGCTCCGACATCTCCCCCCAGCCGGATTTCACCAGACTTTGCCCCTGATGATGAACACGACTAAAACTTTCTCTGGAAAGACGCACATCAGCGGGTTGGTCTGCGGTAAATGTCTGATAGGCCGCATCGCCCCCATCCAAAATGAGCCTTAAGACATGCAGGGTCATGAGCGTTCGATCAAACTCGATATATTGCCGATTAAATAATTGTTCAGAATAAGAACTGGTGCGGCTCGCCTGCCCTTCTTCCGTTTTTCGCACATTCTCATCCGCCAGCCATAGTATTTCAGGATACTGTTCCACGCACTTTTCAACCCACGATTTCCCAGCAAGGACCGATTGCGCAGTGTCAGGAGCTGCGTTAACATGGGGAATAGCCGTTGTCAATAAGAGAGTAAGAGCCAACAACCTATTCATTTTTCATCCTTCTGTGTTTGTGCACGACCAGTTTATCCATTTCAATTCATTTTGGCGAGGTTTTCGATTAATATCTTTGCAAAAAATCGCCCTTAAAATATAATGAGCATCTACTCAATGAGCGAAAAATCACAATGGAGAACAAGATGTTTAACCCACAAAAAATCAAAGAAATTTCAAAGGTGTCCAAAGCTGAAAAGTGGCCATTTCCTAAAACTCTGAATGCTCTCAGAGATGCCGGAGTGAAAGATTATACCGTCGAGTTTTCCAGCGGCACCGTTACCTATCATGCAAGCGGAGAGAAAATGATTGAATCCGACGTTGCCGCACTAAAAAACCTCCCGCCTTCTGGCTCCTCATTCAATTTGAAAGGATTAGTAAACGCGATTAGAATCCACCAAGTCCAACAAACGCCTTACAGCGAGGTTGTGAAAGAGATGGTGAGGGCGGGCGTCGTCCGTTATCGCGTCGACATCATTGCGCGAACATGTACTTACTTTGGAACGAATCCCAACGAAGAGTATGTGGAAAAATTCGAAGAATTTACTGTTGAGACTTGAAAGTTGTAGAAAATTTCAATTTCAGACCTTCAATTTTTTGCATCCCCCCATATTAATCATACCCACCCATATGGAAAATAATAGCGCCTTTCTTGAAAAGTCGAGTTGAACAAAGAACTTATGAACACCAAACTCTATTTGTCCGTTTTATTGGGAATATTTCTATTTCCCTGGGTGCTCCAAGCACAAAATGAATTCACTGCCGTATCCGAGCTCGAAAACTATTTCCGCATTGAGGACGAGGTCCTCATCAATTTTCAAGGGGAAAGTTATCCAAAAATTGCCTTTGAAGATTCCTTGCACGAAACCCTAGCCTTTTTTCTGAAGGATCCTGAACAGGCCCTCGTGATCCACCAGGCCTATGCGCGGCATATCCGCCCTCATCTTCCGGAAGAATGCCGGCAACCGTTTTCAAATGCCTTAGCTAAAGTCTGTTTTCTATTCGGCGCTGAACAATTTTCTCCTGAAAATTCTCTGTTGATTGCCTTGAAGGAAGAAAGTCCATCTACTAGGGCGTGAACTCACCATCATCGGGCGCTTATCAGCCTATTCGTCAACGAGGCAAATTGTCCCGCCCGTCCAAATCCTGTGAAAGACCTCCGAGCAGAATATACCATTGTGATCTTGACAACTTCTGCCAGCGGCGGCAACTATTCCGTGAGCAGAGCGATAAAAAGTTTCTTCTCCCAATACCCGACCATCCGCACTATCATCGTCGATGTAGAAACCGTTGCCGAAGAAACAGATCCCGTCATGCTTGCCACGGAAGCAACCACTTATGACGGCATCTATCGAATGTTCCAACAGGAGGACAAGGGCATGGGCCCTCTCCTCGAAAGAATTGATTTAACCAAGCGCATAGAAAAATATGTTCCTTCCTGTTTGGTCTTAAAATTGAAAGAGCTCATGAGGGAGTTAAATCCTGACCTCATTCTTTCTACACGCAGTTATGTTCCCGATGATATTTCTCTTTGCACGCTCGGCATCCCTTTCCGGATGATCCACTGCGATTATGAACTTTCTTTCTTCCTGATGGACCTGTATGGAAAAATCCAGCCGGAGATGATGAAGTTCTGGATACCGAGGCTCGACCCCCTCTTCTTTCGGCCCTATTTTGTTAAAGAGCGCCGCTTGGATCTTTATGATGACCAAGACCCGTCTGAAAAAATTATCGAGAAGATCTCTTCGATCTCACACCAACCTCTCGAAACGATCAGAGATCAATTTGAGCTCATTGGTTATCCCATTAATCCGGCTTTTGATCGGATTCGCAATGAAGAAAAATGGGAAAACTTAAGGATTAAGTGGGGAATTCAGCCTGGTGAAACTCCCGTTCTCATTTCGATGGGAAAAAACGGAGGGGGGGTTTTGGAAAAGATTTTCGACGAGCTCGCCGCATCTGAGCAAAACAAATTTTATTACATCTTTGTCTGCGGAAATAATCTTCCATTAAAAGAAAAACTCGAGGAAAAAGCGATCCATAAACCGCAATTTTCCATCCGGGGAATCGTAGCGCCGGAAGAAATGAACGAGCTGATGAACATTTGTCCAGTTCAAATCTCAAAAGCGGGCGGCGCAATCACTGCCGAAACCCTGGCAACAGGCATTTACACACTCATGATGAGCTCCCATCTTTGGGAAGAAGCAAATGGACAGCAATTGATCAAAATGGGAATAGGTCAGCATTACAGTGAAACCTCGCCTCTCATCGTGCAAATCGAAGAATGCCTCAAAAAAGCAGCCGCCCTCCCGTTGCCAAGCAAACAACCGAACGACTGGCAGAAGTTACTGCTGGGAAGTCTAATGCGAGAAAATAACTATTGGGATAAATTCAAGATGGCTCCATAATTCTCATGGGAAGATCAATCCTCCTAGAGGAGATACTTCACCGCCATCTGCAAAAATAAGTTAAACTCCACAACAATCTTAGTAAAATGAAATACTATATTGCGACTTCCCTTTCGAGAATGGCAGCCCATAATCGGGTAAGAGATGCTCTCACAACATTGGGGCATGCAATCTCCTACGACTGGACTCTGCATGGAAATGTGAAATGCGTCAGCAAAGAGAGGCTGCGAGAAGTGGCCATTCTTGAGTTGGACGGCATTTCAAGAGCTGATTTTGTCGTAGTGCTCCTACCTGGAGGAAATGGAACTCACGTGGAGCTGGGGTTTGCGATCGCGAGTGGAAAGAGGGTATTTCTTCATACAGAAGACCCTGCCGTGTTTGAACTTGGGCCGCAGACAAAAGCTTTTTATCATCATCCGGATGTGATTCGTCTTTGCTGCCCTCTTCCCGAAATTGCCCCAAGATTAGAAAAAATGGAATTTTTCGTAATGTCGCAAGCCATCGATAATTCCCAATAATCCTGGGAGTTGACTTTGGAACACATTGTTTAACTCTTTGACAATTTCGACAAGTTTAGGTTCTGAATTTCCCACAGCAATACCCTTTAAACCGGTTTGAAATAAAGAGAGATCGTTCAATGAATCCCCGCTGGTAATCACAATTTCATGGCTAATGTTCAAAAATTCGAGCAACCCGAGTAAGCTAGATCCTTTATTGATCCCTTTGGGTAAAATATCTAAATACATATCGCATGACAAAATGTAATCAAAACCCGCCTGATGAATTTTCTCTAAAGTCCCCCTTTCCAAACGATGAGGATCATAGTAGTAAGCGACACGGTAAGGGGGGTGAATAGGCTGCAGCTGAATCCCAGGTTCACCCTGCAATAAATCTCTCAACGCTTGATTGCCGCCATTCCAGGTCGATACTATGGCATTCTGTAAGTGTTCCACGGGAGAAAAGCCGCTTCCATCAACGATATGCGTGCCGTGATCTCCCAAGACAAAATGGGCATTGGGTAAATAGCCGCGCTGGCAGAAGCTTTTTACCGTCTCGACAGGCCGTCCCGTCGTATAAATCAAAAGAACTTGCTCGCGTAAACTGATTAGCTTGTTGTAAAAGAATCTCTTAGTCTGAACATCCCCTTCTAAGAATGTACCATCTAAGTCTGTAGCTAGAACCAATTGATAGCCCATAGGGAAGCTAATTTACTCCATTTTGTCTTTTTGGGCAGGCAAAATAAAATTTAATGACAAAAAGCGATGGTGCATTTAGAAATTGATTTTGTACATCTCGTGATTCAAAAATTAGCCCTGGCTTCGTCGGCATCTGCCTCTTTGCAGCTGGCTGCATCGAGCACGTGCTTGCACATGGCCTCCTTCGCCAAGGGCTGCGCCTGCTGTAAATCTGAAGCGCCGACATTGCCATGGGCCTAATTTTGAATCCCTCAGTATATAACCGGATGGAAGATGAAAAAAATTGCTCATACTATTTTTCTGTGTTTAATGATTTTTGCCTGCGGGAAAACCTTCCCAGAAGAATTTTGGAAAGAGATAGAAGATGAGCGGATTGTTCACGAATGCGGCGTCGCTTTGGTCAGACTCAAAAAACCCCTCGGTTTTTATATCGAGCGCTATCAGGATCCGGGTTGGGGAGTAAAAAAGCTAATGGGACTTATGGAAAAGCAGAGGAATCGAGGTCAAGATGGCGCGGGTATTGCGATAGTGAAATGTCCATTAGCTTCGGGAAAAGAGTATTTACACCAATTTCGTTCGGCCGCCCCCAATTCCATCGACTACTTATTCGAACAAGTGATCAGAGATCTGAAGGGAACATCGTCGGACAACACACAAAATGAAATGAGTTTGAAAGAGAGTTCCCCTTTTATTGGAGAAGCCTTTCTAGGGCATCTCCGGTACGCAACTCATTCTGGATTCGATTTGAAATATTGCCAACCTTTTGTGCGCTCGCATGGAATGCCATGCCGCCATTTTGCTTTGGCTGGAAATTTTAATATGACAAATAGCGCGGAATTGATGAACGAGCTGGAGCGCTATGGAGTTTTTCCTTCGAGCGCATCGGACACTCAGATTATTTTGGATACTTTAGCTTATCATTTAGATGCGGAATATGAACAGATTGCGCATGAAATGAAAAACAAAAACTTGTATTGCAACGCAAATGAAAAAATTCTTGAGTCATTTTTCTCAAATCAAATCGACATGGCCAAAGTTTTACAGAATGCGGCAAAGCATTGGGATGGAGGATATCTTTTTTGTGGAATCATGGGAAATGGCGACGCATTCGTTTGTCGAGACCCAGCAGGAATTCGTCCAGGATATTACGTTTCAAATGAGGAGGTTTTTGCTGTAGCCTCTGAAAAGATCGCTTTAATGGACGTGTTTGACCTCGCTCCTGATGAAGTGTTGCCCGTCCAACCAGGCAGCATCTTAATTTTTAAGCAGGGAGTTGATCTTTTAGAGAAGTCTATATCCCCTCCTTTACCTAAAAGAGAATGCTCTTTCGAACGCATCTATTTCAGTAAAGGCAATGATCCGGAAATTTACAAAGAACGGAAAGCTTTAGGAAAAAATCTCGCTGAAAGAGTTTTTGAGGCAATCGACGGAGATTTAACGCATACCATCTTTTCTTATGTACCCAATTCCAGCATCGTTGCTTTTCAAGGACTTGTCGAAGAAATTGCTGTGCTTGGGCAAAGGAAAAATTTTGTAAAACTCCAAGACGACTTGCTGAAAACAAATCAAAATTCAGAAGAAATTCAAAAATATTTGCAATGTCGACCTAGAATTGAATACTTAATTACGAAAAACCAGCGCATTCGCACGTTTATCAGTGCTGACCAAATCCGCAAAACACTGGTGGCGCAACTTTATGAAGTGACAAAAGGCATTGTCACGCCAAACGACACTCTCGTCGTGATCGATGACTCGATTGTGCGGGGGACAACATTAAAAGAATCGTTGATTAAAAATCTGATTACACTAAACCCCAAAAAAATCATCGTTGTCAGTTCTGCGCCTCCAGTGATTTATCCCGATTGCTATGGCATCGACATGAGCCAATTAGGCAGGTTTATTGCTTTTCAAGCTGCAGTGAGCTTGTTGAAAGAGCGGAACAAGCTAGAAATTTTGGATAAAATCAAGGGCGTTTGTTTAAATCAACAAAGCATTCCCCTGCCTCAAATCAAAAATTATGTGAAAGAAATTTACGATCAATTCTCCTTGAAAGAGATCGAAAAAAAA
Source organism: uncultured Verrucomicrobiae bacterium (assembly GCA_963731265.1). GTDB lineage: Bacteria > Chlamydiota > Chlamydiia > Chlamydiales > Rhabdochlamydiaceae > CAJCIW01. Next base: position 1,586,004 of record CAVSUE010000001.1, read on the forward strand.
GTGGCCGAACTTGTCCTTCCATCGGATATTTCATGGAACGGATCCTTAGATGTCATTTATCAAACCATTCAGGGCTTGCACAACGCTATACCCGATTTTCAAGGAGATTGGTATTTTACCGGAGATTATCCGACGCCTGGAGGTTATAAAACCCTTAATAACAGTTACTTAAATTGGTTTGAAGGCCTCGATATTAGAAGTTATTAAAGCAGGGGATTGCTTTATTGTGGAAAAAACGAAGCTCATTTAAACTGCGGTCAAACAAGAGACATTATGACGTTTATCGAACATATTAATTCTGGGATCAAAGAGGCAATGAGAAGCCGGGATCAGGTGAGGCTCGATACTTTACGCATGCTCAAATCAAAAATAATGGCCGTAGATGCACGTTGCGAGCTTCCTGATTCAGAAGTCCTCAAACTATTCAAAACTTACTATGCCAATCTCCAGGAAGCCTTGGAACACGCTCAAGCAGCCAATCGGCCGGAGAGTGTTGAGAAATTAAAAAGCGAGATCATTATCTTGCTTGAGTTTTTACCCAAAACTCTTTCCGCTGAAGAAACGAAGAAAATCGTGACCCAAGCCATCGCCGATTCTGGGGCAAAGACCAAAAAAGATCTCGGATTGGTGATGAAGAGAATCATGCAGCTCAGCAATGCGGTTGATGGAAAATTGGCTAAAGATTTGGCGGCCCAGCTCCTAGCGGATTAATATACTCGAAATGATTCAAAAGTCGGGAATTTGGCAAGGCGGTTGCGCAAATTTTTTGTCTGGAGCAAGCGATCATTGTGCAAGCACAAGGCTCGAGATTCAGTCTCGGCATGTTTGCCGAGAAGCGAGCCAACTGCTTGGCTCGCGTCTGATCTCGAGGTGAAGCGCGATGCAGCGCACGAACTGGTTGAGTTGAAGACAAAAAATTTGCTCCATAGCCAACGCTGCCAAAAACCAATTTTTGAGTCATTTTCGGTATATACTGCTGACGCTTGAAAGTTAAAGAAAATTTCAATTCAGCGCTTCAATTTTTTGTTTGTTGAAGCAGACAATGTGCAAGCAGGAAACGAACAAAGGCCGTCGCAAAACGGAGGCCGTAAGTGAAGATCCTGAAGCAGAAATTTTCCTAACTTTCAAGTGGAAGCAGTATACCCCTGCCTACAAAGACAGCAGCAGTTTCTCAGTTCTTTAGCTCGATCCGGATGCCGTGGATCACTTGATCAGAGCTTAAGTTTTCAATGGCGTGCCGTCCTTCGGGCTCCTTCCAGGTCACGGATGTGCGGAACCCATCGCGTGGTGGGGCTTTTCGTTCCCAGACAACCTTTTCCTCAGGCCCATAATAACGCATATCAGCAACGGAATCGGCAATAAAAACGGATTTCCATTTATGGGTATGAAAATCTTCTTTTTCTCCGGGATTGATCACCACTTCTAAAATTCTCACATCTTTATTTTCAAATAAAACGCGGTGATGTTTCGTCGACGCCTCCATCGCATCTTGCTTTTCTTCCCAGTGCCCATCTTCAATAGGCTCTAGCATGGTTGATGTATCTATGTATTGCCATCCTTTAAACATTTTTTCTCTCCTATAATGTTGCAATAGAGCCGCCATCGACCCTAAAATTTGATCCCGTAATGTAAGAGGCTAAATCGGAAGCCAGAAAAACAACTAAGGAAGCCACCTCTTCGGGTTTCGCCGGTCTTGCAAGCGAATGTTTTGACCGATGCTGATGGCTCATGATATTTGCCACTGTATCGTCAAACGTAGTATGGCTTTTCTCCGCCATTGCCGTGACAAGCTGCTCAACTTCATCCGTCATGATGAATGCGGGGGAAATGGCATTGATCAAGATCCCCTGCTTTCCGTAGGCCAATGACAAACTTTTAGTGAGATTATTTGTCGCAGCTTTTGCCGCGCAATAGTGCTGCGCGAGCGGTTCTGGCTGGACTCCCACTTCAGAGGAAATATTGATCACTCTTCCCCATTTCTGTTTTTGCATCATGGGCAAAAATGCCCTCGTCACTCTCATGGTCGAAAAAAAGTTTAATTCAAACATATCGAGCCATTCCTGGTCTGAAATCAGCTCTAAGGGCTTAAATTTTCTAATTCCCCCTAAATTATTGACCAAAATATCTAGTCGTCCAAATCGAGAAGCCGTTTCTTTTTGAACGTATTCAACTTCCTCAACTTTTGTCAGGTCCGCAGCAATCACATCGCACTTACCCCCTAATCGAATAATTTCATCTGCGGTATTTGACAAGGCTTCTGATTTACGCGAGCATAAGATGACATGGGATCCTCTTTTTGCCAATTCTCTCGCGATGACTCTGCCCAGTCCTTTGCTGCTTCCTGTGACTAAGGCAATTTTGCTATCTAAGTTCATATGATTTCCTAACGCTGCTAGATTTTTATGTAAAAAAAACTACTTTACAAAGGCTTGGATGCCCGCATTAACAAGCTCATAACACCGGCTTTCTCCTCCGGAAATTTTTTTCGCCAGGGCCAAAGAAACGACCCCGTGCAAATAGCTTCTAAACATATCGACGCTGTTGTCAGTTGCTTTTGGGAGCAATCCTTTAAGGATTGCCCTCAAAGCCTGTATTTCGGAGAAATCTTCGCCCGCATTTTCAGCATCCATGACGGCTGTATAATGGGATTTGTTCTCGAGAGCGTATTGTGTGTAGGCCCGAGCAATTTTTTCCAGAGCGGCCAATGGCTTTGGTTCCTCGGCTCGGATTTTTTGGATAATGCTCAACATTTTCTGAAGCCACTCTTTTTTTAACTCTCGGAACAGCATTTCTTTGTTATCAAAAAACTCGTAAATGGTAGGGACACTGTAGTCTATTGCACTGGCAATCCTGCGGATGGTGACCGCTTGGTACCCCTCTTTCTCGATGATCCGTAATGTCGCTTCCAAAATTGCCTTTTTAAGCGACTCCTTATGCTGCTGTCGACGCTCTAAGTTTCTCATAGGACCTCATTATCTAACATCGTTAGATTATCGACAAGCAGAAAAAATTTATCAGTGAACTCGGGGAGCCCCTTCCAGCGCTATTTTTTCTTTGTATCTATCTCCCATATAAAATATAGAGAAATCGAAGCTTTGTTTAAGGCTCATGGAGGATAGTTCATGGCATCCGTCGACAGTAAAACATCACAACAAGCCCTGGACATGATTCTTTCTGCGATAGGGAAAAAAGAATCGAATTACAAGGGCAAAGTGAGAATCAAAGGTAAAGATCCTATCCTCGCTTCACGACATCGTTTTGGCGAGGTCATGGCGGCAGCTCAAGCAGCTTTTGGCATGTGCTTAAGCGATCTTTGGCAACTTCGCGGAGGGAAATGGCAAGATGTCACCACCGATGTGCACAATGCGGTGCATCAACATCATGGAATTGCTTTCATGCGTCAAAATGGGAGACGTCTTCCATTTACCGACTATGGATCTGCAGCCGGCGTAGATTCCCCTTTAAGCGCTGAGTTTTATCCGACGCGAGACGGTCGTTTCATAAAAATGGAGTTTTATTATCCTCGGTTAAGAGATGCTGTTTACAAAGTTCTCAAATGCGCGCCCACGCAGAGGGCTGTTGAAGCTGCAATCATGCAATGGGATGCTGAAGCGCTAGAAAAAGCGATTCGGGAAGAATCTGGCGCTGTGGGTGTTGTGCGGACCGTTCAAGAATGGCTCGCTCATCCGGTAGGGAGGCGTTTAGCTTCCAAACCGGTTGTAGAAGTAGAGAAGATTGGTGACAGCGATCCAATACCTCTTCCACAAGGCTGTAAAACTGCATTCGATGGAATCAGAGTCCTCGACTGCACTCATGTCATCGGCGGACCGATAACGGGCCGGACACTTGCAGAATTTGGAGCCGATGTTTTGCATTTGACAAAGCCAAATTATCCCGATCATTTGAACTGGCGTCTTGAAACGGATATTGGCAAACGCTCAGCTTACTGTGATTTTGATGACCAAGCCGACATGAAACGGTTCTTTGAGCTATTACAAACGGCGGATATTTTCACTTGCTCATACCTTAATCTCGATCAAAAAGGAATTTCTCCAAAACGGCTTGCAGCAAGCAAACCTGGTATTATCGCTCATGAGCTTCGTTGTTTTGATTTTGAAGGAGAATGGGCCAACTTCCGTGGCTTTGATATGATGGCAGTTACTGTATCGGGTTATGTCGATACGGAAGGAGCGGTTGATGCTCCCGTTATGCCCCTTCAAGTGATTTTCGCCGACTATCTCGCTGCTTATGCCGGCGCTGCAGGTATTGCTGCAGCTCTATATCGTAGAGCCACAGAAGGCGGCAGCTATCAAGTGAGGGTTTCCCTGACAAAAATGTGTATGTGGGCGCAAGAGTTGGGACTTCTTGATCACGCTGCTTTAAATGGAACCAAGCCTTTTGCAGACATTATCAAAGAAACCGACCTTCCTCTTGCAAAGATGGGTAGCCCATTTGGAGAAATCACTTATCTTCCCACTTTGATCGATATGCCGGATATAAAGCCTGGTTTTGCCAGAGGTCCGCAGCCTCTTGGTTCTTCTCCGATGGCCTGGGAATTCGGCAAGAAACAGGCTTTGAAAAAAGTGCTGCGCCGAGTTAAAACTCGAACCTAGGTTCTGAGTATGATGAAACAAATCAAGTTCGCGCTGGCTTCTTGCCTGTCCGTCTTAGCCGTATTGCTGGTTGTTTTTGGCTGCAAACGATTGAGCAGCGGACAAATGTACTTATGTCATCATTCCTATGCTCTTTGTACTTCTGCACGTTGTATTCCACAGCCGGGAGATCCAACTAAGGCGATTTGTTTCTGCGATGTAGAAGATGGCGATAGCATGTCTACGGTTCCTTGCGGTAAACTTCAACCAAGCTCTGATGCCAATGGGATCGCAACGATCTATTCAACGTTCTCATTCAAACAATACACAGCAGGTAAACAGACAATGAAATGCCCCGGCAGCACTCCCTGGACGTGGTGTTTGAACAAACAGTGTACGGTTGATCCATCAGATTCTACTCAAGCGATTTGTGTCTGTGATATTATGCGCACAAATGAGGAATGGATCACACTTGGAGGATCTTGCAACCCCTCTACTTGCAATACTTCCTATTGGTCCGGAGCAAGCCTAAAAGACTTCCACGAAGGGAATGTATTCATGACAAAAAATCTTAATCTCGATCAATCTCCGGTAAAATGGTGCCAATCAAACCTTTAACACAAAATCTCCGCTTGTCCGTTCCTCTCCTCGGGATCATCGCCCTGATTGCGCTATTTTTAAAATTGCCTGAGGCTTCCCATTTTTTTACTCTTCTCAAATGCAAAAGCTGTATTTCCAACGAGCCCTATTTGCCCTTGATTGGCTGCGGATATTTTGGGTTTTTAACCGCAGTATCTCTTCTTTTTCCAGACTTTCCCAATCGGTATCTTGCTTTCGGCGGGCTGATTTGGGCTGTATTGCTTTCATCCGTTTTGACCTATATCGACTTGCCTGATTTATGCTTAGCCTGTCTCGTAGCCCATGCGTGCAATATCTTGATCTGGGGCATCTGGTTTTTTGCTCCTGCACCGGTGCGCAAATCAAATGCCATCAATGCCGAAGTGCGATTGTGCATCCTCCTATTTGCCCCAATTGCCGTAGTTGCCCTTTTTAGCTCCCTGAATCTTACATTCATGGCTTATCATGTTAAACCCTGGGCAAACATCGGTTTGCACAGCGGCGATCCGATCCCCCTTTTCACCGCCCACACCATAGGGGATTGCGAAATAGCGAGTAAGAACAACGAAGCAATAGTTCTCAATTTCATCACGCCAGATTGCGCCTACTGTAAAGAACAACTCCAAATTCTTGATAAGGTGAAAAGCTCCTGTCGAATCATCAATGTCAGTCCGAAGGTATTGCCGGAATTGACCCAGTATTTCCCGCTGAGCGAATGGGTGGAGGATAAGAAAGGGGCACTCGGAAAGCAATTTAAAATCCAGGGATTTCCCACGATGTGTGTGCTGGGAAGCGAGGGGAAGATCATTCGAGTCATTCAAGGCGTCCCTGAAGGATTTCAAGAGGACCTGCAAAACAACCTTCTGGCCAAATCGCTAAATTAGGGAGCATCTTTTTTTAATTGTCATGAATTTTTATGCCCCGTTAGAATCAGGGACCTTGTTTAAGCTCACGCCGAATTAGTGTTGTTTCGCTTTTAAAGACTGACCACAAACCCATGCTTCGTCGCTTTTTAGGATTATTTTAGCTGCTTTTCGATTCTTTTTGCGGGGGTAGTATACGCAAGGATACAACCCCCGCAAAAAGAATCCGAAAATCGACAGAAGCTGAGCTTGTGGTCAGTCCCTTATTGCAAGGAATCAAAAATCGAATTGAATTTTCGAGAAAAATTTGTTGAGACCCAATATTGATCAATACCGCGCTTTGTTAGGACCAGAGAAAATCGATCAACTTTGGCAAATGGCGGCCGTCATAAAAAATGCAAAAATCGTGCACGTCAATTCGACAAAAGAAGGAGGCGGCGTTGCCGAAATTCTATCTACAATGGTACCTTTGATGGAGAATTTAGGCCTCAATGTCCAATGGCACACAATTGAAGGAGAGACAGACTTTTTCCAATGTACAAAAATGTTTCACAACCTGCTACAAGGAGAAAATAGTTCTCTTCCTTCCCCCTCTTGTTTGCAAGTCTATGAACAAACAAATAAAAAAAATGCAGCCGCTTTAAAAGAAGTGCTGCAAGAGGCGGATATCGTCTTTATTCATGACCCCCAGCCATTATCTCTTATGACCTTGCCCCGTAAAAACGGTCCATAAAGAAATAGAGGTTCGTATAAACTTTTAACACAAAAGGAATACGATCCATGAAAAAGAGATTTTCAGAAGAACAAATAATTCTCATTCTTAAAGAAGCAGATACAGGGGCAAAGGTAGCAAATCTTTGTCGCAAACATAACGTTTCGAATGCAACCTATTACAAATGGAAAGCTAAATTTGGGGGCATGAATGTTACAGAAGCTCAAAGGCTTCGATCTCTGGAAGAAGAAAATCGCAAACTCAAGAGACTAGTTGCCGATCAGGCGTTGGACATAGTTGCTTTAAAGGATATTGTCTCAAAAAAGTGGTAAGCCCACAGGCCAAGAAAAAAGCCATGGAAACTATTGTGAACCAACATGAAATCAGCCAAAGAAGGGCTTGCAAGTTGGTGAGTTTGCATCGGTCTGTAGGGCGATACGTGTTACGAAGCAATGAAGAAGGCCTGCTGAAGGAAAGGATCATTGCGCTTGCTCACCAAAGGAAACGTTTTGGTTATCGCAGGATCCTAATTCTTTTGAAAAATGAGGGACTTAAGGTGAATCATAAGCGTGTTTATCGTTTATACAAGGAGTCAGGTCTGAAAGTCTTAAAAAGGGGCGGTCGAAAAAGGGCTTTAGGAAGCAGGTTAGCTTTGCAAGCATTAGAAAAACCAAACGCAAGATGGTCTTTAGATTTTGTTTCAGATTCGTTGTCAAATGGCAGGAGGATTCGCATTTTGACTATAGTTGATGCTTTCACAAGGGAATGCTTGAAAATGGTAGTTGATACTTGTTTAAACGGGGTGAGAGTTGGCCGTGAATTATCCTGCCTCATCAAGGAAAAGGGCAAGCCTGAAACTATTTTAAGCGACAATGGCACCGAATTTACAAGCCATGCAATTCTAAGATGGTCCCAGGAAAATCAAATTGATTGGCAGTATATCGAACCAGGAAAACCCATGCAAAATGGTCATATTGAAAGCTTTAATGGAAAGCTAAGAGATGAATGCCTAAACGAGCATTGGTTTTTAAGCTTGGAAGAAGCAAAGCAGATTATTGAGAAATGGAGATTGGATTACAATCTTGTGAGGCCGCATACAAGCCTTAATGGGTTGAGCCCTCAGCAATTTTTGAATAGCCTAAATGCACAAAATGAAGGTAAATTAACCGCGTAACCTCTATGGGCGAGTGGTCCGACTGGAGGGGCTAGGTCACTTATTTCACATTTTCCGAATCGTAAAGGAAAATGGATCTGGCGCTGTCATATCGATCTCTCTACACCCTCAGAATCCATCTGGCCATATCTCAAAAAATACATAGATCTTTACGATGGAAAAATCTTTTCCATGGAAGAGTTTGCCCAGAAACTCTCTCCTCCGATTTACATTATCCCCCCTAGTATTGATCCTTTCAGTGAAAAGAATATCGAACTGGGTTCACATGAAATCAAAAATATCTATTTCCAATTGCAAATCGACTATAATCAACCGCGACTTCTACAGGTCTCTCGCTTTGATCGATTTAAAGATCCTTTAGGTGTAATTGAAACATACCGGCTGGCAAAAACAAAACATCCCGAGCTACAGCTCATTTTAGCGGGAGGAAGCGCTCCGGATGACCCCGAAGGAGAGGAGGTTCTGAAAGAAGTAGAAAAAAGTTCGGAAGGAGATCCTGATATTCATATTATTGTTCTGTCTCCCGACTCTCACCGCATCATTAACGCTCTACAGAGAGGAGCAAGTATTATTCTTCAAAAATCCCTAAGAGAAGGCTTTGGTCTTACAGTATCGGAGGCTCTATGGAAAGCCAAACCAGTAATTGGAGGTAATACAGGTGGAATTCGATTGCAGCTGATCGATGGACAAACAGGATTTTTAGTCACAAGTCCTCAAGGAGCGGCCGACCGTATTGAAGACTTTCTTCAATACCCTCAGCTGGGTCAAGAATGCGGCAGACGAGGAAAAGCACTGGTAAAAGAAAAATTTTTGATCACACGGCAGCTACAAGATTACCTCAGAGTTGTAACCGACATAAGTTCCTCGTAGAGAATCCCCAAAAACATGTTATCGAGAAAATGCCATAAATCCACCCAACCCCACAAGCACCCATGAAATGTAACAGACTTTATGCTTTTATCTTATTATTTTTAAGTTTGAATTGTTTTCCCCTTCCTGCATTTGGCTATGTAACAGAAAACTATCCAAACTTTTTTGATAATCCGTTGCTTACTAATCCAATGCGTTTAAAGATCGTTCATCATCTTATTCCCCAGGATCACCCAATAAAAGCCACTCTTGATCTCATTTTTTCACAGTCAAGGGTTCTTGAGAATGAGGGAACGCTTGTCGATGCGGGATTTGAAGTCATTGTGACTCCTTTGCCTAATAGCTTTATCATCGTTGCTCGGCATTCAGCGATTCCAGGTTATGTGTTTAAACTGCATCTTGATTCGGAAGAACGTTCTCGTGATCAACTTCCCCATTGGGTATGGCTGGTAAGCCGTTGTGCTGAAGCAAAAAAGATAAGAAAGGTTATTAAACAAAAAAACATTCGCTATTTTTCAGTCCCGGAAAAATGGTTGTTTGTTCTTCCTGTTTATCCTTATTCCAGCTCCTCGCACCCTCAGCCCATTATCCTGGTGGAAACGGATATGGAACTTGTAAGTAATGAAGAAACAGAACGCATGTGGAAAATGGGTATTAAGCGCAAACACCTCGATGAATTATATTCTATTATAAAGCATGGCTATGGAGGAAGAAGTGTGCTACACTTACCTAGCAATGTTCCGCTTACAAAACATGGGAAATTCGCATTCATAGATACAGAAGGCCCACAATCTGACATTGATTTGAAAATAGTAAAAAAACATCTCTCTAAAGAGATGCGGGATTATTGGGACACACTCATTCGCTAATGATACCTTTAGAGGGTGTTGTAAAACTCATTCCCCTCTAGAAAAGGATCTTTTCGGCATCCTCAAAAAGTCCGGTCTCGCCCAAATCACCTTCCCGATATTTGGCTCGGCCGGACTTTTTAAATCTGCTCGAAAATCTCTCTTTTCTAGAGGGAAAGCAATTTTACAACACCCTCTTAGAGGATCTCTACAAAGTGAGGGTTCGTCGAGTTTTTAGATTATTTTGGCCGCTATTCGATTCTTTTTGCGGGGTTAGTATACTCAAGTTGATACAACCCGGTTTAAATAATCTCCCAGTTTAACCAGGGTAGAACGGCCGAGAGCAAATAACCCATTGGAAGAGTTTTTGCATTTCAGTTGCGATTTTCTTAAAAAATTTCTAGATTAAGTTGGTGTGGCAAGTTTTCCTGGAACCTCGATTCCTTGAAACAAGAGAGAGTATAGTGCGCCACCGTCCTTCCCCCTCGGAAAGCTGATCGTTACCCACATCTTCCGTTTGTAGAGGGAGGAGAGACAAAGCCAAATGGAAGCGAAGCGGTCCGTTTAGCAAAGCCGTAGCACCCTATAGAAACGGAAGATGTGAGTAACGATCAGCTCGGAAAGGCATAAACGAAGTCAACAGGAGAATTGACAAGAAGAAATGAACCTTCTCAATCAGACCACTCCCAAACAACGGTTCATCATTCTGGCGACAATCTTTGGCAATTCGTTGGAGTGGTTCGATTTCATCTTATTTGGGATGATGGCGCCCTTTTTCGTCAGCCTTTTTTTCCCCGAGAGTTTGAGACACTCCCCCTATCTCTACCCCGCGCTTATGGCTATTGTGGCGATTGCGCGGCCAATCGGGGGATTCATCTTCGGAACGATGGGCGATAAAAAGGGAAGAAAGTTCGCGCTCGTCCGCACTATTTGCTTCATGATCATTCCGCTCTTTTTAGCCGCGCTCTTGCCTTCCTATGAAAAAATCGGCCTAACGGCGGCCTTCCTCTTTGTTTTCATGTTTCTTCTGCAAGGTATCAGTTTGGGAGGCGAATTTCCTGGAGCCGTGGTCTTCCTCATCGAATCGGCAAAAAAAGAGACGCTCGGCTACATCGGGAGCTTCGCATATTTAGGGATTTTCATTGGGATCTTCTTCGCGATGATCGAAGTGCATCTTTTCATCACAGATATGACCCCGGAAGGGCTGCTTGCAGGAGAATGGAGACTTCCGTTTCTCCTCAGCGGAATGATCGGCATCGTTGTTTTACTCCTCCGTCGGCTCTTGCGGGAAACTCCTTTTTTCGAAAAGGCTAAACATTACGGATTCTTACTCAAGGAACCTCTTTTTGACACTTTCCATAAATACAAGAAGGCGATTTTCGTCGGTATCGGTCTTATGATTATGGATACGGTGGGATTTAACTTGGTGCTGATCTATTCTTCTTTCTACTACACGTCAGTACTCCACCTTTCCTATTTCCAATCTACGGTATTGCAGTTCTGGACCATTTCATTATTTCTCGTTACGACGCTGTTCGCTGGTAGATTGTCCGATCTCGTCGGCATCCGCCGCTTTGCAAAATGGGTTCTCTGGATTCTTTTTTTCCTTGCAGCCCCCATTTATTTCCTCACGGGATGGAAGATCTACTGGCTTTTGTTTTTCACGCAAGGGGCATTGGCCATTCTCTTCGCCTCTTATTTCAGCGTGCTTCCCGTCCTTGTGAGCTCGCTGTTCCCCATTGAAGTCCGCTACAGCGGCACTGCAATCGCGATGAATTTCGCAATCGCGATTTTCGGTGGTATAGGCCCCTTCATCATGGTACTGGTGATCGGCCAATTTCAATCTCCCTTGTGGCCCAGCCTCTATCTCATGCTCGGCTGCGCCTTTTCACTCTTCAGCCTCGCCCATGTACACAATCCAAAGCGGTCAATATCTAAAACCTGAGAAAGATCAATCATCATCTTATTTGCCCCGCCTCGCCTAAGGAGCCACTTCCAAAATTCTTCGCCAGCACCAATCGAATCTGCATGCAGATCCCGGCGCAAGGGTCACCAAATTTTCGATTTTTCGTTGGCGAAGATTTTGCAAGGGGCTCTAAGGCGAGGGGGCTCAATGGAGTTTGGATAATTTCAGAACTATTGATTGGCACAAACATAAAATTCGGTGTATTCTTGTGTAAAAAAGTCATGATTTATGAAAAACATACGACAAGCGTACAACAAAGGTTCAAAGAGCGATCATTTCGATGGAGTGCGTTTTTTCAATCCCTGGGATCCTCAAAAACCCTCCCTCATTAAAGTCATTCGTTGGAAAATGACTTCCAAAGGAAAACAGTGGCCTAATGAAGGAAAAATTCAACTATCGGACTCACCCCCACAACGTGTGGAAGGAAAGCTCCTAAGAGTAAGCTTCGTTGGCCACTCTACGATGCTAATACAGACACAGGGTCTTAACATAATCACAGATCCTATATTGTCAAATCGTGCCAGCCCTTTTAAATGCATAGGGCCTACCCGTTATAATCATCCTGGAATTACTTTTGAAAAGCTACCACCGATAGATATAATTCTTATCAGCCACAATCATTATGACCATCTTGATATCTCAACGATCAAAAAAATATGGAGCAGAGATCGCCCTAGAGTCATTGCTCCTCTGGGGAACGACATCAGCATCCAATCGGAAGACCCCTCAATTCATGTCGATACACTCGATTGGAATCAAGCCATCGCAATCGATGAAAAGGTATCCATTCATCTAATGCCTTCTCAACATTGGTCCGGACGGGGGTTGTCGGATAGAAATAAAGCCTTGTGGGGAGCATTTGTGATTGCAACACCTAGCGGAAATACCTATTTTTGTGGGGATTCAGGTTATGAAAAAAACATCTTCCGTAAAACTCTAGAGCGCTTTGGCTGTTTTCGTTTTGCAATGCTTCCAATTGGCGCCTATGAACCGCGTTTGTTTATGAAATATGTCCACATGAATCCTGAAGAAGCTGTTCTCGCTTATAAAGATTTAGGAGAACCCTATACAGCTGCCATGCATTTTGAAACTTTTCGATTAACAGATGAAGGCTTTGACGATCCCAGGAACCTCTTAATGGAAGCTTGTGTAAAACATGGAGTTAATCCAGAAAAATTTCGTGCGCTAAAGCTAGGTGAGCCGTGGATGGTATCGAATTGACAACATTCAATCTATCTTCATCCTCGAAAGGTATTAAGAATTAGTAACCAATTGGAATGCCGTCGAAGCGACAATCCGATGCACCAATCAGCGTGTCTTCTTTCGGATCGAGTAAAATCGCTTGGGCACTTCCTTTAAAACTCTGAACAAACCAATGAGGCTCCATCCAATCTGTAGGAATTTTCTCCCCAGAGACTCGTTCGTGGCCTAATTCAATGAGTCGGTCGATAAATTGCCGGCTCTAACAGGGAAGCGAAAGGTTTTGAACCATATTTTTTGTGGTGCGTTACCCACCCATCGAAAGCCCCGGGGACAGTCTACTCTCGAATCCCGCTTGAGGAATCGTTTTCAGATTTTTTTCTTGAAATAATCCAAAGAGAGTTTTTTTGGCTGAATTCCACTTGGATTCAGCCCCTTCAGAGATTTGTCTTTGTTCCAATAAACCATCGCAAAGACATCGCCACCGATTCCACTCATCATGGGCTCGCATACCTTCATCAAAGCGGAATGGCAATGGCTGCATCTACAGCATTTCCGCCGCTTTTCAAACATTGCATTTGCGGCATGTACAGATGGACGATGGTTATTAAATGGATTCATCTAATCGATTTATAAATTCAAACAAAAAAACATACAACAAATTTTAAAATTTTGATAGTTTGCAAAAAAACGGAACCCCATGAAACACCACCTCCCTTTTCACAAATTAAACCCGCAGGATAAATCTGAAGGCGGATATCGGATTAGGGCAACCAAAACTAACTTTCCAGCCCTCCAAAACATGTCCATCTACAAACTAACCTTGTACAAGAAAGCGATCAGAGAACCCCATTGGCATGCTAATGCCGACGAACTTGGGTTCTGCCTAAAAGGCAGATTACTTGTCTCTATTTACGGGAATAAAAATCTTAAAGAAACCTTCGTGATCGATCAAGGAGATGCGTTTTTTATCCCCTCCGCAGCACTTCACAGCCTAGAAAATATTGGAAACGATACAGCAGAACTAATTTTCCAGTTTTCTCATGAAGAACCAGAAGATTTTGCCCTCTCCTCTGTCTTTGGGAAGTTTTCTAATTCCGTGCTAGGCAATACATGGGATGTGCCTTCCAGCCACTTTAAAACAATGAAGCGACTTCCCAAAGAGTCATTCATTGCTAAACTTACAGAGTCCACAACCGTTACCAAGGAGATGCTCTACGTGTCTCCGCATCAATTTGCCCTAGAAGAGAGTCCTGCGCTGATTTCCAACGAGAGAGGATCAGCCAAAGCGGCAAGAAATAATGTTTGGCCAATTCTCCAAAGGCAGGCGCTATATTCGCTGAAACTAAAAGGGACAGGGATGAGAGAGCCTCATTGGCATCCTGAAACAGCTGAAATGGGTTATGTGGCGAAAGGGAAAGGCAGAATGTCTATCTTATCTCCTTCAGGAAAAGTGGATACATATAAAATGGAGGCAGGAGATATATATTTTATTCCTAAAGCTTATCCGCATCACATCGAAAATTTGCAATCTTCCGAGCTCCATCTTCTTATTTTCTTTGATCAACCTATGCCGCAGGACATCGGCTTTACAGGAAGTGTCAAATCCTCTTCTAATGAAGTTCTATCGCGTGTCATGCACGCAGAGAAAAAGATCTTTGAAAAACTGCCCACTTACTATGAAGACCTGTTCATTGTAAAAAAGAAAAACTCACTCGATCGATGATAGTCCTACGACGTTTCTAAGTTGCGTTGTGTACTTACCGTTCTTAAAGGAGAAAACTGGGGGAACCTATACTGCTTCCACTTGAAAGTTATGAAAATTTCTGCTTCATCAAACAAAAAATTCAAGGGGTAAATTGAAATTTTCTTTAACTTTCAAACTTCAGAAGTATATACAAAATAATTTATAAAGATTCCTTGGAATTTTCTCAGATTGTTTTATTATAGAAAAAACCAAATAATAAAATATTTACATGTCGCTTAGATCACTTATCATTTCCTTTTATTTACAACAGAGGCATCATAGTAGAAAAGCAAAGGAGCTAGTATGGAAGCGCTACGTGTATTGACTCCTCCCGAACTGATCATTTTGCAAAAGCATCTAGAGCTTGGGAAAGATCATCTTGTCGATTACCTGGGGCGAGAAGGTTTTCAGGATCTTTTGGCATTAGCAAGACTGGATAAAAATGTCGTTGAAAAGCTAAAAACAAACGATGCAGAAACTACCGGAAACCTAATTCTCGGTGTCAACACGATCATCACGGGTTGCTTCGGGGGATGGATGGGACTTTTTGGGATGTTGGAATTAGATCTTCGATCTCCCCCGGTCTTTTATGGCCTCCTCTCTTTGGCCACTCTCGTTGGTGCAACAATTGGATACCTGAGCTTTCGTCTGACAAAAAACACGGCAACAGCAGCAATCGAGGCAGAACAAACATTGGAACTCGAAGCCAAAATTCTCAAAGAAATTCATGTAAAAAGAAGCCAGGAAATTCGGGAAATTAAAGAACAACTTCAATGTTCTTTAACCGAACTTCATCCTGCAAAAAAATTCTCTTTGAAAGACCTCTCCACCCTTACCGAATGGGCAAAAGAATTTGATCACGTCATTGAGGACAAACTCTCCTCTTACAAAGAAAGTCCTTTGTACCACTTTCTTCAAAGAGAAACGGACACCTTCCGAACAACTATGTCTAGTTACCTCGACCAAATGTGCGAACAAGGGAAAGATATCGAGATTGTGCACCCTGTCTCCGAAGAGCGAAATCAAACCCTCTCTCCAATTTTGCAGAAATTGATCACCGACTCTCCTCAAATTAGCAGGACTTCCTCATGGAATCGTATGAAAATAGGCAAACTAATGCTGGGACTCCTTCCCACCCTTTTCGGAGGGTTTGGTTCTGTATTTGTTTATCTTACAGGTGGCACGAGCATCGCACAGGCTTTTGAGCATGATCACTTGGTCGCCACCCTGACCACCCCCGAGGCAAAATTCATTAAAATCATCATCGCAATTTTAGTTACAATTTACTTTGGATTTTCCTTCCTCTACGCCCATTGGAAAAACCACAAACGGACTATCGTAATCGAAAAAAAGCGAGAATTCCTGGTGAAAGAAGAGGCAGCGCTTACACTCCTCGATGAAAAACTCTTCAAACTCCGTAAAATCAAAGCGGGCGTAGAGAAAATCATCGAGATCTTTCGACTGGCCTGAGAAATTTAATGAAGAGATTATCTTGAGGGGATAAAAATCGGCACTTCAGGTTGTTTTTTTTGAAATATGCTCGGATCAAGTCCTTTTGTTTCAAGATAATCTTGGATAGTGAGCGGGCATAAACCACTTACAAAGGCAATCGCCTCAACTGGATCAATTCGAAATGGTGTATTACCTTGATAAAACCATACCTACGAATGTAATTAATTCCGCCTGTGGAAATTAAAAGCTTTTGACCAATTGAATTAGTCAAAGTTGGGCAGTCGCCCCATCTTTCTCCTTGATATCCAGATCCTGGGTTTTCAAATATGTCTTTCTGGATACCACATGAAGCAAGACCGTTTGTATTTATTCGTATTGTTGCTTGAGAACAAATCACTATATTTTTAAAACTGCTAAAGAGTGAAGCAAAATAATTAATGGAAAAATTTTGATAGGAGAATTTGATGCAATGAATGAAACGTTGAAAAATGGACTGACTTTTGCAAACATTAGAAATAAATACGTTCAGGGTTTCATCTAACTTATAATAGTCCAGAATTGCTTTTGCTAAGGTAGTCTTCTATCCCGAGATGAGTAAACCCCATTACTTGCACGACTTTCCAATCGCATTCTAGCACTTCTTTAAAACCTTCTCGCGAACCGAGAAAACCACAAGTTGAATAATTCCCTGGGCGGGCTCTTCGCTGAATTTCAGTAAGTTGTACATCATGAAGATGAGTCAATTGGGAAAGATGATCAAAAGAAGAGATAGATAATGAAGCCATAATGACCAAATTTTGAAAGTTCAATTCTAAAACACAAAAAGCGTGACCTCTTTATATTAATTTTCCAAAGAAAACCGATGAAGCCACCACCGCAGGATTGAATGTTTCAAAACTTAGAATTCAATGACGTTAGTCCCGTTTCACAAGTACGGGAACCTTTCTAGCGATGCTAGACTTTAAGAAGCGTTGAGGAGAATCCGACCTTCGGGAGCGTACCGGTTCGGTCGCAGGGCCTCACTTCGAGTCCAAACACAAGGGCCAAAGAGGCGTTGCGTTCGAATAAACGTAGTCCGAAGACGGGGGATTTACAACTGGTTGTCGTTCAACGCAATGCCATAAATAGAACACTTAGACGCAATAAAATCAACGGTTTAAAGAAGCCTCGATTGTGCTCAATTGTGCCAAGTTATCCCCGCTTTTTTCCAATCGAGTGCATAAAAATTGTGCAAAAGCTATACTTCATGAAAGCAAAAAACAAAAAGGAATTTCCACCCACATAAAGGGATGTTAAATGACAACGATTACAGAAAACACTTGTAAGAAAAAAGTCCTGAGCAGCTACTTGAAAATGTTTTTTACTGGGCTTGGAATTATTCTGATAGCAGCCCTAACTGCTGCATATTTCAATAAATACCACCCCCTCCGAGCAACTTACAAAAACTGTTTTGAATATCTTGGGTATTTATGCTGGGTAATATCTTTAGGTGAAAATGGATTAAACATTCTAACTTGGAGCCAAAGGTCGCCTGCTGAATCACTTGATCAGAATTTAGCTAAAATCAGTTCTCTTATTGGAGTTTTTGCGTTCGTTTTCAGCCGTGAATTGGTGATATCTTAAAAAGATCTATATACCGGAAATAATTCAAAAGTTGGCAATTTGAGGCGGTAGCGCAAATTTTTTGTCTGGAGCATGCGACTATTGAGCAAGCACAAGGCTCGAGATTCAGTCTCGGCATGTTTGCCGAGAAGCGAGCCAACTGCTTGGCTCGAGGTGAAACGCGATGCAGCGCGCGAACTGGTTGAGTTGAAGACAAAAAATTTGCTGCATAGCCAACGGAGCCAAAACCCATCTTTTTGAGTCGTTTCGGTATACACCCCACTACAAAGAGCTCTGTTCCAAATTGCAACAGCCTGTCTTAAGGAGTAAGACAAAAGCGACTGATCTGTCCATTCAAAAGCTCGAGCAATTGTTTTAAGCCACACCTACGACAATTCATTTCTAGCTTAAATCTTTAGAGAATTGAGAAAAGCGATTCTTTGACTGGAAGCAAATTTCAAGCCTATAGCAAAATTTGCTGTTCCATCTTTGTGAAGACATTTTTCTATCCTTTTTAGGGTCGATTTCAATAGACCAATCGGGGCGTTGGACGCATTAAGAGGTTTTGACCGGAAGTCTCTTTTACAAAAATGACAGGGATTCTTAGAGTCGCTGGATGAAAAAAGCAAATTTTATCGACAAAATACAAAATTATCGATAGAATGAAAAATTCATCACAGGGTACGAATATGTCAGCGGAAGCCACTGATGAGACTTTAGCAAATTATTGTTACAAAAGTTTAAAAAAAGCAATTGTTCGGGGAGAATTCACGCCTGGAGAAAAGCTGCGTATTGCAAAATTAAAATCTTTTCTGAATGTCGGTCCGACTCCGATTAGAGAGGCATTATCACGTCTTGCTTCTTCTGGGTTAATTGACACTGAAGCAAATAGAGGTTTTTTTGTTAAAAATGTCTCTGAAGCCGAAGTAAGAGACATTTATTCGACTTTCAATAAAATTGAACTTCTAGCTCTTAACCAAGCTATTGAATTCGGAGACAGCTCTTGGGAAGCTAATATTTTGGGCTCTTTGCATAAACTATCTATAGTTGAAAAATTCCCTCCTCCAATTGCTTCTGAGAGCTGGCTCCTACTAAATTATGAGTTTCATTGTTCACTAATTGCATCTTGCAATTCACCATGCTTATTAAAAATTAGAGAGGATATCTATCAGCTCCTCGACCGTTACTGCTATCTGAGCGTGTTAATCAATCAAGACAGACCGTTATTAAATCATAATGATCATTGTGAAATTGCTAAAGCGGTAATAAATAGAGATAAATCTGAAGCTTGCAGACTTACAACATTGCATTTAGAAAATTCTTTAAACCATGTTATCGAAGCTCTTAAGAAGGTTATATAGAGTGGGTATGTCATGAGTGAAAATAAAAATTATTATTACGGCATTCGTCTGGCTATCATCTACTCTCTAGTGTGGTTTATTGATCTTCTTGATGCTTCTACTTTAAATGTGATATTGCCGCCAATTGCACAATCTTTCCATATAGATCCAACAAATGCTGAATGGGCAATTGTGGGTTTTCTTTTATCTATGACCATAGGTATTAGCATCAGCAGTTGGCTTGGTGAAAATTACGGTACAAGGCGAATCTTCCTATTCTCTCAGTTAATTTACATTGGCAGCTCAATCGGTTGTGGTTTTTCGGTTGGTTTGTCTTCTCTCATTTTTTTCAGAATATTTCAGGGATTCGCTGGAGGGATGGCAATTCCGCTCGGAATGTCAGCTCTTATGAGAGCAATGCCCCAATCTAATTGGGCAAAAACTAGTGCTTATATGAATATGGTAACTTTGATAGCTCCTGCGCTCGGTCCAATTTTTGGTGCATATGTTACTAGCTTACTAGGATGGCGATGGATTTTTTTTCTTAAACTTCCCTTATCTGGCATTTGTTACCTCCTTAGCTTATATTGGGTTAAAAAGGAAGCTGCAAATGATAAAACGAAATTTGATTGGGGTGGTTTTATTTTAGGAAGCCTTACCCTTTCTGGAATATTATGGGTTTTTTCTGAAGTTGGTAAAAACAACTTAAGCCTACTCTTAGCAATAGCTTTTTTATCTCTCTTATTGGGGCTGTTTTTTATCAGAGTTGAAAACAAAACTACAAATCCTCTTGTTCCTTTTCCAATATTCAAAATCCAGCACTTTTCTTTCGGCAATCTTATCCAGTCAGCTGCAATACAATATTTTTAGGAGCCAATTTTTTAATTGCTTTGTATTTACAAAAAGCTCTCGGTTTAGACCTTGTATCAACCGGATGGATTTTGGCAGCTATCACACCCGGTATGATTATCGTGCAGCCTTTCGTGGGGAAATTTTACAACAAAATCGGACCACTTCCGTTTATAATCCCTGGACTAATTGTACTTTCACTTAGCACATGCGCGTTTGCTCTTACAACACCACAGACGCCAGTATACATTTTGGGATTGTTAGTTTTTTGCATCGGAGCAGCCTCTTCTGTCACTCAGACAGCGAATGTTACTTCAATTTTCAGTGGCCTTCCTAATAAATATAAGGGATCTGGCAGCTCGCTTTATTCTTTGTTTAAACAAATATCAGCAAGTTTAGGAGTGGCTCTTTCTGCAATGATTTTATCGATAGGAATGACGCTCAATAATCCTGCTTCGATAAATAAAATTCACTCCATTAGTATTTTCCATGCCTGTTTTATAGTGCTTGGATTAATACCTGCAACGGCTTTAATTTTTTGTAAATTTATAAATAATAAAAAGGCTTTAGCACAAATCACGCAGCCCAACCATATTCCAACAGAGGCTGAGTTTGGGACTGAATAAGAGGATAAAAAATCCAGGAAAGACGCAAGCAGAATTTAGCCAAACGCCTGCAAAGATTAGAGCAGTCTTTTTCTCTTGCCGGGGTTACTGATGTGACCTTGCCCCTTTTATGGTCCGGACTAAATGCGAAAAATCGGGTTATTTTTTCTTGAGATTGCCCCTTTTTTGTCCATCCGGCTTGCTCGTCTTTCGCGAAGCAATAGCCTTCTGAATATTTGGCTCATCTTCAGGAGCGTTCCGGTTCGGTCGCAGGCTCCCTCACTTCGAGTCCAGACGGCAAGCCCGCAGGCTGGCTCCTCTTTCGCAGACTAAAATGCCTTTGTAGGCATTTTTGTCTGTCTTCAAGAGCGTTCCGGTTCGGTCGCAGACTCCCTCACTTCGAGTCCAGACGGCAAGCCGCAGGCTGGCTCCTCTTTCACAGACTAAAATGCCTTTGTAGGCATTTTTGTCTGTCTTCAAGAGCGTTCCGGTTCGGTCGCAGGCTCCCTCACTTCGAGTCCAGACGGCAAGCCCGCAGGCTGGCTCCTCTTTCGCAGACTAAAATGCCTTTGTAGGCATTTTTGTCTGTCTTCAAGAGCGTTCCGGTTCGGTCGCAGGCTCCCTCACTTCGAGTCCAGACGCAAGTGCCCAAGGGCACTTGCTCCGCCCCCAATAAAAAAACCCGCGAATGCGGGTTGTTTTATTGGGGGCGGCTGGACTCGAACCAGCGTAGTCCGAAGACGAGGGATTTACAGTCCCTTGCAATTGCCACTATGCGACACCCCCTGAAGAGAAAGTGGAATTGCTGGCGAAAGGACTTGAACCCTCAACCGTCCGCTTACAAGGCGGATGCTCTACCATTGAGCTACACCAGCATAGAAGTGGGAAAATGTATCACGGGATTCTTTTTTAACTCAAGAAGTTTACATTACAGGGTTGGGAGGCTCTTCAGCCGGGGCTTTGGGTGCAGAGACGCGTTTGAAAAAAAGAGAGGAAACTTTGGATGTTTCCTGAGTCTCCTGGGACTGAGGAATGGAAGCAGAGACGACTTCAGCGCTTAGCTTTTTATGTTTTTGCTTCACCTCGCAGCATTTTTTAAATTTTTTGCCCGAACCGCAAGGGCAAGAATCGTTTCTGCCGACTTTATGCATTAAGACCTCTCTAGCAAGCTAGAATAACTGAAAAAATTAATTCCGGTCTAGTAAAAATGATGGAGAGGTTAATAGAAAAAAAGTACAATTAGATTGATTTTTATGAATCAAATATTAAATTTACATTTTCCGATTGCCCGCCCCCCATGGACAAAGCTCGGCAGAAAGCTGGAAAGCATGTGCCGCAAAGCGATCTATGAATTTGAACTCCTTCAAGATGTGAAAAAAGTTGCTATAGCGTTGAGCGGAGGAAAAGATAGCTTAAGTTTATTGTATTTGCTGAAAGCTATCTCGGGAAGGGGCGTGCAAGAGCTGGAACTTTATGGAATTCACGTCGGAGGAGCGTTTTCTTGCGGCGCCGGTGTGAGTGAGGGATATTTAAGGGGGATTTGCCGAGAGCTCGAGGTCGAATTCGTGGGTTGCGCATCCAAACAGGAAAGAGAAAAGCTGGAATGCTATAGTTGTTCTCGAGAGCGGCGAACGCTGATTTTTGAAGCGGCAAAACAAGTAGGGGCAACAACAGTGGCTTTTGGGCACCACCGGGATGACAGCGTGCAGACCCTGCTCATGAACTTGTTACACAAGGGAGAATTTGCGGCGATGCTGCCCAAAGTCCCGATGCATGATTATGGAGTCACGATCGTGAGGCCCCTGATTTATGTCGCTGAAGAAGAGATTAAAGAGTTTGCCAAAATGTATGGGTTTTCTCGTATTACCTGTCAGTGTCCTGTTGGGCAAAATTCGATGCGCAAACGGACAAAAGATTTAATTGCTTCCCTTGAAAAGGAATTTCCGAATACGAAGCAAAATCTCAGCTTGGCTTCTTTGCTTTACGGCTCTCAAAAAGCTTTAAACTCGACTTTGTAACTTTTTGGGCCCGAAGGACTCAAAAAATTTGCTCTCGGGGGAGTTATTTAAAACAGGCAGGGGTTTTTAACCCTTTCCTGTTTTAAATATACCGGACTCCGCCATAAACTTGGATTTTATGCCCCGAATTTTTTCGTGTGACAAAGCGTGGAGCTCGAAGCCATCTTCCTGCCAGCTGGCGAGAGCGAACGCGCAGTCAGACGGAAAAAGGCGGGAGCAGAAAATCCAAGTTTATGGCCGAGTCCGGTATAATCTCCAAGTTCGACCCTAAGTCGAACGGCCGAGAGTAAATAGGCGAGGTAGGGGAGCCCAGAAAGTTGTAAAGTAGAGTTAAACAATTAGTGTGGATCTAATTTTCAAAATTTAGGTAACGTAATAGATATGTACGTTGAAGAAATCCTCGCAGTCATTTGTTATCTTGCCCTTTTGCTGAGCATAGGCTTTTTTTCATATCGCAGGCATATTTCAGCTGCCGAGTTCATCATTGGTGGGCGCTCCATGAATTATTGGCTGACAGCGCTTGCGGCCCATGCAAGCGATATGAGCAGTTGGCTGTTCATGGGTTATCCAGCTGTTGTGTTTACGGCCGGGTTATTTAACGCATGGTCCGCGGTCGGACTTCTCGTGTTCATGTATTTGAACTGGCAACTTATCGCGCCTAAGATCCGTGTGGCTACAGAACAATATAATAGCTTGACGTTTTCTTCTTTCTTTGAGAGCAGGCTTGCTGATACCTCGGGAAAAATCCGAGTCTTTACAGCGATCATGTCATTGGTCTTTTATACGATTTATATCTCCGCCGGGCTCGTCGGCCTCGGATTGCTACTCGAAACCCTATTTCATTTAAACTATTACTGGGGCGTCGTGATCGGGCTCGTGATTGTCATTCCTTACGTATTCACCGGAGGATATGTGACATTGGCCTGGATCGACTTGTTCCAGGGTTTTTTCTTAATGGGCGTGATTATTTTTGTGCCACTGTTTCTTTGGGGAAAAGTGGGTGGGTGGTCGGGGATTTCCCAAGCGGTTGAGGCAAAAAAATTGACATTGGCGCTTTTCCCCGATTTCTCATCGAAAACGATTCTGGGCATCATTGGAATGACTGCAGGATGGGGCCTTGGTTACTTTGGCCAGCCGCATATTGTGACGAAGTTCATGGGGATCCGCAACGTCCATGAAATTTCAAAGTCTAAAGCGATTGGAATGAGTTGGATGCTGCTTTCTTTAACTGCGGCGACTCTGGTCGGACTTGTCGGCATCGCATTCTTTTTCGGGCGGCAGATCGATTCAGAACTCGTATTCATTGAAATGGTCCGAGAGTCTTTTCCCCCCTTTTTTGTAGGGTTTATCCTCTGCGCCGTCCTCGCTGCGACGATTAATGCGATGAGTTCTCAAGTTTTAGTCTTGTCGTCGACGATTACGGAAGATTTTTATAAACGGATTTTTCGCAAGGACGCCTCGTCTAAAGAGCTGTTGATTGTGGCAAGGGCAGGAGTTATTGCTGTTTCCTGCGTGGCCTTCTTCATCGCTTTTGGAAAATTCAGTACCATCTATTCCCTTGTCCTCTACGCCTGGTCGGGTTTGGGATCCTCTTTTGGCCCGTTGCTTCTTCTTTCTTTATACTGGAGAGGGATCAACAAGTACGGCGCCTGGGCAGGAATTTTGTCCGGGGGGATCATTGCCGGAATTTGGCCTTATGCCAATCATCTGTTTTCCATCAATGTGCCATCCTTGCTGCCGGGATTCATTTCAAGTTTTGTTCTCATTCTGGCGGTTTCAAAAATGACTAAAAATAAAATTTTACAGGCCGAAAAGTAACTTGTATGTTACCATAGCTTTTTTTCAGGAATACCATGACAAAAAAGTTAAAAATTTTAGTTACGAATGACGATGGCATCGATGCGCCAGGATTGAAATATCTGTGGCAAGCTTTAGTCGATATCGCCGAACTGTACATCATTGCCCCTTCTTCGGAGAAATCCGGCGTTGGATTGGGGATCACGATCCGCGATCCCATTCTCATTCAACCAGTCTCCTGGGAAAGAGATACAAAAGCATGGAAAGTCACAGGCACTCCTGCCGATTGCGTACGCATGGGCTTGAGCGTGATTTTAAAATCTCCTCCCGATTTAGTCGTTTCCGGTATTAACCGCGGCTCCAATTCCGGGCGGAATGTGCTCTATAGCGGGACAGTGGGGGGCGTGATTGAAGGCATTCTGCGCAACGTTCCGGGGATTGCATTTTCTTGCGTCGATTTCGTCAATCCAGATTATAAAAAGGTGCAGCATCTCATCCATCCGCTTGTTAATCATGTCATTGAGAATCCTCTTCCTCATGGCACATTTCTCAATGTCAATTTTCCTGATGCGGAAGAGATCCGAGGGATCAAGTTAGCCCGTCAAGGTAGAGGCTATTGGATTGAAGATCCAGACCACCGCGTCCATCCTGAAGGGCACTCTTACTTCTGGCATGGGGGAAAATGGAACGAACACGATGAACATGAAGAAAGCGATGTGCATTTGTTAAAGCAAGGGTTTGCAGCTGCTGTTCCCATCCACGTCAGCGAGTTGACAGACAATAAGCTCTACCAAGAGCGCAAAGCGGATTTCGACAGTCTATTTTCTTGATTAAGTTCGCTTAAATATTTTTAATGACCTTCAATTTATTTTCTAAGATTGGTCTTGCTACCCGCTTCTCTTTTTTTGGTCCGGGTCCTCTCATAAGCATCGAGGCGAACAAGGGCCTCTTGCTGGGCCCTCTCAATCACTTCGCGGCCGCCTTCGATGGCATAAATGCGCCGCAGCTGTTTTTCCAATTCGTCTTCAAAGCTGTTCGCCTCCAAAACAGGCTCTTCGCTAATCTCTTCCTCGAATCGTTTTTGTTGAAATTCTCTTGCCTCGATCATTAAATCGATCAGGTAATTAAATTGTTTTCTTAATTTATGCTCCGCGGAAAGCAGCTGTTCCCGGTTTTCAATTTTTTGCAAGTCTAAAACCAATGAACGGCAATGCGTCTCTCCCTCCTTTTGAAACTCTTTGGAAGAGTTTGGAGAGCAGCCCCACAGACACATAAATATGCAAATCACCTTCTTCACGACAATTCCTCTAATGGACGGTCCTAGATGGGATATTTATCCAAATGCCACCATAACGCACATCGACTAAAATGCGGGGAATGATCGATTGAATATCGATCAGATCAAAATCTTTAGATTGAGTCATGCGCTGAGGTTAATGACTTTGGAAAAAATTGTCAAAAGGGGTTTTAAACTCGACTTTGTAACTTTTGGGTCTGAAGGAGTCGAAATATTTGCGCTGGGGGGAGTTATTTAAAGCAGGCAGGGGTTTTAACCTCTTCCTGTTTTAAATAACTCCCCCAGTTCGACCGTGAATCCAGGCCTTAAGGCCTGGGATTATGTTGGAGCCGAGCTTCGTACTCAGCCCAATTGTTTTTGAAAATACCCGGCCCTTAAGGGCCGGGTTTCCGCCGGAGGACAGATGAATCGAACGGCCGAGAGGAACTAGGCGAGGCAGGCGGTCCCAAAAAGTTGCAAAGTCGAGTTAAAGAATCCCCTTCGATTAAGAAAATTGCTCTTCCAAGACTAAGGCTGTAAATGGAGGCAAACGCAATTTCAGCGCGGTTGGACGATTTGATCTGTCGCGTATGATTTCAACATAGGAACTGCGTCCTTGTCCGCCATAGGCCAGATTATCAGTATTATAGACTTCCTTAATCCCTACGAGCCTATCGAGTTCATATGCATAGCTTCCATGGGGGAACTGGATGATATAATTGTGAAGATCTTTGTCGGAAGAATTAAAGATGCAAGCGTATTGCTGGCCGCCTCCGTTACGGTGGAAGCTCAACACGCCATTTTCCGCGTCCTTCGCATCAATCCAGGCAAATCCTGCATCGGTTTGGTCCTGCAGGCCAGGACAGCGGTTATAAAGACCCAGGAGGTCTTTGCGGCTTTCACGTGCCCCGCGATGGTATTGATGATTATGAATATCGATGCTTGGATCGAGCTCTTCCCATTGCACGGATGCTTTTTTCCGTTCGACTGGATTGTTCATCCCCTGAATGATGCGGCCATGCCATTCTTGCGTTTGCAGAATTTCATTGCCCATAAAGTCTAAAACGGGTCCGCCGCCTCGAAGCAACTGATAAGCGAGGGCAACGCGTCCATTGGCAAATTTGTCGAGGTTGTTATTGCCTCCCATTTTGGTAAAAATCGTCCCGTGTCCATTAGCGTTTTCATCGTGAGAAAAGGGAAGAACGACTTTGCCGCGCGGGCGAAAATCATCGGATTGATCGACGTCTTTCACAGTTCGAGAAAAGACGTTGTATGCCGCAGATCTTTGATGAGGCGGAAGAGCAAAATACCGCAGGGTGTCGTTCATGAATCCCATATGCCAAGTCAAATCAAAACCGACGCCGCTTGTCTTTACAATCTGCCCCACTTCTGTCACAGGGCGGATTAAGTTAGCGAAGCCCATTGCTTCTTCGGCAATCATGAGAATTCCGGGATATTTCGCGTGTGCATAGGTATTGAGATTGCCTAAGAATTCTTTCGCCTCTTCATTAACATCGCCTGCTTTCGCATATTCGCGATCTAGATTGTAATTGAGCATCGATTGCACAGCGTCGACGCGGACCCCGTCGAAATGGTACGTCCGTAAGAGAAACTCAAGATTGGAAGCTAAAAAATCTCGTGTGCATTGCTTCCTGGTATCGAATTCATAAGTCTGCCATACCGGGTGCATAGCGTAAGAGGGATTATCATTCTCGTAAATCGGACTGCCGTCAAAAGAACGCAAAGAAAAGGGATTGTTGGCAAAGTGGGCTGGCACCCAGTCTGCGATCACCCCGATCTTCTGTGCGTGAAGGTAATTCATGAAGAACTGGAAATCTTCAAGGGAACCCATAGCGCTGTTTAATGCAAAAAAACTCGTGATTTGATAGCCCATGGAAATCGGCTGAGGGTGTTCGAAAAGGGCCATGAGTTCCACATGGCTATAGCCCATTTCCTTGCAATAATCGGTAAGTTGCGGGGCGAGCTCGCGCCAGTTCAGGGAATCCCCATTCTCTTTTTTCTTCCATGTGGGAGAGTGGATTTCATAAATCGACATCGGCGTTCTTGCCGGATTGGTATGCACGCGGTTTGCCATCCAAGCACCATCGGTCCAAACGAAACCTGTGTCTATTTCGCGCACTAGCGATTCATGGTTTTCGCAGCCTAACTCACTGCTGTGGATAACGTTGCCAAAGGCAAAAGGATCGAGTTTCTTATATGGAGTCCCTCCCTCTTTTCCCACAATCATAAAATGATAGGAACGCCCGGGACGCGCATGTTCGGTCTGCGATTCCCAAATTCCATTTTCCTTTTTAGTCAGTTTGATCGCATGTTCGACACGGCCCCAAGCGGTCAAATTAAGTGTGATTTCTCGTGCATTCGGAGCGTAAACGCGAAAGGTCGTCTTATTTGAACCCTTGTCGTAATGGGCTCCCAGAGTTTTATATAGATCCTGATTAAAGCCCCGGCCAAAGTAAGGAGGTTGAGGCAATCTGGTTTTTACTGTTTGCGGTAAAGTGTTAAAAAGAGCTTGCAACTGTCGATCGGTGATTTTCAGGTCTGCATGATTAACGCGAAAAATTGCTTCTTTTTGTGTATCGTGCAATTCTGCCAATGCATCCAATTCGGATTGCTTGTTGGCAGCTTCAATGTGATTCCCGGAAGTTTTCAAACTTTGTACTTCTTCCTGCAATGCTTCCAGTTTGTATTCAATAGCCAAAACTTCGCTAAGCTGCTTTAGCAAAGAGCCTTGTTGAGGAGAAAAGAAAGGAGGGTAGGATCTGCGCAATACTTCGGGATCAGATTCGAGCTTTTCTTCACTGAATCCAGGTTCATTCGGGGCGCCTGAGGCTAGCCAAATGGCTTGATGGATTTTTGCCTGGAGAACGGGATGAAGGTTTTTTAGTTCTTTGGAAAGTTCCTTATAGGCAAGAGGCAGCTTGGCTGCAAAATCTTGTAGCGCATCATATTGATTTCCAATAACTTTCGATTGCGGCAAATGAATAGGATGCAATTTTTTGTTGATTGCTTCGGATAATTTGGCGATCTCCCTTTCCAAATGTGATCTTCTATGCAAGCTCAAAGTAGATGCATTTCTGTCCTGCGGATTCAGTTCAGCGACGCGTTCTTTCAATTTTTCTACTTCATCGGGAATGAGATTGCGGTTGGGCAATGCGACATCGGATAGAAATTTGGCCGCGGATTCAAAAGTTACCTTTCCAATAGACATAGTTTCTCCTAAATTCTTAATTTTTCATAAATAATTATATTACAATAAATAGTATTATTTCAAATGAAATATGATGAATTACACCATAAAAACAATATAATAAAAATTACAATTTACATTACAACCTATTAGAAAGAGTTTAAAGTAATTTGCATGTATAGTTAAATTGAGAAATTAAAATAATAACTTAAATCGAAGAACTTCCTTCACAACTGAGCCGCATCTAGCATAGGAAAACACGAAAGCTCTTGAGAATAAATCGCGTTGGTCTTTAAGCTGTAACTTCTTTTAGCATCGGGCGTATAGCTCAGTTGGTAGAGCGCCTGTCTTACACACAGGTGGTCATAGGTTCGAGTCCTTTTGCGCCCAAGGCACGCGCACTGCGCGGGAGTAGTTCAATTGGTTAGAGCACTGCCCTGTCACGGCAGAAGTTGCGGGTTCAAGCCCCGTCTCCCGCGTTATATACTGCGCCCGGTCAAAGTGAGTGAATTTGCCTGAGCGAGGCAAAGTAGCAGCTAGCGAAAATTCACTCCATTTGATCGGACGCAGTATAATCTTGCTCTTTACATTTCATTTGAAAGAAGATACTCTACTAAAAAAAAGGTTCCACGATCTATGCCGGCTTCCCAAAAAACCGCAGTTAAAATCGCTTTACATTATGTCTCGATATTTTTTTGGCTGGCCTTAGGGTCTTTTTTAGCGGCTGTCGCCATTCGGATTTTCCTGCTCCCAAATCAATTGATCGACGGCGGCGTCGTGGGCATCGCTTTGATCATTTCCCGCTTATATGGGGACAATTACCTTTCCTATGTGATGATCTTGCTCAACATCCCCTTCCTTTATTGGGCCTACACTTACATTCGGCGAACGTTCGTCATCTATATGCTGGTCGCCGTCTTCCTATTTGCCCTCTTTTTGACGGTTTTGCGATCTGCTCCTGCCTTTATCGGCGAACCACTTGAAATCATCGTTTTTGGCGGGGCTATCTTGGGGATTGGAGTGGGACTCATCATTCGCCATGGCGGATGCTTGGACGGTACAGAGATCTTGGCAATCCTGATCAATCGTAGAATGGGATTTACCGTCGGCCAAGTGGTGTTGTTCATCAATATCTTTATCTTTGGAGCCTACGGATGGATCTTCCAGGATTGGCACATTGCGCTTCGCTCGCTCATGACCTACATCGTCGCCTTTAAAATGATCGATATTGTCATTGTCGGCCTCGATGAACTCAAATCCGCGCTCATCATTTCTTCCAAGCCTAAAGAACTGGCGAATGCGATCATGAATGAGCTTGGGCTGGGCCTTACAATTATGCATGGCAAAGGAGGGTTTTCCGGTGAGAGCCGAGATATCATTTTTGTCATCATTGAACGTTTGGACCTTTCCGAATTGAAAGAGATCGTGCTCAAAGTCGACCCCACCGCCTTCATGGCTATTGAGGATTTGCACGAAGTGGTCTATGGAAAGCAGGGCGTTATGCCTTTCAAAAAAAGACAGCGTGGAAAATTCCTAAAAAAATCTCATTAGAGCCAATTGAAAAACTCAACGCTAGCGAGGGGCTCTGCGACGGGCTCGTTAAACTCGACTTTGCAACTTTTTGGGTCCGAACGCCTTAAAATATTTGCTCTCGGGGAAAATTATGGGTCGAACGGGCGGAGAGTTAATAGGCGAGGCAGACGGACCCGAAAGCCACAAAGTCGAGTTATACCTGACTCGGGCATAAAATCCAAGTTTATGGCCGAGTCAGGTATAAAGAGAGCTCTTCTGCAATTACCCTTCTTTGACGGATAAAAAAATATCCCTTGCAAGCATTTTTTTTAAATATTCCCCATACTCGCTTTTTACTAGCAAGGCGATCCGCTTTTCCAACTGTTCGCGAGAAATGAATCCCTTTTTATAGGCGATTTCCTCTAAGCAAGCGATGCTAATGCCTTGCCTCTCCTGCAGAGTTTGAACGTACGACGAAGCCTGTTGTAAAGAGGCGTGAGTGCCTGTGTCGAGCCAAGCAAACCCTCGATCGAGAATCTTTAAATGCAGATCCCCACGCTCCAAATAAATGCGATTCACATCAGTGATTTCGTACTCTCCCCGCTTCGAAGGTTTGAGATGACGGGAAATTTCAATCACATCGTTGTCGTAAAAATAAAGTCCCGTCACAGCAAAATTAGATTTAGGATGCTGAGGTTTTTCGACGATTTCGATGACTTTACCATCCTTATCGAATTCCGCAATCCCATAGCGCTCGGGGTCTTTGACTTCGTATCCAAAGATCACCGCTCCTTTCTCAAAAAATCGACAGGAAGAAACTAGAGAGGAGAGATGGTGTCCATAAAAAATATTGTCGCCCAAAATCAAAGCCACGCTATCATTGCCGATAAATGTCTCTCCAATCAAAAAAGCTTGGGCGATTCCTTCAGGTTTTGCTTGGGCTGCATAGGTGATATTCAGCCCTAAATGGCTGCCGTCTTGAAAGAGTTGTTCAAACCTGGGAATATCGGTGGGTGTTGAGATAATGAGAATTTCTTGAATCCCCGCCATCATCAACACAGACAAGGGGTAATAGATCATCGGTTTGTCATAGACCGGCAAGAGTTGTTTGCAGATGCTCAATGTGACCGGGTAGAGCCTTGTCCCCTGTCCACCAGCAAGAATGATTCCTTTCATATATACTGCTCCCACTTGAAAGTTAGGAAAATTTCCGCTTCAGCATCTTCACTTATGGACGTCGTGTTGCGCCGGCCTTTTTGTTCGTTTCCATCGACAATGTGCCTGCACATTGTCTAAACCCAAGTTGACTCAAAAGTTGGGTATACTTCGACAAACAAAAAATGGAAGCGCTGAAATTGAAATTTTCTATAACTTTCAAGTGTCAGCAGTATATACTAATTCTACATCTTATTTAAAAATATAGATTCCCGGAAGGCCACGATAGAGTTCCTTATAGTCTAAGCCGTAACCAATAACAAATTCATTTTCAATATTGAAAAGGATGTAATCCGGGACATAAGCCACATTCCTTTTTACATTTTTTGCCAAAAGGACTAAAGATTTAAGCGTTTTGGGCTTCTTTCCTTTGACCCCGGCGAAGATCTTGGAAATGGTCTGGCCGGAATCAAAAATATCGTCGACGAGAAGAACGTTTTTAGCGGAAAGATCTAAATCCTCCATGCCAAGGATCTCCAATTCGCCCCGTTTGATGCCCCGCTGCCCATAACTGCTGGCGCTTATGTATTCGACTACGCAAGGAGTTTTGAGTTCTCTGATCAGATCCGCTGCAACACACAAAGCGCCTTTCATGACCAGCACAATGGTCAGCTCTTCCCCTTGGTACTCTTCATCTAAAATCCGAGCCACCTCCGCAATTTTTTGTTTGATCTCGTCTTGAGAGATGAGAAGTTCAGTATTGTCCATGAAGTTAGTGTTGGTCGCTGTTGAAACGAGTTCTTCCGAATGCACGGCGCATGGAATTCCAAAGAAAGCAAGAAAAAGCAGGGCCAGTAGCATGAATCGTAGATTCC
Organism: uncultured Verrucomicrobiae bacterium; assembly: GCA_963731265.1. Taxonomy (GTDB): domain Bacteria; phylum Chlamydiota; class Chlamydiia; order Chlamydiales; family Rhabdochlamydiaceae; genus CAJCIW01. The sequence goes on from CAVSUE010000001.1 coordinate 1,618,283, forward strand.
CCCGAGTTCTTAGTAAGATACATGGAGAAGAGGCTAATATGCAAACGGATTTTTGTTATTAAAATTCACCATAGAGATGGGAAACCAATTCATATCCTCTCCGTAGTAAAATTTAAACTATTTGCGCAAACGAACTCAGAGATGCAAAATAACTCAACTCACCTTGCCTGGGGTGAAGGTGCAGCCTTCCAAGATCAGCTGATCAATGTAATTGATGACGTAGTCATTGCTCAAGAACTTCGGATCCTCGAGCATGAACTGATGGAAAGGGATTGTCGAGAAGACGCCGCCGATATGGAATTCTCTTAAGGCGCGTTTTGCGATGGCAATCGCCTCATCCCGATCTTTTCCCATGACGATGAGTTTAGCGATCATCGAATCGTAATTGGGAGGAATTTTATAGCCGGAATAGCATGCGCTGTCCACGCGGACGTGCGGGCCTCCGGGAGGAATATAATATTCAAGGTGTCCTGGAGAGGGAGCAAAATTGTTCGCAGGGTTTTCTGCGTTAATTCGAAATTGGATAACATGCCCTTTAAAGGTGATGTCTTTTTGCTTGAACTTGATTTTTTCTCCCATGGCAATCTTAAGCTGCTCTTTGACGAGATCGATTCCGGTCAATTCTTCGGTAATCGTATGCTCGACCTGGATCCGCGTGTTGACTTCCATGAAATAAAAGTTACGTTCTTCATCGAGGAGAAATTCAACAGTGCCGACGGAATGATATTTCGCTGCACGGACAATTTCTACAGCGGCCTCTCCAATTTTTTTGCGAAGTGAAGACGTTAAAATCGGGCTCGGGGCTTCTTCGATCAACTTTTGACGCCGTCGCTGGATTGTACAATCTCTTTCCCCAAGATAAGCATAGTTACCGTGCTTATCGCCGATGATCTGCACTTCGATGTGCCGTGGATTGACGATCATCTTTTCGAGATAGACGTCGGGATTATTGAAACTGGCTTCTGCTTCCGCGCGCGCTGCGGAGAATTGCCGCACGAACTCATCTTGTTCGTAAGCAATGCGTATTCCTTTCCCACCGCCGCCGGCAGATGCTTTGATAAAAACTGGAAAACCAATCCGTTTGGCCTCTTTTAGCGCCTCTTGGACATCTTCGATCACTCCTTCGGAGCCAGGGATGACAGGGCATTTGACAATTTTTGCCGTCGCTTTGGCGCGCGCTTTATCCCCAAGAAGAGCAATTGTTTCCGCAGAAGGGCCAATAAAGTTGAGACCGCAACTGGCGCAAATCGAAGCAAAATTGGCATTTTCACTTAAAAAACCATAACCGGGATGCAGTGCGTCAGCTCCCGTGATTTCACAGGCTGAAAGAATATTGGAAATTTTCAAGTAGGACCGCTGCGAAGGAGGCTCACCAATGCAAATGGCCTCATCGGCATGCAAAACATGCAGGGCCTCCGCATCAGCCTGGGAATAGACGGCAACGGTTTGAATTCCCAGGTCGTGGCAAGCCCGAATGATTCGTACGGCGATTTCCCCGCGATTTGCTACTAGAACTTTCTGCATGCTAAACTATCCGGAAAAGTTTTGTGCCAAATTCAACCGGGTGGGCATTTTCTACCATAATTTCAGCAACCGTCCCGCTCATGCCGGCCTTAACCTCATTCATGACTTTCATCGCTTCAATAATGCAGATCACGCTGTTTTCATTGACGCGGTCCCCAACTTTAACAAAGTGGGGATCGTCGGGAGAGGCAGCGGAATAGAAAGTACCGACAAGTGGAGCTATGACAAATTTTCCCGAAGCTTCATCCGCTTTTTTTTCTTTAATCGGAGAAGTATCTTCAAGCAGAGATTTCTGCGCGGGCCCCGAGCGGGCCAAAGTTTCAGCCTCTCGAGAAGGGGGATGTGCATAGACGGGGGGATAGAAAGCTGCTACAGGAGCTTGGGGCTGAGGATGTTCTTCGTGGCGTTCCAAATGCAATTCGTCGCCGCCTTTTTGCTTAATCGTCAATTTCTTAATGCCCGCTCGTTCCATTGCGGTCATTAATTCCTTGATTTGCTTAAGATCCACAATTCCTCCTTAAACGCGTTGAATGTATTCATTTGTCTGTGTATCGACTTTGATAATGTCGCCTGACTCAATAAACATGGGAACTTCAACTTTTGCCCCTGTCTCTAAAATCGCGAGTTTTGTCGCATTGGCAACGTGAACAGCTGACTCGCTTTCCTCAGTCTTAACGACCATGATCTCCAAAAATTGGGGCAATTCCACAGAAAAGATCGAGCTGCCGTAGAACATGGCCTTCAATTCAATTCCTTCTTTAAGGAAATTGACCTTATCTCCCATGACTTGGGAAGGCACTAAAACCTGTTCGAGATTCCCAATATCTAAAAAAAGATAATCTTTACCTTCCAGGTACATGTATTCCAGCCTTCTTTCCGCGAGAGAGACGTCCTGAATAGGCTGATTGAGTTTGAAATTTCTTTCGATGAGCTCATCGGAAACCAAATTTTTTAGCTTGGTCTTGATAAACGGCACCCCTTTTGCCACGGTCACTTTCACGCAAGATTCCACGCGATAGATCTTTCCATCGAGCGAAAGGGTCATTCCGGGAGCTAACTGATTGCTTGTCGTCATAAGGTCGTTCCTCTTTAAAACGAAGAAAAGGTGAGTAAATGGGATACAATTTTTTTAAGCTCTTTGAGTTCCGAAATGCAATAATCCGCTTCGCCTTTAAACCCAGCTGTATTAAGTCCTCTGCCCCACTGCATTTTTACCGTCTTAAACCCCAATTCCCTGGCAGGAACGAGATCGAGGGCCATCCGGTCTCCGCAAACGATCACTTCCAATGGAGTATAGCCCAGTTCATCCATAATCATTTGATAATGAGGCTTTTTATTCTTTTCTTCTGTCACAACAATTTTACTAAAAATTCGTGAATCTATACCAGCTTTTTTCATTTTTTCCATTTGCAAAGCCTGTTTGCCGATGGTGACAAGGCCAAGCTGATGCTGCGTGCCTAAATCGGAAAGGAGCTCCAGGGCCCCATCTAAAGGAAAAATGGGGAGGTCGTGCGGGAGATTTTCATAGACTTCCTTCACCGCAACTTCAAAAAAACTTTTTTCTTTACCCAAAATTTCAACGAATTCGGCAAGCGCTGACCGAGCGCTGTCCGATGTGCTGTCAAGCCGTCTTAGCAACTGAAGAGCCTCTTGAAAATTGTCTATGGACAGACCTTCGCGCACCATGGCATTCAAGGCATCTTCGAGTTTGAAGTGCGTGATGCATCCTGAGGTGTCGATCAGAGTGTCGTCCAAATCAAAGATGATTAACAATTTTCATCAGCTCCTGCGCTAATTTTTTGGGGTCGTGGCGAATGAGGCTGCGCTTGAGCAAATCTTTCTTTGGAGTCTCTTTAAGATCGCCGAGAAGGGGGGCAAAAACCATCCTGTTCTCATTGAGATCATTCTCGACAAGCTCTCCTTCTTCGGCATAAACCTCGATCAGTTGTTGTGAGGGCTTCTGATTGTTGACCAAGATGAAATCGAAAATGTCTTCACCAATAAACCGATTGACTTCATTTAGATAATCGCTGACTTTAAAGCCCGTCGTTTGCCCTTTTCGGTTCATTAAATTAACCACAAAGATTTTTTTCGCCTGAGAGACGCGGAGAGCCTCGCTGACTCCTTCAACGAGGAGATTGGGGATTAAAGAAGTATGCAAGCCGCCCGGTCCGACCACGATCATGTCTGAATTCATGATTTCATCAATGGCGTGCGGATTCGCTTTAGGAAAGGGCTCCAAATAAATGCTCTTATAACCCTGGTCGATTTCTTGGGATAAATAAACTTCTTTTTCACTTTCCAGCAATCGGCGGCTGTTGAGAATCATTTTAAGGCGGACTTGGTGGGTCGTGACAGGGATGACCTTTCCTTTGATGAAAAGGATTTTGCCCATCTCCTCCACAGCCTTTTCAAAACTTCCTGTCACTTTTTCTAAAGCCGAGAGGAACAAATTGCCAAAACTATGCCCTTCGAGCCCTCCATTTTCAAACCGGTAATTCATCAATGACCGCATCATATTCGAAGAATTGGAGAGAGCCACCAAACATTGACGGACGTCCCCGGGAGGCAAAACGCCAAGTTCATCGCGTAAAATCCCCGTGCTCCCTCCATCATCGGCCATGGAGACAATGGCGCTGAGGTCAACCTTATAACTCTTCAACCCCCTTAAAACAGCGAAGTTGCCTGTCCCGCCTCCAATGACGACAATTTTTTTCATGATGGCTATTTCCCTTCCAATTGCTTCAATTGCATGATTGCGCCGCGCATGTCTTTGACGCCATAGAGATACGTACCAGACACCAGTACATTGGCGCCAGCTTCGACGCATTGTTTTGCCGTTTCCCCGTTAATTCCTCCGTCCACTTGAATCTCAAAAGGCGGAAGAGAGTGATCTTTCGTTTTTTTATTCGGCTGCGGCACTTTGCCCCCCCGTCGAATATCCAGCTTAGTGCAGAGATCGCGAGTGAACTGAATCTTATCGAGGACCTCGGGCAGAAAACTTTGACCGCCAAAACCTGGATTTACTGTCATGAGCAAAATTAAATCGCATTTGTCGAGGAACTTCGGGATCAAAGATTCGCTCGTCTCAGGACAAAAAGCCAAACCCGCTTGCACTCCGCAGCGCCGGATATAATTGAGCGTATCCTCGACATCCTCCGTTGCCTCTAAATGAAAAGTAATTCTGTCGGCTCCTGCCTCGACGAAACGTTCAACGTAATCGAAGGGGTTATATATCATCAGATGCACATCGAGAAATAGCGAAGTCGCACGATTGACGGCGGCAACAGCGCGCGGGCCAAGGGCCAGATTTGGGACAAAGTGCCCGTCCATGATATCGATATGCAAAGCATCAGCTCCAGCGTCTTCAGCCCGTTTGGCTTCCTCCGCGAGCTTCCCAAAATCTGCTGAGAGAAGAGAAGGTTCCACTTTTATTGAAGAATTTTTCTGCATTGGTCGTGTGTGTAGTAGTAAATCGCAAATATTAGACCCATTTTAAGGGTCAAAAGTCAAGGCTTGAATTCTATTTAAAAAATTTAGTCTTTTTTGAGGATTTTCTTCCAAGTAAATATATCCCCAATAGGAATTTTCAAACACTTTTTGAGAAAGCATAAGAAGCTGCGATGAAGGAATTTGAAAGGACCGGACCGCTTCGTTGATTTTTTCTTTATGAGACGGGACTTCCGGGGAAAGCAAGAGAATGCAGCAACGAGGGCCTTCGCTTTTTAAAAAAGTAGATTTTTTGGTTTCTTTCGCTTCCAAAAGAAGATTAAATAAATTTTTCAGCAGTTCAGGGGCGAACAGGCTCCGCACCTCAATAGGATACAAAGAATGAAAAAAGTTTTCCAAAAGCATGTCGTCTTTTTGAGGCAGCAACCTTTTTAAATGAAAAAATTGCTCATGCTGTTTGGCGATCATCCCTCCATTATAGTCTCTAAATTCCCCTAATAGGCGCTCCAATTCTTGGACGATCGATTGTCTGGCTTTAAACAGATCTACCAAATGGTCCGGCCGCAAAAATTGCTGCACGTCGCATTTGACCCTAAAAACGGTGACTTCTTTAGGATATTTTTTTCGTAATAGTCCGACCTTTTTCACTCGGTCAGGAATGAAAGTAAGGAAGGAATTTTTTTGATCGAAGGCCTTTTGGACCTCCCCATCGCCAGGTTTCGCCACTCTCACCCATATCACTGTAAAGGAGAGTTCGCCTTCCTTCTGGTCATCAAAAGCTATCATGACTTGGGGAAGATCGCGCGACAATTTCAGCTGATTGGACAAAATGATGATATTGCGCATCACTTCCTCTTCATTTCTTGGCATAAAAAGATGCCGCGTGAGTTTTTCAATGCCGTTTTGCACTTCATCGGAAAGCTTTTCGCGCAGCATACTCACTTCTGCAGGGATAAATTCATCCCCACCTTCTTTTTCAATTTCCATATAAAGCAGCTGGGTACGCTCTTCTTTTGAAGTGAGTGAAAAGAATGACTCCTCGATGATCGAAAGCTGGGGCAATAAGTTCTTTAGAACCAAAATAAGATGCCTTTGATCAAAGAGTTCATTGTCATTTTGTAAATTCAAACCAACAAAAACCCCGAGCACTTTTTTTAAACCAAAAGGCAAATGAAGAAAAGTTTTGCTTAATTTAATATGAACGAAACGCTGCCCGGGATGGGCCTCCATTTCACTTTTTAAGGCTTTTTTGAAGAGATAAAAAACATAAATGATTCGGCTCATGTGCCCATGTTCGCGGACTGCCTTGAACTCATCGCTGCACATCACTAAAAAATGCTGCATTTGTATAAAAATATCGTAGTCGAAGTCCTGGGGCCTCTTTTCAAGAAGTGAGACGATTCTTTCTTGAATGATCGAAGTCTTTTCATCCGCCGACAATCCCTTGATCTCTAGAATCCTGTTTGCGTGATAAACTGAGAGCAGTCCCAAACGAATCTCGTTCTCAAGAATGGGCAGCTGATATCGGACGAGCTCTTGATCAGCCAAGCTTTCCACGGAAACGACAATCTCGCTAACCGTGAAATTTTCTTCTGTGAGCTCAGGAAATTGAAAATCGACGGCAAAAAAAGAAGAAATGCCCGGACGTTTGCCAGGGATCAACCATCGGCTGATCATCTCATAAAAAAATTTAATCCCATTGACCCTGTACCGGCTGAGCAAAAAAATGGAAACATAGCGACTGGAAGCCCCCCACTCCACCCATTTAAAAATGGGTAGCAAAGCGGTAAAATCCCTCATAATTTTGGCGCTATTTTCATCCGAGAAAAAAAAATCGGGAGGAAGCAGCTTCATTAAAGTGCTGCGTATCGACCCGGTATGCAATAAACTATGAGGGCTACCATTTTCATGGTCGTAAAGGCTGGAAATCCTGGGGAACCCTTTGACCTGTGCCACGTTATCATCCTTCAAAAATTCGGGGCCTTTCTCCTTTGTATGCCTCGTCGCCAATGAGCGTCCCGGCATGCGATCGCATGTCAGGATCGTAAAAGGAAACGACTTTTAATGGTAAATAATTTTTTGCCGCGAGCCGGAGGGATCGAGCATGAAGAATTTTAGCCCCCTTTTCCACAATGCGCATGGCTTCCTCGAAAGACAAGGATGGATATAAGATAGCTTCACAACTTTTTTTGGGATCCGCGGAATAAACGCCTTCGACGTCTTTATAAAATTCCACTCTCGATGCTTTCAGAGCAACCCCAAGAGCAACGGCAGTCGTATCCGACCCGCCTCTGCCGAGTGTCGTTATCTCCCCTTCTTGGCTCACACCCTGGAAACCGGCGACAATCGCGACTTTCCCCGCTTCAAGCGCTTTTAGAATGCGATGCGGCTTCACATCGATGATCGCGGCTTCCGAATGCTTCGCGGACGTGATAATCCCGGATTGGCTCCCGGTAAAACTAATCGCTTCTTTCCCCTTGAGCTGCAAAGCCATGGCAAGAAGAGCGATGCTGATCCGTTCCCCGACGCTGATCAGCATGTCCTGTTCGCGGAGAGGCGGAGAGGGATGCACCTTTTTGGCAAGTGAAAGCAGTTGATCGGTCGTGTCCCCCATCGCGCTGACGACAACAACAACGCGGCTCGCCCGACTTTTGTTTAAAATAATCTCAGCGATTTTGATGAATTGTTCTGCGGTGGCAACGGAAGCCCCGCCAAACTTCAAAATAATAGTTTCTAAATGACTCATAAAATAAATAAACTTTTCTTACTTAACATGATTTTTCAACTTAAAACCTATTAATTTGACATAATTAATTTAAATACATAAAATAAGGGAAAAAAGGATTTATTTAAATGCATTCTTTATCAATAGCTCAAACCCAAACATCTTCTGCACACGAACAGCATGTCAGATCAGAGGCGATGGATGCAATTTATAATACAAATACGCATTTTTTTTCCTACCTAGACTCTCAATTATTTTCTCAAATCTTAGAATTTTTATCGCCCAGCGATTTGCATCGAGCGTCTTTGGTTAACAAAAGTTGGAAAGTGTTGAGTTCAGACGACAAACTCCGTCATAGGGCCTCTGTGAAAGTTCTCAATGGAACTCATTGGGAACAGAAATTCGAGGTCATTGCATCCTACAATCTAGACACACTAGAAGATGCGCAATTTGTATTTCTGGGTGAAAAACACAATCAGCATAGGTACCAACGACCCAATGGACATTTGACTTCCGTTTTAGCCACTAAGAAATGTATTGCTTCATTTATAGAGGGCACTACATCGATGAGACCTATCCAAGATCCTCAAGGAATCGCCAATTGTAAAACATATTTACTAATCGATGACACGGTGATGAATAACATTCAATTTTTGGGCTGGGACATGGATGAAAAGGTTCATCAACACACACTCGAAGCTGTATGGGACCCAGAAAAAGATGGCCCTAAGGAATCATGTTCAGACAAAGTCAAAGTTTTAAATACTTCCATTAACGAATATAATCAAATTCTTACCTCGATCATTCCTGGATTCCCTCCCTATTTGCTTTACGAGAATGCCGCTGATGACCTTATGATAAAATTCGAAGAATTTTCGGGTGCTTTTTTTTAATTTGGCAGGGGACAATTATGAGAAATTCTTGTCCACATTTAATAAGTTAAAAGATTTAATTATTGAAAGGGATAAAGAGCACATTAAGAAACACATGCCTGCAAGAACAAAAAGTGCCGCTTCAACAGTTCAAAAAGTTGCGCAATTGCAAGCAGAAGGATTCCCATCAATCGCCGTTTTTCAATTAGGCCTGGAACATCTGAAGCGAGCCCGCGAGGAGGAAGAGTTTTCGCTAGAAATTTTCTACAAAGAAATCGCTAAACACAGAGCTATCGTTTTGTTTCCAAAAGTGACTTGATACTCCCCCAGCTTGCGAACGTCAGATCGCGGCAGCTTTGACACAGATGAAAAATGCAAGTTATTTTCGAGGATTAGTATAGTCAAATTTATTACCCACCACTCTACATAGATGAAATGTAGCTATTTGTGACTTGTCACCTTTTGAGGGGTGGGGTAACAGATCCATTAATTTTCCAAAATGGCCCGCGAGCGAACTCTATACGAACCGAACAAACGTCACGCCGTCCTTTGTCCTCGACATGCAAAAAAGGGCGGTTTAGAAACCGTTACTAAAATTAAAAGATTTTCTTAATTTCCGCCTTTGCATATGCCCTAGAAGATTGCCGTTGATAATATTATGAATCTTTTGATAATCTTTTACCTTTCACTAGAAACTCAGGAGAAACCTTTAACATGTCCAAACAACAACAAACCGATTGGAACGCAAGCAACATTATAGACGATGTCGCCTTCCAAGAAGAAGATGCTAAACAATTTAAGAACCTACTCAGCCGAAAAGAGGAAGCAGCCGGCGAAGGTTCTGTTGCATTGATGAGTTCGGGACAAATTCTCACAGGACGTATTGTCGAGATCACAAAGGATTTTGTCGTTGTCGACGTCGGTTTGAAGTCTGAAGGTCTAGTGCCTATCAACGAATTCCAGGAAACCAGCGAGCTTGTTCTCGGCAACGAAGTCGAAGTCTATCTCGATCAAACAGAAGGCGAAGACGGCCAGATCGTCTTATCGCGTGAAAAAGCGCGGCGCCAAAGACAATGGGAATACATCGTCAATCATTGCAAAGAAGGCTCGATCGTCAGAGGAAAAGTCATCCGCAAGGTCAAAGGCGGACTGATGGTCGACATCGGAATGGAAGCCTTCCTTCCCGGTTCTCAAATCGACAACAAACGGATCAAAAATCTCGACGAATTTATCGGCCAATCCTACGATTTCAAGATCCTCAAGATCAATACGGAACGTAAGAATATCGTCGTTTCGCGTCGCGAACTCCTCGAAGAAGAGCGCATCTCCCGAAAAGCAGAACTGCTTGAAAATATCGTCGAAGGAGACGTTCGCACCGGCGTCGTAAAGAATATTACAGATTTCGGCGTTTTCTTGGATTTGGACGGCATCGACGGACTCCTCCACATCACCGACATGACCTGGAAACGGATCAAACATCCATCCGAGATGGTTTCGCTCGGCCAAGAACTCGAAGTGATGATCCTCCATGTCGACAAAGATAAAGGCCGCGTCGCTTTAGGAATGAAACAAAAAGAGTCTAACCCTTGGGAAGAGATCGAGCAGCGTTATCCTCCAGGAACGCGCGTTCGCGGTAAAATCGTCAACCTCGTTCCCTATGGCGCCTTCATTGAAATCGAACCCGGAATCGAAGGATTGATCCATGTTTCTGAAATGTCTTGGGTAAAAACCGTTTCGGATCCCAATGAAGTCGTCAATAAAGGAGATGAAGTCGAGGCGGTCGTTCTTTCCATTCAAAAGGAGGAAGGGAAAATTTCGCTCGGCCTCAAGCAAACGGAAAATAATCCTTGGGACGAAGTCGAGAAAAAATATCCGATTGGCAGCAGCGTCACCGCTGAAATTCGCAATCTGACAAATTACGGCGCATTTGTGGAATTAGAGCCCGGCATCGATGGTCTGATCCACATTTCCGATCTCAGCTGGATCAAAAAGGTCTCCCACCCTTCTGAAGTCCTTAAAAAAGGAGATAAAGTAGAGGCCGTCGTCCTTTCTGTCGATAAGGAAAGCAAAAAAATCACGCTCGGCGTCAAACAATTAAGCCACAACCCTTGGGAAAGCATCGAAAAGACAATGCCAGTTGGCTCCCTTGTGCAAGGAATCGTCTCTAAAATCACTGCCTTCGGGGCATTTGTAGAATTACCCAATGGCATTGAAGCACTTGTCCACGTGACTGAGCTTTCTGATCAGCCTTTTGGAAAAGTAGAAGATGTCATCAATAAAGGGGAAGAAGTCACGGCAAAGGTCATCAAGCTTGATCCAGAGCATAAAAAGATAGCCCTTTCGATCAAGGAATATCTCGTCGATAAAAACAAAGTCAACCGAGATGATATCGTGGTCGGAACGCCAAAAGCTGCTCCGAAAAAGAAAAAACCGAAAAAAGAAAAAGATTCCGAAGAAGAAAGCTCCGGAAAAGAATACCAGGAAGAGTCGTAATCTTTTGCAATCAGCTATAGTGCACCCGCTCAGGGTGAGTGAATTTGCCTGAGCGAGACGCAGTAACGAGTTCCGAATGACGGAACCAGGGCTGAATAGCGTGGCCGCAGTATAAGTAGACTTTTTGTAGAAGAAATAAATTAAAGGACGCGATGAATAAAGATCTAGTTGCCATCTTTGAGTACCTTGAAAGAGAGAAAGGAATCAAGCGCGAAGTGATTATCGCTGCCGTGGAAGAATCCTTGCGGGCCGCTGCGCGGAAAAGTGTGAAAGGGCACATCAATGTTTCCGTTAGCATCAATGCAAAATCCGGCAACATTGAAGTCATCGCGCAGAAAGAAGTTGTCGACAAAGTCACGATTCCTGAAGAAGAAATTTCTTTAGAAGAAGCGCGCATAATAAATCCCTACTGCGAGATCGGTTCCTGGATCGACATAGCTGTTACTCCACAAGATTTTGGACGAATTGCTGCCCAGACAGCGCGCCAGATCATTTCGCAAAAACTGCGAAGCGCTGAGCGCGATGTCATTTATGAAGAATACCGGCACCGAATCAATGAAATCATTTCGGGAACTGTAAAAAGGATTATTCGCGGGGCAACCCTCATCGTCGACCTCGGCAAAGTTGAAGCGATTATGCCCGATCGGTTTTATCCTAAAACAGAAAAATACAATGTCGGCGATCGCGTTCAAGCTCTATTATTTGAGGTTCGGGACACAGAAAGCGGCGGAGCAGAAGTCATTTTATCTCGAAGCCACCCGGAATTCGTCGCGCAACTATTCATTCAGGAAGTGCCAGAACTTAACGATAGCACAATAACGATTGAGAAGATTGTTCGAGATGCCGGCTACCGCACAAAAGTCGCTGTGCGCTCGCAAGACTCAAAAGTCGACCCGGTTGGAGCTTGCGTGGGAATCCGCGGCAATCGCGTTAAAAACATTATACGCGAACTCAATAACGAAAAAATCGATATCATTCCCTATACTGAAGATCCGGTCGTTCTTTTGCAAAATGCTATGCAGCCGATCGAGATCAAGAAGATGTTTATCAGCGATGACAAATCGATGATCAGCATCATCGTTAACGATGAAGATTATCCGGCAGCGCTTGGAAAACGCGGTATGAACGCCCGATTGAATGGCGAGCTTGCTGGCGTTGAACTCCAAGTGCAAAAAATGAGTCAATATCAAGCAGCAATGAATATTGAACGCGCTCAGATTGCGCAAAGCGAAGATCCGACGCTCGATGAGAGACTTTCTATTGAAGGGATCAGTGGAATGATCATTGAAAGTTTGGTCAGCGCAGGTTTTGATACTCCGCGCAAAGTTTTGAACGCAACAGCAGATCAATTGGCTAAGATTCCCGAAATCAGTTTAGAAATGGCCGACAAGATTTTAGAACAAATACGTAAAAAGAGGGTTGGAGGGGGTTAAGGTTGGCCAAAAATTTAAAGATTAATGTTAAAAACACTCAGCTTGCAGAAGTGCTCAAGCTCGGCAAAGTAAGTAAACCTGCCATCAAAAAGCAGAAGACAGAAGACCCCGCTAAAGCGGAAGAGGTCGCTGCCACGCCAGCAGCTGCAGAACCACCAGTCTTAAAAAAACCGGCTCCTGAAGTCCAAGCAGCGCCGACGCCACCCTTGCAGGAAGAGCGTAAACAGGAACAACGCAAAGAAGTTCCCCCCGCCCCCACTGCACAACCAGCACCTAGAAGTCCAGAACAACGCCCCTATAGCAGACCCGATAGTAGACCCTCAGGGCCGACTCAATATTCGAGACCTGCTCCAACTGGACATCAATCTGGCGGTTATCCCCCACGTCATGACGGGCCAAGAACGAGTGCCCCTGGTTCCACCTATCGTCCAGGAGGCGCGCCTCACTACAGAAAACCAGGATATGGGACTCAACAACCCGGTAGCCGTCCCCCCTATCCACCCCGCCGAGAACCTTATGGTCCTCGTCCTCCGGGTGCATACCGCCCGCCGGGTGCATACCGTCCGCCAGGTGCATATCGCCCCTCTGGTCCTGGAGGTTATCGACCGGCACCTACTGGAAGACCGCCTCTTCCTCCCAAAGATCTTCCTCCGACTCCAGAAGAACTTCGTGAGAAAAAAGGAGGAAAAGGTCATTTCGAAGAGGCAGGCAAAGGCCCTGCACGCAAGCCGGGCGCTCAAAAAGAATTCAGGGAACATAAACCTGCAAAAAAAATAGAACAAAGAGCATTCGATGCCCGCGATAGACAAGGGCTACGCGACAGTTTGGAAGAGCAAATTTGGCGCAAACGTCGTCCCTCTCAAAAAATGCGTCCCGTCCAAGAAGAAATCATCCGTCCTAAAGTATTGGCCGTTCGGATTCCGATCACAGTCAAGGATTTAGCTTCGGAAATGAAATTGAAGGCTTCGCAGCTCATCGCAAAACTTCTGATGAAAGGCGTTGTGATCACATTAAATGATTTTCTCGACGACGAGACAACTTTACAGCTTTTGGGGCAAGAGTTTGATTGCGCGATCACCATCGATCGCACCGAAGAAGACCGCCTTCGTATCACCGATAAGACCATCAAAAAAGAAGTTCAAGAATCTCAGCCCGAATCTCTCATTCTGCGCCCTCCCGTCGTCGCCTTTATGGGCCACGTCGACCATGGTAAAACGAGTTTGATCGACTCCATCCGCAAATCCAAACTTGCAGCGGGGGAAGCAGGAGAAATTACCCAGCATATCGGAGCTTTCAAATGCCATACCGATGCCGGTGATCTCACCATCCTGGATACCCCTGGCCATGAAGCTTTCTCCGCCATGCGCGCCCGCGGTGCTGATGTCACCGACATCATCGTCTTGGTCATCGCAGGCGACGAAGGAATACGCGCCCAAACGGTCGAAGCGATCCAACAAGCGCAAACAGCCCATGTTCCAATTCTTGTCGCCCTTAATAAATGCGATAAGCCGAATTTCAATTCCGAGAACATCTACCGCCAGCTCTCCGAGCACAATCTTCTTCCTGAAAGTTGGGGCGGACAAACGATCACCGTGAATTGTTCGGCAGTAACAGGACAAGGGATAAAAGAACTGCTCGAGATGCTTGCCCTCCAAGCTGAAATCCTGGAGCTCAAGGCTAACCCGAACTTCCGCGCCCGTGGAACCGTGATCGAATCGCAAATGCACAAAGGCCTTGGAGCTGTGGCGACCATCCTCGTGCAAAACGGCACCTTGCATTTAGGAGATGCTCTTGTGTTTGCGCAGCAATATGCCCGCGTAAAAACCATGCATGATGAACACGAACGGGAATTGACAGAAGCTGGTCCTTCAACCCCTGTCAAAATTACCGGCCTTTCGGGACTTCCTGAAGCCGGCAGCGAGTTCTTCGTCGTCAAAAGCGAGAAAGAGGCGATGGAGATCGCAGAAAAACGAACAGAAGGGCAGCAACACGCCCAACTCCAGCAGGCCAAACGCGGCGCTGAGAGCTTCCTTGCAGAAAAAGCCAATGGGATTCAGAAAAAAATACTTAATCTCATTTTGCGTGCCGACGTGCAAGGGTCTGTCGAGGCTCTGCGAACATCATTGCTCAAGATCGCCTCTAAAAAGATCGAACTCAATATCCTCTCATCCGCCGTCGGTGAGATTTCAGAGTCCGATGTCCAACTCGCCCAAGCTTCCAAAGCGACGATTATCGGTTTCCATACACAAATCGAAAGCCATGCGGAATCCCTGATTAAAGAATTGAAAGTGACAGTCAAACTCCATGACATCATCTATCATGCTGTCGACGATATCCGTGCGGTTATGCTCGGCATGCTCGACAAAATCCCTCAAGAAACCGACATTGGAGAGGCAGAGGTCAAGGCGATCTTTAAATCTTCTCATCTCGGCGTGATTGCAGGATGCATGGTGACCGACGGAACGATCAAGCGTTCCGCCCATGTCCGTCAAGTCCGCGATAAGAAAGTCGTTTGGAAAGGACCTATCCACTCCTTGAAAAAAGTCAAAGAGGATGTCCGCGAAGCTGCCAAGGGATACGAGTGCGGAATTGTTCTTCAAAATAATAATGACATCAAAGTCGGCGATGTCCTGCAAGCTTTCGAAATCACTTATCTCGAACAAGAGCTTTGATCGTCATGGTTAAAAATCGCGTCGCTAGACTCAACTCTTTGCTCAAAGAAGTCATTTCCGAAGTAATCCACCGCGACGTGCGCAATCCGCACGTCAACAAATTCGTCTCTGTCACAAGCGTTGACATCACGAGCGATCTTCAGCATGCCAAGGTCATGATTAGCGTGATCGGCACACCTAAAGAAAAAGAAGAAACCATCCTCGCTTTGCAATCCGCCGCAGGCTTTATCGCCATCCATTCTTCCAAAAAAGTCGTCATGCGCTATTTCCCTGAATTGACCTTCAAACTGGACACTACTGTAGATCAACATATGCGCATCGAGTCTCTTTTGGGGAAAATTAAAGAAGAACAAAAGTCGCGCAAATCTCCTCCTGAAGAACTATGAACTTTTCTGAAGGGATTCTTCCCGTTTTCAAACCTAAAAATAAAACCTCCTTCAGCCTGGTCGGCATGCTCCGAAAACTCACCCATATTCGGACAATTGGACATGCAGGGACATTGGATCCGTTTGCCGATGGAGTCATGGTTCTTTTGATTGGAAAACGGTACACGCAGTTAAGCAATCGTTTTTTGCATCAAGATAAAGAATATTTGGCGGAAGTCCATTTGGGGATTACCACCGATACTTATGATATTGAAGGGAAAGTCACGGAGCAAAGTCCTTCCATCCCCGCACGATCTGAAATTGAAGAAACATTGAGCAAATTCCAAGGCACCATTTTGCAAACGCCTCCCATGTATTCTGCAAAAAAAATCGATGGGAAAAAACTCTATGAACTTGCCCGCAAAGGAATCACCGTCAAGCGGGAGGCAGTGCCTGTAACTTTACATATCGAACTGATCGATTATGCCTATCCCCACCTGACTATTAAAGTGCAATGTTCGAAAGGAACTTACCTCAGATCTCTCGCCTATGATATTGGCATCGACCTCGGATGCGGTGCTCATCTAGCTGTCTTGACGCGGACGCGGAGCGGCTCGCTCACCCTCAAAGAGTGCTGTGATGGTGCGCAATTAATGGAATCCAGTTATGATTGGCAACGTTACCTGATCAAGGATGAGAAGAACCTGTGCTGCTCATTACCGACCTCCATCAAATCCCCCCCTCTAATCAACCTTGTGGCCTCACCATAGGAAGCTTTGACGGCGTTCATCTCGGCCATCAAGCCCTTCTTAAGCATTTAAAATTGACGCTTCCTCCCAATAGTCTGTCCATCGTTTTTACATTCTCCAACCACCCTTCCCATCTCTTCACACCTGACCAACCCACTCCTCTCATTTCCCCGCCTGTCCAAAAAGCAAAACTACTTTTCGAACATGAGGCTGATGTCGTTATTCTAATTCCTTTCACTGCAGATTTTGCAGAAACCCCCTTCTCCGATTTCTTGAAATTCTTAAAAAAACAATTACAATTTTCTCAGCTCATCTTGGGCATGGGAGCTACTTTTGGGAAAGGTAAAGAAGGCGATGAGAACGCTGTTCGAAAACTTTCTGAAAAACTTGAATTTAGCGTCGAGTACCTTCCTAAAACCATGATTGACGGTGAACCGGTCTCTTCAGGCAGGATTCGCTCATTGATTGCAAAGGGCGCCTTCCACGACGTTGAAAAGCGTCTGGGTAGGGATTATTCCCTCATGGGGCGCTACCAAGGCAGCGAATTTTTCCATCTTCCCCTTCAAGGAATTTGCTTGCCTCCCGAAGGCATTTATCCCGTTCGCGTGAAAAGAAAATCTTCATTGGATTTGGCAAGAGCTTACGTGCTACCCCTGGAGCAAAAGATCCGTTTGGACCTTTTTCATGAGACCATTCCCCTGCATGATGAGGACATAGAAGTCATTTTTTAAATTTGCTTCTCGGTCTCAGGGCTCCACTCCGGGTCTGTAATCGACAAATAGACCAAGTCGCTTTTTCCATTATTTTTTATGGCTCTTTCGATTCCAGGAGCGACAAAGATCACATCCCCTTTTTTCACGGAATGAACCGCTTTCCCGATCTCGATCTCTCCTGTTCCCTCAAGAATGAAATAAAATTCGGAGATCGTAAAGACCGTCTTTGGCCAACCAGAGCCTGGTTTGATGGTGAATTGGGCCGTCGAATAGCGAATGTTAGGCGCGCCTTGTTTAAGATCTATTGCTGAACCATCCTGTCGGTTGGGGTGAAACATCGGCTTAAATAAAATTCCTTCAGAAAAAGGCACTGACGTCTCTTTCACCTCTTCCATGTTAAATATCTTTTTTTCTAAATAGTTGTTCATTGTCTGTTCTTCATTTATCAACATTGCGGACAAAAGCAGGGCGTACATAGTCACTCCGATGAGCATGGTTTCATTGAGTCTCAGCTCATTATACAGCTCCGTCCTTTTTTTGAAAGGATTTTTCTCTATGTAAGATGTCGTGTCGAGGAAAAAAGGGAAAAAGAACGAGTTGAATTAACCTTTCCCAAAAAACCCTAGAAAGGTAAGCTTTTAGTTATACTCGTGTGCTCAAGATTGCTGAAAGAAACTCTTTAAAGGAAGGATTAATCGCGTGGTTGCAAAAGGTTCTGAAATCATCCAATTTCCTCCGAAAATTAAAAGGGATAACATGCAGAAAACTCGCGCCACACACTACCGCTGGGTCGTCGCCACCCTGGTGTTTTTTATTACTTTCGTCAATTTTATCGACCGCTCAGCAATTTCTTTTGTCATCAGTCCGTTGAAACAGGAATTTCATTTCACGGATACAGAGTTCGGGATGATCCTTTCCGCTTTCGGCGTTGGCTACGTCCTTTTGACAGCATTCGGAGGCTGGCTCGTCGACCTGTGGGGAGCGCGCATTGTATGGCCTTTGGCAGCGATCGCTTGGTCCGTATGCGTGGGCCTCCTCGGTTTTGCCGGCGGTTTCTGGGGCTTTATCATGCTGCGTTTTCTTCTCGGCGTTACCGAAGGCCCCCACTTTCCCGCCATGTCTCGGACGGTCAGTTATTGGCTCCCCCCTGCGGAACGAGCGCGAGCCCTGTCCTTAGGTCTTGTCGCCATTCCATTGTCGGCAGTCGTTGGGGCGCCCATTTCCACTTACCTTGTCGCTGACTTTGGCTGGAGAATCATGTTCTTTTCCATTTGCGCTTTGGGAATTGTTTGGGCATTTGTTTGGTACTGGCTTTTTAGAGACCGTCCTGAAGATTCCCCGTTTGTCAATGAAGCTGAAAAAAAATTAATCACAAGCTCCCGCCCTGAAAAGCTAGAAAGGAAAAAAAACCCTGTAGATTGGCGGTTTATTCTTACTCATCCCGCTCTTATCGCTAATAATGTCGCCTACTTCGCGTTCGGCTACATGCTGTTTTTTGCGACCTTGTGGCTTCCAGGCTATTTTTTAACCCAGCACGGCCTCAATCTTAAAAGCGTGGGATGGTATTTGACGATCCCTTGGCTTTCCGCCGCCCTCTTCTTAAAAGCCGGAGGAATCATCTCGGACCGGCTTTATCAGAAAACCGGGAGTAGCAGATTGGCACGCTCCCACTTGATTTGGAGCAGCCAGCTGCTCGCCGCCGTTTTCTTTGTTCTGCTCGGCTTCACCGATTCTCTCAGTTTTTCTTTGATTTTCTTGAGCCTGGGACTCGGTTTTGGGTTTATGCCCCAACCTGCATTCTTTAGCATCAATATTGATGTCGCCAAAGAACGTGCAGGTTCTTCGCAAGGAGTCACTTCGAGCTGTCTTTCTCTGGCGGGCATCATCGCTCCCGTTTTGACGGGATGGCTCATCGATCTGACAGGAAATTATCAGGGCGCATTCCTGCTATTGGCCGGATTCACCATCGTCGCGGTGGTTGCAGTCATCCTTTTCCATCATCCCGATCGTGAATATTCTCGCGCCTCATAGCCCAGAGTTCATAGAATCGACGCATATACTACTGACGGTTGAAAGCTATAGGAAATTTCTGTCACTTTCAAGCGTCAGCAATATAGGTTCTGTGATTAATTCATTTCCTCGTCGCGGTATTCGATGATATCGCCGGGTTGACATTGCAAGGCTTTACAAATTGCTTCTAGGGTGCTGAATCGAAGGGCTTTGGCTTTACCCGTCTTTAAAATGGATAAGTTTTGTTCAGTAATTCCAATCAGCTCGGCGAGTTCTTTTGACCGTTTTTTCTTTTTGGCGAGAATGACGTCTAGATTAACGATGATCGGCATATACCGCTCCCCCTTGAAAGTTAGGAAAATTTCTGCTTCAGCATCTTTATACACATCGTGACTCAAAAGTTGACCACTGACTTCGTCGGCATCCTCATCTTTGCAGCTCGCTGCATCGAGGATGCAAATCTGAAGCGCCGACCTTGCCATTGACTAAGTAAACTTACGGCCGCGTTGTGACACGCCCTTTTTGTTCGTTTCCATCGACCATGTGCGCCGACATTGTCTGCTTCAACAACCAAAAAATGACAGTTACACCGTCGCCGCTTGTTCTTCTTGGAGTTTTCGCCCTTCATCCATGATCCAAGAAATTAAAATAATGACGAGAGCTAACGCAGTCCAATTAAATTCTGCAGTGCCAAAAGATACGGCGATCACACGTTGCCCAGGCGGGTTGGAAAGTGTCAACGTCAGCGAAAGCAAAGCCGTATAAATAGGAAATGTCAACTGACCGGCCAAAAGGGAGAATCCGATACGGCGTAAAGTCCCTACAGAATGCTGAGAAAAAAACTCCATTTCTTCAAAAAGTCGAAAGAGTTTAGCAAGAAAATAAAGCGCTAGAACCGAAAAAGCATTGGGAATTAACGAGACGAGAAAAGCAAAGATTTTTGTCGATGTAGCCATCATTGGGATCGGGGTTAAAAGAGAGTCTGCGATAAATCCTTCTGGCCAGAGATGAATATTGAGCAGGGGATGAATCGTCTGTCCATCGCAAATCCAAAAGATGGCTGTGAGGATAGGAACTAGACAAAGGTAAAAAATAGTGAGGTATCGTAAAATCCGGCTTACTCGTTTGATTTTTAGATTTGATGTCATAAAACTCTCCTTTTTTGAAGTATTTCCAAAAAAGGGGATTATCGTTAAACGATCATTTCTAGTCAAATCTCAATCATCTTATTTTAACGACAAGAGCGGAAAGATTGTCTGTTGAACCGGAGAGATAAGCGGAATAGACGATATTCTTCGCCAATGTTCCAGGTAAAAGAGCGCGCCCTGCATGCGCATTTTGAACAATGTCCGCTGTCCTTGCGACATCATAGATGCCATCGCAGCATAAAATTAAATGGCTTCCGGGTTGGATTTCAGAAAGAGGTTTAACCGTGATCTTCGGCCGAGGATTGATGGCGTGTCCCAGACGATGGTCGCCGATCGCTCTTCCCACGGCAAGAACGCCATTGATCCTATGAACAGGACCCACAGGTATCACCTCTCCCCCTCTCTTCTCGATGTTCCTCTTATAGCGCGCATCAGAGGGTTTTGCATCCTCACTCAATTGGATCGGGGTCCCAGCATTGTCCAATACAGTTCTCGAGTCTCCCACATTGGCAGTCCATAGTTTGTTATCCAGGATCATCGACACCGTGGCCGTGCTTCCTTGACCGTTGGCAACATGAGGATGCGCATCTTTAAAATTTCGATGCAAACGGACGAATGTCATTTTCAATGAGCGCCAAACCCCCGCGTCAGAGAGCCCATTTGGATTGAACTCCAGCAAAGCCCCGCTGAGCTGTTCTTGCAGATGATCACGAATAAACCGGGATGCTTCAGGGCCGCCGTGGCCATCGAAAATACCGAACAACTGAATTGGATAATCTCTGCCGCCGATACAGACACGGGTTTCTATGGCTAAATGTTCATCTTCCATGCTTGGCCTTCTTCCTTGCGCATGGCAGACTCCAACAGCGAGATTTCCGACCCGCTCTTCATGGGCATTCCAACCTGCAGGAGCAAACGCATAGTGAAAACCTTTGGACGGCTCTTCTCTCATTTGCCGCTCTGCATGCTGCATCTGACCCGACAACCGGCTCTGAATTTCACTGTCTTGCGAGATGAGATGATTGTCGTCTCCGATTGGGCGGGAGAAAAAGCCAAACCATTTAAAAATGGAACGAAAACACTGCGCTATAGAGTTAAAACAATTTTTTATTGGATCAAAAATGCCTTCCCTAGCTTGTGCACGGGAAGTCAAGGTTGAAGCAGTGGAATTTTTTTGAACGACGTTCGGTTGAATGTTAGCTGGAACAGTAATTGTAAAATTCAGATGATTAGAAGCTTGAGCCCTTTGACTTATATCAAAATTTAAATTAACTGACATAGTAAAAACCGTAGTAATTTTCATTAAGTTATACCAAACACTCATGTTTTGACCAACACGTTTTAGCTTGCCATTAGAACCGCAGTCCCCTATTCTTTTTGGCAAATCCATTCTTCAAAAAAAAGTAATTACCATGGCTGGACTTTCCTGCGGTATTGTCGGTCTTCCCAATGTGGGCAAATCGACCCTTTTCAACGCTCTCACTAAAAAAGCAGCTCAAGCTGCGAATTACCCCTTTTGCACCATCGATCCCAACGTCGGGATCGTCGATGTGCCCGATCTGCGTCTTCCCGTGCTTTCGAAGATCTCAAAAAGCCAAAAGCTCGTGCCCGCCACCATCACTTTTGTCGATATCGCCGGCCTCGTCAAAGGCGCCTCAGAAGGAGAAGGGCTCGGCAATCAGTTCTTGGCCAATATCCGCGAAACCGATGCGATTGTGCACGTCGTGCGATGCTTTGAAAACGATGATGTGATCCATGTCGCCGGCAAAGTGGACCCCATCGCCGATATCGAAGTGATCAACCTTGAGCTTGTCCTAGCGGATTTGCAAATGGCAGAAAACATCGTCAGCCGCCTCGAAAAACAAATGAAAGGCAAAAAAGAGTTACTTCCAGTTGTTGAAACAATGCGCAAAGCTACCGCGCATCTGAATCAGAATAAACCTCTGCGCACCTTATCCTTAACAGATGAAGAAAGAGGATTCATCCTCGATTACCCATTCTTGACAGACAAAAAAGTGCTCTATGCCTGCAACGTTTCCGAAATCTCTCTGCCTTCGATGGAAAATGAATATGTGCAGAAAGTGCGCGATTATGCCGCTGCGGAGGGAAATCGAGTCATTCCGATTTGCGCCAAGCTGGAAGAAGAAGTAGCGCAGTTCAGCGATGAGGAAGCCATCGAATTCCTGAAATCGCTTGGCCTGGAAGAAACAGGGCTGAACCGTTTGATCAAAGCCGCCTATGAGATCCTGGGATTGATTTCTTATTTAACCACCGGTGAAATAGAGACCCGCGCCTGGACCATTCGCCGCGGGACCAAAGCTCCCGAGGCCGCAGGCAAAATACACACCGACATCCAAAAAGGATTTATCCGTGCTGAGGTCGTCTCTTACAAGGATATGGTCTCTTGCAATGGACGAGCAGGGGCCCGCGACGCCGGCAAATTACGTGCGGAAGGGAAAGATTATATTGTACAAGACGGCGACGTCATCGAATTTTTACATAACTAGTGCCCCGTTTCAAAAATTTTTGAGATAATTTCTAGCGTGAAAGCTCGCTAGAAATTATTCCCAAAATTTCTGAAACGGGGCACTAGTAAGTGAGCTGAAATATTTATAATGAAATTCAAGGAGATTTTCGATGAGATTTTACAGCAGACGACGAAGACAATGTGTGAAACACATGGCGAAGGAGGCTGATGTGAAAGATCGCGAAAAGAACTTGAAGTCATTATAAATATTTAAGCGAGCTTACTTAATATGACACAAACACATTTATTTATCACCTGCGCGGAATATCTCGAGCCCCTTCTTATCGAAGAGCTCAAAAGCCTTGGTCTTACCGATCTGCGGCTTGGCTTTCGCGGTATTTATGCACCGAATTCCCAGGAAAACATCTATAAAATCAATTATCTCAGCCGCCTTGCCACACGCGTGCTATTGCCATTAGCGCAATTCCATTGTCCGGACCCCGAAACGCTCTATAACGAAGCCAAAAAAATCCCGTGGTTGGACTATCTCGATGAAACAAAGACATTTGCCATTGACGCCAATATTCACCACCCACTTATCCGCCATTCTTTGTTTGGCGCCCAGCGGGTCAAAGACGCCATCTGTGATGTCATGCGAGAAAGGAAAGGCGTAAGGCCTTCCGTCGACGTCAAAAATCCGGACCTTCAACTCAATCTTTTCATCCACAAATCCAAAGCCATCTTGAGCTTGGACACTTCAGGCGCTCCTCTTTATAGAAGAGGTTGGAAAGAGGGCAATGTCGAAGCCGGCGTCTCGGAAACTCTCGCTTCAGCCATTTTGATGCGCGCAGGTTATTCCGAGCGGGAAATTCTCTGCGATCCCTTCTGTGGCTCAGGCACATTCCTCGTCGAAGCCGCCTGCATCGCTACGCTTACTCCCGCGGGTTATTTCCGCAAAAAATGGGGATTTATGCAGTTACCCGGCTTTAAATCTACCGAATGGGAAGAATTTAAAAACCATTACGACCAAAAAAGACGTTCTATCCCCTCGCAAATGATCATCGGGGCCGACAATGATCCCCATGCGATTCGTTTGTGCCGTGAACACTTGCATAAAACTGGATTCGAAAAAGAAGTTCTTCTTCTTAACGCTCAGATCTCTAAATTATCTCTTCCCCGTTCGCCAACTCTCCTTGTCACAGACCCGCCCTTTGGCAAACGGATGGAAGCATTCACACAAATTTACCACGATTTTGGCCAATTCTTAAAGGCCAAATGCCCCGCAGCCCCATGGGCCCATCTGCTCACTTCCACTTATCATTTGGTCAAAGCGACAGGCTGCACGGTCATGTCGGAATGGCCGCTGAAGCATGGCGGCCTGAATGTCACTCTTTACCAATTAAAAAATTAATTTCCTGTACGTCTTCGCTAAGATCTGCTACAGGAAGAGTATACTGCTGACAGTTGAAAGTTATAGAAAATTTCCATTTCAGCACTTCAATTTTTTGTTTGTTGAAGAAGACCATGTGCAAGCACATGGTCGATGGAAACGAACAAAAAGGCCGTGGCAAAACCACGGCCGTAAGTGAAGATGCTGAAGCAGAAATTTTCATAACGTTCAAGTGGAAGCAGTATATGTTCGGAAAACGGATTCATCTATTCACCATTACGGGAATTAAGATCGCCATCGATCTCAGCTGGTTCCTCATTGCCTTTCTGCTCGCTTGGTCGCTGGCGGCCGGCTATTTTCCCTTTTATTATCCGCAGCTCCTATTAAGCACTTATTGGGCAATGGGCGTCATCGGCATGCTTGGACTATTCGTCTGCGTGATTTTGCATGAATTGGGGCATGCAATGGTGGCCAAACATTACAAGCTTCCTATTAACCAAATCACCCTGTTTATCTTCGGCGGCGTCGCAGAAATCAAAAAGGAGCCGCAAACTCCCAAAATTGAATTTCTCATGGCGATAGCAGGGCCGATTGTCAGCCTCATTCTTTCCGGAGGTTTGTATCTTTTGACCCTCGCCGGCAGAAATGCGCAATGGCCGGTGCCCGTCATCGCTGTGACCAGTTACCTCGCGCTCATTAATTTTGTCCTTGCGATTTTCAATTTAGTCCCTGCCTTTCCTTTAGACGGAGGAAGGATTTTCCGTGCCATTCTGTGGTGGATCAAAAAAGATTCCGAATGGGCAACTAAGATCGCCTCGCGCATGGGAGCAGGATTCGGCATGCTCTTAGTTTTTTTCGGTATCTTCGCCCTCATTACCGGTAATATCATCGGCGGTGTCTGGTTTATCATCTTGGGCCTCTTTTTACAAAGAGCTGCCGCGATGTCCCGTTCGCAGCATCTGGTTACCCATGAACTCCGCGGCGAGAAAGTCCAGAAATTCATGACAAAAAAGCCGATCAGCGTTCCTCCCAACGCCTCTATCAAGGAATTTATCGAAGACTATGTCTACCACACCTATCATCATCTTTATCCCGTCACCGAAAAATCCACCTTGATCGGATACATCAGCCTAAGAGAAGTCAAAGCCATCCCCTCGGAAAAATGGGCAAAAATGTCCGTCCACGAAGCCATGGTCTCCACCTCTCGCTTCAAAACCATAACCCCCGAAACCACGGCTTTAGAGGCTCTGGACCTCATGAACCGCTCCGAAATGCCCATCATCCTCGTCGTGAAGGGAAAGCAATTGGTTGGCATTCTCACCGCTCAGGATCTGTTTAAGCTCATCTCAATAAAGCTTGAGTTGCAGAGCGATTCGAATTAACACATCGATCTAATTGACTGCAAACAAGATGCTTACAACATATTTGCAATAATTAACAAACTAATGTATTATTGATATTAAAATAATTAATTTTAAGGATCAAATGTCAGTACAATTTAACACAACTCAATCCCAGTATTTTCCAGTTTCTTCTCCCTCTTCCTCCTCTCATCCATTAGAGGCAGTTAAGAATGAGCATAATCGAGCAACAATCGACAAGATCAAGAAATTCATCGATCAAGGCTTTAAAGTTTGCGTGTTCATTGGCCGAGGGCCAGCAGAGCCGCTGCCAGCGCCAGGTCACCCTAATGAGATTTGGGTCTCTCTGGATCCTTCCCTAAGAAGCACGGAAGAACTTCCCGCTGATCGATTGCATCTGATCCTCAGTTCCAATGACATTGCAGAGATGGCCTCCATTCAACATCTATTCTTCAGAGCGGTTGTCGATCAATCCACGATGAAATTTTTCGAACCGGGCGTCATTGATCGTTTGACCTCGCTATTGAATCATGTGGATTTAGACAATTCACTGCTCTTTGAAAGCCTGATACATTACCTTTCGCCAGATCCCTCTATTCCAGACTGGAACTTCGATCACCATCACAATAGTATTGGTGTAAATGAAGAGAAAATAAATAGGGAATTAACAGAATATTATGAAGCTTCAAAAACCTGTTTAGACAATTTTATTCACGAAATCGGCGGGAAAGAAAAGCTCGATTGCAATCCCCTTTACAAAGAATTTCTTTCTACACTTCCTGACTTGCTCGTCCAAGGATCCACAACTGAAGAATTGCTTTCCGTTTTTTCCCCTTGGCTTGCAACGAAAAAAGGGATTCTATATCCCGATGAAAAATACATTTCTTTGGCACGGCAAAAAACGTTAGACTACCTGGACAAGCGTTATGACAACGTGGAGCTCAAGGCCAATACGCCTTATCCCTACTGGACAAATTACAGAGGCGATTATGATCATTTCTTCGTGGGGGCTGGAACCCTAGAGGGAATCAAAATGAGAAATAATGCAGCGGTCATCCGAAAGATTGTACAATTCGTTGCCGAAGGGAAAAAGGTTTCTCTCTTCATTGGCCGCGGTCCTGATGAGTCACTGCCAAATGATCCAAATAAGGTTTGGGTGTCCCTTGATCCTTCATTGAGAAAATCCAAGGTACTCTCTTCAGATCGATTGCATTTGATCCTCAGTTGCAACGACAGTGCTGAGATGGCCTCCATTCAACACCTTTTCTCAGAAGTTGTCGTGGATCAGTCGACTTGGAAATTTTTCAATCCAGGCATCATCGATCGTTTGACGCCACTTTTAACGCAAGATGCGGAAAGCACTTTGGTTTTTGAAAGCGCATTTCAATTTACCAATACTAGCGACAAAATTGATGCTTGGAAATTCGATCACATCCAACTGACTATTCCTACGAATGAAAAGATTCAGTACGCCAAAGAACGAAAGGATTGTCTGACCAACTTCCTCAAAGAAATCGGCGGAAAAGAGAACCTGGCCTCCCATGCGCTTTACCAAGAGTTTCTTCTTGGGATAGACATGACAAAGTTCCGGAGAGCGCCAACACCCGATCATTTACTTGATGGATTCCAACTATGGCTTTCGTTCAAGAAGGGAATCCAAACTCCCGAAGCCAAATATACCCCTTTAGCGCGGCAAAAAACTATGGATTACCTAAAAACGCTCTTAGATCACGTCGAACTTAAACTCGACACTCCCTACCCTTACGTGACAAGGGGTAGAACTGGCCACGATGATTTCTTCGTCGCTAAAGGTCCTAAGAGGGTTTCAATAAATTGAGGTTCTGTCGATTTTTCGATTCTTTTGGCGTGGATTGTATCAACTTGCGTACAACTCCCCCGCAAAAGAATCGAAAATCGGCCAAAATAATCCAAAAACTCGACGACCTCTCACTTTGTAGACATCCTCTAAACAATAGTTTTTATTTCAAAGAGTCATTTCCCTTGAAATAAGAGGGACTTTCCTATAGATTGCGATGTGACCTGGGTGTGTTAGGATTGGTGCATGGCAGAAAAATCAGAAAAGGCGACCCCGAAGAAGCTGCGAGACGCGCGCAAAAAAGGGCAGGTCGCCAAGGCGCAGGATTTCCCGTCGGCCTTCACATTCGTTGTCTCAATCGCTACGGTGATCATCAGCTCGGGATATCTTTTCCAGGTCCTGGCCTCCTATATCATTAGCATGTTCAAACTCTCCGGAACAAATTTTGATATGCAAAACCGGGCAGCTGAGATTTTGACAGAAGCGATCCAAGTGATTTTCAATACAAGCATGCCCATCCTGGTCTTGACAGCGTGCATCGGGGTTTTAACGAGTTTTCTCATTGTGGGTCCGGTGTTCTCTGCCGAGGCGATGAAGCCCGATATCAAGCGGCTCAATCCTGTGACCAATATTAAGAATCTCTTTAAGTTTAAGACTTTCTTTGAACTCTTAAAGTCGATTTTTAAGATTTCTGGCGCTCTGATCCTGATTTATTCCGTCGTCTGGTACAGTATTCCTGAAATTATTTCCACCGCAGCCCTGCCCGTCGAAGGAAGTGCCCTGGTCTTTTCCAATTTTTTGGTCAAGGTCATCATCCGGGTCGGAATTTTCTTTTTAGCGATCGCTATTTTTGACCTCGTTTTCCAAAAAAGAAATTTCGCAAAAGAAATGAAGATGGAAAAATTTGAGGTAAAACAGGAATTTAAAGATACGGAAGGCGATCCCCAAATGAAAAGCAAGCGGCGCCAAACCGCCCAAGAAATCGCCTACCAGGAAGGCCCCATGTCGGTGAAACGCGCTAAGGCCATCATCACCAATCCTGTGCATATTGCTGTTGCCGTGGAATATTTTCCCGAGACAGAGCCGGCCCCAAAGATCGTCACGATGGGAAAAGGGACCGTCGCCGATTTGATTATCAAGATAGCCCAAGAAAATGGAATTCCGATCATGCGCAACGTCACTTTAGCACAAACCCTTTTTGAAAAAGGCAAAATCAGTGAATATATCCCTGAGGACACTTATCAGGCCGTAGCGGAGATCCTGCGCTGGTTGGAAGGCATCGAAACATTGGAGACATCAGGAGTGGAGCTATTTAAATGAAAAATTTCTTTGATCGCCTCGCCCGAACGCTTGGGGGGGATAAAGCGCTTAACATCATCAATTCTTCCAGCGATATCCTCTTAGCGCTTTTCATCATCATACTTATTATGATGATCATCATCCCCGTATCCCCTGGGGTCATCGACAACCTCATCGCCCTTAATATGACGATCTCGATTGTGCTCTTGATGGTTGCGCTATACATCCCGAGAGCTGTACAGCTCTCGATGTTTCCCTCGCTTCTTTTGATCACGACGCTTTTTCGCTTAGGGATTGAAATTTCAGCAACACGACAGATCCTGCTCCATGCCAACGCGGGGCATATTATTTTTGCGTTCGGGAATTTCGTCGTCGGAGGCAACTTTGTCGTCGGTGGCATCATATTCCTGATCATTACCATCGTCCAATTCATCGTCGTCACCAAAGGCGCCGAACGCGTCGCCGAGGTCGCGGCCCGCTTTACATTGGACGCGATGCCCGGCAAGCAGATGAGTATCGATGCCGATATGCGCAGCGGGATCATCGATGCCGGCCAGGCGCGCGACCTTCGCCTTGCCTTGACCAAAGAGAGCCAGTTGTATGGAGCGATGGACGGTGCGATGAAGTTCGTCAAGGGAGACGTCATCGCCGGTATCGTCATCGCCATTAT
Organism: uncultured Verrucomicrobiae bacterium; assembly: GCA_963731265.1. Classification (GTDB taxonomy): domain Bacteria; phylum Chlamydiota; class Chlamydiia; order Chlamydiales; family Rhabdochlamydiaceae; genus CAJCIW01. The sequence goes on from CAVSUE010000001.1 coordinate 1,647,440, forward strand.
CAACATCGTTGGAGGTTTGATTATCGGGGTGGCTATGCACGGCATGACTGCCATCCAGGCAGCCCACACCTATACCCTGCTTTCTATCGGAGGCGGCTTGGTTGCACAAATCCCCTCTCTCTTGATCTCTTTGACGGCCGGTATCGTCACCACGCGTGTTTCTTCTGAAAAGAAAGATTCCCACTTGGGTAAAGAAATTTCCGGACAGCTTCTTAGCCAGCCCAAAGCGATCATGATCGCTTCAGCGGTGATATTCATGATGGGATTCATCAAGGGCTTCCCTACATTGATCTTCATCTTCATCGCTATTGTTATGTTCAGCGTGGGCTTCACCGTTTGGTACAATGCCAGGAAAACGGCCGCAAAATCGCAGGCGGGGATGGGTTCCGGCAAAGTCCAGACGGATGTGGAAGGGCATACCGTCATACGCGGCGGAATGGACGATTATGCTTTAACGCTACCGGTCATCCTCGAAGTGGGCAAATTGCTCTCCAATACAATCCGCAAAGAAAAACAGGGCACCACATTTATCGAGGACATGATCCCTAAAATGCGCCATGCCCTCTATCAAGACCTCGGCGTCCGTTTTCCCGGGGTACACGTCCGCACGGATGCCCCCTCTTTGGAAGGCGATGAATACTCGATCTACCTGAATGAAGTTCCCATTGTCCGTGGTAAGATCATTGAAAATGCGCTTTTGACCACGGAAACGCCCGACAATTTGCGTCGTTACAATATTCCTTTTACGACGACGAAGAACAATATCGGGCAGCCGTCCGTATGGGTCGACAGCAAATATCAGGAAATTTTGCAAAAAGCCGGCATCAAATTCTGGAAGCCGCTCGATGTGATGATCTTGCACCTGTCGTATTTCTATCGCCAGCATGCTGCGGATTTTATCGGCATCCAGGAAGTCCGCGGAATTTTAGAGTTCATCGAAAAATCGTACCCCGATCTCGTTAAAGAAGTCACGCGTCTAGTCCCTTTGCAAAAATTGACTGAGATCTTCAAGCGGCTTGTCCAGGAACAGATCTCCATCAAAGACCTGCGCACCATTTTGGAGGCCCTGTCCGAGTGGGCGCAAACAGAGAAAGATACTGTCCTGCTCACCGAATATGTCCGCTCATCCCTGAAACGGTACATCAGCTACAAATATTCCCAAGGACAGTCCATTTTGTCGGTCTATTTGCTCGACCCCGAAATTGAAGATATGGTCCGCGGTGCCATCAAACAAACTTCTGCGGGTTCCTATCTCGCTCTTGACCCAGATTCGGTGCAATTGATCTTGCACTCAATGCGGACGACTATTGTCCCCACGCCTGTGGGCGGCCAGCCGCCTGTCTTGCTCACCGCGATCGACGTGCGGCGGTTTGTGCGGAAATTGATCGAAGGCGAATATCCCGATATGGCCGTGGTCTCTTATCAGGAGATCGTTCCTGAAATTAGAATCCAGCCTCTTGGCCGCGTACAACTTTCTTGAGAAAGTGAACCCAGGCCTTAAGGCCTGGGATTAAGTTGGGGCCGAGCTTTGTACTCGGCCCAACATTGTTTTTGAAAATACCTGGCCCTTAAGGGCCCGGTTTCCGCCGGAGGACGGATAAAAGATGTCGGAAGATCTTACACCGTCAAGGATCCAACCTACGCAGCTCGACACGACAAGGACACAAGCAGCAGCTGCCCAGCAGGCAGCCCGCGGCATGCTTGTCGCTCAAGAAGAAAGCGATTCAGGATTCCAATCCTGGATCGATGAAGGCGTCTTTAATCCTACCGTTATGGCCAGACGTTTCGAAGTGCTGGAAAATAAGCGCAAACGCACATCACGCGAAGAAGAAGCTGAAAAAACGGAGCGGAAAGAAGAGGTTTTGCAGGTTCAGCGCTTAGAAGAGGTTGGCGAACAATTCAACCGAAAAAACCCTGAGCTGCAAACGCGATCTCTACTTCTACTCCGCACCCGTATCTCCCAAAGAGATTCTCGAGAAGAGATTTTGCGGAAGGTCCTCGAGATGTACCCCGATTATTCTCTTGCCGATGAAGCCCTTGATTTCTTGTTGATGACCACGGAAGGCGGCCTTGCTGAAGAAGTCCGGGCTGCCAAAAACGAGCTTAACACTCTTCACGGAAGAGAAGTCAAGGCCGGGCGCAATATGGCCGAACAAGCGCGGGAGTTTTCTAAACAAGGACTTGGAACACCGAGCGGCTTACGCAACCTTTATCGGGAGGTCACAGGCAATCCTCGCGACTCCAATACCCTTTTCAATGAGCTCACGAGCCAGTTCAATTTCGATAAAATGAAAACGGTGATCGATTTCCTCTTGCATTCGATGGGAGGAGACCTCAAATCGAAAGGTCCTTCCATCGACCGCGGAGAATTGCACCGCCTTCTTTCCGAGGCCCGAAAACTCCAAGGAATCCTGGGGATTTTCCGTTTCTTCAAATCCCGCATGAATCTGATCAGCGGCGCATTCGACCGTCAAGGCTTGCAGCTGCCGATGCGCATCACCTTTGAAATGCTCGCCAAACAATTCATGAAAGCTGTCCAAGAACGTTATCCCTCCGCTGATAAAATTCTGCAGCTAGCCGCCCAGCTCGGGCTATCCGAAGAGCTTCTCGCACAAGTGATCATCTTTACGCAGATGCGCGACGCCCTCCGTCAAATCGCTCCGAAGCTATTTAAGTCTGATCAGCACCGCCAGGACCTCCTCAATGCTTTTATCGACGCCATTGAAGATCTCGATGAGCGTCTTGAAGAAGAAGAAGGCGAAGACGAGGAAGAAAAAGAACAAGAAAAAGAGAAAGACAAATCATGACCGATCCATTCGAAGCATTGCTGCAAGAGCTCGGCGCAGAACTCGGCATAACCCTTCACCCTGACAGAAAGGGAGCTTGCAAGCTCAAAATCAATGAAACTTTCCACGTCCAGCTGGAATCTGATGGGCACCAGGAAAATCTCCTCGTAGCCGCTTTCGTTTGCGATGTGCCTCCCGGCAAATATCGGGAAAATATCCTCAGAGATGCCCTGAAAGCCAACTGGCCATTTCCCCAAAATGGAACATTGGCCTATTCCGACCGGAATAATAAACTCGTTCTTTTTTCCTATTTTCGGATCGCGAATGTGAATGGAAAAAAACTTGCGGAATTTCTTACCGTCTTTCTCGATAAGGCTAATAATTGGCGCATCGGGGTAGAAACTGGCCATACAGCCCATCTCGTTCCTCCGCCCCTGAGAGGTCGTTAAGATGGATGCTCTCTCTCAAATTCTCCTCAATACGCCCAGTGGGAAAGCCTGGCAAAGAATAGGCATACGCAACCACCAAGGCATTAATTTTCCCTTATCCGCCCTCCACAGCGAAAATAGCTGCGGTATTGGAGATTTTTTCGACCTCCTTCCCATGATCGACTGGTGCCATCGCCTCAAAATCGATTTCATTCAATTGCTGCCTCTTAACGCCGCTCATTCGGAGGCCGATCCAAGCCCTTATAATCCCATTTCCTCTTGCGGCCTTAATTTTCTCTATCTCAGTCTTCACGCGTTGCCTTATTTAGAAAAATGCCCCCAGTTGGAAAAAAAACTTAAAGAGTTCAATAAAAATAACAACTCGTCGCGAATCAATTACCCTGAAGTCTTCGCCTACAAGGTTAACTGGCTTCGGGAATATTTCAGCGAAGTTGGCCAGGAGCTTTTAAACACGGACGATCTCCAACAATTCATCGCAAATCACGCATGGCTTAAACCTTATTCTCTATTCCGGGTTTTAAAAGACCAGTTCAGAAATATCTCATGGAAGGCATGGCCGGAAGATGTTCGCCATCCCACCCCTGAAAAGCTTCAAGCGCTCTACGAAGAACACAAAGCGGATTTATCGTTTTATATCGTGCTGCAATTTCTTTGCTTTAACCAGCTTAAAAAAGTCCGGGAATACGCTAATCTCAAAGGCGTTTTCCTGATGGGGGATCTCCCCATTCTCTTAAGCCGCGAAAGCGCCGATTTCTGGCAGCATCCGGACTATTTCGACGACCATCTCGCCGCCGGCGCTCCTCCTGATTTTTACAATCCTTACGGGCAAAATTGGGGTTTTCCAATTTTCAACTGGGACAGTTTAAGAAACGATCATTTCTTCTGGTGGAAACAACGCCTCATGGTTGCAGAGATCTTTTTCGATATCGTCCGCATCGATCACATCATTGGTTTTTTTCGCATTTGGGCAATCCCTCCCCGCCATCACAGCAAGGATGGTTACTACATTCCAGAAGATGAAACTGAATGGGAATCGCAGGGACGAGAACTTTTAAAGATGATTGTCAATGCGACCCCCATGCTCCTCATCGGCGAAGATTTGGGGACAGTCCCGGATATAGTGCGCCCCATTCTAAAGGAAATGGGCATCTGCAGCACCAAAGTCATGCGGTGGGAAAGGAAACATGGAGAAGATATAAGGTACATTCCCCTGCAACATTACCCGCCGATCAGTATCACTTGCCTCTCCACGCATGACTCCGAAACATTGGCCCAGTGGTGGAAAGACTTCCCGGCCCAGGCTATGCCCTTGGCTGACTCGAAACAATGGACCTATCAACCCGACCTCTCCGAAAAACAGCGGGAAGAGATTTTATGGGACAGCCACCACACTTCAAGCCTTTTCCATGTGAATCTCCTGCAAGAATATTTAGCCTTATTTCCCGACCTGTCCTGGCCAAATCCCGAGGATGAACGGATCAATGTGCCAGGGACAATCTCAGTTAAAAATTGGAATTACAGGTTTAAGCCCTCTATCGAGACAATTCTATCGCATAAAGAACTTTTTTCAAAAATGGAAGAAATCCTCTTCTAATAACCTGAAAACATGTTAATTCTTTTATTAAGTAGAAATATACTCTGAATAATATTATAATTAATAGCAAGAAATATCATTAATTTGCGCAGGTAAAATATGACACATTATTTATCCAGCATTACAGAGTCACTGAAAGCTTGGCTGCCTCAAAATACCCATACTCAAAAGGCCGCCAGCCTTACCCAAGAAATGGGTTTTCTTCAACAATCCCTGACAGATAGAACAGGTACCTTGTTTCAATCCAAAGTTATCGAACACGTACAAGCGATCAGCCAAGAAAAAGAAAAATGCATTAAAGACCTCGAACGGATGAACGGCTCTTATTATCAAGATCCCGAATCGAACCTTAAGAAAAATTGGGACAAACTCGTCGTATCCGTTAAAACAGCTGTAGGTACCGATGTGGAGCGATTCGAGCAACTGCCGACGATTTCCTCTCAATTGGAAAGCGCACCCTCTAGTGAGCGCATAGAAGATGCGAAGAGAAAAGTTAACTCCTATCAATTCATTGAAAAAAAACGGAACAATCGACAAGCCCAGCTCGGACGCATTGTCGCTACTGAAAAAGCTTCCAAACCCAACACCGACGAACAATTACGGCTAAAGAAAGAATCGCTTCTCAAAAAACATCGAGAACTATGCGGCGATTATTTTGGCGATCCTAACGGAAAACTCGACCAGGCCTGGAGAAAGTACCAGACCGCGCTCCAACACGGATCTACCGGAGAGCATTCTCTTACCGCCTACGAGAACCTGGAAAAACAAAGAAAACAAATCGAAGCGAAACTCTACTCGGTTGAACAGCTGCTCGCCATTCCTGCCAACCCGGAACGCACCTATGAGACCCTCACCGCAACTTCCATCGCCAGGCAAATCGAAGATGTAAAGGCCGCACAAGCGAAAGAGTCCGGACTATCAGGAATCGACTGGAAAGGGATTGGCGCTACGGCAGCCACAACAACCCTAATCACAGCCGGCTACTTCCTTTTGGACTAATTCCATCCAAGCCAGGCAGGGGAAACACGATTAATCAGTCGTTTTCAACTGCCTCCTATTCCTTTGTCCCCGACTGTTTACTTTATCCTTGCGCCCTTCCTGTTTTTTTTCTTCTCATCAAACTTTACAGGCACTAAGCTGGAACGCAGTGATGTATGTCTTTCTTATTTCAAATTATTTTTTTATTTGTTTGTCTGGCCGCCAACCCTGAACTTTCGGCTAAAAGAAAAGTTAACATAACCGAAAGGGAAGTTTCCTCAAGCGGCTCGACTATCAAATCTTTGCACAATAGCTTGGATCCGTATTCCGTCTCTCAGCATTTGGCTTTTTATGAGCTCTATCCGGAAGCAGCGGAGGGAAAAGCAGCCTTGAGGCGAGCTTGGGAGCTGCTGAATGGCAGATCTCTGCCTGAAAATGAATCCTCGACGCTCTTACCGGCCGTGGACATCCAGGCTATTATTTCTTTAGTGACTCGTCAATCCTCAGATTCCCCTGTGACATTAAGCGAGCAGCAGCTCTGTCAGGTCGAAAAAATTGCTGGGCGCCTCGCCAACCGCAAGCTCAAAGGACATCAGGCATGGGCGCGGGAAGAGATTTTAAAAATGCCCCCCGAAGAAATCGATTTGGCCCGGGGGCTACTCCTCTTTCAATTCGATCCTTCCGATGATCTTGTAAATAACGTGCGCCAATACGAGGCCAGCATCGATCTGATGACCTTGCAAATCGGCGCCAGACTGCCCCCTAACGCTTCCAATGAAGATAAAATCCGCGAAATCAATCGGTTTATTTTTCAAGAAATGCAATTTCGATTCCCCCCTCACTCTCTTTACGCGAATGACATCGACCTTTATACCTTTTTACCCGCTGTCCTCGACAGCAGACAAGGGGTATGCCTTGGCGTGTCGATCCTTTATTTGGCCTTAGCTCAGCGCCTAAGCCTCCCTTTGGAGATCATCACTCCTCCCGGCCACATTTATGTGCGTTATAATAATGGACGTAAAATCATCAATATCGAAACAACGGCGCGAGGCATCGATCTCCCTTCGGAGGTCTATCTCGGAATCAATACCCGCCGCCTGCAGCTGCGCAATCTGAAAGAGGTTATCGGTATGGCGTTCATCAACCAAGCTTCCGTCTTTTGGTCAAAACAGGACTACCCAAAAACTGTCGCACTCTATGAAAAAGCGCTGCTTTTTCTCCCCGGCGACCCTTTATTGAAAATGTTCATGGGCCTCAATTATCTTTTCATTGGCAGAAATAGCGATGGGAACAAACTCTTCAGAGAAATCCGCCAGCTGACTTTTGATGAAGCGGTTTCTCCTGAAACCCTCCCCGATGATTATTTAAACGGCAAAATCGATGCCGAGGGGCTCAAAGCGATCTTTCTGCCCGTAGACGAAACGAGAGAATCGATTGTGAAAAAACAAAAAGAATTGGAACAAATCGTTAAACGCTATCCAAACTTCCGGGCCGGCCGGCTTCACCTTGCGACAACATGGATGCAGCTTGGCCGCACAAATGAGGCAAAGGAAGCCCTTGAGACTTATCACAAACTCGATTCCCATTCCTGCATTGTTGAATACTACCTCGCCGTTTTATGTTTGGAGCACTTGGACTATAACCAATCATGGAACTATTTCAAGCAGGCCGAAGCGCTCACACAATCCCGCGCGCATCATCCCAAGGCTCTTCTCTCTCTGAAACAGCAGCTGCGCAGAAGCTGTCCCGAACCCTAATTTCCTCTGGGAAAATTTCTCTTCGGCGATTTTTTTTTAAAATTGGTTTGCAATTAATCCATATTTCTTTACCATGCAGATTATGAGAACCTAAAATACGGAGAGACGTATGAAGCAATTTTCTCTAGCAACGATCCCATTGCTCTGCGCGGCGATAGCGCCTCTTTGCGCAGACAATGTGGACAATTTGATCAGTCAGACTGGAAATGGGAACGGTAACAACCAGTCCCAAATGTCTGGCACGAACAATCAAAAACGAAAAATGGAAGCTCAAAGACAATTTGAGCAAAGATGGCGTGACAATCAAATCACCCCAGAAGCGAAACCAAACACGGAAGGACAAAGCTGGAATCCGATCGTCACTGCGGATTTCATCTATTGGAAAGCCTATTCACAAGGCCTTGCATATGCTTATGATGGAGTATCAAACGCCCCTAGCGCTGTACCACCATCGGCATCGTCAGGAAAAGTCATGCGTCCCACATTTGATTGGGAGCCAGGCTTCAAACTCGGATTTGGCAACAAATTCGCTCATGACGGTTGGGATGCATATGTGCAATACACATGGCTTCACGCTGATGCAGACGATGATGAAGAAGAAACAAATTGCTGCGTAACAACATGCAGCTCTTCGAAGTCGGACTATTGGTTGGCCACTAACGCCTGCCCTGAAGCCGTCTTAGCTTCCTGCGAAGGTGCAAAATGGAAGTTGAACAGCTTCAACGTCCTCGATTTCGAAGTAGGAAGAAATTTCTATATGAGTAAATTTCTGACGATGAGACCGTTCGGCGGCTTGAAATTCTCATGGCAAAGGCAGAAATATAATGTCGCTTATGATGATATCCTATTCGTGGGAGATCAAGGCGGCACTCCATCTTCAAACATTGTCATCCCTCTTGCATCTGACATCGAACTGAAGTTGAAGCAAAAAGAATTCGGCGTAGGCCTCCGTGCAGGTATGAATACAGCTTGGTATTTCTGCAAATGGCTAGGCGCTTATGGCGATTTCGCACTAACCGGCCTTTGGAACCATTTCAAAGAAAACCGTACGGTCTCTGTAGCCTCACCTACAGGCACTTTTAATAGCGAAGTCATCAAAGATAAAGTCTATGATGTGACGGGTGTCATTGAAATCGGGCTCGGTCTCTTCTTTGACTGGGCATGGCATGATGATGACTACATGTTATCATTGGCCGCTGGATGGGAAACACAAGTGTGGCTCAATCAGAACAATTTCATCTACCTGATGAACAATAATGCCCCTGGAAACCTTTCATTCCAAGGTTTCACACTCGAACTTGCTTTCGGGTTCTAATATTCTAAGGCACTCTTAGAAGCAATGCCGCTCTCGTTAACTCGAGAGCGGTTTTTTTTATTTCAAAAAAAAATCGTTTTGAAAAAAATTCAACGAAATACATATAAATCTAGGCATGCCGATGTGGCATTCAACCAAGGGGTATGATGATGAAGCAATTTTCTCTAGCAACAATTTCATTGCTCTGCGCAACGATAGCGCCTCTTTGCGCAGACAATGCGGAGAACCTGATTAGCCAATATGAAAGTGGGAACAATGGTTCAAGCCGATCCCAAAGGTCTGGCATGGACAATCAAAAAAGAAAGTTAGAAGCACAAAAGCAATTCGAGCAAAGATGGCGCGACAATCAGATCACCCCAGTAGTGCCGCTAAAACCGGATGGATGGTCCAACCCCTTCATTACAGCGGATTTCATCTATTGGAAAGCCTATTCGGATGGCCTTGCGTATGCCTATGATGGAGTAGCAAATGCTCCTAGTGCTGTGCCTCCAGATGCGATGTCGGGAACGGTCATGCGTCCCAAATTTGAATGGGAACCTGGCTTCAAACTAGGCCTTGGCAACAAGTTCGCTTATGACGGTTGGGATCTTTATGCCCAATACACATGGCTTCATGCTGACGCAGACGACGATCAGGAAGAAACAGAGTGCTGCGTCACAGAATGCCGTACAGGTAAGTCCAATTACTGGCTGGCGACAAATGCTTGCCCAGAAGCCATCCTCATAAGTTGTGAAGGCGCAAAGTGGAAATTAAACAGCTTCAACGTTCTCGATCTTGAAATGGGAAGAGATTTTTACATCAGCAAATTCCTGACGATGAGGCCCTTTGGCGGCTTGAAGTTCTCCTGGATGAGACAGAAATATAAAGTCGACTATGATGATGTCCTATTCGTGGGAGATCAAAGCGGCACTCCATCTTCAAACATTGTCATCCCCATTGGATCTGACGTAAACATGAGTTTTAAGCAAAAACAATTCGGAGTCGGCCTGCGCGCAGGGATGAATACTGCCTGGTACTTCTGCAAATGGCTAGGCGCTTATGGCGATTTCGCAATGACGGGTCTTTGGAACCATTTCAAAGAAAAACGTAAGGTCGATGTAGACGCACTTACCGGCTCTTGGAACAGCGAAAACATCAAAGACAAAGTTTATGATGTGACAGCTGTTCTGGAAATCGGGCTCGGTCTTTTCTTTGACTGGAGATTCAGTAACGATGCCTACATGTTGACATTGGCCGCCGGCTGGGAAACTCAAGTTTGGTTCAATCAGAACAACTTCATCTACTTGATGAACAACAATGCCCCTGGAAACCTTTCTTTCCAAGGCTTTACCCTGAAAGCTGGTTTCGCATTCTAATTCTAAGCCCTCTCCTTAGAAAAACCGCTCTTGTTCATTCAAGAGCGGTTTTTTTTTATTCCCCCTTAAAAATGCTTTTAGATAAACTCAAGTAAAAGGAGAATTTCATGCGGCTAGTCCCCCGTTTCAAAAATTTTTGGATTAGTTCCTGCGTCAAAGCCGCTATAATCAACTTGCGAAGCCTGCGGTCTTCGATTCTAGGGAGCTTTCACGCTAGAAATTATCCAAGAGCGTTCGTACCTTTTGTCCTTGTTGTAACAAGCGTTATCCTGTCCTTTTCCTCACTGCAAGCCCAGATTGTTTTAGACGAGGTCATGTCGAAAGATGATCAGAAGAAGACAGGAGTCGCCAACATGAACAAGAATCAGAAAATCGCCTTGGAAGCATGGCTGAATAACAATTTTACCCTTAAAACCGAGCCTGAAGCCCCCGAGCCCGCACTTTCTCTCTCTATCAACATCGACAACGGCAAAAAAATCCAATTGTCGGATAATTCCATCTGGGAAATTTCTCCCTCCGATTTACCTGCGTCAGCCCTTTGGCTGACTCCCTTTCCCGTTAAAATCACTCCTAGCGCCGATACTAATTACCCTAGCCTGATCGTCAATCTAAATTCCGGCGTCAGCGTCAAAGCCCGCTGCATCTCGGCTCCTACATCTTCTTCTGATTATCCGTAACTCTCTCTTTGACATAGCATAAAAAACTAAGTAATATTTAGCTCCCAGGAGGAATTATGGCTCAGCAATTTACAGAATCTGTCCGCGATGCTTTGGAGAAAGCTTTTAACATTGCGCAAGAACGCAACCATGCCGAAGTGAATGACAATCACTTATTGAACGCTTTTTTTGAAGATCCTCATGGCTATTTTTGGACGCTTTCTGCCGCTTTAAATTTAAATGCCGAAAGCTTGATTCCGCAGCTCGAAGCCGCTTTAAATAGAGTCCCCACTTTCAGCGCGGGGCCGCAGACTCCAGCCATTTCCCCTCAATTGCAAAATCGGATTGCAGAAGCACAGATCATCGCCAAAAAATGGAATGACGCCTACATCAGCAGCGATCATTTTTTTTATGTCTTTTGGCAATCGGGAAGCGATCCTTTCGCCAGCTGGAAAAAAAGCAGCAATCTGAATCTCAAAGAACTTGAAGGCCGCATCAAACAAATGAGAGGGTCGGTACAAATGGATTCGCCCACCGCAGAAGCTAGTCTCCAAGCCTTAGATAAATACTGCAAAAATCTCACTCACTTGGCGAAAGCAGGAAAACTCGACCCTGTGATTGGAAGAGATGATGAAATCCGCCGTACGATGCAAGTTTTAAGCCGGCGCACTAAGAACAATCCCCTTTTGATCGGCGAGCCCGGCGTTGGTAAAACAGCGATCGCAGAAGGTCTTGCTCTGCGTATCATCCAAGGCGATGTTCCAGATCCCCTCAAAGACAAGCAACTTTTCGTCCTCGATATGGGAAGTTTGATTGCAGGGACCAAATATCGGGGGGAGTTCGAAGAGCGGCTTAAAGGGATTCTTAAAGAGATCGAAAAGAGCGAGGGCAAAATCCTGCTCTTCATCGACGAGGTCCACACACTAGTGGGAGCCGGCGCTACTGAAGGAGCCATGGATGCGGCGAACTTATTAAAACCTGCGCTAGCGCGTGGCACGCTGCATTGTATCGGAGCGACAACCCTAAACGAATACAAAAAATACATTGAAAAAGATCCCGCCTTAGAACGCAGGTTCCAACCCGTGCTCATCGAAGAGCCTTCTTTGGAGGACTCGATAGCCATTCTGCGCGGCCTTCGGGAACGTTATGAGATCTACCACGGCGTGCATATTACAGAGAGCGCTCTGCATTCAGCTGTTTACCTCTCGGCAAGATATATCACAGATCGTAGACTTCCAGATAAAGCAATCGATCTGATCGACGAGGCAGCGAGCATGATCCGCCTCCAGATCGGTAGCGTACCTCTTCCGATTGACATTAAGGAAAGAGAGCTTTCCAGCCTTATCGTCAAACAAGAAGGCTTAAGACGGGAGGATACTCCGACGTCACACTCCGAAGCGGAAAAAATGCAAGGCCAAATTGCCAAAGCTAAAGAAGAACTCTCCCTGTTCCGTGAAAGATGGAACCAGGAAAAGAAATTGATCGAGCAGGTTAAAGAAAAGAAAAACAACCTTGAAAACTTGCGTTTCCAAGAAGAAGAGGCGGAACGCGCTGCTGACTATAACAAAGTCGCCGAATTGCGCTATAGCATCCTCCCTAAGACCAAAAAAGAACTCGAAGAAGCTCAAATCAAACTTCTTAGCCTTCCCAATCGCATGTTGCAAGAAGAAGTGGATGAACCCCTGATCGCCCAAATCGTCGCCAAATGGACGGGCATTCCGCTCAATCGCATGCTCGAAGGGGAAGCGGAGCGGTTATTGCATTTAGAAAAAGAGCTCGGAGAACGCGTCGTAGGACAATCTTTTGCCGTACAGGCCGTCAGCCAGGCAATCCGCCGTTCCCGCGCTGGGCTGAACGACCCTTCGCGGCCTGTCGGCGTCTTTTTGTTCGTTGGCCCCACGGGGGTTGGCAAAACAGAGCTTGTCAAAGCGCTGGCTAATCAGCTCTTCAACCAAGAAGAGGCCATCATCCGACTCGACATGTCAGAATACATGGAAAAACACAGCGTCGCCAAATTAATCGGCTCGCCTCCAGGCTACGTCGGATACGAAGAAGGGGGACAACTTACTGAAGCGTTAAGAAGGCGCCCTTATTCTGTTGTCCTTTTCGATGAGATTGAAAAAGCCCATCACGATGTTTTTAATATCCTGCTGCAGATCTTTGACGATGGAAGGCTAACTGACAGCAAAGGGCGTACGGTCAATTGCAAAAATGCTCTTTTCATCATGACATCGAACCTGGGTTCGGATCTTTTGCTCCACCAGATCCGTTCGCAGGCGGTTGGATGGACCAAAGAAGAAGTGCTTGTTATCGTTGAGCCCGTTCTAAAGATGCATTTTCGTCCAGAGCTCCTGAATCGACTCGACGAAATTCTTCCCTTTCTCCCCTTGCAAAAGAAAGACATGGAAAGGATCGCGTTAATCCAACTGAAACGCGTGGCCGATAGACTCGTAGAGCGGAGCATCAAGCTCGAATGGGAAAAGCCCATTCTAGCCTATCTTGCCGAGAAAGGCTACGATCCACTGTATGGCGCACGCCCGCTAAAACGACTTATTCAACAAGAAGTTGTCAACCTTCTTTCGACAGCAATCCTAAAAGGTGACATCAAAAACAATTTCAACGTGATGCTGACATTGCGCAAAGAAAAAGAAGGCGAAATGATTCAATTCAAGGCGGCCAAATGAGAGGTAAAGCGAGTTGTCGATTGATTATGATGATTTACAGGTGGAAGGGAAATACAGACGATTTTTTTTTAATGTTACAATCTTGTGCGGAGGAGCCCTATGCCGAAAAGCTTAAATGAAAAAGAAATACCTGGCTTTACATCACCTATTCAGACTTATCTTCCTCCCTATTTTGAAGAAAATGATCGGCTTACAAAAATCGAACCTCTTTTTCCCGAAATAGATGAGATGTATAAAAACCATGCCAAAAAAAATAGTTACCCAGGATATGCTTATGGGATTTTGTTAGATGGGCAATTGATATATTCTGGGAGCGGAGGTTTTATTAATATTGATAAAAAGATTCCGGCTACTCCTCAATCTATGTTTCGTATTGCTTCGATGACAAAAAGCTTCACCGCAATGGCGATTTTAAAGCTTCGTGATGAAGGAAAATTACAATTAGATGATCCTATAGATTTCTATATTCCAGAAATGCAGACACAGCATTTAACTGATGATGCTCCTGCGATTACAATTAGAGACCTATTGGTGCATTCTGCAGGCTTTCCTACAGATGATCCTTGGGCCGATAGAAAATTGGATGAAACTGTAGAACAGCTTGTTGAATTACTAAAAAAGAAAATATCCTTCTCTAATTCCTCCGGAGTAGTATTTGAATATAGCAACTTAGGCTATACCATTTTAGGCTATCTGATTAAAAAAATAACCGGTATTTCTCATCAAGAATTCATCGAAAATATTTGCCACTCTTTAGGAATGACGTCTTATTGGGAGTATTCACAAATTCCGGAAGTTCAACTAGCCCATGGATATAGTTTTAAAGATGAAGAATGGAAAGAAGAGCCACTACTTCATGATGGAATTTTCGGAGCGATGGGTGGGTTGATTACCTCTATTGAATCCTTTGGCCGATATGTTGCTTCCCATCAAACTGCTTGGCCACCACGAAATGACAGAGAATTAGGACCTATCCAACGAAGCTCTATCCGCGAAATGCATCAACCTTGGAAGTTTATAAAATTAGAAACAGGTTTCAAGTATGCATATGGAAATGAATGTTCATTAATGAGCGCTTATGGATATGGATTGAAATGGCTAAGAGATTCCTTGGGCCGGGTTTTTATAGGGCACAGAGGAGGACTACCGGGTTTTGGAAGCAATTGGTTCTTTCTTCCAGAGTATGGATTAGGAATCGTCTCTTTTGCTAACAGCACCTATGCGGACACATCGAAAATTGATTTAGACATACTAAACAAACTATTAGTCGAAGCAAAATTACAACCAAGGCAATTGCCCCCTTCCGATATATTAAAAGACAAAAAAAACAAAATATTATTGTTGTTGCCACATTGGGAAAATGTCACAGATGGTATTTTTGCAGACAATTTCTTCTTAGATCGATCTCTAGAATCAATACAGCAGGAATCGAAAAATTTATTTTCAAAAGCGGGTAACATCATTTCGATTGACGAAGTTATTGCGGAAAACCAACTGAGAGGTCATTTTATTCTCAGAGGAGAAAAGGCGGATTTACAAATTAATTTCGCCTTAACTCCTGAACATCCATGCTTAATTCTGCAATATCAGATCAAAGAAGTTAAATAACATTGAGATGCGTGTCCGTGCTCGTTTTTCTCTATTGCTTCGTCTCTGCCAAATGAGGCGTACGCCGGAATAGGTAATAAGCTCCGTACAGGCAAAGGAAGGTACCTATGAGCAAAATAGGGGTGGGCCCTATCAGATCGCAAAGAAGACCTCCCATCAACGGCATCACTGCTCCCCGGAGCCCGAGCATCATAATATTGGCTCGCGTGTAAGGAGAACTGTCCTGTTCGGCCGCAAAAAATGTTCCCGAAAGATTCCAAATCAGATGGCTTCCCGCCTGAGCGATTCCATAAATAAAGAAAGCAAAATAAAGAAACCAAGGATCGATTTTTGCCATTAAAAGCGCGACGGGAAACAACCCAAATCCGAGCAATACCCAAAGCGTCAGCTTCAAGATAGGGATGTGCGAGAGCCCTTTTTTCCAAAGCAGCGAAGCACCGGCAACTCCGATCGCCATAAAAATAAACCGCGCTGTCGTGATATTGGAATAGGAAAGTTTTAAGGTGTCGACATAATAACTAGAAAGCGCCGGGGCCATCAGCATCAACGCCGAGCCTCCAATCATAAATGCGCCTTGAAAATATGCGAAGTCCGCACGCTCCCGAACCAACCGAAAACTCTCGCGCCAGGGATGCACAAGCGATCCTGAGGGTTTTGAGTCGGCGTTGGCTTGCATCACGGGCACTTTGAGACGGAAAAAAAAGACGACGCTGCTTAAGCCCACAAGCGCAGCGCAAAAAAATAGCATTTTCCAGTCCACTAGTTCGGCATCGAGCAGACCGCCGAACATGAGCCCTAAAAAACCGCTTTCGACAAAACTCAAGATGAAAAAAAGGGAAAAGGCATGCTCTCTCGTCTTCTTGGGGATATTCCTCTTCAATACCTCGATTAAGGAGGGCAGGGCTGCCCGGCTAAAAAGCTGGTACATCGCTGAGGCGAACAATAAAAACCAATAGCCTCCTGCCCAAGGAAAAAATACAAATGGCAGATAAGCGAGCAGAGAGGCGCTACCGAGATTGACGATCAGCCTTCCTTTTCCTTCTTTCAGATAGGCGCTCCAATAAAAAGAAAACACCGACAGAACAGGCCTCAACGTCACAAACAATGAGATCTGAAACATCGTGGCATTCAGATCTTTGCGCAAAAGAAAAGGAATGAGAGTATAAAGAGAAATGAGAGGCTCGGAAGCCAGATTCATCCATAATAGGGCAAACTGGGTCGGCCGCGAATCTTGGTGGTTTTCCATCATTTTTTCGTTCATGATGGCATTGAGTTTAACACACACTTTGAATGATAATAATCGAAAAAATGAATATTTATGATTTTAAAAAAATTGCTTCCTATTTCTTTGAAACTTCTCGCAGCCGCCTCCGTGTTCCTGGGCCTACAATGGTTCTGCCAAAAAAAAACTTGCGGCTTTCGCCCTTATTGGATTCTTTCCAACCTCCCCAATGAATTCCGTTGGGAAGTCCCCCCCCTTTCCGAAGAAGAGCAACAAAAAATCGACGCATTGCTTGACCAGCCTTTTACCTTTCTCGGCTATGGGGGATGGTCCTTCGCCTTTTTAGGAGAGGACCAGAAAACGGTGCTCAAATTTTATCGGCACACCCATCTGCACCCTTTGAAAATTCTCAAAAATTTCTCACTTCAAAAGCTCTTTCTTCAAAGCGATCCTTGGCCAGAAAATACCCAATATTTTCAAGAGTTCAATTTCAACAGTTGCAAACTGCTCTATTCCTTTGCGAAAGAACGGACAGGGATCCTCTATGTCCATATCAATAAAACAGAAGGGAAGCACAAACCTGTCACTCTTATCGACAATATCGGCATCCGCCATACGATCGACCTCGACAAAACCGAGTTCATCCTCCAAAAAAAAGCAGAGCTGTTCTACTCCCACCTCGAAAAACTCGCCAAAGAGAAAAAAATCGAAGAGGCCAAGCATTGCATCGATGAAATGTTGGATTGCCTCCTCGTCCTTTGCAAACAGGGGTTACGTGACAGCGATCATTCCTTCAAAAACAATTTTGGCTTTACCGAAGATGGGGCTGTCACCTTAGATTTAAGTTCCTTCGTTTCAGATGAAGGCTTAAAAAAACCCGGCCGCTATCGAAAAGAAATCATCATCAAGACGGCAAAAACAGCTCACATCCTCAGGAAACACTATCCTGCCGAGCTGTCCGCGCATTGCGAAAAGCGGCTCTGCGAAATTTTAGAGGGAGATTACTGATTTAAAGGGACTCTTGCCGATCCTTGAGCCTGAATAAGACTGAGCCTTTGCCCCGGATGTAGGGTGAAGAATCGCGTCTAGCGAACTTCTTGAAAGCCGGGAACCATCCCATATATTACGTTGTTATGCGAAGAGTGATTCTTTGCTGCTCATCATAAACTGAAAAGTTTCAGCAGTATGTATTTCTTGCGCTCCATTTTCCCAAAGATCATCCGGCCACGTCCAAAATCTCCATATTTGACGAGGTCGTCCACGAGTTTTTTTTGGTATGGTCTTTTGAAGAATTGAGGTTCGACGATTGAGAAAATTGATGATTTTCTCGGGTAAAGCAAGTTAGAGGTTGTAAGGAAATAAATTTTAGAGTTCCCGAGCAGAAAAACGGTTCAGATCTTGAGGATTTTTGCGCACCAGGTGTTCACCCCTGCAAGTAAAAATCGTCGAGAGGTGAATCGATTTTTCCCTCGAGAACTCTAAAAGTTATTTCCTTATAACCCTTACGCAAAAGGTCTATTAAAATCTGCTCGAATTGTAAGAAACTTTGTCGACATGCGACAGCTCGTCAAACTTGATGACGACAGTCAATGTCTTTTGCGTCGATCCTCTAGCGCCGGCCCCTTTCTCGTAGCCACCTAAGATGAGCCAAATGCCGCCAGAGTCTTGAGAATACGAAACTTCGTTGGCAATTTTATCGTAGATCCACGTTTCGCGTCCATCCTGGTCTTTAGTGACAATATTCGGTGAGCCGAGAGCGGAGGCGACGTCGGCTTGCGACATGCCGTGATGGATTTCTTTTTGAACGATCCCCAGCGTCATCTCCCGTTCATGGGCAGTATGGAGCTGGTTCGAGTGCGTCGAAGCGCGCGAGCAGCTTGTGAACAACGCTGCGACAGCAAAAACAGATGAGAGAATGGCAATTTGTTTTAACATTAAATTTTTTCCTCCTGGAAAAAGAGTCCCTTGTGGACTTTGGTAAAGAAATCCTGGTAGTAATTTTCGTCATAGATTTGGATGACTTTTACGACACGCCCATAGTTGTCGAAGATCTTACGTTGGAAATTGACCCGCACCTTTGTATTTTCGCCAAATTGGGTGACATTCGCAGAGATTTCAATGAGAGCATTTTTATTCCAGGAAGCGCGCTGCCCATTGGCCATCACGTTGAAAAACCGGTCCCACCCGTCTTCGATATCGATATCTTTTTCTCCCGCAAGGAGACCGAGGTCCAAGTTAGCGTGTTTAACAATGAAAGCATCGTCTTGAAGGACATTGATCATTTCTTTGAGGACAGCTTTGGCATCCTTCTTGTCAAAACTACGCGTTTGAATTTCACGGATCTGCAATTGCGTCATCGGTTGGTCAGTCGGTTGCGAAACACAGCCGGCGGCAAGCAAGGTGAAAAGAGTAAGGATAGTTGCACAATTTAAACGCATAAAGAAAAAGAATATTATCCAATTGATTTATTAACAATAAAAAACAGATCTTTCTTAATTCTGAATTAAACAATTTTCTTACACTTCAATGAAGCCTGAGTATTCCTCTCTCCACCCCCCTCTATTTTAATTTTCGTTTGTAAAGTTCTTGTTAATGGCATATAAAATTTTGCCAAGTTTCTGGCGGCCGTTGCCAGAGGCTAATTGAACAATAACTCAATCGATGAGGTCTTTATGGCTACTCTTACACAAGTGAGTCCCCAGGCAGAAGCTGCACACCATCTACAAGCAATTGAAACGCTATTTCCCAATCTCCCAGAACCCTCCAAATCGATTTTCAAATACACTTCCATGAGCATCAACGATCCCCAACTCGCCAATAAATTTCGTGAAGTGGCAGGCGTTACAGTACACGTCTATGTGAAACTGGCCAATAAAGTAAACCATCCCGTCACAATGCGCGGAAGCATAGGCGCCCCCGATTCGCACGGGAACAGCGGTGGAATTCTTGATTGGGCTACTGATCGTGCTACCGATACACAATCAACTCCAGATTTCTTTTCAAGGACGTTTACCTTTCTTGTTCCGAGGGAGAAAATGCACGAGACGATGCAATTCAAGCTGTGTACGTTGAATCCCAATAAGAATACTGAATTGCTCTGGTCAAAAGGCAATAATTGGAGCTACGACTTAAGCAAATATGGAAATATTGCGATCATCGAAGTCGAAAACGTCGCATTTTAATAAGATTTTCAAGAATTATCCGTTGCTTCACGCAACGGATCATTCTTTTGGGAAAAACTCTTTGAACTGGGATTGCAAAGAGGAGGGAATCACTTCATCGATCCCCGATTTGTCGTACATGAGAAAATACGTACAAGCGATCATGATTCCGAATGCAGGGCTGAAAATGGCCAAAAAGAGGGAAACACCGCACACGAGGGAGCGTCTTAAAGCAATCCAAGCCTTTCCCCCGATCGTTTTGAAATAGGAAAACTTTCCCCCGGTCACCATTCTTCCGGTCAGGGAGAAAACAAGCCGCAACAGCGCTACGCAAATCCAGACCAAATCTCCGACAAGCAGCACCAAAAAGAAAAAGCGGGCGGCAAAACCCGAAAGCAGCCGATCGCGTGTTTTGACTTTAGGCTGAAAAGTGTCGGAAAGATCGGATGCTGATGAAAAATCTTGTTCCTCGAAGCGTTGATGAGGGATGTTAAGCTCTTCTTTTTCCGCTTTGGAGAAGTCGTAGATTGCCATTCACGTTTCCTATTTTCTGTGCTTGACTTTGTTGAATCCATTCAAGGCGGCGATGCGATACCCCTCCGCATAAGTGGGATAGTTGAACACCTGATCGATAAAATAATCGATCCGGGCATTAAAACTCATCGCCACTTGGCCAATGTGGATTACCTCTGTCGCAGCTCTGCCAATGATATGGATGCCTAAAATCTCCAGCGTTTCCGCATGGAAGAGAATTTTAAATAACCCTGGATCGTTTCCGACGATCTGGTTGCGCGCGATCTCATAATAGTAAGCGCGTCCGATCTCGTAACGAAAACCAAGCTCTTTAAGTTCATTTTCAGTATAACCGCACGAAGAAATTTCTGGAATCGTATAAATGCCGATCGGATAGAACGAAGGGAAATGATGCGTCTGCGCACCGAAAGCATGACGCGCAGCCAGTCTTCCCTGTTCCATGCTTGTCGAAGCAAGGGCCGGAGTTCCGATCACATCGCCGGCTGCGTAAATATGGGAAACCACGGTTTGGAACAAAGCGTTCACAGGGATATAACCGGACTTGTCGAGTTGAATGCCCGCTTTTTCGATGTGCAGCATATCGACATCCGCTTCCCTTCCGAGAGCATAGAGCAGCATCTCCGCTTGTATGCTGCTGCCATCTTTAAAACTCGCTTCGACATGTTCATTTAAACGTTTGATGTCGTCGATTTCTTGATTGCCGACGAACTTGAGGCCAATGGATGTTAACGCTTTTTGCAAATGCATGCCAATCTCCTGGTCCAAAAGCGGCAATAAATGGTCCCGTTTGTCGACAACGGTCACCTCCGTTCCGAGCGCTGCGAAAAAACTCGCATATTCAGCGCCGATGATGCCGCCCCCGAGAACAATCAGTGTTTTCGGAACGTGGTCGATCGCTAAAAGAAGCGTCGAATCCAAGATCTTTTCTTTGTCGAAGGGAACGTTGATCGGATTACGCGGCTTCGAGCCCGTTGCAATCAAGCAATACTCGAATGCAATTTGAAAAAGAGCCTGTCTTTTATGATCGACGACCGCGATCCTATTTTTGTCATCAAAACGGGCGATGCCGTGAATCAAACGGATTTTGTTCTTTTCAAATTGCCTGAGCAGCATTTTGCGTTGCTCATCCAAGACAATATTGAGCCGGTAATTCAAATCATTGATCGAAATTTCCCTAACGACCCGGTTTTGCCCATAAAAGCTACGTTCGTAAAAGTCGGTCAAATCGAGAATGGCCTCCCTGAGCGATTTGGATGGGATCGTCCCCGAATTCAACGAAGAGCCGCCGGGGTGCGGACTCTTGTCTAAGACAATGACGCTTTTTCCCAATTTTGCCGCTTGGATAGCTGCTTTTTGGCCAGCAGGACCCGAACCAATGACCACGTAATCCGCGTAAAGTTCTTCCACAGCTCTCCTTCCGTCTTCTAGTGCCAAACTACCAAATTTAATTTTTAATTACATCTTTTACAATTCCTATCTTGTTCAATATGGATTAAGATGTTAAGATAACGGCTTCATCGAGAATGCTCAGGAGAAGAATTATGTCCAAGAGATGTCAAGTGACCGGCAAGGTCCCCGTCCGTGGCAATTCTTACGCGATTCGCGGGATTGCTAAGAAGAAAAAAGGGATCGGCTTGAAAGTCACAGGGATTAAAAAACGTCGCTTTCAACCTAACTTGAAGAAAAAGCGTCTGTGGTTTGGTGACGAGAATCGCTTCATCACCTTGCGCCTATCTACCAATGCTTTACGCACAATCGACAAAGTTGGCCTACCAGCCATCATCCGCGATCTCCGTGCTAAAGGCCAACGCATCTAACGCTTATAAAACGCTCTCATTGTTATTGATGACGGGCGTTTTTTTTATTTTCTATGGCTGGATCGTCTTTTCGGCGATCCAGGCAGACCTCCCCGATCAAACAAGCCCCCTGAAGTTTTATTCGAATCAGTCGCGGCAGGACATTAAGCTCGCCTACCTCCAAGCTCTTAACAAAGCCCAGCATTCAATTCATTTGAGCGTATACGGGATCACCGATCCGGAAATTCTAAACGTGATCAGTAAAAAATCTCTTAACAATCTGTCCATTTCTATCGACTACGACCCATCGGCTTCGTCCGCACTAAAAAAATGGCTGCCCTCTTCCATTCAACTGAGGCCTATCAAATCCCCAGGGTTGATGCACCGAAAGATTGTCCTCATCGATCACGCGCAGATCTATTTGGGGTCGGCCAACCTCACCCCCTCTTCGTTAAGGCATCATGGTAACCTGGTCGCCGGTTTTTTTCATCCAGGACTTGCGGTATTCTTGGAAAACCCCGCCTCCACATCCTACTTTTTTGAAATTCAAGGACAGCAAGGCGAAGTTTATCTTTTTCCCGATCCGCTAAAAAAAGGACTTTTACGCCTGATTCAGGCTATCGACAAGGCGGAAAACAAAATTAACGTCGCGATGTTCACTCTGACCCATCCAGAAATCGCTGAAGCTTTAGTTCGGGCAAAAAAAAGAAATGTCAAAGTCTGCATCGCCCTCGATGCCTATACAGCACGGGGAGCGAGCAAAAAGGCGGTCGAAGTGTTAGAAAAAGAAGGCGTGAATTTTCTTTTGAGCCAAGGAAGAGAATTGCTCCATCACAAATGGGCGGTCATCGACGACAGGGTGTTAGCCATGGGATCGGCCAATTGGACAAAGGCCGCTTTCAACAAAAATTCCGATTTCCTTTTTTTCCTCTCTCCTCTTGATAAAAGAGAAAAAAAATTTTTAGAAAATCTCTGGAAAATCATTGAATCTGAATGTATTGAATATAAAAATTCCTCATGATATAAATCTCGACTTTGCAACTTTTTGGGCCCGCCTGCCTCGCCTATTTACTCTCGGCCGTGCGACCCCTGGTCGAACGGGGAGTTATTTAAAACAGGAAGGGGTTAAAAACCCTTTCCTGTTTTAAATAACTCCCCCAAGAGCAAATATTTCGAGGTCTTCGGACCCAAAAAGTTGCAAAGTCGAGATAAATGATTAAAAAGATGTGGTCTCTATGGACGGTTGGTGGATGCAAATGTTCTCCATGGCATTTGCGCTTTTTTTGCTGATGGATCCGATTGGCAATGTTCCCATTTTTGTTTCCGTGCTCAAAGATATCGAATCCAAACGCCAACGCAAAATTATCGGACGCGAACTCGTTATCGCATTGATCATCATCGTGCTATTTTATTTTTTGGGCGATGCTTTACTCGGATTTCTCAACGTCACTATGCCTACGATTCTGATTTCCGGAGGCATTATTCTTTTCCTCATCGCGCTTAAAATGATTTTCCCTGGAAGAAGAGATCCCGACGTCGAACTGTCGCAGGATAAGGAGCCATTCATCGTCCCGCTTGCGACGCCTCTTGTCGCGGGTCCAGCCGTTTTGGCTGCTGTCATGCTCTACTCAGGCCAACATAAACAGGAGATGCTCCTTCCTCTGACGGCCATCGTGATCGCTTGGGCCCTTTCAACGGTGATCTTGCTCAGCTCATCTCTTTGGAAAAGACTGTTGGGCTGGCGCGGCCTTGTCGCTTGCGAAAGGTTAATGGGCCTGATCCTGACATTGATCGCGGTTCAAATGTTCCTCGAGGGAACGCATCTATTCTTGAATCCCTTAAAATGATCCCAGACCTTAAGGCGTGGGATTAAGTTGGGGCCGAGCTTCGTACTCGGCCCAACATTGTTTTTGAAAATACCCGGCCCTTAAGGGCCGGGTTTCCGCCGGAGGACGGATGAATCTGAAACTTGTTATCGCCTATTTTGGCCGATCGTTTTCCGGCTGGCAAAAAACTAATAAGGGAAACAGCATAGAAGAAGCGTTGGAGAAGGCGCTCCAGCAGATTTTGCAGCATGACGTGCAGCTGCAGGCTGCAAGCCGGACAGATGCGGGAGTTCACGCAGAAGGCCAGGTTGTGAATTTTTTGACTCATAAAAAGGTTTGCTTGAAAGCACTTGTGCACAGTTTAAACGGCCTGCTTCCCAAAGACATTTCTGTCCTGAGCGCTGAAGAAATGCCGATGGATTTTCATCCGACGCTATCCTGCAGAAAAAAGGAGTATCTGTATGATCTTTGCTATGGACCCGTGCAAATGCCTTTTGTTCGACATACCTCATGGCATTTTCCCTATGCTTTGGACCTGAAAAAAATGCAAACGGCGGCGGATCACCTCATCGGAGTTCAGGATTTTTCTTGTTTTTGCAATGAAAGAGCTCTCTGGGACCGCAATCCCATCTGCCATGTGGAGAAAATCGAATTCATGAATTTCCTTGAAACAGAGCGTCTGTCGATTGCGATCACAGGAGATCATTTTCTCTATAGGATGGCCCGCAACATGGCGGGCACTGTCGCCTATGCCGGATGCGGCAAAATCGATCCGGAGCAAATTCCCGCTATACTGGCGAGCAAAGACCGCACTCAAGCCGGAATGACGGCGCCGGCGCATGGACTCACCTTGAAACGTGTTTTTTATGATGATGATCTCTCGAAATGACCCTTGCTGGTGCCGAAGCGGACAAAAGTGGAAAAAATGCCACTTTCCCAACCCTGGATCGCAGTCCCACAGCGAATTGAGCGCACAATATCTTAAGAAGCATGGGATCCTATTGAAAACCGGTGAGCAAATCCAAGGCATTCGGCGCGCCTGCCATTTAGCTGCCCAAATCCTTGACAAAACATGCAAGATGGCCAAAGCGGGAGTGACCACAAATGCTCTCAATGCCTATGCCCATCAATTGCATCTTGAGGCAGGGGCTATCCCTGCGCCGCTGGGCTACGGCGAGCCCCCGTTTCCCAAGAGCATTTGCACATCTCTCAATGAAGTGATCTGCCATGGGATTCCCGATGACAACCCTCTCAAAGAAGGGGATATCCTCAACATCGACGTCACATGCATCCTCAATGGATATTACGGAGATTGCAGCCGCATGGTCGCTATCGGCCAGATCGATACGGAAAAACAAAAAGTCATAGATGTTTCTTATGAATGCCTGATGCGCTCTATTGCCCTGTTAAAGCCGGAGATGATGATCTTTGAGATCGGCAATGCGATTGAATCCTATGCAACAGCGCAAGGGTGTTCTGTCGTCAATCAATTCGTCGGCCATGGCACCGGCCTCCATTTTCATGAGCCCCCCCAAATTCCTCATCATTACAACCAGATCCTCATTCCGCTTGCTGTTGGCATGACGTTCACGATCGAGCCCATGATCAACGCAGGAACCCGCGCGGGCTATGTCGACACCAGAGATCATTGGACGGCGAGAACAATGGACGGAAAGCCCAGCGCGCAATGGGAACACACCCTTCTCATCACGGAAAACGGCCACGAAATTTTAACTTGCCTCAACTGAATTGACCCGATCGATTTTCTCTTGGATCAGGTCGGGAAGGTCGTCCCTTAACTTTCGAGTTCGGGCAATACGTTTTTTTGGAGCCGATAAGGATGTGATGATATCCTGCAAGTTTTGAACCTGTGCTTCAAGGTCGCTGCACTGTTCTTCAAGCTCTTTCAAATCTTTAATCAACCCGAGGTTCTCTTCAGAGGAACCCAGAACCTTCTCGTCCAGGGCCTTCTGCAGGGCTAAAAATGCGTTTTCCATATGGAACAAATCTTTACGCGTTTGATTCAACGTCTCAGACTTTTCATCAAACTGCTCTCTTAACAATGCATGTTGCCGCTGCATTTGGCTCAATTGCATTTGTTCCTCAGGATCGTTTTCTTCCTGAGGAATGAATGGCTTCTCTTGATTTTTCAGTTGTATCAGCTGGCCTTGTGCATCACCGAGGGCATGCTGGAAAGCGACCTCTTTCCTTTGATAGGCAAAGCATTTCTGACTTAAATCATCACGTTCTTTTTCCGACGCTTCCAAAGAGCGTTGCGCGGCGCTCAATCCTTTGGCGGCTTCCGCATAAAGCCGTTTCAAATGCTCTCTTTCGGCAATATTCTTTTTATTTTCTTCCGAAAGAGAATTCAAAGACTGGCGAAGCTGCTCTTCCAACCCTTGACAGCGCTCTCGTAAAGCCATGTCCCTTTTTTCGTTCTTCTCGAAAAAAATATCCGCTTCCTGACCTCCCAAAAAAATGAGAATCCAGGAGACCCCCGTGCAGGCGGCAAGCAGCGACGACCAGAAAGGTTCAGGACCTCGGAAGATCGTGTACAAAGCAGCGGCCAAGAGAGCAGCGAGAGAAAAGTAAAAGCCTCTCTTTTTCCAAATGAGGCTCGCGGAGTAGCCGATGAAGGCGGTCATTAACAATGGCCAAAAAAAATGAGCGCATTTGTCAATGAGAACGGCATAAGCGGCTAATAAAAAAAAGGGGCCGGACTGGCTTAATAAAGATGGCTTGGCGATTTTTTGAGTCTCCATCGTCTTTCTCCTTGGAAACTATGCTCCCTGTGCGTGATGCAGAATCCGTCCAATCGTCAGGAATCCTAATTCAAAGCGGTCGAGGCCAAAGTGTTCATTGGGAGCGTGAATATCATCATCCGCTAGCCCCACACCTATCATGGCCACCTCCGCTTTGCTAGTGCGAACAAGATCGACGACGATCGGAACCGTTGCCCCGCATAAGAGGTATTTGCATGGCTTCCCAAATATCTCTTCATAGGCTAAAGACGCAAGTTTGACAATAGAAGAATCAAAAGCGCTGCGATAAGCCGGCGCCCCATGATGCACTTGGGCTTTGATTTCTATGCCTTTAGGAACTTCTTGTTGAAGATATGCATCAATTGCCTTGGCAATTTTTTCCGGGTCCTGGTTTGGGACCAGGCGGCAGGTGATTTTCGCATACGCTTTTGCGGGAATGACCGTCTTGAAGCCGGCGCCGGTATATCCTCCCCACATCCCATTGATTTCCAATGTAGGGCGAATCGAATTCGATTCTTTGATGGAAAATCCCTCTTCAGGACAAAACGCCTTGACTCCAAAATTCTGTTTGTATTGCTCTAGATCAAAAGACATATCGACGCGCGATAGTTCTTCTTTTGACAAAGGAAGAACATCATCATAAAACTGGGGTACGACCACTCTGCCTTTTTCATCCCACATCCCCGCAAGAAGAGAGACCAGGATACGATTGGGATTCAAAGCAATTCCTCCGTGCACCCCAGAATGGAGATCTATAGAAGAATTGGCGCATTCGATGTTCATGCCCACAAGACCACGCATGCCCAAGGTAATCCCGGGTGTATGGATATTGGGAATATCGAAATCGACCACCAAAAGATAATCTGCTTGAAGCTCCGCTTCTTTTTGCTGCAAGATGGCCGCAGTCCCCCGGCCGCCCGACTCTTCCTCGCCTTCGATAAACACTTTAATGTTAAAATTAATCTCCTTGGCAAGTTCGAAAAAAGCCTTAAGGGCTGTGAGCGAATAGAAACATTGCCCTTTGTTATCGGCAGCTCCCCGAGCATAGACTTTATTATCTTTGACCACAGGCTTAAAGGGATCACTTTTCCATAGATCGAGAGGGTCGACCGGTTGGACATCGTAATGATGATAAATCAAAAGGGTTGGACGGTCCTTTCCCGCCTTCAGATGCTTCCCAAAAACAACAGGAAGCCCGGGAGTTTCCCAAAGTGAAGTTTCCAACCCAATTTTATTCATATATTCGCAAAGCCATGCAGCGGTCTTTCGAGAATCCTGTTCATTATTCGGATCGGTACTAATGCTGGGGAAACTCAAAAAAGTGAAAAAATCCCTCAATGTCTGTTCGTAATGGTCCTTGAACCATTTTTTCAGTTCTTCTATCGAAAGCGATGTCATTCGTTCAGGCCTCTCTTAAAAAAAGCGGGGAAGAAAATTTGAATGTCCTAAATGACACATTCTCGAATTATTTTGCAAAGAAAATTGACGTCGACCTCGCAGAGCCCATCAAACCGAGTGGTCCCATGAGTTTACCGGCTCAAAAGAACAGATAACCCATGCATTGGATTAAACAATAACCAACACCGCCTGTGATGATTGGCGCTACACAATAAAAACCAGCTTTGCGGTACTCCCCTTGAAAATATCTGCGCCACATAAAATAAATGGACGCAGGAATAGAAAGGGGAATACTAAGGCAGACAAAAATAAAGATGACTTGAAGAAATCTCAAGCCCGTGGGGTCAAGAATCGCTACTGAAAACAGGGAAGCATATAAGAGAATCGGAAATGGCACGGAGTAAAGCAGTGTCATTATCCACAGCCACCGTCTTATTGTTTTTTTCTTATTTAGAAGAAGCTTATTATCCGTCACGTTATAAAACTCTCAATGGGATATCATATTTTACCAAAAAACGAGTTGTGATTTCTATTTAAAAATTAATACATGTGCGTTCTGTATTCATTTTAGCTGCAGTTAAGGGTTATCCGGTGCATATTAATTAACTATTTTCATTAAAATTTTTAATGATCTTTTGAAAAACCATTTTTTCTACGAGGAATTTCCTTGCACTTGACAGCATGGCTTTATAAGAGGTAGAATTGGCACTTACTCAAAAGGTTTTTTTATGGCATTTGCAAAGCGTATTTTCTTGTTCCTGGCAGTAAACATTCTCGTTGTCGTCACGCTATCCCTCATTCTCAATCTTTTCCATGTTCAGCCCTTTTTAAATAGCTATGGACTTAATATCCAGTCCCTGTTGATTTTCTGTTTCATCTGGGGGATGGGGGGCGCCTTTATTTCTTTAGCGCTTTCTAAGCAAATGGCAAAATGGCTGATGGGTGTTCGTGTGATTGATTCTGACACCAATGATCCTGACCTGCGCCGCCTGATCGCCACCGTTCATCAACTCGCGCGTGATGCCCAGTTGCCCGCTATGCCCGAGGTGGGAATTTTTGAATCGGCAGAACCTAATGCCTTTGCCACAGGGCCAACCAAAAAACGCTCTTTGGTCGCCGTTTCCTCTGGGCTGTTGCGTAGAATGTCGCAAAAAGAATTGGAAGGAGTGCTCGCACACGAGATCTCCCATATTTCTAATGGGGATATGGTGACGATGACGCTGATCCAAGGCGTCGTTAATGCCTTCGTCATGTTCCTTGCCCGCCTACTTGCCTATGTCTTTTCCGGAATGGGCAGAAGCCGCGATCAAGGATCATCAGGATCTTATGTCAGTTATATGATCTTCGTTTTTGTTTTCGAAGTTGTCTTTATGATCCTCGGGTCAATTGTTGTCTGCTGCTTCTCCAGATTCCGGGAATTCCGTGCCGACCGAGGCGGGGCAGATCTCGCCGGCAAAGACAAAATGATCGCCGCTCTAGAGTCGTTGCAAAAATTGCAGCAGATCCGCGATCCTCAATTAGAAAAGCCCTCATTCCAGTCGTTCAAAATATCGACCCAGAGAAAAAGCGGGTTTCTAATGCTTTTTGCCACTCACCCGCCCCTTGAGCAACGGATAGATCGTCTGCGCCTTCAGGCTTAGACGGCTTATTTTTTTACGGCCTGCTTTTCCCAATACTCGTTGATGATATTGTCCACGGCACCGCGCAACTTATCATTGGCAGGGGGAAGACGATCGATGACCGATTGCGCCCACTCATAATATCTATCGATACGGGTTTGCGACCAATCGGGAGGAGGATTGCTACAAAGATCGTTGAGATTGAATAATTTGTCGGCGAGCTTGATTTGGGCAGCCCCTTTTGAGCAGATCTCGCCGGCAAAGACAAAATGATCGCCGCTCTAGAGTCGTTGCAAAAATTGCACCAGATCCGCGATCCTCAATTAGAAAAGCCGTCATTCCAGTCGTTCAAAATATCGACCCAGAGAAAAAGCGGGTTTCTGATGCTTTTTGCCACTCACCCGCCCCTTGAGCAACGGATCGATCGTCTGCGCCTTCAGGCTTAGACGGCTTATTTTTTTACGGCCTGCTTTTCCCAATACTCGTTGATGATATTGTCCACGGCACCGCGCAACTTATCATTGGCAGGGGGAAGACGATCGATGACCGATTGCGCCCACTCATAATATCTATCGATACGGGTTTGCGACCAATCGGGAGGAGGATTGCTACAAAGATCGTTGAGATTGAATAATTTGTCGGCGAGCTTGATTTGGGCAGCCCCTTTTGACTTGTGAGAAGCGTTGACTACTTGCATCCTTTTGCGGGCCTCTTGAGCAAGAGATTTATCATCGGTCAATTCTCGCACTAAGCCAGCGACTTTTTCTCCGAATTTCTTTTCGATCTCGTCAAAAGTCGTTTGGGTATCTTCAACTGTGTCATGCAGAAGCGCTCCAATGATCAGGGAGCTCTCTCTAACCTCACCGGTATTCATGAGATAATAGGCTACGCCGATGGGGTGGGAGATATAGGGAGTTTTTTCTTGATTTTTGCGCGTTTGAAAACGGTGTTTATCCGCGGCAAATTCGACACCTGCACAAATTTCTTGGATCTCTTGGGCTGTCATGCTTTTTTCTTTTTGGAAGGCTGTGGCGAGAATTTCCGCTAGATTATCGAAATTTCTCATCACAACCGGATCATTGTGAGCAAGATCCGCCAGCTTCTTTCTCGTCTCCTGAATGTTCTGAACGACCGGATTTTCTATCGTACCGCATTCCTCGGCCTCGGAAACGGAAACGTTTGGCTTTTCTTCATTGGCATGAACGAAGAGAGTCGTAGTTGCTGCTACAACTAAAGGAAATAAATATTTCATTTGGGGCCTCCTGTTAAATATAAAAAGAAAAGGGTACTACAGAAACCATTAAAAATAAATAGAACAAATGTTTTAATTATGGAATATCTGCTAATGCGGGATTCAAACTATCTGTTACTTTGGAAAGCAGCGCCGTAGCATGGTCAAGGGTGACGAGCTTATCATCATCCATAATAAAAACTTGATGCGGGTGGATAATGTCGCACAAATTTTTTAAACTTTCACATTTCAAAACAATGAAATCGACTTCGGCAATAGAGGAAAGCAGCGAAACGAACTCTGCATCAGGCTCATTATCTCGGACGTAGACGATGAGTTTCTTTTCGCTATCCCTGGAAGCGAGCTTGCGCAAGGAACGAAAAAGAGCTGTCGACATCCCGTGCGCGCTATTCAATCCTAATACGGAATACCGTTTTCCTTTCAAAGCTTGCTGAAGCGCAAAAAGGTGTTCTTCGTCGAAGATCTTGTTTTCGACATCGAATTCCAAAAGACGTTCGGCCATTTCAGAAAGATTGATGCGTGCGCAGCCTAATCTTTCAATGGCCATTCCGGCAGCGATGTTGGCGAGCTGGGCCCCATACCTGATGTCTAAATTATTGGCGATCGCAACACTGATCATAGAAAGAACGGTGTCGCCTGCCCCCGTGACATCTTTGACTTCTTTGGAGCGCACTGGGAAATCAAATTGCTGTCCGGCCTTGTTAAATAAAGAAATACCGGCCTCGGAGCGGGTAACTATAAGCATTTCCACTCCGCAGTTCTGCAAAATCACACTGGCGATCTGGTCGAGAGGGACTTCTTGAGGAAGTTTTGCCGCAGCATAAGCTTCTGCGAGATTGGGTTTGATCACCGTAGCGCCAGAATATTTTGAAAAATCTTCCCCCTTAGGATCGACGATGACAGGAATCCCTTTTTGGGTGGCCATTTCGATTGTTTTTTTGAGGAGATTTCGCGGTAGAAATCCTTTGCCGTAATCAGAAATTGCCACGATCTGAACCTTTTCCATAAGAGGAGGGAGCCTTTCTAAAATTTCCGCTTCGATTTGATCGGGCAAAAGACTTATTGTTTCATGGTCGACTCGCAAAATTTGCTGCGCATCCGCAATCAGTCGATTTTTAACCGGTGTCTTGTATCCTTTTTGCAGCATCAGATTCTCGATATTGACTCCTTCTCTCTCGAGAGCTCCTCGAAGCTCATCTCCAGCGAAGTCGTAACCGATCCTACCCACCGCGATCACACCCGCGCCGAGCGAAATCAAATTGAGGACGACGTTCCCAGCGCCCCCAGGGCGGCTTTCTTCTTTCTGTACATGAAGAACCGAGACTGGGGCTTCAGGAGAAATCCGTTTGACCTTACCTGTTGTGTAAGTGTCGAGCATGAAATCGCCAATCACCAACACACGCACAGGCCTAAACCGGCTCAACATCCCGCTGAGTTTTACCATCGTCGGTCCTCAAGTAAGTAGTTCTTCACATAATCGGCGACGCCCTCTTCAATGGTATATTTGCATAGGGCTTTTGTATGTTTTTTATATTTGACCATATCGGCGCAAGTGTAGTTCTGATATTGCTTGACCAAATCGCTAGGCATATCGATATATTCGATTTGCGGTGGCTTGTCGAGAGCTTTGAATACTGCCTTGGCAAGTGCATTCCATGTCGTCGTCTCCCCCGACCCGATATTAAAAATCCCGGTGATATCATTTTCCAAAAAATCGCAGGTCATTCGTACAGCATCTTTGACATAGATAAAATCCCGGCATTGGTCGCCATCGGCAAAAAGTTGTGGCCGGGAAGATTTGAATAAACGTATTCTTCCCTCATTTTGCACAATCGGTAACATTTTGTAGACCATGGAAGCCATGCGCCCTTTGTGATTCTCATTCGGGCCGAAAACATTGAAGTACTTCAAACCGACAATCTTATCCAAAATTCCTTGCTGCTTCGCCCATAGATCAAAATAATACTTGGAAAATCCATACAGATTGAGCGGCCTTAATTCTTCCAGACTCGCATGATCATCGGTAAAGCCCAAAGCCCCGTCGCCATAGGTCGCTGCAGAGGACGCATAGATGAAGCGCTGCCCGTGTTTCATCGCATATTCCGCTAACCGGACACTATAACGGAAATTATTTTCCATGAGGTAATTACCGTCATTTTCCATCGTATCTGAACAAGCGCCCAAATGAATAAAGGCCTGTACATTTTTTTCTCTTCCTTCGAGCCATTGAAAAAGATCACCCCGCGAAATGAAATCGATGCACTTTTTGTTCAATAGATTTTTCCATTTCTCTGTCTTCTTAATATCGTCGACAAGAACAAGATTCGCCATGCCTCGATCATTCAAGTGTTTGACGGTACAGGAACCGATGAACCCTGAAGCCCCGGTAACGACGATCAGTTGCCCCTTATTGGTTTTTGTTTGCATACAGCCTTAGTGAATTGTGGGCACTTATACCGGACTCGGCCATAAAAATCTAAGTTTATGGCCGAGTCCGGTATAGCTCGACTTTGTAACTTTTGGGCCGAAGGACTCGAAATATTTGCTCTGGGAGATTATTTAAAACGGAAGGGGTTTTAACCCCTTCCGTTTTAAATAATCTCCCAGTTCGACTATAGGTCGAACGGCCAAGAGTAAATAGACCAGACAATCGGACCCAAAAGTTACCAAGTCGAGCTTAGGATAATATAACAGAGACAAGAAAATCTTGCCAACTGGAGTAAAAAAAGCCCGTTGAATTTTGTCATGGACGCGTGATACAATTCTGTACAAAAAAGGCAAATAATTTTTTATGAGAAAAAAAATAAAGACGGTATTCGTTGTGATCTGTTCAGCTATTTTTTCAACAACAGGGAATTGTGCAACCCACCCTGAAAATGTTTCTCTTGAACTCGAAGAAGAAAGCATCCGCTCTTCACTCCGCACGGAAGGGGAAATTCCTTCCTGGCTTTCAGGGACATTGGTTAGAAATGGACCTATCGTTGTTACGATCGACGATAAGACGAATGAACATTGGTTCGACGGCCTGGCTATGCTGCATGCTTTTTCTTTTGATCAGGGCAATGTCATCTACTCCAATCAGTTTTTGCGTACCGATGCCTATCGCACGGTCTTCGAAGAAGCGAGAATGAATTATAGCGGATTTGCTACCGATCCTTGCCAATCGATTTTCAAGCGTCTCTTCACTTGGTTATTTCCCTCCTCGACATATCCTCTTCACAACGCTAACGTCAACATTGCAAAAATTGCCAATCAATACGTGGCGCTGACTGAAATCCCTCTGCCAGTTAAGTTCGATCTCAAAAGCCTGGAAACGCTCGGCGTTTTCGAATTCCAGGACAACCTTCCAAAGGATCGCTGTTGGGAATCCGCCCACCCTCACTACGATCCCATCCGGAAAGAAACGATCAACTATTTAATCCAATACGGGCCGACGAGCTATTATACTTTCTATCGCTTGGAAGATGGGTCTTCTGAAAGAAAAGTTTTTGCGGAAATCCCTGTAGCAAAACCTTCTTATATGCACAGCTTTGCGCTGACAGAAAATTTTATTGTCCTTACTGAATTTCCTTTCCGAGTCAATCCTATCAACCTAATTTTAACGAACCAGCCGTTCATTAAGAATTTCTATTGGGAACCTGAGAGTGGTACTCGATTTATTGTCATTGACAGGTTTACAGGAGAAGTGATCAAGGAATACACCACCGACTCCTTTTTTGCTTTTCACCATGTTGCGGCTTTTGAAAAAGAGGATCAATTAATTGTTGATATGGTCTGTTTCGATGATGCTAAAATCATCACGGAAATTGCTGATCATTTTAAACCAAATAGAAATAAAGTAGATAAAGAAACTGCACGTTACATGAGGTACACGCTTTCTAAAAAGGGGGAAATACGCTCCGAACTTTTCTTTCAAAATGCTATTGAGTTCCCAAAGATTGACGGGCGCCTCGATGGCCGACCTTTTCGTTATGCCTACCTTTCCGATCCTGGAAGCCCGGAACAAAAAGAAGACATTCGACCTCTTTATAAATTGGATACGGAGACAAAAAAAATTTTACACTGGAGTCAAAAAGGGTGCTATCCTGGGGAGCTGATTTTTATTCCCCATCCCGGGTCAACGGTTGAAGATGAAGGTGTGGTGATGACAATCGTTTTAGATCGTCTGAACAACACCTCTTTCCTTCTTATCCTGGATGCGAAGACCTTCAAAGAAATCGGGCGAGCAGTTGCTCCTTACCCGATTCCACCAGGGTTTCATGCCAATTTTTTCAACAAAGAATCCGATCTGTCTGGCAATTGATTGACCAGACAGAGCTGGGATTATTTTTTAATATAAACTCGACTTTGTAACTTTTTGGGTCCGAAGGACTCGAAATATTTATTCTCGACTGTTCGACCATTAGTCGAACAGCAGAGAGTAAATAGGTGAGGGAGGCAGTCCCAAAAGCGCAAAGTCGAGATAGAGCCTTAGGAAAAAAATTAGCCCAACGCAAGAGACTTAATTGCCTCTTCTAGCTCAAAGCACTTTGCATAATTAGCATGCTGTAGGGCTTTATTTATTATCCTAAAAGGAATTTTAGACGCATTTTGATGTGAAACAACCTGACAAAGACAATGGGCTAATTTTTTTCTCTCTTTTTCCCCAAAGTTAGTTAGGGTTTCCCCTCTCTGATCTAAAATCTTATCGAGACCATAATATCCATCTCTAGCGGGAATGTCTGAGGCCTGCGGAAAAGACATTGTCAAACGTACAAAATTCTCACTTCTTCTGTACACAGCGGCCCCCAAAACATCTGCAAGACCATATTGACCTTCTGCCTGGATTTGCATTGCGTGAGGATGTGCGAAAACACTTTGCACATCTTTGGAGGAAAGTTCTAAAATAGCTCTACTTAAAATTCTTCCAATGCTGTAAGGCCCATTAGGAGGTATTTTTTTTGTATGATAGTCAAAAAGAACGATGTATAGACTAACCCAGAGGGGTACGGAACGAAATGAATATTGAAACAAAAGCTGGATATCCTCTGTATCAACATTTTCCTCTTTCATGCACGCTTTCAAATCGTTGATTGCATCGAAGAAACCCGACTGATCTGACAACGCCTCCATTTTCAACTTTTGAAGCAGAAGTGCAGTTATGGACGGATTGATCTTAATTAACACCCTTTCACCTGGAAAAGTTACATCTTTCTGTAATTCTTTAGCGGCAGCTTGAATCATTTCAAGAGCAGGTTTTGAGGAGATGCTGAAACGCCTTGTTTCCATTGCAGTCAATAACGGAACAACATGGGTCTGAAAAAGCGGCTGAATATGAGATATTGTGGCCATTTAACAAACTCAGGTCTGTCTGGGATTTTATCCCAGACAGTCTGAGCAAGATTATTCTTGTGTTTCGGGGGCTGATGGAGCTTCTTCCGGCTCTGGCATTTCTATCACGCCGCCGCTGTGCACTTTGAGAGTGACGCGGGCGGGAACGCCTTCTTTGAGCTTGAGGGTGACAGGATGAACGCCCAATGTTTTGATGGGCTGAATGAGCGCGATATTGCGACGCTCGATTTTGTATCCTTCCTGTTCAAGCAGACGGGCGATGTCGAGGGCAGAAACGGAACCATACATGTGGCCGTCGGGATCGACTTTGACTTCGATCGAGAGGACCACGCCTTCGATCTTGCTGGCGATTTCTTCCGCTTCTTTTCGATCGACCTCAGCGAGCTGGGCCCTTTCTTCCTTGAGTTTGGCTTGCAGGCGCAATGTATATTTGTCTGCGATCACGGCCTTTTTTTGCGGAAGCAAAAAATTACGGCTGTATCCAGGCTTGACGCTGACGAGATCGCCGCTGCGGCCGAGATCATCGACATCTTCGATTAATAGTAACTGATTTCCCATAAAATTCTCTTTGTCCCCTTCTTATTCTTGAGCTACAAATGGCAAAAGCGCCATATGTCTTGCTCTTTTGATCGCTTGAGCAAGCTGCCGTTGATGATAAGCGGAAACCCCAGTGATCCGGCGAGGGATGATTTTTCCGCGTTCAGTGATGAATTGATATAAAGTGTTTGTATCTTTATAGTCGATGTGGCGAACACCCGCAGCCGTGAAAGGGCATGACTTTCTTTTTTTAACGAAAATCCCTTCCAAAGATGGCGGTAGTTTCTCTTTTTCCTTTTTTGTTGTTATGCTCATGGTCTCATCCCTATTCTTGAAGGAGTTGTTTAAATTCTATTTTCTCCGGGACGGCTTCAGTCCGCAGGGTTAAAAAACGGACGAGGTCTTCATTGAGATGGTATTCCCGCCACATTTCATTCAAATTGTTGGACGGGGTTGTAAAATAGAGCAGGAAATAATGCCCTTCTCTTCTACCATTGATCTCATAAGCAAGTTTTCTTCGGCCTTGATCGAATACCTTGTGGATCTCCCCTCCGCGGCCTGTGATGCCGGTGGTGATTTTTTCAAGCGCTTTTTGACGAGCGTCATCGCTTAAAGTAGCACTTAAGATGTACATCCCTTCATAAAGATGTTTTCTTGTTTTAGCCATTGTTATCTCCTTCTTTCTTATCTTTACTATTCTTCGCATTCGCGGCCTGCATCGCCATCGCGATCCCCGCCGTCACCCACAACTCGAGCACTTCGATGGCTTTGATTTTGATCTCCTCGATCGTCTTACTCTCTTCTTCAGAGAATTTGCCGAGAACATAATCTGCCAGATGCTCCTGTTCAGGGGAGCTGACTCCAATCCTGAGGCGAGCATAATGCTCGGTGTGCAAATGCGCTTCTATGCTTTTTAGCCCATTGTGGCCGCCGCTGCTTCCCTTGCTCCGCATTCTCATCGTCCCAATTGGAAGGGCGACATCGTCGCAAACGATGATTAACGAACCCACCGGCACCTTAAAATAATCGATGCATCGGCGGACCGCATCGCCGCTGGAATTCATGAACGTCGTAGGGAGCAGCAATATCCCTTTTTTTCCGCGGACTTGGCCTTGGGCTGCATCTCCAATCAGATGGGAAGCGTGCTTGAACTCAAGGCCATGCTTCTTTCCAAAAGATTGGACGATATTGAACCCGACATTATGTCTTGTCTTTTGATACACTTTGCCGGGATTCCCAAGACCGATGATTAAAAACTTTTCCAGTTCGTCCACGGGTATCTATTATCTCTTCGCAATCACGACGACAACTTCTTCAGGGCTGGCCAGCGCTCTAACACCTGCCGGCATAACCAGATCTTTCAATCGCCGGGATTGCCGTATTCCCAAATCTTTCACATCGACAAGAAACTCCGCCGGAATGTTTTTCGGCAGGCATTCCACCTTGACATGGCGGACGACTTGTCTCAAAAAACCGCCGAGTTTAATGCCCATGCAATCGACGACGCCTGTGCAGTTAACAGGCACTTTGACGCAAACGGGTACATTATCGACAAGTTCTTCGAAGTCGATGTGTGAAACATGATAGGTTGTCAGATGGTATTGGATGTCTTTGATGATCGCGCGGCGTTCTTTTTTCCCGTCCGATACAACAAAAACCGTCGTTGGCAGCTGACCTGGCTTCATTTCACGTAGAATGGCACTGAATTCGGCGCCGATGACGATCAATTTTTCGGGTTGGCTTTTAGAAGAATAGATGATTGCAGGGATATTTCCTTCCCGGCGAATTTCTTTGATATCCTTCTTCTTCTCGCCAACGCGTTGTTTCACTGCGAGTTTCATAAATAATACTCCATTTTTTACAAATTTTTTTTCGAGAAAAGAGCACCTGGCTCGACTTTGTAACTTTTGGGGGCCGCTACCTCGCCACTTTACTTTCCGCCGGCCGATCATGGGTCGGACGGCCGAGAGCAAATATTTCGAGTCCTTCGGACCCAAAAAGTTACAAAGTCGAGCGTGGGACTAATTATAGAGAGAGGAAATCGATTTGGCGCCAATGATCGATTGGATCGCCTTTCCAAAGAGCGGGGCCGCAGTGACGATCTCCAATTTTTTCTGGTCAATCGTTTCCGGGGCTGGAATAGTATTGCTCATTACGATTCTTTCGATTCCGCTATCCTCAAGTAGTCCTTTCCCGACAAATAAGCCATGGCTAACAGCTGCCCAAACGCGCTTTGCGCCGGCATGCTTGCAAACCCTGGCTGCAGTTTTAAGTGTCCCCCCTGTCGAACACACGTCGTCTACGAGAAGGACATTTTTGTCCTTCACGTCCCCGATCAGGGCGGACATTTCCACTTGTTCTGCACTTACACGGCGCTTATCAACGATAGCGAGATCAATTTTCAAGGCTTCGGCATACGCCCGAGCCAGTTTGATGCTGCCTATATCCGGAGCTACAACGACAAACTCGTCCATCTTTTGTTTAGACAGAGCCTCTACAATGAGAGGACGAGCATAAAGGTTATCGACAGGGATGTCGAAAAAACCCTGGATTTGCTCGGTATGCAAATCCATCGTCAACACTCGC
The DNA here is from genome assembly GCA_963731265.1 of uncultured Verrucomicrobiae bacterium. Taxonomy (GTDB): domain Bacteria; phylum Chlamydiota; class Chlamydiia; order Chlamydiales; family Rhabdochlamydiaceae; genus CAJCIW01. The sequence continues at coordinate 1,686,646 of CAVSUE010000001.1, forward strand.
GTCGCCCCTGCTGTTTGCAGGAGGTCGGCAACGAGTTTGGCCGTGATCGGCTCGCGCTCCTTGCCTCGTCTGTCTTGCCGCGCATACCCATAATAAGGAATGACGGCGATGATAGAACGGGCGGACGCGCGTTTCATAGCATCGATCAAAATCAATAGTTCCATGAGATAGAAGTTGGGATGGCGCGCTATAGATTGAACTATAAACACATCCCGACCACGGACGCTCTCTAAAACGTGAGCGCCTATCTCGCCATCTGGAAACATTTCGATGCGCGCTTTTCCCAGTGGAATGCCTAAACAATCCGCGATTTGTTGAGCAAGCTCCAGATGGGAGGTGCCAGCAAAAAGCGCATAATCATTGTTTTGAGACATTCGTACTCGCTGGGTATAAGTGAGTCACATTACACATCGTAATCCAAAAATTGGCCACTGGCTTCGTCGGCATCTTCATCTTTGCAACTGGCTGCATCGGGTATGTGCTTACACATGCCCTGCTTCGCCAACGGCTGCGCCTGCTGCAAATCTAAAGCGCCGACATTGCCTTTGACCAATCTTTGAATCTCTCTATGTATTAACACTAAACTTGGGGTGGAAGGATTCGAACCTCCGAATGGCGGTACCAAAAACCGCTGCCTTACCACTTGGCGACACCCCACCAACAAAAGTTAAGTCGCTTGCGAAAAACAGCCATGCTAAATGGTCTAACATTAAAATGCAATCCTAAGACAAAAAGACCTGATTGTCTGAGGGATATATCGACACCTCCTAAAAAAAACAGGTTTACAGTAGCGCCAATATACGCATTAATATTAAAAAAATAATTAACAGGTTGTCGTCATGTACATAGTTCATATTGTGACCGAGCTCTGTCCCATTGCGCGCGTCGGGGGGCTAGCGGATGTGATCTACGGACTTTCCAAGGAACTGTGCAGACAGGGGCATAAAGTGGAGATTATCCTGCCCAAATACGACTGCATGGTTGATGCCGAACTTAAGAATTTGAAAGTGGAACATCCGGACGTTTGGTCTTTCGAAGGCGTGAATAGATACAATAATACTATCTGGTCCGCTGATCTCGATGGACTTAAAGTGCTGCTTGTCGAAGCCCACCATCCCCAGTATTACTTTGGCCGCGGCGTCATATATGGATGTCCGGACGATATTGATCGGTTTACTTATTTTTCTCGCACAGCAATGGAGTTTCTCTTTAAAGCCGGCAAGCAGCCCGATGCGATTCATGTGCATGATTGGCCAACGGCTTTAGTTCCCGTTCTTTATAAAGAAATGTATCAACCTCTTGGTTATCATGCTGGAGGCACAGTCTTGACGATCCATAACATGGAACACCAAGGCCAATGCCAGGTATTCAATCTCTCCCGCATCGGTCTACGCGGGGAAAGTTATCTCACTCCCGAAAAAATGCAAGATCCCCGTTCTTCCAATCTCCTCAATCTCCTCAAAGGGGGCATCGTCTACGGCGACAAAATCACAACGGTATCCCCCAATTACGAAAAAGAGATACAGACTCCAGAAGGAGGTTTTGGCCTTCAGGACGTCCTGATAAAACACCGAAAAAAACTAGGTGGGATTTTGAATGGAATCGATGAAGATTTTTGGAATCCCGAAAAAGATCCTCATCTCGTACAAAGATACGCAACCCATGGGGTTGAAAAAGATCGACTTGCTTCCGTCTTAGAGGCAAAAAAAGAAAATAAGCGTTTTTTACGCGATCGTTTTAATCTTAAGCAAACAGATGTCCCGCTTGTCGCTTCTGTCACACGTCTGGTCTCGCAGAAAAGTCCCGAGCTCATCAAATACGGCCTGCAACGCACTCTCGAAAAAGGGGGACAGTTTATTCTTCTCGGCTCGACCCATAATCCTTTGGTTCAAAAAGAATTTGAAACACTGCAGGAAGAGCTTAAAAACCATGAAAATGCCGTTGTGCTATTGGACAAAGACGAGGCATTGGCCCATCAAATTTATGCAGCTGCCGACCTATTCCTGATTCCTTCTCTGTTTGAGCCTTGCGGACTCACCCAGCTCATTGCTCTACGTTACGGAGCAGTTCCCATCGTCCGTTTGACGGGAGGCCTCGCCGATACTGTTTTTGACGTGGATACATCGCCCTGCCCCATCGAAAAAAGAAACGGCTTTACTTTTGACCTTCCCGATAAAAAAGGCGTCGATGGGGCCTTGACTCGAGCCCTGGATTGTTATAAGCATCAGCCTCAAAAATGGCAGTCGCTCATCTTGCACGGCATCCAGCAAGATTTTAGCTGGAAGCACTTCCTTCCTGATTATTTGTCGGTTTATCGGGATCTTGGAACAGCCATCGAAGAAGAGTCTGTTAAAACTAAACCTAAAAAAATCAAGTCAGCTTGATTCTTAGAGACTGACCACAAACCCAGGCTTCATCGCTTTTTGGTATTATTTTGGCCGCTTTTCGATTCTTTTTGCAGGGATAGTATACGCAAGTTGGTACAACCCCCCGCAAAAAGAATTCGAAAATCGACAGAAGCTGAGTTTGTGGTCAGTCTCTTAGAGCATAGTGTTATACACAACTTTTTATTGACAAGATAGCCCTTCCATTCTGCATCCTGTTTCTCCTAAACTCTTAGGAGGGCTAAAATGGGATGGATTGATTTGGAAATGGCTGAATTGAAAGTGGGTGATAAACGGTTAGACAAAAGAGTCAAGCATGCGATTGAAAAACTCGCGGCCTCTTCTGAGGGCAGCTTGCCAGCCTGTTTCAAAACAAGATCCGAGCTGGTCGGGGCTTATAGACTGTTTAGTAATGATTTTGTAACTCCTGAGAAAATATTAGAACCCCATTACAAGAACGTGCAGCAAAGAGCTAAAGCATTCCCTGTAGTCTTATTGTTAAATGACACCTCCTCTCTTGACTACACATCTAGAGATGTAGAAGGGTTAGGTATGTTGGAAAAGAATTATACGAAAGGACTGTTTATTCATCCTATACTCGCGATCACCCCTGATAGGCAGTGCTTGGGACTCGTAGATCATGGTACATGGACTAGAGTACCCAACCAGCATAGAAATCAAATTTCTGGAACTATTCGAGGCAGCCAACCCATAGAGGAAAAAGAAAGTTTTCGCTGGTTAGAAAGCTACAGGCAAGGATGCCTATTTGCAAAATCCACACAGGAAACAGGATTTGTATATATTGCGGATAGAGAAAGCGATATTTTAGAGCTGTTGGCTGAAGCAATTAAGGAAAAAGAGCAGACTAAGAATATCGATATTCTGATTCGGGCAAAACACGATCGTGTTTTAGTCGGTGAAATCGAGGAGAAAAAACTTAAGAAAACGATGTCGAAAGCTCCAGTAATAGCTCAGATAAAATTCCACATTCCAGGAAGAGGAACTCAAAAAAGCCGGGAAGTTGAACAATCTATTCGAGTCAAACAAGTGAAGGTTCAAGGAAAAGAAGTCAAAGGGAAGATCTACCCCTCTATGCAGATCAATGCAGTCCTTTGTGTGGAGGAATCCCCTCCTGCAGGTTCTGAAGCGGTTGTTTGGCTTCTTTTAACTACCTTGCCGATTAACAATGAGGAAGAAGTTTTAAGAGTCATTAAATACTATTTATGCCGTTGGGAGATAGAAACGTTTTTTAATGTTTTGAAGAATGGGTGTAATGTTGAAGAGAAGGAACTTAAAACAGCAGACAGACTAAAAAACATGATCGCTCTGTTTATGATTATTTCATGGAGAGTCATGTTTTTAATGAATCTAGGTCGAAAAAATCCAGACAAGCCATGCGACGAAGTCTTTGAGAATGCTGAATGGATGTCCGTCTGCAGCATACTGAATAAAAAAGCACCGAAAGAACCACCCCGACTTGGAGAATTTATGATCATGATCGGTAGATTGGGTGGTTACCTACCTAGGGAGAGCCCTCCCGGAGTAAAGGTTATATGGGAAGGGCTCAAAAGAATGGCAGATTATGCATTGATGTGGGAAACGGTTAATGCGCATTATCTGTCAATAAAAAGTTGTGTATAACACTATGCTCTTAGAGGGTATTGTAAAATTGCTTTCCCTCTAGAAAAGAGAGATTTTCGAGCAGATTTAAAAAGTCCGGCCGAGCCAAATATCGGGACGGTCATATGGGCGAGGGCGGACTTTTTGAAGATGCCGAAAAGATCCTTTTCTAGAGGGGAATGAGTTTTACAACATCCTCTTAGAGGCCCACAGCTTTTTTGATGTATTTCCGGTTGGCGAAGATGTACTCGGCACCCGAATAGAGGGTGTAAATGGCGGCTGTCAGAACGCTATAAAAACTAATCGCTTGAAGAAGTTCGAGATCCAAGCACCCGAGTGAATAAGGGACCATTAAAATTAAAATAAAAAAGACCACTGCTGCCTGGATGACCGCTTTAATCTTTCCCGAAAGGCGGGCAGCAAGGGCGATTCCCCTCAATGCGCACAGAGTCCTTAGGGTACTAATGATTATATCACGATAAAAGAACACGCAAACCAGCAAAAGCGGAAGCTGAATGGCGCCTTGAGTAAAGGCAAGTAAAACGGAAAGCCGAAAGATGCTGTCGGCCATAGGATCGAGAAGTTTGCCAAGATCAGTGACTTTATTCTGCTTACGTGCGAGCGCCCCGTCAAAAGCATCGGAAAGCTCGGAGATGCCGGCTAAAACAAGAAGGATATATGGCAGTACAGCGAGGCTGATGTCCAAATCTTGAGAATAAAGGTACACGACCAAAAAGATGGGGCCGAGAAAAATTCTGGATAGTGTCAGAATTAGTGCTATGCTCACGAAATTAACCTAAACGTAGGCTTTCAAGGTATATTCATTTCCCTCTTTTTTAGGAAGGGGCAATACTCAATTTATTTTGCATCGCCAGCTGGCCGCAAGCGGCCGCAATGTCTTTTCCCTTAGTGTACCTCCAAGTCGCCACGATATCATAAGAAGACAGGATGGTACGAAAATTTTCAATTGCTTCCTTCTCAGGCCGCTTCAGTTTCAGGCCTGGAACAGGATTATAGGGAATAAGGTTGACTGTGCAAGGTTGTCCCTTCAACAAAACCCCCAATTCATGCGCATGGTCGGGAAGATCGTTGATCCCTTCAATTAAAGTGTATTCATAGGTAATGTCCCTTCTGCTCTCTCTGGCAAAAGCGGTCATCGCGGCGATGAGGTCTTCCAAGGGATATTTGCGAGCGTAAGGGATAATTTTTTTACGGATATGCTGATTAGGCGCATGCAAAGACAAAACGAGGCTGACATTCAAATCTTCTTTCATAAAGCGACGGATCCCCTCAATGACTCCAACCGTTGAGACTGTCATACGGCGCTGGGAAATATTGAGGCGGGAGGGTTCGTTCAACAGGTGGATGGCCTGCAGAACGTTGTCATAATTTTCAAATGGCTCGCCCATGCCCATGAAGACAACATGAGAAACCCTTTCCCCTTTCTGATGCAGGAAACGATCAATCTGGTAGACCTGTTCGAAAATTTCTGCCGCGTTCAGGTTGCGCAAAAGCCCCTGTTTGCCCGAAGCGCAAAAGGCGCACCGCGCAGGACAGCCGACTTGGGAAGAGACGCACACTGTCCGCCTCTGCTTGGAACAGATGAGAACCGATTCCACGAGTTCTCCGTCGTACAATTCCCATAAAAATTTAGTCGTTTCCTCATCTTTGGACTCTTGGATATTTTTCTGTACAAGGGAAGAAAGAGATAACTTTTCCTTCAATTTCGATCGTAAAGACTTATTGAGATCAGTCATTTGATCCCATTCGATCACTTTTCTTTCATAAATCCAGTGAAATATTTGCTTGGCGCGAAAAGGCTTTTCTCCCTCTTCGCTAAGGAGCTTCGAGAGCTCGTCCAAACTCATACTGTGAAGTGTTGGCATGAGGCCTTATAATTGGGAAACGTTTCGTGTAAAAAGGTGTCTGTAGGCCTTATCAAAAAATGGCCGCCCTTTCTTGCTGAGATTGATCTTCTCAAGTGCACGGGCTGCGTCTTTATGCTCTTGCAATGTCTTATAAGTATTATTCGCAATGCAGCGATAGACCTTTTTGTCCATATGGAGTCTTGCTGAAAGGAGCTCATGCGATAGACGCGTATAGATTTTTCTTTCTTTGCGATCGGCGAAATGGACAGCAAGAGCCGTCTTTGGCAGAGAAACTCTTCGGACTGATAATGCAATCGCCATAAAAGATTTACCCCTATTTTTTGGAGACTATTTTATAGGAGAAGGGCTTAAGAAGCAACTCGGAAAATGATAATTTTAGTTGGGTGCAACTAAAATTTATAATCATTATGAAAAAATAGCGAGAAGACTAAGATGAAAGCCTCGAAAGGCGGGCACGCGATGCAGGCAACCCCGAGTGGAGTTGTCGATCAGATTAACCTTCGCCGCATTTTTTCATTGAGTAAGGATTTTAGTTATTTCGTTTCCAAAAGGCGCCTTGGATGCTTTTCGACCACCATAGCAAAAGGCGCAAATGGTTTTGAGCAATCCAAAAAATGACTGCTTTGCTGAGGCCAAAATGACGGAAAATAATTATCAATGTCTCGTAGACTTGCCTTAAGATCCAATTGCGCTTCGGCAATCGGTATTCGTAATCAGTGAGAATCCGTTTCATGAAGGCTTTGCGCAGCGTTGGATCGCGATAGAAACGGCAAATGAGGTCAAATCCCCCTTGAATGCGGTAGGCACTATTGAATTTGCCTGCCATCACGAGGCTTGTTTTCTTAAACCAATAAGCCTGCAGACTGTAAGGAGTTTTTGCGCCTTTCAGGTCTTCTTCTTCAATTTGCCTGAAGATCTGCTGAGGCCGCATCAGGCTATGCCGAATGACGCAGCCCGTGTAAATGAGATCGGGATCGGACTCGTTGAGGATAAATTCCTTCATAAACTGAAATGAATTTCTTGAAATATAGAATTCCCCGGGCTGCAAAAAATGCAAAAAATTTCCTTTGGACAACTCCACCCCTTTATTCAGCATGGCACTCAACTTGCGGTCCAGGGCCGTATAAATGCGGGCAATGCAACTCCGATAGGCATCAAAGATCGATAGAGAATGTTCTTTTGTCTGACCGTCGATGATAATCACCTCGAAAGCGTCGAAAGTTTGGCCGGCTATGCTATCCATGGTAAAAGGAAGCAAATGCACATTTTGGTCCGTAATGGGAACGATTACCGAAAAATAGGTGGGGAGATTGTTCATATCCAGATTGTAAAGTTTCGTGCAAATTTATGCTCTTAGGCATAGAATAGAGTAAATAAACTTTCGAGTCTTCCATCATGTTGACCTTTCAGCAGATCGTCCATCGGCTTACCGAGTTTTGGGAAAAAAAACGGTGCATTATCCATCAAGGGCACGATTTAGAAGTAGGAGCCGGCACTTTTAATCCTGCGACTTTTTTGCGTTGTCTGGGGCCTGAACCCTATCGGACAGCCTATGTCGAACCCTCGCGGCGGCCATCCGATGGCAGATATGGTGAAAATCCGAATAGGATGCAGCTATTCCATCAATTCCAGGTGATCCTCAAACCCTCTCCGGCTGATGTGCAACAGCTCTATCTCGAATCTCTCAGAGCGCTTGACTTCGACCTAAAAAAACACGACATCCGTTTTGTTCACGATGATTGGGAATCGCCCAGTGTGGGAGCTTGGGGCCTCGGATGGGAGGTCTGGTGCGATGGGATGGAGATCACGCAATGGACCTATTTCCAGGCCATGGGAAGCACCCCTCTCAAACCTGTCAGCGTGGAAATCACCTACGGGCTGGAACGTTTGGCGATGTACATCCAAAATAAGGACAGCATTTATGACCTGCAGTGGAACGAAGAATTGACATTCCAGGATATTGCTCAACGCGGCGAGGTAGAATGGAGCGCGTATAATTTCGAGGAAGCGAACGTCTCCATGTGGCTCAAGCATTTCGAAGACTACGAAAGAGAGGCCAAAACTCTCATCGCCCGCCATCTGCCTCTTCCCGCCTATGATTTCGTCATCAAAGCCTCGCATGCTTTCAACATGCTGGACGCCCGCGGTGCGATTTCTGTCACCGAACGCACCGGCTATATCGCACGCATCCGCGATCTGGCGCGTTTGATTGCTGTGGAATATATTTCTTCAAGAGAGAAATTAAACTTCCCTTTGCTGCACAAGGAAAAACCAAAACTCCTCAAAAAACTTCCTGTAGTTAAAACGCCGAAGTTCGATCCGCAAAAAAAACAGGATTTCCTGCTTGAGATCGGATCGGAGCAGCTTCCCGCGACCTTCGTCCCCATCGGCTGCATTCAGCTCGAAAAAGCAATGAAGCGGCTGTTTGAGGAACATGGTATAACCTATGATGCTTTGCAAGTGTTCGGGACGCCTCAGCGGATTGCAATTCTGGTCAAAGGGCTGGTCGAAGGGACCCGAGCGGCAGAGACTGTCCGTAAGGGGCCTGCCATCGCTTCGGCATTCGATGCCTCTGGAAGGCCTACTCCTCAAGGCCAAGGCTTTTTGAAGTCCTTGGGCGCTTCCACAGCTTCCCTGAATGCGATTCGAAAAGGGGAGATAAAACAATTAAAGATTGAGAGTGTGAAAGACGCCGACTACCTGTTTGCCGTCATTTGTGAGCCGGGGCAATCGACATACGCCTTGCTCGCAGAAAAACTTCCTTCTCTGATCTTGAACCTCGAATTTCCCAAAAAAATGCGTTGGGGAGATCTCGATGTGAGTTATCCTCGGCCTGTTCATTGGATCGTTGCTCTATTTGGCGATAAAGTCATTCTGTTTCAATTCGGAGATGTCTCTTCGGATCGGCATTCCTTTGGACATGCGCAGCTATCCCCGAAAAAATTCCCTTTAAAAGCTCCGAAAGATTACGCGAAAGAACTCAAAAAACATTACGTGCTGGCGGACATCGAAGAGCGGAAAGGAAATATCTTAAAGCAGCTCAAAGCGCTGGAAAAAAAGATCAAAGGGCAAGCTCTCGAAATCAACAAAGTGATTCCTCAGGTTTTGCATCTTGTGGAATGGCCTCAGCTCACTTCTGGAACTTTTGCGCCCGCATTTTTAAAAGCGCCCAAAGAAGTCTTGATCTGCGAAATGGTCGAACATCAGAAGTATTTTCCTGTTGCCGATAGCAAAGGGCAGCTCAAAAACCTTTTCATTATCACAGCAGATAACAAACCGAGTGATTTGATCCGCAAAGGCAACCAAAAAGTCCTTTCCGCCCGTCTATCTGATGGGGTTTTTCTCTATGAACAGGATCTGAAAGCCTCATTGGAATCATTGAACGAAAAGCTCCGTTTAATGACGCATCAAAAAGAACTGGGCACAATGTTTGACAAAGTGCAGCGCCTGGGCGCTCTGTCTGAAATCGTGAACAAACACCTGTCTATCGCTGACCAAAAGAAGGTCGCGCGGGCCGTGTTTTTATGCAAAGCCGACCTCGCTTCTGCTCTCGTCGGAGAATTTCCTGAATTGCAGGGAACCGCCGGAAAATATTATGCTTTAGCTCAAAAAGAGGAAAAAGAAGTCGCCTCTGCCATCGAAGAACATTGGATGCCGCGAGCGGAGCACGCCCCGCTCCCAAAAACAAGCGTCGGGGTGATTTTGAGCGTGGCGGATAAAATTGATAATTTGATCGGCTGCTACAGCGTCGGACTCAAACCTTCTTCTTCCAGCGATCCGTACGGATTACGCCGCCAATCGATCGGTCTACTTAAAATCTTGATCGATCAAAAGCAAAGCGTCGATTTAAAAGCCATTCTCGAAGAGGCGTGCAAAGCCTTTCCCCATGTTAAAGATCAAGAGCCCATTGTGAATGAAATTCTTTCTTTCATCACCGCGCGGGCAAAATCCGTCTTCGAAGAATACGGGTTTAAAAAAGACGAGATCGAAGCTTCGCTTCAAGGTCTTTGCACTGACCCTTATGATCAATTTTGCAAGACCCAGGCGCTCCACAGCTTTCGAAAATCCGGCACAGAATTCGGAAAACTATATGAAGTCTACAAACGCGCCAAAGGCCAGCTGGAAAAACCCGCTGGGGCCCCTTTTCAATCGGGACTAGCTTTAGAGCCCGCAGAAAAAGAGCTCATGCACGCCCTCGACGTCCTGCACAAGGATTGGAAGATGACGATCAGAGATCGGCAATACCTCGAAGCCTTCCGGATGATTGCAAAATTGCAGGCACCGCTTGCCAAGCTTTTCGATACAGTGAAAATTCTTGCGGATGACTCTAAACTTCGCGAAAATCGGATCGCCCTGTTGCAACAAGTCTTCACCCCCTTTCAAGAACTGATCGACTTTAGCAAAATTCAAGGATAGAGCTCTTGCATGACCGGCACTACCTGAAAAGGGCGATTTTGAGGGTTGGAGAAGGCTATCCAAGAGTCCTAAGTAGAAATTCATAGACAATGCCGTTTCTTCTTTTGCATAATAACTATGCAAATGAAGGGTCAAATGAAAAAAGCAGAAATTCCCGTGATCGATCTTCACAGCGATCTATTGTCTTATCTGTCGCTAAAACCTACCCGCTCTCCTGAAGACTCGATTTCACGGTGCTCTTATACACAGCTCCGCGAGGGCAATGTCCGATTGCAGGCGCTAGCCATCTTTAGCACCACTGAAGAAAATTCCACTGAAAGTGGCCGCAAACAAGTCGAATGCTATCTCAAATTGCTCGCCCAATATCAAAACCGCTTTGCTGCTTGCCGCTTACCTCTGGATGCGCAAAAAACGACTGTCGCGCTTCTTCCCGCCTTCGAAAATGCCTCTACTTTTGTCAATGAGACGGAACAGGTTACAGATGGGATACGGCGGCTCGAGGAGTACAAAAAAGCTCTGGGCGCTATTTTCTACATCAGTTTGACCTGGGATGAAGAAAACCGTTTTGGCGGAGGCAATCGATCTAGTGTGGGTCTGAAAGAAGATGGCAAACGCCTCTTGGAATGGATGCACGGCAAAAAAATCGCCCTCGACTTCAGTCACACTTCAGATAAACTCGCCTACGATCTTCTCCATTTTATCGACGGCGAGTCGCTCGACATTCCCGTCATTGCAAGCCATTCCAATTTCCGCGCTATTTCCAATTATCCCCGCAATCTTCCCGATGAAATTGCTAAACAGATCATCCGCCGCAAAGGCCTAATCGGCCTCAATCTCTTCGCCCCCTTCATCCATGACACAGACCCATCAGCGATTGCCCGTCATGTCGACCACGGTCTTGGCCTCGGCGCAGAAAATGCCCTCTGTTTCGGAGCAGACTTCTTTTGCGACTCCGATAATCCCGGTTTTTTGAAAGAAAAATACCATCGAACAGAGGCTTACTATTCTCAATTCAGCAATGCATCGGCCTATCCGGAATTGCTTCAGCTTTTCTCTCAAAAATTAGAGCTCAAAGAGCATGTCCTGCTGAAGATCGCCAGCCAAAACGCTTTAACCTTCTTAAAGGAACAAATAAATTTATTTTCTTCTCTTTAAGGGCACTTTTGCTCCCTTCTTTCTGGCTTCGGAAAGACCTATGGCAATAGCTTGTTTTCTGCTTTTTACCTTTCTTTTGCTTCTTCCCGATTTTAAGGTTCCGGCTTTCATCTTATGCACAGCGCGTCTTACGCTTTTTTGTGACGCTTTTCCATATCTGGCAACCATAAAAAAACCTCAAGGATTAAGCAGCGTGTTTTTTTGCCTTAATATTCACTCCTCGGCTGAAAATGGTCCCTTCAGCAATTTCCGTGAGCTTTTTGTTCGCATTTCCTTCTTCTTTCGAGTTCTTTTCAAGAAGTCCAAGAATGCGGTCATATTTGAATAACTTCGCAAGAGACTTTAACATCCCGTACGAAGCAATTTCAAAATGTTCGACATGCTGAGCGCACTGGATGAGAGCCGCATCTCTCACATCTGTTTCATATTGCATTTGCATGTACTTTTCTGGTTCTTTCAATAGGCTCTCCATCACTTCAGAAGTCACCCCAGAAGGCGTCTTGCCAAGCTCTTCCAAAATACTTTCCAAACGGCGAGCTTGCTCTTCCGTTTCTTTGAGGTGGTCCTGAAGTGCATTTTTCAATTTGTCCGAAGAAACTGCGTCAATGAGTTTGGGAAGAGCACGAATGATTTGCTTTTCACCATCATACATTAACTGCAGTTCATAAATGAACAAGTCGTGAATATCTTTCATGAGTTAGCCTGTTTTTCTTTTTTTGGGCTTGCCTTCTCCGCCTTCTTCATCCTCATCTCGGCCGGTCCGGAATTTCCCTTCATCTTCATTTCGACCAGTACCAGTGCGGAATTTCCCTTCATCTTCATTTCGGCCAGTGCCAGTACGGAATTTCCCTTCATCTTCATTTCGACCAGTACCAGTGCGGAATTTCCCTTCATCTTCATTTCGGCCAGTGCCCGTACGGAATTTCCCTTCATCTTCATTTCGGCCAGTGCCAGTGCGGAATTTCCCTTCATCTTCATTTCGGCCAGTACCCGTGCGGAATTTCCCTTCATCTTCTCGTTCTTTGCCATGAGATTCTCTTGAAGAATCACCTTCTTTACGATACATTTGTTCAAATCGTTTTAATTCTTCTTCGGCCCTCTTTTGCTCCCAGCCATATCTTTCTTGTAGGGATCCGAGCATTTTTTCCCTGCTACCATTGATTCGAGTGAGATCATCATCCGTTAATTTTCCCCATTTCTCTTTGACTTTTCCTTTGAATTGGTGCCACTTTCCTTTAAAAATATCGTCTTGCATGGTGTCCTCCTCTTGTTAATTGTGCCTTCCTATTTTTATTATACAATGATTACTACATTATTAATCAACAAATAACTTTAATTGCTGATTTTTAATTAATTAGAACTATTAATTAATGACGCACCCAGTCTTAAGATTTAATGGCCTGATGAAAATCATTACCGAGCTGTTCAAAGGTAAATTTTTTAGCCTGATCGCTTTCTAAAAAAGCCCGGATCCGCGTCAAATACCCTTCGTATTCTTCTTTGGGCATCGATTTGAGAAAAAAGTAGAGTTCTTCCATGTTTTGAAACGACTCGCGATCGATGAAACAGTCTTTAGGGATGTACTCAGCGACATTGCTTGCGCCCCAATAGACGGGAATGGTCCCTGCGGAGAAACAGTCGAAAATCTTTTCCGTGATATAACCGGAAGTCTTTTTGCTATTTTCATAGCAGAACGTAAATCGGTAATTTTTTATCGTTCCAATTTTGTCTTCTATGGGGCCGCGATAACTTCCATATTCTGCCGGATTCCAGCTTCTTCCATAAAACTCAAACTCCTTTTCTCCGATGTGCTCAAAAAAAAGAATGATCCTTTTTCTTTCACTATAAAGTTCGTTGACATACTTGCTCTTGAGGTTGGAAGCCACAAGAGTGCACAGCTTTTTTTCTTCAAAAGGAACGATATCGGAGATCATCGGACGATAGACCGGGTAATAAAACTTAAAGTAAGTTTTTCCATCGATTAAAGAATCATCCCAAGTATAAATTTTAGAAAAACACCGCTGCACTCTAGGGAGATACATCCGTCGCAGAACCGTCTTTGGCTCCCACATGAACAAAATAAGTTTTTCCTTTGGAAATTTAGAAAGATCGTATTTTTTGGCGACTTTTGGCGTAATGTTGAAAAAAACAATCTTTTCTACCTCTGCGCCAAGTTCGATTTTCCGAAAGTCAAGCTTGCGCATGATTTTGTGAAAAAAACCTTTTTTCTTCTTTAAACTTTTCTCGTAATCCTGGATGTCGACTACGACGACTTTCGCATCGTATGCGTGGACTTTTAAAAAACGCGTATATGCCTCTGCATCGATCGGAAAATTTGCGATGCATTGCACAATTTTTTCCGCTCTCAATGGGAAAATGGCACAGATCAAAAGTAAAAGAATCCGATTCTTCATCTACACACATTACATGAACACAACAGATGAGATCAACTCCGCTTACGGGATGAACGGGTTGTTCGGGGGGCCTATTCCCCTTTTGACTTTGCAAGTGTCCTGCTTCAGCTGAGTTGATGCAATTTAACAGCTCTTTACAATTATTGATTAATTTATTAGATGTTAAATTATAGTCTTATAATGGGAGGACGCGTGAACAAAAAAAGAATTATTGGGGTCGCGGTTTTAATCGTTGGCATTATTGCAGTTATTTATGCCAGTCACCTTAAAGGCCGCATTGGCTCATCTGAAAGCAATGTCAGGGAGGGGACCACCCTATTCGGCGGTAATCCGGTCGGGAATGCTGTTGGAGGAGTGATGGAAGGCAAAATCTCTTCCTACAAAGGTCCTGTGATGATGCTGATGATTGGTGGCATTATCTTGATCGTTGTGGGTGGGGGGATGGCGCTTTTTTGCCGATACCGAGGTAGAAAAAGAGGGGGTTGATTTTTTACAACCCTCTAAAGACGGTGGCGCCTTTTGGCGACAAAAGAGTAGATTTGATCGATGCCAAGAGGCGCATAGGCTAGCCAGCCGATGAGTTTCTTCCAGCCGCCGAGCAGCCAGAGGATTCTCATGACCGCCCTCCCTTTAATCCAGATTTTCGAGGTAGGGACTCGGTAATTTTCAATGAGAACGATCGTATTGGCTTTTTTTAACTTTTCATATTTTTCAAGAAGAACTTGCTTGGCTAGTTTTTCTCGGAGCGAGCAAAATTGAAACTGTTTCTTTTTATCCCACTCGCGAATCCGGTTGACCGACCTCCAGCAGAAAGAACAATGGTCGTCGAAGAGGATCAAATGCTTCATGAGTTAATCACCTCCGGAACGCGCTTCTTTATTTCGTCGAATTGACGGGCCAATTCAAGTGCTTCGTCATCGCTAAGGGCGCCGCTCTGGAGCTTTAGGCGGATAGCCTCGCGCTTGTCCATCCATTGACGAATGAGGATTTTGCGGATGGTCTCTTTAAATGATTCTTCCGCTCTCATAAGATTGACTTTCCGTTGCATGATCTCACTGAGTAATTTTTGATCTTCTTCCCCATCAAGGCACCCTCCTAGAGATAGAAGATCGCAAGCGCGATCTTCCTGATGCGCCTTTAAAAATTCGTCGTACAGGCGCGCGGCCCCGGGAACGCATAGATGTTCTATTGTCAGATTGGCTTTTGCCATGCCAATGAGCTTAGGATTTTGCGACGAGGCAAGAACAAGCCATCGGATAAAATCTCCTTCTAAAATGCGGTTAGCGTCGATTTCCTGGATCTTGATGGATGAGCTTCTTTTGATAAACAGGTCGGGCAATGAGATTTGGCCTATGCCCAGGGCAGCTTCGGGGACAAGCGAAATTTCCGCGAGCTTTTTCAAGCTTTCGTGGACCATCACAGGCATTTCCCACTGTTTGATCTTTTCCACGATCAGGCTGACGATTTCATTCTTTTTTGACGGGGAACGCAGGTCCGCGTCTTTTGATAAATAGGCGAATAGAAAATTGAGGTAATCGCGGCTCTCTCTTAACAAACCTGCAAAGGAATCGGGGCCGAACTCAGAGAGCAGCGAATCGGGGTCAGACCCATCGGGAAGAGACAGGACGAAAACTTCCACGCCCTTTTTTTGGAATAAATGCCCGATTTTTGCAGCTGCGGCCTTTCCTGCATCATCGGCGTCGAGGGCAAGGTAGACTTTATTCACCCCAAGGTGCATCAGCTCCTTGACATGGTCTTCACCAAAGGCCGTCCCCTGCCCGGCCACTGTATAATTGAATCCGGCATGGATCAACCTCAGGCAATCGATTTGCCCCTCGACGATGATCGCTTGAGATTCCTTGGCAATTCTGGTGCGGCAGTAGCTAAGGCCGAAGAGGACGCGCGACTTTTTAAAAAGGGAAGTTTCGGGGGTATTGATATACTTTCCGCCAAAAGTCTCTTCTTTGAATTTGCGTGCGGAAAAGCCAATCACGGCGCCAAGGGCATCGCGAATGGGAAATGTGATCCGGTCGGTGAAAAAATCCCTGCGTTTGCCATGCTGCGTGACCAAAACCAATCCCGTGTGTTCCTGGATTTTTTCCTCGACGCCATTTTCATTCATATAGCGTATCAAGATGTCGCCTTGCCTGGGCGCAAATCCAATTTGAAATTGGCGGATAAATTGAAGATCGAGCCCTCTTTTGTAAAGGTAGTTCAAAGCGATGTGGCCTTCTGCAGAATGAAGAAGTAAGTAGTGGTAAAGAGAGGATGCAAGCTCCAAAGCGGCTTTAAGCTGAGATTTGCTTGGTCCTTTTTCTGCTAAGGGCTCCTCGGTCTTCTCCAAAGAGACTTGAAATCTTTCCGCAAGGATTTCGACGGCTTGAGAAAAACTCATTTTGACGTACGACATCAAAAAGGCAATCGCATCGCCATGCGCTCCGCAGCCAAAACAATGGTAATGGGAATCCCCTTTTTGAACCATGAAGGAGGGCGTTTTTTCTTCATGGAAGGGGCACAAAGCTTTATAAGAGGATCCGGATCTCTGCAAATTGAGATGCCCGGAAAGGACCTCCGGAAGATCGATGCGCCGACGTAGCAGCTCTAAACTGTCTTTTGTAAACATATATTGCTTCACCTGAAAGTTATGAAAATTTCTGCTTCAGCATCTTCATTTTTGCAGCGCTCGCTTCTCGGCATAATTACCGACACTGATATCGAGCCATGTGCTTGCAAATGGTCGACTTCAACAAACAAAAAATTGAAGCGCTGAAATTGAAATTTTCTATAACTTTCAACTGTCAGCAGTATAGAACCCATTATTACAGGAATCCATGAGTCTGTCTATGAGTTCATTTCGGTATATTATTTTTGCTTTTTTATGCTACGTTGGGTGACAATAGGCAAAAATATGAGCGACCTTGAGACGGAACTCTCAGATTCGTACAAAAACTTTGAGGAAAAGGCGACCCATTTCGCCCAGGCAGGATCGCTCCATGATCCTTCATTGAGCCAGCTGCGCGACCAGATTAAAAAAGTCATGATTCCTCTTTTGATCAAAACATTTCAATTCAAACTCGAGCTCAACCAATCTCTGAGCCTTCCATCCCGCCTCCAGAGTCAGAAGAACCAGCGCTTGCCTGAAGAGATCGCCGAACATCTCAAAACACTGGACAATGATTTGAAAGTGTTGCTTCTGTGGTGCCAAAGCTGCCGAAGCCAAATCCAAAAAGCCCTGATTTCACCGGCAGATGAACAAAAAAGTACGGTAACCGCAGCGGTCTCTGCATCCAATCATGAAACCGTTTCAAAATCTTTTAACGAAGCGCTGTCGGCCCAATCTTCGTTTTTTCAGCAGCAAAACAACCAGGAAAAAGACAAAATGCCGCCATCCCAATCATCCGGTCTTTCCACGACGAAAACATGGTGGGAAAAGTTAATTGGGAAATCATGACGCTTGATATAGATCAAAAAATTTCACCCATGATGGCGCAGTGGCATGCCTGTAAGAAAAGCGCGCCCAATGCGATCCTCTTATTCCGGCTCGGCGATTTTTATGAAGCGTTCTACGAAGACGCTATTCTCATTTCCCAAATCCTCGACCTGACGCTGACCAAACGGCATGACATCCCGATGGCAGGCGTCCCCTTCCACACCAGCGAAGCCTACGTCGACAAACTCGTCGCTAAAGGGTATCGCATTGCTATTGCCGAACAAATGGAAGATCCCCGCTCTGTGAAAGGAATTGTCAAACGGGAAATTGTCCGCATCGTCACCCCCGGCACCGTTGTCAACTCCGCGCTGCTTGCCGACAAAGCCAACAATTATCTTGCCTGCATCGCTCAAGTGGGCGAGATGCAAGGTCTGAGCATCCTCGATTTGACAACGGCGGATTTCAAGGCGATGGAGTTTGAAGAGATCAAAGAACTCGTCGACGAGTTATGCCGATTGCGGCCCAAAGAAATCCTCGTCTCTGAAAAATGGAACAAGAAACACGGAAAATCTCTTGACGATTTGAACAGCCTTTTTTCTTTTTCGATCAATACGAAGGAAGACTGGCATTTCGAGCATGCGCATGCTTGCGATGTATTGCTCCGCCATTTCCGCGTGCACCATCTCGATGGCTTCGGGCTAAAAGGGATGATTGCCGCCATCAATGCATCGGGCGCCATTTTGCAATATATTCACGAGGATTTGAACCTTTCGATCGAACATCTCAAGTCGATTGCCGTTGAACACATGCATCGCTACATGCTCCTCGACCGCTCAACGCAAAAGCATCTCGAATTATTCGAATCTCTTCAAGAGAACAAAAAAACGCATACGTTGCTGTACTGCATCGATCAAACTATGACGCCCATGGGCGGACGCCTTTTGAAAAATTGGCTGGCCCACCCCTTGCTCGACGTCGAAGCGGTCCGTTTGCGTCAAGACGCCGTCACCGCTTTTTTGCAAGCGTGGCCGAGCAGCTTGGAAATACGGAATCATTTACGTGAAATACGCGACCTGGAACGGTTGATGATGCGGATAGAAACCGGCTATGCAACTCCAAGAGACGTTGCCGGATTGGGCTTTTCCTTGGAGCATATCGCTCCCCTCTCCCGGCTCATGGCTACTTTTCCCCATCCGAGGCACAATCTCTC
The DNA here is from genome assembly GCA_963731265.1 of uncultured Verrucomicrobiae bacterium. GTDB lineage: Bacteria > Chlamydiota > Chlamydiia > Chlamydiales > Rhabdochlamydiaceae > CAJCIW01. Next base: position 1,705,164 of record CAVSUE010000001.1, read on the forward strand.
CCACGTCGAAGGGATCGCCCACAAAATTCGCTCCTCCCTCGTCGATGATCCTCCTTTCCGTTTGAGCGATGGGGGTATTTTCCGCAGCGGATATCACCCCGAGCTCGATGAATTGAGGACCTTGCAGCATGACAGCCATGCCTGGATCGCGCGCTACCAGATGCAGCTCAAAGAACAGACACAAATCAAGACTTTAAAAGTTGGCTACACCAAAGCATTTGGCTATTACATCGAAGTGAGCCGCGGCCAGGCGGGTAAAATTCCGGAAGAATTCCAAAGACGACAAACCCTCGTCAATGCCGAACGGTTCATCACCCCAGAACTAAAAGCCTTTGAAATAAAAATGCTCTCTTCAGAGGAAAAAACCGCCGCTTTGGAATATGAATTGTTCGACGCCTTGCGAAAAGAGGCCGCATCCCATTCCCAAGAGGTGCGGAAAATCGCCGAAGCCGTCGCCCAGATCGACTGCCTGCTTTCCTTTGCCGATACAGCGAGAACGCATCATTATATCCGTCCTATTGTCGATGAGAGCGAGATTTTTCATGTGGAACAAGGGCGCCATCCCGTGATCGAAGCTGTGCTTGGCACGGAAACGTTCATCCCCAACGATGTCTTTTTGGATGGGCACAATCAGAGGCTTTATCTCATCACGGGCCCGAACATGGCTGGAAAGTCCACGTTCATCCGCCAAGCCGCCTTGATCGCGATTTTGGCCCAAATAGGCTCTTACGTACCCGCCAAACAGGCGCATATCGGAATCATCGATAAGATCTTTAGCCGCATCGGTGCCAGCGACGATCTGTCCCGCGGCCAATCGACATTCATGGTCGAGATGACCGAAACGGCCAACATTCTTCACAATGCGACGGACCGCTCCCTTGTCATTTTGGATGAGATCGGCCGAGGGACGAGCACCTACGACGGGATTTCCATAGCCTGGGCTGTTGCTGAATTTTTACTGACAGAACCCCGCCGGCGCGCCAAAACACTTTTCGCGACCCATTATTGGGAACTTACCGAATTGGAAAATGAGATTCCGGGCGCCGTGAACTTCAATGTCGCTGTTCATGAGTCGGAGCGCGGCATTGTCTTCTTACGCAAGATTGTCAAAGGGGGGACGGACAAAAGCTACGGCATCCACGTCGCCAAACTCGCCGGTCTCCCCCATTGCGTGATCAAGCGCGCATTGCAACGACTGCACAAGTTAGAGAAGAACACCAAGGTGCCCAACAAGGACAAACAACTCAACTTTTTTACATCGGAATCAAAAATATCTGCCGAGTTAAAAAATTTGGACACCGATCATTTAACGCCTATAGAAGCCTTAAAAAAGCTTATCGAGTTGAAGAACCAATGTTCGACGTAAAAATCCTCGATCAGTTTCCGACCAAGCCCGGCGTTTATCTGATGAAAGATGCAGAAAACAAAGTGATCTATGTCGGGAAGGCCAATGTTCTCAAAAACCGGATCAAACAATATTTTTCCCTGGTTGATAGCCGCCCGATGATCCCGTTCCTGATTCGGCAAGTCGCGCACATCGACACGATCGTCGTCCCGTCCGAAAAGGAAGCGCTGCTGTTAGAAAACACGTTAATCAAGAAACATCAGCCCAAATTCAACGCCATTCTCAAAGATGACAAGACCTTCATCAGCCTGATGATCAACAACCGCCACCCCTGGCCGATGATCCGGCTCATCCGCTATAAAGGAACGCCCAAAGATGACGGCCTTTATTTCGGCCCTTATACGAGCGCTTTTTCAGCACGTCAGACGTATGAGATGCTCACCCGTTTGTTCCCCCTAAGGCAATGCAGCGACGAAGAATTGAAGCGCCGTACGCGGCCCTGTTTGCTTTATTCGATCAAGCGCTGCGTTGCGCCTTGCGTCGGCAAATGCACGAAACAAGAATATGACACTTTTGTGGGAGGCGCTGTCAAATTTCTAAAAGGGCAAGACAAAGAGATTTTAAAACATCTTTATGCCGAGATGAAAAAAGCCTCTGAAAGTCAGGAATACGAACGCGCCGCAGCCATTTTGCAATCTATCCGGCAAATCGAACACGTTGTCGAGACACAAGCTCTCGTTGTGAAAGTCAATGGCAAAAATAGCGACGCTCTGGCCATCTACCGCGAAGGGGAAGAAGTGATGCTCGTGCAGCTGCTTTTTCGGGAAGGCAAACTGGTCGGCTCGGAGCACTATTCTTTTTCCAATATCCTCGAGGAAGATGAAGATCTGCTTTCTTCATTCATCTTGCAGCACTATCGGCATTTGGAAGGGATGCCCGATGAAATTCTCGTTCCCATTTCCTTGAAAGACGCCGATGTGATCTCCGAAATCCTTTCCGAATCGCATCAGAAAAAAAAGAGCGCGATCCTGCATCCCCAAAAAGGAGAAAAAAGAGCCCTGATTGGCATTGCCGAAGAAAACGCCAAAGCCATTTTCAGGCAAGAAAAGGACCATCTGGAGCTCAAAGAAAAAATGCTGCTCGACCTGCAAGAAACCCTCAAACTGAACCGCTATCCCAAACGGATCGAATGCTTTGACACTTCCAACATTTCCGGGACGGATCCCGTCGCCTCCCTCGTCGCTTTTACCGATGGGGAAAAAGACACAAAACGGACGCGGCTGTTCAAAATCAAAACAGCCCTTAAAGGGGACGATTATGGGGCCATGCGCGAAGTGTTAACACGCCATCTCACCCGTTCGAAGCAAGACGATGATCTCCCCGATTTGATCATCCTCGATGGCGGCAAAGGGCAGCTCAACATCGGGTTAGAGGTGTTTAAAGCCCTCGACATCGCCTCCGTCGATCTCATCGCACTCGCCAAAGAACAAGGACGCCATGATAAAGGGATGACGGCGGAAAGAGTCTTTTTGCCGGAACACCATGATCCCATTCACCTCAATCCCCGTTCCAGCCTGCTCTTCTTGCTGCAAAAAGTGCGCGATGAGGCCCACCGCAAAGCGTTGGGCTTTCACCGCCATCGCCGTCAGAAACGCACACTAACGAGCGCTCTAGACAACATTCCGGGCATCGGCCCCATCAAACGGGGGCGCCTTCTGCGCCATTTCGGCAGCGTAGAAAAGATCAGGCAAGCTTCCGAAGAAGAGCTCAAGCAAGTGAAAGGGATCACCCAAAAAGACATCCACTATTTAAGAAGTATGGAAAACAGAAACTCTTTGCGATAGCCTAAATGCTTCTGCAAGATTTGGCTTAGATCATTCTCGGCTTTTTCCAAAACTTCCTGCTGTTTTTCCGCAGGCAAGAGGGGCATCTCGACAAATACCGCAATTTTTTGATCCTTGGAAAGGTCCACATCAACGGACAAATCCCGATTCGGAAAGCATTTTTTCCAATAGTCTTGCACATAGCCTTGAACCACGGCCGAATCGACGAATACTTCATGCCGCCCCATTTTAAAACGGTAGTACGCCCCGCGACACATCGTATAAAAACCCAGCAGCAGCAACCCACCGCAAGCGAGAATGCCATACCCAATCAAAGAAAAATGGGTGGACTCATTGGAGAAAAAGGCAGCAATCGCATTGCGCAGATGAGGAGCATATTGAAGCCCGACAAAAAACACCCCTATCACAAGGACAAAGACGACCAAAATGAATTGCACTGCAGAAAATAGGAGATTGCCAGTTTTCATCCGTCCTCCGGCGGAAACCCGGCCCTTAAGGGCCGGGTATTTTCAAAAACAATGTTGGGCCGAGTACGAACCTCGGCCCCAACTTAATCCCAGGCCTTAAGGCCTGGGTTCACGAATCAAAAAATTCCTTATGGTGTTCAGAAGCGGATTTCGCTTTTTTCTCCAACAATTCTTCCAAGTTTGGCTTTCGCTTGGAGATGAGATTTTTAAAAATGACGTGCACAGCGCGCACATGCACATTTGTCAGGCGGCTGATATCTTGCAGAATCTTATTCTGAATTTCTTCCGCTTTATCTGGAATAGAGATGCCATAGGCCACATTAATCTCAATCCGCACGTTGACACTATGCGTCTTCTGATCCTGATCGACGTGTATCCCTTTGACCCCGTCCAAACCATCGCCTAAAAGATTGTCAAAAAGATTGCCTTCGAGAGTTTCCACCCCTTCGATCTGGCTCAAAGTTTGAAGCACAATAGACTGAAAGACCTTGCTTTCAACGTCGCGGATAAACACCGTTTCGGGAAGCTCAATTTCCTTGGTGTCGATTTGCTTAAGCGGATTATGCATAGCCTACCCCTCTTTCAAGAGCAGCTATTATCCAAGTAATGAAACCTCCTTGTCAAGTACAAGGAAACCCATTATGATAAAATCAGTCAAAATTCATTCCTCGCAGATCAACCATGCAAACTTTTTTTACTCTCTTCCTAAGTTTATTTTTAGGTTGGGGATGCAGCCAAATAGCCCTTCGGCGCGGTCGCAGCCCAAGGAATTGGTTCATCGCGGGCGTGTTTTTCGGCGTCTTTGCCTTGATAGTCCTTTTTATCCTGCCTCGCCGCACAGTCAAAGAGACGGTTAACGCTCCACAGCCTCAAAAAAGCCTCCCCACACTCGCCATCCTTTCATCTTCCCATGCCGAAAAATTGTGGTATTTTCTCGATGATGAGAAAGCCCAATTCGGGCCCATGAGCTTTGACGCATTGAGCAGAGCCTGGCATGAAGGAAAAATTAAACAAAGCACTTACGTCTGGAATGAAGCGATGGAGAATTGGCAGCCGTTCCAAGAAGTGATCCAATCCGCTCAATCTTGAGAAAATGTCTCCCATTTCCCTCAATTGAGTATAGAGCTAACCTTCTATAACTCATATTAGACACAACTTTTTAAGTCGGAGCGTGTAGAAGCACGGCACAGGGCATTATAAAATATTTTACGATAGTGTAGAAGTAGGATATTTAAATCTTATTTAGATTTTAGAAAAAAAACCCCGCGGAGATTTGCGGGGGTTTTTCTTTCGGCTGAGTTTTTACCAGCTGGCTTTGACAACGCCAGGGATGAGGCCGAAATTGGCCATCTCGCGGAAACAAAGACGGGAGAGTTTGAATTTTTTCAGGACGCCACGGGAACGGCCGGTCAGCTGGCAGCGGCTGCGCAGGCGCACGGGGGAAGAGTTGCGGGGCATCTTATTCAGCTCCATTTTAGCTGCATGGCGCTCTTCGTCGGTCTTATTCATATCGAGAATAGTTTTCTTTAAACTTTGACGTTTGTCCCATTTGAGTTTGACAAGGCGCTCACGTTTATGTTGTTTAGCAATCCAGGCTTTCGTCATATTCCTCTTATACTACTTTTTACGAGCAGGACCTTTTTGTCGCTGCTTGCGGTTTGGGTCGGTTTTGTTGATCACGTAGACACGCCCTTTCCGGCGGACGACTTTGTCTCCTTTGGAAGGGTCGGCTTTGATCGAAGCTTTGACTTTCATGACTACCTTAAGAAATAGAGAATAAAGTTAGGTAAGGTTATACGCAATCCTTGGTTTTCTTTCAAGAGAAGCGAGGATAAAAAATTAATTTACAGCCAGGCTGTTTTTTTGGAGGAAGGCTTCTCCCCAATAATAGTGGTCCAGAAGCCCTTCCGTCTTACGCCCTAAAATCGAAAAAGCAAGGAATAAAGCTTCTACAGAGGCAAGCCCCTTGGTGGGGTCAACACAATCTTCCTGCCGGCGGGGATAAGCGGTCGAGCAATGAGAAGGCAGGCTCCGTTTTTGGAAAAGATGCGGCCTCGGCAGCTGCCTCTCCATTACCTCGGCATAGTTCCAGGTTCCATCGATCAAAAACACCCCTAAATCCCGATCTCCTTCCTGGAGGACAGGAGCATCGAGCGCAAGCAAAAAATAACCTGATAAATCGGGCAGCGTGTCTTTGGGATAAGTAAAAAATTGAAAATCAGAACGGCTTTCCAAGCCCCGAAGACTGCATTTTTTCAGATTTTCCTTGCGGTGGCGCAAAATAACGGTAGGAGGAAATGTAAACATTTTTTATACAAGGAGTTGGGATACACTATATGGTAATCAAACTCGTTTTAAATTGCATTCTTCTGTTTTTCATAACCACACTAAATAGTGTCACCAGGTTTGAAGAAAAAAAAATATTAAAAGAAGCTTTAGCCAAAAATCGACCTATTGTCGCTGTATTCTTGAGTTCTAATTGCCCCTGGTCGGCAAAACTACAGCAGGAAGTCCTAGAAAACCCTTTATTTTTTGAGAAAACCAGCAGGGAGGCTGTCCTTTGGCCGCTCTTTTTACAGCAAAGCGAAGAAGAGAAAGCCTTTTTACAGAAATATCACGTACAAAAATGTCCGACGCTATTGATCCTCGATCCCAAAGGAAAAGAGTTTGCCCGCTTTGAATACGTCCCGCTCGATGCCGCAGGGTATGCGGAAATGATTGTCAGCCAGATCGAAAGTTTTCATGAGATCTGCATCGCCCTAGCGCAAAATGATGACAATTTCGATGAAGAAAAGTGGCGCGAACTCTACCAGAAAGCAAAAAAATTATCGGCTCCTTGCTTCAAACAGGTTCTTCTCGAGAGAGGTTTCCGCAAAGAGAAAGGGTCTTTTTTTCATTTGGAGAAATTCGCCTCTCTTCTAGACAAATACAAAATCAAGCACCCTTTAGTTCGCAAAGCAAAGAAGCAATTTCTCGACAGAGATCGGGACAACGAACAGGGTTTTCAATTCAAAGTCGCTGTTTTAGAATTTCAAAAACTTGCCTCCCGGCTAAAGTCTAAGGACCGGCCAAAAAAAGCCTTAAGGCCACTTCTGAAATACTCGCAAGCGTTTCAGAAAAAAGATCCCCAAAATTATTGGAAAAGCGAATGGATGATCGCGGAATTTTTATACACCAAAAATTCGCTCATTTCCGCCTTGGAACACGCCCAAGCAGCTTACTTGGCGGCACCCGATTCTGAAAAACAGCAAATCGCTGAAACAATGAGTTTTTTTCAAAGGGAATAAAAAACATTTAGTCTCTCTTATTCTCCCATCTGGAAAAGCTTTTGCAAACTCTGGTCGGATGCTGGGAGCGCGGACAAATTCTGCACGCCTTGAGCTCGGCGGTTATTCCAAGCCGTCAAAATTCCCCATTGATTCACATAAGCATGCAATTTGGAAATCTGATGATCCCGATCTAATGCTTGGAACTCTTCAACCAGGGCATTCAATTCCTCAGCCAATCCATTGTAATTTTTAGAATCAAAGGCTTCGACCATCAACTTGGCCATATTGGATTTTTCTGCAATCTCACCAAGCTTTGCTTGAAAAGCTTTTAGCTTCTGTTGGAAACTCACCCAAGGGCACCCCGCTTCATCAAGAATCACACCACATGTCTTCGTCTCTTCAATCTTATCTTCGACAACTTGGGATATTTCCCCTGTAAGCGTTGTCAGGTTAGTCTTTCGTCGTTCAGCCTCTGTTTTTACGCTGTTGTCTCTAAAATCTTCTCCGACTTCTAGGATCTCCAGGCTATCCAACTTCACAAAGTGAGGAGAAGCTAAGCAAATCAGTTTCACGTCTTCTGCCGACAAAATGCCGATTTTTTCTAAATGTCCCGAACGGCACTTTAGCTTTTCTGAATACTCTTTTTCGGTTTTGATCCCCAGGTGAGCCAGCAATTGAGGGGTGTTTTTTGGAGGCAGATCATTCAAATACTCCCGAATTGCCTGAGCCTTTTCAACAGGCATAGAGATTAGACCATATTGATTGTGAAAGGCATGTTCAGCACATCCCAAATACTCATTGACAAAAGGTTTGATATTCTCATAGAGCTTTCCGTAGATGGCATGTTTTGCCGTTTTTGGCATCCGCGAAAACCGCTCAAGGGCGCCAGCGACATCCTGATAACTTTCTAATGAGTGTGCGATCTCTTCAAAAATCGTCCTAGCATCCGCTGTCAAATCCCAGACCTTGATGGTTTTGTCGGCAGAGCCCGAAAAAAGCTTTCCCTCGTAGACGGCAACAGAGTTAACCGAGTGCCCATGGCCTGTCAGGGTCGCTGTGCACTGTCCTGTTTTTAGATCCCAGACCTTGATTGTGTTGTCCCAAGAGCCCGAAAAGAGCTTCCCCTGGAAGACGGCGAGAGAGTTAACCCCTTTCCGATGGCCTAGAAGGGTCGCTGTGCACACTCCTGTTTCCAGGTCCCAGACCTTGATGGTTTTGTCAGCAGAGCTCGAAAAGAGCTTTCCCTCGTAGACGGCAACAGAGTTAACCCCGTGCTCATGGCCTCTAAGGGTCGCTGTGCACTCTCCTGTTTTTAGGTCCCAGACCTTGATTGTGCAGTTGAAAGAGCCCGAAAAGAGCTTCCCATCGAAAAACGCAAGTGAGTTAACCGAGTTTCCATGGCCTTTAAGAGTCGCTGTGCACTGTTCTGTTTTTAGATCCCAGACCTTGATTGTGTTGTCCCCAGAGCTCGAAAAGAGCTCCCCGTCGAAGACGACAAGAGAGTTAACCCCTTTCAGATGGCCTGTCAGGGTCGCTGTGCACTGTCCTACTTCCAGGTCCCAGACCTTGATTGTGTGGTCGGCAGAGCCGGAAAAGAGCTTCCCGTCGAAGACGGCGAGAGAGGTAACCTCTTTCAGATGGCCTGTCAGGGTCGCTGTGCACTGTCCTGCTTCCAGATCCCAGACCTTGATTGTGTGGTCGGCAGAGCCCGAAAAGAGCTTCCCGTCGAAGACGACAAGAGAGTAAACCGAGTTCCCATGGCCTTTAAGAGTATGCAAACCATACACTCCTTTTGTGAGATTTGAATAAACACCTTTGTAGGCGCTCTGGAAATTCTCAATGGAGAGCGGATTAACGCTTGGAAAATGGTGACGAAACAATATGCGCCAAACATCATCATCTTCCAGCGCCTTGTTCAATTGTCTACAGACTAAGGAGCTTGTTACGATTTCCTGGCCAGACAAGTATGTTAAAATTCGATTGACTATGTCTTGGGGCATCTGCAACAGCGGAGTGTCCTGCGGTATAATGGCTGCAGGGTTGGTAAGCTGTGAATGATTGATGGGATTCGCCATGATTAATTCCTTGTTGAATTTTTTAATTTAAAATAATGTTTGATTATAATTTTAATCTAAATCAGCATTTTCATCACCGTTTAATTTGATAAAAAAATTATTATATCAAGAAACTATTCTTGATTGAAAGAGAATGATTACATTGACCTCTAAAAAGAGAAGGTGTGAGTAAAGAAATTTATTTACTATTAAATATTTTATTATATTCATTGATTTGATATGGCTTAGAAAATTATGAGATCGATCGAACACCCATGAAAAAATTTGGCGTGCTCTGCGGCGCGGAAAAATCCCAAGAATGGTTGATTCCCTGGTGGTGGTCGCGCTATCGGGAACACAATGCATTTCCGGTGACTTTCTTTGATTTTGGCATGACAGATGAAATGCGGTCTTGGTGTGGAGAAAGGGGGACCGTCTGTTCCGTCGAATTCGATGTTGCTTACATCTGCCCACGTGAAAATATCGATTCCAGGCTGGCCAAACAGTGGGAAAAACTCTATGGTTGGACAGTGTGGAGCGCACGGCGCACCTGGTTTAAAAAACCATTCGCCTTATTAAAATCCCCCTATAAAGTCGGGATCTGGATCGATATCGATTGTGAAGTGCTAGGATCTTTAAAACCTTTATTTCACGATTTTGATTCAAGCTCTGAGCTGGCCCTTGTTCGCGAATACTCCTGCGACCATTTGACGCTGGAGGACCCTAATGTGCGTTATAATAGCGGCGTCATTGTCTTTCAAAAAGGCGCGCCAATCATTGAAAAATGGGCGGAAGGTGCGATCACTCAAAATCAGGTTTTTGGAGGCGATGATCTTCTGCTCTCCCATCTGATTCGTCAATGCAAGTCAACTGTGATCGAGCTTCCGGAAATTTATAATTGGAGAATGGCGCGGGGACTCAATTTGAATGCGGTCATTTTGCATTGGATCGGCAAAGGTGGCAAAGCCTATATTCGCAAGCATGGGGGCTTAAAACCTTCGCTCGATTCTTTCTACCAATCCTGGAAAGTTCTAGATAGTTTGCCAGGACGTGATGCAAACGAGCTCTTTGGGAATTTCGAATAGAAAGCGGGAAGGATTGGTCACAATCTCTTTGCCCATCTTTTTTCTTTTTCGGGCCATGCTCAAAGTGAGAAATTTTTTGGCCCGTGTCATGGCAACATACATAAGACGGCGCTCTTCTTCAAGGCCGGTCTCCATCAAGCTTTTTTCATGGGGAATGATATGATCTTCCATCCCGATGAGGTAGCAAGCCGTAAATTCGAGACCTTTGGCACTGTGGAAAGTCATTAAGCTGACTTTGTCTTCTCTCTGTTCTTTATCTTTTTGGACGATGCGTTCCTGGCAAAGAAGAGAATTGCTCAAAAAATCGGTAAGAGAGCTATCGGTTTGTTCTTCTTCATAAATGGCCATCGAATCGACGCAATGGGCAACGTTCTCCCATTTGAAATCGCGCATTTTCTCACTTTTTACATCGTCGGAAATCGCCTTTCTGTAGTCAATTTCATCAACAAGCCAGGAAAAAGAGGGATGCAGAGGCCGCTCTGCAAACTTCTCCTGTGCGGTCTGGATCAATGCGACAAAACTGCGAATGCCTGCAACCGCTTTGTCCGAAAGATCGGTTTTAAGATCTGAAGAGAGCGGAGAAGCCATTTCAAGCAAAAGGTCCCATAACGGAATTTTTCGCGTGCGATTGAACTGCGTCAAAAGGTCCAAAGTCTTATCGGAAATCCCTCTTCGAGGAACATTGATGATGCGCAAAAGGGCCTCTTGATCTAGAGGATTGGCAATGACCTTCAAATAAGCCATCAAATCTTTAATCTCTGCCCTTTCGAAAAACTCGGTACCGCCGAAAATCTCATAGGGGATGCCGCGCACCCATTTCCCCTCTTTTTCCCAAACAGCTTCCATCAATGCCAATTCCAAGGGCCTGGACAGAATATTGGACCGGTAAAGAACGGCCATTTCCCTCCAGGAAAGATTTTTCTCCTTCCGCAATTTGATCATCCGTTGGACAATCGACCGCGCTTCATCCACTTCTGTCGGAGCATGAAAAAGGGTGATCGGCTCGCCCGTTTCTTTCGTGCTCCAAAGTTCTTTGGCATGTCGCTGCGCATTATTCGCAATCACAGCGTTTGCTGCTTTGAGGATGTTCGGCGTCGAACGGTAATTTTGCTCGAGCTTGATCTGATTTTCTGATTCGAATTGCAGAATGTTCTTAATTTCAGCCCCTCTCCATCCATAAATCGATTGATCGTCATCGCCAACTACGCAAAGATTGTTGTGCTTGCTGGAAATCAGCTTGGCAAGACGGTATTGAATCGGGTTAGTATCCTGATATTCATCGATCATGATGTAACGATAGCGGTCCTGGTAGCGCTCAAGCACATCGGGGTGTTCTTCAAAGAGCTGCACTGTCAAAGAAAGCAAACTGTCGAAGTCGACGGCGTTATAAGCCCGCATGCAGATCTTCAATCGATCGTAAAGCTCCGCGCTGAAGGGATCATGCCAATCTTTTTTCTCAGAAGCAACCTGATCAAAAGAAAGACCACGGCATTTGGCAAACGCAATCTTGGTAAACGTTTTTTCTAACGAAGGAAGCTCTCCTTCATGTTCAAGAAGATGGCGCGCGAGCCCTTGCCCTAAGCGGCGGACATCTCCTTCATCATAAAGCGTGAAATTCGAGGTGTAGCCCAACCGATGAATCTCTTTGCGCAAAATCTGCATGCAGAAGCTATGGAAAGTGCTCAAAGTCACCCCTTTTGCAATCTTTTGCGAAACAATTCTGCCGACCCGTTCCCGCATTTCTTGGGCAGCCTTATTCGTGAACGTGAGACCCAAAATCGCCTCAGGAGAGACATGGAGATTTTGCAAGAGATGCGCGATGCGATAGGCAAGCACACTCGTTTTGCCACTGCCAGCGCCCGCGAGAATCAGCACACGGCCCTGCGCGGCCAAAACCGCTTTGCGCTGCCCTGGATTGAGATGCGAGAAAGCTTGTTTATTTTCGAGAGAATCCTGCATGGACAGAATTATAGCGAACGGGGAACTCTGGTCAAGAGTTCTAGTGGATGAACTTCGCCAATAATTTTTGCAAATCGACCAAGATGGCCTGCTTTGAAAGGGGGGCATTGCTTTTTCGAGGAACGACATTGAGCTCTAGATCTTCGGGCAGGGAAGAGTAAATTTCACGGAAGGCCTCGCGCACAACCCTCTTGAACCGATTGCGGTCATGGGCCTTGCCGAATTTCCGTGAAACAGTAATCCCTAACTTTGCTGAAGGAGCGTTTCCCTGACGAATATCTACAGAGATCTGTTGTCCAAAAAGACGAATCGAATGTCTATGAAATGACGTGTATTGCGAGCGCGTTAGCAAACGTGCTGATTTAGGCAGTTTTTTGGTAACGCGCTTTGTCTCGGCGGGAATCATTAGGCTGTGGTCAGTTTTTTACGTCCCGAACGGCGGCGGCGATTGATGATGGCACGGCCGTCTTTGGTTTTCATCCGCTTGCGAAATCCACAATTCTTTTGACGTTTTATCTTGCTGGGCTGGTAGGTGCGTTTCATGAAGTAATTCCTTTATTTTTTTCAGTCTACACTACTATATCTTACCCATTAAAAAATCATCAACTCAAAAATCCCAAAGCTCACTTCTTTAAAAAATAATTTAAATCGGATACATGGCAACAGGTTCGGCTACGGAGTCTGGTCCATTTAAGTAGGCCGAGATTGACATAATATAGGTTCTAAGGATGTTTTGACTCACTCGGATACACTTAAAAACCTGAAGAACCTCATCTAAGAATGTGCCCGATTTCGCCATATCCTCAATACATTGATAAAAGGGGGGAGGGATATCAGAGCAGGTCGAGTATTTGCCCACAAAGTTCGCCATCGCTTGACGCAAAAGCTGGTTTCTCTTCTCTCCTTCGGTATGCTCGTGCAAAAGAATGATCAAGTCTATTAGAGTTTGTAGGCTAGCGGTATTGACCACACGATCACTCAATGTCAAAATCTCATTATTAAAAGATTTGAGCGAGGATTCCACACTATTCTTAGTAATCAGTCGGTTTAAAACAGATAGAAGACGCTCACCATAGACCGCCCCGCCCTGCCCCGCTGTACAAAGAACCTCTCGGACCAATGAATTTTCATGAATTGTGTTCATGTTCAAAGTGAAAGTAACCACCCCGCAATTCTCGATTACCGCAAGAGTTTTTGTCCTGTATTCCAGGTGGTCGCTTTTAAGGCCATCAAGCAAAAGTTGGAATAGTTCGCATTGCTGTTCGTCCGTGATCTTAGATGCAAAAAGCAGCCTGAATGTCCATATCAGGCGTTGCTCGTCTTTATCGCAGGAGGCGAAAAGAAGCTTCCTGCACCTGTTCAAAAGCTCTTTGCAACCAAAGCCCGCCATGACAATTGGCTCGACAATTTTCCAAGCTTTTCTAATATCGCTGCCGTCTGCGTTGAAGAAACAGTCCATCGCAAATGAGACATAGCGGTGCATGAGCGTTTCACATTCCGGATGTCCTGCCAAATCTTCGAAGATACGATAAGATAATCCGTCGTGAAGCCCATAATTAGCTCGATTATCGAGAGCATGTGCGACAATCTCTTTTACCGCCTCCAGATTTTTGCCATCGCGGGTCGCACGCTCATAATAACCAGGGGCCGTCCTACTGAGTTCATCCAGCAATTTTTCGGGGGTGATCCCCTCCTTCAAGCGGTAATATCTGACATGGTTTCCATAACAGAACGGCACATAGAATAATTTGTGTTTATACACAGGCCATGTTCCCCATTTGGACTCAATGAGATCCTCACCGCAGTAAATACCAAAATGCATCAATTCACTGGGATCGGAAGAGAGATTGGCCGGGTTTCGGATATAAACAACTAGGTCTCCTGCACTGGGAGTGGAGGTTTGAGTAAAAAAAATTTCAATCATTCGATATCGGGCTGCTGGGTCATGAAATTTGCCGGCTTCCTTAGGGATGCCATACGTTTCTAAAATTTTCCCAAGGGCGTATTGAAAGCAAACCCCCTCTTCAAAATGGATAAAATCCAGCTTTTTTGCTCCTGTAAGGAGCCCTTTGCTGGAGGTTTCATTCAATCTTTGACGCAATTCAGCAGCCAGAGGATGGTCCTTTAGAAATAGCGTATTGTCTTCGAGTCTCTCTGGGACCATCGCTTCCGCAAGGCATTCAGGGATATCAGAAAAGGGCTTTGAGTAAGGCTTTTTTTTCATGATCCGATAATACACCCCAGTTACGCTAGAAGCCGGCGATGGATTTTCGGAAAAAGTGGCATCTTCTGAGTCATTCCTGATGAAAAGGTCTGCGTTTTCGGGGCTCTCCACTCGCTTAAAATAATTTTTTAAAACAAATCCGATTCCATAGGCATCTTTTTGGGCGAGGATTGTTTTTTTAGGCGTTAAAGTAGTTCTTTCTATTTGATCCAATAAGGAAAGAATTTTAACTTCATGGTTCCCAATATTTTGAATTGAAACGCTCATAAAAATAAAAAATATAATTTTATATAAATATATTAACTAAAACCTTGAATTAAATATACATAAATAAAATTTTAAAAAACTGCTTATTTTTTCTTGCTCATGACCATGCTTTTCTCAAGCCTCCTGGACTTGACTTCTTAAACTTTTGCTAATATAGTGATCCGTAATTTTATTAGAAGAATACGATAAGTGAGCCCAAAAACCTATTCCTTTGAAGAGCATCAACTTTCTATAAGTAAAGTCGATCCCGACGCCCTTTACGTGATGGAAAAACTCCGCGCTAACGGCCATACCGCCTACCTTGTAGGCGGCAGCGTGAGGGACCTTTTACTCGAAACAAAACCTAAAGATTTCGATATTTCTACATCGGCTGAGCCTGAACAGATCAAACAGCTTTTTCGCAATTGCATCTTGATCGGCAGACGCTTCAGGCTCGCGCATATCCGTTTTGGGCGAAAAGTACTAGAGGTCTCAACCTTTCGCGCCGGCGACCCGGAAGACGATACGCTGATCGTCCGCGATAATATTTGGGGGTCGCCTGAAGAAGATGTCCTCCGCCGTGATTTTACGATCAATGGGCTGTTCTACGAACCGGCCACGGAACAGATCATCGATTATGTCGGAGGCTACCCCGACCTTCAAAAAAAAATCTTACGGACGATCGGCCAACCCTTCATCCGTTTTCGCCAAGACCCCGTACGCATGTTACGGTTGCTCAAATTCCAGGCGCGTTTTGGATTTGATGTCGATCCTCCCGCACGCGTGGCCCTGTTGGATTGCCGCCAAGAGATTGCGAAAAGCTCTCCAGCGAGAATCCAGGAAGAATTGCTCCGGATGCTCGAATCGGGCGCTTCCGAGGCTTTTTTTCGATTGATTTCCGAACACGGCTTTCTTCATTTGATGATGCCGGGATTCAGTGAATACATGGAATCCGGCGAAAGCGAAGAAGTCTTTGCCTACTTAAAAGAGGTCGATACGACATTTCACGATATTTCTCTTCCGCCGCTTCCTCGTGCTGTGCTCTTGTCCTGTCTTGTTTTCCCTCTTTTGGAAAAAAGAATCTCCACTCGCTATGTCGATCGTGAAAAGATCCCGCATCTTGGCGAGATCAGCAAAGAATCTATCGAGCAAATCAATGAGGTCTTCCTTCCTTTCTTCCATCTTTCCCGCCGCATGAAAGGAAGCCTGATTTCCATCTTAACTTCCCAATACCGTCTCACACCGATCGAGAAGAAAAAAACAAGGCGCATCCGTCTGCCCAATGATCCTGAATTTATTCACGCTTTAAAATTTTTCGAAGTGCGCTGCGCTCTAGAACCAGCTTATAAGACGATTTGGGAGGAATGGATAGGTGCGATGGAAGCGCCGGAGCAGTTCCGTCCGCGCCGAAGGCGACGCCGAAAACCCAAAGGGCCGTCCACAGGAAAGGACGAGCAATAAAGCGATGGATCGTGCTGTTTTAGTTCATATCTTTGATTTGGATCCTCAGCTGGAGATCGCTTATTGCGGCCCGGACTTTTCCACAGGTCCTTTGCCGGCGTTATTTTATTTTGCCCTATCTGCACAAGACAGCTTGGGGCTCGATCCATTCAACCAGCCCGCTGCGTATCTTTCCTCGCTACCCATGCGCGTTTTCTCAATCACCCTGCCCGGCCATGAAAATCAGCTTCCTCCCACAGAAGCATTAACGGCATGGGCAAAAGAAATCGCCGCTGGAAATAATCTCATTGCTGCATTTGTCGACAAAGTCAAAATAGCTGTCCAAAAACTCCGCGAACGCAATGTTTTAATTTCCGAACAGATTGCCGTAGGGGGCCTTTCACGCGGCGCCTTTATTTCTGTTCACGCTGCAGCAGAAATTGCCGAATTTAAATGGATCCTTGGTTTTGCCCCTCTCAACGACCTTTCTTTCGCTAAAGAATTTGAAGGGATCAGACAGCATCCCCTTGTCGAATCATTAAAACTCGACCATCTTGCTCCGCGCCTTACCGATCGTTTTGTGCGTTTCTACATCGGCAATCTCGATACACGCGTCAGCACAAGACGCTGCTTTGATTTTGTTGAAAAACTCTCTGAATCGGCATTTGAACAAAAGATCAGGTCACCGCAAGTGGAACTGATCATCGGCCCATCGATTGGGCGCGATGGTCATGGGACCTCCAAAGAGGTCTTTCACCATGGGGCTCAGTGGATCGCTGAAAAAATAGTAAGCGAGGTGAAATATTTATAATGAAATTCAAGGAGCTTTTCGATGAGATTTCATAGCAGACGACGAAGACAATGTGGGAACACATGGCTGAGGAGGCTGATGTGAAAGATCGCGAAAAGAACTTGAAGATCATTATAAATATTTGGCGAGCTTACTTGGGTGCCATTGATGTCCTGTGACCTATTTGTATTTGCCGGGGAAAAAAGCGGCGACCTGCATGGAGAAAAATTGCTGCAAGCCCTTTATGCAAAAAATCCCCAACTGAAAATTGCAGGCATAGCCGGCCCGAAGATGCGGTCTCAAGGCATGGACTGCGTACTGCCAACAGAAGAATTCCAGGTCATGGGATTCATCGATGTTTTTGTCGCGCTTCCCAAACTCATCCGCCAGTTTTATTTTGTCGCTAGAAAAATTGCCGAGTTAAAGCCCAAAGCTGTCATCCTGATCGATTACCCCGGCTTTAATTTGCGTATGGCAAAATATTTAAGAAAAAAAGGGTATTCTGGAAAACTGATCCATTTCATTTGCCCCTCCGTTTGGGCCTGGGGAAAGAAAAGAATCCCCTTGATGGGAAACACTCTCGATCTGCTGCTATCGATTCTGCCCTTCGAGGAAAAACTTTTTGTTGAAACCCCTCTAAAAGTCGCTTATGTCGGCCATCCCCTCGTCGAACGGATGAAAAATTATGCCTATAAACCTTTTCCGTTTCCTTCCGAGGGCAAAATCATCGCCCTATTTCCCGGAAGCCGCGCAAAAGAAATTCAACGCAATCTTCCCTTGTACCTCGATGCTTGCCGCGATCTTTTACAAAAACACCCCGACTTTAAAATAGCCCTCTCTATCTCGGATGAACAATATCGCCCTCTCATTTTAGATATTTTAGCTGCCAAACAATGGAAAGAAAATGAACTCCTATGGATTCCTTCCGAATACTCCTATGAGCTCATGAAGAATGCGTACATAGCTATTGCCAAATCAGGGACGGTGACTTTGGAGCTTGCCCTGCATCGCGTGCCCTCTGTTGTCACGTATGGAGTTTCTTTTCTCGACAAAATCATCGCCTACGACATTTTGCGCATCCGGCTTCCTTTTTATTGTCTCGTCAACATCATCGCAGAGAAAGAAGTTTTCTCAGAACTCATTGGACCGCATTTCACTTTTGCCTCTTTGAAAGAAAAACTTCACGCCCTGACAGAAAGATCTCTCCGTGAAAAAATGCAGCACGCATGCGATCTTCTTATTCAGCAGCTTGGAGACAAAAACGCAGCCTTTGAAGCTGCGGAAGAAGTTTTCCAATGCACAATTTTAGGTAACACATGGACCAATTAAAAATTTATGTCGACAGACTGAAAAATGGGGAATCCCTAAAAATTGAGGAAGTTCTTTCTCCCGATTTTTTAGAGATCGATGAAGACGACCTCCATTTTAAAGACCCCGTTCGTCTTACAGGAGAGGCTTATTTATCCAACGACCATTTGATCATTCATCTCAATATCGGTACAACGGCCTTGCTTCCATGCAGCATCTGCAATACCCCCGTTCAAATCCCCATCTCCGTAAAAAATATTTACCTTACCCAGCCTTTGGAAGAGATTAAAGGAGCGATCTATGATATCACAAATGAAGTGCGGGAATCGATTTTGATTCAAACACCTCTTTTTGCTGAATGCAGCAAAGGCAATTGCCCCGAACGGGAAAATCTAAAGAATTTTCTTAATTCTAATCACACAAATTCCAGCCAAGATAAAGATATTGTGCACTTTCCTTTCTCAGATCTCGACAAATAAGGATCAATTCGTTATAAGGTATCCATAAATTTTTATGGAGTATTGACATATGGCAGTACCACGTAATCGAACATCCAACGCTCGAAAGAACTCCCGACGTGCTCATCACGCGAAGAAGCCAAAAAACACTTCTGAGTGTTCAAACTGCTCAAAACCGCGCGTTGCGCATCGAATCTGCCCTCATTGTGGTTTCTATGCAGGCCGTGCGGTGATCCATGCGAGGGCAGAGTAGTATACGCAAGGGAAAAGCCCCTTGCCATATCGGTATCGATCTGCTGGGCAGCGACATTCCTCCCAGCGAGCTTCTCCATGCCGTGGTTGCTTTTTGCAAAGAGCTGGACACTTCGATACATCTGACCCTTTTCGGGACGAAAGCGCTTTTCGCAAGAATGCGCCCTCCTGCCGGGAATTTTTTTTTCCATGTCGTTACAGAGTTCATCACCATGGATGATTCTCCTCTCACTGCGATACGGAGAAAAAAAGATTCCTCAATATGTGTAGGGATCCGCCTTCTCAAAGAAGGACATTTACAGGCATTCATTTCCGCCGGGAATACAGGCGCTCTGATGGCCTCTTCGAGGATAGAGCTTCCCGCTCTCCCTCATGTCGAACGTCCCGCCTTACTCACCCTACTTCCTACTCGAGATAAAGAAATTGCAGTCCTGGACGTGGGGGCTAACACCTCTTATAAAGAAAAACATTTAGTCCAATTTGCTGCCATGGGCGTCGCCTATCAGAGAAGCCGCGGAGTCAAAATGCCCATCGTCGGGCTTTTGAATATCGGCTCCGAAGCAAAAAAAGGCACCCCTGAACTCCAACGCGTCTACAATCAACTCCTCTCAGGAAGCAAAAAAACTTCCCCCTCTTATACTTTTGCAGGCAACATTGAAGGACGCGACGTCTTTCAAGGGGAAATCGATGTGCTTGTCACAGATGGGTTTACCGGCAACGTGTTTCTCAAAACGGCCGAAGGTATTGCCGCCGTGATCCTGGAAGAACTCGAATGTTCTTCCATCGAGGAATGCTCTCCCCGCACAAAAGGTGTTTTGGCCGAATTGCGCCAGCGTCTGCACTACGCCGAATATCCCGGCGCCCTTCTTTGCGGCGTCGAAGGGATCGTGATCAAATGTCACGGCAGTTCCAGCCCGCAGAGCTTCCTCCGCAGCATTACCACTGCCGCCCGCCTCGTTCAGCACTCCTTCCTCTCCCAAGTCAAAACACAGCTAAAAAAATAACTTACAAGTTTAATCAAATAATTTTTAATTTGCTTTTTTTCAGCAATTTTGTAAAATATCTTTATTATTAATTATATTAATAATAAGATGAAAAAAAATTTAAAAACGGAGTTATTATGGCTTCAGCTCTATCAAACACATCTGAAGCCCAAAATTTCACTTTTCTTGATTCTCCCACCGAAATTCAAACTAAGATCATCTGTGACACCGATATGAAACATGTAAAACAACAAAAACCCTGATGGATCAATCAAAGCCACTTCTTCTTGAAGCAAGAGAAGAACAAAGAAAATTGATGAATGCTACCTTAACCTCGCAAATCGAGAAAACATTCTCGCGAAGTGCCGTTAACGCTCCTTCTTCAGATGCCGTTAACTCCTTATTGATTACTTTTCAGAAATGCCATTCCCAAGCAGTCAAAATGGACGTTTTCCGCAGAGTTCTCGATGCTATCAATTCTACAGATGACATCGCAATACAGTTTTACCAGGCTCTTCCCGAGGGCAGCATTGAAAAGTTCGATGCATCTAGAAGCGGACTCAGGTATTACATCTGGATTGCAAACTGCCGAATTGATAACGGGCTCGGGTTAGGTTTTGGCGAGCATGTGATTTCTACTCAACCTCGTGGTCCTTTGGTTAAGCAGGGAGCTTCAGCGTTATACTCAGCGTTGATTGAAGAGAAGAGGAGCTTCAGCGTTGGGGGCTTCAGCGTTGATTGAAGACTTTTTCTCCAATGAAAGATTTGCTCAGCTCCGTTTTGAGTAACTGACCTTTCTTTTAAGCGCCTACGATTCTGGTGTTCTTCTGATCCATCAGAGGCAGATCGTCGGCTCTTTTTCAAAAAGCTTCCCCCTTCTCCAAGCTGCCATCCTGCCTCTCGCACGTCAAAAAATAAATTTCTTTTTTTAAAATTAATGGTCCTTATTTTTTGTGGAAAAAGAAGTTAAAAGAGGCTATGATCACCCTATTGACTATTTTGGTGTTCCGCGACAATTTCTTTATTTCCAGCGGAATAGACCGACTTCCAAAAAAAACTTATCGGGGATCCCATGCAAGAAATCCTACTGAACGTTGAATCGAAAGAAACGCGTTACGCCGTCCTGAAAAATGGAACCCTTTACGATCTGATCATCGAGAGAAAAAAGAACCGGCAGCTCACAGGAAACATCTATCGTGGCCGTGTGACCAACATCCTGCATAATATTCAGTCTGCATTTATCGACATCAATGAGGGAGAAAATGGTTTCATCCACATTTCGGATATCTTAGAAAATACGCAAAAATTTCAAGAAATGTTCGAAATGGATTTCGATTGGGAAGGCGACATCTCTAAAACGCAAGGACGAGAGCGGCGAGAGTCTGACATTTCGAAAATCATGAAAATGGACCAGCCCGTGCTTGTGCAGGTCGTCAAAGAACCGATCGGGACGAAAGGGGCGCGCCTCACCTCCAATATTTCCATCCCAGGAAGATATCTGGTTTTGCTTCCGAATACGCCGCATCGCGGAGTATCGCGCAAAATTGAAGATGCGGGTTCCCGCGATAAATTAAAAAAACTCATCCGCGCTTTTGAAATGCCCAAAGACATGGGGTTGATTTGCCGGACGGCAAGCGTCAACGCCTCGTCGGAAATGCTGATCCATGAGGCGACGGAACTTCTTAAAACTTGGCAGAACATCGCCGAAAATTTTCATAAAGCCGCTAAACCAACTTGTCTCTATGAGGAATCGGACTTGATCAAGCGCGCCGTCTTGACCGCTGTCGATAAAAAATTCGATCGACTTCTTGTGGACGACTATGCGACGTTTCAACACTGCAAACGCCTCTACGAAAAATACAGCAACGAGCATGCGCTTAAACTCGAACTTTACCGCGATAAAAGCCCGATGTTCGAACGATTTAACGTTGAGCGGGAGATCGATCGCGCCCTGCGCCGTAAAATTTGGCTGCCCAGCGGCGGCTATCTTTTCTTCGATCGCACAGAGGCGATGTACACCATCGACGTCAACTCTGGCAGAAGTACCACCTCGAGCTCGGATGTCGAAGAATCCCTCGTCCGGATCAACATGGAAGCGGCAGAAGAAATCGCACGCCAGCTGCGTATTCGCAATGTCGGGGGCCTTGTGATCTGCGACTTCATCGACATGCGCTCTCGGAAAAATCAACGCCGCGTTCTCGACCGCCTCAAAGAAGCGATGAAAGACGATTCCGCTAAATGCACGATTTTAGGGATGAGCGAATTCGGTCTCGTTGAAATGACAAGGCAGCGCAGCCGAGAATCGCTGACCCAGACGATTTTCACCCATTGCCCTTATTGCAATGGCAGCGGAACGATCAAAAGCCATGAAAGCGTTTCGGTTGAAATCGAACGGGCACTAAAAAAATTGGTTAATCAGCACCAGCAGTTCGGGCTAGAGCTCATGTCTCACCCCGACCTCGATGGCTACTTGTCCCACCATCAGGATAAAGACTATTTACGCAAAATGGCTGGAAAAATGCACGCGGAATTGCGCTTTGAAAACAATGATAACCTTCACCTGAATGAGTTCCAATTCTACTCGACAATCAATGGAAAAAAACTCGACGTCTAAGTCTTTTCATTCAAAGCTCAAAGAATCCGCCCAGGAGGGATCCATCCCTCCTAAATGCGCCGATAACCTGGAGCAATTCTACCTTTGCTACCAACAGGCCATCGCTTCTCAGGAAGGAGGCTACGATCGCCTTTTCCTCGATTTGCTGGAGTTGATCAAACAACAATGTTTGGAACCTTTTGTTTTTCAACCCTTCCACAAACATCTTCGCCAACCCTTCGACTATTATCAATTCGGCATCGACCTGGTCAAACCTCTGGTCGACATGCCCCATTCATCCATTCTTGGACTTGAGCATTTAAATCAGATAGCCACTTCTTTAGAAAAAGGGGAAAATGCGATTTTCCTCGCCAACCATCAAGTGGAAGCCGACCCACAGGCGATCAGCATCCTTTTGGAAAATTCTTATCCGCGCCTCGGTGAAGAGATGATTTTCGTCGCCGGCGAACGCGTTATCACTGATCCTCTGGCCGTCCCATTTAGCATGGGCCGAAACCTATTATGCATTTTCTCAAAGCGATATATCGACCATCCCCCCGAACAAAAAATGAAAAAACAGCTGCATAACAAAAGAACAATGGAATTGATGAGCGAGCTGCTTAGCGAGGGAGGAAAAGCCATCTACGTCGCCCCGAGCGGAGGAAGAGACCGTCCAAATACTTCCGGCGTCGTGGAAATTGCCCCTTTTGACCCTCAAAGCATCGAAATGCTTTATCTCATGGCAGAGCGCGCCGGTCACCCCACTCATTTTTATCCCCTAGCCCTAAAAACTTATCAGCTTCTGCCCCCTCCCGAAACTATTCAGGTAGAACTCGGGGAAGCCCGAATCGCCACGCGCGCAGCCGTCCACCTCGCCTTCGGCCCCCAAATCGACATGGAACATTTTCCCGGCAGCGATTCACCGGATAAACACGAGCGCCGCTCCGCCCGCGCCACCTACATCTGCAATCTTGTAAAGAAAGATTACGACAGGTTTCCGTAGAGAGAGATAAAATGACTTTTGAATTTATCATTTCATTCCCTTTTTTAGCCCTCTGCTCCAATTGTGATTCATTTAGGGCTCAGCACCACGTTGAAATGATTGAATCAGTAGCTTATGATTATTTGGAAAAAGCAAAACAGCAAGGCTTTCAATGTCAATGGATGTCAGAGAGTCTAATTAATGACTTAGAAACATATACGACTATCAAGAGTTATTCCAAAATTTGTTTTGTTTAAATGAAGACAACATAACTAGCAGCATTAAAAATGCTAAAAAAAACATTCAATATTTAATCAAGTCAATTCAAAGAGAGTCCTCCTTTGAATCTCCTGAAACCGATCTAATAGCCTCTTATAACCGGCAACTTAAAAACGAAGAATCAAGAGTTCAACATCTCACTTCATCAGCAGAAAAAAATTCGCATTCTATTAAATACTGGAATTTCAAAAGTTCAAGAAACTTATCAGAGACTTTATGATGATTGCATACAAATACACCCTTGCTCATCAGCCTATTATGAACGCGGTTTGCTTCATTTTGAACAAGGAAAAAACATCGAATTTGTCAATGATATTTCAAAAATAATTGAGAAAGGTGACGTACAAGATGTTTTACAAAGAAATAACCAATCTGATTTCTCCTTATACTTAAAAATAGGAAGAAACTACAATGAGCTTGCAGCATACGATCAAGCCATTGAGGCTTTGGATAAAGCTATCGAATTAAATCCTCTGAACAAAAACGCTTATTTCGAACGAGCAATTGCATATTTTGAGAAAGGAAATATATCCACCTCCTTACAAGATTATCTTCAATCGAATTTAAAACCAACGCAAATTGACTTAGATCTCAAAGACTCTTTCGACTATGCCGCTGGCTTACTATTTGGTGCTGCTAAAGGGGTAAAAGAAGGAGTTGTAGATTATGTGCCTTCGATCCTTTCATCGGCACAGGGGTTAAGTCATGGTCTTTGGTCTTTGGTAACAACTCCTGCGCAAGTTTCTAAGCAGGTAGTCGAGGCGTGTAAAGGCTGTGCTAATTTTTTAAAAGAAAATGCATCTGCAGAAATTGTCTCTAAAATAGTACCCGAACTCAGGGAACTTATCGAAAAAAAGGATGAAATTTCCAGTCAAAGGGAAGGAGAAATTATTGGTTATATCATCGGCAAATATGGTGTGGAAATTTTTGCCGGAGGCGTAATGGTGAAATGCATGAAAGCATATAGATCTTTAAAAAGGGCCAACGCATTATTAACCATGGAAGTAGCTGCCATTAGTGAACAAAATCGCATTCATATTGCCGTCGAAGCCGCCAGAAAGGCCGAAGCAAGAAAACAAGTTCTGAGATCTGCTAACTTACAGATACGATGGAATAGACAAGGGAAACACATTCAAGGCTATAAAGATTATGATCCGCTGAGAAGTGAGTTTACGCATCCTGATCCACAGGGGCTTGTTAATAAATTCGCTGGAACTGGACAACGGATTAACAACAATAAACCTGGGCCCCCTAATTACAGAGAGAGAATTAATTTCAAAGAAATCATAGGCGTTTATAAAAATGAAGCAGGAACAATCAGCCAGGAAACAACAATAGGCATGATTATTTACAGCAATAATGGCACTCACATAATCCCACTTAGACCAAAAGATTTTTTATGAGAATAAAACACAATAGTAACGTTGATTATTCATTAGAAATTGCAATTAGAATGTCGTTGCAGCGAGCACTATTGAATGAAATCTCTTCGAATTTAAGAATGGTAGCTGTCGATTGGAATAACAAAGAGAAAAAAATTGTTATTTATTTTTATTTTGATAGAGAAGTTTCTGAGGAAAATAGAGATTCGGCAAATTGCGTGGCAGGTGAAGTAACAGGAGATTTTGATCCACAGACAGAGATTACCGAAAATTGCATTCAATTAAATAGTCCATTAGAACTGCCAAATCATCAATGTACGGTGTATCGCAGAAGAGAATAAATAATGTAGCAAGGTACGGCTAAACTTGTAGCCGTCCAACCTTCCTTCGGCCCATAAATCGACATGAACATTTTCCGGACAGGGATGCACTAAAAAACGCGAGCGCAGCTCCGCTCGCGCCCCATACATTTGCACTCTTGTAAAGAAAGATTACCACAGATTTCCCTAACAAAAGCTATCCTGCTTCCACTTGAAAGTTAGGAAAATTTCCGCTTCAGCATCTTCACTTACGGCCATCCTTTTGCGACGGACTTTTTATTCGTTTCCATAGACCGTGTGTGCCTGCACATGGTTTACTTCACCAAACAAAAAATTAAAGCGCTGAAATTGAAATTTTATATAACCTTCACCTGTCAGCAGTACATACTAAAACTATGCTTTGTGGATCTATTGATATTTAATTGTAATTTATGTATACTATTAATAATTAATAAATAGAATGCACATTTTAACTAATAATTAATTATTTAAATAAATTAACATGACTTTATCCCTATTACAATTACCTCATAAAGAGCCGGAAAGGTTAAAGGGAAATCATCAATTTTTCCCGGTGGTTTATCAAAAAATAGGTTACCTTTGGTACACCATTAAGCACAAATTATCGGGGAAGTCTGATGATGAGATGTTTCAAGAAATCATTAGCGATTGTAAAAAACATAATAATTATTACATGAGTAAAGTGGGGGTAAAAAAACCCTCTATTTTTGACATTAGCACTGCAATGCTATATTGTGATGCACTTATAAAAAGAAAATTACGCGGTATATTCAAACGTACGGTCAATACACATTTTACTGGACAAATCAAATCAGGCATCATCACTCGAAAAGATCTTTTATCCCTTGCGAATGAGAAAGAATTAGCAAAGCTTTATCCCCATGGGCTATTGAAAGGCACAAAAGATGAATTGATTGGGAAGATTGTGAAAGCAAATCAATCTAATTCTGATGAAAATTTCTGCAAACAAATCCCTTTTAAAGCTCTTATACGAAAGATCTCTAATGAGTCCAAAATTAAAGAATTATTTTCCTGCTTATCAAAAAAAGAGTTTGAAAACTTAAAAATCGACATGCATAAAGTTTTGGCGTTACGCGTCAAAATTCAACAAGAGGATTGCTTGGATGCCTTTCTCAAGCTTTTTCCATCGGATTCCTTGGCCGAAGAAAACGGATGGAAGATTTGCTTAGCCCAGCTTTCTGCGGGCATTGATCCGGTTCAGATCCCACCGTTTCTCCGAGAACGATTTTCCAAAACATACCAGGGTCTGCCCTCTGATTACGCGCAGCAGCTCGACTATTGGAAAAATCAACAGGGATGGATTGCACAATATGTGCACGGGCAGTTTAAACATTGGAGCAACTCTTCTCTAGGAGGCAACCTTGCCCCAAGCGAAGATCTGGCTCGCGTCTTAAAACAAAACATTTTATCAGACGAAAATGTGGAGGAATTTGTTGATTCGCAACACTATTGTGTCGCTTCCAAACGTGCAGAAACGATGCATTCGCTTGAAACTGGAGTTGTGGAGGGATTTATGAACCTTCAAGTCGAGATGATTCTTGTACATGATAATTGGAGAATTTACAAGAATCGTTTATCGGAAGACGAGTTCAAAGCAGCCTATGTTGAATGGGGAAAATTTTCCTTGTCTGTTTCTGAATTTGAAGAACTCTTAGAAAAAGCATGTGCTTGGAAGGCCTGGAGAAAATATTGTTTTAACGTTGCCGAAGAACAATTCGCCAAATTTTTTAAACGCTGGTACAAACAAAAACCTAACCAAAACTATGAAGCACAATGTTTGGAAGTTGTTAACGCAAAAGAAGTCTGGAAAAAACTATGTAGTGACTGGCCCCAAAACCAATTTATATCCATCTATCTTGATTGGTTAAATACGCGACCTACCGCGCCCAATTTTGAGCAATATCTCCAGAAGCACCTTACTAATAAGTAAGTTCGCATTCCTGTTCCCCCTGTCAAGATCCCCTAAAAGTTTTCGTGTCTCCGTAGCCCGTCCATGCATTGTCTTCGCGGTCCGCTGTGAAACCTAATGAAAAACTCTTTGAATTTTATTATGTAGTACTGCCAATTCAAACAACTTGAAAAAATTAGTTTTAGATGGTGTTTATGTCTACACAGCTTCCACTTAGGAAAATTTAAAGGGGAAGCAGTATATCTTGAAATATACATGACCGACCGAGAAGTTGCAAAATTCTATCCCTTCCATGCATGATGGGGATAATCTTATGATGAGGTCTTCGACATGAAATTCCCAAGAGCACTTTTCTTTTCTTCTCTTCTATTTTTAACAGTGTCTGCCTATTCGGAAGATGCGGGCGCGCAAATGGGCGGCTATCGGGTCCTCAAGGATCAAGCGACTCTTCCGATCCTCAATCCTGCGCTGGAAGGAAGAGCTGTGGAAAAACTCGTTCTCGACAATGGGCTGCAGGTTCTGCTGATTTCCGATCCAGGAGCGGATCAGTCCGCGGCGGGAGTCGCGGTCGATGCGGGTTCATGGGAAGACCCGAAAGAATACCCCGGCATGGCCCATTTTTTGGAACATATGCTGTTCATGGGGACGCAAGCTTATCCGAATGAGTTCGAATACATGCAATTCATCTCGGACCATGGGGGCGGCGTCAACGCCTTTACAGCCTCCGATCGGACTGTCTACATGTTTTCGGTGAATAATGACGCTTACGATGAAGCTCTCGATCGATTTTCCCATTTTTTCATCGATCCTCTTTTTTCGCCGAACTGCATCAATCGCGAACTGCATGCAGTGGATCAAGAGCACGCCAAAAACATTGAACATGACGGCTGGCGGCAATACATGATCCTAAAAGAGACAGGAAATCCCAACCACCCCAATTGTGCCTTTTCTACCGGCAACGCACAGACTTTATCTGGAATTCCGCAGTCGGCGCTAAAAAATTGGTACCAATCGCATTACAGCGCAGATAAAATGCACCTTGTGATGGTTTCTCCTTTGCCAATGGAGGAATTGCGCACTCTTGCCGTTACGGACTTTTCGAAGGTGCCGCAGTTAAAAACTTCTTCAAAAATGATTCCCCCCGAGTTGACCTCCTATGCCCAGCGCGGCCATATGATTTTTATTAAGCCTGTCAAAGACATTAAGCAATTATCTTTGAACTGGGAAATTCCAGCTGTTTTTGCTGAAGATATGGAACGCCAGGCCCCGAATCTTGTCGCCCTCGCTTTAGCCCAGGAAGGTGAAAATAGTCTTACGCAGGTGTTGAAAAAAGAGAAAATCGCCGAAAGCGTGCATATCAGCAGCGATCGTTTCAGTAAAAAAAGCGTCTTTTTTTCCATCGACATCACTTTGACCGATTACGGCCTCACCCAAGTCGATGCCGCGATCTCACGAGTTTATCAAGCCATTGCCCGATTGAAAAAAGAAGGGTTCCCGGAGCATCTTTTCGATGAAACGCAGACGATGGCCAAGCTCAACTACCAATATCAGTCGCGTGACGATGCTTTTCATACCATCATGACAATGGCTTCCGAAATGCCTTATGAAGAGCTTTCTTCCTATCCTGAAAAAACCAAAATACCTTCTAGGTTTGACTCCGAATTTGTTCAAACTTTTGTGGAGACACTCAAAGCGGAAAATTGCATTTACTTTGTGATGGCCGATCCGACGAAGACTGGAATTACAACGGATACCAAAGAAAAATGGATGAATGCCGAATACGCAATCAAGCAAGTTTCACGAGCCCGGCTCGCCGCTTGGAATGTTGCAGAGCCCAATCCTGCTATTCTGCTCCCGCCGCAAAATCCTTATCTGCCCACACATTTAGTCTTAGAACCGTCTTCAGCATCAGAAAATTCATCGGAAGGTCCTGCATTGCTGTTCTCGGATGAGGGATGCACCATTTATTATGTTCAGGACAATCGTTATAAAGTTCCTGAAATCGCCTTTCTCTTCAGCTTCAAATCTCCATTTCTCCAGGCATCTCCTAAATCTCAGGCTCTTGGGGATCTTTATGTACGCGCATTGTGTGAAAAACTCTCTACCAGCCTCTACCTGGCGTCGAAAGCTGGTCTCAACGTCAAATTCTTCATCGAAGGTTTCGAGCTAAAAATGACGATCCTGGGATTCAATGACAAGGCCTCGCTTTTGCTAAATGAACTCTTTTCCTCATTCAAAAACGTGTCCCCTTCCAAAGAAGAATTCGACATTTACCGTACTTCGCTGGCCTCTGAATACGATAATTCTTCAAAAGAATTACCGGTCCGCCAGGCGATGCAGCATCTCGACAATATTCTCTTCAATACCGCTACTGATATAGAAAAACTCGCATCTATAAAAGAAGTGACTTTTGAGGATTTCTCTCTGTTTTCCAAGAATTTGTTCCAATCGATTTACACGGAAGGAATGCTCTACGGCAATGTGAGCAAATTAGAAGCTCAAAATCTGATGCATGGCCTTCAAGCCAAACTAGGCTCTCTTGCTTTTCCGATGCAAGACCATCCCAGGAGAAAAGTGTTAGTCCTTTCGGAAAAATATGGCCCTTATAAACTTGTTCAATCCACCGATCGGCAAGGAAGCGGTGTCCTTCTTCTTCTTCAAGAAGGGCCGTTCAGCTTTGAACGTAAAGCGATCCAACAAGTTTTAGGTTACGCTCTTTCCGATGCTTTTTTTGACACCTTGCGCACGAAACAGCAAACGGCGTACATTGCGAAAGCCTGGAACACGGAAGAAGAGCGCCAGCTCTTACAATTTTTTGCCGTCCAATCCAGTACTCATAGCCCGACGGACCTTCTTGCCCGTTTCGAATTGTTTTTGGAAACCTTCGACAAAAACCTCAGTGTTCAAATCCCCGAAGGCCGTTTTGAGAGCATTCGAGCGACACTAATCACTCTGTTAAAAATGCCCCCCGAGAATATGCCGGGCATGGCCAATCAACTCAACGAACTTGCCTTTGAATATCACGATTTTAAATGGATCGACAAACGGATCGAGTATTTAAAAGAGCTGAGTTATGAGCGCTTTTGCGAAATTGGCCATCAATTGCTTTCTCGCAACAACCCGCGCCGCCTTGCCGTCTTAATGGAAGGGATCATTAATCCTGAAAATGATTTTCACTATGAACTTATTTCCAAGGACGACGTGCGCAATCTGGGGACATTTACCTCGGTTATTCCGGAGTAACGGCCGGTGAACCCAGGCCTTAAGGACTGGGATTAAGTTGGGGCCGAGCTTCGTACTCGGCCCAACATTGTTTTTGAAAATACCCGGCCCTTAAGGGCCGGGTTTCCGCCAGAGGACGGATGAAGCATAAAGCATTAGCTATTGCACCTTTTGCCATCATTTTAATCCTGATCCTTATTTTTTATTTAACCGGACTTCACCATCGCTTGAGCTTTGAAACCATCAAACACGAACATGAGAAATGGAAATTGTTCGTCTTCGATCATCCCTTTTTGTCGGTATTTTATTTTGTAGGGATTTATATCGTATCGGTCGTTCTCGTTATTCCAGATTCCACACTATTGACTCTGCTCTCGGGGTTCCTTTTCCCTTTGCCTCTCGCCATTTTATATACATGTATTGCAGAGACAATAGGCGCGGCGTTGTTTTTCCTCGCCGTACGTCTTGCCTATACGAAGACTATTAAAAAAAAAGAAGGCTATTTTCTACACCGGCTACAGAAAAAATTCGAACAAAATGAGGCATCCTATCTGCTTTTTTTGCGCTTTTCCCATCTTCTTCCTTTCTGGCTGGTCAATTTGAGCGCAGGAATTTTTCATGTAAGAACAGCGACTTTTATTTGGACGACATTCGTGGGAGTGATCCCTCTTGCCTATGTTATTGCTCAAAGCGGATCGAGCCTTTCCATCTATTTGGAAACCCATGAGCATTTTTCCTGGAATGGCGTTTTCACCACAAAACTTAAACTCAGCCTCATCGCATTAGGCTTCATCGCCTTGCTTCCTCTTGCTTTCAAAAAATGGATGACGAAAAGACGAAAATGATTAAAAAACGTGAACTCTGGATAAGCAAAAAAAATGCCCGTGCCCACCTTCTTTCAAAAGTGCGGTTAAAAATCGGGGTCATCGCTGCTGCGCAGGATTTTGACTCCAAAGATCCAACTGACTAGCTTGATCATCTCTGAGATCCCGTAAAAGGAGCAAAAGGCGACTCCTCCCCAGAGCCGGCGCATTCTCTCGTACCAAAACACATCTGGACCGCGTTTGGAGTTATCAAGATGATTAAAAAGTTCTTCACTATTTTCAATGCACTGCATTTGATAGAGAAAGACCCTATTATCAAAAATACGATGAGAATGAAGATACAAAGCGGAAACTTTCTTATTTTCATGGTCGACTTCCATGAGCTGAACGTTGACATCGGGATGGACGACACCCCAACCCGCATGTTTGCCTCCAACGTAATGGCAAAAATCGCCTTTCATCCGGAATATCTGAATATTTAACGGCACAGTCCTTCGCGGCATGGCATTCATTTTATCACGGATACGTTCAGCGGTCGCATCATCGACGCTAGGATCGCTGTAAAAGAGGGCATGAGAGATGTGTGCATAATGAAATTCCAGGAAACGCTGGGCATGCGCTCCTCCCAGGCTGTATCCAGCCACCGAAATTTTTTCATCCGAACGTCTGAAATGGGGATCCTGCATCAGTTGATCGAATAAAGGTTTTGCATTTTTCCAGCCCATTTCGCCGACATGGACTTGGACATCGTTCAAATAAGTCTCAAAAGCATCTTCATTGGAAAATGCCCACTGCGAGGGGCGGAAGAAAATAATAGGTTTCAAGGTCGAATCGCCTGCCGCAGGCTTAAGGGCGTAAGCGACCAGACCATGCCCCGTACCGATTTTGCGATGGACCTTATAATAATCGATGCAGCCATCTTGGCCTGGCGCCGGGATCAATTGTCCTTCAAGGATCTCGCGGTTCGCAATTACTTTGACAAATCGCTCCATCCAGGCATGAAAAGAAAGGCGTCCGACATCGGAAAAGAGGAGCTGTTTTTCTTTGTCCATCAACACTTTGTCATGCAAAAAAAAGGCGGGAAAATTTCCAGGAGAACCAGAGATTTTGACGGGATCCTGATACGTTCCGACAAAAGAAAATGGTTGGACCAATCGGATTCTGTCGTTCAATTGACTCCGTGTAATCGCTTTAAGTTTCTCCGGAAAACGGACTTTGACATCCCGAGATAACAGCTGATTGGACCCGATGCTGAATAATTGGACATGTTCAGGGAGAAGAGGTTTGCCAGATCTTTCCATATGCGTAAAATTGATGCGGGAGCGGTACCGATTGCAAATCCAATCAAATTTTCTTTGACCGATCACACGGACCGTGGACTCTCTAAAGATTCTCCAAGTGGTTTTGTTTTGGTCCTTGATTTCCGGAGAATATCTGGAAGGGGTATCTTGCAAACGGACTTGAACTCCATTCGGATCAGCAATTAAAGATTTGTTTTGCATAGATGCAGAAAAGGATTGATTTGCGCATTCAACAAATCTGTTTAATCGGATATAATCAGGCATACTTAACCCCAAAAAATTTGTCACATTCTAACTAAATAGAATGTAAAAATCAAACAGAAACAATAGTTTATCAGAACTAATTAAGATAATTTCATAAAACTATGCGGATAGGTTCATATTGTGGTAAACAGAATAAACGTCTTCTAGAGTTTCTAAATAATCGATAAGCTCAAGATTAAGCTTCTGATTTTCGGGATCACATTCAACATAATTTTTGGGGATCATTTGAAGCTCGGCTTCTTCACATGGGATGCCAAGCTTGTCAAGCTTTTCTTTAACATGGGAAATCTGATCGGGAGGGGTCGTGATCATAAAGGAATCATCGGCTGCCTCAAAATCTTCTGCGCCCGCTTCAGTCGCGGCCATAAATAACTCGTCTTCAACTGCGTTCTTTTTGAGAACTTGAATGACCCCTTTACGATCAAAATTGAAGGCCACAGCGCCGGGGCTTGCAATGGTGCCCCCTTTCTTATTGGTCGCAATCCGCATTTCTGAAGAAATCCGATTTTTATTGTCTGTCATGATCTCCGCGATGATACCTACCCCGCCATATCCATAAAGTTCGTAAGACATTTCGTGGTAATCGGCCTGATCAGCACTTGCCGCTTTCTTGATATTACGTTCAATGTTGTCGTTGGGGAGGTTGGCAGTGCGGGCTTTTTGAATCACGATGCGCAATTTTGTATTGGACTTGGGATCAGGCCCTCCCTGTTTGACGGCGCTGATGATCTCTTTCGTCAATCGGGAAAAGAGTTTTCCTTTGATCGCATCGGCCTTCCCTTTGCGGTGTTTGATATTTGCCCACTTGCTATGCCCTGCCATGAACTGCCTCGCTATTGTTAATATACTGCTTCCACTTGAAAGTTAGGAAAATTTCCTCTTCAGCATCTTCACTTAGGGACATCATTTGCGACGGCCTTTTTGTTCGTTTCCATCGACGATGTGACTGCACATCGTCTACTTCAACAAACAAAAAATTGAAGCGCTGAAATTGAAATTTTCTATAACTTTCAAGCCTCAGCCGTACATACCGCGCTCCTTCAGGTATAAATGATTTTTGATACATTTTTTCGCAGATTTTTGCGCTGCTTCGCGGGACATACTTAAATAACCTGCAACCATCAAGGGTATGGTTGCAGATCCCCTCGGAGGCATAAGGGTCTTGAGGGGACTGCCGGCTAAAGAAGCAGCGCGAAAAGATGCGGAAAAAGGCGCTAAAGGAATTTGTTTAGAATAGTGAGATAGATTCATAGTCTACCTTGAGAAAAACAATTTTTTGTTTTCTTGTTCCCACCGTTTGGCGTTTGCATATTCGGCAAATTCTTTTTCCCGAGTTTTAAAATCGGAATGGTGGATCCGAAATCTACCTTTTTTTGCCTTGACTGGAGGACAAACGCTGTGGAGCATCTCATGATATATAACATACGAAATAAAGTAAGGAGGAAACAGCGGCTTGTCCAGCAAACGATGAATTTTAATCCGGTTGGATTGAAAGCAGAAAAGCCCGAGTTTGCGATGGCGTCTTGCTTGCCGCTGGGCGCTGCCAAACCAAGTGATCTCTAAATTTAATTTATTTTCAAAATAAGAATGATTGAGAAGATCATAAATGGATTTCAAATCGTAATGTTCACCTAGTGAGGGCTTTGCAGAACTCTTCGCAACTCGGGAATTTCTTTTTTTGCGCCGTATCGCAGGCTTTTTCCTAAAAAGATTCTTAAGGCTCTCTAGTGACCCGTTACAAAAATTTTTCAGATAATTTCTAGCGTGAAAGCTCGGTAGAATCGACGATCGCATGTTAATCCGTATTAATTCAATACGAATCAACATGCGATCGTCGATTCTAGCGGCTTTGGCGCAGAAATTATTCCAAAAGTTTTTGCAAGGGGGCACTCGAATCATAACGACTTTTGCATGAAAATTTTGGGGATGTATTTCCCATTTTCTTTAATGAAATGCGTCTGGTATCCGAATTCTTTAAATCCAGCCCTCTCATAGAGGTGCTTGGCAGGATTTCCCTGATAAACTTCGAGGTGAAGGATTTCGATTTTAAACTTCTCTTTCGCATGCTTCATCAAATTTTCGAGCAACTGCTTGCCGACCCCTTTGCCACGCATCTCTTCTTTCACGATAATGGAAAACAGACAAGTATGGGCCAGTTTTTTGTAAGGCTGGATATAGAGATTAGCCATTCCGCAAGGTTCTGAATTCCACAAAGCGGTCACCCCCGCCTCAATGCGGGAATACCCAATCCATATACGGACCGCATCTTCGATTTCCCGCGCGTCGAACATGGGAAACCAGCTGAGGATCTTGGGATCCGACAACCATTGCGAAAGGTAAGGTCCATCTTCAGGAAGCGTGAGCCGAAAGGTCAATGGAGAAGCATTTTGAGACATAGTTTGTCCTTACAGGAAGCTTTCAAAAAGAATACGTCCATTGTACCCATCCTTGTCTTTGACAAAGCATTCCTGCCTTGCAAACTCGCGAAAATCAAATTTTTGCAAGAGATGAATAAAAGGATTTCCTTCGAACACTTCGATGTGGATGAGCTCTAGATGAAAATAATTCTTAGCCAAGTGTTTTAAATTTTTTAGCAGAGCAGAGCCAATGCCTTTGCGCTGATGTTTGGGATCGACGACAATTTTGAACAGGCAATGGTGCGCCACTTTACGGTACGGCATTAAAAAAAGTGTCCCAACCCCACAAGGAGTGCCGTTCAAAGTCGCCGTCAAACTCGAGCTATATCTGCTGAACCCGATCCAGCATTGGATGGCGTCCTCAATTTCTTTTTGCTCAGAGACAGGAAACCATTTTTGCACTTCAGGCTTCAGCAGCCAATCTCTTAAATAAGGAGTGTCAGTCACATAAGTATAGCGGATATCTAAACCAGGCAGCTCTGTCATTAGCCAAATTCCTTGAGATAAGCGTTGACGAAATCATCCAACTCTCCGTCCATGACCGCATGAATATTGCCGACTTCGTGCTTTGTCCGAGTGTCTTTAACGAGAGTATAAGGCTGAAACACATAATTGCGAATTTGGCTTCCCCAAGCAATCTCTTTTTTTTCTCCAGCCATTTCTTTTAATTTGCTCTCCCGCTCATTCAGCTCTTTTTCATAGAGCTTTGCGCGAAGCATCTTCAAGCAGGTTTCCCGGTTTTGGATCTGGCTCCGCTCGCTTTGGCAAGAGACAATAATCCCCGTAGGGAGGTGGGTCATGCGAACGGCGGAATCAGTTTTGTTGACATGCTGTCCGCCCGCTCCAGAGGCGCGGTAAGTGTCGATCCGGAGATGTTCTGGATTGATCTCGATTTGAATATCGTCATCGATCTCAGGAGTGACGTCGACAGAGGCAAAGCTGGTATGCCGACGCGCATTGCTGTCAAACGGGGAGATCCGTACAAGGCGGTGCACGCCCCTTTCCGATTTGCTATAGCCATAGGCGAAAGAACCAGTGAATTTCAATGTCGTGCTCTTGAGGCCGGCCACTTCTCCATCGATTGAGTCGAGCACCTCTACTTTCCAGCCACGCTTAGCCCCCCAACGCTGGTACATGCGCGAAAGCATCAAAGCCCAATCGCAAGCTTCGGTCCCCCCTGCCCCGGCATTAATGCTTAAAAAACAATTTTTACTGTCCAGCTCGCCGGAAAGCATTCTTCTCACTTCAAGCTCGGAGAGAGTTTTATCAACACTATTCAATTCCGCGACAAGCTGAGCAAAGAATTCAGGGTCGTCTGCTTCATTCACATCGGGCAAAAGGGATTTGACATTTTCAAAACGCTCTTTAACTTCATGATAGGGAATTGTCCATGCCTTCAAATCATTGCATTCAGTAATGATTTTTTGAGCCGCGGAGTTATCATCCCAGAAGTCGGAAACCTCCATTTTGCCTTCGAGCTCTTGGATTTTCTTCTCTTTGACAGCTAAGTCAAAGATACCTCCACATATGAAGGAGGCGATTATCGATGCTTTTGATCTGATCTTGGATTTGTTCGTTCATAAGAGTGTACCTAAAAGCCTTTGGAAGGAATCCAGCATACACCCTCATCGCACAAAAATCAATGGGGGCTTCTTCCGAGCAGCATTAAAACATATTAAAAATCCATTTAAATTTACACTTCCTTAATGTGCTCTTTACAATAATCTGACAGAAGCTATAATTAACCAAAGTTTCGAGAGAACTGTAAAAGGGAACTCTGATCAAGCGTCTTACCTGATGCCAAGGGAAAGCGAAAATCATTTTCCTCAAACTTGGTTTCCGATATGATGCTCATATCCGGACGGTTACTCTTTGAGAAATTTAAACTCTATCAGGAGGTCTTTATGTCAATGAGAATTCAAGACGCATTATCTAACTGCTGCGACGGAGCAAAAGCTTTTGCTTCTGGAGCTGTAGACTGGATGAGCAAAGCTATAACAGCTACCGGCGCTTTCATTGCTGAGAGCGCGCGAAAAGTGGCGGAATTTGTGAAACCCCATTTTGAGAACCTCAAAACATTCGCTAGAGAAAACAAGGAATCCCTTATCATCGGAAGTATTGGGGTTGCTATTGGTGCTATCGTGACTACGATCGTCTCAAAAGTTTTCTGCAAACCAACAGTCGAACCTGTCGTGGTTCCAGTTCCGGCCCCAGTCGTCGTTCCTGGTTCAACCCCAGTCGTCGTTGCGCCTGCTGTTGTTGTTTAAGGTCCCGCTCTCTTTAGAGGAACAGCAGGTTTTTGGCCTGCTGTTTTTATTTTAGACCAATGCAGCCATCTTCAAAGAGATGATACATCCAAGACTTTTTTTGTCCCGATAAAATTTCCTTCCTGAATTTTAACTGGCCTTCATGCTCAAAAGCGGTCAATCGGGTTCCTGATTCCACTTCGATCTTCAAATTTCCTCTCAAAGAAACATTTTCTGCATGAAATTCAGCATCACCATGAAGGACGATCTCGCAAAGTTCAGAACGTTTGATCTCCCCTTTCCAATAAATATTTGCACTTTCACGATCGATGCCATGATTTTTCACACTAACATGAGCAAGTCGGCATCTCCCGACGTTTTCCGAATAGTGTAAAAGTCCTGCGGGATCGATTTCACCGACGATGCGGTCTGCGATGATGTGCAGCGAGCCTGAAAGGTTCAATTCTGAAATGTCCGCTTCAGCGATGTCCAATTTGAGCTCGCTGCGATGGTTGAACTTGCCGCCGCGGATTTTTTGGCCAATGATCGAAAAAAGAGGACCCAAAGCGGGATGGTATAGGAACAAAAAAGAGGGACCTTCTCGAGTGTAGGTTTCGACATCAGCGACTTGGGGAACAGAAACTCCGCAATAATGAGTGAGAAGATCGTAGGCATTTTGATGCAGATCATAGAAACAGCCTTCCGGCGTTTCGAGTAACGGAGAACCTTCCTGATACAGTTTTTTTGTCGTAGAAATGGTTTTTCGACGTTGATTGTAAGTTAAATAGGTCTTCAAACGGACCTCGTCCTGCGAAGGAGGAATGTCTAGAGCTTCTTCGAAACAATCAGCAATATTTTGCATTGTCGATTCGAGGCGCGCCACTTCCTGGCTTTTAACTTTGCCGTCTTCATCGATATAGGAGAGCGTCTTGAGATTGACCACCATTCCGGGGATGGGACAGCGCCGAGCGGCATTTGCGACAGCCGTGATATCTGCGAAGAGAATATTCGTATTAGAAGGAAATCGCGAATAAGGGCTCTCCGGATGCATAGAAACATCTTCGATGCAGAACTTGGCAAAATCGCAGTATTCTACATTGCTCAATCTGTAGAAATGACCGCTCAAAGATTTTTTTTGGATTAAAATGTTAACCCCTTCCGCTGATTGCACTTGCCTTGGGCAAGATGCAAAACCAAAAATTTTGTTTTCCGAAAATCCAACACCGCAAAAGGCCAAAAGACCATAATCCATCCCCGCAATTGGATTGTTGATTTGCCGAATCAGGATTTTTTTTCTGCCGAGGCTGGCAAACCAATCAAAAATTCCGTTTTGCTCAGCAGCCCTCCATAAAACGCCATGCCCTCCTGGCTTCATTAACAATCTCATCTCGCCGCTCAAACACCATTTTCCTTCTTTGTCCATTGTCGGCACAACAGGCTGGCAAAAAAAACGGAAAGACTTCATTGGCCTCCCAAACCATTTTTTTTCTTCGCAGAGAGAAAAAACATGATCGTGGTTGTCTTTTTCCATCGAAGTCATCATGGCGATCGGAGTCGTCATCTGAACGTTAAAAAGCTTGAAATACACATACTCTCTGGCCTGAATATCGCGAATCAGTCCTTCGAGAAGAGAGTGTCCGCAAAACTCCAGTTTTGCCGCAGGAAGGGGCTCGCCTGAGGCGGGATCGAATAATTTTAAACGGTCTGCAGCTCCTCCAATCGGATAAATTTCAGCAAGGAAAGGCAAAGAGGCAATCCCTTCGAGGATATAAGCAAGAACGCGCTCATTTTCCGAAGAAATATCGATTCCCGGAGGACGATGATAGGACTCCAAATCGGAAGGAGCTTTCTTTTCCTGCGTCAAAAAAGAGAGCAGCGTCCAATGGTATCCGACAATCCCGCCGATTTCTTTATAAAAAGATTCGACAGGAAACAACTCTTCCAATGTCTTTCTGATCTTTTCAGAGATGGCAAAACTTTCGTTCGGGGATGAAAAGATAGATTTTTCTTGTCCAATGGCGACAAGCGACTTGATTGTCAACTCACATTCTTGGCTTAATTGTGCAGTCAAAGTGCGCAGCGGACTTGGCGCTTGCATCCAGTTTTTGACGCGCGCGTCCTGGTCGAGTAATTCTATTCTCTCTAAATCGGTTCGACAATTCTTGAGTCCTTCTACCAGACTTGAAAGCCGCTCAATCTCGCTTACAGACATACATGCTCAGTTTCTTGAAGAAATTGCCATGATCCCGTTCTAAAATCAAGCCTTATAAGGCGATTTTCCATTGGAGGTAGGGTCTTCCAATGGGTTATTTCCTTAAAAAAACTGCATGGGATATATTCATTTTTAATTCATTGATTATTAGAGACTTAAAATTAACTTCGTAGGAAGGCCGACTGCTGCGAGAGAAATTTGCAACGATTTTTTTTGACTATAAAATCCTGAGAAAGATACAACTAGTCATTCGAGGATTACAGTAATCGCCCTCGAAAGTCTATCCAAAAAATTTATGAGGATAGGCCTTTAAAGCTAAACAACCCCCCATGAGGGGAAAAAACGCTTATCGGATATTAAGGAGATAGCAATGGCTAAAGAGAAAAAATCCAAATTCATGCAACCGATGCAAGTTAGCGAAGAACTCGCTGCGGTCGTTGGCAGAGGCCCCTTGCCTCGTACTGAAGTGACAAAGAAATTGTGGGCCTACATCAAAACTCACAAGTGCCAAGACACAAAAAACAAGCGCAACATCAATCCAGATGATAAACTCGCAAAAGTCTTCGGTGCAAAGAAAACGATTAACATGTTTGAAATGACAAAACTTGTCAGCAAACATCTCTCTTAACTGTTTTTTTCGCAACAGAATGCAGTTTAACACTGCATTCTGTCATATGTATGTTTACTTACAAGTTAACGATTGCTTACGATGGGACATCCTTTGGCGGTTGGCAAATCCAACCGAACTCTGTCTCTATTCAGGCACTTATCCAAGGAGCTCTTGAAATTATTCTACGGACTCCCACTTCTGTAATCGGCTCGGGCCGTACCGACGCCGGCGTACACGCTCTTGGGCAAACAGCCCATTTTTCTGCAAAAGATCGTATCGATGTTCAAAAGGTCATGGCCTCCCTCAACGGACTACTCCCTTCTGAAATCCGCATCCTCGATCTCATCGAAGTCACCTTGGAATTCCATGCTCGTTTTAAGGCTGTTTCAAAAGTGTACCATTACCGCCTACATCTTGAGCGCATTGCAAACCCCTTCAAGATCCAGTACTCTTATCATGTTCCCCATTCCGTAGATCTAGCATTGCTCGAAGAAACAGCGTTGCTTTTTCTGGGTACACATGACTTCACTTCCTTTGCCAATGAAGCGCGTCGAGGCTCTGCGGCAAAGGATGCGGTGCGCACATTGCACCGCCTCGATCTAGTTCCAGAAACAGGCGGAGTGCGGTTAGAGTTTGAAGGAGATGGATTTTTATACAAAATGGTGCGCAATATCGTCGGCACTTTACTTGACGTGGGCGCAGGAAAAATCACAAAAGATCAAATTTCAGCCATTCTTAAAGCCAAAGATCGAAGACAGGCAGGGAGAGCCGCCCCTCCTCACGGACTTTATCTTGTCGAGGTTAAATACTAGAGAGTTTCGGATAAAGAAGAAGGCGGGCAAGGGCACATTTACGTTCACGAAGAAGCAAACTCTGAAATCCTTCCTCCGGTGCGGGGACTTTAGCCCCGACTAGCGTGAACGTAAACCTGCCTAATTTATTCTTTTTCTTATGCTAAACTGGCATTAGAAAGATTTTCGCAATGCTTTGCTCCAAGGGCAATCCCTTCTGCAACATGTTCGCTTTGGGCTGGACAGACCAAAACGGTTTCCACGCCTGCGGCAAGCAATGCTTTTAATCCTTTGAGGGTATCTTCGAATCCGATGATCCTATCTCCGAATTTCCCCAATTTTTCAATGGCTTTGAGATAACCTTCGGGAGAGGGTTTCGGCTGCGCATAATCTTCACGGGTGATCCACAAAGGGATCGAATGAAGAACGGGAAGAAAAGCTTTAATGATTTCGATATGCGCTTTTGGAGAATTCGTGACGACGGCTCGTTTTGCACCTCGAACTTCCAAAGCTTGCAAAAGTTCAGTTGCCCCTTCCATCAATTGTAAGCGCGATGTTTTAAGCAGTTCAATGTAGATCTTTTTCTTTTCCTCATACAGGGCCTCGATGTGGGGCGCCATTTCGAACATCGAAGGGAATTCTCTTTTCAAACCGTCCCAGACCCCCATCGCTTTGCGGTGGGCCTCGAGGCAGAATCGCTCAAAATCCCACCCCAGCTCGCATCCATGGCGCCGGCACAATTCTGCATAGGCAGCATAATGCAAAGGCTCTGTATCGACGAGCAGGCCATCGAAGTCAAAAAGAAAAAGCTGATAATCTTGAATCCAATTCATGGCATCTATTATAAACTTCTTCAGAATTAAACTCGACTTTATAACTTTTTGGGCCCGCCGCCTCGCTTATTTACTCTCGGCCGCTCGACCCCTGGTCGAACTGGGAGTTATTTAAAACAGGAAGGGGTTAAAAACCCCTTCCTGTTTTAAATAACTCCCCCGAGAGCAAATATTTCGAGTCCTTCGGGCCCAAAAAGTTACAAAGTCGAGTTAAAGGAATATATGAAATTTTCAATTTTAGTCTTAACGCTTCTTTGCTCTGTCTTTTTACACGCTGCTGAAATCAGCATCATTGGAGCCGGACTTTCGGGTCTGACATGCGCCCATCGCCTTCAAGAGCTCGGCCATACGGTCACGGTCTTTGAGGCTTTGGACCGCCCCGGAGGCAGAGTTTTCACCTACTAT
The DNA here is from genome assembly GCA_963731265.1 of uncultured Verrucomicrobiae bacterium. Classification (GTDB taxonomy): domain Bacteria; phylum Chlamydiota; class Chlamydiia; order Chlamydiales; family Rhabdochlamydiaceae; genus CAJCIW01. The sequence goes on from CAVSUE010000001.1 coordinate 1,747,520, forward strand.
GCAGAAAATTCCCATGAAGAGTTAGGAGGAAAATTTATCTACGATGGAGGACCTGCAACTCATATTCGCTGCCTCTTGCAGGAACTTGGTTTGGAGATCGATGTCCATGAAGTTCCTCATACCAAAAATTATATTCATGAAGGAAAGTCTATTTCCTACCATCAATTGCATGAAACGCTTCCTCCAGCAAATGAGCAAACTTTCCAGACATTGAAAACCCTCGCCGTCGACGCAAAAAATTTTGGGGAAATCCTCGACCGGTTTTGCGAAGGGCTTCCGGTCATCCGCCATTTGATGGAGCTGCGCACGCGTAATTATGAAGGAGCGCCATCCGCAGAACTCTCTGTGAATTACTTTGAGTTGTTTTGGGAATATTACAAACTGAGCGCGGATCATTTGGCGTTAGAAGACCAAGGAAAGGCAGCCTCTTACGATGTTTCCAGCGTCAAAGGAGGCAATAGCCGTCTTATCCATACTCTTTGTAGAAGAGTCGGAGAAAATTGCATCCACTATCAAAGGCCATTGAAAAATGTCGAACTGCAGAAAAATGGAAAGCTTCTTTTGTATTTTGACAATGGGGAACACCGACTCACAGATTATCTCATTTTAACAGTGCCTTTGCCTATTTTAAAAGAGATCGAAATGGATGAAAAGCTCCTTCCTCTCGAGAGAAAAAGCCTCTTAAGCAACCTTCCTTTTGGCAATAATTCAAAAATCATCATTCCTGTGGCTGCTCAAGGGTCCGTTGATCCTCAATTCTCTTATACAAATGAAGGTATTTCCTGGTTCAATCACGATTTTACTTTGATGACCCTGTATTTTGGTGGAGAAGCCGCCAAATTTGCCAATGCATCGATCGAAGAAATTTACCGACGGGAGCTTCCCTTCCTCAAACTGCATTACCCGCAAATTCTATTTCCTCCCGAGGATCAAATCCTAGGCATCTGTTGGCCTAAGGAACGGTATTTTCAGGGAAGTTACTCCAACTATGGGACAGATCTATTCGATCCGCTGCACGAAAATGTATGGATAGAAGAGATTCCTGTTAGAAAAATTTTCGCACCGCTTCTGAATGTTGTTTTTTTTGCCGGAGAAGCCACTGCCCTTGACTTTCCTTCGACGATGGAAGGGGCTGTCGAATCCGCTGACCGGATCAGTGCGCTCGTTCACAAGATCTGCCGATGACTGGACTTGAACCAGCACTCTATTGCTAGAAGTAGATTTTGAGTCTACCGCGTCTACCATTCCACCACATCGGCAAAAAGAGCGGCTAATATAACCCATTTATTCAATAAAACGCAATGCTCCCCTAACGACGTTCCAGGGCATTGGATATTTAAAATGAATTTTTAAATTTGCGCAGTGTTCGACTTTGCAGCTTTTTAGGTACGAAGGTCTCGAAATATTTGCTCTCGGCCAAGAGTTAATAGGCGAGGCGGGCGGGCCCAAAAAGCTGCAAAGTCGAGCGGAAATCATAGACTTGAAAATTAAAAAGTAAATCCTATACAAGGATACAAACTCACTTGAGGCATATGGAAAGCGATGTGTTGCAGCATGTCATGGATCGCTTGACAAACGCTCAGATCGTTGCTTCCCCTTATCCCCATTTTTATATTGAAAACATATTCCCAGACGATTTCTATCAGGAGATCCTTGCCAATCTCCCAGATAATGCCTCCTTTCAAGGCGTTTCACAAACGGGAAAAGTGGATCCAAGAACTTATTTAGAACGGCGTGTCTTGATTTTACAGGAAGATGAATTAATGAAACTGCCGTTTTTCCATTTTTTATTTTGGAGCAAGTTCACTTCTTCAATAAAAAGCGATTCGTGGTGTTCCACGCTGCTGAGAAAATTCGATCCTTACATCAGACAACGCTTTGGCGCTCATTATGAAAAAGTGAAATTTTCCTCCACGGCAGAACTTGTCCGTGATGGGACCAATTATGCGATCGGACCTCACACGGATCATCCAATACGGGTACTGACTTTGCTCTTCTACTTTCCGCGATCAAAAGATCAAGCCCATTTGGGCACATCGCTTTATCAGCCGCTCGATCCTTCTTTTGAATGCGAAGGATTCACTCACCACTGTTTTAAGGGGTTCAAGAAATTGCATACATTTCCTTTTTTACCCAACAGCGTCTTCGGATTTGTCAAATCCAATCATTCTTTCCACGGAAGAGAGCCGATTTTGGACAAAGGAGTTGAACGCAACCTCATTAATTACTATCTTCAATGGAACCACAATTGAAAATATACTGCTGACACTTGAAAGTTATAGAAAATCTCAAGTGGAAGCAGTGTATCTTCCACCCTACCACGATCTTAGCGGCGCTCGTTTTAAAGTCCTGGCTGCCATTGGAACAGCAGGAATCGCGCCAATGTAAGATTCTCCTGTATTTTTGCAGATAATTTCCACTCCGCGTCGATGGATGAAATTCCCAATGACGTAATGCGTCGTTCGACACCCCACAGAGAGGCTGTCCGAAGTGCGCACACAGCTCTTTGGACTTGCCCGATTAGGGGGCGCCCCTTCCTCGAGGATCCGCACAGTATTGAACAGAGCCAGGGTGCGTAAAGAAACCATCTGAAATCCTTTTTTCTCTAAATATGTATTTTGAGTGCAGGCCTGCTTCCCTAGAGTTTGTTTGGGTGCGACTTTTCTCATGAAATAAAGATTCACTTTTCCTGGACTGGGCGGGCAATGGTGAAAAGCTTCTTTAACACTGCCGTGATAGAAAACAGGGGCGTTCGTTTTCCCCAACAACGGATAATAGGAAAGGGTTTTAAGATTCATTAAATTAAAGGGTATTTCGATTTCTGTTTCTGTCTCTTCTTCGGACTCCCGCAAGGCTATAGCCAGGTAACCCTGTTCATCCAGGGTTGCAGAAACATCTTTACTGAATGTTCTCTTGATAGCTTGAGGTTCCACAACGATGACGAAAGATTCCGCCATTGTCTTTCCCGGTTCGAACGGATCCGGCTCGCTCAATTTGTTAAACCATTCCAAACTGATCTTCGGAATTTCTCCGATAAATTCTCCCAGAAACTTCTCAATTTTTTTCCCACGGAGTGTAATGGGGAAAAGGATTTTGAAATCGCCTTTATAATTGCGATCGCTGCCCTCGACGAAAGGGATTTTTTCTTTGAGAAAATGTTGCCGCCAAATGCCGGGCTGATCTGCTGCTTCTGCCCAGGATTTGCAAACTTGCCCCAAATTGCAAACATCCGTGGATGAGAGAACACAAGTCGTAGACTCGAAAGCATCCTGTGTTTGAAAAAGAATAACAGAATTAGAGACCATATTACACCTATTTCTAATTGATTTTATCAACTTACAAAACACATAAGTTAATCTTTCTAAATAAATGTTTTACATTAATTGAAAATAAAAGTCAATATATAAGAGCTTTAAAACAGGCTTGTGGAGTGAGATTGTATTGCGCATACTCGAGGGCACAAGTAGAGAGGCGCCGTCGCAAGTCTGAAGATGCTGCCAATGCGCAAATGGCCGCAGCAAATTCTTCCGGTGTGTCGGCAAGTAAAAAAGATCTTCCGGCCTGTTCAAGAAGCCCTTGCGCGCCTGCGCTCGTCGACACAAGAGGAATGCCATAAGCAATGGCTTCAACGCTCTTGATCTTAAGGCCGCTTCCATAAAGAACGGGATTGATGGCGATATCGATGCCGTTGTAATAATCGCCTAGAAAAGGAAAAACTTTTCCCTTAGCGAGCTGGGGAGAAAAAATCGACACCGGTGATGTGCTGAATGTTCCATTGGCAATGCATTTTTCTGCCAAATTTCCAAGAAGAGGCATCACAGCGTCATGAAACCATTGGATCCCATCGATGTTGGGCCAGGAGGGACTGCCAAAGAAGCTGATGACCTGCACTTCTTCACGAATCGTAGCATCGGCTTCGGGAACAGTAGGATGGGGGCAAAGAAGAAGTTTGTCCTCTCCTAGATGCGGCAATACCTTTTCCATCTCCTCTTTTTGTAAAAACATCACTTTGTCGAATTTACGAAAACAATCGATTTCCTCATCCAATGTCATGGAACCGATGCTGCGATTGTAGGAGGCAAACGATTTTGTCCTTTCGGAAAAAAGGTCGACCGCGTCGAGATAGATTTTTGTTTCCTTCAGCAAAAAGTCGGCGGCCCAGTGCAAATGGATATATTCGACGATCAGCAGATCATGCCTGCCTGCTTGTAGGAACCCTTTAAGCTGCTTTTGTTTGTTGCCCATTTGAAAAGACGGGCCGTGAAATGGGCAAACTTCATCCCCGAGATAATAAAGTGTAAAATGGCTATTGCAAGCGAGAAAATGGCAAAGTTCTAGGATGCGCGCATGTGCGCCAAGCCCAGTTTGCCAAAAGGGGACATCCGTGGCCAAGGCAATGTTCTTCATCGAGATAAGATTTGCCTCAAAACATAAGGCAAAATCCCTCCATGCAGATAATAATCGATATCGGTCTGCGTATCGAGTCTGCTGATGAGTTTTACCCGATCGACTTTGCCACCCCCGCGGTCGATTTCCAGAATGACCTCTTGTCGAGGCTTCATCTCCTGTTCCAGGCCGAGGAGAGAAAATGTTTCATCGCCTTTGATGTTAAACGATTCAAATCCTTCATCGCCTGTAAATTGCAAAGGAAGGACGCCCATCCCCACCAAATTGCTGCGATGGATCCTCTCAAAGCTTTTCACGACGACTGCCCGGACGCCAAGCAAAGCGGTTCCTTTCGCCGCCCAATCGCGTGAACTTCCCATTCCGTAATCTTTGCCAGCAAATACAATGAGAGGAACTTGATTTTTTGCGTAAATTTCACAAGCGTCGAAAATCGGCATTTCTATTCCTTCGGGCATCAATTTTGTTAACCCGCCTTCTTTGCCTTCGACGATTTTATTGCGGATCCTCACGTTGGCAAATGTCCCGCGCATCATGATATTGTGATTACCCCGGCGGCTGCCGTAGCTATTGAATTCCCTTTCGGAAACGCCGAGTGAAATGAGGTATTTACCCGCAGGCGTGTTCGCCTTAAACGCCCCCGCAGGCGAAATATGGTCGGTTGTGATCGAGTCGCCAAACAGAGCAAGGGCCCGCATCCCTTTCAGCTCTTTCCGTTGGGGCAATTCAAGGGTGAAATTTTCGAAAAAAGGAGGTTTTTGAATATAGGTGCTTTTGGTATCCCAGGCATACTGCGCTCCCTTCCTGACTTGGATTTTTTTCCAAAGAGGATTGTCGTCGAGGAAATGCGCATACCGTTTTTTGAACATCTCCGGCTGGAGCCCTTGCTTTACAACTTCTTGGATCTCCTCATAACTCGGCCAGATCTCCCTTAAAAAAACAGGCTTGCCATCTTTATCAACCGCGAGCGGTTCCTTTTCCATGTCGATATCGACCCTGCCCGCAAGAGCAAAGGCGACCACGAGCGGTGGAGACATTAAGAAATTCGCTTTCACCGAACCATGGATACGCGCCTCAAAATTCCGGTTTCCGCTGAGCACGCTCGCCACAATGAGATCGTGCTCTTTGATTGCGGTTTCAATTTTTTCGTCCAAAGGGCCGCTATTGCCGATGCATGTCGTGCAGCCGTAGGCCACAAGCTGGAATCCAAGAGCATCGAGATATTTATCCAATCCCGTTTTATTAAGATAATCTGTCACAACACGCGACCCCGGCGCCAGGCTCGTCTTGACGCGGCAATCGATCTTTAATCCTTTTTCCACCGCTTTTTTGGCGAGAAGCCCTGCCGCAAGCATCACATCGGGATTCGAGGTGTTTGTGCAGCTCGTGATCGCCGCGATGACGACCACCCCGTGGTCCAACACAAAATCACAAGGCCGGTGCTGCATATAACCTGGATTGATCACTTCTTTGGTAAATGGACGGTTAGTGACCATTTCTTCTTCGCTCCATCCCTGCTGGCGGGCAAGGGATTCTTTTCCTCCTGTGACATGCAGCTCATTAACATGGAAATTCCCTTCGGAATGGACGCAAATTTGTTTGCTCCTATCGGAGGTCTGCTTGCCGTATCCCCCTTCTTGGACAGGGGCGGTGAACAGCTCATTGAACTTATTTTTCACCTCGACTAAATCGATCCGGTCTTGAGGACGCTTGGGGCCTGCCACGCACGGCTTGACGCTTTTCAAATCCAATTCGACCACTTTCGTGAATTCGACCTCCCCTTTTTTGGGAATCCCGAACATCCTTTGCGCCTGCAGATATTCTTTGATCCGCTGGATCTGCTTTTCATCGCGCCCCGTCATTCTCATGTATTCGAGCGTTTTTTCATCCGCGGGGAAAAAGCCAATCGTCGCTCCGTATTCGGGAGCCATGTTCCCGATCGTCGCTCTGTCTGCCACGCTCAATGTCGCTGCCCCTTCACCGCAAAACTCGACGAATTTGCCCACGACTTTTTCTTTGCGCAGCATTTCGGTGATCCGCAGTGTCAAATCTGTCGCCGTCACCCCTTTTTGCAACGCATTGGACAAATGGACGCCTATCACTTCCGGCGTTTGGAAAAAATAAGGCAGACCGAGCATGGCCGCCTCGGCTTCAATTCCGCCCACTCCCCAGCCGAGCACGCCAAGCCCATTGATCATCGTCGTATGAGAATCCGTGCCGACCAGCGTATCGAAATACAAAAGGGAATTTTTTTCTGTGACGACGGAACCTAGGTGTTCCAGGTTAACTTGATGGCAGATGCCGATTCCCGGAGGAACGACTTTAAACGTCTTGAATCCTTCTTGCCCCCAATTTAAAAACTCGTACCGTTCCTTATTGCGCTCGAACTCAATTTCCAGGTTGAACAAATAAGAATCCGCAGTTCCTGAGCGGTCCACCTGCACGGAATGGTCGATGATAAGGTCCACCGGCACGATCGGCTCAATCTTTTTAGGATCGGCATTCTTCGCCGCCACAGCATCCCGCATCGCGGCCAGGTCTACAAGCAGAGGCACGCCTGTAAAATCTTGCAAAAGAACGCGAGAGAGAACAAAGGGGACATCGCCTTCATCCGGCTTTTGCGGATTCCATTTGGCAAGGCGCAGCACATCCTCTTCCCTCACCCGCCTACCATCGCAATTGCGCAGCAGCGATTCCAGCATGATCCGGATCGAGACCGGTAGCTTTCGAACGCCCGGAACTTTTGCTTCGAGCGCGGGCAAAGAATAGTAAAAATGCTCCCCATCCTCATTCAATGACTTCAAGGTCTGGAATGGATTGGCCAGCCCGCTCTCCTTCTCTTTCACAATCGCCTCCGCAAAAAAACATTTACCTCCTTTTAGAGGGAACAGGATTTCCAATGCAAATATTTCTTATCTTTTATACAATTGATGAAAAAAAAGGAGTGCCTTTATGAATTTACAATCGATGAACCTGGCATGGATCGTTGTCAATGACATCAAAAAAGCTGTCAAATTCTACACCGAGACCGTCGGACTCAAACTGATGGAGTTCAATGAACAATACGGATGGGCTGAGTTAGAAGGCAATGCAGGTGGCGCCAGGATCGGCATCGCGCAGAAGCAGCCTAATAGCGAAGATGGCGTAGAACCAGGCCAAAACGCCGTGGTCACTTTCACCGTCCGCAGCCTCGACCAAGCCCTCGCCGATCTTACAAAAAAAGGCGCACAGCTCGTCGGAAAAGTGCAAGAAGTCCCAGGACACGTGAAAATGCAAACCGTTTCCGACACCGACGGCAACCGTTTTCAGCTTGTCCAGGTCCTTACCCATTCCTGCCCGCATTGCTAATTTTTTGAGCGCCTACTGCCTGTCTAAAATCTTCGGTAGCCATTAAATGCTTTTGCCCAGTCGCATATGACTTTTTCATTGGCCTCTCGATCAAAACGGACTTGAACAGAAATGTAGGGATAAGGGTGGCGATTATCAAAATCTCTCCCCTCATTCTTTAAATAGAGCTTGATCAGAATTTCTTTGTTATACCAGGGCCGTGTCGAGACATTGAGTTCACCTTTGTCCAATTTCTGAAATTCCTGATACTGCTTGTCCCCTTTGTAAATCGACATCTCCCTGTAGTAACCCATCAAGATTTTGATCACCTCTTCGGGATTTTGCTCCATCCCTTGAAGATAGAAGTCAACTTCCGCCCCGACCATATGTTTGGAATTCTGGTTATAAGCAGAATTATCGGCATAAGCGTTGTGGACCGGGCATCGATGGCCACAGGTAATGATCGCTTTGCACCCCGTCTTGGCCTGCACATAGTTGAGCAAATCGATCAAGATTGGATAGACAAACTCCTTATTTTCCCGAATCGGAAGGGAGTGCTTTTGAGATCCGCCGCAATCAAAATAATTGGCGGCGCGGGAAGGGTCTTTATGGTCAACGTGCGGGGGATTTAAGCTAGAGCCCTTACAGCGAAAGTATTGTTTGGTGATCTTGGAATGTTTTCCGATATATGCCATTTCCCAGGGATATTTCACTCGGACGCGGTGTTCGGGAGTTTCCAAGGGATACTCATATTCATCATGATTCCGCAGGACAAACTCTCCCTTGGCATTGAGCCTTCGCAACTTCTCCTGTTCCGAATGTTCCATGCCGGAACAACTAGCTAAAAATAAAAATAAACAATTTAAAACTTTTTTTAAACTCGCCATTTCCTATAATCCGGTTTAGGCAGGTACTCCCTCAGTTTATACCAATAACTCATTAAAGTATGGCAATTGAAAAAGTTCTTATCGTCGATATAGATTCTTCGAATTGTCTTTTTCTCAAAGATCTCCTCCAGCTTAGAAAAAGCGAAGTTTACCTCGCCGACAACGGAACGGCTGCCTCCGAGTATCTTAGCCAACACCTGTTTGATCTTGTGATCTGCGACCTGCACATTCCCAACTCCAGCGGCCTGGAGATTCTGAAAATTGCTAAATCCCACAATCCTCACATGCTTGTCATCCTCACCACTGCTTTTGCCAGTATTGAGGGTGCCGTGGAAGCCATGCGCCTAGGAGCTTTCCACTATCTTCTTAAGCCCTTTCACCTCGAGACCATCGAGACCATGCTCGATAAAGTGCAAGAACATATCGACTTGCTTCAAGAGAATTTTTATTTGCGTGAGGAGATCTCCACCAAGCCCGACCGTAAAAAACACCTTCTCATCGCCGAAAGCGAAAGCATGAAGAAGATTTTAAGCGATGTGGGAAAAATTGCCAAAAGTTCTTCTTCCGTATTCATCAGCGGGGAGTCAGGCACGGGAAAAGAGATCATCGCCCATGCGATTCATGCGCAATCTCACCGCAATTCACAGCCTTTCATCAAGGTCAATTGCGCAGCAATCCCTACCAGCCTCCTCGAATCTGAGTTTTTCGGCCATGAAAAAGGCGCATTTACCGGCGCAATCAATAAAAAGCTCGGCCGATTCGAGCTCGCGGACAAGGGAACTCTCCTCCTCGATGAAATTTCCGAAATTCCCCTCGAACTCCAATCCAAACTCCTTCGCGCCATCCAAGAGATGGAATTCGAACGCGTCGGCGGCATTCGCCCCATCCAAGTCGACGTCCGCCTGATCTCCACCTCTAACCGCTCGATGAAGGAAGCCATTGAAGAAAAGCTGTTCCGTGAAGATCTTTATTACCGCCTCAACGTCGTCCCCATCCATCTCCCGCCTTTGAGAGACCGCAGAGAAGACATTCTTCCTTTGGCTGAATTTTTCTTAAAACGGCTCTGCAACGAGAACCAGAAACCGGTCAAACAGCTCAAAGCCGAAGCCAAACAAAAACTGCTCGACTACAAATGGCCGGGCAACATCCGCGAACTTGCCAACGTGATCGAGCGCAGTGTCGTCATGAATGCCTCAGAGATACTCGAGGCCCACCAAATCTATATCGAACTGGCCTGCCCCGTCATCGAAGCGCCCTTCCATTCTCTGCCTGCCGGAATAACCCTTGCAGAACTCGAAAAGCGCCTGATCCTGGAAACTCTCGACCGAGAGAAGAATAACCGCACAAAAGCCGCCCAAGTCCTCGGCATCAGCGTCCGCACCCTTCGCAACAAATTGCATGATTATAAGTCATTGATCCCAAGCATCTAACACCTTTTTGATACGGGCGACAAATCGCTCAAAATCCTGACTTTTCATAACGTTCCTATATTATTAGAAATTTTTCTTGTTCAAATTTTTGAAATCCCATTATCATCTCAAAATTCCTTTAATCGATGGGGAGGATACGATGAGTTTTGGTCGGGTATGCAGCCAGCAACATTATTACCAACAGACTGCCCAGAATGATCAAAGTCTACAAGATCCCCAACAAGCTAATCAGGCAGATCAAACGACTAATGATCCTCAGCAAGAAGATCCTAAACAACATCCTTGCATCTGGATGAACTGTACATCATTTTCAACAGATGGTTTTTTAACTGATCAACAACGCGAACATCAAATCGTTTACCATGGAGACGGCAGGTGAAAGTGACTATTCTAATATCTCAGTTTTTTTTGTTTTTTGCAGCAATTGTCCTAACAGCGCCTTGCTTTTCGCAAATTATCGCAGAAGGCAAGACAAAAATTGTCCGAAATTATCCCGATGATCCCCAGTTAGCCATTTTTGAATCGAAAGACGTGATTACGGCTTTTAACACCAAACGGGAAAATTTCGCAGGCAAAGCAGCATTAGCAAATCAGACGACATGTAATGTTTTTAGACTTCTTTCTGAATGCGGAATTCCCGTCTCTTTTCGAAAACAACTCGATGAGCGTAGCTTTCTAGGGGATTTATGCGAAATGATCCACTATGAAGTGGTGGTTAGAAGAGAAGCCCATGGATCCTATCTGAAGCGCCATCCCCAATTAGAAAAAGCAACTCTGTTTCCAAAGCTAGTTGTCGAGTTCTTCCTGAAGACCAGCGATAATAATTGGCTCGGAACAGCAATTCCAAAAGATGATCCTTTTATCCAGTTTACAGATTCAGGCGCTGAGTTATATTTGCCGGATGCTCCCCTGACGAGCCAGAAACCCTTTTTAGTTCTTTCCGATTACCCTTTGAAGGACCATCCCGAGTATTTTGAACGGATCGTAAAAATTGCGAAACAAACCTTTCTTATCCTCGAAAAGGCATGGCAATTGGAAGGTGCGCGACTGGTCGATTTTAAAGTGGAGTTTGGCTTTAATTATAAAGGGGAATTGCTCCTCGCGGATGTCATCGATAACGATTCGTGGCGCGTCATTCAAAATCAACAATACATTGATAAACAAGCCTACAGAGATGGTCAGAGCGTCGATGCCGTGACTCTTCTTTACCAACGCGTCTCCTTTTTAACGGACCATTTCAAACTTCCCGATCAGCAACTCATTTTATGGCGGGAATCGGATAAGGACGATTTAGATCCCTTTGTTAAACAATTTGGGCGATTTGAAAATACTCACTTAAAGTCGACGATTGTCACCTCTGTAGATAAAAACCCAATCGAAAGCACCATCGTTCTTCAGGAAAAACTAAAACAAGTTCCAGACTCTGTTTTGATATCAAGCAATGGCGCGGCGCCCACTGTTTCAGCCAATGCAACGATCCCTGTGATTACAACTTCTGCTGGATCGGACCCCAGAGCCCCTTCTGCAGCACATGGGATGACAGTGATGGAACCTCAAAATGCAGTCCTTGCCGCTTTGCAAATCCTGGCTTGCCGAAATCCATTGCTATACATGCAGCTCCGCATGGAGCAGGAAGAGTTCGGCAAATAGTTTTCTAGTGAAACCCCTCAAATGGGCTTGATCACGCCCGCGTTATGACGCGGGCTTTTTCCACAAATTGAGAGGGGGACACCCCTCGAACTCTCCCTCCACCCGCCTGGGCCTCGCCCGATATCTCAATTGGTCCATCGTTTATTAGGGCAATGTAACTATTTCTTCTTCAATCAAGAATGGTTTTGTTCGACAATGATTTAAAACAGGAATTAATTAAAATTTTTTTATTACATCATTTTATTTATATTTAATAAAAATCTTATTTAGAGTATACTTTTATATAAAAACTCTTAAAAAGAGAATTAATCATGACGAAATCAATCCAACCTCACAGCTTATCATCTTTGCCACCCATTGTCCCTCAGGAGGCTAGGCTTTTGGACATGCCGTTAGATATATTCACTCAAATTTTCAGATACTTGTCTAGCCGGGACATCGCGACAAGTTCCTCGGTCTGTAGACAGTGGACCGAGATATTGAAGGATAACGATGTTTGGCGCATATTATTTCATCACCGTTTTCCTAGCGTTAATCTAAACTCCATTGAGAATTTCAAGAGCGCCTACCAACGCGTTTACTCAAATCTCACAGCAGGAGTGTATGCTTTCCATACACTTAGATGCCCGGAGGGCTCGGTTGGATCTCTTGCCGTCTTCGAGGGGAAGCTTTTTTCGTGCTCTCAGGACAACACCATCACGGTGTCCGACCTAAAAACAGGGGAATGCACAGCCACCCTGACGGGCCATCCAGGCGACGGGGACAATATTGAAGCTCTTGCGATCTTCGACGGGAAGCTCTTTTCGGGCTCTACACAGGGCACTATCAAGGTTTGGGACCTAAAAACAGGAGAGTGCAAAGCGACCCTTACGGGCCATACGGATACGGTTGACTCTCTTGCCGTCTTCGATGGGAACCTCTGTTCGGGCTCTTGGGACAACACAATCAGGTTCTGGGACCTAGAAACAGGCCGGTGCGCAGGGATCCTCACTGACCATGAATGGGTTAACTGTCTTACCGTCTTCGATGGGAAGCTCTTTTGGGGCTCTTCCAATAGTACAATCAAGGTCTGGGACTTAAGAACAAACCAGTCCAAAGCGATCCTGACAGACCAGGAGGAGTCGGTTGAGTCTGATGACTCAGTTAACTCCGAGCCCTCGGTTGACTCTATTGCCATCTTCGGCAGAAAGCTTTTTTCGGGCTCTTCGGACGGTTGTATCAAGGTTTGGGACCTAAAAACAAAAAAGTGCACAGCCACCTATTCTGACGGTTCGAGCTCGGTTTACTCTCTTGCCATCTTTGATGGGAAGCTCTTTTCCGCCTCGGCCAATGGCACTATCGCGATTCGGGATCTAAAAACAGAAAAGTGTACAGCGACCCTACAAGGCGGCGATAATGAACCGTCTCACCCTCTTGCTGCCTGGGAGGGGAAGCTCTTTATGCCCTCCGGCGATAGAATCAAGGTCTGGGATTTTACAGCGGATCATCGCACGATTTTTCTACAGATCGCAAAATCGATAGAAGATGAAAGCCTGGGTTTAGCAGATCACTTTGGTTCTGAGCGTTTTTCGGGGATGCCAAAAACGGCAAAAGATGCCATCTACGGAAAGCTGTATGAGATTCTCAAACCTTTTGCCAATGAGTATCCCGGGTGTGCAGAAGATGCCTTTCACAATCGAAATAGGCAACGATCTACGCCTGCTCAAAAGGCTCGCGCAATTCGGGACTACTTGAATGATCAGCCCCCAATAACAACCCTCTAGTGCTAGCTCACCCTAGCTCAAAACCGAATGAGATTAGGGAAACAAATCAAATGCGGCCAAGTGACGGTCGAACCCTTTTATTCTAAAAATTACATCAGATTTCGAAATTGCATTCTTTAATGGTCAATGGGTAATTTTGCCGGCTTGGAATCACCTCCCAGATCAACGCGTGCAGAATTTGTCCCGACTCCCAGCATCCGAACAGAGTTTCCAAAAGCTTTTCCGAATGGGACAGTAAGAGAGCCTCAATCTTCCTAACTTTCAAGGGGAAGCAGTTTATAATCAGGGGTGTCATCATAAATATCCGTGAAAGTTTTTTCTCCCAGTAGTTTCCCGTTTTTAGAAATTTCGAGCTGCTGGTTTTCACAGAGGCGAACTTTCTTTTCGATTTCAATCATATTGTTTGAAAAAGGCCGATTTCATGGTCGATCATCTCTTTCCACTGCCGCCATTTTGCGATTTTACAGTCGATGGCCAGGCGCCGCTTTTCTTCTTCGGTGCTGCGGGGAGAGGTGTAGAAGGCGCGGGCAAGAAGTGTGTCAAGCGCCGGGCCGACGGTTGGAAAAAGGCATTCAAAGGCCTTTTCCTCTTGAAAATCGATTTCGAGGATGGTCATTTTTCCTGTGGGGAAGGCGATTTGTCCGAAAGGAAAACGGTCTTTGACTTTTTCGAGCTCTTCAATCATTGCTTCAGCGATGCTGCCAAGGCGCAGTAGGCTTTCTCCGACTTCTTTCATTTCGCGGGCGACCTTTTCTTTGGAAAGAGGGATTTTGAGCTTTTGGATTTCTGCATGGACCAGGGCGCGAAGGTCGAAGGAAGGAATGAACTCGGGTGCTATTTCCGAGAAAGGGAGATTCGGAATTCCTGAGAAGCCGAGGCCTTTTGAGGACACATTGACAAACCGGGTTGTCGGATGGGCTTTTGCATAAGCGGCAATGCAATCGGACTCCATCACCCATTTGACAAGTGTGTCGACGTAATGGCCGTGAATATCTTTCCGTTTGAGCAGGCGTTCGAGCGATTTTGTTTCAAGCCGCTTTTCTTCGAGATCGATCTTCGAAGAAGGCAAGATGCCTTCCGCATACCGTTTTTGTTCGGAATAGGCGAGATCGATGCCGTTGAGCAGAATGGGGCTGCATCCCATTTCGACGGCCAGCGCAATGGCAAGCGTGGTCACGGAAAGCGCTTCGGAGCCAAGCTCGGGGCCGACGGGATCGCCTTCGATTCCCATCTCCTTTTCAAAATACCGTTCGCAAGGGCCTCCGGTATCGGAGATCAGGTATCCCCGTTCGGAGTTTGACGTGTTAAAAACATCGGGCTGGAGACGTGTTCCGTAGATCAATGGCATTTCGTAAGAGGAAGCGATCTTTAGCCGGTCGAATTCTTCCCCATTGGGGTCGATGGCAATTCCCAAATGAGGCTGAATCCCTTGATTGCTCAAGGCGGCAATCGTCGACCCTCCTGCAATGATGAGAGCGCGGTCTTCAATCTCTTTTAAAAGCGGCAAGCTGGATTGAAGTGAAGGGCCGGCGCCGCAAATGACGGCTGGGACGTTGCAGAATTTTCCTTTAAGGCCACCAGCAAGAAACGAACCGGGCCAACGCGGAATATTGCGCAAAAGATTGGCCAGCATGCGATGGGTATAGAGTGACTCGGTTAAAATGGCATGATGCACAGCGGAAAGGCGATGCAATTTTAAACGGATTTGACGGAAGCGGCTCTTTTTTTTCTGCTGATACGATTCTATGGCCTTCACATCGATGCGGTCGCATGAGTAAGTGGCAGCGAGCTCTTCTAAATGTTTTTGAACCTGTTTGGGATTGGCGATAAAATGGATGACGGCCTGGCTGTCATAAAGAAGATCTTCCGCATGTTCGGAATGCAGCAGCGCGTCGATAGCGGCAAGTTCATCCTCAAGAAAAATGATGCGTCTTTCTCTTTTTTCCCTGAGCCACCCTTTTAAGGCCGCGTAGTGGTAGCCGAGCCCAATCCCATAGATGTAGAGGATATCAACTCCTTCCAAGCGAAGTTTTGCCTGGAAACGATGCAATTCCTCTGAAATAGGTCCGCGATGCAACTCTTCACGGACAAACGGGGTGCAGCTGAGCAAGAAGAGAAGTTCCGGATAGCGCTCGAGCAAGTGATAATTACTTCCAACGGATACAGCTTCCATTCCAAACCCCTTTGCGCACCTTTGTCCCCAGAAGTTCTGAATAGACTTTCTCCGTATAGGTCAAGTCAGCAGCAAATGTTCCTTCAAAGAGCAATTTTCCTGTTGCGTCCCATTCTTTCCGGTCAGAACGGGTGGCGGAATAAAAATGGAGTTCCTCTTTCAAGGCGCCACCCGCAAAATAATGGCGGTGCGTCCCGATCGGGTTTCCTGAACGGTATTCCCCTTCATCGATCAAGACCCCTTTTTCATTCCACAATTTGTCTAAACCTTCCCGAAGACCTTCCACGTAACGAACGGAGCGTTTAGGCATTCCGGATTCCCAAAAAAGGCGAACTTCTCCATGCAGCTTGCCTTGACGAAAAGGGATTGAGCTCTTCTTCGATCCATCTTCATAAAAGTACTCCTGAAGCCCATCCCATTCGCCGTCTTTAAATCTTTGCAAACTCGATAGGGCGCCGGAAGCATAATAATAATGCGCCTTGCCTGTGCGTTTGCCTTCGCAATACCAGGTTTTGGAAAGAATTCCGCCATTGTCTGCATGCATCACGGACGGCCCATGCAGTTTTCCGTGCAAATAGAACATTTGGGCGCGCAATTTACCTTCTTCTGCAAAGAGGCGGCACTCTCCGTGTCTTCGCCCATCGCGAACAAGATAGGCGGATAGAATATTTCCATCGCGGTCGCGATCGTGGGCCACGCCAACACCATCTGAGGGCAAGTGCGGAAGGGAGCAGTTTTGAGAAATATCGATGCCGATCTCATCGTCTCGTATAATAAGTTCTTCCGGGGAAAACAAGTATTGGTCCATGTTTACGACCTCAAATAGGATAAATGCATTTCAAGGGCCTTCTTAAAAAAGAGCAGGCGGTGAACATGCTGGCCAAGCGGATGAAATGAAGAGCGCAGGATAGGCCGTTTCCAAACGCTCCAAAGGGGCGATAGAAAATGGCGATGGCAGATCTCCTGTTCCAGTTCTGTGTCGAGAAGCGCGTATTCCCCTTTTTCAAAAGGAGAATGAGGATAGTGCTTCTCCCATACTTTTAGAAGCTCGCCGCAAAGCTCAAGGCATCTTTCAAAGCTATCTTTAACTTTTTTTCTCACACTCTCGATTTTTTCTAAAGCGGCTTCAGGGGAACTTGCAGTTTCTATGAGAGCATGAACAAATCCGGCCATGTCGAAAGAAGAAGGAGGAAGCAGCATCTCAGGGGAGAATTCTTTGCGCTCGATTCCTGGCAGATCGACGCCTTCGGAAAGATTGATCCATTGAATGCCGGGATTTTTTTTTGCAAAAGAAGCTGTCCACTCAGCGCTCATCAACCAATCACGTTTGGAATAGAGTTTATCTTTTTCAATCTCGATTAGTTCCGCCCGGTTTTCTTCTCCGGCAATTTTTGAGGCGTAAATCGCATGGGGGCCGCAAGAAAAGTCCATGCCAGCCAAAATCATGGTGCTGCAGCCTAGATGAGCGGCCAAGGCCGTGCAAAAATTGGCCACAGTCCAGCCTGCATCGAACCGTTCCGCGAAAATCCCCAATTCGGCGGCAATCCACGCTTCTAAAGGGTAGCTTCCGCTGTCGGGCATCACCAAGAGCGGCCCTTGCGCTTTTTCCAGAAGAGAATAGCAGAACCGCCCTTGATAAAAAAACGGCGCCTCGAAATTGTCCTGCTCTAAAAAACGGCGATAGGGAGGGTGAGGATCGACATGGGCAACCAAGTGGGGACGGATCCCATGGGCATTAAGGGCCCGGACGCTTGAGCCACCGGCGATAATCAGGGCTCTGTCTTGGATGTCTTTCAGCTGCGGCGCAATCCGATCAAGAGAGGCTCCCGCGCCGCAAACAATGGCGGGAATTCCTGCGCATTTTCCTTCGAGAGAAATTCCAAGCTTTGCCTTCGGAAGAGCATTTAAATTTTTTATCACATTCTTCAGCACTTTAAGGCCCATATCCTCACTGTCAGAAGCAAGAAGATCGATGCCGCAATGGTAATGCTCCAATAGAGTAAAAAAATCTTCAGCAGACTGCTTCACATCTGTTCCTGGAGAGATGTAACTAAAGCGGAGGAAAACAAACTCCCATGCAATCTGATTAAAAATCTCCTCATCTCCCTGTTTCCAATAAAAAATACGCACTTTCGGATCTTTGGAAAAAGAGAGGTTTTTCGCCCTCAAAAAAAACTCTTCCTGCTCTTCGATGAAGATGAGAAAATGGCGATCGTCTTTTTTCAACCAGCTGGAAAGCTGCTGGTAGGCCGATCCGTCCGAGGCGCCAAAGACAAATAATACCTCGGCATCGGGCTTGGATTTCAGATCGACATAGTTCAACTGTGGAATGATTAGATTGCTAATCAAGGCCTGACCCACTTCATCAACTCCTTGTATGAGGGAAGAAAAGGATAAAATTCATATTTTTTTTTAACTGGAACCCACACGCCAAAACGGGTTTCCTCAAGATTGACAATAGCGATGAAACAAGCTTTGACATGGTGATTATATCCCATAGTCTGATTTATAGCTTCTTCTGTGAGCTTTCCTTCCTTACACTCGATCATCAGCAAAGGATAGAGTAGTTGGCTTCCCTTTCCATAGCAGAGGATATCAATCCTCCTTTCGGGGACATCGATGCCGAAGAGATGGGGGAGCTCTTTCAATTCTTTTTCCACAGCTAAGAGCTCTTTCGGATACTCCAGCTTCTCAATCATCCATTTTAGCCACCGCTGTCTGACCTGCTCTTCAGGTGTTGCCCTGACCCACCGGCCGCGCACCTCATCATAGAGCTCGCGTCTATTCGAGCTGAATGAGCCCATAGTGGCCATCTTTTCTTCGGTAAAGAACTTTTAACTTCATATCCTCTTCCCCACGGAAAATCAGAAATGAATCTCCGGACAAATCCATCTTCATCACGGCTTCTTCGACTGTCACCGTCTTAAGAGGCTTGGTCTCCGTGCCGATAATTTTGGACGCGCCGTAGGTATCTTTTTGTTTTTTTGCATTCACCTGTTCGATGGCAGCATTGACTTCTTCGACCTCGTCATAGGGCCGATGCAAGACATTGACCTGCATATCGATAGCTGACAACTTTTTTTTATGATAGTCTTGGATCCTGCTCTTGTAACGGGACAATAAAGTATGCAGCCGATCAATCGCGCGGTCGATCGAAGCGTACATATCAGTGCTCTTCGCCTGGCATTTGACTTCCATGTGGTCGATCTTGAGGACGACCGTGCACACGTGCTCGAGCTTCTGGATCTCCAAAGTCATATGGAGATGCATGATATGAGTATGAAATCTTTCAATTTTGGACAGCTTGTCCCACACATACATCCGGATCGGTTCTGTGACCTGGAGGTTTCTCCCGATGATATCTACACGGTAACCGGCTGCATCTTCTTCCTTAAATTTTCTTGCGTCGACCATATGAAAACCCCCGTTCGATGATGACTAAAAGGGTGGACTATACTTCTTTTCAAAGAATTGTTCAACCCGACTTTGCACCTTTTCCGCTAATCCTCCCTAAGGCCAGCTTTGTAACTTTTTGGGCCCGCATGACTCGAAATATTTGCTCTCGGGGGAGTTGCAGGGGTTTTTAACCCCTGCCTGTTTTAAATAACTCCCCGTTCGACCATGGGTCGATGGGCCGATAGTAAATAGACGAGGCAGGCGGACCCGAAAAGTTGCAAGGTGGAGCTAAACCCAAGTTGACTCAAAAGTTAGGCATAAGTCATTGGCGTTCAACTTGCTAATAAATATAATAAAATATTATAATACATAAATAAATTTTGCTTTATTAAATTAATAAATTAATGTATAATATTATTTAATTTATAATAAAAGCGAAAACCATGTCTATAAGCAGCTATACCTCTTTAATTAACCCTAATGGAAACAATACTCCATTTACCGATCCAAGCGTAAGTGACGACTTTATTAGAGGTCATTTATTATATGAATTCCGCTCTTCTTTGGGAGGTTTATTCCAATCGATTAAACTGAATTATTTATTGTTAGTCGAAGCCACTTTTTATTCATTAAATCATGAAGACCAATGTCTGATTTACGAAATGATTTGCCAAAGTGTGGGCGCTCCTGTGACAACAGATTTGCAGTCGGGGAAACCTCGTGTCTTTGATGATATCAACATTTTTATTTCGGCTGTTCCCAAAGCTATAGAATTGAAATATCAACGTTTATCCAACTCCCAAAAAGAGACGACTCATGAAAACGTCTATCGGTTAGCCGGGGAACCCTCAACTTCTTACTCCGAAACTGAATGGGGAAGCCTTTGCGCCATGAATAATCTTGCCAGGCTAGCCGATGCGATGGCTGCAAATAAAAGAACGACAATCGAACGAATTTTCCCTGTAGAAATGAGTACACACTCTTTACTCAAAATAGAGGAAGTTTTTAACAAGTTTAAAACCCATCCCGATTTTCCACAGCTATTAGAAAGGAATATTTTTGTTAGTGAAACGGAAATGAAGGAATTCTTCACACAAGCCATTCGGCAAGGAACCTGTGATTCACAGACCATAGAACTCATTAAACTGGCAGACGCTCACCCCGTATGGAATCGCACCGCTTTACTAGCTGCTGTCAAGACAGAAGATGTGTTTTACAATCAGTTCATCATGTTCTCGAAACTCAAGATTGGCTCAGAACTAAATAATCCCTCCCTCGACCCAAAAGAAAAAAAACAGTTATACTCGATGATCCAATGTTTGCAAACCGCCCAACCCATTCATCAAAGAATGCAGACAAAACCCTTTAAAGCGGATGAAGACCAAAATAAATATCATCAAGTATATCACATATTCTTTTCTCAGAATAAATCTAAGAGAAATGAGAATAGTTTTCATGGTAGGGTATTAATTGAAAATATCTGCCAGGTTGACGGCGATGGAACTGTTCGGTATGTGAATCACGCTATTTTTTTTCAACATTTGAGAAAAGAACAGATCTTCCGGTTTTATGACATTAACTCTGGATTTTATGAATATTTCGACATAGAGCAATTCATTTTCAATTTAAGAAGCATAATTGGTAATAATTATAACAAGAGCGAGGCTAGCTCGACCGTTCGTTTTGTTGTCGAAGCAAACGAAACCAAATTTCCTTGCCGCTCCGATTTAGGACAGCTGTATCAGAGCGTCATAAAAAATCAAGATCAAAAAGAGATTGAAACTGCATTTTCCCATCTAACATACGAAGATCAATGCGCAATTTTTGGAAAGATCTATCTGTATGCAGGTGAGCCGGAAACGAACGATCATCAATGGGGAGAACATCATGTTTTCGACAGCCCTGAAATTTTAAAAACAGCCGTAACCTATGAAATCATTCAACGCTATCTACAATCAGACGAAGTGATACAAAACCAAATTCACCTCAAAGTCGCCAGGCTAGACGAAGACATCCCGCTCCACTACTACCGTAAACCTGCAGAATGGGGCCGTCTGCGTGCCTTCAATAATTTACCGCGCCTCGCTGATGCCTTGTCGTAAAATTAATACAGGATTCTGATGCCGCCCGTAAATCCCTCAAAGCCCAGGGAGTAGCGTTCCCGCTGCCGGAGGTCCTGGATATTGGTCTTTTGAGCGATGTAAGGCCATTGTTGCAGCTCGTACCCTGCCATGAGCCGGAGATGAAAATGTTTGTTCGATTTGTATTTTGGGGGCCTATTGATGCGCACCTCCCAATAAAGGCCGCTGAACAGCTCCCACATCCCTTTGACGGAATGGGATGAATTATGGGCCTTGTAATGGGCTCTTATTGGGATCGAAGAGGATACGGGCAGAAAAATCAATTCTTGACTTGTGGCTTCTTTCGTAGGGCCGTAAACGAGCGCCCCTGCTCCCCGGGTCATTATCCCAAACCCCATCGGTAATTTCCAATCGGCCATGATCCCAAACAGTCCCCCAATCCCTCGAAAGTCATTATCCACTTTGAATTTCGTCGATTCCTGATTGAAGGCAGATGGAACCGGAAAATGCGTATTGAATTGAATCCGCCAATTGACATCGCTCCACAGCGCACGGACGCCGAAATACGGCCTGAAAAAAAAGTCCCTGCTCAGCGAAATGCCGCGTCCGAATTGCAAATCCAGGACGTTTCCTTTGAGGCGGCAATCTGCTTGAGCATGATTGGGCGTCGAGTCGAGCGGATTGATCAGGCCGATGTCGTCAAAGATCACTTTGTCTCCTGTCCCGTGAGCAGAATCGCGGCCTACCGTGGTAAACCGCGTCCAGACAACGATCGTATCGAAAAGATCAAAAGGAGACTCCATCCCCACAAAAATACGAAAGCCGGGATCGTATTGGAAATGAGGGGCTAATGTTTCAACATGCGTGCTGGTATCCCCGCTGACGATTTTAGATTTCGTCGCATAGGCCGCGCCGTCTACGTCAGCCTTCCAGTACAACAGCTGCACGCCTATGTACCCGTGAAAGACTTTTTCCGTTTTAGGAAAATACCCTTTTTGCTCTTCAAGCCTCCGCACCCTTTCGGACAACGACTTCGCATCGGCAAAACCTTGGAGTGAAAAAAGGAGGAAAAGTAGAACGCAACAGCCTCTAATACTCAAATTTCGCTCCCATGATCAACCCTTGAAAACTCAAATCTGCGCGATCGCGTATGCGATTGTTTTGGATCACGGTCTTTTGAGTGACATTCGGCCAGTAAAAGAAATCATAGCCCGCACGGAGCAGAAGTCCATAACGGTCTTTTTTGAAGCGGAGGCTCCATTGTATTCCCAGAGCAAGATCGAAAACAGATTTTACCGTATGCGTTGCATTGTGGGCTTTCAGCGTTTGTTCGATGGCTTTTGTCCCCGATGCAGGCACCAGGAAAA
Organism: uncultured Verrucomicrobiae bacterium; assembly: GCA_963731265.1. Taxonomy (GTDB): domain Bacteria; phylum Chlamydiota; class Chlamydiia; order Chlamydiales; family Rhabdochlamydiaceae; genus CAJCIW01. The sequence continues at coordinate 1,769,998 of CAVSUE010000001.1, forward strand.
ACTCCTCCTTGGTATGCTCCGCTGATTTTCCATAAATCAAAGAGGCTGTCGCATAGGAGAAAAGGCCTAAGCCCTTGTGAAAGGTCCAATCGGATTCAAATCCCCCGAGAAACCCGATCGCATTGAAATCATTGCCGACATCGAGAAATGCAAAGGACTGCGGGTCGGGAAAGGCAGGAAAAATCGGCCTTGTGAAGGAAATATCCCAATCAATATCGACCCAAGCAGCTCTTAAGCCTGCAAAGGGGCGAAAATTAAAATACTTGCTCCAATAGAACGACCGACCCATCACGAGGTCGACGACGTCCAAATGAATCCGGCAATCGGCTGTCGCCTTACCAGGAGGAGAAAGCAAAGGCTCTAGCATGCCGATCAGGTCCAAAATCGACCGATGGCCGGAAGCTGCATCAAGGGAGCCATGCGCTGTATCTTTTCCCTTCGTATGAAAACGGAGCCATTGGCAGACGACATCCCATTGGTCGTAAGGAAGGCCCACTCCCGCGCCAACGATGAATCCCGGGTCGTATGAGAAATGCACAGTCCGGGTTTTAAATTTATTAAAGCCGTCGCTTCCATCAGCATTGACCACTCCGACCGCCGTGGTTGCATAACCCACTCCATCGAGAGAGGGTTTCCAATAGAGAAAATCCCCAAAGAGATTGAAAGTCGTCTTATAGGTAGGGGCCTTAATTCCAACCTGTTGCTCCAAGCTCCTGATTTTGCTTTCTATGGAAAGAAACCTATTGTGTGCTTTGCTCCCCTCTCCTGTTGGTTTCTCCGCGGCCTCAAATGATGCATAGAAAAAAAGGGCCGCGAAGAGACAGAGCCATTTCATGGTACCCCTAATGGATAAAAAATTGATTAGTAGAATTTAAGCGATGGAAAGCATTGATGTCAAAGAATTTGTCCAATCAGATGTAAAGATTTAATTTTAATCGTTTCGAATACTTATTATTTTAAATCAAAAATCACCTAATTACGCGGAATTATTTTATTTACAACAACTAATGATTTTAATATAATTAATATAATAAAACAAAATAAATACATATTATGACATCAACAATTAATACGGTTAATGGATCAAATATTTTAACAAAGAATTCAGCGAGGGATATCCTCCCTTATGTCGCGGCTACTTGTGTTTCTCACAACAACGACGAGTCCTGGATCAACCCTCTAAAACTTCATTTGCTTTCCCCTCAAGCATTGAATATTCAGATTTCCCGCGCTCAATTAAAAGCTAATGACAAATGTTTTTTTGATAGAAAAACGGGATTAAAAATTTCGCTCATTGAAGGAGAAAAGGAAGTAATTGTTTCCTTTGGCGCTTTGGGCTCAGGACATACCGAGCTCGATCCCCGCTCGGCGCGCATAGTATCCACCGGCCAAATGGTTACTGCAGTCTCAAATCTTGTGGGCTTCTCGATCACTGCCTATGAAGAAGCCGCTCAATTTGTCGAAGAGCTTTCTCGATCGGAGCAGTTTAAAAACAAAAAAATTATCCTCGTGGGTCAATCACTAGGGGGAAGCATAGCCCAGTATGCCGGCCTTAAAACGCAATTCACCACCTATTGTTTCAATCCCCTTCCTTTGGGACGCGCTCAAATCAAAAATCTGAAAAAGATTGATGATCGAAATGTTCAAGTCATTTCCACCGAGGGAGATTACGCAACAGGTATCGCAGAGAATTCGATAATCTCTATAGCTCGATGGGCTGTGCACACTCCGACGTTGTACGGAAAAAAATTCAAAATTCCGTCGGCGTATGCCGACATGATAGAAAATCATACCTATTTCATGGGGAGCCTTATGAAATATTTAGGGTACGACACCCGCACGAAATTAGACTCGATTCCTCCCTACGAGCTCTGCATCGGCAGTAGAAATGAAAATTTCTTGAGTCTCGCAGCTGCAGAAGTCGAGCGGATCCTTGAAAATCTGAGCATCTTGAAGGTAAGTCTAAATCAAAATGATAAGAATATCGCCATTGAAGCTTTAAAAAACCTTCAAGCATATCAACCTTTCCTTTTTGGCTATCTTTCCTTTTTGGTTTGGTTTTCCAATGAAGGAAGAGATCTTGGCGATAGGGATTATGGCAAGCGAAGGCTCTTAAATACCCCTTTCCTTTTAAACAAAATGCAGGTCAAAGGAGTCCCGGCCGTCGATGCTTTAATCGATCATTTTAACGCTGTTCTTTTTCTAAAAAATGCAAAAAAAACATTCCTCGAACTTCCTGAAAAAACTAAACAGCTTTCTCAAGAGCTGCTGCCTTTTATTTCCGAAATGAAAAATGAGATGGAAAGGGTGTTAACATCGGGGATAAATGATGAAAATGTTCAAATCGCGACGACAAAAACTCATTATGAAAATGTTAAAACCCTCCTTGAAAATCTGATCATACTCTTGGAAACCTCGGATCGTTCCCTCGAAGCAGTTGAGGCGCAAAAAAAGATGCTCCATCAGATTTCGGAGAAGCACCCCTCTTTGTATTCTTCCCTTCTGCATCAGTTGAAAATCCGTTTTAACCCCAATCTTGAACTGAAGCAAGTGGAACAATTGATTCTCGTCAAACCTTCTTTACTTCTCGAGAAATTTGGAAAGGAAAAAAACATTATTACAGAAGTCCTTGAAGGAATGCATAGTTTGCGACCGATTTATTCGGCCATCGAGGTCCTTTCCCAATTGAAACGCGTGTTCGAAACCCACTTCCCTGTCGAATTCGAAAAGCTCGTCGACCAGATTGAAGAACTGGAATTGTTCTTCTCCATCGCTAACATGCAGGAAAAATTACTCAAAAAGCTTCCTCAAGGCCATGATTCCTTAAAAATCAGCCCGCCGGAAGCCACAAAAGCCAGCAGATTCTCCGAACAAATTCCAGCCGCTAAACGCGTTTACATGGTATGCGCGGAATGTACAGGAGTCATCAAAAAGGGAGGACTTGCCGAAGCCGTCTTAGGGGTCGCTGAAGGGCTGCGATCTAAAGGTTATAAAGTGACGTTGATCATGCCCAAATACGATGTGTTTCAAAATGACCACAACGGCAAAGTGAAGGCCTCATTAGCCCCTGCCCCCTTTGAAATCAAACATGATTTCGGCAATACGCAGAAAATCGACCGAGTCTTTAAAGGAAAAATCCATGATATCGAAGTTTTATTCATCGAAGATACCGTTGGCCTTGGAAAGAGCCATGACCATTTTGCTTTGACCGGCAATGATCTTTATGAAATCCCTGGAGATGTCAATGAAGCAAAAGTAAAAGAGCGGTTTGCCTATTTTAGCAAATCCGCATCTGAACTCATAAAAATACTAAGACAACAGATCGACGTAGTCTTTTTCCATGATTGGCACGGCGCCCTGGGCATTCCTCTCCTCGCCCGCAAAAGCACAGATGAATGGTTAAACGGAGAAATTCCCCCGCTTTTGTATGTCTTCCACAACAACGGTTACGCTGCCCAGGGGGAGCTGAATGCACACCAGCACGCTTCCATTCTGGATCAGTTAGCTCTTCCCCATCAGTTTTTTAATACCACAAAAGAAGCGATCTCTATTGCAGATGGAGTCGTCACCGTTTCTGAAAGTTATTCAAGAGAAGTTCAGGGAAAAGAAGGCAATGGCCTGCAGAATGAGATGCGCAAAATCGCCGCTCAGGGAAAATTCACGGGGATTACAAACGGCTCAAACCCTAACGTCTGGAATCCCGAAGCAGAAAACCAATTGAAGGATTGGATCGATCCGATCACGGGTGAAAATATCCCTCTTCATTTTGGTGCGGACAGCGATGTTGTAGAAAGTAAAAAGAAAGTCAAAGAACAGCTGCAAAAATGGCTGATCAAACACCACCTCGATATCGCAGAAAAATATGGAATCGACGTCAGAAAAGACAATGTGATCTTGTACGTGGGCAGATTCGACGCCTCCCAAAAAGGGCTGGACAAGTTTCGATTTGCTATGCGCGCAGCTAAAGAAAAAGGAGCCACCTTCATCGTGATGGGAAGCAAGGAAAACAGCCCCGAAGCCGTCCGCCTCCTCAACGAGCTGGAAAACGAAGCAGAAGCATTAAAAGATCCGAAACAATGGGGCGGAGCATGGATCATCCGAGACTCTTTCAACAAAAGTGGCAAGCTCAATTTCCAACAAGGGACCGAAGACGGTATCCCCGGAATCGGACATCTCGTCCGCGGAGCAGCCAATGTCAATTTCTGCCCTTCCGAATATGAACCTTGCGGTTTGACGCATTTAGAGGGATTTGCCTATGGCCAGCAAACAGTGGCGACAAACTTAGGGGGCTATGCAGACATTATTAACGAAGATCCCTCGAGTCCTTCTTTCAACGGATTCCTGTTCCCCCGTTGTGATGAATGGAAGTCGGAAGAACAGGAAAAAGCCGTCCTCGAACGGATGCGATTTGCGCTCGATTATTGGACGGAACAAGACGATGCGTCGAAAAACAGGATCATGAGCAATCTCATGCAAATGTCTAAACAATATAGTTGGACGACAGCTCCTGAAGGCCTTTCACCAATGGAAAAATATGAGAAAGTGATGGCCGCTGCTGAAGAAACCTCTAAGACAAGAGGCGTGAGCGAGGCGATCGAGCCCGTTTTTTTAAAAATGCAAAATTAATAAAGGAAAAATACGATGACAATCCATACAGCTTATAACCGAGTCAAAAATTTTGGCTCCGATATTTATCATTCAAAAATCGTTCAATCTTCGCTTGAAAAAGCTTCTTTTGTCGGAGGCTTTGCGAAAATGCACATTTCTCAATTTTGTTTTGGGAAAAAAGAACTCGCGGTTCCCGCTGCCATCCACAACAACGTCGTGCATGGAACCCATCAAGGCCTTGACAAACTCATCGGCACCGCTACCTCAGAAACTTTAAACAAAGCCGTGTCCCCTCTCCTCGACATCGTCGATCCGATCGCCAGAGGATTTTCCCAGGACAAACAAGCTGCTAACGATCTCGTCACGAAATACTCTATACCTGTAGAGATTTTACAAGATAGATTCACCGATTTTCGCAGCTTTCTGTTGAACAGCAAAATCTACATGCCGGCCAAGTTTTACAAGCACGCCATCATTTTTGATCAGCAGCTTCAAGATTTCATGGTGCTCATCGATGGCAATTATGTCAGAGCTCAGGATATTCTCAGGGATTTCAAATTGGAAAATCGCGTTCCTACAGAAAGAATGTTTCTGCCTGCCATTCTTGTGCATAGAGCGTCGAATGAAAGATACTACTATCTAGCAAATGGGTTGACCCGTCATGACGTCGAGCAAGATATTCGGCCCTATAAAATGTTGCCGGCGGATGAGCGCCCTCATCAACCTATGGTGAAATTTAAATTTCGGATCGATGACAAGTTAGAATCGCCCGAGGATGCTGAGAACTTCGTATACCATGCTTGGTGCGAGCTTGAGCAGCCTAGCGGAGCGTGCTACAGCTTTGGCGTCTATGGCAAAGGCGTGGCCCAATGCCCGGATCCCGCCCTCTACGGAGATCCAAACCGCATCCGATCGGTTTCCTTTCCCGTCACCCCGGAAACAGCCTTGGAAGTTTTTAAAACAGTCCAGGATCATCGCGATAATATGGAATGGAAATACCATTTGACAAAGGCTAATTGCGCGAGTTTTGTCACGGAGATAGGCAAGACTATAAACGTTGACATTTCGGAAAAAGATAAAATCAACCTTTACGATGGCCTCATCACAAGAATCACCGTTTATGCCATTTCTTCCATGCTCGCCGCCCAATTGCGCGACCCGGACGTCATCTCCAAAATCGGCTCTGTTCAAGAGCTGGCCAACCTGACCGATACCGTCGACCGTCTGCCGAGCTTTTTGCAGAACTCATTGACCAACTTTTCTTTAGAAGAAGCTTTGAAGTCCGTTCCTCTTGCCAATCTTTTACAACACCATCCTCTGATTAAATCCGTCATTGTACAGGCCTTTGCCATGCTGCAAACCCCATCCAGCAGCGCAAATAGCGCGCGGTTTTCTGATTTTAGACCTTTTGATTTGCCCCTCTCTGCAGAGGAATTAAGGGAATTCACCCGCTCTTTGTTGACAGGATCGACAACAGAGCTGACCTACAAAATCTACAACTTGCTTGACCGCATAATCGCTAATTACTACGACTATGAAGTCCATTCTCCCCGCTTTACCCATGACCGAGCCCTTCAAGAGAAGCAAAAACAGAAAAATTCCTTTTCGCCTATGGGCATTTTGTGATGATCAGGTTTCTTCTCACGTCCACATTGCCCAGCTGGCCGCACGCGGCCATGATCTGCTGCCCTTTTGTCCCGCGCAGCAGCGTTTGATAACCATGTCCGCGCATTCTGTGCAAAAAAGCCTCGCGCTGGGGCAGCTCGGGAGGAGCAAAGCGGTCGCGCGTCTGCGGATTGTAAGGAATCAGATTCACTTTCACTCTTAGGCCGCTCAAATAGGCGGCCAAAAGGTCTGCTGCCTCGACAGAATCATTGACCCCCTTGAGCAGCACGTATTCGACAAAAATCTCGCGACGCGGATGCAGGCAATATTCTTGCATCGCCCCTTTGAGTTCGGCCATGTTCCATTGTTGATTGACCGGCATGATCTTTTTTCGGATAGCATCCGTGGGAGCATTCACTGAGACAGCCAGGTTCAAAGCCGGGTCAGCTTCGCGGGCCATACGCAAAATCGCATCGACTTTTCCGCTCGTCGAAATCGTGATGCGGCTGGGACCAAACCCCATCCCACCCATGTCGGTCATCACAGCAACAGCCTGCATCACCGCTTCGTAATTGTCGAACGGTTCGCCCATGCCCATGAAGACGATATTCCGTACTGTCCTCTTAAGCTTAAATTTCGCCCAAAACACCTGCGAGACGATTTCTTCACCGCTCAAATGGCGGATGAGGCCCATCTTTCCCGTCTCGCAAAAGGCACAGCCCATGCGGCAGCCTATCTGAGAAGAAATGCAGAGCGTCGTCCCCGCTTCCATCGGAATCAGTACCGATTCGCTTTCCAACCCATCTGAAAATTTTAATAAAAACTTAACCGTATCCCCTTCTTCCCGCAGAATGCTCATTTCAGGAAGAGTAAAGTCGGTCGCCTCGATCATTTTTGCCAATAGAGGAAGCGCTTGCGGCTCGGCCCATTCAGCCAGTTCGCAAACATGCCCCTTTCGGAACCAATCGGAATAAAGCTTCGCCGCATGCTGCCTGCCTTTGCCGAACAGAGCACCCATTGCTTCCGAATAACTATCTTGTGTGTGAGAAAACATGATTATTAAAACTGCACCGAACAGGACTTGAACCTGTAACCACCCGGTTCGAAGCCGGGTACTCTATCCGATTGAGCTATCGGTGCAAATGAGGGCCTAGGATAACTGTACGAACAGAATAATACAAATTAAAAAAATTCTTATATTGCGAATGTGTTATTATACCCGCATGCAAGAAGAAAAAATCGAAGGCATTGTCCTACGCTCCCAAGACTACCAAGAGCGGCATCGGATCATCACCCTGTTCTCTCCGCAAGGGCTCATCAGCCTGATCGTCAAGGGCATTTCCCGAAAAAACGCCCGCCTTCTTGCTCTGACGACCCCTTTTAGCCATGGAGAATACATTTGCCGCCAGGGCCGCTCCGAACTCTTGAGTTTCCATGACGGGACCCTTCTCAATGATCACCTCGCCCTGCGCGAAAGCCTCAAGGCCCTGCAAGCCGCCGGAGCCCTGGCCCATGCGATCCTCACCTCGCAAATGCCCGGAAAGCCCGCCCCCGCCCTCTTCGCCCTCTACCGGTCCTACCACAAGCAAGTCTCCACCTTCGACGACCCCGCACCCCTCCTGGCCAGTTTCTACCTCAAACTCCTCAAGCATGAAGGCCTCCTATCCCCCTCTTCGTGCTGCTCAAGCTGCGGCGAAAGCACGGCGCGCTTTCTTCATCAAGGAGAAAGCTATTGCGCAGCCCATGCCGACCCATCCGCAATGGCATTCCCCCCTTCAGAATGGGAAACCCTCCTTTTTCTCGACGACGCCCACCAATTTTCCTCTCTTCGCCCCCTGTCCCTGCCCCCTTCGCTTCTTCCGAAAATTCAGACCCTTTTTCTCTCCAGGCTTGATCATTAATTAAATTAAAATCTATCCTCAACTATGAACTGGCAAGAGGCTTTTCAATGCAGCACGATCAATCATCGCGCTCCCTACCTTTCCTTCATCGTGTGGGCACTTAACGTCGAAGTGGAAACGATCGCCGAGATCGGCGTCAATCGTGCAGAAACTTCCAAACTTTTCCGCACCTTATTTCCAAATGCCCACCTTTACCTGATCGACCCCTGGAAGTTAACCCAAGAGTACTTGCATAGCGCCACCCCCATCTCACGTAAACAAAAGCATTACGATAAAGCTTACAACTGTGTCGAAGAGCACTTCCAAAACGATCCGCAAGTCACGATTCTCCGGATGACATCCCAAGAAGCCCTACACCACACGCCGGAGCAATTCGATCTCGTCTTCATCGATGCCAATCACGAATATAAGCACGTTAAACAAGATATCCTCTCCTGGCTCCCCAAAGTCCGTCCCGGTGGAATCCTCGCCGGTCACGACTATGCCCCAGAAATTCCGATGTTCTCAGGCGTCAAACAAGCCGTCGACGAAATTTTCGGAACCAAAATCATGCTCGGAAAAGACCGGTTATGGATTCATAAACGGATATGAAATATACTTTCCTTCTTATGCATTTTCTTTCCCCACTCATCATCGCCATTGTTCTCACCTTCAACGCTTGGGGCGCTCCTGCAAAGACACTTCCCGTCACCTTCATTCACTGCAATGACATTCCTCCGCGCCTGCAATGGAACCATAATTCCGGTTATTGCGGCGAAGTGTCGCTCCTCAGCGCCGGCCTTTATTACGGTCAGTATATTTCCCAATACGATGCATGCGCCGTCGCCACACGACTTGGTCTGAACGATCAACTGACAGCTTCTCAAATGCATCTCAATTGCGTCGAATGGAACACGGCAGTAGAACAAAACACCAAAGATTTTCTCGCCTGGGTCAAACAAAATGTCATCAAAGGGTTCCCGGTAGCCATTGGCATCTTCACCAACGAATATCTTTTTTACGGCAAGACCAACGCGAACGCCGGCGATCCCGACTACGACCATATCGTTCCCGTCACGGGCATCACTTCCCTCCACCCCCTCACCGACCCCAACTATTACGACCAGGATATCATCTATTTTAACGATAACGGCCTCTGGAGCGATGGGAGCAATCCCCCCTACTATTTTTCCTACGACTTTGATGAGTTTCAAGCCGATCGATCGCAAGCCAATCGACAAAACGGCCCCATCTATTCCCTCTCCAACAGCGGCAGCAATTATGGAATCGCGATCACAGGCGTTTGCGATTTGAACGGCGACACACTCCCCGTCCGCGTCGACACCGATATCAATTATGAAATCCCGCAAATTCCAGAAGGCACTTCTACAAGGCCCCCGCCCCGCCCCATCCATTTGACCGTCACAATTTCCCGCCTCGACCCCAACACCCTTTACAACTTATACAGGTATAATTCCCTGGACAAGATCCCCGATTCGAATTTCAATGCCAATGCCGCAAGCGCCAGCCAAAGCTGGCAAATCCAGATCCCCACCGGCACGGCTTATATGATGACCCTGCAGATCAACTCAGATGAAACCGCCGCTTTCCGCGCCGTCAGAGCGACAGCGCCTTGAAGGGTAAAAAGTCTTCAGCTTCATGAAAGGAAGTCGCTATGCGCAAACCATTAATTATCAATGCATTCTGAAATATTCGCGTAAAATCTCATTTTCATATATCATGAAGTTTAAGCTCTCGATTCAAGAAGTTTAACTTCTCGAAACCAAGGAAGGGGTCATGAAAATAGATTTAGCTAGTCTGGAAATCGCTTTAGAAGTCCTAGGGCAACTTTTGGCTGATCGCGGTCTCAGTTATGAGGTAGCCGCAATTGGAGGAGGCAGTTTGCTTCTTCTTGGACTTATTGACAGGACAACAAAAGATTTAGACTTAGTTGCTCTTGTAAAAAACCGGGAACTCTTTTCCGCAAATCTCCTTCCACTCCCTCTCATTCAAGCTGCTGAAGAAGTTGGTAAAGCGCTTGACCTGGGAGACAATTGGTTGAATAGTGGTCCCGCTTCTTTACTAGAAATGGGCTTGCCTCGAGGCTTTACAGAACGGTTACACATTCGTGAGTATAAGGGACTAACTCTTTATTTGGCCGATCGCTTTGACCAAATCTGCTTTAAGCTATACGCAAGCGTGGATCAAGGGCCTCAAAGCAAACATTTTGCAGATCTGCTTGCATTGACCCCTACACCGGATGAATTATTTCAGGCTAAAAATTGGTGCCTTACTCAAGATGTATCTGCAGATTTTGAAAAAGATATAAATCAGGCAATCGAGAACATCCATGCATCTAATTAAAGAATTAGACAAAAATCTACTTAACCTTGCATGGAGTCTGTGGACAGAACTAGGGGTTGCTGGAACCAAACAAAACCATCAAAATGTTCTTATTCCCATAGAAGAACTAATTATATTCACGAGCGTGTTAGCGGAAACAGATCCTCGACTTCGTGATGAGTCGCTTGATTGGTGCAGTCAATATTATCATTTTATTTCAATCAGCCGTTTTAAGTCTTTGATAAAGGAATTTAACCAATTGGCCAAAGAATCTTTTTCGAAATATGCTTCTAGTTTAAATAATATCTCAAAAACTAACTGGCCAGTTTTTATCGATATCCCTCCATTAAAAATTAACCTGAGTCATAAATCCGTCTTGCGGCCTCATCCATCTTCCGCATTATTGAACATACGAGCCAGATCCATATTTGGGACCGGAGCCAGAGCAGATCTTGTGACATTTTTTTTGGTTCATCCAAATGCAAATTTTTCTATCGCAGAAATTGATATTGGATACTCGAAAAGGAATCTTGCTGAAGTATTGGATGATTTGCATTTTGGCAACCTCTTTGACAGATTCATGCAGGGAAATCAGCAACGTTATCAACTGCATAAAAATAGTCCTCTATTCCAAATGTTAAAACCCATTCCAGACCATGCTCCAGCATGGCACATCGTCTTTAAAGTATTGTTGTCTTTGAGAAATTGTATTCATCGCATCGAGAAGTATGCAGAGAGCACAAAGGTTGTTGAACTTCGCAATTGTTTAAAAGAGCACAAAAACTCTCTTCAAAAACTAGGAATTACTCCTCCCGCTTTCCATAACAACTTTCCTGCTTACTTAGAAAACTTTAGTCAATGGATCCTTGAATGGTCTGATCTCCTTGCAAAAGGGGAAACCAACAACTTTCCGGGATAAGCCCAAGATCTAGACTAAGAGAAAAAATGTACCTGGAGATATGCGAGAGAGGGGACTCGAACCCCTACGAGAAACCCCACTACCACCTCAAAGTAGCGCGTCTACCAATTCCGCCACTCTCGCAAAGAAACAAAGGGAGTATCTTACTTTTTCGTTCAAATCCCATCAAGGAAAAATACGGGCGCTGGATTGACCCAAAAAAATCTTGCCATAGAATAAATATTTATCTAGCATTCGTATTCGTTTTTTTAAACGAGGCAGAACGCTATGAGAATCCTATTACTTTTCCTGCTTTTCTTCTCCTCTCTCCGTGCTGATTGGGACCAGCTTTTTTCCGAAGATGAAGACCCTTCGCTATTCCATCACGTCAACGTCATCTCAGGCAACCTGAATCTCTGCCTTGAAGATACAGTGATCGAAGGAGCCAAACGGCTTCCCATTTTTCGCACTTATTCCAGCGCCGGGGCATTGGAAAATCCTCAACTGAATGATGATCTCAAAGATGAACGAGGGGGCTGGATTGTGCAAGGAGGATGGAATTTTATTCCTCATGCCAATCTGTGGATTGATCTCAAAGCAAAGTGAAAGAGTTCCGGTTCTACCTTGCCGAACCGGGCGGCAACCTGATTCCGTATTCCTATAGTCATAATAGGAGCGATCATCATTTCATCTTTAAGCCTCAAAAGAGATTTAGGCAATGTTCTGGATCATTAAGCGCCAAAACAAACCCGGGCAATAATGTGCTCGACTTGGATACTAAAGATGGGATTGCAGTCCTGCATCTTCCCAATGGAGGCTCCCGCATTTATAAAGGGGAAGATTTTCGTCACTGGAATATCCGCGATTTGAGAGGAAGGGCACATCGGAGGCGGCTGAAAGGTTGCTACCGTCTTATCAAAGAAATCCTCCCAAGTCAGCACAGGATCACCTACCAATATGACGATCATGACCGCCTGGAAAATGTGAGCCTGAAGAATCCTTCTGAAACAAAGACCTTTTCATGGATGCATTTAAAAGGGAGCAAAAAAAAATCCCCTTTCCAATTGAGAATCGATACCTCTGATGGAAAAGCCTTTCAATACAATTCAACAAGACATGGGCAGGTCGATTATATCACGAGTGTAAACAGTATCCATCGGCCGGAAGAAGGGGTAGCCTTAAGTGATGGTCGCAAAAAAATCGGCGCCCGAATAGGCCGAATGGACATGGCAGGAAGGTGTCAATTCGAGGCCAAATACTATATGCCTCCCGATAAAGAAAAGGAAAATAAATGGGCAAAGCATCCTGAGAAGAAACACTTCGATACGGATAAAGTGGAAAGCTTAAAGGCCCCCATTGGGCCTAATGGGGAAACCAGGACCCTCGCACAGTTCACCTATCAACCCGGTGTGACCGATGCGCGGGACAGCTCTAATCGCCTGACTCGTTATTGACCTTGCCCCTCCAGTCGGACCACTCGCCCATAGAGGTTACGCGGTTAATTTACCTTCATTTTGTGCATTTAGGCTATTCAAAAATTGCTGAGGGCTCAACCCATTAAGGCTTGTATGCGGCCTCACAAGATTGTAATCCAATCTCCATTTCTCAATAATCTGCTTTGCTTCTTCCAAGCTTAAAAACCAATGCTCGTTTAGGCATTCATCTCTTAGCTTTCCATTAAAGCTTTCAATATGACCATTTTGCATGGGTTTTCCTGGTTCGATATACTGCCAATCAATTTGATTTTCCTGGGACCATCTTAGAATTGCATGGCTTGTAAATTCGGTGCCATTGTCGCTTAAAATAGTTTCAGGCTTGCCCTTTTCCTTGATGAGGCAGGATAATTCACGGCCAACTCTCACCCCGTTTAAACAAGTATCAACTACCATTTTCAAGCATTCCCTTGTGAAAGCATCAACTATAGTCAAAATGCGAATCCTCCTGCCATTTGACAACGAATCTGAAACAAAATCTAAAGACCATCTTGCGTTTGGTTTTTCTAATGCTTGCAAAGCTAACCTGCTTCCTAAAGCCCTTTTTCGACCGCCCCTTTTTAAGACTTTCAGACCTGACTCCTTGTATAAACGATAAACACGCTTATGATTCACCTTAAGTCCCTCATTTTTCAAAAGAATTAGGATCCTGCGATAACCAAAACGTTTCCTTTGGTGAGCAAGCGCAATGATCCTTTCCTTCAGCAGGCCTTCTTCATTGCTTCGTAACACGTATCGCCCTACAGACCGATGCAAACTCACCAACTTGCAAGCCCTTCTTTGGCTGATTTCATGTTGGTTCACAATAGTTTCCATGGCTTTTTTCTTGGCCTGTGGGCTTACCACTTTTTTGAGACAATATCCTTTAAAGCAACTATGTCCAACGCCTGATCGGCAACTAGTCTCTTGAGTTTGCGATTTTCTTCTTCCAGAGATCGAAGCCTTTGAGCTTCTGTAACATTCATGCCCCCAAATTTAGCTTTCCATTTGTAATAGGTTGCATTCGAAACGTTATGTTTGCGACAAAGATTTGCTACCTTTGCCCCTGTATCTGCTTCTTTAAGAATGAGAATTATTTGTTCTTCTGAAAATCTCTTTTTCATGGATCGTATTCCTTTTGTGTTAAAAGTTTATACGAACCTCTATTTCTTTATGGACCGTTTTTACGGGGCAAGGTCATTATATCCATGATGCCGGACACCTGAATAGCATTGAATACTTCAATGAAAAGGATGAACTCATTTCCATATTGCAGTTTATCTGGGAAAAAGAACGCCTGAAAGCCAAAGTAATGATGAACGGGCATCGGCATGCTTACTTCTCCAAAGTCTTCGACTACGATGATGCGGGAAATGTTCGCCAAGAAACTTTATGGGGATCGTTAACAGGAAATATCTCCGCGCCTTTTAATTTACACGGCGATGGATCTCTGGCCCATGCGGAACACTATTCAAAGCGTTACGATTACTTACCTGGATTCAATATTCCAACTCGCGAAGAGGAAGAAAATGGATTGGTTTATCTTTACACTTATAAAAACGGCACCGACCTTCCCACGACTAAATTCACTTCGTATCGCGACAAAATCCTCATTCGGGAATTTCTCTTTTATAATGATGACAATTTACTCGTCGCCGAAATCACCGATGATGGGATTTCCACGGACCCAAATGATTTAAATGGTGTCACCGAGCGCCACATCAAACGTTATGAGCTCCAGGAGCCATCTGGACTCATTCATTCTCTGACAGAAAAATACTTAGACAACGCCTCCCATACAGAGAAGTTATTAAGGCAAACTGTTTATTCCTATCATCCCAGCCATCGGGTAGCAAAGGAAGCGATTTTTGATTCCAACGGGACCCATCGTTACACGATCGAAATAGATTATGATCCACAAGGGCGTGTTACTCGCCAAACCACACCCCTCGGGAAGGTAAATACATATTCTCATGATAGTTTAGGCAATCTTCGTTTCGCAAAAGAAGTCTCCCAACCTGCTAAGACCTTCGAATATGATCCAGGAGGGAGGCCCAAATATGTGCAAGAGTCGGACGAGAAAGGAATCATCAAAACGACTTTCACAAACTACGATGCTCATGGGAATTTAAAATCACAAATCGATTCCAAGGGGAATCGCACAGAGCAATCGTACGACGCATTTGGTCGATGTGTCAGGACTCAATTTCCCGCGACTTGGGATAAAGAAGGGAACCCCTATTCTCCTGTTGTGAATTTTGCTTATGATATTCAAGGCAACCTCTCTTCTTCCTCTGTCTCAGAAGCAGGAACCACCCAAACCCTTTACAACACTTTAAGAAAACCGGTGCAGATCATCCACCCGGATGGAACGGTCCTCTCTCACCGTTACAACAAAGAGGGGACTCTTGCACAGACAATCCATCCCGATGGAACGCGTGCCGATTACGTTTACGATATGTTTCAACGCGTCGCCTCGAAAATAATCACTTCCGCAGAAGGGAATCTTCTTAGCAATGAAATTTGGACCTACAATTCTTTTCATCTTCTTTCTTACACCGATCCCAACGGACTTACTACCACTTACACCTATGATGCAGCAGGCAGAAAGACCACCGAACAGGCAGAAGATCAAGTCATCACTTTCACCTATGACGCTCTTAGCTTCCTCGAGAAGACGACCCAGGCAGATGTCACCCACGTCCAAATCCATGACGTTGCCGGCAAGATCACGGAAGAATGGAATGAATTCTCAGATGGCCGCATCGAAAATCACATGTGGTTCTTCTATGATAACGAGGACAGGAAATGCAAAGCAGAGCGGTTGACATCTCAGGGGATTGCCACCGACCAATTCATCTATAATCGAGAATCTCAATTAATCGCTCATATCGATCCTGATCAAAATCCCACGTGCTGGACTTACGACGACACTCAAACAAATGCATTAGGTCAACGCGTTTTAGAAAAGACAATGACCGATGCTCTTGGAAACAGCACGATTGAAACACATGATGCCCTGAATCACGTCATCAACCGTACACAGAAAGATTCCAATGGAAACACCGTCTCAAAAGAAGACTTCTTCTACGACAAAGCCGGCAACCAAGCGAGAAGAGTCTCAACTATTTATCACGATCATACTCCTACGAGTCAAATTTCTGTTTGGTGGGAATATGATCCGATGGGCCGCGTCATCCTCGAAAAAGAGGGAAGCGATAAGACCACCCGTTTCATCTACGATGACAAGAGAAGATCGATCCGCTGTATTTTACCAAACGGCGTTGGTATTGATTCCACCTACGATGGAATTGATCGTCTTATCGAGAAGAAAAGTTCGGATGGGACGATCCATTATCAATATACTTATGAAAATGGGTCTCGCGATCCGGTTCAGATTGCCGATCATGTTCAAAATACCCTGCTACAACGAGAGTACAATGCTTTTGGCCAGATCATCCAAGAAACCAACCCCTACGGCTTAACCTTCACATGGCGATATGACCAACATGGGCGATGCTCCTCTTTTACACTGCCGGACCTCTCTTACATCACGTATTCCTATGAAGCAGGCCACCTTTCCAAGGTCTCCAAATTTTCCCCTCAAGGCAACACTCTTTTCACTCATCGGTATCTCGAATTCGATCCGAATGGACATGTCGCACAAGAGGCACTCATCCATAATTTAGGAATACAGCATTCAATCCGCGATCTTCAAGAACGCCCTAGGAGCCAACATTCCCATTGGGTGGACCAGAGGATTTCCTATGGACCCTCTGGACTTGTCAGACAAACAAAGCATTCTTCTTTGGGTGACAAAATCTATACTCATGATGCTCTGAACCAACTCATTCAAGAAGGGGAAGAACAATATGGATTTGATTCTCTCGGCAACCCCCTAGACTCCTCTATCAATGAGTACAATCAAATCCTATCCGCCCCCAACCACAAACTCGAATACGATCTCAACGGCAATCCGTTTCAAAAGACCTCTTCTGAGGGAACGACAATTTACACCTATGACGCCTTGAATCGCCTCACTTCCGTGACATCTCCCGATTCAAAAAAAAGAGTCTATTTTTACGATGCATTTTCACGCCTGATCGCTGAACAGAGCGAGGAAGTTCAGACCTTCTATCTCTACGATAAAAACCAAGAAATCGGCGCGATGAACAGCAGCGGGACCATTACTCAGCTTAAAGTCATCGGCCTTGGAGTGATTGGAGGGAGCATTGCCATTGAACTTGAAGGCGTTGCCTATGCACCCCTCCACGATTTCCAAGGAAACATCGTAGCCCTCATTTCTCAAGACCATAACTTTGCCGAATCGTATCAATTCAACGCCTTTGGCAGAGAAACAAGTGACTCCACCCCCTTGAACCCCTGGCGATTCTCTTCGAAGAGATCGATGGACGGCCTCATTTTCTTTGGGCAACGATTCTACGATCCCACACTCGGAAGATGGCTCACTCCCGATCCTTCCGGCTTTGCCGATGGATCCAATCTGTATGTTTACGTTCTCAACAGTCCGATGAACCGGCTCGACCTATTCGGCCTCTTCTCCGATCCCCTCTTTCCAGAGTTCCGCATAGAGGTCCCGATAAGTGCCTTCAGTCCGGGAAAAATAATTCCCATACGCACTATTTTACCCTGCAAAGCAATTATAGACGGTGTGCCTCTCGACTGGACCGTCTCGTGTGACCATTGGTACAAACTTCAATTCACACCTCAAGAATGGCACACAGGCATTGTAAACATCATTGATCACTTTCATGAGCTCGTTCCCGAACGGGGCAAAATGATCGGATTGATCACCGCACAAAATGGGATTCAAACAAATCTAAGCGAGTTCTCAAAAAATGTTCAATCCATTGTCAACATGGTCCACGAAGGCACCCTCACCATTGGCATGCACAACCCAACACAAGGAATATATCGCGACTGTAAAAGAACGATTGAGGAGCGACGAGGAAAAGATACACCGATCGTTGTCAGTACCCGGCAATTCTTTATTGCCATCTCCGAAGCCCTCTACAAAATCAATCCCGAAATGTTCTGGTACCACGTCGCCCATAGCGAGGGCGGGCTCATCGGTAGGAATGCCATTCAGGGCATGACCGAGGACCAGCAAGCCCTTATTAAAAAACAAATGTACATCCTCGCCCTTGGCCCTGCAGAACCTATTCCGAATGGTTACGCCCGTGGGGTCAAAAATGTTTATTCTGAAAAAGATTATATTACAGGAAGGTTTGCAAAAAAATATATGGATGATCCAGACTATGACATTGAAATTGTTAAGTGTCGTTCGACTAGGTCGGAAATGACAGGACATATTGCTGACCATCCCCATTTGGCTGGGACGTACCAGTGGGAGCAATTAAGAAATATAGACATTCGAAGAACAAACCAAGGATTTTACAATGGTAGGACGCGTTAGGTTATTTACCCTAATTGTTTTAATGATATTTACGGAGTTAAAAGTGACCGCCAACCAATACAAGTCGCCGATCTACACTCAATACGTCGCTGAAGTGACCTCTACCTTTTTAAAAGAAATATATAAAGAATATGGCTTCAGAAGTGGAGGCAGCGGAGGAAGCATGCCCTATGATGTGGAAGAGATAGAAGTTAGTTTTGATTCTAACCAAAGTGCAACAGTAGAGCAGGCTAGGGAGTTAGAAATCAAACTTACAGAGAGATTCGTTCAAATTATCAATGGACACGAAAAAATAAGACCCTTTTTAAGAGAGTATCCATTTCCATCTAGTCGAGTACGCGTTGACATTTCTTTTACGATTCCTAGCAAAACTAAGCTTCCTATTGATAATAGTGTTTTATTAGTCTTTCAAGCAAAGAACAGAATTTTCTATCGCGCAATAAACCCCGATAATCAATATGTACTTAAACCTATTATGGATGAACCCTACGAAGAAGCCCTGAAAATTGTTCAGAATAATGCATTAAAAAAAGGGAAGACGGAACTCGAGTCTCTTTAAAGATGCCTTTTTGACTTATTAATCCAAACTTGTGGGACCAGCTTAATCATATAAGTGAATTAAGAAAAATTGAGGAGCTTTACGATGTCTAAACGCGTTAGTTTCTTTACTCTTGTAATTCTAATGATGTTGGTGGGTTTTAAAGCGAATGCCGAAGATGAGAAATCAGCTGTTTATACAAAATATGTCGCTGAAGTGACCTCTGCCTTTTTAAAAGAAATATACAAAGAATATGGCTTCAGATGTGGAGGCAGTGGAGGAAGCATGCCCTATGATGTAGAAGAGATATCAGTAAGTCTCGATGCTCATCAAAGTTCAACAATAGAACAAGCCAGGGAATTAGAAATCAAACTTACAGAAAGATTCGTTCAAATTATCAATGCACATGAAAAAATTAGGCCATTTTTAAGGGAGTATCCCTTCCCATCGAGTCGTGCAAGAGTTTCGATTTCTTTTAGTGTTCCTAAGGAAAAATCAAATCCCTCGAACGATAATTGGGTTGAACTGGTTTTCCAAGCGAAAAAAAGAATCTACTATCAAGCTCACAATTATGACAATCACTTCCTAGGCAAAGACATTAAAGACGAACCTTATGAAGAAGCCCTGAAAATTGTTAAGACTGATGTAGCCAAAAAAGAGACGAAGCAACCATTCCTTTTAGAAGAAAGAACGGATGAAAGCGAGCTCGCTAAGAAAATTCGCGAATTGAGAAAATCAAAAGGATTTTCCGATGGCAGAACAGGTTAATTTCTTTTGATGCTTCACCTCATTTGTACTCAATATTCGTCCCATCCATCGGGACATGAAAAGACGAAGACTTTGAAAATTGTCAAGAGTTATGGAGGCAAAAACAGAAGTTTGGTCAATTAAGCTATCACTCTAAATCTTCTATATTTTCTGTACAGAAACGAGTTGGAATCGGTCCGAATTCGAATGTTTTCCTAAAATCAAGAATTTCGGTCTTTAACCTTTCAATATGTTTTTCAGGAGTGTGCTTCTCACCCGGGAGCGTCACCTCCTGGTTCGAAAGTATGACTATTTTGTCCTTATCTTGAAAAATTAAGTAGGCTCTCGTTGAACACATATATTTGCCGCTTGGGTGTCTCAAAAAAGAGATTTTATCGACAGAAATGGCAGCAAAAAGGGTATCACCTTCTAATAGTTCTTCCTCCAAAACTTTAATTCCCTGAGCATTATCTACTTTTTCAAGGATTCCAATGCCCAAATGCTCGAAGAAGTCTTTTAAGCCCACTTCATTTATTTGTTTATCTTCAGTGCCTGGCATAAAAATAACTTCTGCCTTTTTAAAATTATATATAGGGCCATAAAACGCTACACTAACTGAAACAGGGCTAAGAGCATCCTGGGAAACGTACTTTCTTTCTCCATAATCTTCTGCCTGACAGGAGAAAATATTTTCGGGAGAATAATATCTTCCATTCACAATTTTTCCATGAAGAGGTGGAATTTTCCCATCTCTGGGAGGGAAAACTTCATCGCGCGGCAAATCTTTCGATTTGCTTGCTTCTGCAATGATTGAATCACGAGTTTGGACAATGTCAAATGCTTCTAAATAAGGCTCTACTTTTATGTTTCTATAAACGAATATGTTTAGAGGATTCCTGGTAAAGTAATGTACATTATAGTCGCTCTGTATGACAAATGCGATGTTGTCGTCAATACGTGGACCATTGTCTGGCCCTAAGAAAGTGATAGAAACAATCGCTCGATCAGGATGAAATGGATATTCTCTAAGAAAAGGTCTAATTTTTTCATGGGCATTAACCATCTCGACTAAACGTTCGGTGGCTTTAATCTCCCATTCTCGAGCTTGCTCAATTGTCCCCTTTTGGTAAGCTACTAACCTAACCGAAATTTCCTCGACATCATGGGACATTTCCCTCTTTTTGCCTTCGCCCTCAAGACCAAATTGTGCTTTCATTTCCTTCGTAAAAGCTGTGATTATCTCATCAACATATTGACTATAATCAGATGAATCACTCTTTCGAGCAGCCAACTCGAACTGTTCAGCATTCAATGGGAAACAAAAGGGCATCATTAAAATTGACAAAATTTTCAATAGTTTGGTCATAGACAGATCTCTTCAAGGTGTTGAAACAGATAGGACGTTCGTCTTCGGAAATTAACTAATCCCATTCTGCAAATTTAAAATGGAGCATCCATACTAGAAAAAAATTGATTTTTAAACCACTAAATTTACCTATCTCCAGCCAAAAATCAGCAATGAAGCTTATAAAAAACCCACTTCAAAGCAAAAACGCCCTGCTGGGTAAAATTTCCATTTTAATGGCCAATGCGTTATAAGAAGACCTATGCGCTGTACCTGTTATTGCACTGCTTCTTCTTACGATATTCCCCGGCTGTTCCAACATTTGCAAAGGTCGGGCTCGACCCAGCTTTTCCGCGATGTTATCCATATCCAAATCAAAGAGGATAAGCACATCAAAGGGGACCTTTTTTACTTTTCCTATGGAGCGGTCGTTTGCTGGGGATTTACCGAAGAGGAAGAAAAAGAAATTCTGGAGTCCCTCAAAGAGTTTGAAAAAGAGTCGTTAGGGAAATACGAACTCGACGAATTCACATTTACCTACGGCGATACGATCAAAATCGAAGAAGATGAAATCTTCGTCCACAATAAAAGTACTCTAACCAAACTCGCCATTTCCCACGGCATTGCCCAGTCTGTGAAACTTTCAACCTTTGAAGAACTGATTCAAAAAACAATAGATCACACACAAATGCTGCCCTCCGCTCTCGCGCAAAAAGGCAAAATCCCGCTCTCGCGAAAAGAAATCTCCAAAAAAATGGGCGAGATCTTCATCGAACGCAACTTCATCAATCTGCATAGCGAAATCCTCGACACCCCCGAATTCTTCTGGGACTACCCCGAGCTCGAACCGTTTTATCGCCGCACCGCCCACTACCTCGACGTCACAAAACGGGTCGAAATCCTCAATAAACGCCTCAACGTAGTCCACGAGCTCTTCGAAATCCTTTCCAGCGAGCTCAACCACCAGCACACCTCCCGCCTCGAAACGATTGTGATTCTCCTGATTTTCATCGAGGTCACCCTCACCCTGCTCCGCGACCTATTCCATATAATTTGAAAATGCGATTTCCCTGAGCCAGCAGTACCGTTGCTAAAATCACACCGATTCCCACAACCAGCGAGGAAATTTCCTCGCCAATCCAACCGCTATATTGAAGAACATTGACGATCGTCGACATCAACCAGGCCAAAAAATAAGTTCCCTGCTCATAAAAATTCGGCCCTCTCTTCTTCCATCGGCTAAGAACATACCCCAAAATCAAAACAAGACACAAATTCACCAGTGAACTGTCCGAAGCATTGAGCAGAAACTCGGCGGAAAAAACATTGGAGACCAAAATAAAAATCGTGGTCAATCCCAGACCTAAAATGAGATATTCTTTGCGGCCGACAAGAGCTTTTGGCGCGATCACTTCCCAACCTACTGAAGCCGAATAGACGTTGGCCACGTTGGCGCAAATCACAGATAAAAAAACAAAAACAATCAAAGAAATTCTAAGCATCTCATTGCCCGAAGCCAGAACGAGCGCTTCCTTAATGCCAAAGTTCCCTTCAAGGACAGCGACAAAATAAAGACTGCATAACCCAAGCCCCAAGCTGAAAAGCTGAACGATCGTTAAAGCGCGAATCGACGTATACCAGGATTCGCTATGCCTAAAAAAAGTCGGAAGGTCCGAGGTGATTCCTAAACTCGTTCCCAAGACCAAAGATAAACCAGACAGAGAAAGTGCAGTGATTCCAGAAGCTGGCATTTTAAAAGGCAAAGCAAAAATCACCGCGAAAAATGCCACCAATAAAATCGGAAAACAGATCGTCGTTAATCTCCTCAGCACAACGATCCCTTCCATGCAAAGAAAAGTGCTCACGATTCCCACAAAAACGCTCATTTGCGTAAACTGGTCAATCTCCGGATCTTCTTTGATCACGATCAGATGCGTCAAGGCATTACTCGCAGCCGTTGTCTGAGCGATGAACCACGCCAACGTGGAAATCAAAAGAAGCGCTCCGATGAAATAACTTCCAAAATTCCCTAAATAATCCCGCGAGATGTCCAAAGTACTTTGCCGATTTTTTTGGCTCATCGCCAAAATGCCTAACCGGATAAACCACAAAATCGCATTGCCCACGATGATGGTCAATACCGCTCCCAAGAAACTATTCTGCTGCAAAAGCAACATGCTCGTTGCCAAAATGGGCAGGCTGGTCCATCCGCTCAATTGGATCGCAGACAGCTGCCAAGCCGTTTGGTGGGTATCGGGTAGTCCGTTAGTTTTCATGCCACTTTTTCCTCACAGCCCAAGCTGTTTCCTCCACAAAGATCACACACAGGAAAAACAACAGACTTGCATTAATGCCGACTAGCAATGCATCCACCCCCTGCAAAAAATGATTCACTTCATAAACGGTCGCAACCAGACAGCCGAACAACCATGTCGCCAGACTTATCCCTTTTTCTAACGGCCTTGGCCTATGCTTGACGATGATTCGAATCAGATATGCCATCAACAAAACCACCCCAAGGCATGCGATGTAGGCATTCGTCAGGTCCATTAAGAATTGAACAGGTGTAGAAATTTGGATGAAAGTGTATACAAGGGTTCCAAATAAACCAATAATTGCAAACTCTTTTCCTCCTTCATATTGAGGGACAAAAGTTTTCCAGCAAGCTGAGGCGAGATAGATATTGAGCAAGTTACAAATTGTCAGAATCAAAACCACAAAAATGGTAATCGGCAAAACTAACCCTTTGCCTGGAGTAGATAAAAATTGCATCCAAATCGTGGAAATTTCAAAAAAAGAGACAAGTAGAGAAAGCAGAGTGATGGCCAAATAGGAATGTGCTTTCGAACGAGAGTGTCTAAAAAAGGTAGGAAAATTAATAACACCTGGGAGGAGGATCAAAACTGTCGTAAGAACCGCCGGAAATGAAAGCCCCCATGTTCCTTTTATAGAAATAGCAACATCAGGTTTAATTAGCCAATAGAGATGGTAGAAAAATAATAAGGGCAAGCAAGAAACAGCTATCCATTTAAGTAAACGGATTCCTCCAATAGAAAGCAATGCTGTTAAAAGCCCTAACGCAGCTCCAAACTTAACCCCTATTCCCTCTTGACGGCCTGATAGATCAAATTGAAATAAGCCGTTCAGTTCCCTCATGGAAAAATTAATTTGAAATGCGTACCAATTAAGAAAAGCAACAATTAGCACGAGTGCCGCGAGCATTCCTCCATACTTCCCAATATAATTCTTAAAATTGTCGATCGCATTGGCTTGCCTGCGCTCGACCATGGAAATGATAGCAATGCCGATCAGCCATAAAATGAGGTTGCCCAATAGAATCGAACATATCGTCGTACCTGCCCCATATTGCTCAGCCAATTGCTTTCCTATAATAATCACCGATAGCCCTGGGCCCCCACTTTGAATGCTCGCCAACTGGAAACAATTTTGGTTATCGTAGCTTTGAAGCTGCTTGCTCATCCATGATCCTTATAACCGCGATAGTTTTCGTTATATAACAAATTTTTTTTCTGGCTACAGTTCAAAAAATCGAAGCCTCTTTCGAGCAAAAGCCTCAATCTTCTGGAGACCAAAGGGTTGAAATCTATTATCAAAATAATAAAAAATACTTGACAATTACCTCCTTTATTGTATATAATCATCGAAGCAATCAAAAGCAAAGCTTGTAAACATGGAGTTATGATGAAAAATAAAAAATACATTAAAGGGCTTAAATTATACGGTCTTATTGGCACCGCTCTTTGTGCTTGTGCTGGGGGAATTATCGGTTTCGTCCTAGCCGGACCATTTGTTGCTCTCATGGGAGTTCTCATTGGAAGCATCAGTGGCCATCTCTTAGAAATTAGTGTTATAAAATCTTTTAACTAATAATTAACACCACTTTATTTAAACATAGAATTTATAAACCACGATCTGTTATAACAATTATAAATTAATTTTAGATTTTTTTTCAATGAGCACAAAAAACTTATTTCTAAGCCAATTGCTTCCCTATGAACCTTGTTTGCGGAAAAATGGAAGCTTGCAAATCGGGTTGAAAGAATTTCATGCCCTCCTTAGGGCGCTGAAAGAGTCGCACCTTTGCATACGATCAGGGAATTTAGAAAAATTTGATAGCCTAGTTGGGGAAAACTCCTGTCAAATCCGGGCGGTGTGGCTAGCCTCGTTGAATTTTATTTCGAAATCATCTCTATTCGAGCAAATTGAAAAATCTTTAAAAAAAATAGATGACCTTCTTGCTTCTAAATCCATCGATTCATTGATGAGGAGCGATGGGTCACTGAAAGACATCTTAGAAAATCATGAGATCGATGTTTCTTTAACCGATGAGGAAGTATTTCTCCTTCAATCTTATCTTCTCTCGGAAATGAAGACAGTGAAAATTTCCGAAGAATCCTTGAACACAATTTACCGTATTGAAGCCGGGGAACCAAAAAATTTCATCCGTTTTGGCAATGTTTCGGTCAGTTTTGCCCGCAACCTCTTAAGCAAATTGCGGCGCTCTCTCGCTACTTCCTCCGTCCAGTTTGTCAGAGATCATGCGCTCCAATCACAAGACGTAACGCTGCAAAAAATGTCCTCTCAAGAGTTTACTCACGAACAAAATACACTGCCCTGCATTCCCATGTTCTGGGCATATAAAACCATGCTTCAGACAGCCCAAAAGCATGGAATCCCCATCGTCGCCCACGTGAAATTCCTCCAAAGAAATGATGAGGGCTACTCCCTTACCGACCAAGAGTGCATATTTTTTAAAACCACTTCGAGGGGTTATGTTATGGGTCAGCCCAATGAAGCGGACCTGGACAGACCCGCTTGCGTCATCCAAGGGATCGCCGTCGTAAATGATGTCACAAAAACAGAGTGGACCGCCCGCATGGAAGAAATTGGCATCATCGATGCCGTCTTAGCCGGCGCCGCCGATCATCGGCAATATCCGAACCCAGAACTCGATCACTGCATCCACACTCTCAGAAATGACGAGTTCAATCAGTATAGAGCCTTAGCGCAAAAAGAAGGTTTTTCCTCCGACAATCCCTCGACGTTTTTTATCCAACATGTCTACGCCGCACAAGTGGAAAAATTCTTCGAAGAAATTTGCACACAGCAACCCATCCTTACCCAATTTGCTTAATAGAAACTCATGACCATATCTCCATTAAAAAAACAAAATCCCGCTTATAACCCGGAATACCCCCTTCCCCTTGATATTGCCCTGCACCACGAGAACTTCATGCCCGCTTCAAGCATCGTGGACCCCGACCACCATGAACTTGGAACTCTAATCCGAAAGGAAAAGCTTCTTTTCTCCTACCGCGTGATCCTAAGAACAATCGACAGCTGTCTTTCCAGGAAATACTCCGACTTCGACGGCCATACCACCTCTAACTGCTGTCACGGGATGGCCCTCCTCGCGCAAAATCTCATCAATTCTGTACTTCAATGCAATTTGAATGAGCTTCGAGAAGAAGGCTTACAAAAAATCGCCGCCCTGGAACAACAGACGGATGCTCATGTTCCGTGCAACTGGTGGATGCCCAAGGCGATGATCAACTTAGCCTGCCTTTACATCTTGGCCTTCGTTAAAGAATCCGACCCATTAAAAGGCGGCCGAACGGTAACGAAAAAGCTAAAAGAGATCAGTCCGATTAGTGTGAATATTTGTAATGAAATCTCCCACAAACTCAAAAAAACATTTTCTAATTGGATTGCCTTACAATATCAAATCTATCTCACCAAGATGGACAAAGACTTTCAAATTAACGACGCACCCATAGGGTTATGGGGGAAATATACAGGTCCGGAATATATACGCACAGATAAACGAGGATTGAAGTATTGTTCAAACTTATTTTCCGTTCAAGTTATCCAAGCTCATCTCATTCTTTCTAACGCAAAAGTCGCTTTAATCAACGACATTATCGACAATTCCGGACGAGTTGTTGATCGATACGCCGTTATCTTTGAGGGAGACGGAAAAAAACAATTCAAAGCTTTATCTGTTTCGGAGATCAATGCAGCTTTCTCTTTAAATCCAAATGAGTCCATCGTTGTTTTTGGGGGCTGCGTTTACTCTGACACATTGGATAAAGATTCATTATCCTTGCAAATGCAACCGTGGCTAAACAAATTTACAAATTTAAGCCTTGCTTGTGATGTGTTTTATCCCCAATTCTTCAAAGTGACCGATGATGCGGAATTTGATAGCGAGCCCATTGTTCCCGAAGAGAACCTTTTAAGGGATGTTATCGACACACATTTAAAGATTAAGGGAGTTTCAGCGGACGACCCATCCCTTTACTGTTCAACACATATTTTCCCTGCAAGCCTAGAGCAAGCAGCTAAAATATTCTTCGAAGAAGATATGAAAGCTTTGCCTTTTTCTTTTATTCCTGGCGTCAAGAGTGAATTATCTCTATCTCAAATTTGGGACTAATTTTTTTATCGCCCAAATAGTTTCTTCAATAAAAATGATACATAGAAAGGAAATGATAGTCCCACCCACGCCAAAAATAAGTGCTTTATTTGGGTCTAGAGGATAATTGACGTGCACAATCACTGCCACAATAGAGCCAATTGCCCAACAAATACTATTGATGATCAATTCAAAAGTTCGAGGCCTGTGTTTTACCACAGTCTTTATCAAAAACGAGATGAGTAAAACGACGCCCAGATTTGCTATAAAATTGTCGGTAACATTTTCTAAAAAGACCATTTTGTCAGGATTAACCAAGACGACATAAATAGCTGTTCCAATCAAACCGACAACCAAATTACCTTTCCCACCTGCTAGACCTGGACAAATCAACTCCAGCCCTGCTGAAGCAAAGTAAATATTAATTAAATTAAGAGAGATAGATAATAAAATGACGAACATAAGAACGATGAAGGGGTACAAAGCTGTTTTAGATAAAGCTTCGTGTCCAAATAACAAATCGATTGGGGTCGACATGTTAGTAAAAATGGAAAAGATCTGAAACAATACAAAAAAAAATGCAATTAAAGTGATCGCAAGAAAAGAATCGGCCCTTGAGTGGGAATGTCTAAAAAAAGTCGGCAGGTTGACTGTTCCGGGCAATGTAATCGCCACAATGGTGATAATAGCTGTAAATGAAAGTCCCCAATGGCTTGATTCGATGATCGTTAAGTCGGAAGTGAAAATCTGATAGAGAACAAAACATATTAAGAACGGAAAACTGAATACAGTTATGTGCCTTATAAGGCGGATTCCTCCTATCGAAATAAAAGCAATTATTACACCGAATACACCGCCGAAAATTGTCAAATCTAAGTTCGAATTCAAATGGAATAGTGGCGCAATTGCTTCAATTGACGAATGAATCTCGAGCATATACCAAGACAAAAAAGCGAGAATCAAGATGACAGCCATCGCAATGCTGCTTCCCTTCCCAAGAAAACCCCTCACATTTTCAACGGCATTTTTTCTTTCCTTGAAAGCCATTGAAATGACCCCCAGCCCGATCATCCATAGAATGAGATTGCCAACACAGATCGACAAAATTGCCGTCTTGGGACCATATTGACGCGACAATATTCCTCCAACTAACAGCCCAGGAATGCTTTGCGAAGCACTCTGTATGCATGTCAGTTGCCAGAAGTTTTGGTTGCGGTCAGGAAAATAGTAGGCCATAACTTATACGATCCTCTCGCCGCCGTCGACGTAGACGACTGAGCCGCTCGCGAATCCGCACTGGATCAGATACGCCACGGCTTGTGCGATGTCATCGGGATGCCCGATTCTTTTGGTAGGCAATCGAGCTGCAGCCTTTGCAAATTCTTTTGAGCGCTCTTCTTCGGGCAGTGAATCCCATACGGGAGTGGCGACAGTGCCAGGGGCGATCGCATTCACGCGAATGGGAGATAGCTCAAGAGCTAAGGCTCGTGTGAGTCCCTCTAGGGCGGCATTGATAGCGCTTCCGACAGAGAAATTCAGAAAAGGTTTTTGTCCTGCGACGCCGCAAAAAAAAGTGATGGACCCACCTTTTCGGATATGGGGCGCGCTGTGTTTCGCTGCTAAATATTGTCCCCAGAACTTACTGTCGAAAAACTGCTTTGCTTCGGCCAGTGGAAGCTTTAGAAAAGGGCCCATGATAAAATTGGCAGCGGAGGTGACTAAATGATCGAAGTCCCCTATGGAATCAAAGAAGCGGGATATGTCTTCCTCTTTGGTGACATCTAGCTCATGGCATTCAGCATCTCCAATGAGTTTCCTTGCCTTTTCGAGCCTGTCTTTTGATCGACTTGCAATCACGATTTCATGCCCAAGCTTGGAAAGCAGTTGGGCTGTTGCTAAACCCATCCCGGAGCTACCGCCAATAACCACTGTTCTTAATCGCCGTGTCATCGCATCTCTCTGTAAAGTTTTTTTTACACCAAGGAAATAATTCTGTCGTCAAAAGAATCTCCTAGAACCTATACTTTAAGAATGATTCGATTTCTACTCCTAAAACTCATTCGGTTGTACCAGCTTTGCATCAGTCCGTTCTTGGGCGAATGCTGCCGGTTTTATCCAACATGCTCGGATTACGCCATGCAGGCCGTGGAAAAACATGGGTGTTGGAAAGGGGTGTGGCTGGCCATTAAGCGCGTGTTGAAATGCCACCCTTGGAATAAAGGAGGCGTTGACGATGTGCCTTGATTTTTTTTAATTCTCAAAAAACGATTTTTTCGTAGTATCGATCTTCAAATTGAGATGAGGATCAAAAATGAAGCGCTATTTAGTAGCTCTTATTTGCTTCCTCATTACCACGCTTCCTGCTTTTTCTGACGAAGAGGACCTCCAGGACCTCATCCCTTCCACACCCGATCAAATAGCCACCCTTTCTAGCGAACAAGATCTTCTCATCGGCGGAGTCATCAGTCCGTTAAGTGGTCAGCCTGCCTTGAAACGTACCGACCTGATCGTTAAAGGAGCCCAAAGTATTTTTCTCTATCGTATTTACATTCCTCCTCACATGCCCTGTTCTTTCCCCGCCAAAAACAAACATCAGCATGGGAACTGGGCCACATATTATCTCTATCTTCACCTGAAGGATAACTATAAAGGATGGCGAATTTTCCCTCATCTAAAGCTGCTACAGAAGCAGAATTCCAAAATCGTGAGTCTTACGGAGCCCAATGGGATGACTCTGGAATATTACGTTATTGATGGGAAAACCCATCTAGCTTCTCCTCTATATGCCATTTCCAACTTTTCTGGTAGCAGTCCAAACGGTAAATACGACCCGAGAAATACACAGATCATCCTGCATGGCACAAAATTAACAATGTACTCCTCAGATGGGACAATCCGATTTTATAGTACGAAACATTCGCTGCTTTACTTGTTAGACAAAGAAATCCTACCAAATGGAAAGGTTCTAAAATACCATTACGAAAACGGGCGTCTAGCTCTTGTGGAAAGTATGGATCCCAAGGAGCGGTACGTCTATGCTTCACTCGGGGTCCATGGATCTCCGCTTACCAATCAAATATGCCACTTTGCTGCATCAAACGGGCAAACTACCGACTATACCTATCAAAGACGCCCAGTCTACATAAAGGTCAAAGAAAAGAGGAAAAAGGGTAAAGATAAAATAGAGTTCACTGATTTATTTCCTCCTATTCTCTCCGCTGTCAGCAGCCCTTTTTTCAGACATGAAACATTAACCTACGCTGAGCCCCCGCTGCTAGAGAACTATTCTGGGAAAAATGAGACCTTTCTCTGCGGATATCGAGGTTTCGGTGCAGGTGTTCCTCATTTCCGGGTGCATGAGCTTTTCTTTCCGGTTGGCCATCAGGATGGATTGCATTCCCTCTATAACATCTCTTACGATCCTCCCATTCCAGGACGAACAAACGGATCCACAACCGTGAAAAATGGGGATGGCACAACGACCATTTATTATTATTCTAAAGCTGTTCTTCCCATAGCAATTCATTTTTTTGGCCAAGACGGCGCCATAAAAAAAGAAAAAACTTTTACTTGGAAAGAAAATCACTGGCTTGAATCCATAGAGGTCAAAGACGGACAGAAGAAACTGCTTTTTAAGAAAAGATACGATTACGATCGTTTTGGGAATCCCATCCTTGAAGAATTTACGGGCGATTTAACCGGGATGGGACAACTTGAAACCTATATGACAAAAAGGGTGTTTTCAGAAGATGGCCGCCATCTTCTTCTGCGCGAAGAAACAGAAGACGGCAAAATCGTATCCTTCACCTATCTTTCTCAGACAAATCTGGTCACTTCAAAGCTCACCTCGGATAAAGAAAAAATTATCCTCCGAGAATTTTCCGATTACGACGACTGCAACAATCTCATTCAGACAATCGTCGATGATGGAAAAAGCGTGGATCAACGCGATTTAACAGGAGTGACGGAAAGAAAAATCACCCGTTATCAATTGAGGCAGCAGCCTCCATTCTTGCACATGATCGAATCCGTGGAGGAAAAATATCTCGAAGACGGCCAGGAAAAACTCTTCAAGCGGACCCATCTTGAATACGACCCATACGGCAATGTCAAGCAAGAAGAAATCTACGATTCCGATGGCCGTCATGTATATACGCTCTTCAAAGAATACAACGAAAGAGGGACTTTAGTTTCAGAAACTAATGCGATAGGACAAAAAAAGATCTGCTGCGATGATGCTCGAGGGCGCGTGACCTCAGCCACCAATTTCTCCAACAGAATCGCAAAAACTCTGCGTTACGATGCCCAGGGCCGTCTTCGCGAGCAGACCGAAAAAGGAGACGATGCCCTCGCCCATTCCACATTCTTTAATTACGACCTTCATGATCGCCTCATCCAAAAAATTGATCCCTTCGAAAACAATACCCAATACGCCTACGATCTTCTTGTCAACAAAGTCACGAGAACTGACTTTCCTTCGATTAGTTCGCCAACTGGAGAACCCGCTTCTGTCACTACTCACGCCATCTATGATGCCTTGGGAAATGAAATTTCCAAAACCGATGCGAATGGCCATACAACCCTATACCGTTACAACGCCTATGGATCCCCCACAGAAATTACCCGTCCGGATGGAAGCAAGGAGCTCTTCCGCTATGAAAAAAACAGCATGCTTGCGACCCATACCGATCCAGATGGCCTGACCATTGCCTACACGCACGACGTCCTCGGAAGAGTTTTGTCTAAAACGTATCACTTTCAAGACGAGATCATTGCACTAGAGAAGTTTACATACAGCGGCTTTCATCTGCTGACAGAAACCGACAAAGAAGGCTACGTCACAACATACACTTACGACGGCGCCGGCAGAAAAATTCAAGAAGAGCGTTGTGACAGGGTAGTGGAATTTCATTACAATGCCCTTGGACAACTTACAACAGTTCGCAAGCAAAATCAGAATAACACACTGCTCGTCCATTATCATCGCGACCTAATTGACCGCGTCTTGGAAGAAACTAAAACGGATGCCGTTGGCACCCCCCTGTATAAAATCAATTACACATATGATCCAGACGGCAAAATCAGGACCATTACACGCAACATTAATGGAAAAGAGGCAATCGAGACTTGGACTTACGATTCATTCGAGCGTTTGACCGAACACCAAGACGCCTTAGGATTTGTGAACCGCACGATTTACGATGAAAATCATCAAAATCCCATTGGCCAAAAAGTCTTGAAAATCGCCCAAATCGATCCCCAAGGCACCACAACAATGAAAACTTACGATGCTCTTTCTCGTCTCGTTGGAAAAGAGATTTTAAATCCTCATGGAAAAACCATTTCTGCTCTGGAAAAAATCTACGACCCTGTTGGCAACCTTACCTCCCATCGAGAACACATCTATAAGAATGACCAGTTTCAAAATGCTCAAACCATACAATACACCTATACCTCAACGAATCAAATAAACAACTTTACAAGAGCCTGCGGCACCAAAGACGCGAGAACCACAACATATACCTATTATCTCTCAGGTAAAGTCGCCACCAAAACACTTCCCGACGGCATCGTACTGTCTTATGCCTATCATCCTCTAGGTTTCCTAAGCAGATTGGATTCTTCGGATGACGCCATTCAGCATTGCTTTAAACGCAATCTATTAGGTCATCTTTTAACCGCTACGGATGAAAAGCAACACTTTTCGATTAAACGAAAAGTCGATCCTTTTGGCAATGTGATCCATGAAGAATTCCCATGCGGCCTTACCGTTAAAAAAAATTACGATGCGTTCGATCGTCCCACTTTGGTTAAAATCGACAACGTCGGTGAAATTGTTTACAACTACGATCCCTTGTTCCTAAAAAGTGTGGTCCGTTGTACTGACAATGGGGAAGCGCTTTATTCCCACTACTATGATGAACATGACTTGAATGGAAATCTCATAGCAGAGAGCCTCATTGGAAATTCAGGCCAGTTGACTTATACCCGAGATTTAAACAATCAAAGAACTGCCATCATCAGCCCGTATTTCTCTCAAATGTGTTCTTATGATGCCAATGGCAATCTCCTTCGCAGCATCTTGGATAGTATTGAACATCGCTATAGTTACGATCATCTTTTCCAGCTTACCTCTGAAAACTCAATTCTTTACGCCTTCGACTCCGCCTACAATAGAACCCAAAAAAATGCACTCCTCCACGAAACGAATGACCTAAACGAACTTTCAGATCACTCTTACGATCAGAACGGCAACCAATCTCTCAAAAAGACTTCTTCGGATACTTTTCTTTTAGTTCACGACCCCTTAAATCGTCTAATCGAGGCCACTTCGAACGAGAAAAAGATCCATTTTGTTTATGACCCTCTCGGAAGGCGATTAAACAAAACGGTTATTGCTAAGGATCGTAAAATTGAAGACGAAAACTACCTCTACGACGGGCACAATGAAATCGGCGCCTTTGTCTCAAACAACACTCTCAAAAATTTGAGAATTCTCGGCGTTCCCAAACACAAACAAAACCCTGCCACGATTGCCGTCGAACTCGAAGGAAAACTCTTTGCTCCCATCCTCGATGTTCAAGGCAATATCCGCCGCCTAGTTGATGTGCAATCGAGAAGTATTGCAACCCATTATAATTTTACCGCCTTTGGCGAAGAACTAAACACAGATTTGCCTGCAAATTTAATCAACCCATGGCGATTTGCCTCGAAACGCTTCGATGCAGAGTTAGGACTTATCTATTTTGGCAAGCGTTACTATGACCCTGAAAATGGCCGTTGGCTAGAAACAGACCCTGCAGGGTTTGTCGACGGTATCAATCTCTATCAGTATGTGTTCAATAACCCATTTCGGTACGTTGATCCTGATGGGCAATTTATCCAATTCGCGATCCCTCTTCTCATATGGGGAGCAGAAATCGTTCTCCCAAGTCTTTCCTCTATGATCCTCCCAATTCTGTATACAGCTAGTACAGCAGTCATATGGTATGCAGGATATAAGGCTTATGAAGGTTTAAATTCAGGAGACAACTACTCTGCAACGGATGATTATGCAGCATATGTTAAGCGGTTTAATGAAGAATTCGAAGAAGAAGTAAAAGAGAAAAATCGTGATACAAGGCTTCCGCAAAACCCAGATCAACTATTAGAAGATTCTGAATGGAAAGAAACAACTCATCCAAAAGCTAAAGAACATGGACATAGGACCTTTGAGAATACAAAAACTGGAGAAAAGCTTCGCTATGATGCGGCAAAACCAGGAGAAACAGGACATAAAGGAGATTCTCATTGGCACCGTTTTAATCCCGATTCAACAAGCAAATTCAATAAGTTTTTAGATGCAAACGGTGATCCTGTACCTGAACATAGTGAACCCTCCCACTTGTACCCTGATTAATAAATAACAGAGATTAAAAAATGGACATCAAAAAATACACAGGCTATTTCCACGATGGTGGTTTCATTGGCATGAAAAAAAAAGGAAACAACATAGAACTTTTGCTTCAAAGCTGTGAAATTTCAGCTAACGAACCGATAGATAAAAAAAAATTGTCGGAAGAAAATACCTTAAAAGGAAAATTATGCTTAATGGGTGTCAAGTCGATTAAAGTAGACGATCATGAAAATAAAGCAATTCCTTGGAAAGAATACGATGATGGAGAAATTTTGGATCTAGAAATTGATAATAATAAAGTCTTTCTTCTTATAGAATGGACAAATTTTCCTCCAAAACCTCGTACAAATGATATTGGAACAATTGAAATAGAAGCTGAACAAATATATTGGGAAAATATTCCAAATCTTTCTGATGAATGCTGCAACGAAGAGTAGTCCTGACCTCAATGAACACTCTGCAACCGATGATAATACAGTATAGAGGATCCTTTTATGAATGATGGCGATGATAATAAATTCGATTGGGGGGAGTCTGTAAAAGTGAAAGACACAGCGCCTTCTCACTTTTTTCCAGGACAAATTGCATCAGTCTGTGGAATGATAAAAATT
This sequence comes from uncultured Verrucomicrobiae bacterium, assembly GCA_963731265.1. Lineage (GTDB taxonomy): Bacteria > Chlamydiota > Chlamydiia > Chlamydiales > Rhabdochlamydiaceae > CAJCIW01. Next base: position 1,805,314 of record CAVSUE010000001.1, read on the forward strand.
AAAACAAAGATCCTTGCGGACAAATATGAATCTAATATAGGGGAATGGATATACACTATCGAATATACCGGTGGGTCGGATATTGAAATTCCTGAATATTATTTAGAAGAATATGAAGATAAGGAGTGACACAATTCATTATATCATTCGCGAGTACAGCTTTCTGTCAACGTAAATTGGGAATATTAACATTTAATCCTAAATACCAAGCTTTAATTACAAGAAAATATTTTCCTCAAGATACATTATGGAACATGAGAGATTAAAACATGATAAAGTTTAACCGACACTGGCTAAACCATGCTCAAGCATTCGCTTATTTTCAGTATACCTTAGCAGATGCTAGCACCTTGTCGTTATTATTATTAAAAAATTTAAATTTTGAAATGGGCAGATTTTATACTCTATTACCCGATGACGCTAATCCCGATCAAATCCATGAATTCAGATTGGGCGGAATAGCTAAAGGAGTAAGAGATCAAGTCAATGCTATTGTATTAAACAAAATATCGACGAATAATAGGCTATCATGTGTCTTCGATGATATAAACGACACTTTTAAACCTGAATATGAAGATGCATTGTTTTCGTCTTGCGGTTTAGTGTATGAAAAGGAGATTTACCATTTAATCACAAAAAAAACATCCTCAATTCAGAATATTAATAGTTGCTTTCGCATTTCAAATGCGATGTGGCACTCTCTATGCGTATTATCAGAAATTAGCTTGACCAAGAAAGCAGACAAGAGCCTGTCTTTGAAAGAATTAGAAAGAGTTTGTTTGAATACCGAATTGATAATAGTAGGGGCTTACGATGGAGAGGGTTATGTATTTTGGGAAAAATCGAAGTAAAATCAAAAAAAGTAGCAAAACCAAGTCACTAATCCAGATGGAACACCTTGGCTGCCAATAAAATAATCAGAGGGCTTCTATGTTAACAAATTCTTCCAAAACACATAAATTCAATTGGGGGACACAGCACTAATAAAGAAGAATGCTCCACCCCATTTGCATCCGGGAGAAATTGTATCAATTTGCTCTGTAATAAAAATAGATCCAGATGATGTAAAAAAAGATCCTTCTCTGATTGAATCCACTTGGTTGTACACTGTTGAATTTGGAGATGGGAGTTCATTAGAATTGCCAGAATGCTATTTAGAAGCATACAAGAATTAATAGATGGATATTAAGAAATGTGCGGGTTATTTCCACGATGGGACATTGATTGGAATAAAACAAAAGACAAAAACATTAGAACTTTTTCTTGAAAGCTGTCAGATAACATCAGATGAATTTATGTCCGAACAATTTTTATCCAAAGACAAGACGTTAAAAGGAAAATTATGTTTTATAGGCGTCAAGAATATTAATGTTGATGATAAAGAATATAAAGGGATCCTTCAAATGGAGTACGATGATGGAGAAATCCTTCATCTTGAAATTGATAATAATAAGGTCCTTTTACTTATCGAGTGGAAAAACTTTCCCCCAAAACCCCGCACGAGAGATGTAGGTAAAATAGAAATAGAAGCTGAAAAAATCTGGTTGGAAAACATGCCTGATCCCGAGAAACATTAATTTGTTGACACACTCAAAATTGAGTTTCTTCATGAAAATTAGATGCATATATAATCAATGGAAAGATGTTGGGGAAGACATAATACCAAACGACAATAATTCTAAGAGGGAGTCAGATTTTCATATAGACGTGGGTACTGAATACATTGTTTATGGCTTGACGGTAAGGGATGGAGTGATTTGGTATTACATAGGTCTTGTTGCATAAACCAAAAATTTAACCACCGAGCTCACCGAGAGCACCGAGATGAAATCGATCACAAGCGCTATCGCTATCCACGAGGCACAATTACTGTCATATCTTAAATTCGCTGGTTGTCAAGTAGGGTTACTGATCAACTTTAACGTAAAGTTGTTAAAGAATGGGATCCGTAGAATAATAAATTAATCTCGGTGCTCTCGGTGAGCTCGGTGGTTTATTACCCATTTATGCAACAAAGCCTATTACATATGCGATAGAGTTTTTACTTATTATCCAAGGTGGAAACCGTTCGTTTTTTTTGATATAATTGATTCAAGACTTTCAAGGTTTTGGATCTATTCATGCAAAAAATTGGAAAATTATTCTAAACCTCATCCAATAATCACATTTTCTGAATGGGCAAACAATCATCCCAACTTCTACGATAAGCTGTCCGATGGAGATGAAGAAGAAGTGAAAATTTTTAAAGCTTATAAAGAATTAATAGACCTAGAATTTCCCGACTCTTTAAATTCCGATATGGCTCAAATAGGAGACACCGAATGGTTAATATGTCCCAAGTGTTTGGATGCTTGGAAATCTAATAATGGAAAAGACGCAATGGTAAGATGTCCAAAATGCCGAAGAATTTTAAACAATCCTCGTTTTAAGAATGAGTGGCCACACCTTCCTTAATCTGAATATAAGTTTGGCTTTTTCTTTCAATAACAAAGACTCAAAATTAGTTAGGAACAATTGAGTGTGGCTTGGGCTTACGATGGAGAAGATTACGCATTTTAGGAAAATAAGAATATCAGAAGAGATTGACCCTGCCTGGTCAATCCACCCAGTTCAGGGAGTTGTAAGCGAGGAGGGTGTGGTAGAGGTAGTCGAGGTTGGTGGCTTGGGTGAGGTGGGTGAGGGCGAATTGGCGGGCGCGTTGGGCGATGGCTTGGGAGTCTGTGTCGTGCTCGGCGGCCCAATGGAGTTTTTCGAGAAGGTCGTGGAGGCCTTCTTTCACGGGAAGGTAGTGGACGTAGGGTTTAAGCTCGCTGTAATACCATTGAATGTGATCGGAATCTTCTTTGAAGATTAAGGAATGGGAGAAAAATTTCCATCCGGAGTTGGAATAGGAGCAAGTATTTCCATCGATCAACATTTGGTATTTGTATGTGAACTGGTCGGGATAGGGGATGAATTCGCCTTTGAATTTTTCTAGGAAGGGAAGGTTTTCGGCGCCTTGGGCATAGATGGTGAATTTTGCATCGATCAATTCGGGAAAGTGTTCTGAATAATCGCACAGACGGACTCTGGATAGGCAATGGGGATCTTGGAGGTTCCAGGAGGTGGGGCAGCCTTGGGGTGGGTGTTGTGCGGTTGAGCCTCTCCAGATGAGCTGTTTTTTTCGTTGATTCCAAGGGAAGACTTTTTTGGTGATGTCTGTTTTCTTGATGACTTGGTAGGCGGCGCCAAGGGCTTCAAAATCGGGAATGAGGATTTGGGCGTGTCGATCTTTATGTTTTGCCATGACGAAGATGGGAATATCGAATTGTTCTTCAATCGCATCGTGTAGTGAAACGATAAAATCCATATCGGGCAGGTCGTGTGACTTGAGAATTTTTTCCAGGGATTTTTTAATGCGTTGAGCTCTGATAAAGACGTAGTTTTTAGTGGAGAGGCGATGGGTCAGAAAAATGTGGTTGCCCCTGATCGAATATTTAACGAGTAAAAGATGATCGTACTTGGGATCGGTGGCGATCTGGTCAATTTTTTGCTTAGAAAGTTTTTCTTGTTTTTTGAAATAGGAAAATTCCTGTTCGACCCGTTTGGGGATCCAGGGTGCGTTGTTTGAGCAGGAGAAGAGGAGGGAAAGAATCAATAGGAGTCGTTTCATTTTTCTGTTTTCTCAGGGATTTCGAGCTGCTTGCCGAGCCGGAGCTTTTCGGTTTCCAGATGGTTTATGCGCATAATGTCTTCGATGGTGACACGGTATTTGCGGGCGATCTTCCAGAGGCTGTCGCCGGGTTCAACGGTGTGGATCTTTTTTTTCGGCTTGGGTGAAGGAGGTAGCTGTGTTTGGACGATTGCGGGGGGCGCTTGTTCGATGATAGGCTTCGGAGCAAGCTGAGGGAGGAAACGGCGGAGAGCGATCTCGTGCTGATAGGGCTCAGGGAAGGGCTCTCCTGTCAGAGAGTAAAGGAGACTGGCGGCGCGTTTTCTGACGGCATCGGTACGCGGGGAAGTGAGGAGTTCTTTAGCCAAGCTTTCAAGGGATGCGTTATTATCGGGATAGAGGTCGAGCAGGGTTAAAATCTGAGAATCGTCAAGGCGCTTGGAAACAAAATCGAGATCGGACTCGAGGAAGATTTTCGCGGCGATTTTGGATTGATTGGAAAGATAATCGAGTAAAAAGAGGCGCCTGCGGTCGGGGGTGAGATCGAGGGACATGCGCTGCTGTTCGGTAAGGTGAAAAAGGGATTTCCAATCTCCTTCGCAGATCAGTTCGATGATGTGCTCTCGCGATAGGGAGATGTTTGTTCTGGTCAAAAGGGTAGAAACAGCGTGGTATTCGGGGGAAAGGAAAAAGGCATCGAGAAGGGAGGGGTCGCGAGGGGAAAGGGAACGTTTTAATTCGTAGAAGAGGCCTTGGCTTGTGAGGGGCCATTTTTCCGTTTTCGCATATTGGATGATGGCCTGGTATTGATAATCGGCAAGGCCGGGGAAAATGGGGATTTCGATGGTCTCCTGCCCTTCGCTGTTGGTGAACGGGAGGGTCCTTTTTTGAAGAGGGAGTCCCCCCAGGGCCCTATCGAGGTTGAAGTGATGGAAGGCGGTGAGGCAGGCTAGGGCCAGATCGCGTTTGGTGAGACCGTCTTCGATAAGGTTCTTGCTTTCGAGGCGCAAAAGGAGTTCCGGGTAGGGAAGCAGAGAGTAGGCGTAGAGCAGCTGGGCATTCGTTGGATCGTTCGCGGCTTCCTTGACGGAGGGCTTTTGTTCGATAGTCAAGGCCTCTTGTTTTTCTTTCAGGACAAAGTAGGCAAAGGTCGCAATGAGGCCGATGTTCAATGTGCCGCTGATGATGAGGGCCTGCGTGAGCCATTTGGTGCGGCGTACCCATGAGTTATCGTTCATTATTTTAATTTCCCAGATTCAGAAAGTTTGGTATAAGTGGATGTTCCTTATACTAAATTTTTCCTCACTTTTATGAAAGTCCCGTTATCCTGGTTAAAAGAATACTTGAATTTCACGCAGTCGCCCGAAGAGTTGGCCAATGTATTGACCCTCGCCGGCATCGAAGTGGAAAGCATCGAAACTTCCCCTCTGACATTCTCCGGGATTGTTGTCGGAAAGGTGCTGGCTACAGAAAAACATCCTTCCGCCGACCGTCTCTGCGTCGCAAGAGTTACAGATGGAACTGAAGAATTTCAGGTAGTATGCGGCGCCCCTAACTGCCGCCCGGGCATTAAAACAGCCTTTGCCAAGATCGGGGCCGCACTGGCCGATGAGCAAGGCAAATCCTTCAAAATAAAAAAAGGGAAATTGCGCGACGTGGAATCGTTCGGCATGCTGTGCGCTTCCGATGAATTGGGGCTCGGGACCGGCCATGAAGGGATCATGGAGCTTTCAGATGAATTTGAATTAGGTAAAGAGCTAGCTGCTTATTATTCCGATGTGATCCTTGACGTGTCTCTGACACCGAATTTGGGCCACTGCCTGTGCATTTATGGGTTGGCCAGGGAACTCGCTGCTCAGTTGAACCTCTCTCTAAAAAAGGCTGTTTTTAGCTTGAATGAGAGTGAGGAACCGGTCGAAAAATCGACAAACGTCCTGTTGATCGATAAAAAACAGTGCTCACGATATGCCTGCCGTGTCGTGAAGGAGATCACGGTCGGTCCTTCACCGGAGTGGCTCAAGAAAAAAGTCGAGGCATGCGGTGTGCGCAGCATCAACAATGTCGTCGATATCGGCAATCTGGTCATGCTCGAATTGGGCCAGCCCCTGCACATGTTCGATTTGGACAAGATCGAAGGAAAGATCATCATCACTTCCCAAACGGACTACAAAGAGTTGGAGACCCTCGACGATGTGAAGCGTCCGATCCCTCCCGAAGCTTTATTGATTTGCGATACTGTCAAACCGCTCGCTTTTGCAGGGATCATGGGGGGCAAAAGCACAGCGGTGGGCGATCAGACGGTCAATGTCGCGATCGAGTCCGCTTATTTTCCTCCGCAAGGCATCCGTAAAACGACGCGGATGCTCGGACTAAAGACCGAGGGTTCGCAGAGGCATGAGAAAGGGATCGATCCCAATGGCGTTGTCGATGCGCTGAATTATGCTACCTATTTGCTCCAAGAAGTTGCAGGAGGGAAAATTTCGCGCGGGTGTATCGATCAAAAAACACACGAATTTGCTGAAAAGAAAATTGCTTGCCGGATTTCTCGAGTGAATCATTTGCTCGGCACAACTTTGAGCGCCGGAGAAATCGCTCCTCTTTTACGTCGTCTTGGCATGACAATTCTACAAGAGACCGGCCCTGAGCTCCTTGTTTCAGTGCCGACTTTCCGCAATGATATTTCCATCGAGGAAGATTTGATCGAAGAGGTGGCCCGTGTTTATGGGTACAACAACCTTCCCAAGCCCATTCCTCTTTTGACAATTTCGACCATTCCTCATGCTCCTCTTTATCTCATGGAAAAGGTGGTTCGAACCCGCCTCATCAGTGAAGGGCTGCAAGAATTTTTGACCTGCGATCTGATCAGCCCTCAGCAAGCGGCGACGACGCTTGAACACAAGATGAATAAAGAGTCCCTGATTTCTGTCATGCACTCGCATTCCGTGGACCAATCCGTCCTCAGGGCCTCTCTTTTTCCTGGATTGCTTCAGGTCGTGAAATACAACATCGACCATGGAACGCCGAATATCTCCGGCTTCGAAATGGGCAGAGTTCATTTCAAAGATAAAGACCAATTTATCGAGCCGACTGTGATCGCCATCGTACTAAGCGGTAAGCGCGCTCCCTACCACTGGGACCCTAAACCGGAAGATGTCGATTTTTTTGATTTGAAAGGGATTTTGGAAAATTTCTTGGCTTCACTGAAAATGGAAGGCGTCGACTTCGAGGCTTCCCATTTGCATCAATTCCATCCTGGAAGACAAGCGAAGATCAAAAAAGGCGATAGCGTGCTTGGGGTCATGGGCGAAGTGCATCCTGAACAAATGGCTAAGGTCGATGTCGTCCAGCCAATCTTCTTTGCCGAAATTAATCTGCATGAGCTGATGCCATGGATTCCCAAACAATGGAAAACAGCTGATCTGGCTCAATTCCCCGGCTCTGAACGGGATTGGACGGTCACTTTGAACAACGAATTGCCCATCGAGGATGTTTTAGACGCCTTGCGCTCAGTGTCTTCTCGACTCTTGGAAAAGGTGATGCTTTTAGATCTTTACAAAAGCGAGCAAATCGGTAAAGATAAGAAAAACGCAACTTTCCGCTTTTTCTATCGCGACATAGAAAAGACGATTGCCTATGAAACTGTGGAACGTGAGCATGCTCGCATCACTTCAACTGCAGCGGAAAAATTAAATCATCGTACCGATTAAACGAGGTCTATACCTTATGAAAAAATTACCACTTCTCGCACTCCTCGGTCTCATGAACCTCTTGTTGTTAGGGTGCAAAAATGAAAATCAGGACGACAACGTCATTTCAGAGCGATACGTGCACAAATACGGTTACGCGGTTTCGAAACAAGACTGGGTAGAAAAGAATTATCCCGGCCAGGTCATTACCGCCCTCAGTAATGGTGTGACTCTCACGATGACCTACGAAAATGGCGCCAAACACGGCCCCTCGACTCAAACTTTCCCTCATAGCCAAACCATCGAGTTTTATTGCCTCTATAACCAAGGAAATTGCGTTAAGGAGATCGTTTACGATCCTGCAGGCAGCCCTGTGAGGGAGAAAGTTCAACTCTCGCCTACCCGGTATTCTCTGACGACTTGGTACGCACAAGGCTCTCCTATGGCCGTTGAGGAATTTGTAGGCGACGAGCTTCTCGAAGGTCAGTACTTTACGACAAATAATGACCTGGAGACACGCATTGAGAAAGGCGTTGGCCAAGCCGTACGCCGAGATCGCAATGGCCTCCTTTTAGCCAGGGAGCTTTTTGAAGGGGGATACGCTCTTAAAAGAGAAACGTTTTACTCCAATGGAGCTCCAGAGTCGATCGCCTATTGCTACCGCAACAGCCTGCACGGAGAACGACGCACCTACGCCCAAAGTGGGGAGCCGCTCGCCATCGAGGAATGGGTCAATGGAGAACTTCACGGCAAGTCCACTTACTTCAAAAACGGCAACCGCTATGTTGAAGTTGCCTATCGTTACGGCCAAAAATACGGCATCGAGCGCCATTTCATCGACAGCGAAATTGTCTCGCAAGAAATCATGTGGGAAAACGATTTAAAACACGGCCCAACCGTCTATTACGTGGACGGAAAGCCTGACTACCATTGGTTCTATGCCGGCGAAGCCGTCAGCAAACGCAAATTCGACGAAATGACGGATACCAACCTGCTCATTTCCCATGTTCCTTATTCGGAGTTTGAGACATCGAACATCCGCTAACAGCTCAAGGCTGATCGTTACCACAAGTTCCGTTACGAGGAAGGCGAGGCAAAGCCATGGAAGCGAGCGGTCCGAATGGCGAAGCGTATAGCTGAAAGCAGCTATGGACGAGACCGAGGATCCATATGGCAGAGCCGTAGCCCCCTATAGAAACGGAAGATATGGTAATGATCAGCCCTCCAGGCCCTAAGGTCCGAGTTACGTTGCAATTTGAAAATCTGCAATTCAAAAGTGCCTTTCTCTCCTTTTCAGATCGGTTTGAGTGTTGTATTGAAGGCAAACCCGATGAAAAGATCAAAGAGAGTTTGCTAGATTTCTTAGACAATTACGCCAAAAAAAATCCTTCGAAGATCGATGTCTATCTAGATTTTCTCACGCCATTTAGAAAAAAAGCGCTTCGCTGTTTGCAAGAAGTTCCTTTCGGAGAAGCAATAAGTTATGGGGAGCTGGCCGTCAAAATCGGTCATCCTCGGGCAGCACGGGCGGTCGGGACCGCTTGCCATTTCAATCCTTTTCCCATCATCATCCCCTGCCACCGCGTCATCGCAGCTGGAGGGCGTCTCGGAGGATTTGCGCTGGATCTGAAAATGAAAAAGCGGCTTCTCGAGTTTGAATCTGTCGCTATAAATTGATGTCGATTAGAAAAAATTAAAATGAATCAGTGCTAACATTATCTGTTTTGCGTTCGGGGTCAAGGATTATGAACTCTTGGGGGTCGCAATCGGCAACATTTTTTTGGTCATTGGAAGGCGACCATTCTTCTTCGTCATCCGCCATGACCATACGATCGTAATCGGGCTCTTGTTCTTCTTCTTTCGGCGTGCAGGAAGCAGCGGCAACCATCGTAAACAGGGAAACAACAGAAAAACATCTCATCGCCGCCTCCTTTGAGTGTCTTATTCAACATCGCAAAAAAGAGAAAAAAAATCCAATTCGATTTCATTAAAGAATCCTCTCCCTCGTTTATCCCCATTGTTGAATTGCATTTCTTTCATCCTCCAAAAAAGCAAAAAGAATCAGAGAAGGGAAATATTTTTGATTCCAGAACCTGTTTGGCACGCTTTCTGCATCTTTTATTCTAGGGCAGGAGGATAAGATGACCAAGGAACATATGCTAAAAAAGATCTCCGAATTGGAATCGATCAATGATCAACTCCAGGCGGAGGTCCGATATCTAGACAAGCTTCTTCGGCAAGTGGGCTTTGAAGATGGCTTGAAAACATTGAAATTCGCCGCTCAAGAGCTCATCGAACAAGATAGGCAGCCGGAGGATGAAGAGTACTAACGCGAGTTTTGGGCAAGCGTCTAAGACGCCGCTCGCGTTTTAATCGAGTAGCGCTAATAGATCGTCGAGGGAAAACTGCCCCAGTGCCTCGTCCGAATCCAGAAGCTGCTGGGAAAGCGATGATTTATGCGCTTTTAACTTGAGGATCTTCTCTTCGATGCTGAGCGCTGTGATGTAGCGCCTGGCGATGACGGTGCCGCTTTTGCCAAGCCGGTGGGCGCGGTCGATCGCCTGCCGTTCCACAGCCTCATTCCACCAAGGGTCATAAAGAAACACATAGTCGGCGGCGGTCAAATTGAGCCCAACGCCGCCTGCTTTAAGGCTGATGAGGAAAATAGAAGTTTCCGCATCCTCTTGGAATTGGCCTACGACTTGCTCTCGATTCTTCGTACTTCCATCGAGGTACACATATTTCCACCCCTTTTGTTTGACTGCAGATTCGAGTAAGCGGAGCATTTTCGTAAACTGGCTATAAATGAGAACTTTATGTTTTTCTTCGACCACCTCTTGCAGATCCGCCATCACGCGCTCGAATTTTGCGCTCGACAGCTCACAGCCTTCTTCCTGCTGCTCGACAAGCAAGGGATGGTCGCAAAGCTGACGAAGACGTAAAATGGCCTCGAGGATTTCCATCCGATGGGCAGATGCACCATCGAGACCGACCTTCTTCAGAAGCCCCTGCTTTGTGTTTCTCAGCCACCGTTCATAAATGGCCCGCTCGCCCTCATTCATATCGACAAACACCGTCTGTTCGAGCTTGGGGGGAAGCTGCAGAGCGACCTGCTCCTTTTTGCGGCGCAAAATGAAGGGACGCAGTTTTCGTTTTATCCGTGCCAGATAAGGCGCGCCCATTTGAAAGCGCGCTGCTTCAGCCAGAAAGGTCGCTTTTTCGCCCAATAGATCGGGTTCTAAAAAGTGAAAAATCGACCACAGGTCTTCCCACCTGTTTTCGATGGGCGTTCCCGTCACGCAAAGCCTCATGCGGCTATTCAACTTAAAACAGCATCCGGCAATTTGACTGTCCGGATTTTTGATCGTTTGCGCTTCGTCCAATACGACGACCTGATAGTCAAGGGCTTGTAAAAGATCAGCGTCGATCCTCAATAAAGCATAGGAGGTGAGAATGATCTGTTTTTGCTCAAGTTCTTCTTTGCTGCGCAGCCGATCCTTGCCGTGATGGGAATAAATAGCAATGTTAGGCAAAAACTTCTCAAACTCTCTCGCCCAATTGAATAGCAAAGAGGTCGGCACGACGATTAAACTGGGGCGCTCGGTCGTCAAAAGGGAAAAAAATGCCAGGACCTGCACGGTTTTTCCCAGTCCCATTTCATCGGCCAAAAGGCCGCCGAAGTTCCCTTCTTCAAGGAACTTGAGCCATTGCAATCCCTCATTCTGGTAGGAAAAAAGTGTTCCCAGGAAGCAAGGTCCAACGGCGGTGATGGATGTAGGTTTAGATAATTTAGCGATTTTTTCTCTAAGATCTTCTCGGACCGCAAGATCCGGTTTTTCTAACAGCGGCTGGAGCACGCCCATCTGATTTTTTCTTAAAACAATGCCTTCGGTCGTCACCTCTTGGGACGCAAAATCTCCCCATTCTTGAATAAAAGCGTCGCGGTCGAGGAGGGCAACGGCATTTGGGGACAAGGAAACAAAATGCTCTTGCCGATTGAAAGCTCCAACGAGATCTTTCAGGTCAGCCTGGTGGTCGCCGTATTTCATTTTAACGCGGATGACGACCTGGTCTTTAGAAAATTCTGCATCGAATTCGGCTGAGTTTTGGCGCAGGACTTTTCGTCCCTGAACGTCCATGACGCTCCAGCCGATTTCAAGCAAAAAAGTCAAACTCTTGGCCACCTTGTCCATCGGGCAGTAATAATGGGAACGATCGACCCTTTTCTTTTCAAAATCCGTCTCTAGAAGGTCTTTTTCCCAACTTTTCTCGATATCTCGATTTCGCCATGAAATCTCTTCGGGATCATGGGCAGCTATTTTCCCGTACGGCCCATAGTCAAGCCACAGATCGGCAAACCCGCCATGCCGGCATGCGAGGGATAAAAAAGGAAGAGGTTCCACGGGTTGGGGGCCCTTTCCCGATACCCAAGAAATCTCGATTTCCTCTTCGGCGTCTTCGACAAACTCGGCGAGTTCGGGAGCTGTGAGGAGTTTTGGCCCGGAGGCGGCCCATTTGACCCAGCGGCTGGAAATCCTCTCTTTGATGGGGCGGATAAATCCGTTCTTCAGAATCCAGGAAGGATTGCCCGGGACGATTAGAGCGCAGTCCTGGACAAGACCCTTTACCGCTCCTAGTCTCCAGCAGACTTGAACACGGGTCTGTATCCCTTCTTCTGCTTCAACGTATAGGTCTATGTAGGAAAAGGGGTCGACAATGACTTTTTTGCCTTCGTAAAAAATCCTGCCGCTAGTCCCCAACCCTTTCAGAATTTCAAAAGACCGCTCCAAAGGAATGGGCAAAAAATCACCAGTTGCGCGCCCTTTGAGGAGGAGCTCCAAAGCCGCCTTTTCACTAGAAGTTGTTGCGAGAGAAAGAAGATTTTTTTTCGACGGGCAAACCGGCTTAAGAACGAGCGGATTCCCACCGCTTAAATGGTAAGTGAGGTCCGTCATGATTCATAGTGATGGGCACGGCGAAAGGGCTTTGGCCGTTTTTCTTTTTCATAAGGCCTCAGCCGAGGCGCACCTCTGCAATCTTCACAGCAGCAGCCCTGCCACTTTTCCGCGCATTCCGGACAGGCGAGAAAGAGCTCGTTGCAATCCATATTGGCGCAATTGTAATAGACATCGGAAGGCGCCTCGCAGTGACGGCACTGGCTGATGACCTCTTCCGACTTTTCATCGATCGGAACAGAAAGCCTGTCATCGAAGACAAAAAGCTTGCCCCGCCAAAGATCTTGCCCTTCCTTTAGCCCATAATTGATCACTCCGCCATCAAGCTGGTAGACCTGCTCAAATCCTTCCTTTTTCAGGATCGCTGAATATAGCTCGCAGCGAATTCCTCCAGTGCAGTACATCATCACTTTCGTTTCCTTGGGATCGCAGTCCTCTTTTAACTGGCGCGCGTACTGAGGAAATTGACGAAAACATTCCAAGTCCGGGAGCTCGGCACCTTCAAAGTGGCCGATTTCCCACTCATAATCATTGCGGACATCTAGCAGGAGAGTATTCTCATCCCGGTTCCGCAACATCTCTTTCCACTTTTCCGGGGAGAGGTGTTCTCCCGTCAGGGCAAGGTCGACCTCTTCATCGACTGCGACGAGCTGTTTCCGGTATTTGACCGTCGCCCGAGGAAAGACATGTTCGGGGTGGGAAAGGGACTTGAAGACAACGCGTTTAAAACGGGGATCCGCTTTCAGCCAGTCCTGATACTCCTGTGAGGCCTCTACAGAAGCGCTCATTTGCCCATTGATCCCTTCCTCGGAGATGTATACCCTGCAGCGAATGTCTCGATCTTGAACAAAGGCCAGATGCTTAGACACTTCTAACTGGGGATCTTCCACAGGAGTGAAATAATAATAGGCCAAAACCTGGTAGCAGTGAAGATCGTTCGTCATAGTTTTTCCCGTATTTAGACCGAAAGCATAGCCCAGTAGTAAAATTGAAACAAGGGAGCAATTGTTTGGGTTGCAAGCTTTTGGTTGACATCCCCCCCTCTTCTCCTATTATCTCAAGCAACTGAAAATCAATTGTTTAAAGTAACATATTTGATATAAATTGATCACGCTTGAGATCTGAAGAGCGGAAAATAGCTTCCCTCTTGCCATGCCTGCTGCGATCCATGTTACGTTTTAATATTAATATTTTTTAAAGCGTCAATTCTGATTTGAAACATGTTTCATTTACAAAAATTTGAGAGTGTATTAGGATTCATCTCTGAGTTATTTTTAGGAGATACTAATGGTTCGATACACTGGCCCCAAGAATCGCATTGCTCGTCGATTTGGAGCGAATATCTTCGGACGCGCACGCAATCCGCTGCTACATAAGCCCAATCCGCCAGGAATGCATGGAGCGAAAAGAAAGAAAAAGTCCGACTTCGGGCTTCAGCTAGAAGAACAACAAAAACTGAAAGCGGTCTATGGGATGCTCACACGCGCTCAGCTTGTGCGCTATTTTAAAGAAGCCGTCAGAGCTAAAGGCAACTCGCCTTCGTTGTTCATCGAGCGCTTGGAATGCCGCCTAGACAATATCGTCTACCGGCTCAAGCTCGCCCCTTCCATTTTTGCGGCCCAGCAGCTCGTTTCCCACGGACACGTGCTCGTTAACGGGAAAAAAGTCGACCGCCGTTCCTTCTTTGTCAGACCGGGCATGATCGTCTCGATCAAGCCGAAGTCCCAACAAATGCCGATTGTGAAACAGAGCATGGAAAATGTCGCTGTGGGTGTCCCGGAATATTTATCTTCCGACCCAGTTAAATTCTCTGGTCAATTGCTCGTTTCCCCGGCCATCGACCAAGTTCCGTTCCCAATTCCTTTGAATGTACCCTTGATCTGCGAGTTCCTCGCTCATTCAAGCTAACAATTCTAGAGGGAGTTTTACAACTCCCTCAAACTTCTATTGTCTAACTACCTAATAACTGCAGAGCGCCAAGGTAGGCTTGAGAACGTCCCTCTGGCTAAGCTCAGGGATTTTTGCAATTAGGCATTCAGCTCTTTTTTCTTTATCCCGATCAGTTCAAGCACATCTTCCGCGTTCAGCATCCAGGCATAGGAAAAGAACATCAGGAAGAATGTCCCACCCAGCGCCAAAAAATGCATGCTCTGAACCGTCCATCCTCTAGGAAGAATAGCCGGGGTGTTCCCCAACATCATTTTAAGAGTCGGATCATTGATCAAGAAATGGCCGACGAGCAAAGCGGCGGCGGCGGCGATGAAAGTGCATAAACCTGTTTTGAGAAACGCCCGGAAGACTTGAATGTCGAGCACCGGCTCGCCGATTTTTTTAGCAAGACGGTAGGATAGATTAAAATAATTGAACCAGGCGGCAAGGCTCGTCGCAATAGCGATGCTGAACGCTCCCCAATGCAGAACAAAGACAAATAGAGAAGTCAGCAGCACGTTCAGGACAACAGAGGCCAAGGAGGCGACCATAGGCGTGCGAAATTCTTTCTTTGCATAGAAGGCCGGAGCGAGCAGAAGAACAAATACAGAAGGCAAAAGACCGATCCCATATCCCCATAGACAAATCGCAGTCTGATACGTGTCCCGCTGGCTGAAATCGCCATGGCCGTAAAGAACATTGATCCCCGCTAGACCGAGCACGAAGATCCCCAGTGTGCAAGGAAGAATGAGGGTAAAAGAACGGCGAAAAGAAAAACGGAGCAGCCGCAGATAACGGTCGCTGACGCCCTCTTCCAAGGCCCGCGACAAAGAAGGCAACAGCGCTGCCGATAAAGCAATGCCAAATAAGGCGAGAGGCAGTTGCTGGATGCGGAGAGCATACCACAGATAAGCGGGCCCCTCTAAAGATGCGCAACGGGCAAATACTGCATCGAGTGCGCTGTTGATCTGCATCGCGCTGACGCCGATGATCCCGAGAAGGACGGGTTTGGTGAGGCGCCGAATCGATGAAGAAAATAATTGGGGCCGAAAACATTCTTTCCAGGTCAGTGAATGTTTTAGCAAGGAAAACGTTTGCGGGGCCAACATCGCCCATTGCATAAAGAAGCCCACAACGACTGCCGCCGCTAAAGAAAAAACAGCGATCGAGGGATCTTTCCCCCGGAGGAGCAAGGCCGCTGCGATCCAGACCCCATTAAAGGCGACAGGAGCGAATCCCGTGATAAAAAACCGGCGCTGGCATTGCAACAGCCCGCTGAACAGCCCGAATAAGCAAATAAACAAGGCTCCGGGCAGCATCCACATCGTCAAAGAAAGAATTTCAGCATTGCCCGGATTGAGATTTCCCCCTTTCAAAATGGTCCACAAAATCATTTCCACACATCCAATCAGCGCAATAAGAAACAGGGATAAAGAAAATAAAAGATCGCGGACGAATTTTGCCGCATCCCGTGAGGAGGAGGCGCGCAGTTCTTCAAAACGAGGAATGAAACCCGACGAAATGGGCCCCTCCCCGAATAGCCGCCTGATCAGATTGGCAAAGCGGAAGGCCACCATAAACGCCGCAATCATCGGATGGCTGCCGAAGACGACCGCCATCGCGGTGTCCCGTCCAAGGCCCGATAGGCGGCTCAAAAAGGTTCCTGACAAAAAGGAAAAAGAAGAACGGGAAACCGTTTGCTGGGTATCGGTAGGAGCGTCTTGTGACATAAACCGCCTATGTGGACATTTTTTGGCCAAATCGTTAATATATTCGGTTTGCTATGAAAACAACAAGTGCTGAAGAACTTTTAATTGGAGCTCACACCTCCGCGCAAGGTGGAGCGTATAAAGCGATCTTGGAAGGACAAGAGATCGGCGCTACCACTGTTCAGCTTTTCACGGCGAATCAAAAGCGGTGGAAAGGCAAACCGATCACGGACGAAGACGCTCTTCTTTTCAAAGAGGCCGTGAAAGCGACCGGGATTAGAAAAATCATGAGCCACGACAGCTACTTGATCAATCTGGGCTCCTCCAATCCTCAATCTCTTGAGAAAAGCCGCATCGCTTTTAGAGAAGAACTCGTCCGCTGCCAAAAACTCGATCTTTCTTTTCTCAATTTTCATCCGGGCGCAGCGCTTGACTCCACAGAAGAAGAATGCCTGGAACGGATTATAGAAAGCCTGGAAGAGATGGTTGACCTTGCAGAAAAGGGGGAAACAAGGCTCCTTTTCGAAGCCACGGCAGGACAAGGATCTTCGGTGGGATGGCGTTTTGAGCACCTCGGTTATCTACTGGATCGTTTGCACAAAAAAATGCGCATCGGCGTCTGTATCGATACGTGCCACATTTTTGCGGCGGGCTACGATATCCGAACAAAAAAAGCCTGGGATGAAACTCTCGATGCCTTCGACACTATCGTCGGTTTAAAACACCTTTACGCTTTTCATATCAATGACTCCA
This sequence comes from uncultured Verrucomicrobiae bacterium, assembly GCA_963731265.1. Classification (GTDB taxonomy): domain Bacteria; phylum Chlamydiota; class Chlamydiia; order Chlamydiales; family Rhabdochlamydiaceae; genus CAJCIW01. The sequence continues at coordinate 1,821,998 of CAVSUE010000001.1, forward strand.
TGAAGCCGTTTCAATCGCGCAAAGACAGGCATGCCCCTATTGGCCAAGGCGAGATCGGTTTGGAATGTTTTAAAGTGATGATGACCCATCCCTTGATGCGGGACATCCCCAAGTACCTGGAAACGCCCGACGGCCCAGAGCTTTGGAAAAAAGAAATCGCCCTACTGAGAGAATTTGCAAAATGAAACACACGAAGATTAAAAAAATCCAACCCTCTGATATCGGCAAAGAATTGACCGTTTGCGGCTGGGTTCGAACCGTCCGCGCACAAAAAAATTTCACCTTTCTCGAAGCCAATGACGGCTCGACATTGTCGAGCCTACAAATCATCATGGAGCAGACTGTTCCCCAATACGACGAATTGCTTAAAGTCCTGGCGACGGGCGCTTCGATCGCCGCTAAAGGCCAGCTTGTCGAATCTCCCGGCCAAAAGCAAAAATGGGAACTCAAAGCCTCAAGCATCGAAATATTCGGGCCCTGTCCTGAAGAATACCCCCTTCAAAAAAAACGGCATTCTTTTGAATTTTTGCGCACCATCGCCCATCTGCGCCCGCGCACCAATACGCAAGGCGCCGTCTGCCGCATCCGCAATGCCCTTGCTTTCGCCACCCATCAGTTTTTCCAGGAGCGGGATTTCTTATATGTGCACACTCCCATTATCACGGCTTCCGATTGTGAAGGTGCAGGTGAACAATTTCTCGTCACGAATATCGATCTCGATACCCCCCCTCGCCATTCGGACGGCACTGTCGATTTTTCCAAAGATTTTTTCAATAAGCCAGCTTATCTGACGGTTTCAGCGCAACTCAATTTAGAAACGCTTGCTTGCGCCCTGTCCGATATTTATTCCTTCGGGCCCACATTCCGCGCCGAAAATTCAAATACCTCCCGCCATCTTGCCGAATTTTGGATGATCGAACCCGAAATGGCGTTCGCCGATCTCAAAGACAACAGGGAATGCGCTGAATCCTTCCTCAAGTACGTCTTCCGCTATGTTCTTGAGCATTGTAAAGAAGACATGGAATTTTTTGATGCCTTCGTCGAAAAAGGCGTCATCGAGCGTTTACAGCATGTCGCTGAAACTCCTTTTGTGCATATGACTTACACAGAGGGTGTGGAAATTTTGAAAAAATCGGGCAAAGCTTTCCAGTTTCCTGTCGAATGGGGAAGCGATCTACAGTCGGAGCACGAACGGTATCTTGCCGAAGAACACTGCAAAAAACCGGTCATTCTTACCGATTATCCTGTCCAAATCAAAGCTTTCTACATGCGCGCAAACGACGACGGGAAAACGGTAGCAGCGATGGACGTCCTTGTTCCCAAAATCGGTGAAATCATCGGCGGCAGCCAGCGCGAAGAAAGACTCGACAGATTGGAAAAGAAGATCGTGGACTTCGGTCTGCAACCGGAAGATTACTGGTGGTATTGCCAGTTGAGAAAATACGGCACCGTCCCCCATTCAGGTTTTGGGGCAGGGTTCGAACGCCTTGTTCTGTTCACAACAGGCATGGAAAACATCCGCGATGTCATTCCATTCCCCCGCTTTCCCGGTCACGCCGACTTTTGACTTTTTCAGCAATCATATGATTTGCCGCATCACAGCATGAGTCTTCTTTTTTTGCTCTCGCAAAAAATCCCCTTCTGTGCTCTCTGCGTCTCTAGTGAGCGCAGCGAGCAGGTGGTGAGTAGGAAAGGAACTTTCAAGACTTGGATCTTCCATGTTTTTGCACGTTGAAGATGCTTTTTCTGGTCTGTGACAGGACGCCCGCTCCTACTCCTAAAAGCATAAAGGCGAAAGCTAAAATCGTTCCGAAAATGGGGATCGGCGTCAAACAGAAATAGACGACAAGAGCTAAAAAATAAGCAAACAGGCGGTTGATCTTAAAATGCAGCTTTCCAAAGATCCAATTTGAGGCCCAAAAGATGCAGTAAACTTTTGCCGTATAAAAGCCGATGATATTGAGCGCGATCAAGGTCAAGGCAAAAGGAATACCTAAAATGGTCATCAGCATCAAGAAGGAGGCTAAAGGAAGCAAAATCAAGAGCACGATACCGTAAATGAGCGCCTTGACCGCATGTTTTTTTAATTCGTCAATCGCTGATTCCAAATTTTTGGGAAAGATTTTAATGAGGATCACGCCGATGACGAAAGTGTAAAGGAAATTCATAAGAAGGGCGATGATCTTTGAGCCGACGAGAAGGCTTTGGATCCAGGTTCCTTTGACAAGTTTCTGGACAAAAGAAGGATGGTACGTTGTGGTTCCACATACAGTCGCTCCATTTTCAATCCAGGCGGGAGAATTACTCCGGTATTCCAAATTTCCGCCGATAACTGCTCGGGAAGTGAGGCGCAGGTGTCCGACATGAGTCAATAAATCATTGCGGATGGTGGAAGACATGCGCAAATTAGAAGCGATGATGGTCGCATTAGATCCAACGTTAGCGCCGAGATCGATATTCCCAGCCACCGCAACAAGGTTCCCCCCGATGGTCGCTGAAGATAGCAGCTGCACGTTTCCAGCAACAAGAGTTGCGTTTTTTGCTACCTTGCCGCTGATGAGCACTTGGCCCCCTACGAGCCGGCAATTATGTTGGATTTGCCCAGAGATGTCGATAGAGCCGACAGCGCCGAGCAAATCCCCGTTGATGATGCCGTCAATGATGACCTGCTTAGCGAAGACGTACACATCGCCATTGACCGTCCCTGAAATTTCAATGCTTTCTCCACTGGCAAAAAAATCTCCATTATGCACGGAGCCGGAAGCCAAAATGACAATACTTTCTTCTTTATGCTCTTTCTTGGAAGCTTCTTTTGGGGGTTCTGCCCATAAAATCGAAGAGAAAAAAAGGAGTAGCTGAATGAAAATTAGACGCATACGCATGCTCTTTTTTCTCTTTGGCCAAAAGCGTTATGATAACGCTGAACGCTTTCTAAAATCAATGTTTCAGAGCGATGGATCTCAAGAAGATTTTTTTCCTGTTTGCTTTCGATCATCGCGCTGAGTTGCTGCATATTTAGCAGGACCAGTTGTGGGTTGCGGGAAAGCAATGGGTTGACATTCCTTGGAACGCTAAGGTCGAAGATCAATCGCGTTTGTATTGCATTACCTAGGGGGTTGTCGACGATGTAGGGGGGGGCATTCGAGCCGCAAATGACAAGAGGGTACTCTTGCCAGGAAGAAATTTTATCCCATGGCACTAAAGTCAACCCTTCTTTTTCAGAAATTTCCTTAGCAGAAATCAACGAACGCGTGCACAAGGCCATTTTTCGCACTCCTTTATGATGGAAGAAGGCGATGACTTTGCGGTTGATCTCGGAATTTCCAATAAAAAGAACAGGAAGATCGGACAACTTTCTAAAAAACTGCTCGCTGATCTGAAAAAGGATCTTTGGGATCGTCACCTGGTTTTGAGAAAGAGAGAATGTCGAACGGATTTGCTTTCCCAGCTTGAGCGACTTTTGGAACAAAAAGTGCATACAACTTGGCAAGGCATAATGCAAAAGGGTCTGCTCGTACGCTGTTTTGACCTGCCGCTGGATTTCCGATTCCGCGATGATCGCGCTATCCAGCCCTGAAGTCACCCGCGCCAGATGTATAAAACAATCAAAACCAAATAAGGAATAGAGGTTATGTTCAAAAGCCGTCGCGATTTCTCCTCGCAACAGATTGAGCAGAACACTATGGGCATCGGCGAGCGAGTCGGAACTAAAGTAGATCTCGCAACGATTGCATGTGGACAAAAGAATGGCACGGAGGCTTTCCGTCATCTCGCTGTCTCGCGAAAGCTTGATACGACAAGCTTTTGAGACGCTTTCCCGGACGCTGAGTTCCGCCGTTTTATAATTGATCCCTAAGACGCCGATCTTCATGAAACACCTGATGAGAAAAAGTCCTTATAAAGGTTAATCCTCTTTAGCCGCAAGCACGCTGATCACCATCTCTGCGCTAAATCCTTGGCGGCCCAGTTTCCCGATCCATTTTTTCATTTCTCGAGGATCGTCGCGTTTGATTTTTCTCCGATTTTTATCAAGCCATTTTTGAAGCGCTTCCCTTTCAGACGTCATGGCATGTTCATAGTGCTGTTTAAGGACCGCATCTTTTAAGCCTTTTTGCCTGAGCTTAAAGTAAGCCGCTTTTGCAGACCGCCCCTTTTTTAATTCACGGGCAAAAAGCCTTTCTATTCCGCCTTCGTCGTTCAGATACCCTTTCTCAACGCACAGTTGCACTGTCTTATTTGCACAATCCGAAGAAATGCCTTTATCAAGTAATTTCGATTCGAGCTCGGTGGACAAGAGGCTCCGTTTTGCGAGCAAATACAGGGCATAACGTTTAGCCAGTTTCTCTTCTAGACCGAAGAACCTGCCGATAAACTCGTCCCATTCAAGATCTATGGGGATTTTCTTTAAGTCATTAATAAACAAAGACTTACTCACTTCACGCCAAAATTCATCCTCCCAAAAAAGTGTTAACACTTTCGAATCTTCTTTTTTTATTTGTATCTTTAAACCCATATAACCAAGAAAGTTAGGTTAAAAATCCAACGATACTTCACTTGATTATTTACCGATTTTGGGATAAAATTAAAGAGGAAACGGAGGTAGTTATGATAGATTCTATAAAAACACATTTTCAAGAAAATTTCTTACCGGATCGCATTCCACCCAACACAGCTGACTTCTATAACAGCCAACTATTCGCCAAAAATGAAATGCGAGTTTTATCGTCAGCCGTCCTCGCCGATCAACGAGCCCAGGAAAAAGGTCTTCAACGTATCAAAGATACGATTAATGAAGCGTGAGTTAAGTTAATTTTCTAATTATTGATCTATAAATCAATAATTCTTATCATAAATTTATGACAATACCTACAGATCCCTCTAAAAGCAGTGGCGGCAGCAATGTACCGCCCTCGCAACCCGTGGGGCCTCAGCCAGCCGGCAATATCGACCCCACAGGAGCTTGGTCTAAATTTTTAAGCACTCCGGGCAATGTTGCCACCCCTGAAGAAGTGAAATTGTTCATGCAGGGGCTGCTAAAAATGTTTAACGTGATCATTCAACAGCAAACGGCCGCTGCTCACCGGGCAGCCGAACAAATGAAAAAAGCCGAAGAAGGCGAGGATTAGAGCCATTCCCGCTGTGAACTCTTCGAGGACGAGTTTACCCCATTTTTCGAAGTTCAATATCTCATTGAGTCATATGGACTTCGAAAAATGGGGGAAAATCGCCGAAAAGATTCCACCGTCGAAGAGGTGCAGCGGAATGGCTCGATTAGGTTTCCTCTTGAGCCATCCCGCTGCGGCATGGTATCCTCCTTCCCCATGGAATCTCAGGGCGAGTTAACAAATTTTTTCACTGTTTCTTCTGAAGAGGCCTCTACGAGGTTGGACAAACTTTTATCTCTGCATTTTGCCGGATATTCCCGCTCCTATTTTCAATATCTTATTGATCAGCAATGCGTCCTCGTGAATGGCCAGCGTTTAAAAAAAAGGCACCTTTTACAAGCCGGGGACGAGGTAGAGGTCTGCTTTCTTCTCACCCCGGAAATTTCTTTAGAGCCTCAGGATATTCCTCTGGATGTTCTTTTTGAAGACGATCATTTGATCGTCGTGAACAAACCCGCAGGAATGGTTGTTCATCCTGCCCCCGGTCACCCCAGCCAGACCTTTGTCAACGCGCTTTTATTCCATTGCCGCTCGCTTCCCGAGACAGACAGCATCCGGCCCGGGATCGTCCATCGGTTGGACAAAGACACGACGGGGGTCCTTCTCGCCGCAAAGACGGCCCAGGCCCACGCAAAATTAGTCGAGCTATTCTCGGAGCGGCGGATTCAAAAAGATTATTTGGCCATTTGCCTGGGCACCCCAAAAGAGGGTTTGATCGATGCACCCATCAAACGACATCCCCTTCAAAGAAAAGAAATGGCCGTGTGCTTTGAGCAAGGCAAAGAGGCCAAGAGCTTATGCAAAGTCCTCAGGAAAAACGGTCAGCTTTCCGTTGTGCAGATTCAGCTTCTCACCGGACGAACCCATCAGATTCGCGTTCATCTGAAACATATCGGCGCTCCTGTCCTTGGCGATACTGTTTATGGAAGCCCAAGTGCAAATAAAAGATTTAGTGCTGAGCGGCAACTACTGCACGCATGGCGTCTTCAATTCATCCACCCCATCACAAATTTTCCTATAGATGTTCGAGCCCCGATTCCCAAAGACTTAATAGCATTTTCCCAATCACTTGATTTTCAATGCTAGCCGAATATGCCCCGTTAAGTTATGCTTCGACTGACGGTTTTCTCATTTCAATTGCTTATTTTTCTGAGAATTTCTTATTGAGGACTGAATTATGAAAGAGTTTGTCGAATACATCGTAAAGAACCTAGTCGATCATCCTGATCAAGTACGCATCAATGAAATTGGCGGTACACATACATTGATCATTGAACTTGCTGTTGAAAAATCAGATATCGGCAAAATTATCGGTAAAAAAGGGAAAACAATTAATGCCATTCGGACGCTTTTGATGTCTGTAGCAAGCCGAAACGGCATCCGCGTCAACCTCGAAATTATCGAAGAACAAGAAGAAAAAAAACAGTAGTTCTTCTTAGAGACTGACCACAAACTCAGCTCGGTCGATTTTCGGGTTTTTTGAGCCGCTTTTCGAATTCTTTTTGCGTGGGGCTGTATCAATTGTGTATACTACCCCCGCAAAAAGAATCGAAAAGCGGACAAATATAATAATCCGAAAAAACGACGAAGCCTGGATTTGTGGTCAGTCTCTTATTGGACTAGTTTGGGAAGATAAGGCGAGATCATCGCTTTGCGGGAGTTGATAAGGCCCGCTTTATATTTTAAAACGGCAATGGAAAGCATTCCTTTACCCGAAACGGTTTTTTTCGGCACCTCTGCAAAACTCTCGGTAAAAATCTGTTCATACTCTTTGGCTTTATCTCCGAAAAATTCTGTGGATAAATGATTTTTCTGGATCTGCGGCGAAGAACGAAAGGCATTGAGAAATCTCTTCAAATGCTCGATGGACTGTTCTGTAAAAGGAATCCAGATCCACAATTCATCTTGATGTTTATAATCCCCTAGGGTTCCTGCATATAAGTCTTCGGCGCCGGCAATCGTGCTGATCATTTGCAAATGCAAATCGAATTCTTTCCCTTCGCGATAAAAATCAAGGGCATTATCGTACCAGCATTTGCGGAGCACTTCCGCGTGCTTGGCAAATGTGGAATAGTTGCGGGAGAACAATTTCGCCTGCCCGACGCGGGCGCACCCATTTTGTTCTTTCGTATCGGCAAAAAGTGCGGAAGGGCGTCCTTTCGCGCACAGGATCATATTATTTTCTACAGCTTCTTCTTTGGAGAGGTAGATCTTGCGGTAAAGAGAATAGACGTCGTGATTTTGCAAAATCCGCGCTGCCGCTTTGCGGACAAATTCTTGATCGCGTGGAATATCGTCTAGAGAAATGACTTCGACCTCTTTTTCCATCATCAAGGATTTCAGGCGATTGATGAGCTCGGCAACGCAAACGATATCTCTTTGCGAGACTTTAGTCAGTAAATCCGTATCGTCGAAAATTCCGTAAAGAAAATGGAGATACTCGACAAATTCTCTCAAAGGGTCGATGTAATAAGAATGTTTGGATTCCGAAACGAGCTGTCTTTGCAGCAGCCGTTTGAACAATTTCTTATTTTTTGCCGAAGAAAAATTCTTAGCAATCCCGCCGATTTGACTTGCGATTTGCTGTGCGCTCATTCCCCCGGTACTAAAGGCATCGTTGATCTCGAAAGCGAGCTCAGCGCACGGCACATTGGAGGATTGCGAATCTGTGATATGCACAAGGGCGGCCGAGGTCGTTTGCAGATTGCTTTTATGATGATCGATGACGCTGATCACATCCAGATAGGAAGGGATTTTTGTTTCTTCCCGATTGCAGAAATCGCGCAGAGTCACAGTTCCCAGGGTGGTTTTGTACAAATCGTGCGAAAGAACAATCCCCAGAGGGATTAATTTTCCCTCTTTGTCTGTCGTGGTAACGCTCAAGTAATGATAATTTCCCATTTTACTCTTGATCTCATCCACATCAGCGCGGTAGCTGATATGCTGGGGAAAATAACCGAACACATGCGTCTTGATATTCAAGGCGACATCTAAACGATCGACAAAGTTACGGATGCTCAAGATCGCGCTGTCCAATCCCTGGATGATCTTTTCGATATAATGGAAGATCCGCGGCCTGTTCTCGACAAGAAAGCCCGACCGGTCAAATAACGGAGATTTGTGCATCGATTCGACGAGTTCGACAAATTCCTGGAAGTCAAAAAGCCCAAGCGCTTTCATCCCCTCGGCAAATTCTTCAAAAGTGCTCTCCAACCCTTTGTGGATACGCAAGACTTTTGTCAAGTAGGCTTGAACGTATTTGCTCTGGCTCAAGGTAAATTCTTTGGCAGGCTGGCAATCGACGAGTTTTGTCAAAAACACAGCCTTGATGAAAGAAGGGATGTCCTTCAAAGAGAGCTCTTCTTTAGCAAAAAGCCCGACGAGTTTCACATGCAAATGGTTTTCAAACCATCGCAAACAGTTGTTGAGCAGCATGATCACCTGGCGTACGCCTTCCGCGTCGAAATTGCGCCAATCGCCCAAATAAAACCCCTGCTCGTCGACAAGGATGACAGCGGTTTGCATTCGTTCGTGATCGATCAGCAAAGTCGATTCATCCGTCTGTTTACGGACCAGGCCTTTCTGCGTCATGAGATCGATGCCCGATAGGGCCAAAGTCGTGCGAGTTTTAGCGAGAAGATTGAACACACCTTTTCCAAAAATCTTCGAAAAAAGAAAACCGATCTCGATCTGCCTTTCCGGCGCGCCTCCAGGAACGTTCCACAGGTGCAACCCTTCCGCAACACGCGCCGCAAAAGCATCGACCCACCCCCAAAAAGATGCAATCGTCGTGTCCAGGTCCGGGGACCCATGCGCAGTGACATAATGGGAACCAGGATAAATTTTGCCCATGCCCACGGGAAAGAGCAACTGGTATTCATCCCTCGGAATCGCCTTGCCGGCAATCTTCCCACGGGCCTCATAGTTTTTTTCCGCGCTCAATTGCGAAAATTGGTTGAGCCATAATTCAAAATGCACGAACGCATAAGACTCTAAAATCTTTAGAGCGTTGATCTGTTCGATATAATCGAGAACGGCCGGCAGCAAAAAGCAAGGCGTTTTTGCTTTTTCAATCAGCTCATAGAGCGCATGATTGACACGCTCGCTCTTTTGCTTGTCGTTCAAGCGGTGGAATTCTTTTCTTTGAAATTCTTTGAAAAAGGGAGATAGGTTTTCAAATTTATGTGGAACGATTTTAAAATCGCCAAGGTATTTTTCCTCTCGAGGACGGGTAGAACCTTTTCCACTCTTACTTGCCGAGCTTTTTTTCATAGAAAATTAAAGCAAAATTTATTTGAACGGATTGAGCAGGACTCGAACCTGCGACCGCCCGCTTAGAAGGCGGGTGCTCTATCCAGCTGAGCTATCAATCCACGAGTTTCCATGATCACAAAAGAGTGCATTTTAATAAACTTCAATATTCCTTTGGAAGAACGTTAATGCCGGCATCGAAGTCAGCCTGGTCTGCCTGTTTGCGATAAGCTTCTTCTTGGGCTTCAGTGAGCTTTTGATAGTCTTGAAAAGAATGGATGATATGCGGGCGCACGAAAATGATCACATTGCGCCTTTCATCGTGCTTTTTCGTTTTGCTGAAAAGGGCGCCGATGAAAGGCAGGCCGCCTAAACAAGGAATCCCGGCTTTATGCTGGGACTTGGAATTGCGGATCATTCCGCTCAAGACGAGAAAATGCTTGTCTGGAACATGCACGTGAGTGGCCATGTTGGTCTTCGTCGTGCGGATGCCATTGACCGTCGTATTGTTGTTCATCGGCTCTTGCTCGACGCTTTCCGTAATCTCTTCGTTCAGGCTCAGCGTAATGACATCGCCCTCGCCGAGACGAGGCGTGATGCTCAGACTGACCCCGATATCGCGGTATTCGATATTGGCAGTCGTCTGTTGGCTCTGCCCCACGGTTTGAATGACGGAACCTGTGAAGGGAATATTGTCGCCGACAAAAATCGTCGAATTTTTGTTGTCTTGGGTAATGATTTTTTGATTGAGGACGATCGTGCTGGTTCCATCCACTTGAAGAGCGGAAACGAGGGAGCCTAAAGACAAATACGACTTGCCTTTATGCATGATCACATCGCCGATCACACCCAAATCAAACCCAGGAACGAGTGGGATCTGTCCAAGCCCTGTCGGCGTATGGGTGGCATTGATACCCTGCATGGTCGACGCAAATGAACCGTGGTGTGTTTGCTGAGGAGCGAAATTCCCAACGCCGAAGCCTGCCCTGTTGGAAAATTGTCCGCCTGCAGCCCACTGCAGACCGAACTCCATGCTTTTTTTCACATCAGTCTCGATCACGAGAACTTCGATGAAGACTTGCCTGAGAGGAATATCGAGGCTCTCGACGAGTTTATTCAGTTTTTTCAGCGTCTCCGCATCGGCAGAGCAGAGCAATGAGTTGGTCGCCTTCACCCATTGTAAAGATTGAATCGCGTTGATCAGGTGGATGGGAGCGTCGGGCTGATTGCGCAGGTCCGCGCCGATTTTTTTAAGAGCTTCCTCGATTTCAGGTCCTTCATGATACTGCAATTTGTAGACGAAAAACTCATACTTCTCGCTATCTTTAGGTAAGGAGGAAGGGAATTCTCGAGTGGATGCCAAAAGCCCCTCCATCGATTTATCCCGACCTTTGGAGGGCAATCCCTCTTCGCCAATCCCCTCGTCCTGGTTGTGGATAACGTAATAGCCCGCATCTTTGGATACGGAGAGCCCATGCTTTTTGAGAAGCTGGATTAAGGCTGTGAGGACCATCTCGGTCCCGACAGCTTTGCCCGTGGAGAGGGAAATATTGAAGTTGAGATCGCGGCTATCGTAAATGAAATTTTCCGCGGAAATTTTGCTGACAAAACGGATGAATTCAATGACCGGAACGTCATTGAAATTGATGCTAAAGCCCGTGCTATTCTGTTGCTCTTGCGGAACTTCTTCCAGGCCCTCTTCCGCATTATTTAAGAGAGGATAGAAAGCGAACAACACGCTTGCAAGGATACTCGTCAGTTTTTTTGTCTTTTTTCCGTACATATTTCGCAGCTTGCCTCGGACATTATAAGCACCTTCGAAGATTTTTGAATAGGAATTTTCAAAAACAGGAGAGGATTTAATTCCAAACAATTTTTACAAAATGCAGATTTGATTAAGATATTTTAAATAATTATTAAAATTATTCTTGGCGACAGTTTTAGGGTTGCGTCTTTTGTCTGCCATATGAATAATTGTCACGCTATCATGGAGTGCATGTGAAATTGAAAGCAGTAACAATCGACCAGCTCGACATGAAGGACCATGTCCGTTGGGCGCAGGACCAGGAAGTTTACGACATTGCTTTCGTTAAAGATTCAGATATCGTTGCGCAGCAACCCGAAATTCTAGGCACATCGGTAATCTATCCTTCCAAATTCGACGAGCTTTTCGAACTGCAAAAAAGGAATCTGCCTTGGGCGACATTTCTACCGCCAGGAAATTTCCACACATTCAGCAAGCGGTTTTTCTCCTATCGCTTATTTCCCCATATTTTTTGGGAAGAGGAAGATGAAGAGGACAGCGAGCAAGAAGATGAGGATTCTGAAGAAGGTTTGATGTCAGGCATCATCAATTGCAAACCGCCAGGAAACCAGAAGGAGTCGTTGTTCGAAAAGGACAAAAGCACTGTGCTTAATCTCTTAGAATCGATCAAAGAGATCAACGGTTTACTGAAGCAAATCAACGCGCGCAAACTGCAATACCAAAAAGGGTAAGAGGCCTCTAAATTCGAGCGATGTCCGCTATGCCCGTTTGTGCACGGACGGGGTCGAGCTCCGCAGCAAAGGCACCGTCTTTCCCTGCGACGATGAGATTCATTGAAGAGGCGGGACGCAGCGTCAGTAAACGTCGTTCAGCCTCGGCTGCGGTCGCGCTGTTTTCTAAGAGATCGCGGAAAAGCAAAGTGACCGGCATGCCCTCTTGTTTGTTGTTTCCCGATTGGCAGCAACCTACGACAACACCTTCTTCGTTCATCCCTCTCAAAACCCCCAAATACCCTGGCACGGTAAGGTTCACAAATGATTTTCTTCCGTCCTGAGATTTAAAAGAAACGGGGACGAAGTAAGGAGAAAGCACAGGCCATGGCCAATCCAGGTTAAAGGCCGCAAAAATTTCTTTGCTGGTTGCAGGTTCTCTTTTTCTTTTAAAAAAAGAAAACACCGATGCTATTTTCCAAGCCGCATGTTCCCAAGCTGACGCCATGTGAACCTCTTTTTTATGCACATCAAACACGGCAGCTTGCACAGTATCATCCATGCTCGCGTCGGCTAAAGCTCGTTGATGCGCTTTGATGCCATCATGGAGTGGAGCTCCGTTTACCGCGAGCAAACGAGAGCAGCCAGGCTGAGCGCCAAAATGATTCGTCTTAGCCACACGGCGTACATTTCCTCCCTCTTTGACCGAGGCCACTGCGCTGCATCCATACTGCCCTGCATAAACATCGATAAAGGTATGGATTTTGTAGACATCTTCCAGCGATACGCCGGCCCCTGCGCTAAGGCCTCGCATTTCTTCATGCATGTGTGGGGGTATATGGGCTTTAAGCTGATCGAGAGAACGCTGGAAATCCACAGGACTCTCAGCAATGCGCTCATCAATTTTTTGCTTAGCGCATTGATAAAGAAATTGCGTCTGCTCTTTTAACCGAGACCCAAACTCAAAACCGCGACGATACGGATCTGTTTCTTTTAATTTTAGAGCGGTAATCCGGCCATTTAAAGAATAATCGATAGCAGCAAGACCGTGGCCTAAGAGGGGTGTAATCAGAAGGACCCCAAAAAAAACATGATAGGCGCGCTCTAAAAAACCGATCGGCGCTTCCGAAAAGCCTGCTTGGACATGCCTGATTCCCCATCGGACATTGGCATCGAGATAAAAGAGCGATGCTGAACTCTGTGGCAAGGAATAATCAATTTTCATAGGTTAAAAAAGTTAAGGTTTAGGTGAAAGAACAAATTCTTGATGTTGACCACTACAAAGTGTGCGAGCGAATTCGGCTGCTTCATCCGCATTATGCGCAGTTATATCTGTGATTTGAGAATTCGGTAGAAAGGGAAACAGGGAGACGTGCCATATTGATCCGTCATGCCCGCCAAGCGAAATCGACGTTTCACGGTATAACTGCTTGATTGTTGCGATAAAAACACGATTAGTCGATCGTTGTGTCAAACGCATCGCTGCGAATTTAGTTCCAGCAGGGGTTTCTCCCTGTACGATCGATTCCCCCCTGTTGAAATAGGATTCTTGTAGCTCGAAGTTGCCAGTGGTCCAACATTGGCAATACTCTCTATCGGTTAGGGGGACAGATCGAAATGCTCGGCATGTGCGTTCTCCTCCTAATCCAGCGACGATCTTTTCACGTGCAAGGCGATTACGTTCGACTCCTGTTTGAAAATATTTATACTGCTCCAATTTTCCATTAAAACCGATCAGTGGTGTTACCAATCCGTTTCCACCATAGAATTGGCCAAACACAAAATGCCCAAATCCGCTCCAATCTAGAAAATTAAAGAGTTTTTTCACGACAAACAAACAATTAGCAGTCCAACAACTTTTGTTTAGATCTAAATCCCACTCGGCTACTTTTCCAATAAGGCCGGAATGCCACCCTTGAGTATCATCATGACCTACAAAGTACGGTACATTTAATTGATAAGAGGGAATTGGCGCTTGGATAGTTGATGTTAATAAGGGAGAAACACTCATAAAAATCAAATTATCTCTATTATATAGGCGGAAATTATACTAAACAAGACGATAATAAAGAAGAAAAAAAGGATAATGGCAAAAAAGGGGCTTAAAATATTTTAATTTCGAAGCCTCCATCCGCAGCCCTTAATGTGTTAATGATATAAAAAAATTAACAAGATGGGCAAGATTAAGGATGAAAAATAGGAGAAGGGTTAATATGACATTAGCTCTAACGATATTAGGCGCTTCGGGAAAAATGGGCCAAAAGGTATTGGAATTGGCTCTTAAAGACTCCCATTTTCAAATTGCCGGCTTAAGTTCTAGAAAGAAAAATGACCTCCTCTCTGCGATGGCGCAATGCGACGTAGCCATCGACTTCTCATCTCCCGAAGCCTTGGCGCATCACCTTGAAGCCGCCCTCTCAGCGAAAAAAGCGCTTGTCATTGGAACGACCGGTCTCACCCCCCAAGCAAAACAAGCGATAGAGGATGCGGCCAGGATGATCCCTCTTCTATATTCTTCCAATTTCAGTTTCGGCATGGCCCTCTGTTTAGACGCTGCAGCCCGCCTGGGGAAAGTTTTGTTCGGCAAAAGCGCGATCGACATTCATGAGACCCATCATGCCCACAAAAAAGATCGGCCGAGCGGAACGGCATTGGCATTGGCCAAAGCGATTGGAAACGGCAAGGTAATTTTTGAAAACGAAGGCTCTTCACGCCAAAAAGAAGAAATTCTCATCCATTCCACTCGTTCTGGGGAAACAGTCGGTGAACATTCTCTCATTTTTGAGTGCGGCCACGAGAGGATAGAAATTAAACACACGGCGCATTCACGAGATACCTTTGCGCAGGGAGCTTTGATAGCAGCAAAGTTTTTAGCCAAGCAACCCCCAGGGCTCTATTCGTTTCTGGATGTTTACCATTGAATAAAACTGCAACGAGCGATCATCATTAGCTCCAAACCTCCCCAGGAAACTGTCTATGAAAAATGTTCCTGTAAAAGATTTTTTTATCGGGAAAAAACAACCCCTTGCCGTGATGTCGGGGCCCTGCGTGATCGAAAGCGAAGACCACGCACTTTTCTCCGCTGAGCGGCTTGTGCGAATGTTTCAGAATCTCGACGGACTCAATTTCATTTACAAATCGAGCTATGACAAGGCCAACCGCTCTGCCTATGCCTCTTTCCGCGGGCCAGGGCTAGAAAACGGATTGAAAATCCTCGAGCGGGTTAAAAAAGAATTTGGGGTTCCTGTTTTGACAGACGTGCATTCTCCCGAAGAAGCTATTGCCGCCGGCGAAGTGTGCGACATTTTGCAAATTCCCGCTTTCCTTTGCAGACAGACGGATCTGATCGCCGCCGCCGCTAAGACAGGGGCTGTGATCAATGTAAAAAAAGGGCAGTTCATGGCCCCATGGGACATGAGCAATGTCGTCGAAAAAATCATTGCTTCCGGGAATGAAAAGATCATTTTAACAGATCGAGGGACGTCGTTTGGCTACAACAACCTTGTCAGCGATATGCGCGCGATACCGATCATGCAGAAATTCGGCTTCCCTGTCTGCTTCGATGCTTCCCATTCCGTTCAACTTCCGGGTGGCTTAGGAAATGCCTCGGGCGGCCAGCGCGAGTTCATCCCCACTCTGACCCGCGCAGCGATTGCTGCCGGCTGCAACTGCCTTTTCCTAGAATCCCACCCCGACCCCGCTCTTGCTAAAAGCGATAAAAGCTCCGTCTACCCTTTTGCTGAACTGCCGCGCTTTCTCGCTGAAGTGGAACAAATCTACCGACTCGTACAATTATTTGAGGAAGAAACCCTTACTGCAGGGAAAATTTAAAAATGTTTCGACGTGCGACGATCCTCTCTTCGCTGCTTCTCGGTATCCTGACGGTTGTTTGGGGGTATTCCCTTGTCCATGTCAGTAAAGAGGACCTTGCCCGCATGAACCAAAAGATCTCCGAAAAAAAACTTGCGACGTCGACGAGTGTTTTTTCCACATCGCAGCAGCAACGCAAGGGGGTCGTCAAAGAAATCTGGTTCTCTCAAGAAGACGATACCCGCTTGCAATACCGCATTTTCAGCGAATCTTCGCTTCTCACGATTAAACCTGTCGACAATGGCTTCGATCTCATTGAAAAACTGGAAAAAATCAAGTGCTGGATGCAAGATAAGCTCTATGAGCCTGCTGCAGGAGACGGCCCCATGCAGCAGATCCGGTTTCTCGCCGCTGAAGAGGGGTTGTACCGTTATGCATCCCAAGAATTCATCGCCCAGACTGTAGCTCTTTCGCTGTACAGGCTTGGCGGCCATGAATTGCCTCATGAGATGGTGACCAAGCCGTTCCTCAAGGGAATTGCGGAAGACGTCTCCTTTGCCGTTTCCGGCAAAAATCCGCAGTTCAAAGCGAAACATTTTAAAGCGGAATTAAATACGCTTGAGGATAAGAAAAAATGAGAACTTTGACTATCGCCATGAGCTTGCTCGCCGCGCCCCTTGCAGCGGATGAGCCCGCCCTTCCTGAGAGCGGAACGCTCTCCTCTTCCGACGCGAGCTATGACGGCAATTCTCTTGTGCTCACCGGCCACGTCATCCTCGACCATGGGCTTGGCAAGATGACAGCGGAAGAAGCTTCTCTGCAACGGCAAGAGGCCGGAAAAGATTTTCCCTTCTCTTTCATTCATTTGCGCAAAGATGTGCTTTTAGCATTAAAAAGCAGCGCCCAAATTTCTTGCGGCAGCGCTGAACTCGACTTCACGACGCTGAAAGGGATTCTGCATCCGCCCGAGAACGGCCCCGTCGTCTACACCGACCAAATCAAAAAAAAGCGGGGCGGAGAAATAAGCCCGCTAAAATTGTCGGGCCAGCTCATTCAGCTCAATTTCTTAAAACGACCCATCGACGGCAAAAAGACGGAATACGAGATCGAAAATATCCTTGCAAAGGAAGATGTCGTCATTGATTACGCCAGTGATTTTCAGCTTTATGCACACCAAGCCCTCTACCGCAAAGAACTTTCCCAAGATTACAAAAGCTCAAAGAAGGAATTTCAGGGCATAGTCACCGCTTATCCCAAAGATGAACATTCCCCCTGCCGCCTGACCCATCAAGGCGATGAAGTCTTTGCCGAAATGGTCGATTTCGATCTCATCAATTCCCGCATCTCCCTGCTGCGCCCTAAAGGCATCCTCGCTACAGCCATTCTCCCTCAATCGCAAACAGGAGGGATGCGTTTTCAAGGCGACCATTTGTATTGGGACCACATCAAGAACACGTTGATCTTAAAAGGTCAGGTCGCCATCGATGACGTTTCTTTAGGAAGAATCAGCGCAGAAGACGAATTGCAAATCACTCAAACTCTCGTCAAAGGCAAGACGATGCTTAAGGGCATCCACACGCAGGGCCCTTCCACTCTTGTTTACAAAGACGAGCATAACAATTCCCATCGACTGATCTCCAGCGGCCCTATCGATTTCAACCGCGACAAACTGCGCTCGACGATCGACAGCCTTGAAAAAGACGGCTCTATTGCTCAAGACAAGCAACTTTATTACGAAGAAGAAGAATTTGCCGTCTACGCCGACGCCGCTTCGCTCGAATACTCCCTTGCCAGCGACACCCTGCAGCCTTCTTCCATCACTTTGACCGGAAACGTCCGCTTGTTTTCCCACAACCCGCAAGGACCTAAGCGCTGCGGGCTGGCTGACCGGTTGACCTATTCACTGTCCACCAAGACGCTGATCCTTTCGGCTAATTCCGGAAAAAAAGTCCTTTTCTGGGACGAGTCGCAAGGCATGCGCCTGAGCGCTCCCGAAGTGCATATCACCTACGACCAGGAAACAAAACAACAGCAGGTCAGAGGCATCGGCGCCGTTCAGTTTGCCTTCACGCCGGATGAAGAAAAGAAAATTCAACAACTCTTCCCATTACTTAAAAGATTGCCATGAGCCAAAAAACTTATTCTCCACTTATGCCTGCCGCAGCCCCCACGGTAAAGTTTGCACAACGTCACTCTCTCAAAACGCCCGCAGCATCCTCTGCGACGCTGCTCAAAGCGGATCATCTCGTCAAAGTTTACGGCGGGAAATCTGTCGTCAACGGGCTGAGCCTGCAAGTGGGCAACGGAGAAGTCGTCGGTCTCCTTGGGCCCAATGGCGCCGGCAAAACAACGGCTTTTTATATGACCATCGGGCTGATCAAGCCCGATTCAGGGAAAGTCTACTTTAACGGCCAAGAAGTCACTCATCTTCCCATTCATGAGCGGGCAAAAATGGGGATGGGCTATCTCGCGCAAGAACCTTCTGTATTCCGCCAACTGACGGTGGAAGACAACCTCATTTGCATCCTGGAGACGCTCCATCTGTCCTCCGAAGAGAAAAAAAGCCGCCTGCAAACCCTTCTGGGCGAGCTCCATTTGACAGGCCTGGCAAAAAAGAAGGCGAGCAGCCTCTCCGGCGGAGAGCGCCGCCGCCTGGAAATCACCCGCGCCCTGATCATCCAGCCTTCCTTGCTCCTGCTCGATGAGCCCTTCGCCAACATCGATCCTCTCGCCGTCAACGACGTCAAGACGATGATCCGCCATCTTAAGAGCAAAGGGATCAGCGTCCTGATCACAGACCACAACGCCCGCGAGATCTTCTCGATCGTCGACCGCAGCTACCTCATCCGCGACGGCAAGGTCCTGCTCTCCGGCACCGTCCACGAGCTCCTCGAAAGCCCGGATGCCCGCTCGTCCTACTTCGGCGAAGACTTTAGGTTGTGATTTTCGTTAGAGCAGGTAATCCATCCCATTTCCTATCCATAAATCGCTTCAGGGCTAATTGACGGTAGTCGTAGTGCTCCGATTTTCGGAATCGATCCAATAGACATCATCCTCGAAAATGAATGAGCCATAGGGGGAAAAGATCGGGTCGCAGTAGCGCCATTGTTTTTTTCGATCGATGAATTGGCAGATCTTGAAGTGGTAACTAGGACTACGAAGACGTATTAAGGGAGGCATTTTTATTACTGGCAATAGGTCGGGAAGCGTGACAAGATTAGCGGCAATATTTGTAAATAAGAGAGCTTGGGCAGGCTTGGAGGCTAGAGGGTTTAATTCTTTATAATAAATTTTAAAAGGAGTGCCTTGATAAGTTCCTCCTGGATAGTAAGTTCCCCACTGTTCAATATTGCTATCTATCTCGAAAGGCCCGGGCGTAAAAACAGACCCGTTAATGCTATTGCCAACGGTATTTTGAGAGCGCCTGGCGGTATAGACCTTAACAGGAATCCCCGCGCCCGCCATAATCAGGCCTCCAGGTTCGAGAATAAATTGACCTAGGCCAATCCCAGGAGCGGTGGGGAAATCGTTATCGACAACGAGCGTAAGACTGCTGGAAGTGGTGCCATCTGCAATCACTTGAGTGTTAGTTCCGATAGAAATATTGTTCCCGGCAATTAATAAGAGATTCCCTGGATTTGGTGTTGAAAAAATAGTGTAACCAGAAAGGTTGATCGAATCTCCTGCGATCACTGTAAGATCACTACCGAAAGTGCGCATCACGCCTAATGCCCCGGCGGTAGGCGCCGTGTATAGGCAATCCTGAACACAGGTGACAGAGATATTGCCTTGCGCAGTCTGTATTCCGGTCAAGACGTTATTGGACCCTCCTTGCACAATCAAATTCATAGCATTCGCGTTAATATCGCCGTGTGTTGTGCTTTGAATGAGTGCATTGGATCCGGCATTAGTGCCGCCTGTGAGACTCACATTTCCCGTGGTATTCACACCAATATCTCCATTTGTGGTAGAAATTAAGGCAGGGCCTAAACTTCCAGCGGTTAAGTTAACTGCGCCTGCTTGGACAGAAATATCATTGCCTGGACCTGTTCCAAGTGTCTCAATGCTCGCATTATTATTCACAAAAATGGTGTTGGGTGAGTTGACAGTAATTTTCCCTGAATTTGTATTTTTGACGGCTGCGCTATTTGTGACCGCGGTCCCATTTGTTGTTCCGCCTCCTGCTGTTCCCGTCATTGTTATGGGACCGTTGACAGAACTCACAGCTGTCGAAGAATCTCTCATAAAGATTCCTTCATTGGAAGAAGTTCCTTGAACAGATCCTGTTCCGGCTAGCACGATAGGGCCTGAATTCGAA
This sequence comes from uncultured Verrucomicrobiae bacterium, assembly GCA_963731265.1. Classification (GTDB taxonomy): domain Bacteria; phylum Chlamydiota; class Chlamydiia; order Chlamydiales; family Rhabdochlamydiaceae; genus CAJCIW01. The sequence goes on from CAVSUE010000001.1 coordinate 1,842,017, forward strand.
CTAATGATCCCACCATTGGAAAGGCGAATTCCTTCATTGGTATTTCCTGTACCGCCGGCTGTACCTGTCACCTCAATAGCACCGCTACTTGAAGTAATTTTACTACCGATTCCATCGACAAAAACTCCATGGCAGGAGGAAGTTCCTGCAAGTGATCCTTGCGCATTTGAAATGGTGATTGCGCCAGTGGTAGTTGAAGAAATGGATCCCGCAGCGGTCACCGAAAGTCCCGTACTGCTCGCTCCTATTCCATTCCCTGTGCCCGTGATCTGAATATTTCCCGAAGTGGATGTGACTGCACTTGATGTCCCCGTCACAATAATGCCATTACCTGTGGTCCCTACAGGTGATCCCGTTCCATTGAGTGTAATGCTTCCACCATTAGTGCTCATGATTTTGCCGCCTACCTCAATCGCTATACCATCTGCAGAAGTTCCCGAACCCCCTCCTATTCCCGTCATTTGGATCGGGCCCGTACCCAAGGCAGCAACTGTAGACTGATAGATAAGAATCCCCCAGTTAGTATTCGTCCCAGCTCCCCCAGTTCCGTTCAGGTTAATCATTCCCGTTCCGAGCGATTCCACCACGGACGCGGTATCCAATTGGAGGCCGCGATTATTTGGATTTCCGGCTGAACCTCGTGCTTGTCCAGTCATTTGAATGTTGCCATTCGTGTTTACTACCTGAGACTGAGAGACCTGAATTCCCAATTGTGTATTCCCAGTGAGACTGGAATTGATAGCATTTGCAGTGATGTTACCCGAGGTGGAATACAGAAACGACCCCCCTGCAACCTGAAAAGCCGAGGAACTGCCACTTGATACTGTGGTTTGGGCAATAATGTTAATGGGACCACTGTTGCTCTCAATGATAGAACTAGCGGTGAGGAAAACCCCCGGATTATTAGTGCCCTGTCCGTTATTAATTCCCGTGATTGAAATCGTTCCCGAATTAGATGAGAGAGTGCTGCGGGTTGCAATTTGGACTCCTTGTCCGGAGTTACTTGGACCCGTAGAGAGAGTGCCTATTATGGTGATATTCCCGCTGCCAAGGGCTTGGCAGGTGGCGGTAGTGTTATCTCCTGCCATTTCAAACCCCGTAGCGATTAATCCTTGACAGGCAGAGGTGCCAATAAGAGTAATATTACCGGTTCCCATCGAAGTGATCTTGGGATTTCCAATCGGCCCATCTCCTCTTATGATGAGTCCGTTATTCCCCCCAGTAACTCCGGCGCTGGTACTGGTTCCTGTCATATTAATATTGCCCGAACTTGTAGATGTAACTTGACCCCGAATCATGACACCATTCTGGTTGCCATTATTGGGAGTGCCAGTTATCCCTATGAAATTTATCGTTCCATTCGCTGTTTGAACAACTCCGTCAACAGCGACACCACTGCATTGATTTACTACCCCTACCGCACCCGAAATTCCAGTTCCATTGAAGGTAATATCGCCCGAATCTGTCGTGACTCTCCCTGTGGAACTGACATACAATCCCTCCTGGGGGGTTGTCGTTACCCCAAGACCTTGGGTTGTAAAATTAACAGCTCCTCCGTTGGTCGCAGAGATCGTTCCGTTTACAGTCAGTGTCCTGTATGCAATTGCCGTTAATGTACTGGGAAAGGCCCAAGTCGTGGTTGTGCCCGTTGCAAAAACGATATTGCCCCCTCCTCCACCTGATCCCGATGACTCAATAAGGACATTGTTGCTACCAAGGGCAGTGTTTAGGTCCCCGACATATAAATTGGCAGTGGCAACTCCCGAAGGATCATAAGGATTGGTAAAGCCACCAGTAGTCCCCGTCGTGTTGCTAATCGTGATATCGACGGGGTCAAATAGCAGAGTGCCTGTTTTGCCATTTTTAGCGCGCGTGCTCACATCACCACGATAATCGAGATGATTGGATTTAACCGAGATCTCAACGAATCCCCCATCTCCGTGTTCTCCCAATCCCTGGCAAGAGATTTGCCCATGGCAGCTTGTTGCCTCGTCTCCCCATAGAATGACACGTCCTGCATCTTCTTCCCATCCATCGGCAAGGAGACGCGCTCCTTTTGCAACGGAGTTTGTTTTTGCATTGGCGATTTCAGAATTTGAGCCTCGATAATCACCCCCCACAAGAATAGTTCCTCCATGCCCACCTGAGACATCGATCAGGGCGTTCTGATCAAGATGCACATCTTTTCCTAGGATGCGCACTTGTCCGGAAGGAGCGCTGATCGAGCCATCAACGAAAGTTTCCCCACGATCGGCCACCAAATAGACTTTTCCTTCTCTCTCTACAGTGGCAACGGCCTCGATTATCCCGGTATGGTGAATCGCTTTCTCATAAGGACTTCCTGTCTTAAATTCAGCAGCCAAAGCCTGAATCTCTCCGCTATTTTTGATCCCTTCTTCATCTTCACTTAAGCGAATAAAAATTGTTTGCTTGGTAGTAGGATGAATCATCACTTCACTTGTCGTTAAGCTGACCACTCCTTCCGGCGCTGTGATTTTACCACTGTTATCGATAGCACGGGCGATTAGATAGACATCGCCTTGGGCGGAGGCAATGGTGCCAAGATTGACAATTTTTCCGGGACCTAAATTTCCAAAAAACAACTCCGAGCCTTGCCAAAACGCCTCGTTAGAAATATCGGCAGTGGTTGCCAAAAAACCAGCGGTGTCGATCTTAGCCGAGCTACCTATAAAAACGCCTTGGGGGTTGATCAGATAAATGGGACAGTTGGCTTCAAGCAGGCCAAGGATTTGGCTTGATGGGCCAGTGAGAACGCGGTTTAAAACGATATCTTTACTTTGGGATTGTAAGAAAGAGACTGTTTCGCGGAGAGAAATATCAAATCGCTCCCAGTTGATGATCGCTTTGCCATTGACTTGGATACGAAGCCCATCGGGTGAGGGGACAATAGTGGCCTCCCCTTTAACAGATTGTCCTCCTGTGGGCAGAGCAAACAAAGTGAGATTGCAAGTAAGTAGACTAAGCAATAAGGGCTTGGTGATTTGCATAATATCTCCGAACACCATTTAATATTTTCACGTAAGCAATGAGTTCCTATTCCATTACAGCCTGTAATATTCTATTACATTAATGTGGAATAAACGTCACGGTTCCTGATCCTGTCGTATTCACTTGAGTCGAAGGAATCACGAGAATAGGTTGGTTGTTTTGGCCGTTTCCTCGAGCTGTTCCTTCGATGATGATATTGCCATCAATACTTGTGACCTCCGAATAAACGCTTTGTACCACAACACCATTACAATCATCGGTGCCCGGTCCGCCTGTTCCCACTAAAGAAATTTGTGCAGCTTCCGAACCGGTTCCTGTGGATTGGATTTCTCCCATTTCAATCCGTATTCCTTGATTGAGATCCATTGTGCCATTTGAGATGCCTATCATTTGAATATTGCCATTAGAAGAAACAATAGCCGGTCCGGCTGAAGAGATAATGACGCCACAATTGCCATTTAAGCCGGAGAGGTTATTTCCTTGCAGAGTAATAGGAGCAGTACCCGTAGATAGGCATTGGCCCGTTGTTTCAATCCGAATTCCATAATTGAAATCTTCAGAGCCTTGACCAACTCCCGTTATTGAAATCGCTCCGTTATTTGCAATCAGCGATGTTCCCGACAAGCTGACTCCATGGTTATTATTAGTCCCGTTACCCGATGTCCCTGACAGCGTAATGACGCCGCTGCCTGTTGACTGGCACAGAGATTCAAATAAAGTGGCAAGGCTCACCCCCATATTCTGCTCTCCAGTCCCCATGCCTATTCCTGTTAAATTAATATCTCCATCTACTGTATTGATTACTCCATCGCTCATGTAGATCCCCATATTATTGTCGATCCCACTTCCTGCAAATCCATTGAAAGTCACTGTTCCTGTGCTCAAAATATTTAAAGTCGCAGACGAATAGATTCCCATATTACCACTTCCAGTTCCATTGCCCCCGCCATATCCATCAAGACTTAAGGGGCCGGCATCGGTTTGAAGAAAAGTTTCTGAAGATAACAAATAGATTCCTACGTTTGAGTTAGATCCGTTTCCGCCGGTACCAACCAAAGAAAGACTCCCCTCTCCACTGGTTTGTACAACGCAATAACTCCCTGTTGAAATTCCATAGACATCATCGCTACCATCTTGCCGTGCAAAGCCTGTCATGGATACATTGCCTCCCCCTGCATCCATCATTCCAAATTGAATAGAAATTTCTCCTTCTTGAACTCCTCCAAAATTTCCCACAGAAACAGTAATGTCTCCTCCATTGGTGAATATTTCCGAGAAGTTTCCGAATTGAAAACTGGCTACACCCGGATCGCGATCTGCGGCAATAGCCCCATCATCGTTAATGCTAGCTATAAAACTGCCGCCATTTAATGAAAGATACCCATAAAATAATATAGAACGGCCTGCTTGAAGTGTAAGTCCGTTGCCTGCTGTGGAGACCTCGACATCATCTTGAAAAAGTATATCCGTATTGGCTTGAATGGTGACATTGGCAGCATTGAGAGCCGATTGCAACGTAGCCCCACTAATGATGACCGAGTCAGTCGGGCTAGATCCAAAAGTATTCCCAGTGGCAGGATCCGTCCCTTCAGGAGAAATGTTTACATATTGGGGATCAAAGATAACCCTACCCGTTTTTCCACAAGGTGCAGAAGCATCGACAATGGGATGTTCTTCGCTGAACTTTGAAGAAGATCCTTCAAAACAGAGATGAATAGTTCCTCCATTTCCTCCTTGAGTGCCCCCACGCGCTTGAGCTTTCCCGTTAAAGATGAGTGGCGCTTTCGTGGAAATTGTGATTTCTCCTCCATCGCCATCGATCTCAGCATTGGCAATGAGTTGTCCTTCAACGATCACCCCCCCTTGCTCAGCCACAAGAGAAATATGTCCTTTTTGCCCTCGAGTTGTCAGGGCTTCGATAGAGCCATCATGATGAATCGCTTTTTCGTAAGGGCTCCCTGTTTTAAGTTGGACAACGAGAGCCTGAATAGTTCCTGTGTTTTCAATTCCCTGTTCATTTTCACTTAAGCGGATGAAGGAAGTCTGTTTGGTCATAAGATCGATCATGACTTCACTCGTGGTAATTTTTACCACTCCTTGGGGCGCTGCGATTTTACCCGCATTCTCGATAGAGCCTGCGACCAAGAAGATATCCCCCCCATTGGAAACGATATTGCCAAGATTGACAATTTTGCCGGGGCCTAGCTGCTCAAAGCTTAAATTCGAGTTTTGCCAAAGCATTTCACTAGAAATATGCGCTGTTGAGGCTAAAAAACCACCGATATCAAGGAGAGCTTGCTCACCGACGAGCACGCCTTGCGGATTGAATAGGTAAACCGGACAATTGGATTCAATCCTACCCAGAATCTGACTAGCAGAGTCTTGCGTCATACAATCGAGAATAACAGTGCCGAGCTCTGTTTGCCGAAAAACGATTTTTTCCTGTGGGCCGATATCGAATTGATCCCACTGAATAATCGCCATACCGCTTGCCTGGATTTCCAATCCATTGCGAACATGTGCAATTCTTGCATCTCCTTTGACAACTTGGCCCCCGGATGGAAGTGCAAAAAGAGAAAGAGTGCCGAAGAGCGATAAAAGCGTAAAACATTTTTTCATAGCCACATACCCCTGTTTAATAACTGGCAGTCACGTTAAAATGGATTCTATTCCAATCGCCTTCAAACGCTTTCTTATTATGTAGGCGAATCCCCCAATCAAACCTGAGAGTAAGATAGGGTTCGATCGTATAGCGCAAGCCTGGACCTGCTCCCAAAAGATAATCTGACTTCCCTGACCCGGGAAAAGTCTTCCTTGTTCTGCCGAGTCCGTAATCGAGAAAAACAAGAAATTGCAGTGCATCGTAAAATGAGCACGATGAGCGAATGGATTTAATGATCGGAATGGCCGGGCTTCTGAATTCTGAGCTTACAACAAAGGCGTTATCTTCATTTAACTCTCTTTGCTCATAACCGCGTACACTATCATAACCGCCGAGTCCAAATTGCTCGCTCGGTAGGAGGGGTTCACTTGTGATTTGCCCTGTGGTCAGCATGTAAAACGAAAAAGATTTGGGCAAGCGTTGCAGGTAAGCCAGAGACCCTCGAAAATAGATCCAATGGTTCACAGCTCCAGGCCGTAGTGAAGCATAATCGGAATTTGTTTGATCAGATAACCACTTTCCTGGAGACCAGTAGAAGTTACCGATAAAATCCAAACGAAACCTGTTTCTTTCGTAATTGCCGCCATAGCCTAAGACTGCCTGGGTCAGGTTGACTTCATGGCCAAACCGGGGGAAAACCTCGACATACTCGAACGTGTTGTTGCTTCGCTTGAAGTCTCCGCCGAAGGTGATTTCGTGTTCTAAATAGGGATAAATTTTAAGTGGGATAACATACCGAAGACTGGTCTGCATACTCCACCCATCATTGTGTTTAAAAGGGTAATGGACATGAGGATGGACCTCAGAATATCCCCCATATACATCGAGCAAATGTCCCCAGGAAAGGGGCGCGGTGTACTCGGCAGTATGAGCTTGGAACCGATGCATATTATAAGAGGAAGTAAACTGATAAGAAAGAATATGGTCGAGTCCAAAGACATTGCCCCAGTTAAATCCAGCATACCATCGATTAGCACCTAGCGGTTCGACTCCCAAATCATCAGAGCCTGTGTAAACCCTAGCAGAACGCCGATCTTTAACTGAAACGACAACATCCGTGGTTCCTTCTTCTTTCCCAGGAACAAAGACAAGATCAGCGCGACGAAAAGGATTTCGGTTAATAAAACTGATATTTTGGATCAACCTGCTTTCGTCAAGAAAATCTCCAGACTTGACATGACAATACTTTTCGATGCGTTCGTTAGAGGTCCATTTGTTTCCTTCGACTCGCAGATTGCCGAGGCGGCTTTCCATGACAACAAGTTGTAACACGCCCGTTGTCACTTCCTGTTCCGGAACTTTTACAAGGACGAAAGGACGGTGGTTTTCTCTGTAGTAGTCATCAATGGTGCGTTTGAGCTCCCCAAGCGTTTCATGAGTCACAGGGCTTCCCAGAAAGGGGGTAAGTCGCTTACGCAACTGCTCTGAATGACCTGGAATATCTAAATCTTTCCAATGGACCCCTTCCCGATTTTTTGCCGCAGACAGCCCCTTTTCTTCACTTTGAGATAGGAGAACGATCCCTTTTAATTCAGAAATGAGAAATGGAGAATTTTTTGTCTGAATGTTGGCTTGGTTCCCGATAGCGGGATTACAGGATAAAGAATGATGAAGTGTTCCCACAAGCAATCCAGATAGGCAAAATACGTGGCGATATAACATTTTCGTTACCCTTTTTATGTTTTCTGCCATGGCCCTTGGTCATTTTTTAATCAGGAGGAAAACTATGCGTATGGCTCTTTTCGACTTTTTTGTAAAATATAAATTTTTTGCGCTTTAGAAGCTCCCGTTAAAAATAATTTCTTCATGCAAGTTATTAAGGCCAGGGACAGTTCATTGGGAATAAAATTTTTGCAAGGGCCATGAACAATAGGGTTGCATCATCGCTGGGAAAAGAGTCGGGGGAATCTTTGTTGATCATCACGACGAAGGTTGCATCTTGAGAAACCAGATAATTCATCGAGCAGTTATAAGAAATAACATCTCCTTCATGACCTAAAAAAACATTGTCATTGTCCAAAGAAAAATCTCCAAGCATTTCAATACCTAGCCCGTACCTCAAAAAGGGCCCCTGAAAAGGTCCAGGCGCAGCCAGAGGAGTAACGCGGATAAGCCGCTGTTGTTGCATTTGAGGAGATACGAGGGTTCCTAGCGCCAGAGCCTTTGCCCACGCTTTAAGATCCCGTAAATTAGAAACAAGCCCGCCCGCTCCAAGTAAGAGAGAGGGATTAATAACGGTAAAATCGATTTGATTAGCACGGGTAAAATCGAAGAACTCTGGATCGATATTCTCTGGGCCGAAAAGATATCCTCTTGCAAATTCCCCGTTTAAATAGGGGCTTCTAGGAAGCACTGTATTTTCCAAACGCAGAGGAAGGACGACGCGGGCTTCGATCGCACGGCCAATGGGAATTCCGATAAGCTGTTGAACAATCATTCCCTGCAAAATGAAGTTAGTATTGTTGTAGTCGACTTGTGTCCCAGGCGGAAAAAGAGGGGGATGAGAAACTGCGATTTGAACAAGCTGTTCTTGAGTCCATTCTTTCCAAGGCATTTCGAAAACGGTCATCCCTAAGTTTTGGTCTTTTGAATAATCGAATAGTCCGCTGGTATGATTGCAAAGCATGCGTACCGTTATGTTGTTTGCATTTGGGACACCTAAATTAAAACTTTCAATCGATTCATCCAAGCTAATCAGGCCTTCATCTACTAATTGTAAAATAACAGTCGTAGTAAATGACTTAGAGATACTTGCAATCCGCATTTTATCCGAAAAAAGCAATGGACGCATTGCCTGAATATTCGCCAAACCTTTTGTTCTAACCCAAGTCGAATCTTCGCCGACCCACACTCCTGCAATGATGCCGCCTACGGCTATACCTGCGGTTGCAAATGTGGCGTCGAGCTGGGCAATAATTTCAGGAGAAAATTGGGCATTTAATGGAATGAAAAAAGAGAGCAGAAAAATAACAGGATAACATTTTATCTTGTGCTTTACCATTTTACATCCAAAGATAATGTAATCCCTTGTAAGCCCAAATCAGTATTTTGTGGATTACTGGGATTTTGATCACGGTATCTCCTCATTTGGTTTTGATCGAAGACTTTGACGATCTCATAAGCAAAAGATAAATAGAGATGCCATTTGTTTGACAATATGGGCCGATATTGGAGGCCCAACCCTGCCGCCAGATCATTAGTCACTTCAATAAAATTCCTCCGCTCTCTGAATAAATGACCCGAAGAGAGTTGAATCAAAACATTCTCTCCACTGACTTTCTCAGGAACGTTAAATCTCCCATACAATAATGTGCCAGCTGCATTGCCAAAAAAAATCAAATGACGATTAAGATGGAACAGCAGACCTAAATCCAGATGCAGTCCGAGAGCATGATAATTGTTTTCTGCTTTGAGTTTGATTGGACTGTCCAAGTCAAAATCCCCTCCTGCATACTTTACTTTGAAGGTTTGATCAATCAAAAGCCCTCTTAAACCAAAAGCCGGAATAACTTCGAAATATCTATTCATTTTACAGGGACAGCTCAAAAGCAAATCCAAGGTATCGTAATACAAATTCCACTTCGCAGAAGCGCTGAGAGCATCGATTCCATATGGAGAAGGAGTCCACAATTGTTCCAGGAAATGATGGAGACCTCCACTAGAAGCATGTCCTTGGCTTTCGGAATTTAGGTGGGTCCAAAGCAAAGAAATATCCCATTGATTCTTTTCCAAATAATAAGCAAAACCCAATCGGAATCCTGGATCCCATTCAAATGAAGGGTGTTTCCAATGCATGCTTTTCGGTTGGAATTCAGGATTGCTGGAAACTTGCACAGCATAATCCAACCCCTGTTCAGACGCTTGCCAGTACAGAAAGTCTAATGTTGCATCATAGTGAAGTTCTTTTTTTGGTTTAGCGCTGTCCGCCATCAAGATGCCGGGGATCAAAACCAATAACATCGTTTTAGATAAGTCGCCCATAGTCCCATCCACGGATTCAAAATTAAGTTTGCGCCATGGTATCTAAAGTCGGGATCTGCCTCAATACTATTCAGATCAAAACAAATCAAGTGAGCTCAAATCCCCGGCCATGACTTTTATTCATCGCTGTAAGAAAAAAAGTTGATGGCGCTAAGAGGATGTCTACAAAGTCAGGTTCTGTCGATTTTTTCGGTTCTTTTGAGCCGATTTTCGAATTCTTTTTACGGGGGTTGTATCAACTTGCGTATACTATCCCCGCAAAAGGAATCGAAAAGAATCCTCTAAGACTTTTTCAAATGCTTCGCAATGGTCTCAACTTTATGCAAAGTGGTGGACTTCTGCCAACTATCTTCACTTTGCTCCCCGTAGATTTTGTTTTTCATCCCGTCAGGCAGACGAGAGAATCGCTTCATTGCTTCTGCGATGTCTTTGGAATATTTGAATTGCTTGATAATATCTTCAAGTACGGCATTGTGGTTTGCTGTAAAGTCCCAGACCTTGATCGTATTCAAGGGAGTAGCGTCTGAATAGATCCTCCCGTCTTTCACCGCAAGAGTTAAATAAATGTTGGCTCTATCCAAAATGGTGACTAAGTTTTTTAAGGTATGTTTATGTCGAATCCTAATGGTATTCTCAGGAGGCACAGTGTAAATGAGGAAATCATCTGCAATGACAAGAGAACAAACTCGCCCCATATGATCATCGAAGAAATTCAAGAACTCAAGAGAATCGACATCCCAAAGACGAACCGATCTATCTGCAGAGGCTGAAAACAGCACTCCTTTGTCAATAGCAAGAGAATTAATTTGATCGGTGTGCCCAAACAGCGTTTTGAGGTGTTTAAAGGAGATCAAGTCCCAGGCCATGATCGTCTTATCCGTAGAACCTGAAAACAGTTTGTTTTTAGCGAAGGCACATCTCCTAACAGTACCCGAATGCCCACTAAGAAGAGCGATCTCTTTCATAGTGTCCAAATCCCAGATCCTAATTGTCTGATCATCCGAGCCGGAAACAACCACTATTTTCTTCTCGCCGGAGCCGGAAATAATTTCTGTGCTACCAAGACAGGTAATAGCTCCAGTATGACCCAGAAGAGGAGGTAACCATTCCTCTGATTTCCTATCGTATACCCTGATCGAATTGTCGCGATCAATACCCCCTAAAAAAACCTTTTGATCCACAACCGCAATGGATGAACCAAGGTTTAATTGTAAAGTAAGCGACTGAGTACATTTTTTAGACTCTACGTCCCAAACCTTAAGCTGATGGTTGAAGGCCCAAACGGAGATTGAAAAAAGATTTTCGCCAGCAAAGAGAAGAGAGTCAGGGCCATAACCATTATGATCCCCCAAAATATAAGAAGAGAATATCCCTTCTCTGTAATTCCAATAGGTTTGATTTTGACTCAAATAGGCTTTTTTTAAATTCTGAATTCCGTTCACATTAAATTCAGGGAAATTACGAGAAAATAATTGCTGATAAATTTCAATATTATTCAATTCTTGATTCCATTGATGTGAAACACAAGCGCTCGCAACCAACTCCTGCGATGGCAGTCGTGAAAAAATATCCGTGAGCAGCTCTGTGGGAGCATCTATGATAGAAGAGGGTATTAGAACTATGGCTGAGGACGGTATTGCTATTGGTGTCATGATTGTTAACCTAAATTAAACTTCACTGAAACATTCATTATTTAAAATTGAGCTTGCTGTATTTAACAAGAGCTAAATGCAGATAAGCTAAATGAAAGGGAAGCGTAAGATGTGTTAAAGCAAAGTCGCGGGAATTTTGCGCGATTTTTTTACTGTGCAAGTCGTTTTGCAACGCCCATTCCATTTTTTTGACAAGATCGCTGAGGTCAGCTTCGACAGGCACATAATGGACCCAAGGTTTTAGTTGTCGATAATACCACTGGATCCATGAAGAATTGGGTTTGAAGACCAAAGAACGTGTGAAAAATTTCCAGCCCGATGCCGAATAAGCGCTCGCATTCCCATCCACAAGAATATGGTATTTGCAATGAAACTGTTCTTCAAAACTCACCCTCTCGCCTGCTAATTGTTCCAGGAAGGGAATCGGTTCGCCCAATTGGGCAAAATGAGTAAATTTTGCATCGATAAGTTCCGGCATTGCAAGCGAAAGGGAGCACAGGATGACTCTTGAAAGCTGATGGCAATTGCTCATCGTGACAACTCCATTCTGGGCCGTCGATCCACGCCAGATCATTTTAGGAATTTTTGCTTCCCATGGAGGTGCAAATTGAAGCACATCGGCATTGTGCAGAACTTGATAGGCCGCATTGAGCGCCTCAAAATCGGGAATCAAAATGCAATGCTCCACCCCCACTCTTTTACACATCGCAAAAACGGGGATTCCTTCTAAGGCGCCATTTGGCAAGTCAACGCCGTCTCCCATGGAGATCAGAAACGCCATATCGGGGAATTTCAACTCTTTGGCAAGATCTGAAATGACCTTATAATAAACACCGATGCGTTGATGAAGAAAATGGCCTGCAGGGATTTTGGTCCGATACGTCACTTGTCCGTCATCAATCGTAAAGGCGACCAGTAGCCATTCTTCAGCTTTTTTGTCGTAAAGCTGGCGTATTTTTTTTAGGGAAATCTTTTTACCTTTATAAACAGCGAAATCGTCTTTCAGTTGTAACAACATCCAGGATGGCGGGGACTGGACTAATTTTTTTAGTTCTGAGGCATGAACTAAGCAGGGGAAGATCAAAAGGAGGAAAACTTTTAGCATAAGGAATGTTCTAACAGAGCATCGAGCCCGGAAAGAATAGACTGAATGGGCATCGAAAAAAGGCAATCGCTCATTTTGCTGCCGCCGCAGCCGTCCTGGTAGCAAGGGCGGCAGGAAAATTGTTGCGTGATCACGCGAGCATTGGGATGCATCCATGGCCCCCAATTGACTTCAGATGTGGGACCGAACAAGGCCGCAACGGGCGTTTTCAGCGCCGAGGCAATGTGCAGCGGGACAGAATCGACGCAGATCAAAGCCTTTGTAAAGAGGATGAGTGCCGAAAGTTCTTTCAAGGTCAATTTCCCTGCGAGATTAAACACTGGAACATCCGGAACCAAAGCGAGAATCGCTGCGACCATCGCCAATTCCTTTTCTTCGGGACCAGCAGAAATCACAACGCGCATTCCCCGCTCATGCAGCTCAGTGATGAGTTGCGCGATCTGCTTAGCGGAAAGGCATTTAAATCGCCAGCGGGAAACGGGATGGATCAACACATAATCGCCTAGGCGTATTTCTTCCTGGGCGAGAAGGTCGGCGATTTTATTTTTAGCGCTCTCGGGGACATGCAAAAAAAGGTCCCTTTCTTCCATCGGAGGAAAAATACCTATCCGTCTCAACGCGTCCAGTTGACGCTCCACCGCGTGCCGCGGATTCGCGCACTCTTTGACGAGATGGGTGTAGGTTTTGCCTTTGCCGAAAAAACCCGACTTTTTAGGATCGAAGCCCACGCGATATTTACTTCCTGAAAACCACGCGGCAATAGCACCCCGGTCGCCTTCTGTCAGGTTGATGACCAGTTCGTACGATCGGGAACGAATGGCTTTGAGAAGGATCAATTCCTTAACGATCTTTTTTAAAGGAGACAAGTTTTTCCAATTCCGATCATAGAGTAAAAAATCTGTAATGGCGGGGTGCCCCTCCAGCATGGGCAAAGTGTCTTTGTAGATGAAAGCGTCGACCTGCGCATGAGGAATAGCTTTTTTTAGATTGGAAAACAATGGGGAGCTCAGTAGCACATCCCCATGGTGGCGCATTTTGATCACTAGAGCGCGTTTCACGAGGCTCAGCTCTGGATAATTGCCGTAAGTCATATTAAAAACATCTTATCGCTTCCCCTTAAGTCTTTCAACTAGACAAATTTTGGGAGACAAGTAAAATTTTTTCTGGTCAAAGGCGTTTCTCAGTGATAATAATTTAGCGAATTCTTATAATTGCAGGTTTTCACAATTGGAGTTTTCTCATGGTAAAAGAACAAACCCTTTCAATCCTAAAACCGGATTCCGTTTCAGCAAATAATATTGGCGTGATTCTATCCCGCTTTGAAAAAGCTGGTTTAAAAATTATCGCTGCTAGGATGGTGCACATGACCACTGAGCAAGCCAAGGCTTTTTACGCCGTCCATGCACATCGCCCATTCTTCCAGGAACTCGTCACTTTTATGATCGAAGGGCCCGTCCTCGTCATGGTCCTCGAAGGTGAAAACGCCGTTGCCAAAAACCGGGATCTCATGGGCGCCACCAATCCTCGGGAAGCCGCTCCAGGAACGATCCGCGCTGATTATGCAAAATCAATCGAGAAAAATGCAGTCCACGGTTCCGACAGCTCCGAGAATGCAAAAAACGAAATTTCTTTTTTCTTCAAACCGCAAGAAATTTTCTCTAGATAATCATTTCAGCAAAGTCCCCAAAAGGGACTTTGCTAGTGTCTAATTGCATATATTGCCCATCGTATTTTGCTCAGATTTTTCTGCCTGAGGCTCTATGGGGCGTCAGGCTGGAAAAGATGAGTAAAATACGACAACTAATTTAGGCAATTAGACGACACTAGAACGCTTTTCTCAATTCGCCTTCGATCGCATTTTCTCTGAAATATTCTCCAAATTCGCCGTGGTAGCCAACGGTTAACGAAAAGCCGTGTTCCAGCGAGGCGAGCCGAAATCTTGCTTGAGGCGAAATGAGATTGTTTTCGGGATTCAACCCGTGCACGTAAAAATGGCAGTCGTCTTCTTTTTTAAATCTAGCTCTTGTCCTTTTGCCGAGTAGGCGAAATTCCAGAATGTAGCTTGCGGAGAGGTCGAACATCACTTCCACGTGTTTGAAGCATCCGTTGTAGCCCACGCCAAGTCCCGCTTCGGGGCGGAGATAGTCATAACTTTTTCCATACACTTTGAGATTTAGGCTTTTAGCGTCGTGCTCGGTGTAGCCCGATTGCATGATGTAAAGATAATCGACATTGGCAAAAGGATAAATGTTGATTTTCGCTTTTCTCCCGGCATCGAAATGAAAATCATAGCCGCCGCCAAAATGGCCCATGACCTGATTCATGCGGTCATAGTGCTCGGCCTTGCGGTGATCGGTCCCGGAAAAGAGGAAATGCTCTACTTTGAATTTCATCCTGCGCTCTGCGTAAACAGGGCTATAGAGAAAAGAAAATAGGGCATCGGAAAACCAGTAAGTGTTCGACCATGCTGCTGCAAGCGTTCCTGCATAAGTTTTAAAGTCCGCCTCCGCCTTGGTGTGGGCGATGTGCATGTCCGTATCCACGAAAGAAAATCCTCCGGAAAAAATCCACAATCTCTGTTTGCGGTAATCAAAGGCCGTAGTGACCCCTGCAAATGTTTGCTTGTAGCCAGGCAGTGAATCATCGCCGTATTGCCGCACTTTTTCAGCAAACGGAGCAATCCACAAACGAAACGGCTCCGATTCAGGACAGGAAATCGCCCGCTGCTCAAAAAAATGATCGGTGAAAATTTGACGGATTCTCTCGGCGACATTTTCTTCCGCGTAAGCGATGTTGTCGAAGTTGGCGGGCTGCATTTGATTGAACGATCGGCGCAGCTCAGGCAATGTTTGCAAATCCAAAATCGGAATGAGTCGTTCTATATCCGGGAAAGATTTGAAGTCGAGGACTGAAAAACAAACAGCCGCATTTCTTGCATTGCCGGACGGCAGAACCTCATCATAGGCTACTTTATCTAAGAGCACATACACGGCGTCCGGGGTATAGAGAATTTCGAGAATGTATGTCGGAAAAGGATTCGTGAAGTTGAAAAAAGCATTATAAGTCATCGTTGGCGAGGTGATGATCGTGTAATAGCCGACCTCAGGCCTTGTGAATCCATCGGGCATGAGGAGCAATGTGGAATTTGGATTGATCGTGACATTTGTCGATGCAGCTAGGCTGGAAGAGCCTGTATTGTCAAATGCGACGGAATAAGTCGATCCGGGATTGAAGACGACATGGGAAGCGTTCAATGTGCCGATGCCATTATCGCCAGGCGCAAGCGTGCCGTTGACGGTGACATTTTGCACTTGCCCTGTGCCCTCTAACGTCCCTCCGCTATTAACAGTGATCGTGGAAATCACAGAGCCATCGACGGTAAGAATCCCTGCCTGCACTGTCGTGGGGCCTGTATAAGTGTTATTACCGCTGAGAATTACATTTCCCGGACCTTGCATGGTCAAATTTCCCGGTCCCGAGATCACCCCTGCGCTATTCGCTGTACCAGGATTGTTGAACAGCAAAAGACCATTGTTGACAACATTGCTGTTCGTGGGGAGCCCGCCATTGGAATTAATCTGCAAGGTCTTCGCTGTCGCGATCGTCGTGGTTCCTGTATAAGTATTTGTCCCGGAAAAAATGAGGTTTCCATTTTGTATTGTCACTCCTCCGCTTCCGCTGATCGGTCCGGCAAAAGTAATCGTGTCCGGCTGATTGAACAGCAATAAACTATTGTCGATAACAGAATTTGACAGAGGAAGGGCTGTATCGCCGTTAATTTGCAATGTTCCACCAGCGATGATGGTCCTCCCTGTATAACTGTTCGTGTTGTTAGTAAGGAGCAATGTTCCGGGCCCGTTTTTTTGGAAGCCTCCAGGCCCCGTTAGCTGCCCTGTCAATGTTCCGATAAATGCACCGTCGACAGTGATGTTTGCTGCATTTTCGAAAATGAAAGTCCGCGGCGTACTCATCGTGGCGGTCATTTCCAAATTGCCAATATAAAATTCCAGGGGGTTTGGGGCGGCCCCAAGATTTGCATCGTCGGAAACCTGGATCGTCCCCGCGATTAAAAAAGTCGTGCCCGTGTAGTTATTCTCCCCACTTAAGACCAAAACGCCGCTCCCACTCATGGCCAATCCACCTCCGGATCCGCTGCCCAAGCCATTATCGCTTTCGATCGCCGTGCCAATCGCAAACGTTGTGGAATGTTGAAAGTTGATGAGGCCGCCCGACATGATAAAAAAGTCCTGGCCGAGGAATTTTGCAAGAGTGGCCCCCCCAGTTCCTGCCGTGGACGTGCCGGAAGTGATCGTAGCCGGCACGGGATCTTGAATATTCAAAGTCCCAAACGCGCCGAGAAAAACTGTCCCGCCCAGTGCTGCCCCTCCTCCACCAGAACCACTGGCCTCTCCGCTGCCACCAAATCCTCCTAAAACGCTCTGACCGGAATTGCCTGCAGAATACCCAGCTCCACCGCCACCGCCAAATCCCCCATTTCCAACATTCGAACTCGCATTTGTTCCGGTTCCTGCTCCGCCCCCGCCGCCTCCAAATGCTATTGCGTTAAAAACCCCTCCATTCCCACCTGGGCTTCCTGAGCCGCCCGAAGCTCCTCCACCTCCGCCGCCGCTAAATCCTCCGTTGCCTCCCGCTCCCGCAGCTGTAGACCCAGAACCTCCTGCGCCGCCTCCGCCGAACATAGCCGTGGAACTCCCTCCCGCCCCGCCATTCCCCGCCGTTGCACTTCCGCCGCCGCCTGCGCCTAATGCGGAATTGCCACCGGCTCCGCCATCACCCGTGGCATTGCCCCCGCCGCCACCGCCGCCGCTATTACCTGTTCCAGCGCCGCCAGTTCCTCCGCCCGCAGTGCCCGCGGTTCCGCCCGGATGTATCAAAGAATCTGCTCCTCCGGAGCCTCCAGTTGTCGTTAGGTTGCTTCCCGGCTGCCCAGCATTTGCATCCGATCCTCCACCACCACCACCGCCGCCGAGACTTCCAGCTCCGCCAGGAAAAAACAAGCCGCCACCTCCACCGCCACCCCCGTCTGAGGCCCCTCCTCCTATACCACTGAATCCTCCTCCGCCGCCGCCGCCGCCGAATGCTATCTCGCCTCCAGTTCCGCCCGACATACCTCCGCCACCACCACCGCCGTTACCTGCTCCAGTAGCTCCTCCATTTCCTCCTTGGGCAAAACACATGGAATAATTGAAACCTTGCACGGTAAGAGAAGATCCGGGAGCAACAAAAATTCCTCCAGCTGCTCCTAAAGCGCCACCTCCTCCATTAGCTTCTCCCATTCCGCCGCTGCCGCCTATGGAAGCGCCGTTCATCACTTGAATATTTGTTCCAATCGTCACAGGCGCAGAAGAAGGCTGGGCGACAAAAAAGACGCTATAGAGATTTTGTCCGTTGATGGTGATTGCATTCCCATTTGTGTTGATCGAAGCGATCGATGCACCTGGGATGTTTGATCCGATAGGAGGCAGAGGACTCATCAGCGTGATTGTCCCAGCAACCCCCGGCCCGAACACGATCGTGTTGCTGCCCACAGTGGTATTTCCACTCAAAATTGCCTGGCGCAAAGAACCCGGACCGCTGTCATTCGTATTCGTAACTGTGAAGTTCGCGCCTGACAAAGAAGCCGCATGGAAAAAAGAAAAATAAAACAGGCCGGATAAATATTTTCTCATGGGAATTTTCCTGCGCAAGTCGACACGCATTGATGACCTCGATAATAATTTAAGTTATGAATCATAATGCGCTTGAGATTTGCATCAAAGAGATTTTGTAAAACGAGTTGTATTTCCATTTTTGCGAGACCAAAAATGGAGCATTCTCTGTGATCTCTATGTCTCTGTGGTAAATAAAAGGGAAAAAAGCCTCAGAGGATGTCTACAAAGTGAGGGTTCGTCGAGTTTTTGGATTATTTTGGCCGCTTTTCGATTCTTTTTGCGGGGGTAGTATACGCAAGTTGATACAACCCCCGCAAAAAGAATTCGAAAATCGGCTCAAAAGAACCGAAAAATCGACAGAACCTCGCTTTGTAGACATCCTCTCAAGCCAAACGCCGTTTCAGTGCAGACAGCTCTTCTCGAATCGCCTTCGGCAATTTATCCCCGAATAGCTTGAAATACGTTTCCAATCCATCCGCTTCTTTTTTCCATGCTTCCTTGTCCACATGAAGAAGCTGTTGAACGACTTCTTTTGGAATGTTTAAACCAGATACATCCAAACTCTCCACTGTAGGCAAGTAGCCGATCGGAGTGATCTGGGCAGACGCTTTTTCGTCGATCCTTTCGCACATCCACTTTAAAACTCTCGAATTTTCGCCGTAACCGGGCCAAAGAAATTTTCCATCTGCATCTTTCAAAAACCAGTTCACGTAAAAAATACGGGGAAGATTTTTTGCATTCATTCCCATGTGCAGCCAATGATCGAAATAATCGCCCATGTGGTAGCCGCAAAAAGGGAGCATCGCAAATGGGTCATGCCGCAACTTTCCAATCTCACCTTTTGCCGCGGCGGTCATTTCGGAAGAAACGGAAGCACCGATAAAAACTCCATGAGGCCAAGACAACGCTTCATAAACAAGAGGAGTGGTCGAAGCCCTCCGGCCTCCGAAAATGATCCCTGAGATCGGAACGCCTTTCGCATCTTCCCATGCGGGATCGATGGCTGGACACTGGGAAGCGGGGGTTGTGAAACGTCCATTGGGATGGGCTGCCTTAGTTCCTGATTCCGGCGTCCAGGATTCTCCCATCCAGTCTGTCAAATGACGCGGAGGTTCAGCGGTCATAGCTTCCCACCACACGTCTTTGTCATCGGTGAGGGCAACGTTAGTAAAAATCGAGTTGCGTTCAATCGTTCGCATCGCGTTAGGATTGGATTGCATTGAAGTGCCGGGCGCTACGCCAAAAAAACCTGCTTCGGGATTGATCGCATACAATCTTCCATCAGGGCCAAAGCGCATCCAGGCGATGTCGTCGCCCACGCATTCCACTTTCCATCCCGGCAGCGTAGGGGTTAGCATGGCAAGATTTGTCTTGCCGCATCCGCTGGGAAAAGCGGCGGCGAAATACTTTTTTTGCCCTTGAGGATTGGTGATTCCGAGGATCAGCATGTGTTCGGCCATCCAACCTTGGTCGCGTCCCATCACAGATGCAATACGGAGAGCAAAACACTTTTTGGCAAGAAGGGCGTTTCCGCCGTAGCCACTCCCATAGGACCAAATGGTCCTGCCCTCAGGAAAATGCACGATATATTTTTCATCTGAGCGGCAAGGCCAGGGCATATCTTTTTGCCCGGGCTTTAGAGGTATGCCCACCGAATGCATACAGGGAACAAAAAAATCGTCGCCCAGCGTCTTGATCACTTCTTTGCCGATGCGCGTCATGATGCGCATGTTGCAAACGACGTAAGCGGAATCGGTGATCTGCACGCCGATGTGGCTTAAAGGAGAACCGATCGGCCCCATGCTGAAAGGAATCACGTACATCGTCCGCCCTTGCATGCAGCCGTTGAACCGGTCTTTCAGCAGAGCGAGCATTTCTTTTGGATCGCGCCAATGATTCGTCGGCCCCGCGTCGTCTTCCGATTCGGAACAAATGAACGTGGCTTCTTCGACCCGCGCGACATCCGCAGGAGTTGAGTGGCACCAAAAAGAATTCGGACGTTTTTGTGGATTAAGCGGAACGAAAATCCCTTTATCGACGAGCTGGCGCGTCAATTGATCGTATTCTTCTTGGGATCCGTCGCAGAGGTGCACGCGGTCGGGTTTACAAAGTTGAACCGCTTCCTCGACCCATTGAATGAGCCGGGCATTTGAGGTCCACTCTCGTAATGAGGAAATCATAAGACGTTTGATTTGCGCTTCTTGAATTTGTCGAGATATTCAAGCGCTTTTCCTGTTCCGAGGCAGACAGCAAGAAGCGGATTGGGTGCGACAATCACCGGAAGCCCTGTTTCTTTGATCAATGCTTTGTCCAATCCTTTGATCAGAGCGCCCCCGCCCGCAAGCACCATGCCGCGTTCGACGAGGTCGGCTGCAAGTTCGGGAGGGCATTTTTCAAGAATCAATTTAACGCTTTCTACGATCTGTTGAATCGGCTCAAAAAGACATTCCCGAATTTCAACGGAATTGATCCGCTTTGTGATTGGAAGGCCGGCCACTTGGTCGCGTCCTCGCACTTCCATTTCGAGTTCGTGCTCTCCAAGAGGATAAGCAGACCCGATCGTCATCTTAATTTCTTCAGCGGTGCGCGGCCCGATCATCAAATTGTAAGTACGCCGCATGTAATTCACGACGCACTCGTCGAATTCATCGCCAGCAATCCGGAGCGAGCGCGATTCGACAATGCCTCCCAGGGAAATAATGGCAATCTCGGTGGTACCGCCGCCGATATCGATGATCATATTGGCAAAGGGTTCGTGAACAGGCAGATCGACACCTATCGCCGCTGCCATCGGCTCTTCAATCAGGATGACTTCCTGAGCGCCTGCGCGAAGGGCGGAATCTTCAACGGCGCGTTTTTCTACGCCGGTGATCCCGGAAGGAACGGCGATCAGAATTTTCGGACGGAACAAGCTGCGTGCAGGAGTCACGCGTTTGAGCAGGGCACGAATCATGCCTTCCGCAATCTCAAAGTCCGCAATGACGCCGTCTTTCATCGGCCTGACAGCATGGATTCTGCGGGGCGTTTTACCGAGCATCGCCTTAGCTTTATGACCAACTGCAAGCACTTCGTTCGTCGAAGAATCGACAGCGACGACAGAAGGTTCGGCCAAAACAATTCCCTTGCCGCGCACATACACGAGCGTATTGGCGGTTCCCAAGTCAATTCCGATATCGTTGGAAAAAATTCCGGAGACCTGTCCGAATTTGTCAAAGATCCTTCGGCCAACTTTGTTGAATACTTGTTTTAAACCGGATTGTTGTGGTACAGTCATATGATTAAAAGTTTAAGTCTTGAGAAGTTCGAGAACGTCTTCCCACGTGAGTTTAGCAATTGCCTCATCATCGCAGCTTATGACTTTCTTGACCAATCCTTTTTTCTTCTTCTGCATCTCGGCAATCTTCTCTTCGATTGTATTCAAGGTGATCAGCTTGTAGGAAGAGACGGAATTTTTTTGTCCCATGCGATGCACACGGTCCGTGGCCTGCGATTCAACGGCAGGATTCCACCACATATCATAATGGATAACGGTGTCCGCTCCGACAAGATTGAGTCCGGTTCCACCGGCTTTCAAAGAAACCAGGAAAACCGGGATGTTGACGTCTTCGTTGAATTGTTTGACGACCTCGAGGCGGTTTTTGCTCGACCCGTCCAAATAGGCGAAAGGAATCCCCTTGGCCTCGAAATCTTCGCTCATGATCTGCAGCATGCGCGTATACTGTGAGAAAATCACTGTTTTGTGTTTTCCCTCGATCAAAGTTTGCAGCAGCTCGAGAAGCATTTCATATTTGGCGGAATCGCCGCTCTCAGCCTTTTCTTTGGCGAAGATGGCGGGGTGGCAGCAGATCTGTTTGAGCCGGGTAAGAGTCGCCAGCACATGGATCTGCACACGGTCGAATCCATCGCGCTGAACAAGCTTCACAAGTTCATCCCGCGCCGATTCTGCGTAGGAACGATAGAGTTCCTGCTGCACATCGCTGAGCTGGCAGTGGTAGACGAGCTCCGAAACAGGAGGCAGGTCGTCAAGCACGTCCACCTTCATCCGGCGCAAGATAAAAGGGGCAACTTTTTTACGCAAATATTCGATATTTTTTGTTTGGTCCTTGCCAGAGATGCGAATGTATTTTTCCACAAACCTGTCGTAGGTTCCCAGAAACCCCGGCATTAAGAAATCGAACAGACTCCACAGTTCGTCAAGAGAATTTTCGATCGGCGTACCGGAAAGAATCAGACGATGTTCCGCATGGACCATTTTGACCGATTTGGCATTGCGCGTGCCGCGGTTTTTAATGTGCTGGGCCTCATCGAGGATGACGTAAGTGAAATTTGTGGCTTTGTAGGATTCGATATCTTTTTGCAGCAAAGTATACGAAGTGATCATCACGTCGTAATTTTGCATCTGGTCGATCAACTTCTTTCGATTGGAAGGAATGCCATCGACAACGGTCACTTTGAACTTGGGATTGAATTTGGCAAACTCTTCTTTCCAGTTATAGAGCAGCGACGTCGGGCAGACGATCAAGGCACGGCTCGTTTTTTTCTTCATATGCTGCGTCAGAGCGACGATAGCCTGCAGGGTTTTGCCAAGCCCCATGTCGTCGGCCAAAATCCCGTTCAGGAACATGAGGCGCAAACGCTCCAGCCACCGTACGCCTTCCTGCTGATACCCTCTCAATACCGCTCTGATATCGCTAGGAACTTCGGAGAAGGTCAACAATTTTTCGCCAAGCATTTGTTTGCGGATCTCGATCAGATTCTCCGTCATCGTAAATTCAACGGGAAGGCCTTCAAATTGCGTAGCGTCGATATTAGCAAGGCTCCATAGCGGCCGCTGCATCTTGTAGTCTTCCATCACTTCGATCCCCATCTCGTCGAAAAGCTGGATCACGCCATTCAACCTGTCCAGATCCAGCACCAGGATCTTGGGCATTTTATTGCCCTCAGCACTTTTCTTTCCTTTTGATTTCGGCGAATCGAGCTCGATAAAAGAGCGTTTGGCGCTCATGCATTCCCATAATTGATCCAGGCGGACGCCCTTGAGCGCGCCGTCGACAATCAGCTCGATCTCGTAAGCATCGATGCGGGATGTGTGGCTCAATTTCAAGATAAACCTGGTTTGATCATAGATGAATTGATCGAGCAGATTCTGCGGACAGTTGAAAGTCACGCGATGTTGATTCCGCGGAATCACATCAGTCATAAATTCGACGATTTTCTTCTCGGACTTGGAAACGTAGACGCCGCTTTCGGGATTAAAAATAAAATCCTGGAATAAATCTTCTAAAATCTGGCGCTCTTCGACAAGATTGCGCGCTAGAATTCCTTCCTTAGTGGTAAACGATCTCACATCTTCAAAGGTCAACTTTGAAGCTGTCGAAGGAATTTTATGTTTGTCGTAAATGAAGTGCAGGCTTGCATCGAGCTCTCCATCGAGATAGGAAATTTCGCAAACGGCTTCGACATTGCCCACAAAAGGAAGCGTGACGAAATCTTCAATCGCTTCCTGGTGTGCGACCTCGGCGTACCGGGCAAGCTGCGGAAGTGAGTTTTCGACAAATGTGCCGAACAATGGCTCGGGGATCGTCATATCCCGGATCTGAAGCAAATTGCGCAAATGCACGCGGGTGATATTATCCTGGAACCGATAATACGCATTTTTGTAGAGCATCCCCGGCTTAGCGCATTCGAAAAAGCGGACGTCCTCCAAAGTGATAGGCTCCTCTGCAATTAAGATATGCGGATTGACGAGAATTTTCGACGTCGGAGGGCGGATATATTCCAACGAAAAACGCAAACACGCGTGAATGGGCGAAAAACGCAGTGGCGTCTCCATCGTTCCCTCGTAAAGCCCTGGCAAAGCCGGGAAGTCGTCTTCCTGGCCGACAAATCCCTGTTTTTTATATTGCTGCGAAGCCATATCATAAGTCTTTGCCAAAATCATACCGAAGGATTCCAGGTCAAGCTGCGCCACACGCAGGGCACGCTCCGAATTGGTATTTTCATGAAACCGCGCTTGATCGCGGACCATCCGTATGATTTCTTGCTGAGCAGGATCGAAAGATTTGAGCGAAAAGCAGTATTTTTTCCCGCCGATAAAGATCGATTCCTCGTAACGGAGCGCCTCTAAAAAAGGCTTGATTTGAGGAACATAAAGAGGCTTGGAGCGGAAAGGAAGCCGAAGAGCGACCTGAATTTCGACAATCCCTTTATGATCATTTTCCTGAGGGTTGAAGATCAAAGCAAATTCAGCCCGATCGACATCCTGCTTTTCCTGAGCGCGGAAAAAAGGGGAAGCCGCGAGAAGCTGGGAAGAGACTACATACTCTTGTAGCAATTGCTTTTGATACTGTTCTTCCTGCCGCTGTGATTCCTTGGACTCCGCCTCTTTGATCTTCTCCAAAAGCTTCTTTTGCTCTTCTTTGTCAATCCCCGGTTTTCCACCTGACTTTATATCGTTTTCCTTTGAATAGGCAACAAGGATCTTATCGATATTCTCTTCAAGATAGAATAGAACAGCCGCCAAATGCTGGCAATCATAGTTGTAAGGACAATCGCAATCCGAATCGATCGTTTCGCAGTCCTGCCTGTCGATTTCGATCTCACTTTCATAGCAGTTATCGAATTGCCCCAGCACCCTTGCTGAGACCCGCATCAGCTTGGCGTCCAGGTGGATCAACTTGGCCGAAACGACTTTCTGCAAGTCGTAAAGTTCACGCCCCTCTTTGACGATCGAAGAGGAAAAGTCTTGCTTCAGCTTGCGAAAGTTTAACATAGGTGGTCGGTCTGCTTTTTTTTATTTTTGGGATTATCTTTTTTAGAGGATGCCAGAGCACACAAAAGGGAATCGATTTCCGAGTGGAATGGCAGACTCTAAAATGCTTTTACATTTTTTGGGGATGAGTTGCAAGAATATTTGAAAAAAGGGCGGAAAAAGATCCTTTGCGCGGCTAATTTCCATAAAGGTCTTATAGTCAATACCTTAAAGAAATCTGCTCATCTAACCATAAGCTGTTAACGTTTGTCGCTTTAAATAACTAGAAATTATTAAAAAAATTTAAACAAAAACTAATGAAAACAAAGACTGTTTAATATAAAATAATAATAAACAATAAAAAGGTCTTTCATGTCAGTATCAGGTTCAGATTCTCCGCATCCTTCTTCGCTCGTGGGCGGGGTTGGTGCCGAATTGCATTTAGGCTCATCATCTTCCCCTGTGCGCACCATAGACGTGGACGCGGTTATAAACCGGCCCGGCCAGCAGACCCCCCCCTCCCCTCCACCTGGTCCGAATGACCTTACCGTTAATATGAGTAGAGCCGACGCGAATGATAATAACCTTGCAATTGACATTAGAAGAGTCGACGCGGTGGCAAGGAAAACGATCGTATTCAATGACTTAGGATCTACTGCAAGTCAATTAACAATTAAACGTTCGAAACAGGACCAGATTGACCAGGCTTATCGCAAGCTGCGGGAATTAGCTACTCCGGCAGGGGCTAATAAATGTAGCTTCAATCTTTCGAAGATGACAGTTCGGTATGAGCTAGGTGGGGTCGAACATCTAAGCGATTTGCAAGAACTCGTGGAGGGCAATCAGGCGATCCGGGAGGCCTACGAAACTCTGGATGACCTTGTTCAACCCATTTGGGGAGGCCCTACGAAAAGTCAATTGATTGAAAAAGGAAGTAAATCTTCGAGTAATAGCGCTAAACCGATGGTGCGCAACACTGAAGCCCTTATAGCTCCAAATCTTCCTAAAGTTCAATATGCGGATACAGCCAAGCTGACCCTAGAGTTGTATGCAAAAAGCGGGGTTGACGCCGGAAAGCAGCAAGAAGCCCTCAAACGTATCACTGGGGTTGAAAAGCTGATCAATCTTCTCATCACCCACCTCACCACAGAAATTGGGCAGGCAGAAGCCAGCCTGAGCAATCCAGCAACTCCTGCTGCGGATAAACCTGGTATCCAGGCCAATTTGAGAGAAATGAACGCTTTGAAAACAAAACTGGACGCTGATCGACTGGGACTCTATGTTGCAGTTGCTTTTGCGCCACATCCCCGCCATCCAAATTCAATTCAGGCCCTTGCCGACGCCAATCGAGCAGCCAAAATTGCCCAGGAAATTCTCCAGGAGCATCTGGAAAGCGTCCGTGACCGACTTATGCATAAAAATGTCCGCGCACGATTCCGGGAATGGAAATTCCTTCCGGAATTTATTAGAGGAAAAGAAGATCCGATCTACGAAAACAAAGAATATGGCATTGATGTGGCCGGACTGATCTTCTCCTCACTTCCGATCGCCCTCGCGAGAAAGGGATATTTGGATTACATTCAAGGCCAGCAGTCGATCCAAAAAATTGAGGGTATAGAGGATGCGATCCTACGCTTTGCTCTAGCAGGAGATCAAAGTATCCCGTCTATCGATTCTCTGATCGAACGCTTGAGCAATGGTCCACTTAAGCTACGCATGCAACAAACATTCACTCAATCAAAAACGGATGCGCAAAACATCCTCAACGGGAGAACAGACTTAACCATTCCAAACGCGGCAGGGACCGACTTTGGGGCCCAGGTCGACCGTTTGAAGGCAGCCCATTTTCCTTAAAGATTATGCCGTATGAGATCGGATAATCTGTGGCTGCTCGCGCTTAATCACGCAATCCCTATCGACAACGATCTCTTTGATCGTGGGATCGGAAGGGACGTCGAACATCAGCTCTAAGAGCAAATTTTCAACGATCATTCGCAAAGCCCTCGCCCCTGTGCCTGTTTCCTTAGCCTTCTCCCCCATAGCCCTTAAAGCCTCTTCTGTGAAGCGCAATTGGACGTTTTCTTCATGGAAAAGCTGCTGATATTGCTTGATGATGGCGTTCTTTGGCTTGACGAGGATTTCTACAAGGTCGTCTATCGTCAGCTCATTGCAATTGGCGATGCTGTTGAATCTACCGACAAACTCGGGGATCATGCCAAAGGAAATCAAGTCCTCAGGCTCTACTTTAGAAAGAAGGTAGTTAATCTCATTGGCATCGAAAGTCCGGCTTTCATCAGCCGCAAAACCAATCGTGCTCTTCCCCAGCCGCTTGGCGATAATTTTCTCCAAATGGACAAAAGCTCCTCCGACAATGAAGAGGATATTCTGGGTATTCACGCGGATATACTCTTGGTTAGGGTGCTTGCGGCCCCCTTTAGGAGGTACATTAGCGATCGTCCCTTCGACAATTTTAAGCAGGGCCTGCTGGACCCCTTCCCCCGAGACATCACGCGTAATGGAGACGTTGCCGGTGGTTTTGCGTATTTTGTCGATTTCGTCCACGTAGATAATACCCATTTCCGCACGGGCGATATCGTAATCCGCGGCCTGGACCAGACGTAGGATGATATTTTCGACGTCTTCGCCCACGTAGCCTGCCTCTGTCAAAGTCGTGGCATCAGCGATCGCAAAAGGCACGTCCAGTAGGGCGGCAAGTGTACGGGCGATCAAGGTTTTGCCCGAGCCTGTAGGGCCTAGCAGAAGGACATTGGACTTGCTGTATTCGACCTCTCCTTCTTTATGCAAGGCGCGGATCCGTTTGTAGTGATTGTAGACGGCTACGGAAATTGTCTTTTTGGCCTTGTCCTGGCCAATGACATACTCGTCGAGGGCTTCTTTGATTTCTTTTGGTTTTAAAAACTTTAGCTCATGATGGATAGGTTTTTTTTCAACGATTTCCATGCAGAGGCGTACGCATTTATCGCAAATGTAAGAATCAGGACCCGAGATCAATTTCTCGACGGCGTCTTCCGGGCGGCCGCAAAATGAGCACTGAGCGCCTGCCTCTTTCTCTTTTTTGTTATTCATAGCTACTTGGTTACAATAGGTGTTTTTGGGCCCTGCGAAGCGACTTTATCGATAAATCCGTAAGCCACAGCCTCTTCGGGGTTCATCCAGAAATCGCGTTCGGAATCTTCCATAATTTTCTTAAACGACTGACCGGAAAGGTCTGCCATGATTTGAGCGCACATCTTTTTGAGCTCGAGGATTTCTTTCGCTTGAAGGGCAATATCGGCAGAAGTTCCTCCGATTCCCCCTGAAGGCTGGTGGATCATGATCCGGCTATTGGGGAGTGCGAACCGTTTCCCTTTTGTCCCCGCGGCGAGCAAAAGAGCTCCCATGGAGGCTGCTTGCCCTAAGCAATAGGTGTTGATATCGTATCCCATGAAGCGCATCGTGTCGTAAATCGCAAGGCCGGCCGTGATCATCCCCCCTGGTGAATTGACGTAGATGTTGACGTCTTTCTTGGGGTCTTCCGCACGCAAGAAAAGAAGCTGCGCAATGACAGTGTTAGCCACTTGGTCATTGATTTCGGTTCCGATAAATACGATCCTGTCTTTCAAAAGGCGGGAGTAGATGTCCATGGCGCGTTCGCCGCGACCAGTATCTTCAATGACATAGGGGATTGAGTACATGATTCAGAACCTCAAAAGGCTTTATTAATTAACTTCAGTATGGCGGATGAAACGTTAATCTGCAAGCCACAGTGTTTATACCTGACTCGGGCATAAAATCCAAGTTTATGGCCGAGCCAATAAAGAGAGAACCGAACTTGTAATAGGCCGTCTGCGATTCATGTCGTGTGCAAACGACAAATCGCAAACAGCCCCTAACTACCTAACGTGTAATTGATTACTCGCTTTGCGTTACGGCATTCTGAATCACGAAATCCTCGGCTTTTTCGAGGACTAATCGGGAGAATGCTTCGGCGTGCTCGATCTCCGTGTTGCGTTGGTGGTGATACATTTTCTGTGGGTTGATCAACATCTCCAAAGGTGAAGTGGATGGCGGGGGAATATCGGTTGCGGAAATGCGGATATTGGCGTCGGCGACGATTTGACGGCAGAGATAGAACATCCGGACAGCCTTTTCAGATTGCTGGTAGACCGTTTGAATCGTTTTTTTTCTATCCTCGGCGTTCAATTTTTCCCAATATTGATTAAATTCCTGGTCTTGCAAAAGCTGGCGGAAGCGAAATTGCGTCTCTTTTTCGATGAGGGTTGCAGGCAGATCAAACGGATGGTTATTCAGCAAGAATTCGTTGACTTGTTCGCGCTGCGCTTCTTGAACGTGAGCATCGGCTTGGTTGTTGAGCAGGTGGGTGATCTTAGTATGCATATCTTCAATGGAAGTAGCGCCTAATTTTTGAACAAAGGCATCGGTCAGCTCAGGAAGAGTTGCAGTATCGACCGATTTGATGGTGATGCGCACTTTTTTTGGCTTGAGTTGCTCTTTGTCTTCTTTAGAAGCGTCCTCATCAGGCACGCTCATTCCCTCCATGGAGTCGCCGGTCTTTTTGCCGATGACAAGTTCACGCATCCATTTGGCCATCGATTTTTCCGTGACCTCAAAGCGCGTATGGGAAAAAAGCGGCGTTGAAGGGGTGTCCTCAATCACATCGACATCTAAAAGGACGAAATCGCCTTCCTGAACAGGCCGATCGTGCACACCCTGCCAGTTTGCAAAGAAAAGTTGAATCTGGCGGATGGTCTCATTGATTTTGTCTTCGTTGACATCAGGCCGCTTGACAGACTTCAATTGCATTTGTTTGGGGTCTATGCGGGGAACTTTTGGCTCTGTCTCTAAAGAAAGCGTCAATAGAGCTCCCTTTGACGAATGGCTTTTTAGATTATAGGTGATTTTTGCGTCGCGATGAAGAACAGGGACTTTGGCGAGTTTTTCACATTCCTGGAAACAGGCATTGGCAATCTGCTGCTGCCATTCTTTGTCCAATTCTTTAGGGTAGTTTTTGATGATCATTTCTTCAGGGGCTTTTCCTTTGCGGAACCCGTGCAGTGTCACTTCTTTGGCGATCAATCGGGCGGCTTTTTTATGTGCATTTTTAACGAGCGGTTCAAAAGCTTCGATATCGAATTCGACAACGCAGGCGGGTTTATGATGGATTGTAAAACGGACGTTTTCGTTCTGCAATTCCTGATGTTCAGCTGCCGTTTGTTCCATTCCCTTGCTCCTTTATTTTTATCAATAGCGGGTGATGAGGCTCGAACTCACGACCCTCACGTTGGCAACGTGATGCTCTACCACTGAGCTACACCCGCAAAAAATCATTTAAAACAAGCGGGTGATGAGGCTCGAACTCACGACCCTCACGTTGGCAACGTGATGCTCTACCACTGAGCTACACCCGCAAAAACATCCTGGTGGTCCGTGACCAAAATTCTTGGAGCAATTTCGGCGTCAAAGCCGCTGAAATCGACGATCGCAAGTTGATTCGTATTGCATTAATACGGATCAACTTGCAAAGCCTGCGGTCGTCGATTTGAGCGAGCTTTCATGCTCGAAATTGTCCCAAGAACTTTTGTCAGGGACCACTAGTAGCGGGTGATGAGGTTCGAACTCACGACCCTCACGTTGGGAACGTGATGCTCTGCCAGTTGAGCTACACCCGCAAAATCATACCAACTATATACTGCTTCCACTTGAAAGTTAGGGAAATTTCAATTTCAGCAGTATAGCCTAGCAGTTTTTTTTGGATCAAGAAATTGCTGAAAATGCAAAGAAACGATGCATTTGATTAACGCCAGTTTTGGAAAAGCCTCCTAGAGGGGGAACGCGACGTACCCCCGATCCTGCCCTTTTTACACGAAACCCTCCTTAATATATATGGCCAGATGCATAAACCCCTTAATCATAGTGATCCGACTCACCCATAACTCCAACATGACCGATGAAATACAAACTATTAACCCATAATGACTTGTGTATAGAATAATTTTAAAGTTTTAATAAACAAACGATTAAAGATCAGCGACTAACGCACATTATGATTATAAATGAAATGTTGGTTTATTTTAAAAATTATATTTAAATTATATGGACAAACAGTTAAAATTATACTTGAGGGAGTACAAGATCATGCAAATACTCCTGAAAATTTTAATTAGGTAATAATATGAGCACAATAACACCGCAAATTAAAGACCCAGATTCAGATAATTTAGAAAAGTATATCGCCCAATGGGGGGATGCAAACAAGCGATTCCAGGACGACCTCAATAGTTTAACGGCGCTCATCACACAGATGATGGCGTTACTTAAGGGAGGAAAGGTCTCTGAAGCTTTCCAAATCGCTGAAATGGGGGTCATGCCAGGCGCAATGTCGCTTCAGGGCGACTCGATGGGGCAGCTGGCTGCCACGATGAATGTCAGCTCTGCGCTTCAGAAATTCACAACAGACACGCAAAACGACCTCAACCAGGGTGCCAATATAGACCATGAGATCCCCAAGGGATCCGATCATGAAACATACGCCGATCAGTTTGTTCAGTTCCTTAAAGATCTTTATGCCAAAGTCAATGTCGACAATCCACCGGACTGGCTGAAAAACATACAAGGGGGCCTTAAACAGTCGATCGAGCAGATTTGCCAAGTTTTTGGCGCGTCGGATCCTACCAACCTGTATCCTACGACAGTCGCTAACGATGTGAAAACATGGATCAACAACCCTTCTACCGTCGACGGAAACGGAAAAACGGGCCAACAAAACATACAGAACCTGCAATCGGGCTTTACGCAATGGAACAACACAGAGTCCGCTCAATCGCAAGGACTTCAAGCTCAAGAGCAATTCGCATCCAATGTTTATAATCAATACATGAGCTCTTGTTCGAACATCTTCCATGCAGTGCAACAGTTGTCCCAAGCTATGGTCCAAAACGAAAAATCACAGTAATAAAAATTAAAGAGGAGAAAAAGCATGAATAATTTATTAGCCGTCATGGAAGCTGTATCTAATTCCGTAGCTGCCGGATCTAATCAGCAGCTCGCAGATGGCCTGAGCACTAATATGAATGTCGGTATTGAACAGGGAATTTACAACGATTGGCAAAAAAAAGTGACAAAAGACGCATCAGACGTTCATACTTTAGCAGGAGAACTCGGCGGGGATCCGGGCAACCAATCCATCCAAGCGTTTTTATCCCAAGCACAAGCGAAATTCCAAAACGATGAGACGAATATGCAGACCTACACGCAGCAGGCTGACTCTGCTACCCAAGCGACTCAGAACCAGGCCGGACAAGATGCCTCCACTATGCAGCAAAAAGTACAGCTGGAAGCCGCCGTTAACCAAACACTGCAAACATTGACTTCCATATTGGGACAACACTATTAATCAGGAGTTTCCGATGACAAATTTAAGTAACGCTCAAAATCAATTCCCCGATTTTATTAATATTCCAGCATTCAATTCTGAACGCCGGGATCAAAAAGAGAAGGAACGCGCGGCCTTTGCCCAATTGGCGAGTACGCTCCAAGCCGTGTTAAAAACACTGCCTGAAGAAAGCACTCCAACAGCAGAACCGGCCAGCATTCCTTCTGACTACCAAATGCAGCAGTCCATTGGACAGCTCATGGCGCTTCTCACGGATTTACAAGGATTGATCGCCAAATTCGGCACGCAGAATAATCAAGCGAATGCGACGGTCGGCCAGGCCCTAGTGACAGAGATGCAAGCCCAGGTCAAGAAGGCCAGTGATCAGCTGCAAACTATCCTTAAAGACCAAAAGCAGCAAGACTTCTGGTCGACCTTCACGAAAGTCGTCGAAGGGATTGTCGGTACCATCGTCACCGGCATCGCACTTCTTTGCGGACAGCCGGAACTTGCCATCATTACGCTGGCCTTTACTATTCTTGCCTTATCCGGAGGCATGGATAAGATGACTAAAGGGCTCTCTGACGTTTTAAGCAAAGCTTTAGTGGATATAGGCGTTCCCAAAGAAGAAGCCGATGCCATCGCAAAAGTCTTGGCAGACGTCATCATCATTGTCGCCTCGATCGTCGTCACTGTCGCCACATGCGGAGCGGGTGCAGCGATTGCCGGTCAGGTAGCAGCAGAGGCAGCGGTAGAAGAAGGGACTGAGATGGCAGAAATTGCCGGTTCACAAGTAGCCGAGGCCGCACCCGAAGCTGTCGAGGCATCAGATTCTTTTGCCCAAAAAGTGGGGAATTTCTTCGAGAATGTTGCAAATAAGATCAAAACGAACAATCCATTCAACAAAATCCCTAAGAATTGGAACCTGGGAATCGTTGCGGGAGCGCAAGCGGCCGGTTCGACAAACTTCGGCCAAGACTTCATGGCCTCTGTCCTCGTCCACATGAAGGATAAGAATACAAAACAGATACTAGAAACGACATTGGGCATTATCATCAGTTTGCTCACAGCGCTTGCAGGAGCAGGAGCCGGAATTTCTGTGGCATCAGGTCCCAGTTTCTATTCGTTTAGCAATATCACCAAGCCTATGGTAGGGCTCACCGGATTGCAAATTGCCGCAGGAACTGCGCAGGTGTCCGGGGAAGTCGGACTCGGCGTTACCTATGGCGAATTGGCTAGCAAGATCGGTACCCAAGGCCAAACCCAGGCCCTCTTAACCATGCTTCAAGCTCTCGTTCGAATGAACAGCGGGCAGGCCGACGCTGATACTAAAGCGCTCGGTTCCAAGATGAAAGCCTGGGGCTCCGAAATAGCCGCCTTAAGCCATAACTTAAATGCCGCAGAAGCTGCGGTCGCTCGCGAATTGCAAGCATAAAAAAACTAAAAAAAGGAGTTTAATCGATGACAACTACCAACAATGCTATTTCTACCCCACCTGCTGCAACCTCTTCTCAAGGGTTCAGCTCGATGAATCAGCTCGACAGCGGCCCTGCCGCACTTCTCTACACTTTGGCAAACAAACTGATTCAAATTTATAACCAGCTTCAAGAAAGCTACAATGAGATGACCAAGGCGGAAGTTTCCGTCCAACAAAGCACCATCGCCGCTTCTGCTCAAGAACAACGGAGCACAGCATCGGCCGAAGCAGCTGGCTACTGGTGCCAGATGGGAGCTACTCTTGCAAGCGCTGCGGTCACTGCAGTGTCAACATTCATGGAAGGGAAAAACAATGACGAGATTAATAAAAAACTGGGCCCACAAGAAGAACAATTGGGCAAATTGAAGGCCCTCGAGAAAATGGCGCCTACAAGGGGAGCAAACATCATTGTCGAAGAAGAAGGGGCTGCCCCTCTACGTCCGACTCCTGCTCACACTAGAGCGACTAGGATGAAAGATGGAACCTTCGAATCCCCTGGAGATGCAACTTTACGTCCGCATGAAATCACTGCAGAAAACCAGGAAGCGATCAACACGATGAATACGAAGCAATACGAAACATACAGAAAGAACCTGCAAAAGCAAATTGAAGCTCAACAAAGAGAGATCAATACAACGAACCTTACAAGGAACCATGCGCAGACCGATTACCAGCAAAAAACTCAAATAGCTACTAACATTGTGAATACTGCTGGTCAAGGCGCACAGGCACTCACCAAAACGCAGATGGGAGAACATCAAGCAGGTCAGCAAGTCGCAAGCGGTGTGACCTCCATGGCGAGCAGCACAGCAGATAACACGCGGGGAGAGATCAACAAGTATGACAAGGCCGCCGATTTATACGCCTCTGCAAGACAAGGTGCACAGACCTACGCGAATACCTAATCGCTCCTTCCAATAGGAAAATGCTTACTAGCCGTTGCCGCTCTGGCAACGGCTTTTTTTTAGGAACGCATCCACTTCGATTTTTTGGGCCCTTTCTTTTTTTCGGCTTTTGGTTTTATCGATTCCGGGGATGGCTTTTCTTGCGTATGAAGAAGCTTGACGAGATCTTCTCCCGCTTTAGCAAGCTCCATTCTTGACTCCTGCATGTTCCTCCATTGCTCGGGAGTAAAATTTGCAGGGTTTTCTGAATCGGCGATCAACTTTTCTTCACTTAATCCCGAGCGCTGGCTCATGATTTTTGTGTGTTCCTGCATGTGTCCATACAATTCTTTCATCATGCGGAGAGCGGCTTTTTTGTCCTCTTCATCGCCCTTAATTAGGACTTCTTTTAAATGCTCAATAAATTCAAGAGACTTTTGAAAAATTTCCTGAACTGTCGTCCCTTTCCCTTCTGCAGCCTGGTTGTACATAAAAATCAGTCGAGAAAATTCTTCCTGGAGCATAAATTCACGATTTCATCCAACTGGATTTTTTTCCTTTTTTGTCTTTGGGCTGCTTGCTGCCTTGCTCTTTTTCTTCCGGTTGGTCTCTACCCCTTTTTCCAAGAGTTTTAGCGAGATCTTCTCCCGCATGAAGAATTTTTTCCTTCGATTCCTGGATCGCTTTCCATTGTTCCGGAGTGAAATTGGCAGGATTTTCAGCATAATCGACCAGCTGCTCCTCGGAAAGACCGGAGCGTTTGGTAATTTTTTGCGTTTCCAGCATCATTTGCTGGTACATTTCGCTCATCATCGCCATGGCTTCTTTTTTTTCTTCAGACGTGCCTTTTTCTATCTGAGCTTTGAGTTGCTGAAAGAAAGTCAGGGATTGGCCGAACACATCGCCGAGATTGATCGATTTGCCCTCCGCCCCTTCCTGGAAAAGCTTTAATAGCCTTTCATACTCATCTTTCAACATAGGACTCCTGCAGGCTTTGCCGTGTCAAAGGTGATTATAACCCTTTTGAATTTCATTTTACATGATTTAATTAGCAGCAACAAGGATTTAAAATAATAAATCCCCGTAAGGAATTTACGATCATAGATTTAGTACATGATTTTTTGAGTTGCTTTAAACACTTCAAAAGATTAAACCTGTGGTGGAATGGGCTGGCTCGACTTTGCAACTTTTGGAGCCCGCCTGCCTCGCCTATTTGCCCTCGCCGGTTCGACCCATGGTCGAACTGGAAGATTATTTAAGACAGGAAGGGATTAAAAAGTTGCAAAGTCGAGGCTAGACTTACAAATGCAAAACGCGCTGGAACAATTGCTCGCCACTTTGGCTGAGGAATTGGAGTTCGATGAAATCCCAAAAAAGGAAGAAGGGAATATTTACAATGTGTCCTTGAACCCTGAAATTTCGATTGCGGTCCAGCAGATAGATCCCGGGGTTTCTTTTTTGGGAAAAATTGGACCTTGCCCGACTGTAAAAAGAGAAGATTTGTTCATCTTATTGATGAAGGCGAATTTCTTAGGTCAGGGGACCGGCGGTGCCGTGATCGCTTTGGATGGAAATGAGAATTTCTTGACACTCTCTTCCCTTATCCCGTATGACATGAACTATAAAATGTTTAAAGAAGCTTTAGAAGACTTCGCAAATTATCTCGATTACTGGAGAGAAGAACTCGTGCGCCACAAGAAAGCAGCAGAAGAAAGTATGATCTAAAGGGAATAAATGGCTGGTTATCTCATTGCAGAGGAAGGTCCTTTAGCAGGCCTGGTTGTCAGCTTCGAAGAAGGAGAGGAATGGATTCTTGGACGCGATCCGGATGAAGTGACGCTCGTCCTAGAAGACCCGATGGTCTCGCGCAAGCATGTCATTTGCCGGCTCACTGCCGAAGGCTACATCCTCGAAAACTTAAGTTCGGTGAATCCAGCAACCCAAAATGGAAAAGTGATCACCGAGCCCGTCCTTCTGCGCGAAGGGGATATCCTGCAGATCGGCAGCACCTTTTTTCGGTTTACCGAAAAAACGCCATCGTTTGGTGAGCCCTCCGAAGAGTCGCCCCTCGACCGCGAGACGGAAGTGGTCGAAGAAAAAGAAGATCTATCCTCGGTGAGCGTCGAAGCCGGAGGAGAAGTTCGCTGGCTGCTCAAGGTGGTTTCAGGGCCCAATAGTGGCGCTGAATTCGCGATGCAGCGCGGCTCCACATACATCCTTGGAAAAGATCCCAATCTCTGCGACATCGTTTTTCAGGATTTAAGCGTATCCCGGCAGCACGCACGTCTCATCGTCGATGAAGAAAACAATATTTTTATTGAGGACTTAGGCAGCCGCAATGGAGTCCTGCTCAACGGCGAGCTGATCCAGGAAAAGCACCCCATTTCTTCTCAAGATCTCGTCGCTTTGGGGACGACCACATTTTTGATGATCGACCGCGAGCAAATCTACGAGACGATTATTTCACCCCCAGCGGTTCCGGCCATGAAAGCCGAAGAGCGCGCTGCCCCTACACCCGCTATGGTAGAAGCTGCTGCGGTAAAGCGGGACTGGAGAGAGATGGTCATCCCTAAAAAGCATCTCATCTTCGCCGGGATCTTCGGCCTTGCGTTGATCGGAGGGATTGCCAGCATGATGGCGCTTTTCCGGACGAAAGAGGTCGTTGTTCACATGCC
Source organism: uncultured Verrucomicrobiae bacterium (assembly GCA_963731265.1). GTDB lineage: Bacteria > Chlamydiota > Chlamydiia > Chlamydiales > Rhabdochlamydiaceae > CAJCIW01. The sequence goes on from CAVSUE010000001.1 coordinate 1,879,278, forward strand.
GGATGAGTCCGAGGCAATTCACAAAGCAATTGCCGGGTTTGAAGATATCCAATTTTCCTACAATCCTGCGAATGGCAAAGTCTTTTTAGTCGGCCACGTCCTCACAGCGGTCGATAAACAAGAGCTAGTGTACAAAATCAATAATCTCTCCTTTATCAAATCGATCGATGACAATGTGGTCATCGATGAGTTTGTCTGGGAAAATATGAACGCATTAATGATGACAAATTCCAATTGGATCGGCGTTTCTATTTATTCTCCAGTGCCGGGAAAATTTGTGATGCGGGGCTATGTGCAGACTTTGGAGCAAATGTCAGCTCTTATCGACTATATGAATTTAAATTTTCCTTACACGGATAAGCTCGAAAACCAGATTGTGGTCGAAACAAACCTCCAGACGCAGATCCAAAGTATGCTCGCAGCCAAGGGGTTCAGCGGCGTGAATTTTCAGATCAGCAACGGAGAGCTCGTCCTTGCCGGAAGAGTCGACCAAAAGCAGGAATCTGATTTTACCGGCGCGATCGATCAATTGAAAGCTGTCAAAGGTGTGCGCCTGGTGAAAAATTTTGTGATCTACACGTCCGCAGACACCTCGCGAATCGATGTTTCTTCCCAATATCGAGTCACCGGCTCTTCGAAAAAGGACGATCAGAATATGTTTATCGTGATCAATGGCAAAATCATGAGTATCGGTGATGCTATTGACGGGATGACAATCACAAGCATTCTACCAAGTATGGTATTGCTTGAAAAAGATGGATTAAAATTTAGGATTAACTACAATCTGCAATAAACTCGACTTTGCAACTTTTTGGGTCCGAAGACCTCGAAATATTTACTCTCGGGGGAGTTATTTAAAACAGGAAGGGGTTTTTTTAACTCCTTCCTGTTTTAAATAATCTCCCAGTTCGACCATAGGGCGAACGGCCGAGAGTAAATAGACGAGGCAGGCGGGCCCAAAAAGTTGCAAAGTCGAGTTAAACCATGGGTAGGAGTGAAGAATTATGTACGGCTTAGAGAAGAAAGGGAGAGCGCTCTTCGAATTTGATTTAGAAAAAGAACTGAAAGCCAATCCCAATAAAGCGAAGGATTTGCTTAAAACTGTAGAAGGTCGCATTCAAGACATAAAAACAATTTTGCGGCAAGGAACGGAATCGGAAGATTTCGACAAGTTCGGAGTTCTGCTTCACGGGTATGCAGCATTGCAGAAAGTCCTAACTAAAGTTGCCAACAAGAAATAAAAATATAGAGGAGGAATCCAATGAGCCAATGGGCGACAATATCATTTAGTACCCTGATCAAACAATACATGACCCTACAGAGCAAGGTCATCTCCCAAGTTCGCGCGGTAGCTAGCAAAATTTCGCAGGCTACGCCAGGCAAATTCCTGTTGTTACAGTTTTCGATGAGCCAAGTCACGCAGATTGGAGAATCGATCTCGAACTTGATCTCGCAAGTGCAGGCGGTGGTCAACAACATGGTCCGAAACCAAAAGAGCTCGTAAAAAATATCAAATTAAGGTGGCTACATGGGACAGCTTCAAAAATACCAAACCAAAGACCAATTTCTGCTATTGGCGGAGGCGGGATTCATCGCCATCAATCAATCTGACGAGGATGCAGCGATCAAATTATTCAAGGCCTCGGAATTGCTCGATCCCCTCAATGTTCTTCCCAAAATCGGAATGGGGTACATGCATCTTTGCAAATTAGAGCTAAAGCAAGCAGCCAAGTACTTCGAAGACATTTTGGCCAACGACCCCCATAACGAGATGGCACGGGCTTTTTTAGGCTTGAGCTTATCGCTTAACCCTGCTGAACTCGTTAACGGGGAGAAAGTCCTGGAAGAGGCTTCGCAAAAAGCCAAAGATCCGATGATCAAAAATTTGGCGGCAAGCGCTCTTGAATTTGTGGAAAAATTCGTCAAAAAGGCCCCCTCCCCCGCTGCCGGCCAGACGCATACCCCCAAAGAAAAGAAATAAAAGCATGGGCAGCAGAAACTGCTGCCGCTTTTTTATTCATCACAAAAAAAATAGAATAATACATTTTTGTCCCCGCAAAAATGGAATTAACCTCCGCATTATTTTTTTATTCAGAACATCTAGAAGTCTTCAATAGCAAAAAACCTCAAAGTGTGTTATTTCTATGGTAAGGGGTAGGTCCTTTGACTTTACCCTTTCCTAAAAAAACTAATAGAGGAAGTTCCATGGTCGACAAGCCTATCCCCGCAGACATCGAAGACCCCGGCCGCATATATGAAACAATTCCGATAGGCGGCGGCGAATCAGAAAAAAGCGGCCTCGCCGTCCCTACACAGCAATTTTCTGCGTTTATGAAGCCAGGAAATCCCATGGAGACCGCGGGAAAATCCCCCATGATTTCACCTTTCGGTCTCATGCAAGGGCAGCCTCCTCTCGCCCAAGCGCCGACAATGGAGACCTTGGTTGCGCAAGTCAATAATGTTCAAAGCACGATGGGCGATATCAACTCGCAACTCAACACTCCTAACCTGAAACTCAAAGCATCGACCAAATACTTGGTTAAAAGCAAACTGACGGATGCCAATGACCACTTGCGCACGGCGAATGCCAAACTCGGTGGGGGGATGCCCGAAGAGGCCGACATCTCAAAATTTACGGGGCCTTTAGGCCGCTTCTTCGCTTATTTGACCGATGGACAAAACCAAATGAATTCCGCTAAGCAGCAGCTCCAAAACATGAAAGATCAAGGGGGAACCCTTTCCCCGGGAGACTTTCTCCTCGTCCAGGTCAAGCTGAACAAAGCGCAGCAATTATTGGAATTTACTTCGGTTCTCTTGTCTAATGCCGTTTCTACGATTAAACAAATGATGCAAGTCCAACTTTAAAAGAGGGTTGTTTATCCATGGATCTTATTATTTTTGTCGCTCTAACCGGGGAAAATCCTCCAACCTCGGTTAAGAAATATACTGCTGACAGTTGAAAGTTATAGAAAATTTCAATTTCAGCGCTTCAATTTTTTGTTTGTTGAAGGAGACCATGTCCAAGCACTTGGTCGATCGAAACGAACAAAAAGGGCGTCGCAAACGACGGCGGTAAGTGAAGATGCTGAAGCAGGAATTTTCATAACTTTCAAGTGGAAGCAGTATAAATCATGGACCAGCCTCCGGATTTCGAAAAGTTAATTACCCACCTGGATGAAATCGAGCTGACGACCGTGCATGGCCGCATCACGGAAGTTGTCGGCATGCTAATCAAAGCCGTCGTTCCTCAAGTGAAGATGAGCGAAGTGGTCATGATCAAGCGCGATGGCGAGCCGCTTATGGCGGAAGTCGTCGGCTTCACGCGGGATGAGGTCTATCTTTCCCCGCTTGGAGAAATGTCGGGAATAGGGCCTTCATCGGAAGTCATTCCGCTGCGCATGCCGATGCATATTAAAGTGGGGCCAGGCCTCTTAGGAAGGGTCTTGAACGGCCTTGGCAAGCCGCTTGATACGGATACCAAAGGGCCTTTACTCGTCGAAGAAAGCTACCCCGTCATCGGCCCCCCTCCCGATCCTTTGAAACGGCAAATGATCAAAGAACCGATCTCCGTGGGGGTCCGCTGTATCGATGGCGTCCTCACCTGCGGGAAAGGGCAACGGATGGGGATTTTCGCCGCAGCAGGTGGCGGCAAATCGACCTTGTTGGGGATGATCGCCCGCAACGCCCGGGCCGATGTCAATGTCATTTCATTGATCGGCGAACGGGGCCGCGAGGTGCGCGAGTTTCTGGAAAACGATCTGGGCACCGAAGGCATGGCCAGGTCTGTCGTCATCGTCTCAACGTCCGATCAAGCCGCTCAACTGAGGATCAACGCCGCTTATGTCGGTACAGCGATCGCCGAGTATTTCCGGGAGCAGGGAAAAACCGTCATTTTAATGATGGACTCGGTCACGCGTTTTGCCCGCGCTTTACGCGAGATCGGCCTCGCTGCAGGCGAACCTCCTGCCCGCGCCGGATTTACCCCGTCGGTCTTCGCCACCCTTCCCCGGCTCCTTGAACGGTCTGGAAATTCAGAGAAAGGCTCGATGACAGCCTTTTACACCATTCTCGTGGCCGGGGATGATATGAATGAACCCGTTTCCGATGAGACCCGTTCGATCCTCGACGGCCATATTATCCTTTCCTCAGAACTGGCCAGGCAGTACCACTACCCGGCTATCGATGTCCTTGGATCGATCAGCCGTATCTTGCCGCACATCATCGACAAAGAACACCTGCAGCTTGTAGGGAAGGTACGGGAGGTCCTCGCCAACTATAAGAAAAATGAACTGTTGATCCGCATCGGGGAATATAAACCCGGCTCCGATAAAGGGGCTGATTTTGCGATCAAGTACATCGATAAAGTCAACCGTTTCCTAAGGCAGCTCATCGACGAAAAATCGAGCTTCGAAGAAACCTTGCAGCAGCTAAAAGCTCTTTTTAGGTAAATTTTTTTTCATGGAAGAATCCTCTAAACACTATCCTCTTGAGCAGATCGCAATCATCAAACAAAAAAAGCTCGATGAGGCCGAAAGGGTCCTCCGCGAGAAAAAAAAGGCCTTGGAGCGGGAAGAAGAAAAATTGGCTGTCGTCGAGAAAGAACGGAACGAAGTCAAAGACCATCGATTTGCCAAACTCACCCAACTGCGCGAAAAAATGGACGAAGGTGCCCCTTCCGACAAGATCCAGCAAATGCGTTACTACCTAAAAGTCGTCGATGAAAAACTGAAAGCCAAAGAAATCAAAGTCAAAGAACAGCAAAAACAAGTGGAAACAGCTAAGCAGCAGGTGGAAGCCGCCCGCAAAGATCTTGTTAAAAAACAGCAAGACGTTGAAAAGATCCAGACCCACCGCAATGAATGGGAAAAAGAAATGCACGCCCTGGCCGAGCACAAAGAAGCCCTTGAAACGGACGAAATGGGTTCCGTACTCCACCAACGCCGCCAAGTCGCCAGCAAAAAAGCCCACTCTCACTCCAAAAAAAAGAAACACCATTAAAAATTTGTTTGTCCTTAATTCGGGTGGTTCTGGACTTTTGTCTGCGCTGTGGGGTATAGCTTGGAATAAAGGCATGTTTTTTTATGGTGGATGTGAGCAAAGTTGAAGGGCCTTCCGGCTCTCCAGAAAGTTTTGGGAAAAAAGATAAGGGTTCCGTCGAGGGTGACAAATTCAAAGATGCGATGCGCAAGCGGGTCACCGAAGTAAGCCAAATCGATCCCGACGAACAAAAAAAACGTAAGCGGCGTGAAGAGGCTGAAGAAGAAGAACCGGCCGAAGGGACGAGCACTGGCCCCGCGACTACCCCTTCCCAAGTTACGCCTTTTTCTCTCGAGAAAGAGCAAAAAAAAGTCAGCCCCTTAGACATGCAGGGGCCTGGGACTCCCCCTACAGAATCTGCCCAAAAGGTCTCGATGACTGCCCCTTCGTCAGAGGAAATGGCCGATGATTCCGGAATGCTGGAAGAGGAAGCCTTCCTAGAAAATATTCCAAGCCCGATTTCCGTGGGTGACATGACGGAACGTTCTATTTCCCAACCTCCCCTTTCGACTCCTCAACCCCCCGTTTCTGAAGGGATGGCCCCTCCAACGAGACAGCCTTCTGTGGCTGCGGCCGCGGAATCAGGACAGGAAACAGGACAGCGGCCTCCGGGCAGGCAGCCCTCTCGCCCTCCGGTCGGGCCCCCTCCCGAAAAAAAACCGACCGCTAAGGGGATGGGGCTTGGATCGGGACGCCCGCAAGAGCCAAAACAGGCATCCCCTGTTCCAGAAAAAAAAGGCACGACTGGCGCGGAATTAGAACAAACCTCGCTCGCAAAAGCAAGAGACACTTCAGGATTTTTTGAACAGCTTGGCCAAGAAGGAGGAGAAAAGGAGGGCAAACCCACAAAAACTCCTGAAGAATTGGCTCAAGAAGCCGCACTTCAAGAGGCTGTCCCTGCCCAGCCTCCTCCGTTTGCCCCTACACCGGAAGGGGAAAAAAAAGAAAAGCCTGGTGAGGAGCCGGGGTTAGGCGCTTCCCCAGCAATCCCTGGAGAACTCCCCGGCATTGCCCTTCCGCCAGCCACGCCCGAGGCTTTGCCATCTTATGCCAATATCCACCCTCAAGTCATGGAACTTTTTGACAGAATGGTCGGGGTGATGACTGTCATGTCGATGTCAGGCATTACAGAAACAGTGATTACTTTAAACTCCCCTCAATTTGCCTCTTCTGTTTTTTTCGGGAGTCAAATTATAATCCAAGAGTACAGCACAGCCCCTCAAGCTTATAACATCCAACTTATCGGGACACCTCAAGCAGTAGCACTTTTTCAAGGCAATGCCGAGGATTTGATGGCGGCATTTCAAGCGGGCAACTATAATTTCCGTGTCAACCGGCTGGAAACGGGTCATTTGACCGATCGCCCTTTGTTTAAGCGCAAAGAGAAGGCTGGGGGAGAAAAAGACGCAGGAGGAGGAACCCAATCATGAATCCAGTATTGCCGCAAGTTCTATTACGCAAGGTTTCCCCAGAGTCGCAAGAAGCGCCGGAAGGCCATGCCTCTGATGGGCATTTTCGGGAATTGTTGAAAACTATGCCCGTCGATGAGAACCTTCGCGAGAAAGACTTGTTTGCATTGATTGAGGAAGAAGAAGCTGAAGAAATTGTGGAAGGAGCTCCGGTCGTTCCGTTCCCTATCCGTTCTTCTCCTGAACAAAAAAAAGAAGGAATCGATGCGCGCATGGCCGCCATGCCTGCCAATATCCCTCTGCCGTTTTTCTCTTCTTTTTCAAATACGCCTTCTACAACACAGAGTTCTTTATTTCCTCAAATCCAAGCGTTGTTTGAAAAAATGGCCTCGACAATGATTGTGATGGAGACATCGGGAGAAACGGAAACAACTTTATTTCTCGACAGCCCGCAATTCTCTTCTTCGGTTTTATTCGGCACAAAAATCACCATCCGCGAATTCAGCACGGCCCCAAAAGCGTTTAACGTCGAAATTGTCGCCTCGCCGCTGGCAATCAACACCATCGACCCTTGCAAAAACGATCTTTTGGCAGCTTTTCAAAAAAGCCATTTCAACTTTTCCATACATCGTTTTGAAACTCATCTTCACACAGACGACCGTCCCGTATTGCACAGAAAAGAAAACAGCGATGGCGATCAACAAGAAAGCGACGGAGGCCGTCAATGATCCAGGCGCCTCTTGATTGGGTCAAAGAAATCCATCTCGCTCTCATCGAAGCTAAAGAAATCCCCCTTCATGGATTCGCACCGGCTTTTCCATGGGAGGAATGTTCCCGAAAAATCGCTTCCGCTTTGGAAATGCCAGAATTGAGAATTTCATTTCGACAAACAAAATTTTTAATCCACGACAAAATATTTGAAGGCCTTGGCGCTGGATTTATCGCCATCCCTTTGGAAATGGCTCCATTGAGCGGAAAAGTGTTCTGGATCATAGCAAAAGAAGATGTGGCAAAATTGACAGCCCTCCTGTTAATTCCCGGGAACGGGACCAAAGGGTTTTCCTCGCCCAAATTTCAAGAAGGATTTTATTATTTTCTTGCTACGAAAGCACTTGCTGCCATTCATGAACTCAATGCATTTGGCGATCTCTCGCCAAAGATCGCGAAACCCGCCGAATTTCCCCCAGAAGAATCTCTCTGCATCGATGTCGAAATCCAACACCCGAAACAGACTTGCTGGGGAAGGCTCGTCTGCCCAGCATCTTTTCATCAAGAATTTAAAGCCCACTTTTGCAATCGGGAACCGGCCCCATTGACCAGCGCATTCGCCAAACAGATCGATGTCCCGATCCGAGTCGAAGTCGGTCAAACGGCGCTCTCTTTAACGGAATGGAAAAATGTATCCGTCGGGGATTTCATTCTCTTGGACCGATGCACCTTTGATCCTCAAACGCATAAAGGGACGGCTATGCTGAGACTCCTCAAGACGCCTATTCTGCGCGCGAGGTTGAAGGAAAACACTTTAAAAATTGTCGATTACGCTTTTTACCGCGAGGAACAAAAACCCATGAATCCCCATATGCCTCAAGATGATGAAAAACCCGAAGAAATTTCTGAAGAAGTCGAATTCACTTCAGAAGAAAGCGGTGAGATAGGAACTGAGGAAAATCATCTTTGGTCCGCCGAAAGCGCTGAAGCGATGAGCGAAAAGATGATACCTGCCAGCGAAATTCCTCTCACGTTGACCGTGGAGGTCGCCCGCTTGCGGATCAATCTCGATAAGCTTCTGCAACTTTCTCCGGGGAATATCCTTGAGCTTCCGATCAAACCCGAACAGGGGGTGGATCTGACCGTCGATGGCAAAAAAGTCGCTAAAGCAGAGCTGATCAAATTAGGCGACATGCTCGGTGTGAAAATCCTTCAACTAGGCTAAAATGACAGGCTCTTTTTATAAACAAAATACTCTTCCCGACATGATTTCAGGGGAAGAGGAGCCTGCTGTTCCTGCGATGATCGGACCTTATAAAATCGAAAGCCTCTTTAACAAAGGAGGCATGAGCCTGCTCTATCTTGGGCTTGACCTCGAGACAAAAAAAGCCCTCATCATCAAAGTCCTTTCCCCCTCTTACGTTGCGCATTCCGAGGCCGTGAATCGATTTTTAAATGAAGCAAAGGCCATTGCCCTGACCAATCATCCCAACATCGTTAAGCTTTACGGCCAAGGCCAATGGGAAAAAGGGCTTTACATTGCCATGGAGCTGATCCATGGCATCTCCCTCAAACAATTCATCATGCAGCATTCGCTGTCCATGCGGTTCGCCCTTGAAACCGTCCTACAGGTTGCATTTGCTCTTCTCCATCTTCATTCCCACGGCGTCATTCACCGCGATTTAAAACCTGAAAATATCCTGATCAATGAAGAAGGAGAGATCAAAGTCATCGATTTTGGCATCGCCCAGCTGCGCGAAGAAGGAAAAAAGAGCGGAGCGCCCGGGGGATTCTTGGGCACGCCCAATTACATGAGTCCCGAACAAAAAGAAGATCCTTCTTCGGTCACTTTCGCAACCGATATTTATTCGCTCGGCATTATTCTATACGAGCTTGTTTTAGGGAAACTCAGCTATGGGGTCGTCAACCTGACAGCTCTTCCCAAAGGGCTGAAAAAAATCACTGCCAAAGCTCTAGCCGTCTCGGTGAATGAAAGGTACAAAAACATCTCTGAATTCATTCATGACATCACTCAGTATTTGAATTCGGGCGAGCTGGAAAAAGAACGGCCAGGCGCAGATCAAGTTAAAGAACTTCTCGAAAGGATCCAAAAGGCCAATCTCAGCTTGTCTCCAATCGCGCTGCCGACATGGCCGCAAATCGAATTGGGCATCACGAAAGGCCGCGGCGTGCAACAATTAGGACTTTATTACGATTTTTTCCGACTTCCCAATAACACCTTTTTGGTCTTGATTGCTTCGACTCCCTCTGCCTCAGCCGAATCCGCCATCGCTATCGCATCTTTGCGAGGACTCATCCGCATGCATCTCAGCGAATTCACGCCTCCGGGAAACACCCTATTCCACCCTGTGCCTTTCGTTGAAAAACTCAACCGCTTCGTTGTCGACGACCCTCTGGGAGAAAAATACGCTTTGAATTTTGTCCTGCTCGACCCCTTGAGAGATCTCGTTTCTTATGTCTCTTGCGGGTTTAATGCTCTTCTTCATGTCCCCCAAGGTCAAAACAACGTCCGGAAACTCACTTCAGAAAACGACCTGCTCGGGGCATCGGCCACCGCCGAGTTTTCCGAAACGACCGATAATTGGAACGCAGGCGATTTGCTCATTCTCCACTCCCTCATCCTTCCTTCAGAGGCCAAGGACCAAGAATATGAGCAATTCGAGAAAACCATGGGCGAAGCGATTTCCGAAAACCTTCTTTTGTCCGCCCAAAGGCAGTCTGAGGCTATCCTTAAAAAAGCCTCCCTAAGCTCATTCTTAATCTCCATGCCTTATCCTAAGGCCCTTATTTCCATTCAACGCATTATTTAATCTCTGAACACAAAACTTTGATTATTAATAGGTTAATAGTTAGCCCCCTAGCTGATCCCCCTCAATTAATTATTTTGATAATTAAATTATTATAATTATTAATTATCTGCAAATTTAAAATTGGTTTTATGTTAAAATTAAGTTATATATAAAAGAGAGTCTTATGAGTTCTATTGTTAATGGTGAAAGGCCGCCCGTTACACCTACATCTAGCTCAGGAAAGGCACGCCCAGAAACAACGCTGGCCGAGATTCTCGCCCCTAAAATTTTCAAAAAAAATCCGGCAGATACGCCCATAAAGTCTTTTGACGTGACCCAGGTAAGAAAGGAGATTGCCGAAAAGACTCATCAAGCAGTTAGCTGTGTCTTAGGTTTCGGAGCATACGAATTCACCACAGTTCAATCACATTATACAATCGGTGAAAGATTAAAAATGGATAAAGATAAATTTATCCAAAAGATGAATGGACTCAGAGACACTGATTCAAATGCATTCCGCGTTGGACTTCGATTCATCCAATTAATCGGGAAAATTCACCAATCCCTTAAGAAAAAATCGTCCGAGTTTAATTTCCAAGACGTGAAAGCGTTGCGTAAAAATGTCAGTTCCGCACTTGAGTTAATGAAAGAAAATGAAGGTCTATTCAAAGAATACCCGGGTTTTGCTCAACTTCTCCAGGCATTAAGCTACCAGATCAAAACACAAGTGAAAGGGATGAGTATTTTACAGATGGTAGGAAGCGAAGCTTTATCGTGGTGTAAAGATTCTGATCATCCTGTTACCGCTAAATCTCTCAGCAATCGCGTAGAAGAAGTTTTCTACCGCATGCCTGTTCACGATTGGGATAGTTTTTTCCATATGATCAAATGGATTGTATCCCATCCCAAGCAAGCATTTTTCGGTTTTATTGACCAAAATATCCCAGGCGCCCACGTCCATTATAATTCCTATGACCAAGGCAATATCGACATCGCCTATGGCTATATTCAAGTGGACGACAAGAAAATCCAAATGCAAATGGGCGCAGGTTTAATGAATGATAGGCCGCTCTCAGCAGCAGCAATGGATTGGGGAATACTCAAAGGGGACGTTCAAGTCGCAGGCACATTGGAACACCATGGAGAAGGTGAACACGCCCGTTTGTCAGGTTTGCAGGAACTAGTCGATGAGAAAAATAAGAGACGCAACAGTCCCGCAGTCATTTTAAAGGGGGCGACCCATGACAAAAAATTTAACAATTTTCAGGATATAAAAACCATTAAGGGGTTTCACGAAGAACTGATGAAGGAGGGATTGGATCGACAAAATAGGATTCCCAAACTCATCAAGGACTATATGGGTTATGTTATTCCTAAAGGTTTGCTATCAAAAGAAGATATTTCAAATGCTATAGCATTTTCTGTGCAAGCCCTTACTGCCGCTTTAGGGAACGGAGAGTTGAAATCCGATTTTGTTGGAAAACACCACCATCAACGATTATGCTCCGCCATGATGACTTGCTTTAATGCATTCCTAGACATTCAAATGTTAATAAACCTAGGAAAGATGCTAAAAGACGACGAAATCAGCGGAGCCACTTACTCAACCGTGTGCAAACAATGCTTTGACCGCGGACCTTTGGCCAACGCCACTCTGATCGCCTTTGTTAAACTGATCGAAAATGGCGAACTTGAAGTAGAGGATGAGAACCAAGTTGTCAGCATCTTGACGGGACGCACAATCATGGGCGGAGCCGATAGAAAAATGATTAAAGATCGCCGTCAAGCTTTCATCGACCTCTTCAAAATCATCGGGCATACTGGCGAGGGTGAAAAAGGATTTATCCAAGCTCTGAAGGAGTTTGTCGGCGAAACCACCATAAAATTTGTACCTTCCAGTTAAACTCTCTTGGTGATCACGATCACGAGCGCCTTATTCCCGCTAAAGTAAGCGCAGTTGGCGGGAACCTCGATCGCAATTTCCTCTTCGTGAAAGTCTAAGTTTGGATTCGCGATAACCTCATTCACAAATTTATCATCTTGATACTTCGATTCGGGGCTGCTCAAAAAGCAAGAGAACCGCGAATCTTTGCGCATATGCGATGAAAGGCATTGATTTAAGAATATAAATAGCCTCTCATCGGGCTTTTCTACGGGCTTTGTGATTTTACTTGTCATCAGCAACGCATCAACTTCTTCTTTTGTTATTTTTTCTTCCTGAGCCAATTTTTCCAGGAGCATTTGCAGCTGCTGAATCGAAATTTGTCCGCGGGTGCACAATTCCTTTAAAAAACGGGCAAACTGTCTGACTTGCCCTTTGTTTTCCAAAGGAATTTCTTTGAGCAAACTGTCGAGATCTTCGTCGGAGTATTGGATCTCCGTTAAAAAAGGGATGGTTTTTTCTACTTCGGTGAGAAGCTGCTCCCCTTTTTTGAGCAAAAGCTGCGAGTGATCGCTGTCTTTTTGCATTTTTTGCATTTCTCGTTCGCTTTGCAAGGGGTAATCATCGAAGAAAATGCAATCGAAAACGCCCAATGCAGCGAGGGCGTGCTGCCACGTATCTTCAATGATGGTCACATCAGTGTACTTACGGGCCCATTCGCGCGCACGACAGGCGATCTCAGGATGACATTCAATAATCGTGTGGCTTTTTGGGCGAAAGCTTTGGATCTGTTCGGAAGAATAGCCAAGCCCGAATCCTACTTCTAAGACATCGCCAAAAGGGCGAAGCGCATCGATGCAGGCTTGCATGTAAGGTTTTTCCCATTCCATCATCACTTGGAACTTTCCGTCTTTGAGCAAAACCTCTTTTCCAAGCTCGTCTTTTCGATATTCCATTTTGCCGTGAGAAAAATCTTGTGTCATTGGGTTTACCAAAAATGATTCAAAAAGTAGGAATTTGACAAGTAGGTTGCGAGAATTTTTTGTCTGGAGCGAGTGAAGACAAAAAATTCGCTGCATAGCCAACGCAGCTCAAAGAGTCATTTTCGGTACAACTCCGTTTTTTGGCTATACAATAATCCAAAAAGTATTTTAGGATCCTTAACAAGTCATTTTAATTTTTACGTTGAAGCTCTGAAAAAACAATTTTTTAAAGCATGAAGAGAGGTCGCTCTCATGGAGCAACTCTTCGATAATTTTGAGCTAAAATGATAATAAGACTGAGGTCTTTTAGGCTATGAAAGAATTTCCGAGGCACGTGCTCCGCCTGGCAGGTTATACAACCTTTTTTTCACTCCTCTATTCTCCTTTTGCCTATACTGCGGATGTCGAAGAGAGTCTGATCGCAGCTGTTAAAATTGAGAACGTCGATGTTGACAAAGACACCTACACCGTCAATTTCAACAATATCTCGATCATCGAGTTCATCCGTTTTGCGAGCAAGATCACCAATCTGAATTTCGTTTTCGAAGAGGGCGATCTGCAATTTTCCGTGACTGTGGTCTCTGAAGAAGCCGTCTCTGCAAAAAATGTGATGGCGGCCCTCTCTCAGGTTCTGCGCATGCATGAACTGGTTCTGCTGGAACAAGATGGAAATGTTTTGATCACAAGAAGCAGAACAGTGAATCAAATTGCACCCATCATTTCCAGCGATCTCCCCGAATCGAAAGCACATAACTCTGCGCTTGTGACAAGAGTTTTCCGCTTGAAAAACGCCAACGTCAACACAATCGCAGGCATTATACGGCCGATGTGTTCCGACACCGCGTTGATTGAAGTCTCCGTGGAAACAAGACAACTCATTGTCACAGACATCACGACAAACGTGGAACAGATCGATTCTCTCTTGGTCAGCCTCGACGCCCCTCATACTCCCCTTGATATGGAAGCCTATGTCGTTAAAAATATTCCTCCGCAAGATCTTATCACTCTGACCCAGCAAATCCTTACCCCCTTTACCGAAGGCAATCCTCTCATCTTTGTCCCTCAAAACGAGACCAATTCCGTCTTTGTCGTTTCAACTCCTCATTTGCTCGAACGCGCCTTGGCAGTGATGGAAGATTTGGACATGGAGCCCAAATCCGTAGTGATCAGCAGACAGGCCATGACGGGAAAAAACACCTTCTTGTACAAGGCGATCAACAAGTCAGTCGATGATCTTCTTAAACAACTTTCCCAATTGAATCGCCAATTGAAAAGTTTAGGAGGCCCTCAAACTCCATTACAATTTGCCATAGACGGCGCACAGCCAATCGAAGATACAAACTCTTTGATGTTCATCGCGGATACCGATACAACGGCAAGATTGAAAGAAATTTTAGCTTCTTTGGATACGCCGGGTAAATCGGGTGCACGAGCTCAGGCAAAATCCACTTTTTTGATTTACAGTCCTCAATATCGTACAGGCGACGAGCTCAGCGCCGAAATCAACGAATTGAGCATAAATTTAGAAGAATCAGGGCTCGCCGACCCTTCCTTCTTGCAGACAGTCAATTCCGTCAGGTGGGTGAAAAGCACGAATTCTTTGGTGTTTACTGGCGATCCTCAATCGATTGAAAGGCTCAATGTCCTTTTAAAGTCTTTAGACACTCCTTCTCCCTCTATTTCAAAGACATCGCAAGTTTTCATTTACAAACCGCAATTCGTCTCTCCGGATCAGATCCAAAGTGCTTTAAACAGCCTCGTCCCATCCCTGCAAGAGACCGGTTCTTTTGCAGACCAGAATCTGATCCATGCTATTCAAGGCATGCAATGGAACGGGGATACGCAGTCCTTCATGGTCACCTCCGATCCGGCGACCATCGAGCGCTTAAAAGGCCTGCTCACCTTGATGGATTCGCAGCAGCCTGCCACAAGCCAACTCAACAAAGGATTTTTTCTCTATAAACTGCAGGCGGCGCAATGCGAGACCGTGTTCGACCAATTAAAAAATATCGCTCAGAAACTGCCTACCAGCACTTTGCAGAATCAAAACCTGATCAATGCCATCAACAAAATCGAATGCATTAAAGCGCAAAATGCGTTGCTGATCACAGGGAGCGGGGATGCCATTGAGCAGATCAAAACGCTTATTGTAGAATTCGACACGACAAAAGGAGCTCCTATCGGAGCTCAAAGCTTTCTGATCTACAAACCTAAATTTCTGCCTGCTGAGGAGATTGAAGCGGCTTTGACAGATCTAGGGGGAGATCTAGAGGCATCAGGCTTAAACGATCCTCAGCTCTTCCAGACCATTAAAGCCATGCGTTATGTGGCTCAAACAAACTCGCTATTGTTCACCGGCACACAAGACGGCCTCGATAAAGTGCAAAATCTTCTCAATACCATCGACACCAGCACGGCATTGGGAGCGATCCAGCGCATCGGCAATCTCACATTTTTGCTCTACAAAATTCAGTATGCGACGCCGGAAAAATTGATCTCCTCCCTCAAAGCCTTTTCCCTTGATTTAAAACAATCCAATGTCGAAGACAAACAGCTTGCCGACACGATCAATGCCGTAAAATGGATCAAAGAGACAAATTCGCTTCTTTTCACCGGCAGCAACGACACATTAGAGAGAGTCGAGCAACTCGTCCAAAAATTCGACCTTCCTGCCCTAGGAGGGCCGGCGCCCGTCGAGCGCGCAGCTCCCACTTTTATCATCTATAACCCTAAATATGTAAGCGGCGACGAGCTGATTGCCATCCTCTGCGAGTTCGTGCAAAATTTGATGACTTCCGGTGTTTCCGATCCCGGCCTCTTCGATGCCATCAACAATCTTAAATGGATCCCAAAAACCTCTTCACTGCTTATTTCCGGCAATCACGACGCGGTTGAAAAAGTGCAGCAATTGCTTATCAAATTCGACATCCCTGGAAAAGACATCGCCACCCCGTCCATTGAATCGATCGACAACACCAGTTTTCTTGTCTACAAATTGCAATATCATCCAGGCGACGACATTCAAACAGCGCTCAAGCAAGTGTCCGCAAGCATCGGCAGAGGAGCCTCTCCTCCCACGGCGCTTGTCGACGCCATCAACTCCCTGCAATGGATCCAGGTAACCAACTCCCTTCTAGTATCCGGCCAGCAGGACGTCCTCGTCAAATTGAAAGACCTCATCCAAAATCTCGATGTTCCCTTGCGTCAAGTCTTCATTGAAGTTCTTGTCATCGAGACCTCATTGTTGAATACGCAAAACTTCGGGCTAATGTGGGGAGCGCAGGCGCAATATTTTAATAAAGCCACTTTGGGCACGGGGAATTTTCCCATTAGCAGTAATTCAAATTCCAATACGGGAGGTGTCACGACCCCTGCGGGCTCATTTTCTCCGACTTTACAATCCATCAATGCGACGACCACCCCTAAAGGGGGGATGGTGCCTTTTGTACAAGGATTCGATCTCGGCGTTATTGGCGATATCATCATGCACAAAGGAAGATCTTTCATCTCGCTTGGCGCCCTTGTCAATGCGATTCAGCTCGACACCGATTCGACAATCGTCCTCAACCCCAAGATCATCACTCAGGACAATCGGCAATCGGTCATTTTTGTCGGGATGAACGTCCCCTACACGGGGTCTATTGTCACTACACAAGGGGGCGCTGCTCAGCAAAATTCAGCAAATATCGAATACCGCGACGTCGGGGTAAGCTTGACGATCACGCCTATTTTAGGCGATGGCGATGTTGTCACTTTGGACATCGTCAACGACATTTCAGAGGTCGTGGGGAATGCGCAGCAAGCAGTCAGTAATAGTAACGTGACAGGGATTCTCACCAATCATACACACATGGAGACGCGCGTACATGTCCCTGACAACTATTTTGTTGCATTGAGCGGCATGATCAATGACAGCAAAACACATTTTAGGACTGGCATCCCCTGCTTGGGAGGCCTTCCTGTGATTGGAGCCCTGTTCAGCGAAAATGACCGCGCGGCGTCAAAAGCGAATGTGATCATTTTCGTTCGCCCACAGATTGTCAAATCGTATGCGGAATACAAACAAATTACCGAACATCAAGAATGGCTCTATAAAGACAACGCCACGCTTCGGGTGCTGAAAGAAGAATTTGACGAAGGACTGGATCTGGTGAAAACCCCAGAGAATGAATAGACGGTGCACGTAGGATAAATAAAATCCCATCACTCGGAGGCAGCCCCTTTACTTTTCTGTTCGTTTTTTTTGGGAAATCCTTTAAATTAGTTCCCAGCCACTATGAGCTCCAAACTAAAAACACTTTCTATTCTTTCCAGCTGTCTTCTTCTCTTCAGCAGCTGCCAACGGGTGTCGGACAAAATCGAGCCGACCGTGAGCTATTCCGTCCAAGATAAATATATTTTAGCTCTACCCTCCCCCTTTCCTCCATTGACGGAAGAAGAAAAAGGGAAGGATTGGGGACGTGAGATGCAAGTGGGATTTGGATTTGCCCATCAGCTCGACCTTTATCAGGCGATCACCGCCTTTAAACGCGCAGAAATTTTAATTCCGCTGGCAGAAAACACCCGCTCATTAGAAATTCAATATGAAATTTTGCTTTGTTATTACATGGGGAAAAAGTGGAAAGACGTGATCTACACCTTCGATCATAGCGAGCTTCGCCATGCCGAGCAAAGTTTTCCCGCTCTGCATGATCTGCTCTTCATCTTGTATGAGGCTTACCAGCAAGAGAAAATGGATGCCCAGGCAGAAAGGACCCTTCGGCTCATTCAGCATTATTATCCTGAGGAAGCGTCAAAGCTGGTTTTGTCCGATGCTCTCGTTCGGGGGGACATCCCCGCTATCCAGGAGATTGCCCTTGTTCCTCCCCCAAAAAACTACCTGGACGATTTCTTGGTCCAATATGAATCTCAAAAAAAATCTGTCGGCAAGGCACAGGGACTCAATGCTCTTCTTCCGGGAGCGGGCTATCTCTATTTGAGGCAAAACCAGTCTGCCACCACGGCTTTTCTTCTCAATGGGTTATTTATCGCGGCCTCTGTTTATTTTTTTGAACAGGGGAATATTGCCGCCGGCGTTATTTTTACAGGTTTTGAGGCGGGCTGGTATTTTGGCGGCATTTATGGGGCTGGCCTGGAAGCAAAGGCCTATAACGAACGCCTTTACGAATCGATGGTAACTCCCATGATGGCCCGCGAAAGACTTTTCCCCGCACTAATGCTCAACTATGCGTTTTAAATGGATTCTTTTTTTATTGCTTCCCGTTTGCCTTCATTCCCTTCCCGGGTACTACGAACCATGGGGGAGGGATGCCGATCTTTCTAGTACTGATTCCCAACCTTCCCCGCCGAAAACAGAGTACTCCCTTTCTGTTCGGGTTGCCGAAAAGATCATTCGTTTCCACCAAAATGTTCTTTCCCCTGTCGACGGGCCAAGAAGCCATTTTCGGCCAAGCTCTTCCGCTTACATGCTGGAGTCGATGCAAAAGCATGGCTTTGTCATGGGCTATTTAATGGGTTGCGATCGATTAATGCGCGAAAATGGCGACGAGTGGGTCTACCGCAAGATCGAATCCGAAGGCAAGCTCTTCAAATACGATCCTGTACGTTAATTAAATAGTAAACGAGGGTTTGAAAAATTTCTAGCCGGAGCCCTGACCACATTAAACTCATATTGGCCTAATTCAAAACGATCGGGACCAATTCCTATCAATTCGTCATTCATGTTTCTGAGGGCTGCATCATAGGACAATATCGCACTGACAAACACATTTTGTTCATTCGCCTTAGCAAGAGATCCTAAGATCTTATCTGCGGTTGCTAATACCACGTCATTTGAAAATAGGGTAAAATTTCTGCCCACTAACGAACTGCGAAGCGCGTCTCTAGCGAGTTGCCAATCGGAATAACCAAAAACCGATTTTACAAATTCAGAGATGCGATGGATGAGATTAAAATTTGTATAACCAGCTGCGCACTTTTTTATTTTTTCCGCAGTAGGGGTTAAAAAAGACACTCTCCCCGCACGATCTCTTTCGGTGCAAAGACGATCAATCAAAATATCGATTTGCGAGTCTACTCGGTTGTTGGGGGAGCAGCTGAAAAATCCTGAAATAGGCATAAAAAACCTCTCCTTTCAATTGTTTTTTAAAAGTAAGACGGATCCAATTTATTGAGCGCCTCTTCGCTGAGGTCCTCTTCGAAAACAAACTCCTCGTTTTCTGAAAGCAGGGAAGCCTCATGCTCAGGTGCAGGAGCTGAATCTTGGGGCTTTTCTTCTTTCACGCTTCTCCCTTTAAGGAAAAATTGGATCGGTGCGCCCAAAAAGCCGTAGGTGTCGCGGAATTGATGGATTAAATACTTTTTGTAGGTCTCGACCATCAGCTTAGGATTGTTGACAAAGAGAACAAAGCGGGGAGGTTGGACATCCACTTGAGCTAAATAGAAGATGCGGAGCCGTTTGCCGTCCAACATAGGCGGATGGTATTTTTGGATCGCTTTTTCCACAAATTTGTTGAGCTGGCCTGTCGTGATGCGGCGGTTTTGCTGCTCGTGCACTTCTTTGACTGTTTTAAATAGACCTTCGAGGTTTCTTCCTGTTTTCCCGGAGACGAACAAGATGGGGCAATGATTGAGAAAAGGGGTGTCGATCTCGAAACTCTTGCGGCAGTGCTCCATGCGGAAGCCCTTCACGAGGTCCCATTTATTGAAAAGGAGGATGCATCCTTTCCCTTTTACCTCGATGTCGTGAGCGATCCGTTTTTCCTGAGTCGTGATCCCTCTTTCTGCATCGACGATGAGGATGCAGACATCGGCGCGCTCTAATGCCCGCTCCGTGCGCACTGCAGCGAATTTTTCGACGACGTCGTGTTCGGCGCCCTTTCTTCGGATGCCGGCTGTGTCGATGAGCATGAATTGATCTTCGCCAACAGTCACTTCAATATCGATGCTGTCGCGCGTTGTTCCTGGAATAGGGCTGACGACGCAGCGCTCTTCGTTAAGCAGGTAATTCACGAGAGTCGATTTTCCGACATTGGGGCGCCCGACGATGGCGATGCGGATCGAGTTGGTTGGGGTTGTTTCTTCTTCGGGCAGGACGACATCTTTGAAAGCTTCTTCCAAAAGCTCTGCGATTTGAAAATTATGTGTCGCGGAAACACCCACGATTTTGCTGATCCCGAGTGAATAAAAGGGGTAGATGAGTTCCATTTTTGCCAGATCATCGATTTTGTTGGCGGCGAGCACAAGGTGTTTGCCGGTGCGCAGCAGGAGGCGTGCGACAAACTCATCGAGCGCAGTAATGCCGACGGTCGCATCGACGACCATCACAATGATATCGGCCTCTACGATTGCGATTTCCGCTTGGCGGCGAATCTCTTCTTGAAAAAGAACCTCGGATTGAGGATTGATGCCTCCCGTATCGATCACTTCAAACGGCTTTCCAAAAAAATCGGCATCGGCATAAAGGCGATCGCGCGTTACGCCTTCCGCTTCATCCACGATGGCAATTCTTTTTTTACAAATCCGGTTGAATAAGGCAGACTTTCCGACATTCGGACGGCCGACAAGCGCCAGTTTGATGGGTTTGGTCATGGAGAAAAACTCTTTAATTAAGGGGAGGGATATTACTCGATTTCGGATTAAAATACACTAATGTAAATTAAATTTTAAGTTTTGGCGATGGCTTTGAGGAATTGACGGGCCACATCGCTTTTTGTTCTTTGATAAGTGGGGTGAGCAAAGTTGCGGTTAACTTTCTTCCCAAATTGTTTAGGGATGAGCGCTTCCAGCTCCTGGATGTGATGAGGCCTTACGTAAGCGATCCCGTCGTCCAGGGGATCGGTAAAATAATCTTTAACGACTGTCCATTCGGATGCAATGATGGGAATGCCCATTTTGGCCGCTTCCAAATAGACAAGGCCTGGCAATTCGTAAAAGGCCGGATGAACAAAAAGGCCTGCATTCTCATAGGCGCTGAGGAGCATAGGAAAAGGCAAAATTTTTTGTTCCGGCATATTCAAAATCTGAAAATTTCCCTCGCTTCCGCTTTCATTGGTTTGAGTGATGATCAGCGTAGGAGCCTTGCGCCACTTTTTGATGGCCGCCACACACATTTTTTCGTAGGGGGTGAAGGCACTTATTTTTTTTGTCGCGATAAAGACAAGGGGAATGTCGAGATCTTTCATGGCAAGGATTGTGGCCATTTGATTTTTTCGCGGCTCGATCCGCCCCACTTGCAAGGCATATTCCCCTCTTTTTAGCCCCGTCCATCGCAAGAAAGCATCATCGCTTTGATGTTGTGTAATTCCACAATCTAAATAGACCACTTCAGCGCGGCACTGAGGACAATCGCGCAGCAACGTCTGCTTTTCCGTAGGCGAGGTCGCTATACAGATTTCGGCTTGTCCCAAAAGCGGAAAATTTTCTTGAAAAAAAGCAGGCTGGGCATACGCAAAGTGATGGATAATTTCTGGATCATCCAATAATTGTTCGAGGCTTACAAAATTGTGTATTTGATTGACGCAAAGACCCGCATAATGTGCAAACCCCAAACAAGGGCCAAAGTACTTGTCACGGTCCTCGTGAAAGCAGATAATCCCAAACGGCTGCCCTCTTTTTTGGATTTCTTCCACCTCTTCTCTCAAGTCGAGAGCGGTACTGGAAAGAAAAATCAAATCGACATCTTTTAATTCTTGCGCAGATCTGCCAAGAACAGCTTCTTGGCCAATTTCTTTGAGCCCTTCACAGATCCCATAAAGCGCTTTGAGATCTCCGCCCCATTTTTCATTTTCGTCTTTGCGTGTGACAATGCCAAACTTCATCTCAACAAACAGAGCTCCCCCCGTCCTCAAGGAAAGGGGGGAAGCTCTGCTCCTCTTTTCAAAATTGAAAATAAAATAAAGGCTGAAGACAATTTTTGTCGATGAAGCAAACCGCTAAAATCGATACAAGGCCCAAAAAATCAAGAGCCGAGACCAATGGTCCAAGGACCAACTTAGAACTTCCGCCGACCCCCGGCGCCGTCGTTCTTAGAGTCAAAGTAGTAGGGGCTGACACAGAGGCGGGCAGGGGCGGAGCCCCCAACAACCAAGGGAAAACCCTGCAGGTGCGTGGATGAACGTCCGGAAGTCAGGGGATTTTGCCCATAGAGGCATTTCTTAAAAATCTTAGATGTAAATACACATAGTGCGACATATTCTTGGACTATTGGCATCACACATCCATGTCCTTCAACAATACGTTCTTGCGATTTGTAATTTTTGTTTCGGCTACCCATAAAAACGGTGTTGGTGACCAGGATACGATATGTTTGCTCTACAGGGATACCTCCTAACTCTTCAATAATGCGATTCCACAGAATATTCACAGTCATTCCTTCTTGTGCTGCTATTTCAATCGACTTGTTGAGAGTGTCGCCTTTGATCATGGTCAGCAATGTGACGCCTGCATTATTCTCGACTTGGGGAGCGATCTTTTTGGCCGCTTTAAAAATCTGGAATGTATTGATCTCTGGCTCGTCATCACACTCTCTTTGTTGCATGGTTGCGTCTATGATCGTCAGCTCGGGACAAATTTGTTTAAGGTCGCATCCTGCAAAAAAATCTATTGTGAATTGCTTCCAATATGTATTGATACAAGGGAGCGCTGTGATGGTTTTAATATCGCACTGGGATAGACATGTGTTGAAGATGACTCCCATAATGTCGCGGAAAAATTCAAAGGATGTCGGGGCATCCGGGAAAGTAACATACCCTTCTTGTTCAAAAGGGACAATTTGGGAAGAGGAGGGTTGTTCGTTAGAAGCTGCGGGTTGAATCTCTTCTCCTCTAATCACTGCAATCATGCTTTGCTTCAGCTTTCCAGCGGCCTCCAAGGTGTAATCTCTATGGGGCTGGGTTAGAATAGTCTCGATTCTGTTCTTTTGAATTTCGTTTAACCCCGATTTTTCCAGTACACGGAGAGCTGAGTCTGAATAACCCCTGAATGTGAGGGAGGTCAGTTGTTCTAACATGCTTTTTTGGCTTGAGCTGATATTAGTTGCCATTTTAACTCCTTTTTTATTAACATAAATTTTAATGCATATTATTATACAATTTTACATGGAAATAATTCAATACATGTGTTTTTGTGCTAATTTTTTATTAAATTAAATTTCAACTGAATTTGCGACCGGCCAAGGCGCGAATTTAGTCCAAAGTCCAGGAGAAACAATTCGATTATCTAAGTCTTTTAAAAATGAAGCAGTTAAATTAATTGGGGTAAAAAAGTTTTCGCTGGAACAAGAATAGGACCTTTTTCGCTGAAACAGCCCTTTTGCACAAAGGGAAGATCGAAAGCAACTTGATTTGTCTTTAGTCCTCAAAATAGTAAAGACCAAAGTCCCCGAGTCCGCAGTCGGTCTAAAAATGCACTGCTTCGAGGAGATCGTATTTTAGTCGCGACTATTTTACGACATATCGTATTTTGGTCGAAAAAATTTCTTTACTCTTTATTTTTCAATGAAAACTCTCATCCTCAAGATCTTTGTTGACAAGCCATAATAGCTGAATCAGTTCATCCCGGTCTAAGCCTTTAATGTGGTCCTGCTCATCGAAGCCGATCACCCCTTCCATCAAGGTCAATTTTTTTTCAATGATGCGATGGATATGCTCTTCGATCGTCCCTTTGGTGACGAGTTTGAAGACTTGGACGCCGCGGTTTTGGCCGATGCGATGGACGCGGTCCGTGGCCTGGTTTTCGCGTGCGGGATTCCACCACCGGTCATAATGGATGACAACTGAGGCGGAGACGAGGTCGACGCCGACGCCGACGGCCTGAAGCGAGCCGAGAAAAATTTCACACTTGGGATCTTCACGGAATTTGTCCAGCTGCTCTTTCCGGTTACGCGTAGAACCGCGGATGCTGGCGTACCCAATCTGATGGTCTTTTAAATACACCTCCATCATGTCGAGCATGTCGAGGTATTGGGAAAAGACGACGAGCTTTTGGCCGCTGTCCCGCGTTTCATGCAGTAGTTCGATAAAGAGATCCCATTTTCCCGATTTATGCTTTTGGAATTCGCTGTATTGTTTGGTGATCAGGCAGGGGTGGTCGCAAATCTGCTTTAAGGCGGAAAGAAGAGCGAAAACGTGCAGATAGGGGACCGATTTTGTCTGATTTTCCAAATCTTTCATCAGCGGTTCTCTTTGCATGAGGAATGTTTTCTTGTACAATTCCCGTTGTTCATCGGAAAGGTCGCAATAGGCAACTTCTTCGATTTTTTCGGGCAGCTCGAGCAACACTTCTGATTTTTTTCTGCGCAAAATAAACGGTTTGATCAATTTGGATAGCAGGGCTTTTTTTTCTGCATCTTGATTTCTTTCAATCGGATTGACGAAAAGTTCTTTGAAGTAGGCTTCATGAGGAAGATATCCGGGAACGATGACGTCGAAAAGAGCTTTTAACTCTAGAAGCCGGTTCTCGATCGGCGTTCCCGTCAGTCCGATACGCATGTTGGCTTTGATTTTTTTGAGCGCCTTATGTGTTTGTGACTGTGGATTTTTTGCGATTTGCAATTCATCAAAGACCGCGATCTCGAATTCAATATGGGAGAGCGCTTGTTTTTCGCTGCGTAGAGTTCCATAAGAAGTGACAAGAATATCTGCATTTTCCTGAAAGGGCTCCAGGTTCCGGCTGATGCCGTAAAAGACAAGGACGCGGATATCGGGCAGAAAATTTTTAAGCAATTCATCCCAGTGATAAATCACCGAGGTGGGACAGACGACGAGAATTTTTCCATTGGTGGCTCCCTGATTTTTTGCGGCGGCGATCAGGCCCATCGCCTGATGCGTTTTGCCAAGGCCCATCTCATCGCAAAGAAGCCCTGATAGCCCGTGCAGATACATAAACCAAAGCCAACGGACGCCGACTTCCTGATAAGAGCGAAGATCGCTTTTAAATCCAGTGAGATCGATGGGCTGGTCTGTTTTAAAAGAGGTCAGTTTTTGGATGAGCTGCCGTGTTTCGTTTTCTTCAGCAGAAGTCCCTAAAGGAGGGCGCAAATCTTCGAAGACCGTAAGACGAAGCCATTCCATGGTAGAAAGGCGGAGTTGTTTCCCTTCTTTGAGCCAGCGCTTTCTGGGGATATTTTTAAGCCAATTGAAACGAGGCGTTTTAAGCAGCAAAAGGCCGGCCGAGGTGAACAAATACCGTTTATTCGCTTGTACCGCTTCCCAGATGGGGAAGAGATCGGCCGATCCAATCTCTGTTTCTAAAACGCCTTCCAAAAGCCATTCTGCCGCTTTCGTCCGCCCGCTTTTTTCCAAGCCACATACCCTTAAAAAGAGGTCTTTGGGCTTTTTTAGTTCTTTTTGCATAGAGAAAATGCAATCCTTGAGCGTATCGAGTTCGTACAGGACAAAATAATTTTCCTCCGCAGCAGAAAGAACCTTCTCACGCACATAGCCTTCGGGAACGCGCTTTTCATAAGGGATTTCGCAGAATCCTTTCCCTTCCACATAAGTGTACTCGCCGAAAATCTGCACCTGGGAACGAACGTAAGGGGAATAAAATTGAAAGTGTGGCCGCACGACGATCCTACGCGATTCATTGATAAAAATTTCTAGCCCGCTTTTCTCTAATGGACATTTGCTCGAAAAAAATCCTTTTAGAGAGTCTAGTTCATCTCGATGAGTGCGCAAAAAGGAGCTGATCTCCGATTTATGCACAACCGTTCCGGGACGAATGAATTGCCCTGCGCCACGTCCTACTTTCTTGGCAAAAAAGCCTCTTCCTTTGATGTAGATCCATTCTCCAAAGTCAACCACCCCATCGCCTGTGTCCATCAATTCGATGGAAGCTTCGAAACGCAAATACCCCTCGAGGGAAACTGTAAAACTGAGCTGCGATTCAATCGCATAAACGTGCGTCTGAAATCCTTCAAAGCCTCCGAGCCATACACGATGCCGGTTAATGAAGTCATTCATCTGAGGGCGTGAAATGATCTTTTCCACCCCTTCGTACAAACGATTTTCTAAAAGATAAAACCCTTTTCCCTGAACAAAGACCCAAGGGCCAAAATAGGCGGACTCCTTTTTTTGCAGATCGCCGATTTCAAAGACGTAAGTTGTAATGTGCAAGTTTTCCTGCTCGTCGAACTCGATGTGGTATTGGGCTTTGACAGGTTCTAAATGGACCTTGGCGTCGACGAGATATTTTTGCAAAATCAAGGGGTGCTCATGCAACACGGAACCAATTTTCTCTGCTTGAATCTCATTTTGTTTGAAAATGGGATCGATCCGCTTGGGAAAAAAACCTTTCTTAAAAACATATAACCACTCACCGACCTCGATCCCTTTACCGTCTTCCAAAGCCAGTGGCACGCCATGGCGAATAGGCGTTTTTTCGATCCGGAAAACTCTTTCTTTGGCGTCATAGCGGATAGCTTTGATTTGATATTCCTGGAACTCATAGACGCGCAAAGGGGAATTCTGACTAGATAAAGCAGGGATGATCTGAGGCCAGTTGACCTCGGCAATGAAAAAACCGGCAAGAACCGATGGAAAACGCACTTGGATCCATGCAGGGAGAGTTTTCTCCCCATCTTCAAAGGTGATGGCGTACTTTTCCTCATCCTCTTGCAAAGCCATCATCCATTTGGCCAAATCGGACCAAAAAGAAAGCTCGTATTGCAGCTGATGGCTCGGCCGCCCTACCCGCCAAAGGGCAATCTCTTCCGGGGGCAAATTGGAGAATTTAAGAGATGTTTCCTCTGTCTCCAGCGCGCGTTTAAACAAGATCTCCTGGAGCCGTTTTTTTCCTTTGAGATTTGTACCTTTGATTGAAAAAAGCAGCTTTCCCGTCGATGACTTGGCTTCATAGACTTGATTCTTTGCTTTCAGAGAACCGATCTCATACCCATGCCTGCGGCTGGCCATTTGGCAAAGGATATTCCAAAGACTGGCGCGAAATCGGACATGAAGAGGGGTTTCTTTGCCGTTAAAAATTTTCAGGTAGGCGGCGCCAA
This sequence comes from uncultured Verrucomicrobiae bacterium, assembly GCA_963731265.1. GTDB lineage: Bacteria > Chlamydiota > Chlamydiia > Chlamydiales > Rhabdochlamydiaceae > CAJCIW01. The sequence goes on from CAVSUE010000001.1 coordinate 1,906,109, forward strand.
GGTGAATGCACGATTTCTTCTTTTCTGCTTGGGGGCAGCTGCAAAAACAATCCAGGATGCGCCCCTCGTCATCGAGCTGCATAAAAGGCCAATACCGCCCTTTTTTCTCAAGATCAGCAGCCTCAACTTGATAAGTCCCCTCAGAAAAAAGCACCTGCCCGACTTTGCCGGCGTTAAGCAAAGCCTCACCTGCAGACAAGTCCTTTTTAGAAAGCAAATGGCCTTCCATGAAACCTTTTAGAAAAAAAATTGTTCAGGAGAATAAAGAGACATTTCCCCTTATGTTCAAGGATGCCTCGAAGAGATTAACTTTTCAATCTTTTTGCTATCTTAGTAAAGGAGGAGCTGCTTACAGTAGATTGCGGCGCACACTTGCCGGTCCGCGCCGCAATAAGATCGCCTCTCCGCCGATCTGCCAATATTCAAAAAAATCAATGGCTAGTGCCCAATGGCTGCCCCACTTCCGCAGGAACCCCAGGGGCGGCGCCAAAGCCGTGGAAGGGGAGGTCTTGTTCGTGGCTGATGTAGACGCCGGTCGTGACGGCGAACCCCCCAATGGTCGCTGGACCTTTCTCAGTACCAAACATAAACTCATCGGAGGTTCGTGAATAGTTCAAGCGATCCCCCTCTTTTTTATCTGGGCAAGTGCCCTTATTCAGAATATTGGTGACATTGTAGAACACTCGCGTGCTTAACTTGACAGGTACGTGCTCATTTTTGGCCAGTTCTTCTTTTTGTTGAACCCACCTCTTATTTTCAGTGCACTCTGGAAATTCTTTCCGCATCAAGGTGACACGGACCTCTTTTGAGATTTTGTTGCACTGTTTCAACGCCTTGGGATCAAAATAACCAAAGACTTTGGTTTTGTGCTTATTGGTGACAGGATGCTCGCCACACACGTTCAAGTTCTTCAGAGAATAAGGAAACTGAACCCCTTGTTTTTTTAGCTCATCGATCTCTGCGTCTGTGTTGAAATCCCCTTCAGCTTTGAGAGCATTTATTAGAACCTCATTAACATCGTCCCTATAGATGCTTTCCGGTTCAACGACAAACACCCATGTCTCGCTCATCTTTTTTGTGGGATCATAAGGGTCCATAATAGTTCTAAAGACCTCAAATACCACCTGATCGACTTGAGGTACGATGCCGACGAACCTCCCTAAAGGAGCCATTTGTTTGGCGCTGTGGGTTCTGGGGTACATGAACTGGAAGTCTTCCTTTGCGGTGGCAACATCATGCCCTTCGATGCGGGGAATTGATTCAGCGTCAAACAAAGTAAACCAGATGCTGGGGTCTTGCATGGTGTTGTGCCATGCCTGACATACGTGGGTGCAAGGGATGACGCCGGCAAGCCCTGAGAATTGGGAGATACGACTCACAATGTCGACATAGATAAAGGGGTCAAAAGAAGCATTTGTAATTTGTGACATACGTTATTTCCTGTTATTGTTTTTTTTAAAGAATTTTCATCTGAACTAAGTTAATTTCATAAAAAGAATTATATAATATAATTAAATTACAACTCAACATAATCATTTTTTTGCTAATGCAGGCGCGCCTGTGCGGTTAAAATTACACTTTACAATCCGCCGCGCACCGATTAAGTAATTAATAACCAGCAACTTGCACCACAACCCGGCATTTTCAAGATTAAATCTCGAAAATGCCGGGTTGATGAGGGATGAGGCATATCTACCTCCATCGAAGATTAGAGCGTCCCTTCATCTGAAATGACGCGTTCCCTCACTCAGTTTAAAAACGAATATCCCGTAAAAAAAGCTCTCTCACCGCCATCCCTTTTCAAACGGAATTATCGCCGACCATTGGAGTCATTTCTAATTGGATTGATCCTTGAAAAACTTCGACAGCTTTGCCGAGCATTTCAATTTCCGTTGCGCCTTGTTCATTGGTTTGAAATTGAAAATGGAGGTCTTGGCGGTATTGGATAGGAGTTTGATCAAACGAAAGCCTTGTTAATGTGACAATGGGTGAAGCAAGGTTATCATGTTTCATGACCACAAAAGCAGCGGCAGCGGCTCCCGTTCCACAGGCCAATGTCTCTCCTTCGACGCCCCGTTCGTAGGTGCGGAGAGCGACTTTTCCACTTTCCAGTTTTGAAACAAAATTGACGTTGACGCCATGGGGGGCAAAGTGGGGAGAAAAACGGAGTGCAGCTCCTGTTTCGGAGACATTAACGTTGTCGAGATCGTCGACAAATAGAACGGCGTGGGGAACCCCTGTATCCACCACGAAGAGCTCAACTTGGGGGAGTGTTAGAGGCCAATGTAATACCTTTGGCACTCCGAGATTAACTGCAATGGCGTCCCCGCTTTGGCGGCAAGTTAAAACACCGTACAACGTTTCAATGTTCAACTTTTGAACCCCTCTGTGTATAAAATCAAAGAGGCACCGGATCCCATTTCCGCACATCGTTGGTTCACTTCCATCTGCATTGAAAATAGCCATTTTATAATCAGCGACAGTCGAAGGAAAAAATAAAATAAGCCCATCCGCACCTATTCCATGCTGACGGTGGCATAAAACGCGAGCTAAATGGGAATAATCGAAGTTTGGAACATGCCTGGAATCGACAATGACAAAATCATTTCCGACGCCGTGATATTTCGTAAAAGGAATCTTCACATTGCGAGATCTTTATTTGATTTTATAATCTTGTCGAGAAGGCCATACTCTAAAGCTTCTTCAGCGCTCATCCATGTGTCCCGATCGATGGCCTTTTCGATGACTTTTGGATCTTTCCCTGTCGCCTTGACATAGATATCGATAAGCATCTGCCGTGTTTTCAGGATTTCTTTCGCATGAATTTCAAGATCTGTCGCCTGGCCGCGCACAATTGCATTGATCGCAGGCTGATGGATCATGATGCGGGCGTGCTCTGTCGCAAATCTTCGCTTTGGAGCTGCGCAGAGACTTAAGATAGAGCCCATCGAAGCCGCAAGGCCTGTGATCAACGTTGTCACGGGAGAAGTGATCATCTTGATCTGGTCCCAGATCGCGAAACCTGAATCGACCGAGCCACCGGGGGAATTGATAATGAAAAGGATCGGCTTTCCCGGATCGACCGCCTCAAGATACCACAATTTGCGGATGACCTCTTTGGCGCTGTCGTTGTCTACGGCATCCGATAAAAAAATGCGGCGCGATTTGAGCATGCCCTCCTCGATTTTATCTTCGAGCAGGCTGATCCCCACAGCTTTTTTTTGTACTGGAGGCTCTTCTTCTTCGTTATTTAGAAATCTCATAAAAATCCCATTTTTATTTTTAACTCGACTTTGTAACTTTTTGGGTCCGAAGGCCTCGAAATATTTGCTCAAAGGGGTTAAAAAACCCTTTCCTGCTTTTAAATAACTCCCAGTTAGACCACGGGTCGAACGGCCGAGAGTAAATAGGCGACGCAGGCGGGCCCAAAAAGTTGCAAAGTCGAGTTTAATCTTAATCTATCACAAGTTCAGGATATAAAGGATAAGCGTGCAGCAGTGCAGCCATTCTTTTTTGCACATTCGCGACGACTTTGCGGTCCATTTCTACTTTGGCGCGGCTGGCGCCTTTATCGTCCATTGCAGGCTTGGCATGCTGCAAGAGTTCCACAATCACATCTGCAATTTCTGTCATTTCGGGCTGCTTCATTCCCAGGGTTGTCACGGCAGGGGTGCCCAACCTGATGCCGGAGGTATACCAGGGCCCATTTTTGTCGTAAGGGATGCTGTTCCGGTTGACGGTCAGATGCGCTTCGCGAAGAGCTAATTCTGCCTGGCGCCCCGTTAACCCAAATGAGGAAGCGACATCGAACACGATCAAATGATTATCCGTGCCGTTTGTCGAAACTTTGACTCCCTTTTTCATGAGTTCTTCTGCCAAGGCGCGTGCATTGAGGATGATTTGGTGGGCATATTGTTGGAATGCCGGGGTATTGGCCTCTTTAAAAGCGATCGCTTTTGCAGCGATGACCTGGGGCAATGGCCCGCCCAAAACAATCGGACAGCCCTTGTCCACAACTTCTTTAAACTCATTTTTGCAGATCACCAAGCCTCCGCGCGGCCCGCGGAGCGTTTTATGCGTCGTTGTTGTCACGATATGAGCATAGGGAACAGGGTCGTATTCCCCTTTCAGTGCTTTTCCAGCAACGAGGCCGGCAAAATGAGCCATGTCGACCATGAACATTGCGCCGACGCTATCGGCGATCTCCCGCATCTTCGCGAAATTGATCAGCCGCGGATAAGCGGAATAACCCGCGATGAGAATGGCGGGTTTTTCTTTTTTGACCTGCTCCTGGAGCTGGGCGTAATCGAGCAGTCCCGTTTCACGATCGACCTCGTAAGGGACCGATTGCATGATTTTTGCGGAAATATTGTGGCGGTAACCATGTGTCAAATGTCCTCCCGAATTGAGCGACATTCCCATGACTTTCTGATTGACCAGGAGCTGCCGGACTTTCTCGTATTCCTCGGGAGTAAACTCATCGATATTTTTCTTGCCGAGCCGTTCGATTTCTTTGTTCTGCACGCGATAAACCAGCATGGCCCAAAAAGCGACGAGATTGGCGTCTGCGCCAGAATGGGGCTGCGCATAGGCATGGTCACACTGAAAGAGTTTTTTCGCCTCTTCAATGCAAGCGGCTTCGATCGCATCGACGTTGTCGCATCCTGCATAAAATCGATGGAAAGGCACGCCTTCCGCGTATTTGTCCGTCAAAAGATTGCCCATGGCTAACTGGACAGCCAAAGAAGAGAAATTCTCCGATGCGATCAATTTCAAATAACTGCGCTGGTCTTTCAGCTCCTGAATGATCTTTTGGGCAATAAGAGGGTATTCCGATTGGATATGATCGAGGGCGGCCATGTAAGCGATTGCCGCTTTCGTTCTTTTATCTTCGGGAACTTTATGAAAATATTTCTCCAAATGCGACACGTGTGGCTCCTCTACAAGATGAATATCGGCGCAGGCATTCCCATTATCTCACACTTGAATCTTTCATTAAATATTTTTTCCGCTCATCGGGAGTGAATTTCTCGATGGCATATCTCAGCATCGTTCTAGGCATCTCTTTGCCATGGGCATTCAAAAAGTTTTTTAAAGCAGAAAGTTCCCGTTTGCCCACTTCCCGAAGCATCCAGCCAACGGCTTTGTGGATGAGGTCTTCCTGATCCTGGATTAACATTTTAGCGATCTTTAGAGTATCATCGGTTTTGCCTTGGCGGATGAACCACCAAGTTGACACGATCGCAATCCGCCTGCACCAAAGTCTTTCCGACCGGGCGAGCTCGAAGAGGATCGCTTTATCGCGATCGATCAGATAGGGGCCGACAATATACGGAGCGCTATCGTCGACTCCATTCCAATCGCGGATGTACTTCCGGTTTTTCATGTAGAAATCAAAAATTTGTGTCTGGCCGTTCTCGTCCGACTTGTCAAATTTCAACCGCAAAATTGCATTGGCCAAAGCACGCTCGTCATGCACTTGGGACTTCATGAGCTTAAGGACCTCGGTAAGGTCGAGCGAATAAAACTCTTTGGCGATTTTTCGGATCGTGTCCGCAGCGACACCGAGAAACTCATCCTCCTTGCTATTTTTAAAAAAGGGCGGCATTTTTTCGGCACGGGAGGGATTATGGTGCTTTCTCAGCGCTTTTTGACAAAGTTCTATCATAGTTTCCATGCGGGTAGATTTTGTAAGGTTTCTCGGGCAATGGCTTCCGCCGCATTTTTGTTGATCCCTTGCGATTGGATTAAAAATTCCGTCGTGCCGAGCAAGATTTCGTGATAAGATTTTAAAGTCCCATCTGGATGGGTGCAATAAGCGCAATACTCATTTTGGGGGTTTCCCAGGGCATGATCCTCTGCTTTTTCGAAAGGCATGCCGCACGAGTTGCAAGATTGACAGCATAAAGACATAATTCACCTCTTAATTAGGTTAATAAAATCGTTGAGTAATTCTTCTCCTTTGACAGCGATGACAGATTGGCCGGGGGCAAATAGCTCACGCTGCATCAAATAATAATGAATCAGTCCAAGCCAAGTATTGAGAAGAAATGAAAGCGGCAGAGGGCGGATGGTTTGGGAAGCGATGGCTTTTTGAAGCTCCCGATTTAAATAGTGGGCGATTCCCGACTGAATGAAAGTCAGTTGATTTTTGACCTCTTTGGGAAGCGTCGCACTTTCCATGAGAAGTTGCGCATAGAATGGTTCGAATTCTTCGATGACTTTTAAATGAATAGCTAAAACCTGTTGAACATCCCCCTCTTCTTTATCAGCGAGGGTCTCTTGGAAACTTTTTCCTATCCTCATGCCGAACTCTGCAATCACTTCCATGAGCAAGTCTCCGCGGGTCGGAAAATGCACAAAAACAGTTCCGTGGGCCACCCCTGCAGCCCTGGCGATGTCCAAAGTTTTAGTGAATTGAATCCCTTTAAGAGAAAATTCTTGATACGCCTTTTGCAGCAATAAGGCTTTCGTCTTTTCTCTTTGCTCTTTCCGCGTTTGCATGCTGCTCACTGAGTTTTAACTCAGCATATGACCAGACACAATTTTCGCAAAGGAAAAAAAATCAAAAATTAGGTGTATACTGCACGGCGGCTCCATCATCGATATGATGGTTTTCGCCATTCTCGAATTGCTGATCGTTGATTAAAACTTTAAATTCGCAGTCATTGAAGGGAGCTGTTGTCTCCCAAACCCACTCGTCGGGGCCGATATTTTTGAGCATGACCCCATGCTCCCAATTTAACCCCGCTCCACTGCCGCGGATAAAAAGATGATTGTCATAACCGACGTTGTAACGGACGACGATCCGTGTTTTTTCCTTTTTGGAACGAGAAGCCTCTTTCATCTTTCCCGCAGTCTTTGGTCTTTCTTCTTTATTATTTTTCTTTCCAAATAAAGCCATGGGTCCCTCCATCCCTTTTTTCTCTCTTTCTAGATCTCTTTTTGGCAAGTGTCAACAAATTTTTATCACCCCTCTTGAATTCTCAAGGAGGATTTCTGTTTTCCTCCGGCCCCAACGCGCTCATAAAATTTTTTATTATTCTGTTCCCTGGCTCTAAAGACATTTTTCTTGAGGATATTGGGAAATCGCGCTAAGCTTTCATTTCACAAGTCACATTTAAATCCTTTATCTTTCATAGGAAAACAATGTTAGAAGACCTCAAAGAGATTATAGACATTCAAGAACTCGATATGAAGATGCTTCGTCTCATGCGGGTAAAAAAAGAAAGGCAGAAAGAACTGCAGCAGATCGATGAGCTGCGCAAAGAGCTCCATCAGCAGACTGCGATAAAAGAGACGGAGATCGAAGAGTTGGGAAAAAACATCCAAACTCTCGAACAAAAGATCCAAGAGGTCGTCGCCAAAATTAAGAAACTCGAATCTCAGCAGGCGAATATTAAAAAAGCCGACGAGTTCAACGCGCTGACGCAAGAGATGACGCAGGCAGAAAGGGAAAGGATTGCCCTCGAGCAAAAAGTCTCCGATCTCGTCGACAAACGCGTTGCCGAGGAAGAGATGCTGACGAAAATCAAAGATAGCCTCAAGGGATCGGAAGAAAATAGCATGAACCTCGAAAAAGAGATCCAGGCAAGCATTAAAGTGATCAATGGAGAAGGTTCGGGGCTTAAAGAGCGCCGCGATGCAATGGCCGTGAAAGCCAATGCGGACACTTTACAAATTTACGAAAGATTGCTTCGCAATAAAAAAGACCGTGTTGTCGTGCCTATCGAAAATCGCACATGCAGCGGGTGCCATATCGTTTTGACAGCCCAGCACGAAAACCTTGTCCGCAAAGGGGAAAACCTGGTCTTCTGCGAACATTGTTCACGTATCCACTATTGGCAAGAGAGCGAATCGCTTGAAGGCTCTGTTGTAGCGACAAAACGGCGCCGACGACGCCTTGCCAGCGCATAATTTATCATTTTTGGGGGAAAGCAGGCAATCGCTGCTGCAAATGATGCAGGAGAGGAAAGTCTGGACTTCGCAGGAGAGGATACCAGTGAAAGACTGGGGGCCGCAAGGCTACGGAAAGTGTAACAGAAAATATTCCGCTAAACTTCAAAGGTTTAGACAGGCTGAAAATGCCAGCTTTGGGAGCTGGCCGCACCTCGCAGAAATGCAGGGCGCTATAAACCCTATCCGAAGCAAGATGCCGGGGCAAGATGTTGTTCTCCGCAACGCTCCGCGCAACAAACGCTTGAGGACTTTGGCGACAAGGTCCCTAGAGGAATGATTGCTCAACGACAGAATCCGGCTTATCGCTTTCCCCTATTTTTTCACATACGACGAGGCTCTCCTATGAAAAAAACCATTACTGCTTTTTTCCTTTTTATTACATTCGCTGCTCTTCCAGCTTTTACCGAACAGGTCAAAGAAGGCGAGGGCTTCCTTGAAAAAAAGAATGGCCAATGTGTCTTGCATATAAAAGGCACGCCTTATGAGCGCGGCTACCAGCATGGCGTCCTTTTGAAAGAGCAAATTCACCGCAATATCGCTACCTATATCGACAAACCGGCTTCCGCGATGCCCGGCAGATTGGAAGATTTTTCCAAAAACTTGCCTAAACTCATGTCTCATGTGCCGGAACATTTCTCTGAAGAGATGAAAGGGCTTGCCGAAGGCTCGGGCGTTCCAATGAGAAAAATTGTCGCACTCAATCTTTTTCCAGAGATGTTCCATTGCAGCGGCATCACAGTTTCGGGGCAAGCCTCAAAAAATGGCGAGCTTTACCACGCGCGCGTCCTGGATTATTCCGTGGGAAAAAATTTACAGCAGACGGCTGTTCTGCAAATCGTCGAACCTGAAAAGGGAATCGCTTTTCTGAATGTCAGTTACGCCGGTTTTATTGGCACAATAACGGGAATGAATTTAGAAAAAATCGCTATTGGGGAGATCGGCGGCCTTGGTTACGGATCTTGGGAAGGAATCCCGATGGCTTTTTTGCTCAGAGATATCCTGCAAAATGCTTCTACCCTTGATGGAGTGAAAGCCATCCTTGAAAATTCTCCGCGCACTTGCGAGTACTACTATGTCTTTTCCGACGGGAAAACAAAGGAAAGCATCGGCGTTTACGCGACTGCAGACCAACTCAAGTTTATTGCCCCTGGAGAATCTCATGCTTTGATTGCCCCTTCGCAGCTTCCCGGAAATTACGGAGACAATGGAGATAACGACAAATTCGTTCTCAATTCCTGCGCCATCGAGCATACCCCTTACCAGACTTTGCTCTTTGAACAAGACCATCGTCTAGCTCTTCTTTTCCGTCTTCAGCCAGCAGAATGCCTGCTTCTAACTGGGTTTCCACACCCTGAACGGTACCCCGTTTTAGTGGACAGAACGCTCGAAAAATACGGCGCGATCGATGAAAAAGCGTTGATGGAAATCATCAGATGCCCTGTCTCCCGCCCTTCCAATTTGCATAACGCCATTTTCCAGCCTTCCCAATTGAAAGTCTGGATTGCCCACGCAGGGCCGAACGATGAACCTGCGTGCGATCAGACCTATCAGGAATGGGACCTTATTGAACTTTTACACTCTCGTTGACATGGGCACCTATCTCATTTAAATTACTCTCTTTCCAATGGATGGGTCTTCTCATAAACTTCCCGTTTTAATCGAGTGGAGACCTGAGTGTAGATCGTCGTTGTCGCCAGAGAACTGTGGCCAAGCAAAACCTGGATTGTCTTTAAATCCATCCCTTTTTCCAGCCAATGGGTCGCGATCGTATGGCGAATCGTGTGGGGAGTGATTTTTCCAGCGAGGCCGCTAGACTTTAGGTACTCTTCAAACTTGCGATCGATCGAACGCGCGGTCAGCCGCTCTCCCCATTTATTGAGGAAAATCGCTTTTTCGTCAGCCTCCCCCTTATGGCCATCGGTGTCCTGATGCCTTTCCGGGTGTCCCAGGTATTCCTTCAACCATTTCGTGGCCGTCCGTGTAATGGGGACGACTCGCTCTTTTTTCCCTTTTCCCATCACTTTAAGCCGGAAATTTTTGTCGTCGAAATGCTGCCGATCGAGGCCGACGAGCTCACTGATCCGAAGACCACTGCTGTAAAAAAGTTCCATGATGCAGCGGTCTCGAAATCCCAAATAGCTCGAAGTGTCCGGCTGTTCAAACAAACGCATCACCTGCTCGAAGGCCAGTGAAGGCGGGATTTTCTTTTCCAATTTCGGACTGTCGATCTCGTCCAGGGGATTTTGTTCGACGATCCGTTCTTTGAGTAGAAATTTGTATAACGAGCGCAGAGAAGAAAGACGTCTAAGGACTGTTCTTTTGGTGGAGCTTTTTGCTGAAATGGCGGCCAAATAGGCGCGCAGAGAGCGCTTGTCAACTTGGTCCACGGAAAATGATGCCTGCTTTAAAATTTCTTCTTCAAAAAAAAGCTTAAAACCTTCCAAGTCGAGCCCATAGTTGCGCAACGTGTGCTCCGACGCATTCTTCACCACTCGAAGGTAGTTTAAAAATTTGTAGACCGCCTCGCCAAATGTGAGCATGATCCTTGTTCCTCTGATGGTACAATGATAACGTTATGGTCTTTTATTTAAGCATTTAAATAGCATTGTTGCACAAAAGCATAAGTGCACCCCAGAGCTGGGAAAGCTCAAAAGAACCCGAAAATCGACTGAAACTTTTACTGGGAGAGGTTCAAAAGAAATTTTCCAATTAGATATGAATTTTTCTCTCTGTGGTTTCCCAGCTCTGTGGTAAAATTCGACTATTTAAACAACAAAGCACATCTAAAGATCTATGCCCATTAGCTTACGCGACATTACAAAAAAAGTCGGCCCGCGGCTGCTTTTTGAGAATATCACTGCGACTTTCAATGCCAATTCCCGCTACGGCCTTACCGGGCCCAACGGGGCGGGAAAATCGACTCTTCTGAAAATTGTCATGGGAGTAGAGGAACCTACCAGCGGGTCTGTCTCCCTGCCTCGCAAAGTGGGATTCTTGAAACAAAATATCGAGCAATTCCGCGACAACAGGGTCCTCGACGTCGTCATCATGGGCAATGAGCGTTTATCAAATGCCATGGTTGAACGGGACAGTCTTTACGAAGTTGAGATGACGGATAAAGTGGGAATCCGCCTGGGAGAAATCGAAGAGATCATCAATGAAGAAGATGGTTACGACGCAGAATCCAACGCGGAGATCTTGCTTTTGGGAATGGGCATCCCGTCAGAGCTGCATCATCAGAAAATGCACGCTATCCCCACAGATAGGCAATTCCGCGTCCTCCTCTGCCAAGCTCTCTTTGGCAACCCCGACGCGCTTCTCTTGGACGAACCAACGAACCACCTTGACCTGGAATCGATCGGCTGGCTGGAACAATTCCTCCATAACTACAAAGGGGTCCTGATTGTTGTCAGCCATGACCGCCATTTCTTAAACGCCGTCACAACGCATATTGCCGACATCGATTATGAGACGGTCATTATTTATCCGGGCAATTACGACCAAATGCTCGTCGCCAAAACAGCAGTTCGGGAAAGAACCGAGTCGGAAAATAAGACGAAAGAAAAAAAGGTGGCACAGCTACGCGAATTTGTCGCCAAGTTTGGCGCCGGCACCCGCGCAAGCCAGGTCCAGTCGCGCATCCGCGAAATCGAGCGTCTGGAACCCCAAGAATTAAAAAAATCCAACATTCAACGCCCCTACATTCGCTTTTATCCCCCTGAAAAGCCCTCCGGCCAGGTAGTCTTCAAAATGAATGATGTTTCAAAAGGGTATGACGGCAAGCCCGTCATTCATCGTTTTTCCTTTGAGGCCAATCGAGGAGAAAAAATCGGCGTGATCGGCAATAACGGCAAAGGGAAGTCCACCCTCCTCAAAATGCTTGCCGGGGTGCTCCCCGTCGACAGTGGGCTCATCGAGGTCGGCCACCAGGTTCAAATCGGCTATTTCCCCCAGAACCATTCCGAACTCATCGACAAAAAGAGCTCGATGACTGCCTTCGACTGGTTAAAAAGAAGACGAGAGGGGGTGTACGATCAAGATATTCGCAGCATTCTCGGAAAAATGCTCTTTTCCGGCGACGACGCCTTCAAACCTATCTCCCATCTTTCCGGAGGAGAAACGGCCCGCCTGATCATCGGCGGACTGATGCTCTGCAATTACAATGTGTTGATCATGGACGAACCAAACAACCACCTCGACCTCGAGGCGGTTTCAGCGCTTTCCTGGGCCCTGCAAGACTTTAAGGGAACAGTCCTCATCGCCAGCCACGACCGCGATCTGATCGGCAATGCAGCGACAAAGCTCATCGCTTTCGAAGAGGATCGCGTGCGCCTATTTGAAGGAAAACTGGACGAATATTTTGCTGTAGCGAAAAAGTAAGTGAGCCGAAATATTTATAATGAGATTCAAGGAGCTTTTCAATGAGATTTCGCAGCGGACGACGAAGACAATGGGAGAAACCCATGGCTGAGGAGGCTGATGTGAAAGATCGCGAAAAAAAGAACTTGAAGGTCATTAAATATTTAAGAGAACTTACTTAATGATCGAGGGTCTGACTGAGGGCGAGTTTCTTCGCTATTCCCAGAGGGTCCGCCATAAAAAGGCCGCTGTACTTCTCCGGTCTTTCCATGAAAGCCACGACCAAAGACTCTTTCTGTTGTACAGGCGCGTGGAAAGATGGCTTGAACTGCCCGTTTTAGAAGACCGCGGTTTCAAAAGCCTTTCCGACCGTTACCATTTTCATCTCTCCCAATCAGAAATATCCTGGCAAGAGCACAATCTACTGCCAGGCTTATTTCTTAAGAAGGACCAGCCTTCCGATGTCCCTTTTCTTCCTGTTGGGATTTATCTCGACAATCTTCGATCAGCATTCAATATTGGAAGCGTTTTGCGCACCACAGAAGCCTTTAGACTCGGCACTGTTTATTTTGCGAAGAACACCCCCTTTATCGATAATCAAAAGGTGCAGAAGACGTCGATGGACACATTTGATAAAGTGCCTTGCTTCAGAGACATTCCGTTTTCCGAACTGCCTCAACCTCTCATTGCCCTTGAGACCGACGATGAGGCTCCTTCAGTCTTCGACTTTGCCTTCCCCAAGTCGTTTACCCTGCTGTTAGGAAATGAAGAATACGGGTTGTCCGATGAGGTTCTCTCTTTGAGAAGCCACACTATCAGGATTCCGCTCTATGGGTTTAAAAACTCTCTCAATGTGGCTTCCGCGTTTGCCATTGCGGCAGGCGTCATCAGCCATCAATTAAGATAAATTAATTAATCCAATCTATTTCCAGTAATTTGACATTATTTAATTATAACTATATCATTAAAAAAAGGATAATTATCATGGTAGATATTCCCCCGCTCGCCGGCTGGCCGACGCAAACGAAATTTGTCCGGGAAGCCAAGTCTCCCAAAAAAAAGCGATCGAAAAAGCACATATCTAAAAAAGGATAAACTCGTGGCAGAACCTGTCGGGCCGATTCCTGAACCTTGGGCTACCCCCAGACTCTAAAAGTTGTTACAAATATCTCCATTTTATCCAAACAAATGCACGATCAGGTCTTGATTTTGGCCGATCAATTGCAAAGGTTGATGGATGATCCATCCGTAACGGCGCAACGGTAGTTTTTAAGCGAATTTATCTTATTGCTAATGAACTCAAAGGCCGTAGCCCCTAAAAAGGGAAAACCCTAAAGTCTTCAGCGACAAAGGTATTGGAAAAAACCGGCTTGGCTTCTTTCAAAAAGACTTCCGCATCCTGGTAGCGCGCTGAAAAATGAGTCAGGACTAGCATTTCCGCGCCTGCGGCTTTAGCCATCTCAGCAGCCTGTTTTGCGGTGAGGTGGAGATGTTTTTCGGCAAGGTCGCGATGGGATTCCAGGTAGGTGCTTTCGCATAAGAAAAGTTTGGCGCCGCGGGCAAGGTCGATGGCTGCCTGACAAGGGAGGGTGTCTATGGCAACCGCCAACACGTCTCCTTGCTGGATATGGCTGACGTCACCGAGAAGGACTTTTCTCCCCTCAATGCTCAGTTCCCCTTTTTCTTCTAACAAACGCACATTGGGGCCTTTGACGCCTGCGGCATCGAGTTTCGCTTTATCGAATTTGCGGATATCGCTCTCTTTGATCCTCCAGCCCAGGTTATCAATCCCATGTTGTAAATAGCGGGCTTCGATCCGGAAATGTTCATCTTCATGAACGAGCCCTTCATTCTTGACGGGATGCTCGATCACCTGAATCGTTTGATGATAGATGGTCCCGTAGCGCAATCGCTCGAAGTAGGCCTGTCCGCTCGCAGGATAGTAGCAGTGGATTGGATGGGTGACCTTATCAAGATTGAGCCGCATGAGCATAGATCCCAGCCCTAAGCAATGATCCCCATGAAAATGACTAATGAATATCCGTCTAACGCAAGGAGGCGCGACGTTTGCAAAGATGAACTGCCGCTGGGTCCCTTCTCCCGGGTCGAATAAAAATCCCTCTTCGTTCCAACGGACGAGATAGGCGCCGTGATTGCGGTTGCGCGTCGGCTGCTGGCTGGAACATCCTAAAATGATCAAATCGCGGACCGTCATGAGCGACTCCTGCCAAAAAAGGACATTCTCCCCAATAGTATGCCCACTCCCCCGCCGATGATATGGGCGGTATTGGCTATGCTAGGGGTGAGGTTAATCACAGATAAGAGATGAAGGCTAAATGTGACCAATTCCAGCGCAAACATCGCAAGGACAAAAAATAGCAGGAACAAGACCGTTCCTTTTTGCAAAGGATAACCTTCCCAGGGAGCTTTTTTTTGGCGCATCCAGATGAAACCGGCAAGGCCGACCGCGACTCCAGAAAATCCAAGGAAATAGGGGCCGCTCATCAAATATTGGGCAACATTGGAGACAACGGCGATGAAGAGAATGAGCAGGCCGATCTTCCATTTTTTGAGCCGTTCCTCAATCTGTTTGAGGAGTATCCAAACCCAGATCATGTTAAAGAGAATATGCAAAAAATCGCGATGCAGTAAGCAAGGTGTAAACAAACGCCAAATTTCTCCTTGGCGGATCTTTTCGAACATGGGAATTTCTTTAGCGCGTTCCCACCCTTGTGTTTTTGCTGTCATAAAAAATTCGTAGATGCCCCTCCAGGAAAGAACTTGGTCCGCTTGCGCCAGCAAGTTCATCGCTGCTGGAGGAATGTCTTTATTTTCTTTATATGTATTAAAAGGAAATTTTTCGATGACTCCTTCCATATATTGATAGGTATTGGGGAAATCAAAGAGAAGTTCTTTCATCACGGGAGTCCAAACAATCTGTTCTCCGACAGGACCATACTCGCTTTTGATCTTATCTTCTTCGAAATCATTCCATAAAAATAGAAAACCGCAGATCACGATGATCAGATGGGTGAGAGTAAAAGAAAAACGGCGCTCTTTAACGCGGATCGCTTGGACGGGCTTCCATTTGAGTTCTTCGGCTTCAGAGACCTGGGCATAATCAGGCGGGGGAGGCGTTGCGGCAAGAGGCAGCTCAAAATGGAATTTGGGGTCATCGGAGTTCTCTTTGAACTTCTTCATCCAATCGACGGCGATTTCCAGATCATCCTCGTCATAAATCCAAATGTTGTAATGCTTCCCATTCGATTTGTCAGCACGGGGCTCATAGATATTCTGAATCCCTTCTTTGAGCAGAAAAGAGTAAAAGGAATAAGCCTTTTTTTCTGTTTCAAATTCTCCAATCAGGCGCATGTGTGGATGATTTTTTTGAGGATTTCTGAGGTTGAGAGTCCCGGAACTAAAGAGACGATATGGATTTTCCCTCCATTTGCGCGTACGGTTTCGGCCTCTATGCAATTTTCTCCGTACTCAGCCCCATTGACATGGACATCCGGCTTGATCCGCGACAGAATTTGGCAGGGGTTTGTTTCATCAAACCAAGTGACATAATCGACCATTTCCAAAGCAGCCATCATCCTTATGCGGTATTCAAGAGTAATAATGGGACGCAGCGGGCTTTTGTATTCTTTGATCGATCGGTCGGTGTTCAAAGCGAGAATGAGGACATCGGCCTGGGCAGAAGCTTGATAAATCATTTCAAGATGTCCTGCATGCATGAGATCAAACGATCCATTCAAAGTCGCTATCGTTTTACCAAGGCCGCGCAACTCTCCAATTTTTTGCTCGATCCCCGCGGGGTCGATGACTTTTGGGCCAATGGCCCCTGCGTACGAGCTATTTCTTCGGGAAAGCGACATCGAAGACCTCATCGTAGCTTTTGACAAAATAGAGGCGAATCCCTTTTTTGAGATAGCCGGGAAGTTCATCGTAATCGCGCTGATTTTCTTTGGGGAAAATCAGCGTCTTTGCCCCTGATCGTTTTGCTGCGATCAGTTTTTCTTTTACCCCGCCGATCGGAAGCACTTTTCCCGTCAGTGTAAGCTCTCCCGTCATGCCGAGATCTTCGAGGACCGGCTCATTGCGGAGCAGCGAGAGCATCGATGTGACCATTGTAATGCCTGCGGACGGGCCATCTTTGGGAGTCGCCCCTTCGGGAATATGAACGTGTACCTGGGACTTCTCAAAAAAAGGAGTGTTAGGAGCGTACTTGCTAACTGTGCTATGCAAAAATGTCCATGCAATCTGAGAAGATTCCTTCATGACGTCACCTGCCTGGCCCGTCAGCTTCATCTCGGTCTTCTCGCCGGGAACCCGTGTCGCCTCGATGTACAAGGTGGCCCCGCCGAGCGATGTCCATGCGAGTCCCATGCACACGCCGATAGGCGTACGTTCGTAAAAACGGTCCGTTGTGAAAATAGGTTTGCCTAAATACTTGTCGAGATTTTTCTCGGTAAGAACCGCTTTTTTGAATTTCTCTTTCTTTTTCTCCATCGCTTTCACGACCTGGATCGCCACTTTCCGCATGACCTTCTTGATATTATTTTCCAGACTGCGGACTCCGGCCTCCCGAGCGTATCCATTGATGATATGCGCAACAGCTCCTCGCGTAAATTCAATGACTGAAGTTTTGAGGCCCATGTTTTTGCGGTTGCGAGGGATTAGGTACTTTTTCGCAATCTGGACCTTTTCTTCGAGAATATAGCCGGACAAACGGAGGATATCCATCCGGTCTTTGAGAGGCTCTGGGATCGTATCGAGCACGTTGGCGGTGACAATGAAAAGGATGTTAGACAAATCGCAGCGCACGTCGAGATAATGGTCGAGAAAATCTTTATTCTGCTCAGGGTCGAGCACCTCCAGCAGGGCTGACGCCGGATCGCCATGATAACTTGAGCTCATTTTATCGACCTCGTCCAACATGATCACCGGATTCATCTCCTGAGTGAATTTCAAAGCTTGGATCATTTTGCCGGGCATTGCGCCAATGTAGGTGCGGCGATGACCTTTGATCTCCGCTTCATCGCGCATTCCTCCGACGGAAAAGCGATAGAATTGTCTTTTAAGCGCTCGAGCGACGCTCTTACCAATGCTGGTTTTTCCAACGCCAGGAGGTCCGACGAGACAAATGATGCTTCCTTTGACTCCGCCCGAGAGTTTTCCGACGGCTATGAACTCTAAAATCCGTTCTTTGATATCGTTGAGCCCGTAATGGTCTTCTTCTAGGACTTTTTTGGCGAATTTAATATCGACGCCTTGATCCCCTTCTCCCGCGCCGCTGTAAATCCCCCAGGGAACAATGGTAAGCCAATCGAGATAATTGCGGCAGACGGCGTACTCGGCAGACTGCACTTCGAGGACGCTTAGCTTTTCCAGCTCTTCTTTGATCGTCTGCATGACGTCATCGGGAACTTTCCGTTTTTTTAGGCGCGTTTCGAATTTCTCGATATCGCAAGTTTTATCATCCTTTTCCAGCCCCAGTTCTTTTTTAATCGTTTTGAGCTGTTCACGAAGAAAAAATTCCCGCTGGGTCTTCGAGATCGTCGCTTCGATTTTTTGATTAATGCTATTTTGGAGTTTGCTCAAATCGAGTTCTTTTTTGAGAAGCATGAGCGCTTTATCGATTCTGCCTTGCAGATCGTAAGTCTCCAGGACCTCTTGCAGTTCTTCTCTTGATGCAGTAGTCAGCGCAACGGCGAAATCGGCCAACTTTCCCGGCTCCGTAAAATCGGAATGGCCGAGGAAGATCTGAAGCTCTTCTTTGAACAGCGGATTGAGCTTGAGCAGTTCTTTGATCGTCGTGATGATACTGATCGAATAAGCCTTAAGCTCTTTAGTATCTTTTTTTGTGATGATCTCTTCGTGATATTTGATTTGAGCTCGGAGGTGTTTTCCTGCTTTCAGCGGTTTAATAATGGAAATGCGCTTTTCCATGTTGAGGACAACCTGCGCTCCTCCTTGCTCCATCGGAATGATCCGCAAAATGCGGGCCAACACGCCCACTTGGTAAAGATCTTCGAACCCCACTTTATACACATTGATCTCTTCCTGTTTGGTCAAGAAGAGTCCCATGCATTTGTGCTCAGACTTTGCGACGGTTTTGAGCACTTCGTAATAGGCTCCTGGCTCGATGACGATGGGCGCTGCCATGCCGGGAAAAAAAGGGCGGCGGGTCAAAGGGATGACATAGATCTCGTTTGGCGCCTCCATCGATTTTTCACGCTGCTGGTCTTGTTTCACCGAATCTTGGACAGCTTCGACTAACGCCTCTTCGATGGTTTCATCTTCAGTCATTTCGTTTTCGTTGCTCAAGGGAAACTCCTTAAAAAAATGGGATCATTACACATCGCGATTCAAAAACTGGCCACTGACTTCGTCGGCATCTTCACCTTTGCAGTTGACTGCATCGCGCTTCATCTCGTGATTAGACGGAAGCCAAGCAGCTACTCTCGAGCTGCGCCTCCTGCAAATCTGAAGCCCCGACATCGCCAGTGGCCAAATTTTGAATCCCTCTGTGTTAAAGGTGCTGTGGATTATTAAATAATATAGAAAATTGTCTTTAAGGACAGCTTTTTTATCGACAAAGATCTCAATTTACCAGTTTAAGAAAATATACTGCTTCCACTTGAAAGTTATGAAAATTTCAACTTCAGCGCTTCAATTTTTTGTTGAAGCAGACCATGTGCAGGGACAGGTTCGCTGGAACCAAACAAAAACTCGTCGCAAAACGACGGCCGTAAGTGAAGATGCTGAACTCAACTTTCAAGTGGAAGCAGTATAGACACAACACCCCGCGCAAACATTTTAACATTGCAGGAATTTAACCTGTAAACTAATATTCCTGTATAATTTAAAAACCTTCGTTTCTTAAATGAATAGTTTGATTTTAGACACTAGCACGGAATATTGCATAGCCGCCATCGCGCAAGACGATCAAATCCTTGTTCAAGAAGTTTTTCCACACCAAAACCGGCTTTCCGAAACGCTTCTTCCTGCGCTTCAAGTAATGATTGAAAAGCACTGCCATTTCCCAAAAAATATCCATACGATTGCCTTCGGCATTGGCCCAGGCTCTTACACAGGAACACGGCTGGGCGCCGCCGTCGCAAAATCTCTTGCTTTTGGGCTGGAGATTCCCGCAAAGGCGTTTGCTTCCCCTTTGGCGTTTTTACCCAGTCGAGAAGGAAGCTTTGCCTTCATCATCCCGACGCGTAATGGACAATTTTATGTTCTTAGGGGCTCGCAAATGGACACCGAGCTGCGCATTGAAAGTCCCTTTTTTGTGAGGCAGGAAGAACTCGACACATCGACTAAGGCAGATTTTATCATCTGTAGCCAAGTGGACAAGCTCCCCGAAGTTTTTAAAAACACTTGCTTCGCTCCAACGCCCAATCTCCCTTTATTAGCAGATTGGCTCTCAAAACAAGAACCCACACTCCTAGAACAAATCGAATTAGTCTACCTCGGCACTCCGTAAATGATAGCACAGACGCGTCCCTTTGAGAACCTCCGACATGTGAGATGGAGGCGTTGCGCAAGAGTTTAAAAAAAAATTAGCGCACTGTCCACGATCGAGTATTCCTGAACAGTTGAAATAATATCTCAGCTCTCGTACCATTAGGAGCAAACCTAAGGGTTTATTAAACTCAATAACAACTCAGGATCAAATGTCCATGCCAAGTATTAAAGTTCGCGCCGGAGAACCCATTGATAAAGCCTTGAGAGCTTTGAAAAAGAAGCTTGACAAAGAAGGAATTATGAAATCTGCGAAAGCTCATCGATTTTATGATAAACCCTCTGTAAAGAGCCGGGCAAAATCCAAGGCTGCGCAAAAATACAAAAAGACAAAACCTAGAAATTTTAGCATGTAATTCTTAAATTTAGCAATCGAACCAGCGATTTGCTAAATTCCTTGTCGTTTAAATAAGCCTTTGCTATAGTCTCTAAAAAACAACGCCGTGCTGCTTATGAGTGATTATTACGAAATTTTGGGCCTTTCCCGCGCTTCCACGCCTGATGAAATCAAGAAGGCGTATCGTAAAAGCGCCCTCAAATACCATCCTGATCGCAATCCAGGCGATGCCCAAGCGGAAAAAAAGTTTAAAGAAATTTCTGAAGCTTACGAAATTCTCAGCGATGAGAAAAAGCGGCAGATTTATGATCAATATGGCGCTGACGCCTTAAAAGGCGGCGGCATGGGCGGCCCAAGTGGCGGCCATGCGGGCTTTTCCTCAATGGAAGAAGCGCTGCGCACGTTTATGGGAGCCTTCGGAAGTGGAGGCGGGAGAGGAGAATCAATTTTCGATTCATTCTTTGGATTTGAGTCGGAAAGCGGCGAAGGAGAACGGCAAGGCGCAAGCAAGAAGATGAACCTTTCCATCTCTTTTGAAGAGGCGATGAAAGGGGTCGAAAAAGAAGCCGCCATTACCAATTACGTCGCTTGCGGCAAATGTGATGGATCAGGCGCGGCTTCCTCAAGCAGCGTCAAGAAGTGCACCCGCTGCCGAGGTTCGGGGCAAATCCATCAGACCCGCGGTTTTTTCAGCATGACAAGTGCCTGTCCCCAGTGCTACGGCAAAGGCAAGACAATTACCGACCCCTGTTCTGAATGCCATGGAGAAGGCCGCGTCAAGAGCAAACAGCATATCAAAATCAAAGTCCCTCCGGGCGTCGACACCGGCATGCGTCTTCGCATGGGAGGCTACGGTGATGCCGGTGAAGGAGGAGGGTCCGCCGGGGACTTGTACGTTTTCATTACCGTCGAGCCGCATTCTGTTTTTCAGAGGGAAGGCGATGATGTCTTTGTCGAATTGCCCCTCAGCTTTTCCGAGGCGGCATTAGGCTGCAAAAAAGAGCTGCCCACTCCACACGGCGGATCATGCCGCATTTCCATTCCAGAAGGAACGCAGCACGGGAAAACTTTTCGTGTCAAAGCAGAGGGCTCACCCAATGTTCATGGCCGCGGAAAAGGGGACCTGCTTGTCCAAGTCAGCGTAGAAACGCCTGTTAGTTTAAGCGACAAACAGAAGGACCTCATGCGGCAATTCGGCGAATTGGAAAAAGATCAAAACTCTCCGCGCAAACGGAGCTTCTTTGACAAGATCAAGGTTTTTTTTTCGAATTAGCAAACAGTTTTCGCGCAAAAATCAGTGGAATATTTATAAAGGGGTTGAGCTGTGAAGAAAAAATGCAATGACCTCCCCCCATCAAAAAAAAATTGTCCCGTTTCGACCTCATCTATTCCCTCCCGGGAAATTTCATAAAAAATCGCTCTCCAAACTCCTAAATAGAGCTAATCTCTCCCTTCAGAAATACAATGCAGTCGTTTTGAATTCTGCTTCTTTGGAGTTATTTCTTCCCCAACTGGTCCATCTTGAGGCGATTGCCTCTGTCGAATCGCAAAAAGTAAAGACGACGCTGAAGGAGTTTCTGCTTTTTCTGCAATCTAAAGGGAAGAAAAACTCGAAGCTCGCTCTAGTTGAGGATTACCGAAAAGCGCTGTTATGGGCGTGTAAGAGTGTAAAAAAACATCCTCTTTCCAAAGAGATGCTTTGCAAAATCCATAAAATGGCCAAGAAGTCCACAAGGTATAAAAAAGAACTTGGGTATTATCGAGAACGTCAAAATTGGATTGGGCCGGATGGTTGTAAAATTGAAGAGGCGTATTTTTATCCTCCTGCGGCAGAGAATGTCGAAAGGCTAATGAGGGAACTTCTTCTCTACTCGAAGAAAAAAGAGGCAGAACCCCTTCTCCAACTGGCCCTGCTACTTGCCCAGTTTTTGATCATCCATCCCTTTATGGACGGAAACGGCCGCGTCGCCAGAATGTTAATTCCGCTTTATCTTTATCAGAAAAAAACGATCTCGGCCCCCTTTTTTTTCATGAGCCATTTTTTCTTAAAGCATCGGCTACAATATTTTCAGAATCTCTTTACAACCACAGGACTCAATCGATGGGAGCCATGGACCGCCTTTTTCTTAAAAGGGGTAGTCCAAGAAATCAAGAACTCTCTTCATCTATTTAAACAACTCATGTTTCTGCAGAATAAAATGAAACAAAAAATCCCCACGATACAAAAAGAAACTCTACTTTTTCTTTTTAACAACCCTGTTTTTTTCCGTTCATCTTTCAGAGGAAATGCAAATGTGCTTAAGGCGCTGCAAAAAACAAAACTCGTTCAAAAAGACTCTAACAAGACCTACTGCTTCTCTTATTTATTAAAAATTCTCAAGTAATAAAAAAAACCCCGAAAGAAATCCCTCCGGGGTTTGGATAAAAGAAATTAGTTTAACAAGTTGAACAGTTATCTGATTCTCCACCTGTCATACTTTTCCTCATCATCGCTGCAGAAGGTCTTTTTTTTGTTCTGCTGGCTTTTCTTTTCGGAGCAGCTTTGCGTTTAGCAGTTGTGCTTCTAGTCGAACGCTTAGCTGGTTTTCTTTTACTTGCAGTTTTTGATTTTGCTTTTGCTTTTGCTTTTCTTTTCGCCATGTTTCTTCCTCCAATTGTTTTTTACAAACATCGATAAAAACATTTGATTGGATTGTATTCTTTCCCCTGTTGGAAGGACTACAACCTCATCAACTTTTTCAAGCTCACATTCTCAGGATTAAATTTTTTATTCAACAATAAATGAAAAATTTTTTTACTTTTTGAGTTTTCAAACAACAGCTTAACTTGAAAATCATATGAGTCTTCTCTATAATATTTTTAATTTTTATAGGAGAAGTCATGATAGACAGAATTAAGAGACAGACCACAAACCCAGGCTCTAAGCCCATTCTAACCAGTTTAATTCTAGCTTCGTTGTCAATCCAAGCCTTAGCGGCGACTTCTTCACCCATTCCTCTAGAAAAAACAGTTCATCCGGCGAGCAGTTTTCAAAGTTCCCCTCTGAGAAAAATGCACTTTGAAAGCGCTTATCAGCCAAATTTTGTCTCTGTTCGCTCTGCTGAGGCTCCCATGGGAAAATTCGTAGGCGAACTACAAGAGAAATGGCAGTTTCCGTCAGACCATCTTCCGATTGGCATGACCATCGATGGCCTTCATATCGCCTCATGGAATGTCCTTAATTCCGTCTATATGGGCTGGGTCGAAAAGAATTCTCAAGGCCTTTCCCGTTCGCTACTCGTTCAAGAACACGTTTATTTAGGAGGATCGAAGCTCACCTTTCGCGATCTACATGTGATTGAATGCGTTAGATCAATGCTCGCGCATCCGACCCATCCAAAAAGCGTTATTTCATTGCAAGAATGCGGCGAAGCTTTTTTAACCGAATTGCAGAGTCAGCTCCCTGAAGGGTACGGCATCGTTCTCAGTTCAAACGTTCCCATCAAGGACCAAAATATTGTCATCTACGATAAACGAGCATTCGACTACAATCCTTCCCGAAGCGGCGTCTCAAAGATCTTTTCAAAGGACAAAAGAACGGTTTTAAATGTCTGTTTGACTCGAAGAGACACGAGGGAAGCTTTCCGCGTGATCAATGGCCACTTGCCAGGAGAACCAGGAAATCCCGCCCCTGATGAATTTGCCGCCTATACAGGGTCATTTGCGACGCCAAATGAAACTGTTATTGCGATGGGCGATATGAATTTTAATGAGGTGGAAATGAAGGCGGCTTTCCATAGAAACGTGCCTAAAGGATTTCCGCTCGAGACTATCTCCCCTTATTGCACCAATATCGGCTTGGACTTTTGTTCCAAATCGATTGACCATTTCTTTATCGTCTCCCAAAAACGGTCTGCAATTTTGAAAAACGATGCAGAAGAGGTCATGGTTGGGCTTCGGGGCACTCTCCAACTTTTGTAGATTTTATCTACTTATCGAATTTCGTTTATAAAGGTAGAAGAGCAGCACAGGTGAAATGCTCACCACGTTGCCGATACAGATCATCAAAATGTAACGGGTATGCGATCCTACGTTGATGTTGTCCGGGGGAAAAAAACTGACAAGGATTGTACAGAGGCATCCAAACACTCCCAATAGACAGGTCGTCCACATCCCATAAGTCTTGCCGGGAATCCTAAACGCTTTAGGACGATTGAGATGCTTGTAATGCAATCGCCAGGCAGAAAAGAACATCAAAATGTACATGATCATATAGAGCTCAGTGCTCAGGGCCGTCAAGAACCAATAGAAGGCGTTGACACTGGGAACGAGCAAGAAAATGCTGCATACCAAGCTAACCAGGATAGCTTGACAGATCAAAATATTCTGAGCGACGCCATGTTTGTTCTTACGCATGAAAAATGGAGGCAGGTACCCGAATTCTGCAGCGTGCATCAGTCCCTTTGCAGGCGAGATCAGCCAGTTCGTGATCCCCCCGATCGAACCGACGACGATTAAGATGGCCAGCACAGGAGTGAGCCCCCTCATCCCAAATGATTCAAATAAATTGCTAAAGACTTGAATCACCCCTGCTACGAGGTTGATATCTTTCTCAGGAAGAACAAAAGCAATCGCAAGAGAGCCAAAGATCATCGTAACCAAGATGAACATGCTTGAATACAGAATAGCTTTCGGGAAATTACGCTGAGGCTGCTGAATATCATTGACATGGACGCCAGCGAGTTCGATCCCAAGGAAGGAGGCCATGATGGCGATTAACGCAACCCAATTTGTCGATTGCGTCAATGAAGGAAATAAGTGGTCCGGGGTTAGGCTGATCTGAACTGGATTCCCACTGAACACCCAAACAGCTCCAAGAACAATCAAAAAGAACATGGGAAAGACCATACCGATAAGCGCGCAAAAGCTATTTATCTTTGCCGATACATGGATTCCGCAAAGGTTGACGAAAGTAATTCCCCAGAAAATAACGAGAATACAGGCAACTAGGTACCACTTATTTTGAGCAAGAGCCGGGTCAATCAAATACGCCGCTGTTCCAGCGATAAAGGAGAGGATCGTCGGATACCATACCATCGTATTGATCCATTGCAACCAAATAGCGACCATGGCCAATTTTTCACCAAAGGCCGTTTTGACCCAATGATAAACCCCTCCTTTTTCAGGAAAAGCCGCAGAAAGTTCTGCTGCCACTAGTGATGTCGGAATCAAAAAGAAAACCGCAGAAAAAATAAAGAAAAAGATCAAAGCGCTTCCGAACAGTGCGGAAGCTGGTAAATTGCGAATACTGTCGATTGCCGCTACAATGAGAAGAACAAGAGAGAACAGGGAGATTTTTTTACTCATGACCAAAATACAGCCTCTTAATGCCAAAATATTTTCCTATCTTAGACAAAAGAAGTCAAGAAAGGGAAATAATTTTTGATTTTTTTTCTTAATTCGTTTAATTCAAAACTAGAAAGCAAGAAAGCTTTCCTTTAACCAGGAGCAAATCATGGCCCAGCAACAAAAGCAACCTATGGCCCAGCAGCACCCTAAGCCAAACCAACAACCAACCAACCCGCCAAAAAGACCCGAACAGCCGTCTCAACCAAAACCACAACAACCCCAATATCCTCCTAAACAACCCAAGCGGTAACGTCTTATTCTCTCCCTTGCTTGAGCGGGGGAGAGGATTGATCCATCAAAGCTTTCACTTCTTTTGGACCTTGAGTGCCAGCGACATACTGGGGAATTGCGGGCGTGGAAGAATGATTCCACCGTTTCATCACTGGGGCCAGAATCTTCCAGGCAGCAATCTGCTCTTCCGCGTCGACAAATAAACTGTGATCGCCACGCAGCCCATCAAAGAGCAATTTTTCGTACGCCTCCGGGGAAGGACCCCATTGATAAGCCATCAGGGCGTTAAGCCCCGATGCGTCAGAAACGATTCGAAGAAAAACACCTGGATCGGGTTGGATACGGACAATGAGTTCGTTGGAACTATTTTTAAACGACACGATGATTTCAGCTCCTTGAACGTCTAGTCTTTTGCCGCTGCGCAAATAAAAGGGAACACTACGCCAACGTTCATTATCGATAAACAATTTCGCCGCAACAAATGTCTCGACATTGGAATCCTCGGGCACTCCTTTTTCCTCCCGATAGCCGGGCACCCTTTCCCCTTTCACTTCTCCGGCAGCGTACTGCCCTCGGACCACATCGTTCTGCGAAAATGGCCGGACGGCCTTTAACAGCCTGATTTTTTCGGCATGGATTTCTTCTGCTCGAAGAGCTGCGGGCTGTTCCATAGCAACGATCGAGAGCAGCTGCATCATGTGATTTTGAAAGATATCGCGGAGCAGCCCCGTTTCCTCCCAAAAATGCGCGCGGGAGCCGATGCCGATCTCCTCGCTAATCGTGATTTGAACATGGTCGATATATTGTTTATTCCAGAGAGGTTCGAAGACAGCATTTTTGAACCGCAAAGTGAATAAATTTTGAACAGCCGCTTTTCCCAGATAATGGTCCACAAGGTAGATTTGGCTTTCATCGAGGTATTTAGAAATCTCGCCTTGCATTTGCTGGGCAGAATCCAAATCGCGGCCAAAAGGCTTTTCAAGGACAACTCTCGACCATTTCTCCTCGGCTGTCTTGTAGATAAGCCCGTGTTCGTACAGCTTTGCAATAATCGTTGCAAAAGAGTCCGAATGGGTCGCTAAGTAAAATAGACGATTTCCTTTTGTCCCCCACTCCTGGTCAATTTGCTGAAGAAGCGTCTTCAACTTCTCATAGCCCTCATCGGAGTCAAAGTCCGCTCGATGATAAAAAAGCTTTTTCTCAAAGGCATTCCATTTCTCATCGAAGCACTTCGTCCTGGAAAATTTTTCCACCCCCTCCCGCATCAGCTCCCTAAACTTGTGAGAAGAATAATCCCTTCGGCCAATGCCCACGACGGCAAAGTGATCCAAGAAGTTTTCAACCTCCGCCAAATTGTAAAGGGCGGGCATTACTTTTCGGGTCGTTAAATCCCCGGTCGCGCCAAAGACGACAATGACGGCAGGAGGCATTTCACCTGAAAACAGACATTTTGGGACCACCCAATGCAGAATAAAGAAGAAAAATAAAAAAAAAGTTTTCATTGTAATACTTGCGAACGATGAAAATCTAAAAAAGTCCCGGGTTGAGATTTTCCATCGAGAACTCTCAGCCGATCCGCACTGGAATAATAGTGCAGCACATCTTTCAAGGCTTCTTTAAATGCATAGACCCTTTTCTTTGTCACTTCCACATCATCGTCCACCCTCTTGCCCAATTTTTCGTGGCATACATCGCATTCCCCCTCAATTTTTGGTGGTGAAAACTTTAAATTGTAGACCTCATTGCATTTGCGGCATGTCTGCCGGTAAGCTATCCTCTCGATAGCGGTTTCAGGATCGATCTCTATGTAGAGGAAGACTGTTTTACCCTTAAGATTGTTTTCTTCAAGGAAATAATCTAAAAATTCGCACTGCTCCAAAAACCTCGGATACCCATCGAGAATGATCCCTTTGTTCTCTTTTAGAGCAGCTTTTAATCTCTGCTCTACGACGGTATTGATCACAGCAAGGGGCATAGGGTCATGATTCAATATCTCTTTGTTGTACTTTAGGCCGATTTCGGTATTCTGCTCTAACTCGTGGCGCATGATATCGCCCGTCGATAAATGCACGTATCCCTCTTTCTTGATTGTTTGGGCAAATGTTCCTTTTCCTGACCCGGGGCATCCTTCAATCACGTAAATCGCAGGCCGAACGCCTATTTTTGCTGTCATTTGTTAATCTCCTTTTCCCAGTATTTTGGGGAAAGCAACGCACCGACGGCGTTTGCTCCTTGTGTTCCCACATAATGCACTTGATCTATCCCCAACGCCTGCATCACTCCGTAAGCTAAAACAAGGTTTGAGGCCAGATAGACTGCTGCCTGTCTTGGACAAGCGTCCTTTTCGCATATTTCTTCATCCGTTAGGTCCAATCTCTCGTTGAGTTCGCCATAGACACGGCGAGGATCGTAAAAAACACTATCCTTCATGCCCCATAACGGATGGATGCCTACTCCTAGTACCACGACATCCGGCCTGTCCAATTTTTGACGGAGCTCATCGGGAACATCTTCGACGTTGGCGAGGATATATTGAATCGCGCGTTCCGCATGAACTTTCGCGATTGGATTGGGACTGAACGTTTCGCTATCATCGACACCTTGTATTCTCAGCAATGTATTTTTCAGCGGAACTTTTCCGATCTTTCCCTGATAAACGCAATAGCGGCCCCCGCATTTGGCAGTGATTTGAAAGCTCCCTCCCCCAAAATCCCAAGCGACAGCCTTCTCGAGGTCCACATCCGTTTCATTCACAGCGCTTAAAAACCCCAAAATCCCTTCTTCTTCTTGAGAAATGATCGTCACAGGCAGCCCTGTCTCTTTTTCGATCCGTTCCACAAGGGCCTGACCATTCACCGCAAACCGCAAACCCTCCGTTGCGACGGCATGGCAAGCTTCCGGTTGGTAAGCAGCAGCTTTTTCCATGAGTTTTGCAATCGCTTCCACAGCTTGATTTTGAATCTCAGGGCTCAACCTTCGCTCTAAACTTTTCCCAAGATCTTCCCTTAGTGCCACCTTGGTGGCGTCCGTAAACAGCACGTTAACGATCTTATTTGCTCGGAGGTCGACGTCCGAAACTTGAAGCTTGATTGCTCCTGAACCGATGTCGAATGCCGCACGCCTTTCTATTTCACAAGCCCCAATGCCATGCAACGCAATGAATAAAGAGAAGAGAAAAAATAATAGTTTTTTCACAGACAGCCCCTATTAAATCCAGAGATTTTACCCCCAATAAAAAAATATATTCCATAAAAATAAACCGATTGACCCTAAGACGCGGATTCCTATAAATTCGATATTTCTTTTACCAGGAGTACCAATATGAAAATCTTCTTTGGACTCATGACGCTTTGGTTCTCGCCGCTTTCCGCTCAAGAGAGTTTTGCATACCCTCACAGTGAGATCAAACAGTATTCCATGCATGGCAACTTTCAGAAAGCTGTAGCCACAAAGGCAATGGGATCCCACGAATTTGAAATTTGGAGGGCAAGCATCGCCGTTCGATCGAAAACACCTAAACATACCCATGAAACGGAAGAAGTTTTCGTTTTGCTTAAAGGGGAAGTGTTAGCCGTAATCGGTGAGGAAGAAGTGCGATGCAGCGCTCCCGCCACCCTCATTTGCCCAGCCAATGTTCCCCATCAATTAATCAACGTCGGGGAAGAGCCGACTGATCAAATCCTTGTCATCGGCATCGATTCTAAAATTTTTGACTCCGCAGGGAAAGAAATGTTACTGCCCTGGCGCTAAGATCCGTTAGAAATCGGCTCTGGAAAGCAATAAAACATGGCAAGTTTCCACGAACCATCTTTTTGTCGTCTAAAAATATCGAGGCTCTTTTCTGAAATCACAACATCAGGCTGATCCTTACAAGAAGTCGTTAAAATCCAGACCACTCTTACAATGGCAATATTTCCTTCAACAAGAATTTGATCGATTTTAGGTGCGCTATAATGAAGCGTTATTCCCGGTTGTGTCAATAAATCCGTCAGCTGGTCACACATTTTTTTGTAAGTTGTATCTGGCACTCCAGGATATTCTGCTATCAGATCAGGAGCAAACAATGCACAGGCTCCTTGATAATTTTTAGCGTTAAAGTCTTTCGGAAATTTCTGCAATAACCTTGTAATTTCTGCTTTTACTCCTTTATCGCTTTCTGCAGAAAATGCAGTTGCTGAAAAAATCACAAAAGAAAGGATCAGCGCTAACAATTTAAAGATGCAATTTGCAGTCGAACGGTATTGAATCACCTTGGCCTCCATCTTTGCCCATCACTTGAGCCATCGCATGCTCGAGCCATAAAGTCCACAAAATTATTGAATCTCGCATTTAGGCGAGGGACGTTCAACAATCAACGAAAAAAATTGATCGACTTCGATCCCTCTAAAGGAATCGAGTTTTAAAGAGGCATGCGACAAGTTATGCTTGAGGGTAAACGGATTGGGAACAGCAATGGTAAAAAATCCCGCTCGGACAGCAGCAGTCACTCCAATGTGTGTATCTTCGATCGCCACGCATTCCTCCGGTAAAAACCCGAGGAGCTTTGCCGCATGAAGATAAATATAGGGCTTTGGTTTGTTGACGCCCTCAGAATCCTGGTAATCTTTTAAATCATTTTCCCCAGAAAGGACCAGATCAAAGCACCGCTCAATTCCATGCTGTTGTAAATTCCTCAAAATTTCTTCCTTTTTAGCCGCCGAAGCCACGCCCATCTTTATTCCCAACGCGTCCTTTCTTTCATACAGACGCCTGACAAAATCGACCGTTGGCTCGATACCAGGAAGGCCTAGAAGCTGTATTTGATGAAAATGCTCTCTTTTCTCGCTGAGCATTTTAACCGGATCACCTTGCACTTTTTCCGCAAAGAACTCGGCACATCCCGCTTCTGGCCTTCCCACGCAAAACTCATATTCCCCAAAAGACAAATTGTAACCATAGATTTGCATAGCCCGGTGCCATGCCGAATAATGGGCATGTTCACTATCAACCAATGTCCCATCGCAATCAAAAACAACGGCTTTAATATCTTTCATGTGCCCTCCACTTGAACGAGCTGTTTGCCAAGATTGTCTCCCGAAAAGAGTCCTAAAAAGGCTCGGGGTAAATTTTCCAAACCTTTAACAACGGTTTCGCATGGCCTAATCTTTCCCTGCAGCAACCATTCTTTGAGTTGCTTCCTTCCCTCGGGAAAGCGTTCCTTATAATCAAAGACAAGAAATCCTCGCGCCATGGCGCTTTTAACAATCAGTTGACGAAAATGACGAGGCCCCACATCAGACGTTTCAAGATTATAGGATGAAATTTGGCCACATAACATAACACGGGCGTGACGATTGATCCGTTTCATCGCCTCATCCGCTATCAAGCCTCCGACATTGTCAAAATAAAGGTCGATGCCTTGAGCGCACAAACGTGCCAAAGCATCGACCCAATTTGGAGTTGTATAGTTAACAGCTCCATCAAAATTCAGCTCCTTAAGAAGAAATTCTACTTTATCATCATGGCCAGTAATTCCGATGACGTGGCACCCTTTAATTTTCGCGATCTGGCCCACAATCATCCCCACAGCCCCCGCTGCTGCTGAAATAACAATCGTTTCCCCTTCTCTTGGACATCCTATATCTAACAATCCAAAATATCCGGTGAGCGCAGGCATGCCAAGAACGCTTAATGCAGCAGTCAATGGAACTTCTTGAGAATTGAATTTTCTTAAAGTGGATCCCGGCAAAATGGAGTACTCAGCCCAATCCAAGTAGCCGCAAACAGCATCTCCAGGCTGAAATTCAAGATGCTTGGAATGCAGAACATGGCCTACTCCATCTCCATTCGCAGGTTCATTAAGCGGAAAAGGGGGATGTGAAGATGGCCGTCCTCCCATGCGGCCTCGCATATAGGGATCGACGGACAAATAAAGCGATCGAATTAAAACTTCTCCTTCCTTCAATTCAGGTATCGAACCCTCATGAACTCTAAAATTTTCAAGGGAAGGCAAACCCTTTGGCCTTGAAATCAGTTGAACTTGTCGATTTTTAGAGGGAATAGTCATCAATCTCTCTCCAGAATTCTAATGCATCATAAGGGAAGTAGGGTTTGTGTATTTCACTTTGCACAATTGATACTTATCTAAAATCTCATTGGGGACTAGTTCTAATTGAGTGCAAGTTGTAAATCCACACTTGGTGTAAAAGGGAATCAAATATTCAAAGGGGATACAATAAACTGTTGGAAAAGGTTCAGCAAGGTTCAACAGGAATCTGACGACCTCGGAGGCTATACCCTTACCTCGAAATGATTCTAGAACGTACATCCCTCCGAGCTCGAGATTATTCTCATCGATTTTGACAAGACGTCCCAATCCTACCTTCTCTCCCTCAAACTCAGCGATAGCGATGAATTCTCTGTTGAAATTGGAATGAATGAATCCCACTTTGTCATAGCATTGATTTACCCAGTGCATTTCAGATTCTTCCGCCAATCTTACAAAGATGCCGGTTATGTTCTTGTCATAGGTTTGATAATAGGTTAATCGCTTGGATAGGGTGCCCGTATGAAGTTCGAATAGATGGTTATCATAATCGTAAAAGTAAATCGATTTTCCTTCTTCCAGCTTGCGAGGTCTAGTTGGTCGCATCTCTAATCCTAATGCGTTGATTTTAGTTTCAAAAAAGTGTAAATTAACTTCTTCAACGTGAAAAGCGATATGGTTGTAAGAACGGTCTAAAGGCTCGCCTTCCATCAAAGCAATCCATAGATCTCCAACAAGAAGGAATTTCTCTTTAGAAATGGAAAAGTTCTTTTTTTCACTTGAATACACCTCTTCGCACCCAAAAAGCTCGCAAAAGAGCTCAGCAGATTTTTCCAGATCTTTACAAATTAAGGTGATGTGGCTGATGCCTTTGATTTTTCCCATAAAATGTCGAAGTTATCATGCGCGAAAACATCGATCAAAATCAATGGCCTCTATGCTTCTTTTTCTTTTTTTGTTGTTTTAGAAGGAATTGCTCGTCCTTTCGGGCTTGCTTCTCAGCAGTTCTCTTTTGCTCTTTGACTTTCTTTTTCTTTTCAATCTCCTCTCTCGTGTAATCCTGAGCAAGAGTTGAGGGCACCGTTGTCTCTTTCAGTCTTTCCATTTCTCGCCGAATTTCTCTTTGAACTCTCTTGGGATTCATCCTTTTGATTTGTAGTTCGAACTTTTTGGCTTCACCAAAGTTTAATTCATGGTAGTGATTCAATACGAATTCGTAGACTTCTGCATCCGAGGGCTCAGCGCCAAAGATATGTCTTGCAACTGCGTAGCCTTTTTTATCCATGCGTTCAAAGGTTCCCACCCAAAAACGTTTATCAAACAGAATCGTCGCCCTAATGGAGGCTATTTTAAGATCGGAATGATTCATAGTCTGCTGTTTAGGTTGGAATTGCCTGAAATCTTCAAAGAAAGTAGCATTTTTCTCATCATTTATGAAAGGAGCAATTATGGGTATAGGTGCTGCGACCGCGCTCCATGATGTTATTGATAAAAACAACATCCTACAGAAGCCTACCGAACAAATTACCCAGTATTTTATAGAGCATAGCACCTTGTACAAGGCCGCATTGCTCGCCAATCATTTTTTCCGCGCCTTGTCAATGGATGCGCTATGTGTGCTTATGCCTTTTTCTCCTCTGGTTAATCTGGCGATATGCTTTGGAGGATCCCTCTTTTACCGACTCACAGTGGAAACAAATTGCGCCTATAAATTTGCCCTGCCAGCATTCGCAGGTTCGATCGCCATTCCATTAGGAGCGGTTTCTCTGGCGAATATCGTTACCGGCGTTGCTTTTGCCTCCCTGTCTACCTTTGGTCTAGCCGTTGTTTGTTTACTTCCACTTGCCTCCTATGTGACTTATATTGTTCTTACCGTGAATTATGACGTGGAAAATCGCTTATGATGCCCAATGAATTCGAAAATCAAAGGTTCCAAAAAGCAACTTGGAGCAATGAAAACCTCAAGCACAAGAAGTTTTCAAACTGCATCTTCGAAAATTGCGACTTTACACATAGTGATCTGACTGGATCAAAATTTTTAGATTGCAAGCTGCTCAATTGCAACTTGAGTTTAGTCAAATTCGATGGATGCCGCCTTCAAGGGGTAGAGTTTAAGGATTGTAAGTTTGTAGGCGCCAATTTTGGAAAATGCGATCCTATGTTTGTGGCATTAAAATTCATAAACTGCTTAATCGACACCTCTAACTTCTCTGATCTCAATCTTAAAAACACTTTATTTTTGCGTTGTACCATTCGCGACACTCATTTCACCAATACAAATCTTTCAGAGTCTGATTTTTCCCAATCGGATTTAAGGGGAAGTATTTTCCATAATTCGAATCTCGCAAAAGCGAATTTTGTCCGAGCTATCAACTACTCGATCAATCCCTTGATCAACCCGTTGAAGAATGCAAAATTTTCCAAGCCCGAAGTTTTAGCTCTATTAGATGATCTGGGTATCATCATCGAGTGATATAGAAGTCACGATTTCTTGCCTTTTCTTCTGTTCGCCACCTACCATGAACTCCTTTTTAAGGATGCTTCATGCGTCTCGTAATAAAGGTCTTGTTTTCACAGGAACATTGGTCATTCTCTCAACGAATTTTCCGCTACTTTTTTTAGAAACATCCTTGTAGGTTTTTTTGGTGATTGATGAGCCTCCTTTGGACTGTTCTCAGGCTCGGGATCTTCGATTACCTGAACACGTTCCCAGGTATCGTTTGAAGGGTCATTAACCACTCCTCACAGCCGAGAGTGTTGGCAGAGGTAAATCGAATTCTTCTGTAAGTTCCTTGCGGAAGATGTCCTCATGGGTGACACGGTACGTCGGTACGGACGGTGAAAGATCGATGTAGGGCTCGACCACTTCATATTCGCGATTGGTGTAGAAGTCTCTACCCGAAAAGGGTCCCGAAAATTCTTTCTGAATGAGCGAGGCCCAATCTCTCTCCCAATAATGGCTCCATGTAGCCGTTTTCCGGAGCATCTGCTCTTTGCTTCGGACCCAACTGTAATGATGGATGATCGGACGATTCTCTAGTCCTTTAAGATTCATGATTTTTTTCTGTGGAAGATCACGGTAAAGGCCCATTCTCTCATCAACATTTAAGATGAGTTTTGGGGTGAGAAGCGATTTTCGCGCCATAAGCCCTGAAAAAAAAGTTTCTTTGGCTCGATATCGGGGTTCACGGAAATATTCATAGCAAGTGAAGCGGAGAGCACTGTAGGCGCGATAATCGAACTGGTCGAGCCACGCTTTAAAGGCCTTTCCCTCATAAATTTCATCCACGTCGATGAAGAGAACATAGTCAATTTCTTTTCGGAGGTGAAAGTAGGCGATCATTCGGGCACTGCTATGCCAGTAACGGGGCCAATCGAGATCTCCTGGGCGCTTCACACAAGGAAAGCCATAAGGATGTTGGGGGTTGTATGCAAATTCGATGAACTCGCAATCGGGATGTTCTTTGTAGGCATGATTGAGGAGATCTCTATTTTCAGGAGTGCCATCAAAGAAATGATCGGAAACGGGAATGAGAACTTGGGAAGAAAATTGTTGTGCTTGTTTGATGCATGGTTCAAGAAACTGATAATCATTGGTGCAAAAATTGATGATAGTCGCGATTGAATGCATAAGGCGATTATAGAAAAAGGACTCATTTCCTGCACTGCTCGTCCTAAATAAATATTGAGTATCTGGTGATTAGAGCCGCAATTTAAATTCGCTCGGATCAAGAAATCCTCAGCCTTTACTCCCGTCTTTAGATCATCGAGGAATCGATAAAAATCTGAGCATCGATCAAATCAACCGCTCATAAAATTCTACGAAAATATATGCAAATAGCATTGTTCTCATAGAGACGTCAGCCAAGCAGTGCTGCTAACGATTCGCATGTCGGAGTCGCACCGACAAGATCCGGGAAGGTTCTGTCTCAGGAGCAGCTTTGAGGGTGCTCGAGGATCTTTTGGCCCGGAAATGCGCTGCAAGCGCTGCTTGTACTTTCTTACTTATGTCCCGCCACTGATTCCATACGTGCTTGTCCCGATTCCTTACAGGTAGGGATAAGGCGACATGGGAATCTTTGCCATCTGGGACTTTGTCCAGATGGCGCGGTACTTTTTCAGAAAGATTTAAAAATCTACGGCCTATGCATAAGGCCGCTGCGTGATGAATAGAGAGTCCATACCTTACCGCAAACTTGACTCTGCCGATCAGTGAGGTAAAGGCGGGATTGACCTGTTTAACCTCGATCCGTTTGCCAAAGGCGCGAGACTTTAAATGAGTAAGGATGGACTGATAAGAAAAAGAAGAAAGTTTGCGAGATTGTGAAGGGGGACAGGTTTCTCGAATAGACTGCTTTTTCTTTTGAAAGTCGAGGGCTTCAAGGATGACCGGTTTTAAAGTTTTCTCTGCATGGCTGACCACTTCTGCACAGGCACCTCCGATGAGCGCCAAAGATTGTTCTTTGGTCTTTCCATAGAGGTTCAGCGGGATTGTTTTTTTGTAAATGGGATTGCCAAACCGATCGGTTTCAGCAATGGCCAGGTGGTCAGTATTGATATCGACACCGATCACCCCTTTATCTTTATTGGTTTTCCATTGGGGCGAGGGAAGAGAGGTGGTGACAAAAAGGCGCCATCCCTTTTTGTCATGTTTAAAACGCCAGGTTAGGGCTTGTCCGTGATTGGAATCCTTCGCTTGGGCCAAGAGCTGTCTTTGCCTGCAATCCTCCAGGCTCGTCAGAATTTCCTGATGTCCATAGGGGAAAAAAATATGAGGAATTGTGATGTACTTGCCAAATTTGCCGTGAAGGGCATCTGGCAGGCGAATACGTAGGGTTAGGCGATTGTCCTCTTCTATGCTCGCAGTGCAGGTCTGATTGCCGGAGGTTTCGTCTTTGGAGCCCAAAAAGAAGATCTCGGATGTTCTGGCATGGCGCCAATATTCAAGCCACTCTTCGTGAGTTTTATAGTTATTTGCCTCTAAATCAAATTGAGCGTGGAACAGTTTTTTAGAGCCAAAACAGAGAGAAATTTTGTCTTGTTCCTGGTCTTTAACAAGTTGTTCCAGCCGCTGCTGTAATTTGTGGAGTCGTCGTTTTTTCTGATGCACCGAGAATGAGAGTAGAGGCTTTTTCTGAAGCTTGGAAATTTTTGTTTCCAATGGTTTGATCTGTTCTTTTAGATCGGAGATCTGGATTTTACGCAGCTCCTTAATAGAGGCTATTTTTCCCTCAACTTTCACACGAATGGCGTTAAAATGCCTTGCGGTGATGCCGTATTTGACAAGGTAAGAGGATTTGAGTGTGCCTGGAGTTTTTCCTTTGCTGATATCAGCTAGAAGACAATGCTCGATATGTGCAAAGAGTTCAGCGCAAGCGCAAAAAGCTTCTTCTACCAAGGGAGAATAATGAGGACGGGTTTGATAGGTCCTTGTTGAGTCTTTCATTATATGGCTGTAGCTGCCTCTTTTAAAGCTTCAAGGAGTTTTTGATTTTTACGGCTTCTCGCTCCGTATAATCTTGCAGAAAAAACAGTGATTATTTCAAGAACGTCTTGAACAAGATCATCCTCAAAACTGGCACTATCAGTTTTATTGATGATGACAACTTCGACCCCAAATTGCTCGCAGAGGGAGAATATCAGCTCTGCTCCGAAACGAAGTAGACGATCTTTATGAGTTAGGAGGAGTCGGTCGATCTTGCTCGAACAAATACTTTGTATGAGCTTGCGAAGCCCTCCCTTTTGATAGTTGAGGCCCGAACCTAAGTCTTGGATGATTTCATAAGTCCAGCCGTTTGCCGCGCAAAAAGACTGTAGAACGTTTGATTGTCGTATCAGATCCTCTTTTTGATCATGACTTGAAACTCGTGCGTAGACAACCGTATTTTTTTGGAGAGACTGAGTTCTAGGAAGAAGGCGAAGGATCTTTGCCAAATCATAACGACGGTGTCCTCTTGGGGTTCTCTCTGCAATAATTTTACCTTTGGCTTCCCACCTGCGAAGTGTATCCCTGGACACGCCCAATTCTTTTGCGACTTTTCCAATGCTTGCTTTCATGGGAATAAAATATATGCATTTTGCATATATTAGTAAAGTTTTCGTAGATTTAATGTTGCAGCTGCCAACCCTGATGGATGTTCAATACAGTGTCCTAAAACATAAGGAAACCCAAGGTCGTTACTGCCTCCCCTTTAAGATGCCAATGGAAGGGCGCCGGATCTATGGTGTTTTCAATGTGAAAAGGGCAACTACATCACCAAGTGGATTGCTGATCCTTATGAACTTAAATGCAAAAAGTATCGAAGTCGGGAAAAAAATTCTTCTCAGGTAAATTTTTCACTCGAAGCATATTCTTCCTGGGCTTTTTCTACTTTTTCATTTCTTTTATTAAGTTGCAGATGCAACCATTGATAATATGAAGATAAATTCACTCGATTTAATTGGTTATCTCCATCACCGCTATCATTTTCAGTTTGTTGGTGATCCACTCGTGGCAATAAATTACATGCGCACAAAAAAACATTTTCGCTCAAAACATCTAATTTATTTAATTTTTTCTTTTTTAAAAATCTGGGGATATTTACACCGACGATGGTATGCTGTTCTTCCAGGTTAGTTAATTTTTCAAAGATAACTTGTGATTCAAAGCCCTCAAACGAAATACTTCGAAAATAAGGATTTGGGTAAATTTCAACCTCTTTGAATTCATTCAGGGGACCTGTTAATTCGAGTTTCCGGTTACGATATACTTCCAGAGCACTCTGAACCTCTCTTTCTCTTTCATGCAATTCATGAATTAACTCATGAGCTAAAGTAATTGACTTTGGTTTTGAACAGCCAAATATTTTTGATCCTGACATGGCATTATAATTGTCATCTGAACATTTATTCAAATTAACATCGATGATGTGATTGGGATGATGCCAAAATTTTTCGCCGCTCCTAATGACAATACTTTCAAATATTGGAGATAATTTGATTAACTCTTTCATCAATATCCTGCCCGGTCTAACTTCTAATAACTCCCGGATAGTGCTATATATTTTTTCTTTGAAACTGTCATTGCCCGTTAATTCAAAAACTTTTTTTTCTTTAAGCTCGTTCATGATTCGTTCGATTTTAGGACTTCTGTCATTAACTTTTTGATTAACGATGCAAGAAAATATTTTTTTATATTCTTCAACATAAATATTCACATCAATTTTAACGTCATTCAAGTCTTTAAAACATACAGCCATTTTAAAACCAATATTTTCAATGTTTATTAAACAAATAATACTATCCATTCAGTTCAAGAATTGTTTCGATCGAGATTCGAAGTTTCACTATACACCCGTCCCAGATGTCTATGCATAGGGGAAATCATTGGAACTCAAATAGTTTTAGGCTCTATTTCCCACCCCAATTCTATCAATCCGCTGCTCACATGTTATTATACACGAAATTCAATTTTTAAACAAATAAATTAAACTCGCGTTAGTGCAAAGATGATTTAATTACACTTAATTATTTATTGAAATTAAATAGAAAAGAAATTTTTAAATTGAGGCTTGCATGTCAAGGAGTCTAGGAAATATATACATAAATCATCGAATGTTATCTACAAATTATATAGAGATCCTTACCGATACAATAAATTAAGAAATTTCTTCCAACGAACAAAACGACAAGTATGTTAATAATCAATTCGAGCTGCAAATCAATATATTAGTTGATTTAACTTTAGCATGCTAACCCCTAACCAAAAGGAGTTCAACGTTGTTGGGGGGGGGCATAGCCTACACGTTTTCTGGTGGTCTAGTTAGAATAACTCATCTTTGTTACTTGCCAGCCATATCCCTGAAATAAAATGGCAGGAACCCCTTTTTCCCCCACTACATGTCCAGCTCCAATGGAGATAAAAAATAGCCCGGAGTTTTCTCTCAAAAGGAAGTCAGTTTTCTCCGCCATTTTCTCACTTCTGTCTTCATTAAATCGTTTGGCTACTTCTTCAGACAAACCAAAGTTTGCCACAAATTCGATTTTTTTCTCAGATCCTTCCGCAAAACCCTCACGTGTGAATTGATCTTTTTGATTCAAATTTCGATCAAATTCTTTATAAAATTTTTCTTCATCTAGAGTTAAATGCATCAAAGGTCTCCTGAGGATTTTAGAAGTGATGTTTTTGCCATACTCTTTTTGATAGTCTGCTTTTGCTTCGTTCTGGAATTCAGCAGTTTCCAGCTCATGGATCATTTTCCCGTTTTCATATGATTGAATCAGCCAGCTAAGTTCCTTGCTTTGAAGTTTTTCAGCTTGTTGTTTAATAATATTATTAAAATTCTCTACATCCCCTATTGATTTTTTAAGCTCTTTAATGACGTCTAGTTCAACAACAAGGTGATTAGACTCATTGAACCTTTTGTCAATTTCTTCATCAAATAATAATTTAAAATCGAACATATGTAGCATATGGGCAGAACCAAACATATACCCTCTTGTGACGCCTTCAGTATTTTGAATTCTATAAAACAAACCTGAAGTTTTTATTTGAGTCTTTTCTTCAGATGAAGATGACGGGATATTCGTATTATCTGCGCCGGACAAACTGCAAGAAACTTCTTTAATAGACATATCCTTTCCCCATTTTAAATTATTAACCACAACGATTTTTGAATCCAAGCACACATTATTATACCAACAATTCAATTGATAATCAAAAAAAAAATTAAACTTTAAATTTGAGGCAAGATATTTGAGGAAATCGATGCTCAATACGTCAAATAAATGTAAAAACGCAGCACGCCCAAGCTACCCCATCGATGCAACTTATTAAAGATTAGTAATATATGCTTTAATCATTTTTTTCCTCTCTGCGGTTTTTGTCTCCACCGAGTAAAATCCGTACTTTGTATTTGCTGAGGCTCTGGACTAGCAAAACAAACAAAATTATGTTGTTTTACCATGAAATTCAGTAAGTTAAGGACTTATAGGATCAGAAAAATCATGACGATGTTTTCTAAGGATATAAATGGCGAGCACATCGTCTACGCTTTTGTGCTTCAATCCACTCTTTATCTTGTTCGTACTGTTTAATATCTCTTTCATAGCCTCTCTGGCCTGAGTAACGAGTTTATCCAGTGGTTTTCTTGCATTATTTATTGCGAGAGACTTGAGTAGGGAAGGGCGACCAATTAGCATACCCCAAAAGATTCCTACTACCAACCAGGAATCATAGGCTCTTGGATAAATTCCGATCTGTCGGCCAACTAAAGAACCGATAATTACCAAGGCTGGAATTGCCATAAATTCTAAGGAACTGACATACGTTTTGCGTTATCAAACCACACCCGAATAGGATCAGGGAGCATATGAGGAGTGAGTGGATCGACTGGAGGGATTGCTAAACTAAGAGAGATTGGCTCTTCCCAATGGTCTTCTACTCCCAAAAAAACCTTCAAATCGACAATTGGCGCGTCTGCACAATGTCAATGCTGGCACTTGAAACCAGCTGCAGAACGGCCTCCCGTGCCAGGAGAAAAATAAGCGACTCCACAGTAGTGTGAGATCACTGGAGTTATATACAACTAAACACATAAAGGGACACTAAAGATAAAAATCACCTGCTTTTTGCTTGCCAATAGGATTCTGAAAGCCAATTTCTATAGACAGATTTTAGTTGGGATTCTTGAGTATTGCTATCGCACCTGTGTCCCTTTTAGGGGTCGGGAGAACAGCTTTTTGAGGGACATTATTTTGATATTTTCTATAGACAATTTGCTCGGAGCGAGAGTCGAACTCGCACGCCATTGCTGGCAAGGGATTTTAAGTCCCTAGTGTCTACCATTCCACCATCCGAGCTTTGGAGGGAGAATACAGTGAGCAGTTTAACGGGGCTGGGAGGATAAATTCAAGTAGGAATTGGGGGGTTCTTACGAACCCCCGATAGAACTAAAAGAAGAAAGGATCTCTGCCGGGCGGCAGTGGAGAAAAATTCGTGGAAGAGAAAGAGGAGGTCTCCAAGGATTCTGCTGAAGACGTTGTAGCGATGCGGTGCAACGGAGCAGAATCGGAGCCTGTCTCTTCTTCAGAAGAACGGTCTTCTTTCTTGGATTTTCTCTTTTTCTCTTCTTCTACTTCTTCTTTCGCGGGAGGAGTGCCTTCAGCAAATTCTTTATCTTTATACCGGCTGAGGGTTTCGGAGATGAGAGTGGTAGGGGGTGGGATGAGGGAAGAAAACATCGAAGATGAAACTTTCGTTTCATCTTCTGCTCCACCTCCGGGGATTTTTTGCTCGGGTTCAGACTGTGCAGATTGGGGTTCTTGTGTTCTGCGGTCTGTCCATTCGTCGTCGGAACGGCGGTGCCGGCGGCGGCGGCGGTCGCGTCTTTTGTCCATGCGTGAGCCAATCGCTGTTTCCAGCCCTGTCTCTTCAGGCTGAGCTACCTGTTCTTCTTCTGAGGCAACGGGTTCGACTTCTCTTTCAGGAGAAGGCTCACGGTGCTGATGACGAAGAGAGGCTTCGCGACCTCCGCCAATTTTTATCTGGCGGTCGTGGCTGATGTTCTTCAACGCTACGCGAGTTTCTTTGACTTCTAAAACTTCATAATCGGACGTGGGCACTAAAAAGGCCTTTGGCCGTTCCATCGAGCGAAAAAAGAAGGCGTGCCCAAAGGACACGACTTCTAGAGCATCGACGTAGTATTCTTCTGCTTGCCCGCTACTTTTGCTGGTGCGGACGAGAAGCTTATGCCCTTCACGAGGGGAAATGATCGTTTCTATGATGGGTTCTCGAGTAAAATTCACAAATTTCTATCCCATGTTATTCAGTTTACGAATGACGCATAGTGCGCCAGAGTTTAAAAAAAATTACTTTTCTTTGGATGCCATGTATCGAACTAAGTCGACAACGCGGTGGGCATATCCCATTTCATTATCATACCATGCCACCAATTTATAAAAACGGGGATTCAGAGCAATTCCTGCCCCTTTATCAAAAATACATGAGGCTGTATTGCCGATAAAGTCGCTGGACACGGCTTCTTCTTCACAGTATTCAATAATTCCTTTCATAGGCCCGTCTGCTGCCTTTTTTACGGCATTGCAAATCTCATCGTAGGTGGTATCCTTAGAGAGGCGAACGGTCAAATCAACAACGGAAACGTCTGCTGTTGGGATACGGAATGCCATCCCAGTCAGCTTTCCCTTGATAGCGGGAATGCACTGGCCTACTGCTTTTGCCGCTCCGGTAGAAGATGGAATGATGTTGATGCTAGCCGCGCGTCCTCCCCTCCAATCTTTTTTTGAAGGTCCGTCTACGGAGGGTTGGGTCGCTGTCAGAGAATGGACGGTAGTCATCAATCCTTCCTCGATGCCGAATTCATCGAGAACGACCTTTGTGAGAGGAGCTAAACAGTTGGTTGTGCAGGAAGCATTAGAAACAATCTGATCTTTTACAGGATTATACGTGTTCTCATTGACTCCCATGACAAGCGTTGGGCAATCTCCTTTTGCAGGAGCAGTGATGATCACTCGTTTTGCTCCGGCCTCAATATGCTTACGGGCGTCGTCTACGTTCGTAAAATGCCCAGAAGCCTCAATAACATAGTCAACGCCAAGCGTTTTCCAAGGCAACTTAGAGGGATCTTTTTCGGAAAGAACAACCGATTTCATTCCATTGACATGGAGAGACTCTGCTTCTGCTTTAATATTAAAGGAAGGGCTTCTGTGAACAGAGTCAAATTTTAAAAGGTAGGCGAGATTGTCAGCGGGGACGAGATCATTGATGGCAACAACTTCGACATCAGGATAATTTTCACGAAGAATGCGGAAAACAAGGCGGCCAATTCGCCCAAACCCATTAATAGCAATTTTAATCGGCATTCTATCCTCCTTTGGAGCGTAGCACGGATGATAAAGAACTGTTTTTTGAATGTAAAGAAATTAGAGCTTCAGAGCGAGAAGGCTCTGAAGCTCTGTATGGGATACTATTGAGCGAGGTATTCGATATAGCAGCTTGGAGCGCTATCGCCAATTCGGAAATCTTTTTTGATGATACGTGTATATCCGCCATTGCGCGTAGCAAACCGGGTAGCGAGTTCGCCAAAAAGTTTGCCGATGACTTGTCGATCGGTATTATAGCCTTCTTTTTTGCCTGCTTTCGCTGCTCGTGCTTCCTTAGAGGTCAATGGATTATAGGCGATCATGAGCTCGCCAACAGCTTTGCGGCGGCTTGCCAGGGTGTTTTTCTTCGCGAGCGTGACCATATGGTCTGCATGCCGTCGAAGTTCTTTTGCTTTGCGCTCCGTCGTCTCAATGCGCCCGTGCTCGATCAATGATTTGAGCATATTGGCGATCATACAGCGCCGGTGGCTCGCGGTCCTGCCGATCTTAAATGTATCTTTTCCGTGTCTCATACTTGAGTTCCTGCTTTTTCAGTGATGTAATCTTGGATGACTTGTTTGACATTGTCTCTAGTGATTCCGAATTTA
The DNA here is from genome assembly GCA_963731265.1 of uncultured Verrucomicrobiae bacterium. GTDB lineage: Bacteria > Chlamydiota > Chlamydiia > Chlamydiales > Rhabdochlamydiaceae > CAJCIW01. Next base: position 1,950,411 of record CAVSUE010000001.1, read on the forward strand.
GCCAAATCCATTCCAAGGCCAAGCCCCATTTCTTCAAGCTTCGACTTGATTTCATTAAGGGATTTCTTACCAAAGTTTCTAAATTTGAGCATTTCCGACTCAGGCATGACGACGAGCTCCGCAATCGTATCGATATTTGCGCCGGCAAGACAGTTAGTGGAACGCACAGACAGCTCGATTTCATTGATCCTGAGCGCAAGTTTGGCCATCAAGGCGTCGCGATCGGTATTCAGCTCGATTTCGCCCTGATCGAAAGTCAGATTATGCAATTTCAACTGATCAAATACTTGTAAATGGAGAATGCCGATCTGGGTAGCGAATGCTAAAGCTTCTTCCGGAGTGATGCGGCCGTCAGTGGAGATTTCCAGAATCAAGCGGTCAAAATCTGTGTCTTGGCCAACACGGGTATTTTCGACAAAGTAATTCACAAGACGGACTGGAGAAAAAGCGGAATCGATAATGATTTCGTCCACACCTTTTTCGACAACGGCATGTCGTTCAGAAGGGACATACCCTCTGCCGGCTGCAACTTTAATGTCGACTTTTCGAGTCATTGGTTTTGTGACTGTAAAGATCGCAAGCTCTGGGTTAACGACATCAAAATCTGAAAGCCCGATCAGTTCTTTAAGGGTGACCGAGTAGTGTCCGCCATTTTTATCGAGCATATCGCCAGTGATATCTAAAATTTTAGAAATCACTTTTGGTTCGCGAGAGCCCATTTCATCGTCTGTGGGAAGCTTTCTAAGAAGGGCGTTCTTGAGATTGAGCACAATGTGCGTCATGTCCTCAATGATTCCCTCGATCGCCATGTACTCATGAGGGACTCCTTCGATGCGGACGGACATGATGGAGGGCGCCTCTAAAGAACTTAGAATGATTCTTCTTAGAGCATTACCGACAGTATGCCCGAATCCTCTTTCAAAAGGTTCCGCGATAAATCGAGCAAAGATTCCCGATTTACTCGCCTCATCGACTTTAATTTTTGTCGGCAACTCAAACTTGCCATACTTTACGGCCATGAACGATCTCCTGCAAAATTACTATTTCAGTTTGTTAGACTCTTCTACGTTTCCGCGGACGGCATCCGTTATGCGGCACGGGTGTCTTGTCGCGAATAATCGTGATTGCAAGGCCCGAACTCTGCAACCCGCGTACGGCGGACTCTCTTCCTGCGCCAGGCCCAGACAGATTGACTTCAATTTCTTTCATGCCCAGAGACATGGCCACTTTTGCTGCATCTTGCGCTGCCACAGTCGCTGCAAAGGCGGAAGATTTGCGCGATCCTATGTAACCGACCTTTCCGGCCGATGCCCAGGAAATCACATTGCCAGTCAAATCCGTGATAGAAATAATCGTATTGTTAAATGTCGCCTTAACGTGTGCAATTCCACTTGGGACATTGCGAACCGCTTTTTTCCGTGTTTTAGCGATGGTCGGCTTTTTGGCCATCGTCTTTTGTGCGTCTTGCTTAGCCAAAGTTCACTCTCCCTTATTTCTTCTTATTAGCAACGGTTTTTCTCTTGCCTTTGCGTGTACGTGAATTTGTACGGGTGCGCTGGCCTCTTACAGGCAGTCCTAATCGATGCCTCATTCCGCGATAGCAATGGATGCTGATCAAACGTTTGATATTATTTTGAATTTGGCGGCGAAGATCACCTTCTACAACATATTGCGTTGTCAGCATGGCGTTGATCTTTGCAATTTCATCTTCTGTCAGATTATGCGCTTTCATGTTTGGACTTAGTCCAAGCTTTGCGCAGATTTCATTCGACAGCCGGCGCCCGATCCCATAGATGTACATGAGGCTGATTTCTAACCGTTTATTGTCTGGTATATCGATTCCTATCACTCTTGGCATGAAAAGTTTCCTTTATTCGACAAACAATCTGAGAAATTTATCAGATGTTTTGTTTATTTACAACTCTAGTGAGTTAAATATTCAATTTTTGAGGCAACACTACCCCAGAATCCAAAAAAATGTTAACGGCCTCGCAGTCTCCCTTTCTTCATAAAGCCTTCATAGCGCTTCATAAGCAAATGCGATTCAATCTGCTTCGAAGTGTCGAGAACAACGCCTACCAGGATCAAAAGGGAGGTGCCGCCAAAGAAATAGGTAATGGACGAATCGACACTCAATATTTTACCTACAATGGTCGGCAAAACCGCAATCGAGGCAAGAAACAACGCACCTGCAAAAGTAATGCGATTCATGGTCGCCTCAAGAAAATCTTGAGTCGGTCTGCCTTGGCGAATCCCCGGAACGAAAGCCCCGTTTTTCTTCATATCGGAAGCGATCTGTTCGGGGTGGAACTGAGTCGCCGTCCAAAAATATGTGAAGAAAATAATTAACATCACATTTAAGGCCATGTAAACCCATGTGCCTGGCGAGATCATATTAGCAAAACGGCCCAACCATGATCCTTGGCCTAAAAATTGGCCGATTGTTGCGGGAAACATCAAAAAGGATGTTGAAAAAATCACAGGGATGACGCCAGCGTAGTTAATTTTGAGAGGAATATAGGCATTGCCCCCTTGCACTTCCTGCCTTCCCACGACCCTGCGGGCATACTGCAGGGGAATTTTTCTTTGTCCTTGAATAATCAATATCGTTCCGACGATGATGAGGACAAAGACGCCGCTGAGAACGACGAGTGAAGAAAATGTGAGTTGCCCGGGTTCTTGCGAATCGAGATTAAGTTGTCTAATGACGGATCCGATCGTGCCTGGTAAAGACGAGAGAATTCCGATCATAATGATCAAACTGATCCCATTGCCGACCCCCTTTTCAGTGATTTGCTCTCCTATCCACATCAGGAGCACCGTTCCGGCGGTCATCGTCGCCATGACGATCAAGTAAAAAAGCCATGGAAAACCGAAAGCCTGAACATCAAGAATCTCGCTAACAATGACCCCAGGGCTGCTAGCATTAAGACCCACAGCATATTTTCCATAAAGTCCCGCCTGAAAAAAAGCCAAAGCGACGGTGAGCATGCGTATCCACTTGCCCATTTTTCGGCGGCCAACATCCGGATTCTCACGAATTTCTCTCTGCAGAGAAGGGACGAGTGCCATCAGTAATTGCATAATAATCGAGGCAGAGATGTAGGGCATGACGCCAAGCGCGATGATCGTCATTTGAGCAAATGCTCCACCCGAAAAAACGTCCATAAGCTGGAAAAGATTTTGACTCCCTCCAGTCGCATTACGGAAGAGCTCTACTGCGGCGTCTCCATTAATGCCGGGAACGGGTATGTAAGCACCCACGCGGCAAGCAATGAGCATGAGTAGAGTAAAGACTATTTTAGCCTTCAACTCTGGCACGCTTAAAATGCGTCTGATCCCTTCAATCATCTCTTAAGCCGAATTAATTGTTGATGGGCTCAATCATTTCCCAATGGGAATTTGTTGGAAAGATATTCCATTCTTTTTTAGTTTTTCTTCCGCTGTTCCGGAGTAAAAACTAGCTTGTATGTTGACTTTCTTCTTCAATTCGCCGCCAGACAAAATTTTCAATCCGCCTGGAATACGTCTTGGAGCAAAGCCTTTTTCCTGCAGTGTTTTCAATGAGACTGTCTCGCCGTCGGAATACAATTTTTCAATCATCCCGAGATTGATTGCAAACACGATGTTCTTAAATCTGCCGTTAGTAAATCCGCGAGTTGGAGATTTCTTATAAAGAGGGATTTGACCGCCTTCATGTCCAGGGCGCGTTTTATAACCACAACGAGCCATGTCCCCTTTATTGCCGCGGCCGCATGTTTTCCCACGCTTCGAGCCCATACCGCGTCCGACGCGGCGGGACTTTTTCTGTGGGCGATGAGTATTAGAGAGTTGAGATAATGTCATCATGATTGTAACCCTCGGATTTCACGATTCTTTTGACGATTGGTCAGTTGTGTGAGCGCTTCGATAGTCGCGCGGACTTGGTTCAATGGATTGCTGGACCCTAGGCTTTTAGAAACAACGTCCTTCACTCCGCCTAATTCTAGCACAGAACGCACTTTTGATCCTGCGATGACTCCAGTCCCTTCTGGAGCGGGCTTTAACAAAACTTTTGCTCCGTCCCATTCTACAGTGATTTCGTGAGGAATTGTTGTCCCTTCCATCTCAAATGACATGACATTTTTTCGCGCGGCCTCAGTTCCTTTTCGGATCGCGTCGGATACTTCGTTTGCTTTTGCAAAACCAAAACCGATATGCCCTTGCCCATCGCCGATGATCACCAAGGCAGAAAAACTGAACTTTCGTCCGCCTTTTACGACTTTGGAACAGCGATTGATATAAAGGACTTTTTCTTCGAATTCAGTTCCGTAATCTTCAGCGCGTCGTTTAGCTTCTTGTTTCGACATGTCTTAATATCCTGGCTAAAATTGTAAACCTGTTTCACGAGCCGCATTGGCAAGTTCTGCCAGCAGACCGTGGTACTTGTTGTGTCCGCGATCGAATACAACCTTGGCGATGTTCTTTTGTTTAGCTGCCTCTCCAATTAACGTTCCAACTTGGCGCGCTGAGTCTTTGCTCCGCATTCCGAGTTTTTGGTCGCGTAGCTGCTTCATCAGTGTTCCAGCACTGGCAATCGTGATCCCTTTGTCGTCATCGATAAGCTGAGCGAACAGATGCCTGTTTGATTTAAAGACGGAGAGCCTCGGCTTTTCCGCTGTTCCTCTGACCTGACGTCTGACTCTAAGAACCCTTCGGTGCCGTTTCGTCTTGCGTTTTTGTAATTCATTAATCATAAGCCTTTACCTTATTATGCAGCTTTGCCTTTTGCAGCTTTGCCAGCTTTCTTACGGACAAATTCATTTTCATACCGGATGCCTTTGCCTTTGTAGGGCTCTGGTGGCTTCATCGCACGCACCGCAGCGGCAAATTGCCCAACAAGATGCTTGTCAATGCCGGTAATGATAATCGTAACGCTTTTGTCGACTGCAACGTTGACGCCATTCGGGACGGTGAGCTGAGTCGGGTGGGAAAAGCCCAATTGAAGATCTAGCTTTTGGCCTTGCAGCGCGGCACGATAACCAACGCCAACGAGGTTGAGGCGAACTTCAAACCCTTTTGAAACACCAATGATTAAATTGTTAATCAATGCTCGATACAGCCCATGCGTCGTTTTTGGCATCTCGATATTTTCGTCTTTGATGACGGTTAGACGATTGCCTTCGACTTTGACTGTTATTCCTTCTTGAGAAGGGATCGCATTGGTGCCTTTTGGTCCCTTAACGTTGATCATCCCGTCGGCGATTTTCACCTCGACTTTATCGGGAAGCGGGATTGGCGAATTTCCAAGACGTGACATGCTTTTTACCTCTTTTTTATTACCAAACTAAGCATAGCAGTTCGCCGCCGAGTTTTTTCTTGCGAGCGGTTTCTCCGTCAACAATTCCCCCAGGTGTGGAAAGAATGGCAACCCCCATTCCTCCATATATACGAGGTATCTGACGATATCCCACATAACGTCGCAGTGAAGGCGAAGAAATGCGGTCCAAACCTTTTATGACGGGTTCTCGGCCGCCTGCATATTTCAAGAATAAGCGGGCCTGTCCTTTTTCTTCGTTGACCAAAAATTTGTCAACGAATCCTTGTTCGTGCAAAACCCTGACGATATCCATTTTAATCTTGCTTGGGCGAAAGTCGACAAAGCGATGCCGCGCTTGCTTCGCATTGCGAATTCTTGTCAGTAGGTCTGCGATTGGATCATTTAACATGTCTTCCTCTCCCTCAGCTGTTAGTCTCTGTTTTAAATGGGAAGCCCAGCTGTCTTAACAACTCTATGCACTCCTCATCGTTGGTTGCTGATGTGACGAATGTGATATTCATACCCTGCGTTCTTTTCACTTCATCCAAATTAATTTCCGGGAATATTTGTTGCTCTTCAATACCTATGGAATAATTCCCTTTCCCATCGCATTTTGCAGGAAAGCCGCGAAAGTCGCGGATGCGAGGCGAAACGATATGGCAAAAGCGGTCAAGAAATTCGTACATCCTCTTCTTGCGCAACGTCACTTTTAAGCCGATGGCTTGCCCCTCTCTAAGCTTAAAGTTGGCCACTGACTTCCGAGCTTTTGTAAACACTGGCTTTTGGCCTGAAAGCTGCGTCATCTCTTTAAAGCAGTCTTGAAGGGCGTTCTTGTCTTTAGTGGCTTCTGCAAGTCCCATGCTAATGACAATTTTCCTGAGGGCAGGAATAAGCATGCTGTTCTCATACTTAAACCTTTCTCGAAGAGCATTTTTGACTTCTTCTTTATATCGTTTTTGTAACCTAGACATTGCTTATCTTCTTTATGAATGTTTTCTTACTTGTCGAAGGGTGACTTCTTTTTCACCTTCGAGATAGTACAACTCTTTTGCACCACTTTTATTGGTTCGCACTTTCGCTTTAACGGCCTTTCCATCCCCATCGCAAAGAGCAACGTTGGAAACATGCAATGGGACTTCCATTTCGAGTATCTCTGCGCCTGGGGCTTTTTGCTGCCTTTTCGCATGCTTCTTTCGGATATTGACCCCTTGGACGAGTACTCGGTCTTCATTGCGTCCGATGACTTCGCCAGACTTGCCTTTTTCATTTCCTGCGATGACGACGACTTTATCGCCTTTTCTAATCCATTTGCTCATCTTAATCTCCATCTCCCTATATCACTTCTGGCGCGAGCGAACTGATTTTGACGAATCCCGATTCGCGTACTTCGCGAGCAACGGGACCAAAAATACGCGTTCCGCGAGGGTTATCTTTTTCATCGATCAAAACGCAGCTATTGTCGTAAAAGCGCAAGAGAGATCCATCAGCGCGACGGACGTAGCTTTTCGTTCTTACAATGACAGCGCGGACAACTTCGCCTTTCTTTACGCTTCCTTTCGGATCAGCTTCTTTTACAGAACAAATAATGATATCTCCGACGTTAGCATATCTGCGTTTAGACCCTTTTAGGACCTTAAAGCAGCGTACCAGCTTAGCGCCTGTATTATCTGCGACTTCTAGATTAGTTTCTTGTTGGATCATGTGTATCTCACTTTTGTATTCTCGTCAGCTGCTCTCAAATCAGGAGAGCACTTCTAAAACTCGCCAACGCTTAAGTTTAGAAAGCGGACGGGTTTCGATAATGCGCACTTTCTGCCCCACTTGAATGTCAGGATTTTCATTGTGTGCATAATATTTTTTTTCTCGTGTGACGACCTTCTGAAAATCAGGATGCCGTATCGTGCGCTCCACTTTAACTGTGATCGTCTTTTGCATCTTTGTCGATACAACGATGCCTTCGCGAACTTTTCTCTTAGAAGTTGTTTCCATTAAATTCCTCACCTTGCGGCCATTTCTTTTTCACGCAGAATTGTCATCGCACGCGCACGGTCTTTTTTCTTGATGCGAACCAAATGCGGCTTTTCCATTTTTCGCGTGATTTTCATCTCGTTGCGAAGTTGAAATAACTCTCTCGATAAGTCCTGATAGAGGGCTTTCAGTTCATCAGGAGATTGATCTCTCAGTTCTTTTGCTTTTAACATAAATTCCTACACCCTTTCTACGCGTTCGACAAAACGGGTCTTGATCCCCAGTTTCGCAGCTGCTCTTCTCAAAGCATTTTGCGCCATTTCTTTTGGTACGCCACCAACTTCAAACATGATTCTTCCGGGACGGACAACAGCAACCCAATGATCTGGCGCTCCTTTCCCTTTACCCATGCGTGTTTCAGCGGGCTTCTTGGAAACAGACTTATCTGGGAAGATGCGGATCCAGACTTTTCCTCGGCGGTTGAAATACCTGTTAATCGCTACGCGGCAGGCTTCGATCTGGTGATTCGTCACACGTCCCCGCTCTAAGCATTGCATGCCAAAGTCGCCGAAATCGACGAAATTAGCTGCTTTGCTAAGGCCCGCGTGCTGGCCTTTTTGCATTTTCCTATACTTCATTCGTGCTGGCATCAGGGCCATAGTTAGCCTCCCACTGCTCGTTTAAGTTGTTCTTCGCCCCGATTGATCCACACTTTGACACCGATCGATCCATAAGTCGTCTCGGCTCTTCCATGCGCATAATCAATTTCGGCGCGAATCGTTTGAAGCGGGATTCGCCCTTCTTTATACCATTCTGTACGTGCGATCTCAGCGCCGCCGATACGTCCAGAGATTTGAACTTTAATCCCCGCAGCACCCGCGTCTATCGTCGCCTGCATCGATTTTTTCATAACGCGTCTAAACGGTACGCGACGCTCGAGCTGCTTGGCGATGGCTTCTGCAACCAGTTTTGCATCGAGATCCGGACGTTTGATTTCATCCACTTCTATCCAGATCTCTTTCCCGGTCATTTTTTTCAGCTCTTGCTTAAGAACATCGATTTCAGCACCTTTCTTGCCGATAACAAGGCCTGGACGCGCAGTATGGATCGTCACTTCGACCTTACCGCTCATTCTTTTGATAGTGAGCAGCGAAGTTCCTTGGCAGCACGGCTTAGACATCAAATATTTTCTGATCATATAATCTTCACCGAGAAGATCGCCGAATTCCTGTTTATTCGCATACCAAACTGAACGCCATTTTTTAGTGCGAACTAATCTAAATCCTATTGGAGATGTCTTTTGTCCCATTGAGTCTCCCTCTATTTTTCTGTGGCCACGATGATTGTAAAATGGCTTGTCCGTTTCATAATCGGATGGCTGCCACCTCGATTCTTCGGTTTCGCCCGTTTCAAAGTGGGGCCAGCATCGACTCTCACTTCTTTAACTGTTAAATCTCTACGTTGTACATTGAGCTGCGTTTCCGCATTGGCAACAGCTGAATCCAATGTCTTTTGAAGCAGTCTGCCTGCACGAAGTTTGCAGAACATCAACTGAACGGTCGCGTCTTCCACGCTTTTGCCGCGAATCAATTCGGCCGCATAGCGAGCTTTTCTGGGGCTGATTCTAATGTATTTAGATTTAGCTACTGCCTTTTGCATAATCGATTATCCTTTTTTTGCTTCGGGTGCAGGTTTCGCAGCAGGCGCAGATCCAGCACCAGCAGATGAGGCTGCAGCCGCTGCTTCCGCGACTTTCTTGGAACCGTGGCCTTTGAAGATACGCGTCGGCGAAAATTCGCCGAGCCGGTGGCCAACCATGTTCTCGGAAACAAAAACGCTGATGAATCTTCTTCCATTATGAACGTCGAAGGTGTGCCCAATCATCTCAGGCAAAATCATGGAACGGCGCGACCATGTCTTGATCGGATTCTTCTTACCGCTTCTATTCATTTTAAAGACTTTGTCCATCAAGTGGTGATCTACAAAGGGACCTTTTCTTAACGATCTTCCCATAAGTTACCTGTTTATTTCCTGCGATCTTTGACGATCATTTTGTTAGATTTGCGCTTAGATCGGGTGCGATACCCTTTCGTGTACATCGCCCAAGGTGTCTGCGGAAGATAGCCATTATGTTTTCCTTCGCCACCACCGTGGGGATGGTCGACAGGGTTCATCGCCGTTCCGCGCACAGTAGGTCGGATTCCCTTCCATCGACTTCTACCAGCTTTGCCTTCTACGCGAAGATTTCTTTCAGGATTGGAAACTGCGCCAAATGTTGCGCGACAGTTTTCATTGATCATTCTCACTTCGCCCGACGGCATTTTTAATGTGGCGTAGCCGGAGCTCTTGGCCATGAGTTGTGCGGAGAGGCCGGCAGAGCGCACGAGCTGGCCGCCTCTGCCAGGATATAACTCGATATTATGAATGACGGATCCTAGGGGCATCGATTTAATGCGCATGCAGCAACCCACATTGAATTGCCCTTCATCATCCGTTGCGACGACATCGCCAACTTTCAAACCTTGGGGAGCCAAAACATATCGTTTTTCGCCGTCTGCGTAATTAAGCAACGCAATAAAAGCTGTTCTATTCGGATCGTACTCTATTGAGGCCACGCGCGCTGGGATCTTTTCTTTATCGCGTTTGAAATCGACCAGGCGGTAAAATCTCTTATGTCCGCCTCCTTTGTGGCGGCATGTGATATGCCCGTGATGATTGCGGCCATTAGTTCTTGTTTTCTTGACAAGCAGGGACTTTTCCGGCTTGACGGAGACACGTCTTTTTTCCTTTCGCGTCAATTCATTACGCGTCGTCAGAATAAGATGTCTTTGTCCTGCTGTAGTGGGGCGATATTGCTTTAACATAAGCGTTTAGCCTTTGCTCTTAAATTATACTTTCTCTTCAATGCTGTCGCCAGCTTCTAGTGTCACGATCGCTTTTTTAAAGCCGGGTTTCACTCCAGGCCGCCCACGCACTCTGCGCTTTTTTGGCTTAGCGTTGATCGTATTCACGGAAACGACTCTTATTTTTCTATCGCTGTAAATCGCTTCGACAGCGGCTGCGATTTCTTGCTTATTCGCTCGTTTGTCGACGATAAAAACATATTTCGGGGCGTCGCATTTCTTTACGCAAGGATTGCTTGCGTTGAATTGGAGCTGTTCGAGAACTCGCGATTTCTCAGTGACATGTTTAGATAAGACGATGTCGAAAGGGCTTTTGTTCAACATATTTATTTTTGTCCCCCTAATAAGACCTTGAGTTGATCGAGAGCGGATTCCATCACGACTAGTTCATGGCTGACGATGACATCAAATCCATTGATTGTCGGGAACAGCATGAATTCGCTGCCGGGAATGTTACTGATGCTCTTGACAAACGTTTCAAATTTTTGTGCCGGCGATAGCGATTCATTTCCTTCCTTAGCGCCCATGATCATTCCTTCGCCGAGAAACAGAACTTTTTTTCCTTCAAGCGCCGAATTCTTTAAAAACTCAAACATACTCTTCGTCTTAGGCTCTTTTAACTGTTCGAATTGCAGAACATGAAGGCGGTTATCGAGGATTTTTTCAATGATTAGATGGCGGATCGCAGCTCTTCTTTCTTTTTTATTGATGCGTACGTGCTGATCAAATTTCGGTTTTGGCGCATGCACTCTTCCGCCGCCTTTGTACTGCGGCGCGCCGAGATATCCTTGCCTTGCTCGGCCTGTACCTTTTTGAGGATGGGGCTTTTTTCCGCTGTGATTCACTTCAGCCCGGCTTTTCGTATTCGCTGACCATTGCCGCGCGTTCTCTCGCAAGGCAACAATGTAATCTTTGATCATCTGGGAATTAGCCTTCGATTTGAGCATCTCGTCATCGATCGCGATCTGCCCGACTTCTTTTCCGGCCAAGTTCAATTTTTTCAATGCTGCCACGACTCACTCCTCAAACTATTTTTTCTTCTTTATGCTTTTCTTCTTTGTGGACTTGGCAATATAGACAAGACCGTCGCGGGCTCCAGGAATGGCGCCTTCTACGAGAAGCACTTGCTTCTCTTCATCAATGCGCACAACTCGCAGATTTTGTAGTGTCACGTTCTCACTACCCATACGGCCAGCTTTTTTTTGTCCTGGCAAGCAGCGTCCCGGCGAAGATCTCATACCAGTAGAACCACCATGACGATGAAATCCGGAACCATGCGCTGCAGGACCGCCAGCAAAGTGGTGGCGCTTGATGACGCCTTGATATCCTTTTCCTTTCGAAACCCCGCTGATATCGACGTAGGGCACATCAGCAAAGTAGCCAACGCCTATTTCTTGCCCGACTTGAAATGTTTCAGCGCTATCGATACGAGACTCAGCACTCTTCGCACGCGGCTCGACGCTTGCTTTTTTAAAATGACCTCTAAGAGGCTTCGATACGTTTTTCGCCTTAGAAGGCTTCACTTTGAACGCAGAGAGCTGTATGGCTTCATATCCGTCGCTTTCTTTGCGTTTAATTTGAGTGATGATATTCGGTTCTGCGGAGATTACCGTGCATACGACGCGGTTGCCTTTCTCGTCGAAAAGCTGAGTCATCCCCAGTTTCTTTCCCATCAATTTCAATGTCATATGTTTCCTTTGTATACTGAGTGCCGCTGCGGCTATTCTCTTTGAGATGCATGCGCTTAGCCTTTCAGCTTTCGCAGGCATTATGCAGAAAAGAGTCTTTATTGACAGCGACAAGTAGTATACGTGCTCAAGATTGCTTCGTACTTGCTTGCCTATCGCCTAGTGTTCTAGGCTAAACAAGAGAGGCTACCAAAATCCTCGATTTTCGCACAATCACTTTTTCGGCATTTATAACAATCCTTGAAAATATGTTGCATTTGAGCGCGTGAAAGCGCCGCGATTCGACGATCGCAAGTTGAGTAGTATTAATACAATACACCCCCCCTTGCGATCGTCGAATCGGGCAACTTTGACACAGATGAAAGGCATGTTATTTCGAGGATTGGTATTAGGCTAAAAAAGCGATGAGAACGAGGGAGATAATAAGACCTAACACCGCTAAAATGACTGCCCATTCCCGCATGAGTAATTTATTCACAATTTGCACTAAGGTAAATTAATTTTTGGGATTCGGGGCATCTCGGGAACGCTGTCTATGTGCTTTTCGTAAAAAAAAGACCCCATAGAGAAGGCGCAGCCCACAATTAATAGGGAGGTCGTCACCGGTGAACTCACGACAAATCCTGTTGCAGCCGTCGCAATGCCGAGAGCGGTCCAGGCGACCATGCTGACATTACCAATAAGCTTCATCAGTACGACGTAGAGCCGGTGTTGATGCTTTTCTTTTTCTTGCGGGTGGGTCGCCTTAAGAATCTCATCTCTTTCAAGAAAAAGGGTATATAAAGACCATCCTCCCTCTACAGTGCTATAGACCAAAGAGGCGCCATAACCCAGACATTTGAATAGAGGGGCACACTGTCCCAAAGAAAGAATTTTAGCCTCGTGAGCCCATTGCAAATTATATGCCGTAGAGCCGCCTAAAGAAACGAGGTCGAGAAAGGCCGTCTTGAAAGCTGTACCTATTTTAACAAATTTCTCATCCGCAGGAAGTTCAACTGTGAGAGAGCAATACAGTTCGTGAAGACTCATTCCGGAGAAAACCGCGCAAATCCCCCAAAAACCCGCCCATATTCCGCCTTCAATGATATTTCCCGTCTCTTGCAAAGGGCGGAAATCCAAACTGTTTTTTAACTGTTCGAACTCATGTTTTATTCGGCAGAAGATATCCCGCGTTGTCCGCTGAATTTCAGTGAACGTGGATTGTAACTTCAAAGAAAATGTCGGTATTGAAATGCAATTTAATGCAGATATCATATTAAAAATTCTTTTCTATGAGAAAAGAATACAGGTTTGCCTCATTTAATTCGACTCAATTAATAATTTAGCCTACGCTGGGAGGGAAACCGATGCTTCCAAGGAGTATTTGGACTTTTTCAGGCCAAATAGATTGCTATTCGTGGCAATTTTGCCGCCTACGGAAGCCACTAGCGAAGCGCTTGACAACGACATAGACACAAAAGGGTGAGTATAGAACCCTAAAAAGAGGGAGGCGGCACTGATGCAATTCGAAACAATAGATATCGAACTAGTTCCTAATTTTAGGCATGTCCTCTTGATTTTTGCAGAGGGATGCCGAATTTGTTCTGCCAAGGGGAGGTTTGCTTTTTTGACTTGATCCCGCAGAGTCCAGGTTGTATCGATAAGGTTGATTGCAGACGATGTAAGAGAAAGCACGCATTCTGTCTTAGACAAAACACTGGGCAAAAGTCGTGAGACTTTGTTGAGATCGATGATTTTCGACTTGTTTAATGCCTGAGGAACTTTCAGTAGAGAGGAAAGAGATGAAAGGAAAGCGAGAAAAACTTTTTTCACATCTTCGATCACCTTCTCTGATTTTGCAGGCGCCTCTTGTGCTAATCTATTTTTTAATCGACTGGTAGCCTCGTAAAGTTTCACATGCTGGGTAAAATATCTTGGAATTTCAAAAGCAGAACTTACGCTTTTAATGGTATCACGTGTGCCCGCGATCGATGTTAGCAATGAATCAGGCAGCTTTAGTTTTTCTGCCCAGCCGAGCAAGTTGGCAATGATTTTATTCGGCAAAAGCGGAAAGCTTGTGAAATTCTCGTATTCCTCCGTCATCCGGTAAAGCAAAGGCTTGCTTTCCTTCCCTTCTGAGCGTGTATCAGGCACGGACGTTTTTAAAGAAATTGGATGAATTGCAGTAGCCAATTTAACCTAATTAGTTCTGTATCGATTGCTTCTATTTTATCACAATTACAAATTCTGAAACACACAATTAATAACTAATTACAATTCATATTATTAATTACTCGTCTGTGGTTAAAAAAAGGAGTTGGCGTAAAAAACCGTTAAGGATTTTTTACGCCCTGAGATTAAACATTCGCCATCAGCCGATTCGGAATGCTAGCAGGAGCTTCAACGATAATTTTATTATAAAAATAAGCAGCGAGCTTGGTGGTGAGCCAAACTGTGCCCAAGACCAAGGCTGCGATACTTACGATTGCGAGGCTCTGCGTCGCAATTCCAAAAACGATCCCAACCAATGCTATAACGGAGCCCGCAATGGAAGAGACATCTTTGGCTATAACCATCCAGGAAAGCGTTTTCCGCTCGCTGAGTTTAGTGGCTTCCGCTTGATTACGAGGATGCATTTCCGGGGACTGATAATTATTGAGTTTGAAACATTCCGTGATCAGTTCTACGCCGTCCGAGATAACCGATGTTAAATTGTAAACACCGTCGAATATTCTCAAATGGCTGGCTTCGAAAATGAAAACCTTTGCATTATCGATAAACAACGCGGCTAAGGACACATCGTTGGTGAGATCGACGGAATCGGTAAAGGTCTTTTTTACGGCATGAGCGATTATCCTTGTGCGTAGCGGATCACTATAAGGCAAATCTTGCGTTGCTAGTAAATTGCTGAAGCTGCGTCGTAAATTATTACAATCAGAAATGATCTTAGGAATGCAGAGTCCCATCCCTGCAGCGCTTGCTACGTCTTTCACTTTTTTGAGGGCTTCCAAATAGTTTTCCGGAAGAGTGGGCAAGAATTTAACGTAAGCAAGACCGTTTTCGATAAAACGGAAGACATCCCATGCTCCTGAAGAACTGTCGGCATAATCCGCTACGTGGTCAAGATAGTCTTTTTGTGGGGCAGTTTGAGCATCGGGCAAAGGAGTAAAAAGATCATGGAAAATTCGTGGGCTTGATACAGATGACATAATGGGTCTCAAAATGGGAGGGGAATATTCACCCTCATTGTCTTTAGAGCAGGCCTCACCCGAAGGTTCAGGCCTGCCAAGAGCTAGCTTTACACAGCTACAGGAGTCGCTGCCATTCTTCGCTCGTAATTTCTCTGGTGGACTTGATTTTCAATAACAATGTTAGGATTGAGATTTTTTCCCTTATGCTCTGGATCAAACATCTTCTCGTAGAAATAGCTACCAATAGATAACGTAAGACCTGATGTTAAGCAGGCGAGGATCATCCATGGAACAACGGGTGTTGCAGTGATGACAAAGCCAAGTCCGAGCATACCAAGTACGAGGTAGGAGACATCCCGGGCGACATTGATCAAATGGAATCCCGTTCTTACCGGGTCGATCGTTGTCATCTTGTTGATGTGCTGAAGTTGTTCGATCGTGCTGTTACCAGCAAATCCGATCGTCGCAGCAAAGTTAATGCCGGATATCCATCTCATGATTTCTTTGCTAATCGGAACAAACAGGTGGACGAAATCGATGGTGTCGGCAGTCGTATTGATCATCGCCATCGTGTTTTTGAACACTTCGCGGCTTAAAGTTCCTACCTTTTCCCATGTCGCAGCGGCGGCGCCATTAAATTTCTCTGAAGCTTCGTTTGTGAGTTTGACGACCGATCCGCCCAATTCGTACAGCTTCTGCGGGACTTCTGTTATACTGACAAAGTTTTTGAAGTCTCTTAATGTGGTGTTAAAAGTTGTCACGCTCTTTGGAAGACCCGGTATCGCTTCCGTAACCCAAAATGAGATATAGGAGCCGGCTTTAGCCAGATCCTTAGCCTTCTCTTTAAAGAATGTAAGCACGAGGTCCGGGAGGGTCCACTCAGCGGGTTTATATACAGGCGGAGCTATTGTCGTAGTCGTAGATCTTGTCGTTGCTGCTAAAGTTGTAGCGTTAATCGGTGATGCCATGCGAACCCCTTGAGTTAAGAGTTTTTAAAGAAAGGACGAATATCATATTAGGAAGGTTAATTAAATACAATGGGGAGATTCCTCTTTTTTCATCGATAAATATTAATTTTGGGCCGGACCTGACTTCTCTTTCAGAAAGAAACTGGGTGATGGATCCCACGCATGCACTCTTCTGCGGACATCCCTTTTTTGCCTTCTAATTGCACCTCGGTCAAACGGAGTGCATTGTCCCCGCATGCGACTACCCACCCCTCCTTGCCGAAGTTTAAGATCGCGCCAGGCTCTCCTGAAAGCCCTTTTAGAAGGGCCGCGCTTTTGATTTTCAAACGCCTGTATTCAGAACCCACTTTAATTTGACACCAGGCTCCAGGGGTCGGAGAAAGGGCACGGATCTGATTGTGTATCGCAAACGCAGGCTTGGTCCAATCAATTTTCTCTTCCTCGGGAGTCATTTTGGGAGCGAAAGTGGCTAAAGTATGATCTTGAGCCACTTTTTCGATTACGCCTTCTTCGAATTGACGGATTGTTTGGAATAATAATTTCACGCTTAGATCGCAAAGTTTCGGCTCCAACTCGCCAAAAGTCATTTCTTCGGTAATGGGAATGGCTTCCATTGCCAAGATATCCCCAGCATCCATTTGAGGCGACATTTCGATGATGGTGATGCCCGTCTCTTTTTCGCCCGCCATCAAGCAGCGCTGAATAGGGGCGGCCCCGCGAAATTTGGGAAGAAGGGAGGCGTGAATGTTGATGCAGCCGAGCTTTGGCATCCCCAAAAGATTTTTTTTTATGATTTCGCCATAAGCGACGACGATGAATAAATCTGCCTCGAAAGGCTTTAGCCCATCTGCAAATTCTGGAGCAGAAGCTTTTTCAGGTTGGAGAACGGGCAATCCGGGTTTGAGCCTGGTGGCAATTTCCTTGACGGGGGGTGACTGAGAATGAAGATGACGGCCTTTTGAACGATCAGGCCTTGTGATCACTGCTACGATTTCGTAATCTTTTTGGATCAGCTGCGCTAAAACTTTTGCGGCAAAGGGGGAAGTTCCGAAAAAGACGATTTTCATGCATCTAAAGTTTAAACTTTTTCTTCCAAAAGTTCTTCGAGCTCATCAAAATCTTCATCTGGTATCGATATCGATGGAGCCGGCAAGCCTTGAAAACCGATCAAGCCTCTTTTAGAATTCCTGCAGAAGTCGATCCAATGCTCGATATGAGGATTTAATCCAACTTCGTTCTCGATTTGTTCGAGAGCCTGAGACATGCGGAGACCGCAACGGTATGTGAGTTTGAAAGCTTTAGCCAGAGCTCTTCTTATTTCCAAAGGAAAACCATGCCGTTTCAAACCGACGAGATTCAACCCTCCGAGCTTGTAAGGAGCCCCTGCGCCGATAGTGTAAGGAGGAACATCATGGGTGATGCGGCTAAAACCACCGACCATCGCATATTGTCCTATTCTGGAAAATTGATGTACGGGCGTCATGCCGCCGATAATGGCGAAATCTTCTATAACAACATGGCCTGCGAGCATGGCGTTATTGGCCATGATCACGCGATTGCCGATTTCGCAATTATGAGCGACGTGGCAATAGGCCATGATCAAACAATTATCCCCGATTCTGACTACAGAATTTTCATTGCAGGAAGAATTAATCGTCGCAAATTCGCGGATCTCGCAATTCTTACCGATGACAACATATGTCTTTTCCCCTTTGAATTTAAGGTCCTGTGTTTTCGTGCCAATGCTTGCAGAGGGCCAAATGACAGTGCCAGCTCCGATGGTCGTATTCCCATCGATATAGGCATGAGATTTGATGACGACATGGTCCTCAAGCGTAACAGTGCCTTTAATCACTGCATAAGCCTCGACAGTCACATTTTTGCCGATCTTCGCACCGGACTCTATGACTGCAGAAGGATGAATATTTGACTGTGACATAGTTATCCAATTCTTGAGTGATTATCTTCTCTACAATTGCTCTTTATCGACCAACGCAAAACCGACTTCAGCTTCAACAGCGAGCTGCTCATTGACCAGGGCCTTGGCCATGATTCTTCCCCCTTTATTGCTCAAATGGAGTCCAGTCGCATGAAGCGTCAAGACATCGCCCGGAACAACAGGTTTTCTGAATTTAGCATTGTTGATATTGAGCAAGACTGCGATTTTTTCACAGTGTCCTTTTTTGTGAACGAGGATGCCTCCCGTTTGCGCCAACGCTTCGAGGATTAACACGCCTGGCATAATTGGCACACCTGGAAAATGTCCCTGGAAAAACTGCTCATTTACTGTGACATTTTTTTGGCCAATAATGACGTTCTCTTCAAGATTCAAATAAATGATCCTGTCAACGAGCAAAAAGGGATACCGATGAGGCAAGATTTTTGTAATCTCCTTCACATTTAAAAGGATCGGTGGATTCGAAGTTGCGGTGCCCATCAGGAATTCTCCATTTTAATGTGATTAAACAACTCTTTAGCAAAAGCATTATTGGAGGCGTGGCCCGAACGGACAGCAACCACATGAGCCAGAAAAGGCGGCACCAAAGAGAGATCGCCAATCAGGTCTAAGACCTTATGCCGGACCATCTCATCGGGATAGCGCAATCCACCGGGATTGACTACGGAGTCTTCTTTAATGATGACCGCGTTGTCTAAACTTCCCCCTTTAATGAGCCCTTTCTCTATCATAGGAGCGATTTCTTCATAAATAGAAAAAGTTCGGCAAGAGGCAATCTCACTCTTAAAATCTTCTTGACTGAGAACAAATGTGTAAAATTGAGTGCCAATGTTGGCAGAATGGGGATAATGTAAAGTATAACTGATTCGGTATTCATCTGAAGGAAGGGCGATCAGATGGATTTCCCCTTTTGACCAGAATATCGGACTTTTTAAGCGATAAATTTTCTTTTCGGCCTCCAATTCGCAAATCCCCGCTTCTTCAATCATCGCAACGAAATGCTGCGAACTTCCATCGAAAATCGGCACCTCGCAACCTGAAATCTCGACGAACACGTTGTCAATGTTATAGGCGCGTAATGCAGCGAGCAAATGCTCAACAGTTTGAACAAAATCTTTGGAATTTCCAATGACCGTACAACGGGGAGTGCCTTGGACAAATTCAGATCGGGCTTGAAGGCAAGGTCGGTGAGGAAGATCCGTACGCTGAAAAATAATCCCTGTATTGTCATTCGCAGGGCATAAACGTATCGTAGTTTCCTCGCCGCTGAAAAGTCCAGTTCCCGTCGCCGAAATACTGCGCTGCAATGTCCGCTGCTTTTTAGGCGAAAGGAGGGCACGGCAACCATTTAAAGCCGAAAGTTCACAAGGGAATGACAATAGAAACCTCTAGGTTCCGAGACTGTTGTCGAATAAGCTTCTATCGAATTTTGGGTTCTTTTGAGCCGATTTTCGACTTCTTTTTTTGCGGGGGGAGGGTTGTATCAGCTTGCGAATAGTACCCCCGCAAAAAGAATCGAAAAGCCTCCAAAATAATTCAGAAAACTCGAGGAAGCCTTAATCCGACAACAGCCTCTTATGGAAAGACGCCTTTCCTCATTCTTAATCGTAAAGAAAATACCCGAACTTCTGTTTTAGCTCAATCTAAAACCTGAAGGAGACAAATAAATTTTTTACTTTGTATTTTTCTGAAATACAATTCTGCATCTGCAGATAAGAATAATAAAACAAATAGAGATAATTCCACCCTCTCCCCAAAAAGAAAACAGCGTTGGAAAATGAAAAGCAGGCAATGAATAATTTAAACTCCCTTCCCGGATCCGTGAGTCTTTAACGTCGAACTTCGCCAGGATACGCCCAAAACAATCGATACAGGCCGTAACGCCTGAATTGCAGGCACGTATGAGCGGTATGCCATTTTCAGCCGCCCGGACGCGAGCGTGGAATAAATGCTGCTCATGAAGGCTGGTATTCGGGAAATAATTGTCGTTGGTAACATTGACAAAAAGCTCCGCGCCGCTCTTTCTTCCGCGGCGCATCAGCTCTGCAAAAGTTTCTTCATAGCAAATGGAGGGGCTCAAAAGAATTTTTTTCCCAAACACTTTTGATTCCACGCCCTTGGAGAAAAAATCATAGATCCCAAAACCTCTAGTCAAAGGCCTGAGGAATTCCCAGGGAAGATATTCAACCATAGGGAGTAAAATTTGCTTGTCATAGCGAGCAAAAGCCGAATGATCAGGTTGAAAATAAAAAGCGGAGTTAAAACTTTTGCTTAACTGCCGATCGTAATGATCAAGGCCGGCAACAACCTCGGCCTCATAGAGATTCGCGAGGGATTGGCACCAAAAAAGATTGGAAACGCACCAAATTTTTTTCTCTCCATGATCGCGCAGCTCCGCAAAAGGAAAGGCAAGCGGAGGAAACGCTTTCTCAGATTCTTCGCCAAACATTTCTATTAAAAGTTTCCTCACAGCAAAGTAAGGATAATTGCACAAGTCTGAGGGCATGTGAACGGCAGCTTCGGGTAAAACAATCAAATCTCGCTTGGAAACTTGCGTCTCTTTAAGGTATTTAAGAATACGCTCCCATTGCTCGAAAGGAGAAACAAAACCGCGCGCATGTCCCTTCAGCGGAGTCTTCTCTGAAGGGAGCAAATCAGTCTGGATCAAAGCGACATGGAGTGTTTTTTGTTCTAAGGGGTGTCGAAAGAAGTGGAGTTGAGCAAGGCCAAAAAAATAGGGCAGAGCAGCTATCGCGCACCAACGGCCGATTTGTTTTAGACTTTTTGACCGGAGGGCATTTAAACCTGCCAGATTGGTCAACACAACCCAAAAAGATAGCCCCAGGATTCCAAAGACACTGGAAAACTGCAAAGATGGGGTAAAATGGGTCAAAGCAAGCCCGATCGGATTCCAGGAAAGTCCGCAAAGGATCAATACCCGTCCCCATTCCATCAAAGTCCACGCAGACGCGCAAAAAAACATTTGCTGATAACACAATTTTCCAGCCGCAGGAACAAATAGCGTCAACAGGCCGAACTGAGCGCCAAGCCATAAAGCCAAGAAAAAATAGACAAATAAAATGTAATAGCCTTGAAATTCAATTGAGGTCATCCAAGAGAGTTGAACGAACTGGACGGCGGTAAACCAACATGCAGCAACCGCAAACCTGCGCAAACGGGTTTGGGCAGAGGGGATCGCATAAAAAACAAGGGCGTACCCAAATCCCGCCGCCATAGCGCCCAACCAACCAATTCTCGCAGGCTGGCCCAGGGCTACAATGCAAAGACTGAAAACAAAAAGAATGAAACTATTTGTCTTTTTCAACTTTTTTTTCGCTTTTAAGCCCTTTTCCGCAGGCCAACACAATGAAAAGCCCGCCAAGGATGCTGACATTTTTCATGAAATTAATCATCTGCATTTGTCTTTCAGGCTCTTGGAGCTGCCAGAAATGGTGCATTGCAAAAGAGACAGGAACAATAAAAAAAATCAGCATCAAAGCGCCCAATCGCACCCACATGCCTAAAAAGACAAGAAGCCCTCCAATTACCTCCAAAAGAACCGCGATGAGAAGCACGAGTTGCGCATGATTCAATCCAAATTCGATCCAACTTTGAAGAGCAGGATTTCCCAAGGTGATCGCAAGCCAATCCGTCAATCCTTGCGTGAAATATTGCATCGTTCCCTGCCAATCTAAAATTTTATGTATGCCCGAGGCGATAAAAATAAGACTGAGCAGCGCCCGGCCCACAAAAGCAACCAAAGATTGAATAAGATGCATAGATTTTTTTTCCTCGGTGAAGAACCTATTTCAGTATAATTTTTGACCAATTTCCATTATATTAGTCCACACATTTAAATTTAATTCTTCCTTTATGCACCGACCTTTTAGAGAGCACCATCTTTTGCAGATCCTCCATTCCTTCGAGGAGCAATCGTTTCCGCTCGACCTTTTTTTGCGGAATTATTTTCGTTCCCACACTGCAGTCGGCTCGAAGGACAGGAAAGAAATCTGCGAAACCGTTTATGGGATGATCCGTTGGAGAGGATTGCTCGACACCATGGCCAAGTCTCCTCTGAACTGGGAGACTCGTTTGCGCTCCTATATCGAATTTTCCAAAAAGCCCCATATTGATTCCTCTCTGCCTGCACATGTGCGCGTGAGTTTTCCAAAAGCTTTTTATCAGCTCCTCTCCGACAGCCTTGGAGAGGAAAAGGCTTTTGCCTTTTGCCTCACATGCAACCACCCGGCTCCGACGACAATCCGCGTCAATCTTCTCAAAACGACCCGAGATGCTCTCATTGAGCGCTGGCGCGATCTCTACAAAATTTCTCCCTGCCGTTATTCTCAAACAGGAATTCGCTTCGAAGAAAAAATCAATTTCTTCGGAATGGAAGAGTTTAAAAATGGGTATTTTGAAGTGCAGGATGAGGCCAGCCAGATGGCAGCCGACCTGGTCGCTATCGACCCTGGCATGCGCTTTTTAGATTACTGCGCCGGCTCCGGCGGAAAGTCTCTGGCTATCGCCCCACGGCTCAAAGGACGGGGCCAGTTGTTCTTGCACGACATCAGGACTCACGTCCTTCTCGAAGCGAGAAAAAGGCTTAAGCGGGCCGGCATCCAAAACGCTCAACCCCTTTCTGCGGATTCTCCTAACAAACCCCTATTGAAACTAAAAATGGACTGGGTGCTTGTCGATGTCCCTTGCTCCGGGACGGGCACACTGCGCCGCAATCCGGACATGAAATGGAAGTTCGATGATCAAATGGTTGAACGGCTAGTGCAGCAACAGAGGCAAATTTTCGAAGAGGCCCTCGCCTATCTCAAACCCGGCGGACACATTGTCTACACGACTTGCAGCGTCCTCCCTCAAGAGAATCAGCGCCAGGCCGAATATTTTATCGACAAATTTTGCCTGGAACAAAGTGGCGAACCTTTTACTTCTTTCCCTCAAAGCGGAGAAATGGACGGGTTCTTCGGCATTGTCTTTAAAAAAAAGAAGGGGTAACTTTTATTCATGAAAACTCATTTACAATTACATCTATGAAAATATTTTACCTTTCCATCGTCTCCCTTTGCTTTCTAGCTCCGCTTCTCGCCGAGGAAACCGCTACCGTCATCTTTGAACACGAAGAGCCGCAAGAGCTCGTCGTTTATAACCGGATATTGGCCAAAGTGAACGATAAAACAATTTCCGTGATCGACGTCATGAAGAAAATGGACCTCTTTCTACAAAAGTATTATCCACATCTAGTCGGTTCCAAAATGGCGCGCTTTCAATTCTATTCTTCGCAATGGAGAGAATATTTAACGCAAATGATCGATCAAGAGCTCATGCTCGCAGATGCAGAAAAACTCGAAGTCAAAGTCACCGACGCAGAAGTGCGTGAAGAAATGTTGACGCGCTTTGGTCCCAATATCATGCCCATCCTCGATGATCTTGGCCTAACATACGATGAAGCGAGAACATTGATTCACGATGAAATGCTTGTCCAGAGAATGATCTGGTTCCGCGTCAATTCGAAAGCCCTCAACAAGGTCAAATCTTTAGATATCAAAGAAGCTTATAAGCAATACTGCGAGAAAAATCCGGAAATGGAAGAATGGGATTATCAACTCCTCTCTATACGCTCTCCGAACAAAGAAACGAGCGCAATGATTGCTGCACGCGCCTTCGAACTTCTGCAATCCAAGCTTGAATTTTCTACAATCTGCGATCAATTGAAACCAGCTCAGGATGAAACCGTCTCTATCACTCTTTCCCCTGAAATGCATGCCGATGAAAAAAGCGCGTCCGCGCAGCATAAAGAGGTCCTTAAAACCCTCATGGAGAATTCTTTCAGCAAACCCATCGCGCAGGTCAGTCGCGTAGATAATTCCACCGTCTATCGCATTTTCTATGTGAAAAAGTATTCAAAGAAAGTCCTCCCCCCTTTCGGAAAGATAGCCGAGCAGTTGAAAGATCAGCTACTTCAAGAAGCGTCCATTAAAGAAAATATCCACTATCTGACCAAATTGCGTGATCGGCTCGGCTATGACGAAAAGCATATGACCGAGACGCTTCCTAACGATTTCCAACCGTTCGCTCTGAGATGATGTATAAACCTTCTCAGCTCCACGAATTTCTCAATGAGCATGGAATCCATGCTAAAAAGGGGCTTTCGCAAAATTTTCTCATCGATGGCAATATCGTCCATAAAATCGTCGATACCGCTGAAATTTCAGAGGGCGATTTTGTGCTGGAGGTCGGGCCAGGCCCGGGCGCTTTAACTCAAGCCCTTTTGAAAAGAGGAGCCTCCGTCGCAGCGATTGAAATGGATCCCGTTTTTGCCGAAGAGCTCCAACGCTTGCAGACAGACGACAAGCGACTGGAAGTCTACTGCGAAGATATTTTAAAATTTCCCTTGGTCGACTTTCTTCAGGGAAAGAAAAAAGTGAAAGTGGTGGCCAATTTGCCTTTCCACATCACTACCCCGATCCTCATCCTTCTTCTCCCTTTGCATCGCCATATTGAATCGCTCACAATCATGGTGCAAAAAGAATTCGGCGATAGAATGAACGCCGAAAAAAGAACGCCCGAATACAGCAGTTTCACTCTTTTTCTTCAATTTTACGCGACGCTATACAAGCAATTTACCATTACTCCGAACTGTTTTTTTCCAAAACCTAGAGTACATTCTTCTGTTGTGCACTGCAAACCGCATCCCCCTTTGCTTGAAGAAAGGATGACCGAAGCTTTTTTTCAACTGACCAGAACAGCTTTTGGAAAACGGCGCAAAATGCTGCGCTCATCTCTGAAAGACGTTTATGAACCCCGCAGGATGGAAGAAGCTCTTGCAATGATCGGACAGTCACCCACTTCCCGTCCCGAAGAGCTCGGCATCGAAGAATTCATCGCCCTTTTGCATGTTTTAGTTTTATAATTGCCCTCTAGAAAAGAGAGATTTTTGAGCAGATTTGAAAAGTCCGGCCGAGCCAAATATCGGGACGGTGATATAGGCGAAGCCGGACTTTTTGAAGATGCCGAAAAGATCCTTTTCAAGAGGGGAATGATTTTTTAAACGCCCTCTTGGAATAGTAGAAGCTCCCCCACAGGACCAAAGTCCCACCCGCTGCCATTACCAGTCCAATGGGATTCCAGATGCCTGCCTTGATTTTTTGCCACACTAACTGCGCCTGGTGGCCGATAGTAGGTTCAACTCCCCTGACCGCAAACAAGGGAGCGCTCGATATCATTTTATCCCCCGAAGAAAGAATGCGCATCTCAGCCACTTCTTGGTCAGCGAGAATCGGCAAAACCGGAGCTTGCCAGACTATCTCGGTTTTGAAAATCGGCTCATCGGAGGGAAAATAGTCCAAAATAATTTCCTGGGAGAGGTAAGCTTGGAGGGGAGCTTTGCCGCCTTCTACTGGACGCGTAAATAAATCAAATCCTTTAGAAAATAAGGTTCTGGAAACTTTCTTTTCATTAAAACCCGCCTCGAATAGCGCGATGGCATCCTTGTACCGCTGTTCGATCTTCTCGCAGCCAAGTAGAACAGTGATGAGCTTCCTATCTCCATCTTCCGCAGCGGCGACTATCGAATAACCTCCGCTCAAGGTATATCCGGTCTTAACTCCAATGGCCTTAGGATAAAAAAATCTTCCTGGCTTGACCAACGCATTGTGTTGATAAAATGTCGATTCAGGTTGTTTATTCGTTGGAGGGCGAGGATATTGCCTTGTTCTGACCATTTCCCGAAAAAAAGGATTCCTCATCGCCTCGCAGCTTAATATCCCCAGATCATAAGCTGTGGTTTGATGCTCCGGGTGGGGAAGTCCATGAGGGGTATGCAAAACAGTCTGCGAACATCCCTTTTCGCGGACAAATCTATTCAATTCCTCCATAAAGGCTGAAACATTGCCAGAAGTGTATTCGGCGATCACATTGGCAGCATCATTGCCGGATGTCAGCATCAAACCATAGAGCAATGCCCTCAACGAAAGAATTTCACCCGCTTTGATCCCGATGTGCGTCCCGCCGAATTCCAGGCGATAAGGAAGATGCTGCCCGTTGGAGGCCCTACGGACGCTCGGATGAACGGTAGCAACGGCATCATGGGAGGCTGTGACGAGGGCGTCCAGGGCATGTCCCTTCTTTTCCAAAGCATAGAGGGCTGTGATGATTTTCGTCGTACTCGATGGTATAAACGGAGTTCGGGCATTTTTTTCCCATAGGACAGCCCCCGTTTCTGCATTCATGAGGATTGCCCCCTTGGCTGAGACATCGACCCTCAAAGGGGATGACCCCTGAACAGGTAAAGAGATCAAGACACCTAAAAAAAACGCGAAGAAAAGAATTTTCATGATGAGGGAACCATTGAATCTAACATTGTGAGAATGAACAGCTTCGAACCACAGTATGGCAAAAATGCCCACAAGGTTCAAGCTTTCATTTTAAAAATATTTTTTCATAGTTCTTTAAATAAAAAACGTAAAGTAATAACTATAAAATTTTTAGTTAACACGCTTGACAACCCCCTCCCTTTCCAGCTAGACTAAGGATATGGTGGGGAAACGCTAGAGAGGAGAAGAAACATGATTAACCCGAATATTCTGGAAGAGGCCTACAAGGATTTTTCCAAGAACCTATTAAAATGGGTTCCTGACGGGATTGTACAAGTCGACTTGAAATTGCTTAACGATTTGGGCCTGCTCAACAATGCCGAGCTCGAGCACTCCATCAGCGACGATCAGTTAAACCACTATTTCCATATCATTGAAACGCCCGACAAAGTCACTTTATTCAATGAGCAATTCGCCATTTGGATCGTCCCCCAAATGGTCGACGAAACTGCCACAACGACGACTCTTATCGCTCTGTTGCAAACCAACAAGCCCCACCTTGAGATCGTCTATCTCACCTCAGGGGTTTACAATACCCCGAAATACATTTTAAAAGTCTTGCAGCACTTCCTGGCAGAAGTTCAGGACACCGAGGCTGTTATCTCTTCGATCGGGAAGAAACCGTAAATTACTCAGAGTGTGTTTTTTTGGAAAATAGATCGGCCGCCCTTTGGACGAGCAGCCCTTCGACGATTTTTTGGGCTAGATATCGGTAGATCACCGGAGATGCATCATCATGGGCTCCCACTACCGAATCGAGCTGGCCAAGAGAGAAGTCCAGGATTTTTTCAGGCGCACCGTCGGTATTAAAGAAAACGAGGTCGCGAATAGAATTAGAATCGACATAGTCGTAGTCCGCATGAGTTTTGACAGCATGGGGTCCTAACACAATAGTATGCGTATAAGCATCGATCAAGCTGATGACAGCCTGGATGGAACGGCGATTCTCCGTTCCGACAATATTGTCCCTAAGCTTTCCGGACTGGGGATCCCTGTCAAAGCGATAGCCAATCCGGTCATCCCCGTCCCCAATGATCGACGCTTCCAGAATCAATTCGCCGCCATTTTGGACACAGTCAAAACGCCCGGAATCGGTCAAAGCTTTAACCAGCTCTGCATTTAAGTACCCTTCCAGGTCCCCTTTGATGTAGGGCACGGAGATCGACACCGTTCGTCCTTCCTGGCCTCCCCCGTCAAAGTGGTATCCGCAACCAAAAACTAAAAGCAGGCATAAGGCAAAAGAAGTAAATTTCACTTCAAGTCCTCGACTCTTTCAGCCCCTTTTTGCTCTTCAGAGGTATCCGTAGTCAATCCTTGCTGCATAGGCAGATTTAATAGGGGCGAAGCGGGGACGGCTTCGTTTCGGGGAGAGTGTAATTCCTCGATACGGGATACCGGCCTGTACTCCATTTTACTGAGCCGTTTATTCGCCAGCTCGCAAACTTTTGTCTCGGGATATTTTGCCAAAATTCGGGTGTAGTAAATGTAAGCGGCTTGCGGCTTTTTCGTGCGTTCATAAAATCGTCCGGTGTCGTAAAGATCGCTTGCAAAAACCTCTTTCATCTCGAGCAGCATTTTTTCGGCTACAGTGACTTTTTCTTCACCGGGAAAATCATGGCGAAACTTGCGCAAATTGATCTCGGCCAAATCGAGATAGTCTTGATCGGGATACTCTTTTTGAGATTGGATCAAATAGACTTCTCCAACAGCGATATAGCTTTCAGCGGCGAGTGGATGTTTGGGGAATCGCCGGATCAACGTTTGATAAGTTTCTATGCTGGACTTGTATTGTTCTTCCTTAATCAGCAATTTCGCTTTGCCAAAGAGAGCATGGGCTGCGAGTTCGTGGTGGGGCAGTGCTGTAATTACCTCATCGTAGATTTGGATAGCCTCTTCGCGCGCGGGTACCCACTTCGGCATGGCCTCCCATCCTAAAATATGTTTTCTCGCGCCATGATGGTATCTCTCTGCAATTCTAAACTTGTATTGGATCGTCTCTTCGAAGAATTTCGGCGTGGCCTGTTTTTTTAAATAGTTTGTCAAAAATCGATTCGCAAATTCATATTCTCCCATATGGAAATAGCCTACGCCAAGATAAAATAAGATTTCCTTGGCAAAAGGGGTCGTAGAAAAATTCTTCACAACGATGGTGGACTGCTGGATGACCTGCTCCCAATTTTGCTTTTGGTAAGCATCCAGAGCAAGGCTATAATGCTCTTGGACAGACAGTGTTGCGTACTCTTCGCTTTTGACCAATTTGCCATTCTTAAAGATATAAGAAGCATGAACGGCGAGCGGAGCAAATGAAAAAATGGAGAATAGAATTAAAAACGAAATTGATAATTTTTTCATGGGGACCCTTGCAACCTGAGTTTAGGGTTCAGTTTATAGTAGATTGCCGTAGATTTCGAGGCAATTTTTGTAAATTTTGGCGGGTTCAATAGCGGGAGGCACCTATGGACGCGACTAAATTTGCAAAAAGTGCCCCCAAGATACACCGGAAATGATTCAAAAGTTGGAAATTTGGCAAAGCGGTTGCGCAAATTTTTTGTCTGGAGCAAGCGACCATTGTGCAAGCACAAGGCTCGAGATTAAGTCTCGGCATGTTTGCCGAGAAGCGAGCCAACTACTGGGCACGCGTCTGATCTCGAGGTGAAGCGCGATGCAGCGCGCGAACGGGTTGAGTTGAAGACAAAAAATTTACTGCATAGCCAACGCAGCCAAAACCATTTTTTGAGTCATTTTCGGTATATGGCAAGATGCTATGTAATGAACCTAAAACTCAGGTTTAGAGATTAAGGGGAAGTATCGGGTGAACCCAGGCCTTAAGGCCTGGGATTAAGTTGTGGCCGAGCTTCAAACTCGGCCAAACATTGTTTTTGAAAATACCCGGCCCTTAAGGGCCGGGTTTCCGCCAGAGGACGGATGAAAATATGAATTTGTCTCTAATAGGGATAAGTAAAAAAAATTTATTCCCACTTGAAGGTTTTGACGGAGGGCAGAGCGGAAATCTTGCTTTCAAGCTCTTTCCGGTAATCGACGCCCCAGGTTTGTTCGATGTGGAGGGTGGCAAGCTTCGCCGCGTTGGCCATGAAGGCGATCTCGACGCGTATTTCTCCTGAGTGGGAGCGGAAAGCGTCTTTAAGGGCGAGGATATGGCTCATGCGCGCCAAATCGGCGTCCAGGTGAATCATCAGTTTTTGAAAAGGACTTTTTTTCATAGCGGGCTCGTTTCCTTTGCCTGTGGAGGCGCGAAAATTTTTATTCTTTTCTCTCATCTCAAAAGATTTGGCCTGTTGTTTGGCCATGTCATAGGCAGCATCGCAGGCCTTGACCATGGCCTCATCGGCCTTGGTTAGATCGTCCAGCCAACGGCATTGCAAACGGACCTGCCCCTCTTGTGCTTCTTTTTGAACGACAGCATAGAGGAGTTGATTTTCTTGCATCAAAGCTCCCTTTTGGTCAAAAAGGTCCGGCCAAATCGGGAGTTCAACACGGCCAAGCCCGTCACTGATCGACAAGATGGCAAATTTGCGCTGCGACTTTGCAGAGATTTTGATGACAATGCCTTCAATGATAAAAGCGATTCTGCACACGCTGCCGGAGGGAAGCTTTTCGAAGTCGGAAAAAGGGACGCAGGAAAGGCGCTGCATTTGATTGCGGAATTCGTCCAAAGGATGGCCGTTGAGATAGATGCCGAGAAGCTCGTATTCCCGTTTCAAGATTTTCTGTTTCGAAAACTTCTCTTTCACCTGGGGAGGAATGCTAAAACGTGCCTGTTTTTCTCCTTCAATGAGTGAAAAGAGGTCCATCACGCCTTTTGCCGCTTCCTTTTGCTCTTTGGCAGTTTCTTCATACATCGGATCGACGCTGAGCAGCATCGCTTCCCGGCTCCATCCGGTAAAATCCAAACAGCCCGCCTCAATCAGATGCTCGATCATTTTTTTCCCAATTTTCCGCGTGTCGATGCGGTGGACAAAGTCATAGAGGGACAGAAAGGCGCCATTTTTGTTGCGCTCTTCGATAATCGCTTCGACAACGCCCTCGCCTACCCCTTTGATTCCTCCCATGGCAAAGCGAATCCCTCGGGCGATAGCGCCAAACTCCTTTTCCGATTCGTTAATATCGGGAGGCAAAATGGCAATCCCAAAGGTTTGTGCCTCGTGGATATGTTTGGTGACTTTCGTGAGATCATCTCGGTCAGACGTCATCAGCGCTGCCATCCACTCGCTTGGGAAATTCGCTTTTAAATAGGCGGTGACATAACTCAAATACCCGTAAGCAGCTGCATGGGATTTGTTGAAGCCGTAAGAGGCAAATTTTTCGACTTTGTCGAAAATATGCATCGATGTTGTTTCGTCGATTCCATTGTTGAGAGCGCCCTGGCGGAATTTTTCGCGCTGTCGCGACAT
Organism: uncultured Verrucomicrobiae bacterium; assembly: GCA_963731265.1. Classification (GTDB taxonomy): domain Bacteria; phylum Chlamydiota; class Chlamydiia; order Chlamydiales; family Rhabdochlamydiaceae; genus CAJCIW01. The sequence goes on from CAVSUE010000001.1 coordinate 1,981,160, forward strand.
TTCCTCGCGATCTTTTTTTCCCATGGCGCGCCGCAAGACGTCGCCCTCGCCAAGTGTATAACCCGCCAGACGGCTGGCGATAGCCATCACTTGTTCCTGGTAGACCATGATGCCATAGGTCTCCGCCAGGATATCTTGCATGAAAGGATGATCGATCTCAATGGCTTCCCGTTTATGCTTCCGGTTGATGAAGGAAGGGATCATCTCCATGGGACCGGGGCGATAGAGGGCGCCGACGGCGATAATTTCCTCGAATTTATCGATGTGCAGCTGTTTGGCCAAATCTTGCATGCCGCCCGATTCAAGCTGGAACACACCCATCGTTCTTCCCTGATTGAGCAAATCAAAGGTAGGCTTGTCATCTAGTGGCAAATTGACCCAATCGATGGTTTTTCCTTTTCTTTTCTTGATCGCATCCACTGCATGCTGGATGGAGGTCAGGGTCTTTAACCCTAGAAAATCGATTTTCAGCATGCCGACAAGTTCAACCGGCTTCATCGAATATTGTGTCACGGCCATTTCGGAATCTTTTGCCGTGCAAACAGGCGCACGTTCGATGATCGGATCCGCGCTGATGATCATCCCTGCGGCATGGATTCCCGTGTTCCTCACGCAACCCTCGAGCTTCTTCGCCATGTCGAGCAAACGGCGCACTTCGTCATCTTCCTGATAAAGTTGTTTCAGGTCGGGATCGATTTCGATAGCTTTGTCTAAAGTCATGTTGGGATCTTCGGGAACAAGTTTTGCGATTTCGTTCACCCTTGCCAATGGAATACTCAAGACGCGCCCAACATCCTTGATCGCCATCTTCGCTTTCATCGTTCCGAAGGTAATGATCTGGGCGACTTTATCTTTCCCGTATTTGCGCACAGTGTAATCGATCACTTCAGCCCTTCTGTCCATGCAAATATCGACGTCGATATCGGGATAAGAGATACGCTCCGGATTGATGAACCGCTCGAAGAACAAATGGAACATCAACGGCTCGATATCGGTAACGCCGATCAGGTACAAGACGATCGATCCAGCGCCGGACCCACGACCAGGGCCCATAGGGATTTCGTTTTCCTTAGCCCAATGGATAAAGTCCCAGACGATCAGAAGGTAATCGCCCATTCCTTTCGGCAAAATCACGCCAAGTTCGTAATCCAATCTTTCACGGATGACTGTCATCGGATCGCGCCCTGGATAGATTTCTTGGACTTTTGCAAGTCGTGTAGGCGTATACCGTTTTGCGATTCCCTCTTCACATAATTGCCGTAAGAACTTTTCCGCTTCGACGAGGCGTTCTTCCTTTGTATAAGTTTTTTCTTCCATATGTGGAGGAATAAAAACAGGATAAAACCTGGTTTTGAAATCGAATTCGAACCGGCATTGGGAGGCAATCTCCCACGACGTTTCCAAAGCTTCTGGAATATCGGCAAAAAGAGCATGCATCTCTTCCGGAGATTTGAAATAGAGTTCGTGGGTATAAGAAACTTGCCGTTTAGGATTGCGCACGCGCTGTTTTGGATTCCCATAAGAATCTTTTTCCCAAATCTCGCAGGGCTCACCCGATTGGATGTTCATCAAAATCTCATGAGCTCTCCAATCCTCTCTTTCCAAATATCGGGAATCATTCGCAGCAACGCAGCGGATGCCGTTTTGTTTACCGATTTCAATCAAACGCTCATTGACTTTTTTTTGTCCCTGAATGGTATCGAGATGATGCTGATATAACCATCCTTCCTGGTCCATTTCGTCTTGTCGCATCTCTTCGTCGCGCATCGGATGGCGCAACAGTTCGAAGTAGTAATTTTCCTTGAAGACAGACTGGAACCAAGCGATTTCCGCTTTCAATTCTGGTTCCTTGCCTTGAAGAATGCAGTGAGCCAAATGACTGTTGTACGGGCCGGACAGGCAAATCAGTCCTTCGCCGTGTTTTGCCAAGAGTTCTTTATCGATGCGCGGAGTGTAGTAAAATCCTTCGAGATGGGCTAAGGAGCTCAAGACGCATAAGTTTTGATAGCCTTGCTTGTTAGCGGCGAGCAATACGAGAGGAAAACCCGATGGCGACCCGGGGATCCGTTTCTTTTCCAATCTCGATCCGGGCGCTAGATTCAATTCGCACCCAACGATTGGCTTGAGGCCGGCGCCTTTGCAAGCTTTAAAAAATTCTACGGCGCCGTACATATTGCCGCTGTCCGTCAACGCGACAGCGGCCATTTTGAACTCAGCGGCCTTTGCTGCAATATCTTCTACGGAGGCGGAAGAGTCTAAAATGGAAAATTGGGAATGTACGTGAAGAGGGACCCAGCTCATGAAAACTACCTAGTTGGTAGCTTCTATCCTAGTGGAAACAAAATTGTTATGAAAGAGCGAAGGCGCATCTCGAGGATACGCCAAACTATTATTTAACGCCGTTTTTGACTTGGACAGTGTAATCGTCGGCTTCTGCTTGATCTAAAGAACAATACCAAGCTTTTTTGAATTCTGCGCCATACACAATTACTTCCCAGGCATGCCAAGGATCGCGGATTCTTACCTTGCTCAAATCTTCAGAAATCTCGTCGACGAGGATCGCGTGGCCGACCCCCCCGTTGTGCTCTTTGATCCGAACATAGGCGGGCCCATGCAATTTGATTTGATCTTTTAATTTTTCCATCGAGCGGCCATAGGTGGCCACCTGAACGGTTAATGCTTCGAGACCAGCGTTCTGTATATCCTTAGCGATTTGGTCATAACTCGCCGCTTTGCGATTTAAAAGATCGGCAGCTTGCGCCGTCCTACCATTATCGATGATCAACATAGCAGATGCGCCAGCAGTGCATCCTTCGGGAGCTTCCTGAATGATGATCGTCTTGTTATTTTTAGTATAATAAAAGTGGAATTCTTTCCCATCAATGATCTTGTCTTCAATCTTGACACAGTCATTCACCTGAACAATCGCTTTGTCTGGGAAAGTTTTAGCGTTAAAAGTTTTGAGTAGACAAGGAATCGGCCTGTTTTCAATTTGGGCCTTTTTTTGTTTAGACTTTTCCTTAACCTCTTCTTGCAGAAACTCTTGTTGATTAAGAAGATGCAGACCTAAATTCGAGCAAGCGAGTTCCATTGTTTCTACACGGCCGATGCCTGGGCCAAAATTCGGTGTCACAACGAGTTCATGTCCAGTAGACAATTTTCGATTCTTCTCTCCTATTTCCCAAATTAATTCTCCACTTTCCTTAGCGATGCAAATTTTAAATTCCACCTCTTTTTTTGCCTTGAAAGAAAGCACCCATAAATGGGGACCAAAGTTTATAAAATCAATTCCTTTCTCCCAGCTTAGTTCCTCGGGATATTTCTCTATCAACACCTCTCCTTTTCCTAAAAGGACTAATTTGTTGCCGAATCCTACATCCATCGGGACGAGTAGGGAAGTGGATGTTTCATCAAAAGCGGGAACATGGATCGTGGATTTCTTTGCGCTGGGAGAATAATCTTGGCCTGTGGACCAAACGCAATCCGAAATTAAAAACTTATAATTGGGAGCCGTTCCATTCTCATCTCCAACCAGAATTGCTTTCCATAAATGGTTTGCTTCTCTCATCAAAGGGATCCCGCTTTCCCAGGAAAGTTGTTTTGTTTCCCCAATGTCCATGCGGTGAGAAAGAGAGCTGGATTTTTTGGCGGGCAGGCGGATATGCGCTCCTTGACCTCGTATGTACAAATCTCCAGGTCCATCATAATAAACATGCAGATAGGAAACGGACTCTTCTTTTTGACCGCTGAAAAGCTCAGTTGTTTTAAGAGCTAAAGAAGGATCTATGCCTTGCAATGAGGTCATCGCCTGGACAAAACTCCTACGCACTGTCTCGTCGATCTTGGTGACGTTAAAAAAATGCTCTTCAGCTTCTGCTTTCACTGTTTCCCCATCGATCAGGAAAGGCTTGACCATGTCAATACTCGCAAGCACTTCCTTGAAAGCTGTCTCTATTTTTATAGAAGCTTCTTGAGCTTCCAATAGAGTCATTTTTCCTTGTTGCGCTTGTCTGACAATATCGTTGCAAGCGCCACGAAATAGAGTACGGGTGGAAGCGATTTGATTTAAATGAAATGTAATGCCTGAAAGAGGAGATGCCATAATATTCCCTTTTTAGTTAATTTTTAATCATACTATTAATAATTATAGCAAGTCTCTGGAATATCAGGAATAATATACAATAATTTTTCCACAAAGTACTTGAAGAATCAGTTTTGGACCGAGTCAGCAGTCACAGACTTTGAGCAGAGCTTCCTCCGCCGCGGCTTGACCGCAATAAGATCGGCTCTACACCGATCTGCCAATGTCCAATGGCTGCAAAACTTCCGCAGCGGCCCCGCGGTTGCTGTAAGCGTCGTCATAGCTGTTATAGACGTCAACGCCGATTCCAGGGGCAAAGCACCCAATTGCCAAAGGATATTTATCATTACCGATCTTAATCTCATCAGAGGTGCGTGAGTATGTTAATCGAGGCTCTCGGCTATCTGCACAAGTATTTTTATTCAGAATCTCCACAACATCAAAATATCCTCGCGTGCATAGAGGGACAAGCACGTGCCCTTTTTCTTTTGCACATTCTATTTGACCTGAATAGGTCAAGTTTCGACTTTGCTCAGGAACTTCCTTTCGCATCACGGTCACCTTGACTGTCTTAGCAATCCTGCTGCATTGTGTCAGGGCCTCAGGATCAAAGGACGAGAAAACAGGACCCTCGCCTTTCTTGGCGAGCGGATGCTCGGCAAGGATTTTTAAGTTTTTAAGCGAATAGGGAATCCTCAATCCGTTTTCCTGAGGGTTTTTGTTCTCTGGAGCTTGGGACTCAAAATCCCCATTTGCAATGAGGGCTTCTAATAGAGCTTCATTGTAATCTCTATAAATTTCGGTGGGCTCAACAATGAAAGAAAACGTCTCGCTAAATTTTTTATTGGGCTCATAAGGGTCCATTGCGGTTTTGAACATTTCGAAGGGTTTTGCGCTGATCATCGGCACCAGGCCGACGAATTTTCCCAGGCAGGCCATTTTTCGGGCGCTGTATGTACGGGGAAACATAAATCTTAAGTCTTCCTGGACTGTGAGAGCGCCTTCTTCCACGCGAGGAATTTTTTCGACATCGAAAAGGGTCGACCAAATGCCGGTGGATTGCATGGCGGCGTTCCATGCTTTACAAACTTGAGAAAATCGACCTGCATCCTCAACCGTTAAGAACTCAAAGCCAACTTTCGCAATATCTTCGAGAGGAAATGGCCCTGCGCTAAAGAACGCTAAGGGATCATTACTTGTGGGTGCTGTCATAGCGTTTCGTTTCCTCTTTTACATTATTTAATGGAATATTTATTTATAATCTTGTAATTATTACGATTATGCTTTTTCATAACCTATTATATATAATAACTTAATATAACCTCAATTACAAAAGTTATGGTATTTATATTACTTTAAACGAATGCAAAAAAAAAGCCCTTCATGAGAAGGGCTTCAGGAGGATTCTCTAAGACGTTTGATTACATGCGGGCTCCGCCCCTTTTTTGCTTGCTGACCTGTTTGCCCCAATGGTCGTATACAGTCGTTGTAGGGTTAAATCCGTCAACTCCATTAACCACTGTCCACGAATAAGCATGAAAAAATGGGTTTACTTTCCCTAATTGGATGGAATTTTTCGCCGCTTCAAGAGGGGTCGCTCCTGTAGAGACGAACTCCCCAATAAGACGCCATACTTCGATCGGAAGCGGGTGCAGAGAATCATTTTTGAAGTAAGCCTGCTCCGCTGAAGCCCCATCATGAGGCTCTTGAAAAGGGGTAATTTGATGAACCATAATTTATTCCTCATTTGTTTAACAATTTCTTAGTTAATTATACTAAAAATTAAACATAAAAGCAATAAAGTTTTCTATAATTTCGTAGTCGCACACAACTACATGATGCTTAATAACTTAGAGAGTTTATTATTCTTGGGCAGCTCCAGATGCCGCGACGGGATCCCCATGCTGAGTAGAAGGGGTTTCCGGCTCTTCCAAGGCGAATTTTGGGTTGCTTTTGATCTTCCATAAAGGAACCAGCAGTAGCACTGAAATAACGCCGCAAATGCCTAACGAGAGAAAGAAGCCGTACCATCCCCATATTTCTGCAATCTTGCTAATGGGGTACCCCGCTGTTGCAGCGCCAAGATAAGCGATCCAGCCGACGAAGCCATTAGATGTCGCAGCCGCTTTTTTATGAGAAAGCTCCACCGCGGCGATCCCGATCAGCATTTGCGGGCCAAAGATCAGAAAGCCGATCGCGAACATCAAGGAATAATCGATGATCTTCTGGTCTCCCGGGGACAGATAAAAGGCCGCAATCGCAAAGATCACGCCGATACTAAAAAGGACATTGATCGGACCCCGCCTTCCCTTGAAAATTTTATCTGAGGCCCACCCGGCGGCCAAGCTTCCAAAGATCCCCCCTATCTCAAACCAAAAGATGCTGCCATTTGCGGCCATCATCGAATAGCCTTTTGCCTTAATCAGGAACAAGGCCCCGAAATCATTGATCGCCTGTCTAATGATATAAACGAAGAAGTAAGAGATGGCCAAAATCCAAATGTACTTATTGCTCAAGACATGTTTCAAAAGCATTTCTTTGATGGAAATTTCTTTATCTTCATCTTTCTTGGCGCTAGGGTAATCATTTTTATATTTCTCAATCGTAGGCAGGCCTAGAGACCGGGGAGTATCGCGCAGCCGGTTCATCAAAAAAAGACCGATGCCGATGCACATCACACCCGGAAGGTACATCGCGTAGCGCCACCCCCACAATTGGGCGCAGAATGCCGCGACGAGAGGGATTAAAGCGCCGCCGACACTATGCGAACTGCTGCACAACCCCCACCACGTCCCTCTTTCTTTTTGGGAATACCAATGAGTGAGAAGCCTGGCGCAAGGCGGCCATCCCCATCCTTGGAACAACCCATTGAAGCCCCAAAAAATGGCAAAGAAAGTGATAGAAGAGGACATACCGAATAAAATATTGAAAACACCTGTCAGAATCAGACCGATCCCCATAAAGTAGCGGGGATTTGACCTGTCAGCGAGAATGCCGCTTAGGAACTTGCTTAAACCGTATGTGATGGCAAGAATGCTGCTCAAAATCCCCAGATCGCTGATTTGGAGCCCCAAATCTTCCATCAAAATCGGCATGGCAAAAGTGAAACTTTTTCGGGTGAAATAGTAGAAGACATATCCCACATACATCCCGTAGAAGATGCGCCAGCGCCAATATTTATAACGCTCTTTTACGGCATCTGGATCCTGAATTTCTGGAGCGGGAGGGGCGGGTTTTAAGATATCTAGAACGCTCACAGTGACTCCTCTATTTCTTTTACATGGCAAAGTTTGGGCATGCCAAATCTTCACCATTTTACAAAATTTTTGGCTATAAGGAAGCTAAAAATAAACTTTATACGTTTTTATTCATAAGGCGACAGAATGAAGATTGCTTTTTACACTACCTTAAGGCATTAATGGCCAATAAGCAAGCCTTCTGAGACACAATAGGTAGCGATTCATGGGAGACTTAGACAAAAATATTTATCGAAAAGAAGAACAATCCCCTTATGAAAAAATTGTTGTCAGTCCCATTGAAAAAGACCGAAGAGAAAAAGAAACCTATTCAAGCCTCAAAAATGCTACCCGTTCCCAGATTTACGCCACTTTAGTTTCTTGTTTTAAAAAACTTTTCTCGGCTTTCGCTCTTAAAAGAAACGGTCAACCTTTAGTCCTTGATCTTCAACACTTAATGGATGATATTATCGCCTTTCGACAATCGCTTATCGTTCTTTGTCGGGAAGACCAAAGCCATAATCCTGATTTTACTCAGCATTTGTCAGAATTATGGCACAAACTTCTGGATGATTGCCACGCCCTATCCCTGTCAACCGAACGTTCAACAGAGATTTTATCACAACTTAAATTTTTTATTTCACAAGTCCAGCATTTCCCACCAAGCGCGGATCATACACTGGGTTATTATTTCACTGAATATGCTGGCAAAGACTGGATTCCATTTCCCTTTATGGAGCTGCTGCAGCAACTCCACGAAGAATACAACGCAAGCCCCGTGATCAGCGTCCTCAATCAGTGGATCACTCTCCTGAACCAAATCCTCGACCCCTTAAAAAAACCTCAGTGAAAACAATTTTTACTACACCTATCAAATCAGGAATTCGTTATGCTAAGGCGTTATGTTTTGAAATTTTAGGTCATAATGCCAAGTGTGATTGTCGTGGGAACCCAATGGGGCGATGAAGGAAAAGGGAAAATCATCGACCTTCTCGCCGAACGCGCTGAATGCATCGTGCGTGCCCAAGGAGGGAACAACGCTGGCCACACGATTATCGCTAAAGGGGAAGAGTTCCGCTTTCACCTTGTTCCTTCGGGCATTCTTTATCCTCATACCCACTGTTATATCGCCGGCGGCACAGTGATCGACCCAAAAGTCCTTATTGAAGAGATCAGAGGGCTTGAAGAAAAAAGGATTTCCTTTAAAGGGAGGCTGCATATTTCCCCTTTTGCCCATATTATCTTTCCTTATCACCGCATTTTAGACAGGCTTTACGAAGACCGTAAAAAAGACCAGGCTATAGGGACGACCGGCCGAGGCATCGGACCTTGCTATGCAGATAAAGCCAATCGGATCGGCATTCGGATGTGCGAACTGGTAGATCCCCAAGCGCTAGAAGAAAAATTAAAAAATACCCTCTCGTTAAAAAATCAAGAGCTGCAAGGAATTTTCCAACACTCCCCTTTAAATTTTGATGAGCTGCTCAGAGAATATGCCGACTATGGGAAGCAGCTAGCTGTGTATGTTAAGGAGGTTGAGAAGCTTGTCGGAAAAGCCTGCAGAGAAAATAAAAACGTCCTGTTTGAGGGCGCTCACGGAACGCTTCTCGATCTGACGTATGGAACATATCCCTATGTCACTTCTTCCAGCACAATCTCTTCCGGAGTAAGCGCGGGGGCAGGAATCGGGCCAACCCGAATTCAACATACTGTCGGGGTTGTCAAGGCTTATACCACACGTGTTGGCGCGGGACCTCTTCCAACAGCCCTCACCGAACAGGAACAAAATTTGTTTTTAGACAATGTGACAGCGCGCGAAATCGGGACGACAACCGGCCGCAAACGGAGGATGGGGTGGTTCGATGCATGTCTGGTGCGGCATGCAGTATGCCTGAATGGACTAGACTCTTTGGCGCTCATGAAGCTGGATATTCTCGACACACTTAAAGAAATCAAAATTTGCACGGGATACCGTCTCCGCGGGCAATTGCTCGACACCCCGCCCCCGCTTGTCGAAGATTTAGAAAAAGTCGAACCCGTTTTTGAGACAATGGCTGGTTGGAACCGTCCTACCAAAGATATCGTTTCCTACGATCAGCTCCCAAAAGAGGCTGATCGTTATATCAAACGCATTTGCGAACTGGTGAATACCCCTATCAGCATTTTGTCTCTGGGCCCCGAACGAGAAAGAACAATATTTATTCAGAGTTTGTTGGAAAGGCTATGAACTCTTTGATCATACAAGAATCCCCTCATTATGTGCAGACGATCTACTCCCCTTCCGACCTGGCATTTGTCGAGCCCGATCATGTCCCCGGTCATGTTGCTGTCATCATGGATGGCAACCGAAGATGGGCGAAAAGGCAAGGGCTCCCGGAAATCATGGGTCATTGGAAGGGAGCGGAAACACTGTTTAAAATTGTGCGTGCTGCATCTGAGCTCGGCATCAAGACTTTAACTGTGTTCTCTTTTTCTACTGAAAATTGGAACCGCACCAAAGAAGAAGTCGATGCTTTGATGCATTTGTTTAGAGTTTATCTCATCAAAGAACGGGAATCGATGGCGCGAGAAGGTGTCCGACTGCAAGCGATCGGAGATTTACAGAGACTTCCTACATCTGTCTTAAGAGAATTGGAACTTTCAAAAACCTATACAGCGCATTGTAAAAAGATTGATTTGGTTCTAGCAATCAATTATGGTGGTCGGGATGACATCCGGCGTGCATTTATTGCCATGATGGCTGATATCGAAAAGGGTAAACTGTCCAAAGAGAAAGTGTCTGAACAGTTAATCAGCAGATACCTCGATACAGCAAGCTGGCCGGATCCAGAACTATTGATCCGCACTAGCGGAGAGCAGCGCCAAAGTAATTTTTTGATTTGGCAGCTCTGTTACAGCGAGTTTTATATGACGGATATTTTGTGGCCAGATTTTGATGAGAAAGCATTGCTCCAGGCCGTATGCGAAGTTCAAAAGCGGCAGCGGCGTTTAGGCAGGTGAAGAGATGCAATTAAAGAAAATGGCCGACCTGAATCGGCGCTTAATCGTTTCGAGTATATTGGGAATTATTGTCACTTTTCTCATCGCTTTTTCTACAAGCACAGTTGTCAGTGTCCTTTTGATGCTCTCCGTCGCAGTCCTCGCGGCAATCGGAATTTGGGAATATGCCCAATTAGCCGTCAATAAAGGCATTACTCCAGCGGCCCGTTGGATGATCGCTGTGGCTGTAGCCGAAGTTGTAGCGCTCTATGCCTCTCTTGTTTTTGTCGATTTCCCGCAGCTGCCCATTTTGGTTCTCGTGATTGCGATGGTTATTTTTTTTCTTTTGCATTTTCGAGACACCACGGGAGCGCTGCTTACGATCGCTGTGGAATTTTTTGGCGTCGCCTATGTGGCGGCTCCGCTGGCACTGATGCTGGGAGTCCTTTATCCTGTCCCTCACGAGGGAATGCTCCAAGAGGGCCGCTGGTGGCTAGTCTATTTGATTTTTGTGACAAAGGTCACGGATGTGGGTGCCTATTTCGTCGGAAGGCTATGGGGAAAAACAAAACTATCTCCTACGCTTAGCCCCAAAAAAACAGTAGAAGGGGCCTTTGCCGGTTTTATTTCTGCTGTTGCAGGCAGTATGCTGATCCATTTTGCAGGCAGGCAATTTTTTGACGGCCATTTCAGTTTGTCTTTCACGGAATCGATTTGGCTTGGGATGATGATTGGCGTTTTTGGACAAATCGGAGACCTCGCGGAATCGCTTCTCAAACGGGATGCTGTTGTGAAAGACAGTAATTCTCTACCGGGCTTAGGCGGCGTGTTGGACATGGTCGATTCCCTTTTATTTACAACGCCGATCGTGTATTTCTTCATCCGTATGCATTAAACCAATAAATATGATCATAACAATAGATGGACCGTCCGGCACAGGGAAAACAACGGTTGCGCGTAAAGTCGCAGACAAACTCCATTTCATTTATTTCGACACAGGAGCGATGTACCGTTGTTTTACCTGGTTTGTTCTGGAAAACAATGTCGACGTTGCAGATTCCAACGGCATTCAAACCCTTTTGGATCGGTTCGCTTTCAATATTTCTGAAAAAGATGGCGAAAAAAACTATTTCGTCGGCGAACAAAATGTGACCGAGGTCATTCGATCACGGCCCGTGACAGCCCACGTTTCCGCGGTGTCAGCATTAAAAGGAGTCCGTTCTTTCCTGCTGACGATCCAACATCGCTTCGCGAAAGAAAGAAATGTTGTTTTTGAAGGGCGGGATCTTGGCACTGTTGTTTTTCCAAAAGCCGAATTAAAAATATTTTTAACCGCTGACCCCCAGATCCGGGCGGAACGAAGGCTTAATGAACTCATTGAAAAGCAGCCGCTTGAAGCGCAGAACCTCAGCCGAGAGCAAATGCTCGCGGATATCATTCAGCGTGATGACTATGATTCGACCCGAAAAATCGCCCCCCTGCGGTGCCCGGCCGACGCCTTTCAAATCGATACAAGCCATCTTTCCATTGACGAAGTCGTCGACCAAGTAGTAAAATACCATTCAAAAAATGTATTCAAAGAATAACCGATGAAACCTGCCTGGTTGCGCAAGATCTCGATGTCATGGCTCTATCGCATCATTCTTTTTTTAGCATGGTGCTTCTTTAAAGCCTTTTATCGCCATAAAGTCTATGGTGTCGAAAATTATTATTCTAATGCCGCGATCATCGCCTCCAACCATTGCTCGAATTACGATCCTCCCATTTTGTCGATTTCATGGCCGGAAGAAGTCCATTTTTTAGCCCGCGATGGTCTCTTTAAAAATCCTTTATTCGGAGGGTTGATCCGGAAGCTCAATGCCCATCCTGTGAGCGGCGATGCAGGCGATGTCGTCGTGTTCAAATTGATCTGCAAGCTGTTAACTGAAGGGAAAAAAATTATACTATTTCCTGAAGGGAGAAGAGGATTAAAAAATGAACTCGAGCCACTTAAACCCGGAATTGCCATGCTCGTATCACGGACAAAATCAGCAGTCGTTCCCGCTTACGTCCATGGAACTTTTTCCATCTGGAATAGACGGAGAAAATTCCCGAAATTATGGGGCAAGACCGCCTGTGTCTACGGCTCTCCGATTTTGTGGGAGCAATTTGCGCACCTCGAAAAAAGAGATGCCCAAAATGCCTTGACGGCAAAACTGGCCGAATCCATTAACAACTTACGGGACTGGTACGAAAAAGGGGCAAAAGGAATACCGCCTTAAACTTGTAACTTTTCTGGGCCCGAAGAACTCGAGGTAGAACATGCGAGAGTAAATAGGCTAGGCAGGCGGGCCCACTTAAAGGTTAATGCAACAGAGAAGGTCGCCTTCGGCGACACTGATCTCAACTTGGCTGCTTACCGCTTCATTGGAAATGCCGATGAACTGCTTATCGAGAGTAGCATTCTCTAGCGGCCACTTCAATCCCTTTGCACGTATTCCTTTAACCGGGCCGTTCAAAGGAATCAATGAAATGTATTGGCCTGGAGAGACAGAGATCGATTCCTCCTTATCAAGGACGAATATCCTTTCTTTCTCTGATTCGAGAAAAACTTTTCCGGGATAGCGGGAAAGAAGAATTAAATTACCGACCAAATGGTCACTCCTTCCCCCCAGAGCTCCGAAGATGATGATTTCATCCGCATTTTGACAGACAATTTCTAATGCAATTTCCAAATCGGTTTTGTCTTTATCTCTGGGAAAACTTTTTACAGGGATAGTGCTGAATTTTTTTAAGAAATCGGGATGGGCGGAATCCAAATCGCCTACGATAAGGTCTGGACGAAGATTTAAAGCAGCGCAATGATTTAGCCCTCCATCGACAGCGACAAGGTAAGGAAAACCCGAAATCTTTTCTCTAATGATTTCTAGATTTCCAATGGGAGCTCCGCATAGGAGGGCCATGCGTGGGTGGGTGTCCATCTCATACTCCCAAAAATAATTTGCGGTCAAGATGACTCGAACATCCACCGAGTTTCCCCGACTAGAACCTGAATCTAGCGCGTCTACCAATTCCGCCATGACCGCAAAGCAAGGAGAAGGGAGTATAACTTTAGATTCCTTTTTTGGGAAGGCTCTAAGAGACTGACAAGAAGCCTGGGTTGTGGGCAGGCTCTAAAATGCAGGAAAGACTGCTCCTTGGTATTTTTTCAAAATGAACTCCCGCATTTTTTCCGATGTCATCGCTGTTTTAAAGGCTTCAAGATCGAGGCGGTTTTGGTCTCCAATGCGAATGGCGATGATGTTGGCATAGGGGGAATCCTTGCCTTCGAGCACGAGAGCGTCTTTTAGGGGATTTAAGCCCGCCTGTAAAGCATAATTTGTATTGATGGCTGCGGCATCGACATCTTGTAAAGAACGGGGAACCATAGCCGCATCGACTTCAATAAATTTTAAATGCTTGGGGTTTTGGGAAATATTGAGAACGGTGGCTTTCAAATTGTTTGGGTCATCTAATTGAATGAGGTTCTGCGATTGGAACAACAGCAATGCTCTCCCTTCGTTGGATGGATCGTTGGGAATCGCAATGACGGCGCCATCTTTAAGATCGGCAAGAGACTTCACCTTTTTTGAATAGATTCCCATCGGCTCAATTTCCACTTTACCGAAGTTTTGGATAGAGTAATGAAATTCTTTAATCTGTAGGTCCAGATAAGGGATATGTTGGAAAAAGTTCGCGTCGACTTCCTTTTCGGCAAGAGCTCGGTTCGGCATGTTATAATCGTCTGTAGTAATGATCACCAAATCAATTCCTTGCTGTTTTAAATCAGGTTGGATGAATTCGAGCATTTGGGCATGAGGAACAGGAGTCGCCGCCACTTTCAAGCTGTTTTTAGTATTCGAAGAGCACCCCGTTAACAAGAGCAAAGCTGTGCTAATGAAAGTAAAAGTATTTTTAATCATAATATTTCCCTCTTTTTTTTGAGATCGTGGCTGCTATCGATCCTCCGATCCATTGGACGATTTGCACAAGTAAGATGAGGAGAATGACGGTCACAACCATGATAAAGGTATTAAAGCGATTGTAGCCGTATTGAACTGCAACTTGACCCAACCCTCCGCCGCCGACAAGGCCGGCCATCGCGCTGTACCCGATCAAATTGACGATTGTAAGTGTAATGGCGGAAATCAGAGACGGCAAGGCTTCGGGAAGGAGGACTTTAGTGATGATTTGCCAACTGCTGGAGCCCATCACAATTGAAGCTTCGAGAATCGGGCGCTCAACTTCCTTTAAGCTCGATTCGACTAGGCGTGCGATAAAAGGCGCGGCCGCAATTGTCAGTGGGACGATGGAGGCGGTTGTCCCGAGGCTAGTTCCGACAATCCAACGGGTGAACGGGATCAATGCGACCATGAGAATGGCAAAAGGAAACGAGCGACCGACATTGACCACGGCTTCTAAAATCTTATAGATGGCAGTGTGTTGTTTGATATGGCCTTTACTGGTGATCGTTAAAATAATGCCGAGCGGCAGGCCGATCGCCACGGCAAAAAATGTGGCAACGAAAACCATGTAAATCGTGTTCCACAATTGCAAAGGAAGGAGATTCCAAGCCAGGTCAAAATTGTCCGTCATGCGAGACCTCTTCCCAATTGACTTGATTTTCTGAAAGAAAATTCAAGGAATTTTGTATTGCCTCAGGCGTTCCAGTCAGTTCAATGATCAAAATCCCAACGGCAAATGTCTGCAGACGGTCAATCCATGCCAATATAATATTCGCGTTAACGTGAAACTTTCTCACCAGCTCAGAGATGATAGGCTCGTTGGCGGCTTTTCCTTTAAAGGTCAACTTTAAGAGTTTTCGATTTTCTGAAATTCCTTTAAAAAATTCGGGAGGGATTTCATGGGAGGATTTTTCCAGGAATTGTTTTGTCGTCGCATGCTGGGGGTCGGAAAAGACATCAGCGACCCATCCTTCTTCAACGATTTTGCCGCGTTCAATCACGGCGACTTTCTTGCAGATATGCTTGATCACTTCCATTTGATGGGTAATCAAGACAATCGTAACGCCTAATTTTTTTTGGATGCTTTTTAAGAGATTTAAAATTTCTTTTGTCGTTCTAGGATCGAGAGCAGAGGTTGCTTCATCGCAAAGCAATACCTCGGGATGGTTGGCTAAGGCTCGGGCGATCCCCACTCTTTGCTTTTCGCCTCCGCTTAGCCGAGAAGGATAAACATTTTTCTTCTCTTCGAGTCCGACGAGCTTCAATAGCTCGTCAACGCGTTTATTTTTGTCTTCAGCGGAAAGATTCCCAAGTTCTAAGGGATAAGCAATATTGTCGGCCACCGTTCTCGAGCTGAGTAGATTAAAATGTTGAAAAATCATGCCGGTTTTTTTGCGGAAATTTCGAAGATTGAATTTCCCAAAATTTGCAAGATCCTCCCCATGAAACAAGATTTTTCCCGATGAGGGATCGATGAGGCTGGCAAGGCAGCGGATCAACGTCGATTTGCCGGCCCCGCTAAGCCCGATGATCCCGTAGATATCTCCCGGTTCAATCATCAAAGACACCCCATCAAGGGCCGTTGTGATTTTCCCTTCATGGTGGTACTGCTTAGAGATAGATTGGATTTCGAAAATCGGATGCGTCATGAGCTTTAAAGTACTACGATTTAAGGATGTTATATCATAATTTAGTAAAAAAAACATCAAATTAAAGACATTTGCAAAAAAAACACCCGAAAGGTACCATCATTTTTACATTTTGGAGAGAAACTATGGCCGAACACGGAGACATCAAGTTACTGGTAGAAGATACTTTTAATAAAGAGATCCAGCATGGGATCTTTCTCGTCGACTTCTACGCGGATTGGTGCGGTCCTTGCCGAATGATGACCCCCGTCCTCGAAAAAGTCGCCAAAGACGTCAAAGGAAAGGCCACAATTGGGAAATTGGATATCGATAAAGCGCAAAAAATCGCTTCCGAATTTCAAGTGACTTCCATCCCTACTCTAATTCTTTATAAAGAAGGGAAAGAAGTAGGCCGCCTCGTCGGTCTCCGAGATGCCGCTACCGTGAAAAATTTCATCGACGGCGCCAAATAAAAATCGCTCTTATTAAGTAGTTTTACCAAGTACCCTCTATTGGTCTTGCGCCCTGAGACATCTACAAATATCCAACATCAATTCTTCAAGAAATTTTTTTAGACTCCTCGTCCTTCGACGTGGCTCCCGCCTTCAGCGCTGGGGCAAGCTTCGCAACCCCCATCGCTTCAGTTGGGTTTATAAGTAGAACTCCAAAGCGGACTCCAATTAAAGTTTGATTGACAAGCACGTTCTTTGAATTGTAAATTTGCAAAGCAAGCAACAACTGAACGGTGCCCCCATGTCCAAATTTAAAGTCTTTACGACCTTAGTGCTTCTTGCTACCACACCCTCTATGCTGGTGTATCCTCAATATGCTCCGACCAACTTTCAAGTGCAAAGAGTGAATGCTGAAGAGCAAAGGACGGAAAAAGATTATATCTTGTCCTATGACGACATGCTCCGTTTGCTCGATGAAATTGAATCGGGTGAGCTAGAAAACAAATGTACTCCTGAAGAATTAGAGAGGGTGAAACATTTTGTCGCCTTCTTAGCAAAAGAGGGAGTTCTTCCAGATAATTCCGAAGAAAGCCTATCCCTGGACGATGATATAGAAGAACTCCTGAATGGAGTGGACAATATCTATGAGGACGCTGTCTCTTTTGTCACTCCTGGCGAATATCAGTACATGATTGTTCCTGCTGTCCTAAATGGACATGGAGAAATCGTTCTTTGTAAGAGCCGGCTCAAAAAAAGATGGGAAGATGTTAAAGAATTTGCCAAGAAGCATAAGAAAGCGCTTATCATCGGAGCTGCTGTGGTCGTCGCAGCAGCCGTCGTTGTTGTGGCTGTAGCCGCTTCTGCTTCGGCAGTAGTTGGGGCCGCGGCAACCGGTGCAGCCGGGGCTGCTGGGGCTGCAGGATCTACCGACTCAGATAAAAAGGAGCAAAAAGAAGAGTCTTCCTCTGCTTCTTTAGTTCCTGCCGATATTCCAGCTCAGGAAGCTCCCATGTTGAAATCAGCCATCGATGACCAGATCTCTTCCTTTAAAGCAAATATCATGCAGAACCAGTTTTTCGAGCCTACAAATCCAGCAGAGCAACAAGGTCTATCCTGGGAAGAAAACGGAAGAGCGTTAGGCTCTCTTTTTGCTCATGACAGCTTTAACAATCTGCAGCATCAGATCCCCTATCACCCCTGGCTTGCTCAAGAAATTCACGACATCAATGAAAAATACACTTTCCTCATCCCAGGAGGAAATAACCAAGCTGGACACCCAGAGATCGACCGAAAGTTCTCGACTGATTACACCTCTCTGTATTCAAATCCAGATCAACAAGTCGATTTTAACGCCCTGTCCTATCAAGTCCGTGGAGAGAAGGCCTTATCATTGGGATATTACAACCAGGCAGTTCAGGATTTAGGAATAGCCATTGAGGCAAACCCAACCAATCCCATTCCTTACCTTGAGAGAGGAATCGCCCATTTTGGTTTAGGACAATATGACAGCTCCTTAGAAGACTACAAACAGTTTACTTCTCAAGCTCAAAAATCAAACCCACGATCTGCTTCTCTATTCAGCATTGGTTTTGCAAAAGGATTATCGGAAGGCGTTTACGAATCTGGAGAAGGTTTATTCCTATTTATGGCCGACTTTGTGAGCCATCCCATTCAAACATCTGGGCAAATAGTCGACTCGATCTCGACATTAGTTGAGCTGATTCGCAAAGATGAGTGGGGGGTCATTGCCGAAGCATTATCCCCAGAGATGCGTCAGCTCGTAATTCAGTGGGATTCCCTACCACAGATAAAGAGGGGGGAGCTGGCTGGATATGCCGCAGGAAAACTCGGAGCAGATATTCTCCTTCCAGGAGGCCTGGCAAAAGTCACGCTTAGAAGCGTAAAAAGCGCACAAGAACTAGCTGTAATTTGCAAAAACCTCCAAATAGCCCAAAAGACTCTTGTCCTTGAGACAGCCGCAAGAATTGGCAAGGGCGCCAAAATTGCTGAAGTTATTGAAGCAGGTCAAAGATCAGCTCGCGTGGCTGATGAGTTAGGGTTTACTGCACGGGAGATGGGGCAATTAAAGCAAGCAGGACAACTAGAGCTAACTGTTAAAAACACTCTTGAGCATCTGAGTTTGCCAATGCGGGAGTCGATACAATTTTTCGAAGAGGTTGGTAACAAATTAAAACCTCATCAGGGAATTTATATGCCGGAATTCAAAGTCAGAGAACTTATTCATACGACTGGTATTCCTACGTTTTCTCGACCGAAAGGGATTCCGGAGAATTATAGAATTAAGCTTTCGGAGAAACCTGGAGGTATGAAGTACGTACATCCCACAGACGAAGGAACTTATATAAGAATTATGCCAGGCAAGGCTCATAGTCCATTTCCACTTCAAAGAGAGCCTTATGTCAATCAAAGGAAACATGGAAGATCTATCGATAAACATGGTAATATAGTTCCAAATGACTCGCCAGAAGCACACATTCCATTACATGAATATATTTATAGAGAGTGATCAATGAAAAAAGAAATAATTAGGCAACAAATTTTGGAAGAGTTTCTAAAAAACATTGTAAGACTCTCCGATGAGAAATACCAAGAGCGCGTTTGGGTACGAGCAGAAGGGCCTGAATGCAACGATATTGATGATGCAGTGGTTGATTTCTTTGATGATGGGAACCCTATTTTAGAAAAATATAAAGGATATGGAATTTCTGAGAGTCAATACAGCTTATTAATGACATTGCACCAAAAATTAAGAAAATTCACAGATACATTCGGAGTATACTCCCCTGAAAAATCTACTGCGAAACTTATACAGTTTCCACAATGGCAAGAGATTAGGGATGTCTCAAAAAAAGTGCTCAAAGCTTTCAACTTTAACAAAAGATGAACATTTAACAAAGCAATTAAGTTAGACAGACCCAAGACACAAGAAGTCTCTCGTCGAGGTAAATACAATGCTATACCGAACAAAGAGACATTCTTCAATATGTGTTAGATCTTAAACAATAAGGTGCAATTATGAATAACGAAAATTTTAAAAATTATATCCGCTAGGTGGGTAATTTAATTAAAGAACAGGCAAAGCAAGCAAAAAAAGATGAAGACAAACCACAAGCAGGTTTTGAAGATTATAATAAAGGACCAGTTATGGCCTATTATACAGTAATCTCAACACTTAAGAATCAAGTCCCCTTTTTTGACATTGAACAAGAAGATATCAGCCTAGCGGACATAAATGCTGAAGTAGATTTATTCTCTGTTCCTAAAACAAAGTCTGAAACAAATTCCAAATAGAAAATAATTCACTAAGGCAGTAATTTTTTATTATGGATGAAAAAAGTTTGAAATATTACATAGGAGAAATCAGTTGCTAACTTAAAGATAATGCCAAACAGGCAAAATTAGATGCCGACAATCCGAAGGAAGGTGATTCTGCTGACTTTAATGCCGGGTTTCTTATGGCTTATCATCAGGTGATTGCTATTATGAAAAATCAAGCTCCTTTTTTCGATCTCACCCAAAAAGAGATTAATTTAGCTGATATAGAGCCTGAACGAGATCTCATCTAAATTCCAAATAAAGCGGGCTTGCTCTATATCTATCCTGACCATATCCATACATCCATCAGCGTTATGCCAAGCAAGCAGATCGACCAGCGATAAAATTCAAACATTCACGCAACGGAGACTCTATAACTCCAATAACTCATTTTTTGCTTGCTCTAGGATTTTTACTGCTTCTTCGAATGAGAATTCCCAATATTTCTCCCTGGGGTGGGAATAAAACTGGATGATTAATTTATCCTCCGTTTCTTCAGAAATTTCTGCCCATTGAACTCCTTCGTATAAAATCTCGGCTACAAGACGCTCTCTATCAGGAAGGCTCGCTATATTTATACTAAATTTTTCCATCTTTCATTCTCCGTGGTTCTAAAAATCCAATAAATTCCTCATCAGCTGTGTAGCGAACTCCCCCAAGACCGGGTGCATAAATGTCCATAACTTTTCCAAATCTACTCAGTTCTCCATAAATGACCGTTTTCTGAGGATGATTTAGAATTTTTTCCAAAATTTCTTGAGCTTGTTTGTTTATTTGCTCAGGATCAATCTGCGCACTAGAGGCAGAAGAACTCCTTTTGCTAAGTTTTTTAAGAAGCTTGTCTTTTGCTTGCTCGAGAATTTCTAGAGCTTCTTCAAAAGAAAATTCCCAACCACCTTTATTTGGATGAGAATAAAATTCGATTATTAATTCTTTATCCTTACGAGAAATTTTAGCCCACTGAAATTGGGAATAATAAATTTCTGCAACAATTTGTTCTGCATCAAAATAACTTACGATTTCAATTTCAAATTTTTCCATATTAGGGCTCCAAAAAACCAATCATTTCTCCAGAAGAATTAAATCTAACCCCGCCAATTCCTGGGACATGTATATCTATTACTTCTCCAAAATTCTTTGTGTTTTTCTGAATAACCTGTTTCTCTGGATGATTAAGTATAGATTCTAACATTTTTTGTCCCTGTTCATTTATCTGAGCAGGAGTGCCAGTTGGCTTCGGGAAAACACATCCATCTCTATATCCATGTTTCATTAAGCCTCTCCCAGCTCTTGTAAATCCGGCTCTGTCTGCCGCTTTCCCAGCCTCTGACAGCTTATTGGCATTCAAAACCCCTCCACTAAAAATCCCTGGAAAAGGCAGAATCCCAATATCAAATTTATCGCGTGCTTCCTTTGTTTCATTTGTATACCGACTAGCCTGGTCTGTTGAAAAAAACTCGTCTATTTTTTCATGCCCAGTAGCTACTAAATTCTCGAAATTCTTCATGGGTATTATTTCAGCCCCGTCATTAGGGCCAAGAAGGGCTTTCAGGCAAAATCCGTTTGACCTTGCCCCCTTTTTTGGTCCGGGCTAAATGCGAAAAATCGGGTTATTGACCTTGCCCCCTTTTTTGGTCCGGGCTAAATGCGAAAAATCGGGTTATTTTTTCTTGAGATTGCCCATTTCTCGAGATAAAGTTTAGCCTATACACACTCCAGTTTTGGACTAAAGTTTTCGAGCTCCCCGAAGCCCCGAGCATAGCCGCCAAATAGCTCGGCGAGGGGCGGGGAAGCGAGCCACTTGCTCGCCTCAGCGAACTCTCGGGGTGTTGCATTTTTTAACGAACTGTGAGGCCTTTGCTCATTGTAATCTATTCGCCATGCTTTTGCCTTCATCTGTGCGTCTTCTAGAGACAGGAACCAGTGCTGATTCAGGCATTCTTGGCGAAACCTGCTATTAAAACTCTCAATGAAAGCATTATCTGTAGGCTTTCCCGGCCTGGAAAAATCTAGCTTAATCCCTTGTCCGTAAGCCCATAAATCAAGCTCCTTTGAAATAAATTCTGGCCCATTATCCACTTTAATAGCTTCCGGTCGGCCATGCTCTTTAATCGCTTCTTCTAAAAAACGCACTACATCCGTTCCTTTGCATGAAACTCCCACTCCGATCCCAGGGCTTTCCCTTGTAAAATTGTCCACGATCGTCAAAAACCGAATTCGGTGTCCGTTATACAGCTCATCTGAAACAAAATCCATACTCCAACATTCGTTCTTTTTCCCGGCTATTACTGGGTCTCTTCTCGTTTTAATACTAACTGTTCTTCTTGGAACTTTCAATCGCATTTGCAGGCTTTCCTTACAATACAGACGGTAGATTCTTTTGTGGTTCACGGACCACCCTTCCCGCTGCAACAAAGTGTGAATCCGACGATAACCATAGCGTACACGGATTGATGCGATTTCTTTGACCCGTTTAACTAAAAATGCCTGATCTCCTCGAATTGACTTGTAACGGTGCACAGATCGGCGAATATGCAGCACTGCACAAGCTCTTCTTTCACTCACTCGATGAACGAGAACTAGCTCTTTGACTAGTTCTCGTTGGAGAGCAGGCTTTAAAGCTTTTTTGAAAGCACCTCTTGCAGCATGTGTTTGTCTAGATTCAAATCAGCTACAAGCTGCTTTAATCGACGATTTTCCTCTTCCAATTGTTTTAACCGTCGAAGTTCGGAAGGCATCAGCCCACCATATTTCTTCTTCCATTGGTAAAATGTTGCCTGCGAAATGCCAAGCTTGCGACAAATTTCGTCGATAATGGTTCCGTTTTCTGCCTGTTTCAAAGCGAAAACTATTTGCTCTTCCGTAAATTTGCTTTTCTTCATCGAAAATCCCTTTGTTTCTAAAAACTTCTAGAATGGGATTTTTCGCATTAT